>JAZKAL010000001.1:0-103539 GCA_040389205.1 Bacteroidota bacterium
TAGAGCATCTGACTGTTAATCAGAGGGTCGCTGGTTCGAGCCCAGCCTCAGGAGCATCAAGGCAAGCACGGTAAAACGGTCGCTTGCCTTTCTTTTTTACCTTATATTTAGGGTAAACAAATTTATCTGAGCGTGTATTTCACACATTGAGCAATTAACCGTTGCTAACTCTCCAATGTGACTTTTGCGAGCCAGAATGAATCAATTGATCTTCTTCTTTATATGCCGGATCTGACTAATAGCGAAGAATTAACCAATCAGTTAATAGTGCCGATTACTTGTGCTCATTGTCAGTGTTAAAGGTGACCGTCATCATTACAGACCTTATTTTATATATGCAGCTTTGTTATTATAAAACAGGATGTTATGAAATCAAGTGGTCTGTTAGCCCAGCTTAAAGGTATATGTTTAACAATTGTATTTGTGGTATCCATATTTACGATCGCCCCTATGGGCGGCATGGCAAAGAGCAGGTGCGTTGACACAGGCCTGGCAGCAGAAATCCAATCGCTGCTCAATAACCATAAGTTATGGCTGAATTACCCCCTGTCTACCAAAAGGTTTTACCAACAGCAGCGTTATGCGCCGCAATGGTTAACCAGTGCCGCGCAGGATAAGACGTGGAAATCGATGTTGCTCCTGGATTGTGTACTGCAGTTTGGATTATCGTACAATGACTACCGCTATAATGAGCATTTGCCAAGCACGCTGCATGATGTTTTTGAAAAGCCGGGCGGGGTGTCACTGGCTCAGCAGGCACGTTTTGAGATCATGCTGACTGACGATATGATCACGTTTGTTAATCAACTGCATTTTGGTGTTTTAAACCCGTCATTTACCCCCGGCATTATTGACAGCTCTGAAACCGGATTTCGTGCGGAAGATGTTTTGCAAGGAGCGCTTAAGCAACAAAAGGTCCTTTCTTTTTTGTCAGCAGTACAGCCAAAATGTAACGAATACGTTCGTTTGCAGGAATATCTTGCTTCATCGCTCTTGTACATGGAAGATTGTTATGAGTTACCGGAAGGTGATCTGCAAAATGTGGCCATGAACATGGAAAGGCTACGCTGGGCCGGCATAGATGAAGAACGCTACCTTATGGTTAATATCCCGTCGTTTAATCTTACTTATTACAAGGCAGGTACAGTTAACGAATTTAAAGTAGTTGTAGGGAGCCCTTCAACACCCACGCCACAATTGTATAGCGCAATTAAGTTTCTGACCACCACTCCCGATCGTAAGATCCCTGCCCGTGAATTTTTGACGCAGGTACTTGCAAAAGCGGTAAAGGATATTAGTTACCTGCAACACAATCAACTTAGCATTTATGACAAAGGCGGATCCCTGGTAAAGGCTGACCAAAATACCCTTCGCTCTATTATTCGGCAACCGGCCGGTTATTACGCCAGGCAGTCTGTCGGTTGTGATAACGCCTCAGGGTCGGTTGAATTTAATTTTTCAAATGTATATGAGCTATCCATGCACGGTACGCCGGATACCACTGTGTTTGAACGTGAAAGCCGGGCTTTAAGTAAAGGCGGCATCAGTGTGCAACATGCCGATAGCCTTGCAGTGTTATTGTTATTTGACGATGGCGCGCCGCAAAAAGTGAACGAACTCCGAGATGCTATAATATCAAACAGGAAAAAGATATTCAGGCTGACAAAGTCATTACCACTAAAGGTAGTATATGTTACCAGCGATGTTGTAAGCGGAAGATTGGTAAGGTATAACGATATATATGACCTGGATAAAAGTCTGCAGTCGGTAATGTTTCCCGCCGCCAGGCCTCTTAGTATGCGATAAATTCAAGAAAATCATGGAAAAAATATTAGTTACTACAGACCTTTCGGTCAATTCAAGGCCGGGTATCCGATTTGCAATGCAACTGGCTAAGCAGAGAAAAGCCGAGCTTATCGTCCTTCATGTTTATTATGTGCTAAAAGCCACATCATGGAGCGCCCAAACGTATAAGAACTATATTGAGCACACGAAGCAAAACCTTGAAAAAGACATGGCTTCATTCATGAAGGCCGTTAAGCGGGAAAGTAATATTCCTGATGTAAATTTCAGTACCCAATTAAAACACGGTATAGATACCGTTGAAAGCATTATGGCCTTTGCCGCTACACATGGATGTTCCTATATCTGCATCAGTACACGTGGGGCGGGGGTGATCAAACAACTTTTCGGCACAAACACCAGCGAACTCATAAGGCGTTCGGGCATACCGGTCATCGCAATTCCAAAAACCTGGCGTTTAAAACCTATTAAAAACGTGCTTTACGCTGCCGATTTTAAAGGATATTCAAGGGAACTTCGCAAAGTGGTTGCTTTTGCCGGCCCTATAAACGCGCAAGTAGAAATGCTTCACCTGATCCGTACGGACGAAGAAGCGCCAAAAATTAAACTGGCCGATGAGTTTAAAAATAATGTAAACGTAAGCTACAGAAGTATTGACATAGAAAGTACCATTCTCGAAAATATTGATAAGGTGATTAAACTGGAAAAACCATCGGTGTTGGTTTTGTTCACGCATCAGCACAGGACTTTAATAGACAGGATACTGTTCCCTGGTAATGCGGAAGAATATTGTTTTGACGGGAAGGTTCCGTTGCTGTCTTTTAATAAAGCAGAGTGATTTTAAAGTGAGAATCAATGTAGACTGAAATTTAAAACTAAAAAAATGAAAAAGATAAGCGCAGCTTTCGATGGCCTGAAATTTTCAGAAGCAACCATGAAATATGCCATTCGTGTTGCAGCCGATACAAATGCGTTGCTTACGGGAGTTTTCCTGGAAAGTTTTTTATATCATAGCTTCCACCTTTTTGATATGGTTGGAAGCCAGGGGGTATCCAAAATCAAATTAAGAAATTTATTAGAAAAAGATAAAGCAACCAGGGCGCAGTCTGCTGATGTTTTTCTAGAAAACTGTAAAAGGCTTGAGGTTGATTGTATAGTGCACAATGATAAGATATTTGCGTTAGACGACCTGATCAAGGAAAGCATCTACAGCGATCTTTTAGTGATTGGTGCCGGCGAAACCATGAATAATAACACTGAAGACCCACCAACAACCTTTATTTGCAACCTGTTGGCCGAAACGCAGTGCCCTGTAATGGTTGTGCCTGCCAAATATCAAGATATCCAAAAGGTGATCTTCCTATATGATGGAAGCCCATCTTCAGTTTTTGCGGTTAAAATGTTTCATTATCTGCTGCCTTTTCTGGCTCACCTGGAAACAGAGGTACTATATGTCTCGGGAGATGAAAATAAAATGCAATTGCCAGAAAGTAAATTGATACGCGAGTTTATCCGCTGTCATTGTCCGCTGGCGGGATATACTATCTTATCGGGCGAACCCGAGGCACAAATTATTTCCTGCCTGGCCAAAGAAAAATTAAATACCCTGGTGGTGCTTGGCGCCTATCAGCGTGGTGTTGTTTCCAGGTGGTTTAAAGATAGTATGGCCAATAAACTTCTTTCAGAGCTTAATATACCCCTGTTTATTACGCATTACAGGTAGCCAGTTGTTTTTGCTGTCGCATTACAGCATCGTAACCTGCTTTAAACATTTTATCAGGGTCTTTAAGTTCAAACATAGGGTAGTGGTATAAAGGCGGTTCAAGGTAATGGTCGCAAAAAACTGCATTGACCGCAACCTGGCGGGCAATCACTAAATGAAAACTACGGTCTAGCGCCTGCAGTCTGCTCATGTTTTTCGGCAGCGAAAGGCGGAGCTTATTAACGTTAGAGCCAATTAGCGTTTCACAGGCCTGCCGGATGTCTTTAACCGGCAAATTATCCAGTATACCTCCATCGGCAAGGTAGTTATTCATAACATGTACCGGTGCAAATATGCCCGGAACGGCACATGATCCTATGAGCGGTTTATATAGCAAACCTTTTGAAATATTACCGGCTGGCAGGTAACCAAGTCTGTTGCGGCCACCCATAAGGGCATATTCAGATCTTCAAAATGTGCCGGTAGTTTTGTGGCTTTAAAAAGCGCCGTTAATCCGCCTGCGGTAAAAAGCCCGCTACCGGGCGATAGTTTGTTTATGAGGCCTGTTGAGGCGTTTTTTTTGATTGCCGACAAGATTGCGGCAGGTGTATTACCTGAAGCATACATAGCGCCTATAACAGCGCCTGCACTTGCCCCCGCTATAGCTGCTGGGCGAATCCCAAGATCTTCCAGCCCTTGCAATACGCCTAAATGAGCTAAAGCGCGCGCCCCGCCCCCCGAAAGTACCAAACCTACTTTTATCATTCTTTTGTTCTTGCCAAAGGTGACGATCTGTCCCCGTTTTATATATGATAAGGGTCATTTCGCGGCCTGAGCGAAATCACGGTTTAAATGTGATAGCGGTCATTTGGGCATACACTTGTCTTGCGTAATCTTGTTTATGAAAAATATAAACATAAAACACATCAAGAACCTGAATAATGACGCTTTAAGAGGTATTACATTTTATAAGCAGGAGCTTACGATACTGCAGGAGAGGCTGGAAGAAGTAGCTGCCGACAATACGGCTCGTGAGGTTCAGGAAAAGGTAGATCATTTCCAAAATCAGTTTCTGATCCACGGAAATTATCTTGATCAGTTGAAACATGACATCAATGCCAATGACAGGAGATTTGAAGCTGAATTACTTCAGACAGGTACCCAGGTTCCGGAAACATTAGCGACCGAACATACGCTTATCCACGAGCGCTATTTAAACGAAGAACGGATTTTTAATGAATTGCGCCATGAATTTAACCGCTTTGCTGCTGAATGGATGTAGTTTGCAGGAATAAGAACAATATCAGATGAATAAAATTGGTAACCCTCTTGAAGTGTTTCAGAAAGAAGCCCCGGAAGTATCTGCCGCTTTTGATCAGTTGGTCGGCGCTTTAAAAAACACTAACGGCCTTGATGCGAAAACCAAACAATTAATTTATATAGCTATTAAGGCAGCCCACAGCGATGCTACCGCAATTTACTACCATGTTGCTATGGCAAAGCAGTTGGGGGCAACAAGGGATGAGATTAAGGATGCTATCCTGATCACCCTAACAACTTGTGGTTTGGCAGGGGTTGCCAGCTGCCTGCCTGTAGCGCTACGCGTGTATGATGAAATTGCATAGTGACAAAGCTAAGTTAGTTTGATGTATTATGCATTCCCTGCACTTAAGGCGCCGTGCTCATACATTTAAGCCTGTTATTAATGTGCCCCTTTGTTTTCTTCGGTCTGCTTGCTTTTGTTCTTTTGTTTTTCCAGGTTTTTAAAATACCCGCGGAAAAGAAAGTTGTGTTTAAGGGCTTCCATATTTTGATTGAAGCCGTCGGTCCCTTTCTGCAAATTATCCATGGTCAATTTTAAATTTTGCGCGAATGTGGTATCTCTTAATAATACATTTAAAGAGCCATTATTATTGTTCAGGCGTTGGTTTGCTGATAGTACCAGGTCATTTAACTGCACGGTTAAGCGGTTGGCATTATCGCTTGCATTTTTAATGTTGAGTACCGCTGCCTTCAGGTTACCGGCGGCGGCGGTATCTGTAAGCAGCACGCCGGCTGTTCCCCTCCCTTTTTTAACACCGCTTACAAGGTTATTTAACCCTGCTGTAAGCTGTGCTGCATTGTTGCTGGCCCGGCGGATATTACCCAGTGATGTGCGCAGGTTGCTGCCTATTTGTTTATCATTCAGTAAATTGATAATCGCGCTGTTGTTTATCTTCAAAACCGTAGCTTTCAGACCCTCCGAGATCTGGGCTACGTTATTATTGGTTTTTGATAAGGTTTGCAGCATTTCATCTGTACTGATCATTTTTTGCGCGGATAGCAAGTCGCCTTGTGCAATGGGTGCGGCAGGTTCTTTCGATGGGAGAATATTGACGATCTTATTGCCAATAAGTCCTTCAGTACCTATCGCTGCAACTGCATTACGGTGAATGTAGGACCTGATCTTATTGTCGATCAATAAAGTGACCTCAATAGTTGTATCGTTGATCATATTTACCGACTTAACCGTTCCTGCCTGGATGCCGGAAAACAACACGTTGCTGCCTTCGGTAAGCCCGTTTAAATTAGAAAAACGAGCCCTGATACGGAAATCACTGCCAAATAGGTTGTGGTTTTTTCCGATCAGGTAAAAGGAGATGATCAGTACAAAAAGGCCGGCTGTAACAAATATGCCTAGCTTCAAATTATTTTTTCCCTGGTTTGCCATATTTTATTCGAAAAATTGATGAATGTTTGGATCTGCCGACTGTTCAAAATCATTATAGCTAGCTTGCGCATAGCACTGGCCGTCTAACAATAGGGCGACACTATCGGCTGTATTTTTAACGCAATTCATATCATGTGTGATAATGATAGATGATGTATGATATTTTTTCTGAAGCTTGAGGATCAGGTTGTCTATCTCCCTTGCGGTTACTGGATCCAGGCCTGTCGTCGGTTCATCGTATAAGATCACTTCGGGCTTCAAGATCATGGTTCTGGCCAGGGCCACCCGCTTCAGCATGCCCCCGGATAATTCTTCCGGCATCAGGTCTACAGTGTGGGCCAGCCCAACATTTTCAAGAGCTTCCATCACCAGCTCATCTACCTGCTGCTGGGTATGGTCAATCCAATGCCGGCGGAGTGGGAACTCAAGGTTCTCACGAACGGTCATTGAGTCGTATAAAGCATTACCCTGAAAAAGGAACCCGATCCTTGCGCGTATCTTGTCCAGCTCATCGTGATCAAGTTCGGCTACGTTTTGCCCAAACACCTGTATTTTTCCGCTATCCGGTGTAAGCAGGCCGATGATACATTTGATCAGCACAGATTTTCCTGACCCCGATTTGCCCAGCACAACAATATTTTCTTCCTTTTGCACCTTAAGTGTAAAATCCTTAAGCACGGTGTGTTCACCAAAACTTTTACAAACGTTTTCAATTAATACGGGCGGGGTTTCAGCAGCTTCTTTCATAATATTTAATTGAGGCCCATAATATCTGTAAGCTGCACCGCAAGCAGGTCAAGTATAAAAACAAGTACCGACGACAATACGACAGCGGAATTAGCCGAATTACCTACACCGCGGGTGCCTTTGCGGGACGAGTAGCCTTTATAACAGCCTATTGTACCTACTGCAAATCCAAAGAAAAATGTTTTGATCAATGCCGGTACTACGTCACCAAAACTTAGGCTGTGAAATATCTGTGTAAAAAATAACTGAAAGCTGGTTACCGAGCGGATATTTATACCTACATAGGCCCCAAAAAGTGAAACCGCATCGCCCATAACGGTTAGTACAGGAAGCATTAGTGTAGTGGCCAAAATCCTTGTAGCAACAAGATATTTAAATGGATTGGTACCGCTTACTTCCATGGCGTCGATCTGTTCGGTTGCTTTCATTGATCCAAGTTCGGCCCCTATGCTGCTGGCTATTTTGCCTGCAAATATTAGGGCGGTTATTACCGGGCCGATCTCCCTTACGATAGCGATGCCAACCATAACCGGTAGCTGCGATTGCACGCCGTATTCTACAAGCGAGGGCCGAAGCTGCATGGTGAGGACCAGGCCCATAATAAAGCCTGTAAGGGCAATAAGCGGTAATGATTTATAGCCAATAATAAAAGATTGATTCAGTAGTTCACTAAATTCGAACCGTGGTTTAAGACCGGTTGAAAAAAAGCGGCCTGTAAACGCGGCGATGTTGCCGGTTTCATTGAAGAAGTCTTTAATATTCTCGGTTAATGCCATGGTTATTATGCGTTAGGATATCATTAATATTTTGTGGAATTAACAGGGCAATTACCGTAAACTTATGACGGCGATAAACACTTTTTTTTACAGACATTATTTTAAGATATTGGATTTATAAAGGTTGGCAACCACTATCAACATATGGTATCCGTTTTAAAGTCTTCTTCCTGGTTCCTTATCCGCGGCATAAGCTGTCGCAGTTTTAATGCCCAAAAAATTCGGAAAAGCCCGGCTGAAACAAACGCCACGCCGCTGAAAAGGAATATGTTTTCAATCCCGATTAGCGTGCAGGCCAGTAACAATGTTGCCATTACCAGTGCCACTACAGCTATGAAAAGTAGCCGCCGCCAGTTGCCGCGGCTATATGCCCTGATATGCAGTGCATCACCAAGCGACATTAATGCTTTGTAAATAGTCCATAAGCTAATAATTATGGGTAATAGAATAATTGTTATGAGCGTATTGGTAAAAAGATAGCTACCAATTATGATATCGGCTATACCAACGAGCAGCCACCATATCCATCTTTTATGATGGCGGTTTTTCCATGCAAAAATAATATCTGCAATCCCCGTGGCAGCGATACCTGCAGCAAATACAAAGCTTAAGTTAAGATACAAACCAAAAGGAGAATATATAACCCATAAACCCACGCTAAACAGCAACAGCCCATCCGCAAATAATATCAACCAGTCCTGAAGTACGCTGTGCAGTATATGGTAAACCGTTATTTTAAAGTTTTGAGGCTTATCGGCTCGCTGTGTTTTCATCGCTTATTCTGATAATGGCGTAAGAGTATAGCGCAAATCTCGGTACCTGTGTGCGGAGTTTTGGTGATCCCTGTCACTGAGCCCTGTGATATATATCAGCATTTGAACAAGTTACATTTCCGTTATTTCCACTGGAAACCCGTCTGCATGGTTTGATCTATGATTAAAATATTAATAATCACATGAGTAATAATAATCGTCTCCGTTTATGATCACTAAAAACAATGACCTTGGTCATAGTACAAATCAATAGCTACAACGAATTTTGGGGTTCAAACCATAAATTCTTAAATCATGAAAAAGATCCTTGTCCTGACTGATCTGAGTGAGAATGCAGACCATGCTGCCCTGGCAGCAATCCCTGTTTCTGCAAAGCTTAATGCTAATATATTGTTGTTACATACCTGGATGATACAGCCGGTATTGGCCGATTATCCCAATGCTTCATGGGGTGTAGAAACTATTTTATACGCCGAGCAAAGTAAAGCGCATTTAGAAAGAAATAAGGAAAACATCATGGAACAGATAGCCCTCCTTGACCCTAAGCAACACCACGCAAGCATCGATTGGTTCCAGGAAGACGGCAATGTTTCAGATCATGTAGCGGAAAGATTAAAAAAGGGGGATATTGAAATGATCATCATGGGCGCATCTGCAGGCAGCCGCCTTGACCATTTATTGTTAGGGAGTGATACATACTCTGTTATCAGTAATTCTAACAGGCCGGTATTGGTGGTACCTCCCGGCCAGGGATTAAATAAAATTGAAAAAGTAACCTTTGCTACCGATTTTAACGAGGCGGATGTTGAAGCGGTACATTACCTTACCCGTATTGGCCGTAAATTAAATTTCCATTTAGAAATACTGCACGTGATAGAATTTGGGAAAGATGATAGCGACGCCTTAAACAAGAAAAATAGCTTTTTAAAGCACGTAGCTAAATTCGACTACCCTAATATCTCTTTTGAAAATGTTTTTGGCAAAAATATAGTTAACCGGCTACAGGATCAATGCATGAAAAATAATACAGATCTGTTAGCGCTTTCTCATGACCAGCATAGTTTTTGGAACCGCTTGTTTAAAACGACACAAAGTGGCGAATTGTTAAAGAAGCAGGAGTTGCCTGTGCTGATCATACCTGCGACAATAAAGCATGAAGGTATATAAAATGCAGAATAAAATATGATGTGTATCACCTTATTAGCATATGGCGGTCATCTGTACAACCACTGCCTGTGTTTAAATTTGTTACAGCGATGTTAAGGATCCGCGATGTGTCCAAAAAATAAATAACAAGGTTATGTTAGGCAAACTCAATGAAACCCAAATAGAGCGATTATTAAAGGACCAGGTAATAGGCAGGATTGCCTGCCAGGCCAAAGGTGAACTTTACCTGGTTCCTATTAATTATATTTACAAGGATGGATATATCTACAGCCACTCGGCAGAAGGTAAGAAGATAAGGATGATGCGGGAAAACCCGGCGGTATGTTTTGAGGTTGAGCAGATACAGAGTGTATTTCGCTGGCAAACGGTTATTGCTAGCGGGGTTTTTGAAGAGATAACAGATCTGGAAGAAAAACAGCAGGCTATGCAAGGTATTATACATCGTATAATGCCGCTGGTAACCAGTCCTGACGGTCACCCATCTCACGGCATTACCGAAAACGACAGCGATGTTGGAACCTCTGTAGAATTGGTGGTTTACCGTATTAAGTTGGGCGAAATAAGCGGCAGGTTTGAACAAAGCTAAAGCCGGCTGCTTTAATCAACCAGTTCCAGATAATATTTTAAAAGCCCCATACAATGATAATTGTATGGGGCTTTGTTATATACAGTGCTTAAATATTTGCACCGTATTCGGGCGGAAATACCAGCAACGGCAATGTTACACGCCGGGCCAGTTGCTGTGTGTGGCTGCCTGAGAGTATTTTGTCCAGGAAATTATGCCGGCGGTGAACCATTACTAACATATCCACGGGTTTGTGCTCATGCAGCCAGTCCAGTCCGGCGTCAACACCCATGCTTTTTATATGATGGTAAGAGAGCTTTGGATAGGTAACCTTTTTGCACAGCTCAGACATAAACGCATCTGCCTTGTACTTCTCTTCCTCGCGTTCAAATTGATGTTTAGTTATATGATGTATTTGTATCTCGGCATCCAGTGCCTTGGCAAAGCAAGCCAGTGCATGCACTACATTAATATCCCCTTCATCCAGGGTTGTAGCAAAGGCTATCTTTTTAACAGGCCCGAATACGAATTCTTTCGGGATCAGCATTACCGGGAAACTTGCTTTATCCAGCAGGTCGCGTGAACTGCTTCCCATAAAAAAACGTTCCAGGCCGCCTGCTCCGGACATCCCCATAACCACCATAGAGCCATTATGTTCGTCTATTACATTGCGTATTACATCAGTAAACGGCCCTACTTCACTTGTGTAACTCACTTCTGGATGGAAATCCTCGGGGAAGAACCCCGCATGTTCATCCAGGCGGTTATCCAGGTGCCGCGCCAATGCCTGTAGCTGTTGGGTGGTACTAAACTTAATAGATTCATACCCCTCTAGCGGCCAGGGCGTATTACCTGCATGAGCAGCTTCTGCCGGGATGATCATCGCGTTACAAAGCACTATGTCTTCTTTTAAAATTGTGGCCAGGTGCAGGGCATATCTGGCGGCATTGTTTGCCGGTGCCGAAAAGTCAGTAGGAACTATGATCTTTTTCATAACCTTATTTGTTGGTGATATGCAAATTTGGCTTAAAACTTCCTGATGAGGAATGATGGTTGTCATAAACACAGTATGATCTGCCGCATATATTTATGGCATCTCCGGCCATTGAGACACTTGCTATTACTCAGTCATTCTTTAATGTGCTCATGGTCATTTTTCCCTATTGTTAAGCGATTTACATTTGTTTAATTAACCAGACAAGATATGATCTCGATCGCTTATCAATTTGGGCACCCCTTTGACGGCAGGGTAATTCTGCGCAGGCTGGGAACAGCAGATTCGGAAGAATGTTCGTTGTTTTTTGATAGTAAAGGCGCGTTAAACTTTGAGGTGCCGTTGCCTATCCATCAGGATGGTAGTTACCGGGTCACACTGGACTGGATATACGAGGGTCGCTTATTTTTTCACCAATCCGATATCCGGGTTAAATCCGGCCAATTACTTTCAGATTAAACCATTGCTGTTATTTTAAAAAGTAATCTGTAAACCGCGGACATGTTTTCATGACCTTACGCTCCTTCATAGATTACGCCCGAAGTAGGTGTCTCTTTCAATTCAAGTTTTTGTAAACCGGGCAATTTATCGCTTATCTGCTGCCAAAGCCAACGTATTACATTCTCGGCGGTTGGGTTTTCAAGGCCGGCAATATCATTTAAATAAGCATGGTCCAGGCAATTGATCACCGGCTGGCATACGGCCTTTATATCGCCAAAATCTATTACCCAACCTTCATCCAGCACCCTGCCGCTGATAAAAACGGTAAGGTGATAAGTGTGCCCGTGCAGGTTTCGGCACTTGTGTCCTTCGGGTACCTTCGGTAGTAAATGCGCGGCGTCAAAAGTAAATTCTTTGTATACAATCATAATGGATGGTTAAAAGCACGAAGGTCCGCTTTGAAGTTCGGCAAAAAAATGCTCTCCGTCATCTGTGGCAGTTAAGTAGTGTTTTTATTGCTTGCTTTATTGCGTTGGAGGATCATTTTCATAAATGACAGCAGTCACTTTTTAGGAGCTGCCGATTGTGGAATTTTACATGCATTAAAAGAGTACAGCAATGAAAACAATACTTTTGGCCACCGACTTTTCCGAAAGCGCAAAAGATGCGGCCCGCTATGGTTTTGAACTGGCCTGCCACATCAGGGCTAAGGTAATTATCGTATACGCCATGATAATTGCGGCCGAGGCACCACAGACAGGTTTTGTTTGCTGGCCCGATGAAGAGATTGACGGTTTATTACAAGATTACGCCAAAGAACTGCAAAATTTTAAAGCAGAGCTTGAAGCGGGCTTGGAACCCGGAGCCTTTCACCCGCCGGTACAATGTATTAATGATATAGGAAGGTTTACCGATGTAATGATTAAAGCCGCCGCTGAAAACCATGCGGACCTTGCAGTGATTGGCAGCCACAAGGGGGGATTGCTGAGCAATTTTATATTCGGCAACCACGCCGAACAGCTCATTGACGCGACCACCAGCCCGTTACTGATCGTTAAACCGGGAACACCTTATAAACCAGTAAAAAAGATAGCATTTGCGACAGATTTTCAGCACCCTGAGAAAGACTTGGAGCTGATTTATAGGCTAATATCTTTCGCTAAATTACTTAATGCCGAAATACTGCTTGCCCACGTAACTAACCAGCAAGAAGAACAAGATAAGGACAAGCTGAGTAAAACACTGTCTGAATACGTTACCAGATTATCCAATAGTGCCGATTACCCGAACATTTACTACCGCCTAATCCATGATATGAAAACGGAAGCCGGCCTGGTTTGGCTGTGTGAGCACGGGCAGGTAGACATGGTGGCTATGGCGCACCGTTCCAGAAATATACTGGCAGAATATTTTGGCCACAGCCACACTAAAAGCATAAATAAACTATCGGCATTGCCATTATTGGTTTTCCCGGTAATTGATTGAGTATCTTTAAAATAAGCATATGACAACCATTGCAGACATTGAATTGGAAACCGAATTACAGGAAATGTATATGCAGGCCACACACTGGCTACAGGACATATCATTCCTGGAAACCGAAACTCATTTTTTTAAAAGTATCATCGTTAGATACAAGCCTGCGGTAGCAGCTGTATCACGTGCTGATGAGTTTACTGCTAAAGTCATCCACCAAATGAACAGGCTTAACGAGCTCAAAGTTAAAATTCCTGCATTCCATGCTTTTTTAGAACCATTTATCGGGGATATTAACCAACAAATGGACCTGGAGTTCCTGGACCGTTATAATATGCTTCAGAATGAACTATCATCAATTTTCAATAATATCCGTACCACAAAAAAAGAACTATTTCATTATACGGAGTCGATTATGGCACCCGTTAGCGACCTAAAGGCTTAAATCAGATTATGAAAACTATAGCGGTACTTACCGATCTATCTAAAAGCGCGGCACATGCGGCGCAGTTTGCCCTTCATATTGCCCGTAGAATGAAAGCCAATGTTTTGCTATTCCAGGTTTGCGAGGTGCCCGTTGCGCGGCAATTGGTACTTGCCGGAATGCCGGAAAGCCAGCCGGACGACGGTTCTGAATTAGCTGAATTTGCAAACCAGATGCATGAATTAGCGGCCTCCCGTATTTTTAAAGGCTATTTCCAGCCGGAAGTTTTAATTTGTGATACCAGCACGGAGCTTGTTGATGTTATGACGATGATCATGAACAATGAGGATGTTTGCCTGGTAGTTACTGCGCCGGGGAACGAGCGAGATGTGGCCAATTATATGCTTAGCGATGCTTGTAACCGCATCATTGACTGGGCGCGGGTGCCTGTGCTGGTTGTGCCGGAATCGGCACCGCTACGCAACCCCGAAAAGATAGCCTATGTGTCGCATTTGCATGAAGAGGATATCAATTCTATTGCTGAACTGGGCAATTTAATGGAAAGCTTTGCCGCAGAACTAATGGTAGCCCACCTTAATGTAAACCCCTCAGATATGTCCGTTAAGCAGCAAGAAGATGAACTCAACCGTGAGTTATATAGAAAAGTAAATTCCGGAGGTGTGTATTTCCGCAGCATTCCGGACCTTGAACGCGCAAAGAGCTGGGACTGGTTGAAAGCCAATAAACGCACGGAACTACTGGCAGTGATGCAGCAGCCAAGGGAAATTATGAGCAAGTTTTTTACAAGAGGCCATAACCAAGCAGTTACCTACCATCTTGCCGTACCTGTGATAGTGCTGCCTAAAAGGCCTTAAAATATTTGTAACCTAAACTGAAAACAGGCGGCCCTCAATAGAAGGCCGCCTGTTTTGTTATAAGGGTTTGGTTTGTTTATATTTCGATGCCTTGTAATTGGCTGGCACACTGGGACAGATCATTTATCCAATCCTTAACCAGTTTGGATGTCTGGTTGGCAGATTCGTTAAACAGCCCCCGGTAATAGTCTATGCCTTCCTGTAGCTGTGCTTTAAATTTAAATAACTGCTTGCGCTTCTTATCGCTCATTTCCTGTAGCTGCGATTGCAGGTCCTTCTGCAGATATTCGATATAAAGATTCAGCTCTTTAATAAACATATGCGGTCGCCTTATCTTTTCCAGCAGGTCTGTAGCGCCGTATATGTGTTGTACCATTTCCTCTAAAGAATAGGTTCGTGAAAAATAGGCCAGGTTAGGCCCGGGGCAAATTGCCACAGCTTTATTTTCACGGGGCTTTAGCATATCATACTTAATGTAGGTGGAAGCGCATAGACCTTCGCACAGGCAAATTTTTTCTACCACAGTTTGGTAAGCCTGTTGGTATTCAGCCTCGGGCAACCCGGCTGTGGCCAGTTGTTTTAATTTCAGGTGCTGGTACTCCCTTGATGCCGTACAGATAGGCTTTTCGGTAAATTCGGTATTGGTACAAAGATATTTTTTGGTGCAGGGGCTGCCTGGGCGGTTTTTTTCCAATCGCTTTAGCCGCAGTGTTTCGGCCGTACTCTTCTTAAAGTTATTGAACAAGATGCCCAGCGGTGAGGCACTGCTCACATAAAAGTCTTCCTGATCTGCATGTTCCAGCTCATTTAGTGTCTCCTTATCCACATTGGTCACCTCGGGTACCAGCAAGAAAGGGCTTCCCCAGCCGGTGGCATCCACGTTGTAATGGTTCAGCAGAAAAACGTTTTCTGATGCGGTGCCAATACCACCCTGAACAGACAGGCGCTGTTGAGGAGCACAAATACAAGTAATATCTTTAGCAGCTAACGCCTGGGTGTATGCCTGGAATAATTCTGTGGCCATTTCCTCTCTTTTTTGCTTAAATTCTTCCAGGATGGGGCCTAACAAAAAGCCTTCGGTTGCAAAGGCATGCCCACCGCAATTTAAGCCAGATTCTATACGGAATTCAGAAACCCAGATCCCTTTTTTAGCCAAAAATTTAGCCTGGATAAAAGCGGACCGGAAATCACTTACTTTAAGGATCACCTTTTTGCGTAAGTTGCCCTGCGCGTCAGGATAAAAATCAGGGAAAGATTCCAGGTAACTGTATAACCTCGGGTTAAGCCCGGCAGACATGATCACAGAAGAGCGCAAAGTACTCAGCGCGAATCCCCGAAGGGCAGCCAAAGCATCGGTATTCAGGTCTCCGCTAGGGTCGCCTGCGGCGGTGTAATTCATCTTATCAACTTTCGACATGATATTTACATCGATTGAACCCGGTGTCATTTCGCTTTTTAGCCTCGCCTGAAATATCTGCTTTTGTACGCCTTCGGGGTATTCCAGCATCAATTCGTAACCCAGCCGTAACCGGCTGGCCTCCGGTAACAATTCAAAATAACGGCAAAGATCGTTACCGGGTTCAAAAGGTAAAGCTTTTAACTCGGCAAATTGGCGCTGAATCAATCGGTCTACAAGGTCGAGGTATGAGGTGATCCGGCGGACACGTGCATCATCATCGTGCTTTAATATGGGTGTGTATGGTTCCCCGTTTAGCAGCGCATGGTATTGCCGCATCCTTTCTATGAGGTCATCGTCTACAATGGACATGGTAGACGAGATGCCATATCGGGCAACCTTTAATGGCGTATCAATGGAATATCCTAATCCCAATACCGGGATATGAAACGTATGGCTCATGATAATATATTAGTAATGATGATTGAATTTTTTTAGTTGATCTGCTGATTGGCTCGTAGGTAGTCCTCGGTCTGCAAGGCACGCGGAAAAAGGATATTGTTTTCCAGGTGCAGGTGCAGCAAAGTATCGGCTTCATATTCTGCCAGTAACTTATATAGTATAGGGCAGGTGCTGGTGGTATAGGCTGGTGCCGTGTAGTTATTGGTTAGTTGCCTCATTTGCCCTAATGCGGCAACAATCTGCTCCCCTTCGGTTTTGATGGCCCCAACCGGGCCGAATGATGCAGCTTTTATATGGATGCCTTTTGACATTGCCTCATGCATCCGGAGCAAATAAGGAAACAGCTCTTTTTCTTCTTGTCGGCCTTTAATTTCCAGCCGCATACCTGTAGATTCAAATAGTTCGGCGATGGCCTTTATCTCGGGGTTACGCTCGTGGTTAGATTCAGCTACTTTATAAGCCAGTTCAGTAATAAATGTGGTTTGGCTGTTTACAAAGTGGTGGTGAAGTTTAATGATATAATCCGTTAAAAAAGCCATATCCCGGCCTACAAAATTCACTTCCTTTTCGGGGGGGTGGGCGTCTAATTTACCCCATTCCTGCAAAACATAGTGCAGCTCTTCTTCCTTACCGTTAAATACATCATCGAGTGTGCGGTTGCCTCCGCAACTAAAGTCAACCCCACGGAAAACCAGCGCCTGCGACTTTCGATAGTCCCTTGCGATAATATGACCTACTGTTATTTCACTGGTATTATCTTGTCCTTTGATCATTTTCCTGTCCTTTCCGCCGGGTGGGCCGGTGTTATCTTAACATGTAGCTGCAAAGCTATCGGGTAAGAATGTCTAAATAAATGACGGAGGTCATAAACGCCCTTCTATGACTATTTTTTTATCGTATTCTTTGCGCCGGTTTCTTCGGACTTTATGTATAAAGCAAACAAGCACCTATTGATTTATTGTCCCTAATGTGAAGAACAGGCTATTTGAGGGTGAGTGGATAGCCGGGAATATGATGCAGATCACTTTTTTACGGTAGAATGGTCATTCCCGTGCCGCGGCTAAACCTTCATTTTTGGAAGAATAAATTTATAAAAATGCCGGAAACACTTACGCTTGTTAAACCCCATTGCTACCATTGCGGCGAGGAATGCCTGACGACCGCTTATGAAACAGACCAAAAACAATTTTGCTGCCAGGGCTGCCAGAGTGTTTATACCATTCTTTCCGGTGCCGGGTTTTGCAGTTATTATACTTATAACGACCATCCCGGAACCACACGGCTGCGTAATGATAAAAAATATGATTACCTGAGCGACCCGACGATACTGGCAGAATTACTGGACTATACTGATGAGAGATTGTCTATCATCACGCTGTATATCCCACATATCCATTGTAGTTCATGCCTGTGGTTGCTGGAACAATTAAACCGCTTTAACCCGGCTATTGCTTATTCAAGGGTGGATTTTCTCAAAAAACAACTGATCGTTCGCTTCGACCCCAAGGGCATTAATCTGCAGCAACTGGTTGAATTGCTAAACGATATTGGTTACGAGCCGCTGATCAGCCTGCAGGATATTATTAAAAAGCAAAATAAGGAGGTAAAGAGCAACCTCGTTCAAAAGATTGCGGTGGCAGGATTTTGCTTTGGTAATGTAATGCTGCTTAGTTTCCCCGAATACTTCGGCCTGTCGGCCTTTGAACAAAATTTTAAGACCTTTTTTGGTTACCTCAATATCCTGTTCGGTATACCGGTGGTGTTTTATAGTGGATGGGGTTATTTCGTATCGGCCTGGCATAATATCCGCAACAAAATATTAAATATCGATTTCCCGCTAGCGCTGGGAATAGCTGTGCTGTTCATCCGTACTGTTGTGGAGATCCTTACCCATAGCGGCGCCGGCTTTGCCGATACGCTTTGCGGGCTGGTGTTTTTCTTGCTGGTGGGTAAGTTTGTACAGCAAAAGACCTATCATCATATCTCCTTTGAGCGGGATTACCGTTCCTTTTTCCCCGTAGCGGTACAGGTAATTGCCGAAGGAAAGGAAAAGCCCGTGCCGTTGGCAGAGTTAAAAACCGGCCATCGCATGGTGATCCGTCATAATGAGATCATCCCGGCAGACGCCATGCTGTTACAGGGAGAAGCGCTGATAGATTTTAGTTTCGTTACCGGTGAGGCTGTTCCGGTTAATCGTACGCTGGGAGAGATAATTTATGCCGGCGGCCGGCAAACCGGCGAGGCTATTGAATTGGAGGTTGTTAAGCCTGTATCCCAAAGTTATTTAACCCAGCTTTGGAACAACGAGGCATTTACCCGCAAGCAGGATACGCGGATGAAGACCTTTAACGAAACGGTTAGTAAATACTTTACCATTGTGCTGGTAGCCATTGCCGTGGGAGCTTTATTGGTATGGCTGCCGTTTAATTACCGGCGGGGGATAGATGCTTTTACCGCCGTGCTGATTGTTGCCTGCCCCTGTGCACTGGCACTTAGCACCCCGTTTACCATGAGCGCCGCGCTGAGCATATTTGACCGGAATTTTTTTTACCTGAAGAATACAGCGGTAGTAGAGCAGTTGGCACGGATAAATACCCTTGTAATGGATAAGACCGGCACCATCACTACCGGCGGCAGTAAAAGTATTGGGCTGGATGCAGAACTAAATGCGGAACAGCGGCAACTGATCTTTAGTGCCTGTACAAACTCCATTCACCCGCTAAGCCGTATGATATGTAAATACCTCGGTGACCTGATAAAGTTACCGGTTACAGGCTACCGGGAGATACCGGGTAAAGGTATAACAGCGAATGTGAATGGCCACCAGGTAAGAGTTGGTAACGATGAAATGATATTTGGTGAGGTAAAGGAAGGCAATAACCTAACCCGCGTGCACCTGATGATAGATGACGCTTACCTGGGGTACTTTGGTTTTCAACATGAGTACCGGGCGGGCCTGGAAACGGTTACGGGGCTTTCGCCAGCCTATGAGCTTTATCTGTTATCTGGCGATCAGGATCATGAACGGGCCGAACTGCTGCGTTTTTTTCCAGACAATGCACACCTGTTCTTTAATCAAAGCCCGCAGCAAAAGCTGGATCATATTAGCCAATTGCAGCAAAAGGGCCTTAAGGTTATGATGCTGGGCGATGGCCTCAACGATTCTGGCGCGCTAAAGCAAAGCGACCTTGGTGTAGCCGTTACAGATAACGTCAATAATTTTTCGCCGGGCAGTGACGCTATCATGGATGGCCGCGCCTTTAATAAGTTACCGGCTTTTTTACGCTTTTCCAAAGATACTGTCAAGATCATCCATATTTCGTTCCTCATCTCATTAACCTACAACCTTATAGGGCTTAGCTACGCGGTTACCGGCACGCTGTCACCATTGATAGCTGCGGTATTAATGCCGTTGAGTACGGCCACAATTATATCATTCACTACACTGGCCACCCATTTTGCAGCCAAAAGAAGAAAATTATTATGAGCATTATCTATTTCCTTATCGGGTGCAGTGTTTTCCTGGCACTAGCCTTTCTTATTGCGTTTTTCTGGGCGCAAAAAAGCGGGCAAAATGATGATCTTTTTACACCAGGTATGCGCATCTTATTGGATGACGAAACGAAAGAATCACCCAAAAATGACTAGCATCACGTTTTCAGCAGATGGTCATCATTCTGTAAACCGCACCCCCGCAATAGTTTTACACCATTAACAGTAACACATTTTATGCAGCCTGAAAAATTTTACTATGACAACAAAATTGTCCGCAATTTCGGTATAGCTACCGTTATATGGGGCATTATTGGTATGACGGTAGGCCTAATCGCCGCGATACAGTTATACCATCCCGGTGCAAATATGCACAACCAATTTACAACATTCGGACGGATCAGGCCGCTGCATACAAACGCGGTGATCTTCGCATTTGTGGGTAATGCCATTTTTATGGGCGTTTATTATTCCCTGCAAAGGCTGCTTAAGGCCCGCATGTTCAGCGACATACTAAGCAATATCCATTTCTGGGGCTGGCAACTTATCATTTTGTCGGCGGTTATCACTTTGCCTCTGGGCTATACCACCTCGCACGAATACGCCGAACTGGAATGGCCTATTGATATTGCCATTACCATTATTTGGGTAGTGTTTGGCTGGAATATGTTTGGCACTATCTTTAAACGCCGCGAGCGTCATTTATATGTAGCTATCTGGTTCTATATAGCAACCTTTGTTACCATCGCGGTATTACATATTGTCAATTCGTTTGAATTACCGGTTTCTGCTTTTAAAAGCTACATGGTTTATGCCGGCGTACAGGATGCATTAGTACAGTGGTGGTATGGGCATAATGCAGTAGCATTTTTTCTAACCACGCCATACTTGGGTATGATGTACTACTTCCTGCCAAAAATGGCTAACAGGCCAATTTATTCATATAAATTAAGTATCCTGCATTTTTGGGCGCTCATATTTATTTATATCTGGGCCGGCCCGCACCATTTGTTGTACACCACCTTACCGGGTTGGGCACAATCATTAGGCGTGGCCTTTTCTATAATGCTCATCGCACCAAGTTGGGGCGGTATGATCAATGGGTTGCTAACCTTACGGGGCGCCTGGGACAAGGTACGTGATGATGTTATCCTGAAATTTATGGTAGTGGGGCTAACCGGTTATGGTATGGCCACATTTGAAGGGCCAATGCTGTCACTAAAGCAAATTAACAGCATAGCACATTTTAGCGACTGGATAGTGGCACACGTGCATGTGGGCGCATTAGCCTGGAATGGATTTTTAACCTTCGCCATTTTGTACTGGCTTATACCACGCATTTACAAAACGGAACTATACTCTAAGAAGCTGGCTGCTTTCCACTTCTGGATCGGCACGCTGGGCATTATATTCTATGCAGTGCCTATGTACTGGGCAGGCTTTACCCAAAGCCTGATGCTGAAAGAGTTTACCGCCGAAGGAATGTTAAAATACCCTAACTTTTTAGAGACGACACTACGCATCCTGCCTATGCATGTAATGCGGTCGGTAGGTGGCGGTATTTATCTATTGGGTGTAATAGCAATGGCCTTTAACCTGGTTAAAACAGCAAAACAGGGCAGCCTGGTTGCTAACGAAGCGGCACAAGCTATGCCTTTAGAGCCGGTACATACCCTTGCCAAAGAAAGCGCCTGGCACCGCCGCCTGGAACGCAGGCCTATCCAGTTCATGGTATTATCACTTATTGTTATACTGATAGGCTCAGTTATCGAACTGATGCCAACGCTTACCATTTCATCAAATATCCCTACCATAGCCAGCGTTAAGCCTTACACGCCGCTTGAGCTGCAGGGCCGTGATATTTATATTAAAGAAGGCTGTTCTAACTGCCATTCACAAACGGTGCGTCCTTTCAGGTCGGAAACCGAACGTTATGGCGAATACAGTAAAGCTGGCGAGTTTGTTTATGACCACCCATTCCTTTGGGGATCTAAACGCACCGGACCGGATCTGGCACGGGAAGGTGGCAAGTATGGGAATGCCTGGCACTATAATCACCTGATGGACCCGAGGCTGATGTCGCCCGGTAGTATCATGCCCGAATATGGCTGGTTGCTAACACAAAAGTTAGATACAACTACTACCGCTGCCAAGATCAGGGCTATGCAAACGTTAGGGGTGCCATATCCAAAAGGTTATGATAAAATAGCTAATGCGGAACTGGATAAACAAGCTAAGGCGATCTCGGACAACTTATATATCGACCATATTAAGGTTAAAAAAGATAAAGAGATAGTAGCCATTATTGCCTACCTGCAAAGGTTAGGTACAGATATTAAGGCCAATAAAACCCCTTCTAAATAATTATATCATGTTTAAACAATTCACAGAAAATATCTCAGGGCATCAGGCCTATCTAATTTCATCATTGGGCATATTTTTAGCTTTCTTCGTTGTGGTGGCGGTGCTGCTTATCAGGCTCAGGAAGGCCCATATCGATTACATGAGTGACCTGCCGTTAGAAGACGGCAGCGAAGTTCAACCTACAAACTTTTCCTGATCATGAAAAAGCTATTATTAACAATGGTTAGCCTGGCGTTTGTTAAAGGCGCCAGTGCCCAGGGCGACAGCCTTATGAGCGATGAGTTGAAAAACTATATTGGTTTTGGCGCTATCATAATGATGTTTTTGCTGTTTTTGCTTGTGCTGCTTATTCTTTTAAGGGCCTTTAAGGTGATGAGCTATACCATGCTGCGTGTGCAAGGCTATACGGCGGCAGAGATAGCGAAAATGGAAAACCCCGTTAAAGAGAAAACAGAAGCGCCGGCAGTTAAGGATAACAAAAAACTGCTTAAGCTATTGTCGCTGAAGCCTATGTCTGAAGAAAAGAGCCTTCTGATTGAACATGATTACGATGGCATACAGGAACTGAATAACCCAACGCCTGCCTGGTTCATGTGGCTTTTTTACGGCACAATTGTTTTTGGCCTGTGTTACTTACTAATTTACCACGTTTTTGGTGTTGGCCAATTACAGTATGACGAATATAAGACCGAAGTGGCGCAAGCAGAGGTAGCAAAAAAAGTATACTTAAGTAAAGCTGCTAATCGTGTTGATGAAACAACCGTAAAACTGGTGAACGATCCGGCGACATTGGGAGCAGGTAAAACCATCTTTTCTCAAAGCTGCGCGGCTTGCCACGGGCCTAATGGCGAAGGAAATGTGGGGCCTAACCTAACCGATGAATACTGGTTGCATGGCAGCAAAATTGGCGAACTGTTTAAAACCATCAAATATGGTGTAGCTGCAAAAGGCATGCCTACCTGGGAGAAACAGCTTTCTCCAAAACAGATCTCGGATGTAGCCAACTATATTAAATCAATCAATGGCAGCCACCCGGCTAATCCAAAAGCGCCGCAGGGCGAAAAGGAAACCGAAGGCGGCCAGAAAACGGCCTCAAATTAAGATACTATGAGTGGATTACTGGAGGCGAGGGAAACAGGGGCACGGAAATGGATCTATCCGCTCATCCGTAAAGGCCGCTATTATAAATGGCGTTCGTTACTTAGTTATGTTTACCTGATATTTTTCTTTTCAGGTCCGTTTATCCGTATCAACGGGCAGCCATTATTGTTGCTCAATTTTATGGAGCGGCACTTTGTTATCCTGGGCCAGGTTTTCTGGCCCCAGGATATTTTTCTGTTCATGCTGGCTTCGCTGGTATTTTTGGTGTGCGTGGTATTGTTTACCCTAGCCTTTGGCCGCATCTTTTGCGGATGGATCTGTCCGCAAACAATTTTTATGGAAATGGTTTTTCGTAAGATCGAAGAATGGATTGAGGGTGATGCCAACAAGCGTAAAAAACTGGATGCAGAGCCGTGGACAAATAACAAGATCGGTAAAAAAGTGGCTAAACACGTCGCTTTTATCGCGGTGTCTTTTTTAATCTCCAATACATTCCTGGCTTACCTCATTGGCAGCGAAAACCTGCTGAAGATAGCTATTGAGCCACTGTCGTTGCATTGGGTTGGATTTGCCAGTATCTGGGTGTTCACCATCGTATTTTACTTGGTTTACAGTCAGGTACGCGAGATTGTTTGCACCGTGATATGCCCTTACGGCCGTTTGCAAAGCGTGCTGATCGATCAGCATACGCTGGTTGTGGCCTACAATGATGTGCGGGGTGAGCCAAGGGGCAAACTGCAAAAAAATGCTGATCCTTTCAATATCAAAGGCGATTGCGTTGACTGTGGGCTATGCGTATCGGTTTGCCCTACAGGGATCGATATTCGCAAAGGTACGCAAATAGAATGCGTGAATTGTACGGCCTGCATCGACGTTTGCGACGAGGTGATGGACAAGATAGGCAAGCCGCAAAGCCTCATAGGTTTTTATTCGGAAAACATGATCAGGGTTAAAGAGAAGCCATCTTTTACGTTGCGAATGAAAGGATATGCAGCCGTGATAACGGTGATGATGGGTGTGCTATGTTATTTTATTTTCAGCCGCAGCGATATGGATATGACGGTGATGCGTGGGGCCGGTACACTTTACCAGGAACAACCCGGCGGCTACATTAGCAATATTTATAATGCCGAGATCATTAATAAAACCAACGAGAACCGGCAGATCACCATCCGGGCTGACGATCCATCCATTAGGATAAAGTATATCCAGGCACCCGGAACTGTGGTTAAAGGCGGCATGGTAAAAACCATGTTCTTTGTAGAAGTGCCCGCAACGCACCTGCACAAAGCCAAAACAGATATTAACCTGCAGCTCTTTATGGGGCAGCAACTTAAACAAACCATTAGTACCACTTTTGTAGGTCCTGTTAACGATTAAATTTATGAACTGGGGAAAAGGAATAGTTACCGGGATGGCTGTATTTATGTTGTTCATCCTAAGCATGTGTTTTTACATGTTCCGGGTTCCGGCAGATGAATACGATCATCAGTATTATGAAAAAGGGCTAAGCTTTGATGCGGATTACGCTAAGGAGCGGCAAGTGATGACCGATCATGCGCAACCGATGGTGATGGTTAAAGGCACAAACATTAATGTGGTTTTTACCGGCACAGCCAAGGGGATCGCGAAATTAATCAGGCCGTCGAGCGCGGCACAGGATAAGCGGTATACAATAGCCACCGGCACGGATAGACGTGCCGTTTTGCCTGTAGGTAATTTGCCTGTAGGGCGTTGGCATTTGCTGCTGGAATGGGAGAGCGGCCAGAAACAATATTTGTATCAACAAGAAATTACCTTATAATGTCTGCTAACCAGCTTGCTTTTTATATCGGGCTTTTTGGCAGTGTGCACTGCATAGGCATGTGCGGGCCGCTGGCTTTTGCTGTACCAAGCTTTCACAGCAGGTGGTGGCTGGTTATTGCAGATAAACTCATTTATAATGCAGGGCGGGTACTAAGCTATACTGTACTTGGCTACCTTATTGGCCTATTGGGCAAACAACTTTGGCTGGCAGGTTTGCAGCAAAGTGTTAGTATTATTAGTGGCGCGCTCATCATAGTTGTGGGTTTTTCCCGGCTGTTTAAAACCCGGTTCAAACAAAGCAGGCTAATGACTTTACTGCTGTCGCCTGTCCAAAAAACCATCAGCTATGCCCTTAACCATCATATGGGTCACTTTATTGTTGGTGTACTTAATGGTTTGCTACCCTGCGGTTTTGTATATCTTGCGCTGGTAGGTGCGGTTAATACTTCATCGGCCATAGCTTCTGCACAGTATATGTTTTGGTTCGGCGCGGGCACATTCCCCCTTATGCTTATCGCCACAATTGGCTCGGGTTACATCGGGCCGGTATTTCGCCGGCGGATCAATAAAGGAATGCCTTTTCTCATGATCTGCCTTGGCTGCTGGTTTCTGCTGCGTGGTCTTAACCTCAATATTCCGTACCTTAGCCCTGCCAAACAACAGCAAGGTGTGGCCATATGTCATTAATAAATAACCCAATGCTATGCTCAGGCATATAGGAACACGGCGAACATATAGCCAAAATGTTAAGATAGCTTCTATGCTAAGCTTAGCTGCCGGCTTTGTTAATGCCGCCGGGTTTCTTGCCTTTGCCGTGCTAACCACCAATGTCACCGGGCATGCTGCTTTATTTGCTGAGAGGCTGGTTATGGGTGATTGGAAAACCGCCAGGGTGGTCGGTTTGTGGATGTTGTTGTTTTTGGCCGGTACCTTTTTCTCCAGCCTTACCATTAATAAGATAGGCATCAACCGAAGGTTTTCATACATTGTGCCTTTAATTACAGAGACACTGGTATTAATAATAGTTGCAGTGTTAGGTTACAGGTTCGACCAAAGTTTGCCGGCACGTGAACTGTTTGCCGGTAGCCTGCTATTTGTTATGGGCATGCAAAATGCCATGGTATCATTGGTCTCCGGTTCGCGGGTGCGTACAACACACCTAACCGGTACATTTACAGATCTGGGTATTGAGTTAGCACAATGGTTTTGTTTTGGGGATAGCGAGAAACGGGAGCTCATCCCTAAACTTAAGCTCAGTATAACAATTATTGGTTGTTTTTTATTTGGTGCGCTGGCCGGCGCATGGTTTTTCAGGCATTGGCATTACCATGCCTTCCTTTTTCCTTCTTTTGTTTTGCTCTTCACGCTTACTTACGACATATTTCGAATTCGTGCTAAACGTTTTTATGGCCGCACCACCGTTCGGTTATTTAAAAAGTGATAACTGTCATGTTTTAAAGCGCCAATAGTCATGGTGGGCCGGTGCCGCTAACCGGATATTTGTAGTATTAAAAACAAATATATTATGGCAACAGTATCTGCAAACGCGCAGTGGGCCGCTAAAGAAGCCGCCCACAATACCCACCCTACACTGCTTGGTAAATGGAATACTTTCATGAACAACCAGGCCGAACGTATTACACTTTGGTTCCTGGTTTCGCTGGTATTCCAGGGGGTCTTTTTCCTGCCGATACCTGCAGTTTTAATTTATTATGCAGGTGCGCCGGTAGCAGTACTGGCAATAACATTAACCCTCTTTTTTGCAAATATAATCGCCGGTATGGGTGGTGCAGGTATCAAAACCTTGCTGTGGTTGTTTGCTTCAAGCATCGCCATTCATTTACTGATGATATTAATTTGCCTGGCTATTAACTTTTAATCCGAACTAATATGATACCGCAAACTATGAAAGCAGCTGTGATCCGTGAATTCGGCGCACCGCTGCAAATAGAAACCGTTCCGGTGAAAACGCCGAATGCCAACCAGATCCTTGTGAAAGTGATTTCTTGTGGCGTTTGCCATACCGATCTGCACGCCTGCAACGGCGATTGGCCGGTAAAGCCTAATTTACCGCTGATACCTGGTCACGAGGCCATCGGCTATGTGGTAGCGCTGGGTGCCGATGTACAGGGAGTAAAAGAGGGTGATATTGTGGGCGTACCCTGGCTGCACAGCGCCTGCGGCGGCTGCGAGTTTTGTATAACAGGCTGGGAAACGCTTTGCGGCAGCCAGCAAAATGGCGGCTATAGTGTAGATGGCGGCTTCGCGGAATACGTGCTTGCCGACCCACGGTATGTGGCGCATTTCCCGCCGGGTATTAATTTTACCGAAATGGCACCAATTATTTGCGCCGGGGTTACGGTTTATAAAGGGCTTAAAGAGACTGAGGTGAAACCTGGCGAATGGGTAGCCATATCGGGGGCTGGCGGGCTTGGCCACCTGGCGGTGCAATATGCTAAAGCTATGGGTATGCATGTGGCTACGATAGATATTTCTGATGACAAGCTGGAGCTTGCCAAAAAGCTGGGTGCCGAACTGGTAGTGAACGCTTCTAAAGAAGATCCGGGTGCTTTCCTTCAAAAAGCTACCGGGGGTATGCACGGGGTATTGGTTACCGCGGTATCACCTATAGCGTTCCAACAGGGTATCTCGGCATTGCGCCGCAAGGGTACCATTGCCCTGAATGGACTACCCAAGGGCAGCTTCGATCTTCCGATTTTTGATACCGTGTTAAATCGGTACACCGTAAGGGGATCTATTGTAGGCACCCGCAAGGACATGCAGGAAGCTGTAGCTTTTGCGGTAGAAGGTAAGGTTAAAGCCACCGTACATGCCGCCAAGCTCGAAGATATCAACGAAGTATTCGATAACATGAAAAAAGGACTGATAGATGGCCGGGTAGTATTGGAGATCGCTCAGCCTTAATCAGATTCTTAACTAATTGACAAAAGGGGTGAATGGCAACGTTTACCCCTTTTATTATGCAGTGGGGATTGATAATGACAGTAGCAGCAATTGGTTGAATTTTCAGTCCTTGCAAACCCAATCACGCGGTTTGAACGCCAAAAAGGTAACCAACCAGTGCAGTAACGCCCATTGCGATAGTTCCCCAAAAACAAATGCGGATAACGGATTTTGAGACATTTGACCCGCCGGCTTTTGCGGCAACACCGCCCGACAGGGCCAGGAATATAATAGCCAGGCCATATAGCAATGCTACCATGTGCCGGGTAGGCCCAAACAGGGTAACTAAAAAAGGCAACAAGCCACCACAAACAAAGGAAGCACCCGAAGCCAGCGCAGCTTGTAAAGGCTTGGGTTGGGTAAATTCGTTGATGCCGAGTTCATCTCTGGCATGTGCTTCCAGCGCATTGTGATTGGTTAGCTGCGTAGCCACCTGCAGGGCAAGTTGTTCGTCAAGCCCTCTTTTTACATAAATATTGGCCAGTTCCTTTAATTCTACCTCGGGCATGGTTTCCAGCTCCAGCTTCTCTCTTGCCAGGTCAGCCGTTTCAACATCTGATTGCGAACTGACAGAGACATATTCGCCCGCTGCCATAGATAATGCCCCAGCAACCAAGCCGGCCAGTGCTGCCAGTAAGATCGGTTCACGGGTTGTACTGGCGGCAGCAACACCTATGGCTATACTGGTTGTGGAAAGGATACCATCGTTGGCCCCCAGTACAGCTGCACGCAGCCAGCCGCTTCTGTCATTATAATGATTTTCAATTTCCATTGATGATAGTTTAGTATTCGTAAAGATAAATAAAGCCGGGCAAAGCTGGCATAAGTACCTAAACAGCCATACTAAACAGCTGCGTTGTAGGTTGTGCAGCCCAAAGCCGTGCATCAAGGCAAAGGCAAATATTCCGCAGGAAACGGTTCCCCAAATTGGTTACCCTCAAGCCGTCTATCAGTAGTTCCACCAATCCATCGGCTTCCAAAGCCTGTAAACGCTCCAGTGCGTCAGCAATAAACGGATGGTTCTGCTGCAGTTCCCAGCGTGTTTCTCCTTTGCACATAATACCCAAAATATGACGGCGCAACGCAAGATCCTCAGCCGATAAAACATGGCCCTTTAATAAAGGGAATTCTCCTGCGGAGGTAATTTCCAGGTACTCTTCTACTGTTTTTACATTTTGTGCGAAACCATACCAAGAGTCGCTGATAGAAGAAACACCCAACCCTACCAATAACTGGGTATGCTGATGGGTATAGCCCATAAAATTACGGTGCAGGTTGCCATTTTGAGCGGCTTCCAGCAACTCGTCGCCCGGTAGGGCAAAGTGATCCATACCTATCTCCTGGTAGCCGTAGCTGGTTAGCAGGCTGCGGCCTATATCGTGCAGTTTGCTTTTTAATTCAGGAGCGGGGAGGTCTGCTTCGGTGAAGCGACGCTGCCCAGGCTTTATCCAGGGTACATGTGCGTAACTATAAAAGGCTATCCTATCTGGGTTAAGGTTGCTTACAATGTTCATGGTATTAATCAACCCCTCGAGTGTTTGTAGCGGAAGCCCGTATATGAGGTCGTAATTTATCGAAGTATAGCCAATTCGCCTGGCTTCCACCGTAACCTCCAGCACCTGTTCAAATGTTTGCTGGCGGTTAATAATGAATTGTACTTTTGGGTCAAAATCCTGTATGCCGAGGCTAAGCCTCCTAAACCCCAGGTTATACAAAGTTTGTAAATGCGCAGGGGTTGTGTTGGCGGGATGGGCCTCAAAGCTAAAATCGGCGTGTTCATGCACCGAGGCTCCGTCCAGCAGGCCTTCGATAAGGCGGTGCAGGTTTTCCGGAGAAAAGAAGGTAGGCGTTCCGCCACCCAGGTGGATCTCGCGGATCACCGGCTTGTCGCCAAATACCTCACGGTAAAGCGCCCATTCTTTTAAAACAGCCGTAATGTAAGGTTCTTCTACGCCGTGGTTTTTGGTTATGCGTGTATTGCAGCCACAATAGGTACAAAGGTTCTCGCAAAAGGGGAGGTGTATATACAGGCTGATACCTGATGCCGGGTTACTTTCATCAAAAGAGAGCTTTACGGTATCTTTCCAGACTTGTTCTGTATAGGTTTGCTGGTCCCAATAGGGCATGGTTGGGTAACTGGTATAACGGGGCACGGCAATATTATACTTGCCGTTTAGCGCTTGAATTTCTTTTTCCATAATTTAGGAATGAACTGTTCTTTCGGTTGGAGGAACCTGCTGGCAATTTTTGGCACAGGCGCAGGCTTTACCTACGCATTTGCCGGCCTGCCAAAGGTCAAGGTTTTTAATGGTCTGGTCGGCTATTTCCTGTAGCGCTTCGCGCGTTAGGTAAGCCTGGTGGGGCGTGATCAGCACATTAGGATGGCTCATTAGTTTCTCCAGCAGCGCGTCCTTTACCTGGTCGTTATGGTGGTCTTCAAAAAACAGCCCCTTTTCAAACTCATAAACATCAAGGCCAAGATAGCCCAGGCGGCGGTTTTCTAATGCCTCCAGCACGCTGGCGGTATCAATAAGCATGCCTCGTGAGGTATTAATAAGCATTACGCCCGGCTTCATCTGGGCCAGCGTTTGTGCGTTGATAAAATGATGTGTGTTTTCTGTTAGGGGAAGATGTAGTGATATGACATCAGCAGATTGCAGTAGCTGTTCCAATGATACCTGCCTGACATGGCGAAGGCCGCGTAACTGCTCGAGGTCATAACCTATAACTTTACAACCCATGCCATGATAAATGGCTGCTACCGCCTGGCCTGTATAACCAAGGCCTATAACGCCAACCGTTTTGCCGGAAAAATTAAACCCTATGAGATCATCGTTCCTGAAGTCAAATTCATGGCTATGCTGGTCGGCTATCATTATTTGCCGGTTTAAGGCGAAAGCCATGCCCACGGCATGTTCTGCCACTGCCTGAGGAGAATATGAGGGAACATTGGCTACCTTGATGCCCGCAGCCCCTGCCGCTTTTCGGTCAATGTGATCGGTACCTGCCGAGCGGGTAACTATGTAGCGGATGCCCTGATCTGCTAATTGCGCAATAACAGGTGCCGACACGTCGTCATTTGTAAAAACAATAACGGCATCTTTACCCTGTGCGTATATGGCAGTATCTGCCCCCAACGGATTAGAGATCAGCGTAATGTCGTGCTTTTTCTGGTTGGCCTTCGCCAGGTATTCCTTTTCAAAAGGTTTAATGCTATAAGCTACCGCTTTCATTTAAAATAGTTTTGATTTACAAAGCTATCGCGGTAGCGGTATATTGGGAATGAGCGGCGTCAGTTCAATTAGTGATGTAAATCAGTTTTTCATTTTTTCCAGCTTTTCCGGCATCAGCAAGGTTATCAGGCTGCCCTTCTTTTCAATAAGGCCTTCATCCTTAAAATCAGACAAGGTACGGCTAACCGTTTCGGTCGCCATTCCGGCCATAGCCGCCAAATCCTCGCGGGTTATCTTGAAACCTTCGGGGGCAGCGCCTCCCCGGCGATGCAGGCGGATCATCGCTTCAGCCATCCTTTTACGAACAGAATGGTAAGCCAGCTGCATCAACTGATCCTCTTTTTCCCTGATATCGTTGGCCAGTAGTTTTATAAACTCACGGGCAACCTCGGGGTAAAGGTTAAGTAATTGTTCTAGCTGGTCTTTAGGTATCAGAACAATAACGCTGTCTTCCAGGGCCGTGGCGGTATCTGTATAAGGTTCATTTGAAAGCAGCGCATTCACACCCAGGTATTCTTCAGTGCCAATAATGCCGGTCATCAGTTCGCGGCCGTCCTCGGCCAGGCGAATTGTTTTTATCTTCCCGCTAACCACCAGGTAAATGCCGTTGGCTTTGTCGCCATCGTAATAAATAACCTGGTTCTTTTTAAATGTACGGCTGCGGCGATCCTGGATAATCTTTTTAAGTTCTTTCAGTCCCTCATTTTTGCCTATCAGCGTGCCCAGGCGTTCTAATGACTTACTATAGAATTCTTTTTGTAGCTCCTGTTTTTTGAAGCGTGTTTCAATGGCATTCAGCAGTTCAATGTCATCAAAAGGTTTGGTCAGGTAGTCGTCGGCACCCATTTCCATTCCTTTGCGCAGGTCAACCCTTTCGGCTTTGGCGGTCAGGAAAATAAAGGGGATGGCAGCCGTTTCTGGGTTCTTATTCAACATATAAAGTACGCCGTAGCCATCCAGTTCGGGCATCATAATATCACAAAGGATAATATCGGGTGCGTGGCTAAGCGCCAGTTCTATGCCTGCCTTGCCGTTCTGCGCTTCAAAGGCATCATAACCTGCCAGTTGCAATATTTCCACCACGTTCTCACGGATGTCGTTATTGTCTTCAATGATCAATACTTTCTTTTTCATGATGTAGGAAATGTTATGGTAAATAAAGTGCCCTGGTTAACACTGCTTTTATAACCAACTTTACCATTCATTAACCCGGCGTAGCGGGCTACTATGTTTAGGCCAAGCCCGGTGCCCGGAATATTACCGGTATTGTGGGCGCGGAAAAAAGCTTCGAATAGGTGTTTCTGGTCTGCCTCGGGAATACCGATGCCATTATCTTTAACTGTTATCAGGCATTCAGAGGGGCCGATCTCGGTAATAAATTCAATAAATGTATTTTCGCCCGAGTATTTGATGGCGTTGGCGATGAGATTGGTAACACAATGGCGTAGTAGGTTCTGATCTAGGTTTACTACGCTGGCGGTACCGGTATGCTGATAAATGATGTTCTGGTTCTGTTTGGCTACCAGTTGCAATTCTTCGGTGATCTCCTCGCTGAACTTCACAAGGTCGAACGGTGTACAGTTCGCTTCCACTTTACCGGCTTCCAGTTTTTCAAGCGAAAGGAAATCATTCAGGATACCGGTGAGGATACCTATAGAGCCTTTGATCTTGGCAACATGCTTACGGATGTTAGGGTTGTCATACGGCAAGGCATATTTTTCGATTAGCGAAGCAGATAGTTGTACCGCACTAAGCGGCGTACGGAATTCATGCGAGGCCATAGAAACAAAGCGGCTTTTTAACTGTCCCAATTCCTTTTCTTTTTCCAGCGACGAGCTAACTTCTTCCTTAGCCTGCTGTAGCGCCATTACCGAATCTTTTAACGATGCGGTGCGGCTTTCTACCAGTTCTTCAAGGTGGGATGCATAGTCTCTTAACTGTTCCTCGGCTTCCTTCTCGCGCGACAGGTCATGAATGAACCCGGTGAATATCCTGCGTTCTGCATACTGCACTTCGCTCACACCCAAACGGAAAGGGAAAGTCGTTCCATCCTTGCGCAATCCGGTTACTTCCCGGCCAATACCTATGATATGCGGTTGGCGTGTGCGATGGTAGCGGGCAATATATTCATCATGCTGATCTTTGTCTGGTTGGGGCATCAGCATAGAAATATTATTGCCTATCACCTCTTCCGGGATATACAAAAATAATTTGCAGGCTGCGGGGTTAATAGATTCTATGACACCGCGGGCATCAATGGTAATAATACCATCTATAGCATTGTTAATAATTGCTTTGAGCAAGGCCGCGTTTTCCATACCAGATTTTAGATGTGTGATTGTTATCACAAATATGAATATTTAAAAGGAATACAAAATGTAATTCTGCAACGCCCAAAATGTGATATGAATCATTTTTTGATCGATGTATACTTGCACGTGCTGTTAAACATTATTTGGTGGGTCCTGGCTATGGATCAGCTTATAGAAGTAGGTGTACAACATGGTTAGCAGGAGAGTGACCCAGATCACATTCCGACAGGATATCCGTCATTTGCACGTCGTTTACAGGCGGCTACCTTCGTTTGCAATCCATTAACTGATACTTATTTCCCCATAAATTATATGAGAAAAATAAATAAAGAAGCTTCCCAGCCCGGAACCGAGATACAGTTCCTTGATGGGCCGCATTCCCGGCTTAAAGAACTTAAGTTTACTATACAGACGATGATAGACCTGGTGCGCGGACTGCGCGCGCTGCATTTTATTGGCCCTTGTATTACCGTATTCGGCTCTGCCCGGTTTGGCGAAGAGCATCCTTATTATGAACAAACCCGTAAAGCCGCCGCCGCTTTTGCAAAACTTGGTTTTACGGTGCTAACCGGTGGTGGCCCCGGCCTGATGGAAGCGGCCAACCGCGGCGCAAAAGAGGCAGGAGGGAGATCTGTAGGCTGCAACATCCAGCTGCCGGTAGAACAAAAACCCAATCCATATCTGGATAAATGGGTGTATATGCGTCACTTTTTCCTGCGTAAGGTTTTGCTGGTTAAATACTCGTTTGCTTTTGTGGTGACGCCCGGTGGCTTTGGCACACTGGATGAATATTTTGAGGCGCTAACCCTCATCCAAACCCATAAGATCCACGATTTCCCGGTTATTATATTCGGGAAGGAATACCACAAGGAATTGATTGAACATGTTGGAGTTATGCAGCGGTTCGTTACTATTGACGAGGCGGATAGCCAATTATTTATGGTTACTGATGACCTGGAGGAAGCACTGGCATTGATCCGCGAAAAGAGTATCCGCAAGTTTGGCCTTAAACCACAACAAAAACGTAGGCCGCTGCGCTGGTTATTTGAGCGCGCGTAAATGACCAACATCATTTTTTTGGCCAATCCCGGTCATGTAACTGCCCTTTTGCGCCGCATAATTTTACGGCGATTAAATAAAGCATATGAATGAAATAAAATATATAAGTGCCGCCGAGGCGCTAAAGATAGTAAAGCCGGGAAACAGAGTTTTTATACACGGTAGCGCCGCTACGCCGGTGGCCCTTGTGGAAGCATTACAGGAACGCCATAACGAATTAAATAACGTAGAACTGGTGAGCATTACCACGCTGGGCGATGTGAACTTTGATAAACCCGAACACCGCAAATCCTTCTTCTTCAATTCGCTGTTTGTTTCTGCAGCTACACGTAAGGTGGTGAATAGTGAAGATGGTGATTATGTTCCGATCTTCCTTAGCCAGATCCCGCAGTTATTTAGAAAAAATATCTTACCTATAGATGTGGCGCTGATCCAGGTATCGCCGCCGGATAGTCATGGTTATTGCTCTTTAGGTACATCTGTTGATATTGCACGCGCTGCTGTAGATACCGCCAAACATGTTATTGCGCAGGTGAACCCGCTGATGCCGAGGACGCATGGAGAAGGCTTTGTGCATGTGAGCAAGATAAACAGCATGGTTTGGCATAACGCAGAGCTGCCGGAAGTGAATTATGAATTTCAAAGCAATGAGGTGATCGAAAAGATAGGCTACAATGTGGCGTCCATGATTGAGGATGGGTCAACTCTACAACTGGGTATTGGCGCGATACCCGACCAGGTGCTGAAAAATTTAACCAATCACCGGAACCTGGGCTTGCACACCGAGATGTTTTCTGATGGTATTATCCCATTGATTGAACGCGGTGTAATAGATAACAGCTGCAAGAAATTGAATACCGGTCGTTCGGTTACTTCTTTTATGGCCGGCACTCGCAAGTTATACGATTTTGTAAATGATAACCCGGCTATTAGGGTGATGGATATAAGCTATGTGAACGATACCAGCATTATTCGCCAAAACCCCAAGGTAGTGGCTATAAACAGCGCTATCGAGATAGATCTGACCGGGCAGGTATGTTCCGATTCTATTGGTACCTATGAATATTCGGGCATCGGTGGCCAAATGGATTTTATTCGCGGGGCTTCCCTGTCAGAGGGCGGCCTGCCAATCATAGCCCTGCCTTCGCAAACCAATAAGGGCATTAGCCGCATCGTGCCGTTTTTAAAGGAAGGCGCCGGTGTAGTTACCACGCGCGGGCATGTGCACTGGGTAGTAACAGAATACGGCATCGTAAACCTGTTTGGTAAGAATTTAAAGCAACGCGCGCTGGCGCTGATCGATCTCGCGCATCCCGACCACCGGGAACAACTGGAACGCGCTTATTTTAACCGTTTTGAACATGTATGAACCAGCGTGAAAAAATGACGCCAGTCATGCCGTAAAATGACCTTCATCATTGGCGAAATTACTGATTGAAGCGACCTTGGCTTCCGAAAAAATAAAAAGATAACTGCTATGAATACAATGCTGATCAATTCTTCCCGACCGCTGCAATATTATGTTATTGCCAAACGCTGGGCTTCCGACCTGGAATTTTTTAGGCTTGAGAACCACTTTTTACAGAAATTATTAGACCGTTACCTGGGCCAGCTACAAGATCAGCCTCAATTTAGCCAACTGGTTAAAGCAGGGAACGAACTGCACGAGCTTGAACAAATGGTAGATAACGACCTTTTTGCCCGGCAATTAAAGCAACTGGAATTAATGGCAGAGGATATTATTCCCGAGGATATTGATGCGCTGACCGAAGTACAGATCAAACTGGAACAGCAAATGAGTAACCTTACCCGTCTTTTCCGGAATGTCAAAAAAGAGATCTTCAAGCTGGTGTTGCAAACCCCGCATACCGAGCTTGCATAAATGACCTATAAACTGATCTGATTAAACCCCTGGAAGGCGCCGTATTTTACGTGCGCTTTTCTTTTTGCCGTTTTGTGACTAAGGTCATTTTTTACAGTACACCGCATCATACTTTCCCCGTGTGTTAAATCAGACCTTTGGATCATAATTCAAAGATGATGAGCATATTAAAGCAATACATAAAGAACTGGTTAATGGCTACGCTGCTGCTGCTAAGCCTAACCACTGTGGCCGCTACACAGGCCGACACTTCTTTAAATGCCGAGATAAGGCGGCAGCTACAGGCAGGTGAACTGAAGAGTAAACTATACTTTCCCGCATCTGTAGCACGGTTTTATGCCAAAACCGGCTATAAACCTGCCTGGATAAAACCACAGGGCGGCATGGGCCATGCCTGGCAGGCCATGCTCATGATAGATTGCGTGTTACAATTCGGCCTTTCTCATAACGATTACCATCCCAAAGAACTAACCTACGGCGCCTTACACGATATTTTAGACACACCGGGTAAGGTAACGCCCCAATTGCAGGCCAGGCATGAGTTACTGCTAACGGATGCGCTGCTTACGCTGATCAATCACTTGCATTACGGCAAATTGAACCCCAATTACAGTTCGGCTCGTATCGACCGCGATGCGGCCTTAAAATTTAACGCCGGGAATGTATTGGCCGCCAGCCTGCAGCAAAAGGATATCATGCAATTGATCTCCGGGGTTCAGCCTAAGGCAAAAGCCTATATAGGCCTACAATCCCGCATGCATTTGCTGGAAGGGATACAACAGGATGATTGCTATGAAATACCACAGGCAGAAGTGCGGAAGATAGCCATCAATATGGAAAGGTTACGCTGGGCGGAGACTGATGATAGCGTATACATCCAGATAAATATACCCACTTATACCCTGAATTTTTTCCTGAAGGACACCGTGCGCACCTTTAAGGTTATAGTAGGCAAGCCTGCAACCCCAACGCCAACGTTCAACAGTGCTATCACCCGTATGACCACAGCGCCCGAATGGAAGGTGCCGGCAAAGATATTCCGTAAAGAACTATTAAAAAAAGCGCTGGCCGATAGCGATTATCTTGAGAGCAACCATTTAGCTATATATGATATTAAAGGCCGCTACATTGCGCCTACCCGCGCCAACCTGTTCGCAGTACAAAAAGCCCCTGCAGGCTATTTGGCGCGCCAGTCTGCAGGTTGCGATAATGCTTTAGGGCTAATTGTATTCCGTTTTCCTAATAGTTACGATGTGTACCTGCATGATACGCCAGAACAGGCTTTGTTCAAACGCAAGGAACGTGCCTTTAGCCATGGCTGTATCCGCGTAGAAAAAGCGGAAGAATTAGGAAAATTAATGTTACAGCAGGACGGCGCTGCAAATAAGATAGGCATGATGCGTAGTGGTATGCAGCAATATATTAACCGTAATATTAACCTGAAAAAACCGCTGCCTATCCGGATTACTTACCTTACCTGTGGTATAGGTGAATGGGGGATGGAGACTTATCCCGATATATATGGTTTGGACAAAAGCCTGGAAATGGCGCTGTATGGTACAGCCCAGCAAATAACGATGCAGTAATTACAACCCACCTTTGCCGGCTTTTTAGCGCATCTCGTCCAAGTAGCCAAATTCGCTGTCTGCAGGCAGTTGGGGATAATTGAAAGACCGGTCTTTTAATACCGTAAACACCGACCAGATCAACACGAAGGGCGCTGCAATAAATAATCCTGCTTGTATAGCAGCCGGCGCACCGGCTGCTATAGCTATAGTAAAGGCTGCCACATAAATGGTAGCGATGCCTAAGGCAATGTTTGCATTCATAGATCTTACTTTTATAATGTTACAAATAGTTGCAAAATTTGTTGTTTAAATCGGATTTTTTAAGATTTTAATTTTGATAATCAGCGCATTAACCGCCATTGGCAATGGTTTCCCAAACTTCATTTCCTGCCTTATACTTTCTCCTTTTATATCCGATATAACAGTTTTGCCAAAAGGGGTAATTGTGACCACCGGCACATTTTATCACGGATGGATCCTGCAATGATATCAATCAGGAAACGGGCTGAACCTGGTCATGGCGGATGATACTGTGTAGAGATAGCTTTGCTTTATAATTCAACACAACATGAAAATTAAATTTTATTTAGCAGCAGCCGGCCTGTTTTTGGGCCTGAACACTTTTGCCCAGGAAAAAAAAGAATGGGATTTCCGTTTACGTGCCATTGCGGTGGTACCACAGGAAAGCGCGACCATCGGGGTTATTGGCGGGAATATCAACCTCAACAATTCTTTTGCACCTGAGCTGGACATTACCTATTTTTTCGCGAAGAATTTTTCGGCAGAACTGATCCTCGGAACGGTAAAACATAAAGCAAAAACAACGGGTTCAAACCTTAGCGCTATTGGCGGGCCATCTTCAGCCGATGTAGACCTGGGCAGCGTATGGTTATTACCACCCACACTTAACCTGCAATACCATATACCTACAGGTTCGGCATTTAAACCTTACCTTGGCGCAGGCGCTAATTACACCATTTTTTACAGTGCGGATAAAGGAAAAACGGTTCAGGGTATAGATTATAAAGACAAGTTTGCCTTTGCGGCGCAGGCCGGATTTGATATAGACATTACTAAAAATGTTTTCTTCAACGTCGACCTTAAAAAGATCTGGCTATCAACCACGGCAACAGTTGATGCTGCCAACCTTACCCCGGCGGGCAGCCCTGCGCTGGCACCGGTGCTTCAAAACATTAAAGCCGATGTTAAGATCAATCCCTGGGTGATAGGTGTTGGTATAGGTTACCGCATCAAATAGTGCAAACGCTTTGCGCCGTTTCCGGCGCATCATAAAACGCCTTCCATGTACGCATGGAGGGCGTTTTGTTTAATAATAGCTTCATCTATTATAAAAAAGCCGCTACCAACTGCTCCCACTCTTCTTCCAAAGGTGTGTTTGGCCGCTTTTTGCCGGCCCTGCTGTACCAGTAATCGGCATTCCATATGTCACCCTCTTTACGATGCAGGTAGGCGTGCACCCATGCCGACGAGCGGTCTGTAAGGTGGTCTACCTGCGCGTGCGCCTGGTGCCAATCGCCTTTGCCATCATACCAAAGGCTTTTTAACTGCGCGGAAAGCGCGGCATCCGGCTTCTCTAAATTAAATGATTGTTTAAATTCCTGTAGTGTTTTCAATTGGTTTTATTTCCGGCAAAATAGTTATAAACCTATAATTTTAATAAAATGGCTTATCATTCTCTCGCTACAGTGGAAATGTGTTAATACTGCCGTGTTTTGTATAAATGCACGTTATGCTATACCAATACCTTTGTTATCAACAATTAACAAAGAAAAAAATGTCAAAAATAATTTTAATAACCGGTGCCTCACGTGGCTTTGGTAAAATTTGGGCAAAGGCCCTTTTAGAACGTGGCGATAAAGTTGCAGCAACCGCCAGAAACCTGGCAGATTTAAATGACCTGGTAGAAGCATATGGCGATGCTGTGCTGCCTGTTCAACTGGATGTAAACGACAGGGCAGCCGGCTTTGCAGCCGTGAATAAGGTAAAAGAGCATTTTGGCCGTATTGATGTATTGATAAACAATGCCGGCTTTGGCTTATTTGGAGCCATTGAAGAAACTACCGAGCAACAAGCCCGCGCGCAAATGGAAACCAACTTTTTTGGTTTGCTTTGGCTTACACAGGCAGTTGTGCCAATAATGAGAGAGCAAAAAAGCGGGCATATCATACAGGTTTCGAGCTTTTTGGGCCTGGTTACTTTTCCCGTGTTGGGGCTGTACAACGCTTCAAAATATGCGGTTAACGGCCTAAGCGAAACCCTAGCGTCCGAAGTAAAGGGCTTTGGCATTAACGTAAGTTTAATTGAACCCAATGGCTTTTCTACAGACTGGTCGGGCGCGTCTGCAATCCAAACAGAACCTATTGAAGCATATGCACCAATCAAAAAAGCATTCGCAGAATCGGCTACGCCTGATAGCTGGGGTAACCCCGAAGCTACAACACCAGCCGTTTTAGCATTGATAGATAGCGAAAACCCGCCGTTACACTTCCTGTTAGGTAAAGTTGCCTACCCGGGTGTTAAGCAAGTTTATGCAGATCGTTTGGCTGAGTTTGAGGCCTGGAAAGAAGTTTCTGCCGCGGCCCACGGTCATTAATACATCATATAACAAAATCGGCCACAATCTGCACATACTTAATGTGTAGATTGTGGTTTCTTAAACATTCGGCGATGAACCACTATAAAAATTTGACCGACCTGCACAAAGCCAACGGCTTCCCGCCGCCAGAGCACCCGCGATTTAGTATTTACCAATGTAACGGTGCATGCAGCATAGGTGAAAAGGAATTTACCAGCGATTTTTATATGATAGGTTTTAAAAAGATCTTATCGGGTGAGGTGTTATACGGGCGTACCAAATACGACCATCAGTCAGGCTCGATGATGTTTTTTAAACCAAGGCAGGTTATCGAAATGAAGAACTTGAAAATGGAGGAAGACGGTTTCCTTATTTTCATACACGAAGATTATTTGAACGGGCATTCCCTGCACGATGATATTAAGAAATATCATTATTTTGATTACGAAACCAACGAAGCCCTGCACTTATCGCCCGCCGAAGAAAAAACGATATGGGAGCTTTATCATAAAATAGAAACGGAATATCATAATAACCAGGACGAGTATAGCCGCGAACTGATACTGGCCAATATTGATACGATGCTGAAATACAGCCAGCGGTTTTATAAAAGGCAATTTATTACCCGTACTGAGATCTCCGGCAAAACAGTAACCAAATTTAACGACGAACTTGACCGTTACGTAGCCGCGGGAATGCTGGATAGTAAAGGCTTGCCATCCGTTCATGACATTGCCGAAAGGCTTAACATATCTGCCGGGTACCTAACCGACGTGCTGAAGCAGGAAAGCGGCAAAACCGCGTTAGAGCATATTCACATCTACCTGATCTCCGAAGCTAAAAATAAGCTGATAGGTGGGGATAAATCGGTATCAGAAATTGCCTACGCCCTCGGGTTCGAAAACTTGTCGTACTTCTCGCGCCTGTTTAAAAAGGAAGTAGGTGTCAGCCCCAACCTGTTTAAAAAGCAGCTACTCAATTAAATTCAAAGCCCTGCCTACAGGGTTTTTTTATCCATCCGCTTGTTTTTCTCTACATTTGATTACCATGTTTGATCATTTCGAAAAATTTATAAAGGCGCATGTAGAACTTACCGACGGCGAAGTTGAACTGTTTCGTAAAACAGCCATCGAGCAAACTTTAAAGCGTAAAGAATTTCTGCTTCAGGAGGGCGGCATTTGCCGCTACAAAATATTTGTTTGTAAAGGCTTGTTGCGTACCTACCGTACAACCGAAAATGGCAACGAACATATCCTCCAGTTTTCGCCCGAAAACAGTTGGACAACTGATCCCGAAAGTTACAACAATCTTACCTCATCTGTTTATAATATAGATGCCCTTGAGCCTACTGAGGTGGTGATGTGGGCAAAAAAAGATTTTGACGATCTATTTAAGAATTTGCCCGCCCTTAAAGCTTATTCTGAAGACATGATCCAACGAAATCTCTACCGCACCCGCGACCGTCTTTTCTTTAACCAAACCGCAACTGCCGAGGAAAAGTATGATGATTTTGTAAAGAATTTTCCCGGCATTATGGCGCGTGTGCCTTTGCACATGGTAGCATCTTTTTTAGGTGTATCGCGCGAAACGCTTAGCCGCATCAGGCATGCGCAGGTACGGTCATAATTGTAAAACGGTGACCTATGTCCTCGTTTTGCGGTTCCGCATGTCCGACTTTTGTATTGTTAAAACATAAATCATTTACCAAAACAAAAATAAACATGCGTGTATTTGTTACCGGCGCAACGGGCTTTGTAGGCTCAGCCGTTGTTAAAGACTTAATTGAAGCAGGCCACCAGGTGCTTGGCCTTACCCGCTCTGAAGAAGGCGCAACAGAACTTACCGCGGCAGGTGCCGAAGTGCATCGTGGTACACTTGAGGACCTGGATAGCCTGAAAAGTGGGGCAGCTGCCTGCGATGCGGTTATTCATACCGCTTTTATCCATGATTTTTCGAAGTTTAAAGAGAGTTGCGAATGGGACAGGAATGTTGTTGCCGCCCTGGGCGAGGCGCTTGCAGGCACCAACAAACCGCTCATCGTTACATCCGGAACCGGTCTGGCATCATCTGTACAGGGCGAAGTGGCGGTAGAAAGTAATGTGGTTAACGCACAAACCACCCACCACCCAAGGCTTGCGTCAGAAGAAGCGGTTGCCGCTTTGCTGACTAAAGGCGTAAATGCGTCTGTTATGCGTCTGCCGCCATCAGTGCACGATAAAGGCGACCATGGTTTTGTGCCGATACTTATTGGTATAGCCCGCGAAAAAGGGGTGTCTGCCTATATTAACGATGGCAACAACCGCTGGCCCGCCGTGCACCGTTTAGATGCCGCCCGCTTATACAGGCTGGCTATAGAAAAAGGCGAACCGGCCACTTACCATGCCGTTGGTGATACTGGCGTACCTACAAGGCAGATAGCTGAGGTTATTGGTAAGCATCTTAATTTACAGGTTAAAAGTATAACGCCCGAAGAGGCAACAGATCACTTTGGTTGGTTTGCAGGCTTTTTTGGTTGGGACGTGCCAGCTTCGGGCCAATTAACCCAGGAGCGCTTGAATTACCAGCCTAACCATATAGATTTGATAGCTGATTTGGAAGAGGGTCATTATTTCGAAAAATAAATCTTTTTTTGCTCAGTAAAGCCCTTCGCCACTTTAGACGAAGGGCTTTTTTATGCCCGGTTTTAGCTTTGCCGATAATTTTTTCGTTAAAATAAATTCGCGTTTAGGGGATAGGCCCTTAAATTGCATCTATAGTAAAGCGGCGCACACCAATAATGCCGTATAAACCTATAATGAACAAAATTAAAAAGTCTGTTTTTTTAGCGTCTATGGCGCTACTAACATTAGGGAAAGCCGCTAATGCCCAAACCGTACAGTACACTAAGTATGTAAACACCTTCATAGGTACCGCACCGCTTAACGACCCTAAAATACTGGGATACGAGTTACCTAAAGGCTGGCGCTCATGGGCGGGGCTAACATTCCCGGGCAGTTCGCTACCCAACGCCATGGTGCAGTTAAGCCCTATGACTGAGTATGGATCGGGGGCGGGTTACCAGTACGAAGATTCGGTTATACTTGGCTTTACCCATACCAACAAAGGGCACTGGAACCTTTGTAACATCCCTATCCTGCCCATGTCAAACCCCGGCAGTAAATTTGGTTCCAGGTTTAGTCATAAAAGAGAAAGTGCATCCCCGGGTTTTTACCAGGTTTACCTGGATGATTATGGCATCAACGTAAGTTTAACATCAACCCTAAGGGCAGGTTATCATAAATACGAATTTAAAAATAACAAGAATCGCCAGATCCTTTTCGACCTTGGAAAAGCCAACAGCAGGGTTAACACCTGGAAAATTGAGCAGGCGGGTAAATCTGCCGTACAGGGTTTCCAGGGAGGCGAGAACGTTTATTTTTATGCTACGCTGAATGCCGATATCGAAAAGCTTGATAAAACCGACGAAGGTAAACGAACAGGCTACGCCATATTGCATTTAGCCAACGGCAGCAATGCCCCGGTTGAACTAAAGATAGGCCTTTCATTCGTTAGTGTGGAAAACGCGAAGCAAAACCTGGAAGCAGAGATAGGGAACAAAACTTTTGAGGTGATCCGCAGGGAGGCTAACCGTAAATGGGAGGATCTGCTAGCAACCATACAGGTTAAGGGCGGTACAGCCAAACAAACAGGTATGTTTTATTCCTGCCTGTACAGGTCATTTTTGTGGCCGGCCTTGCGTAGCGATGTAAACGGCCAGTATACCGACGCCAAAAGGCAGGTTAACAAAGCTGATTTTGACTATTATACCGAGCCATCGTTATGGGATACCTACCGCAATAAGGATGTATTGCTGGGCTTGGTTACACCTAAAGTTACGCTTAACGTTATCAAATCTATGAAGGACGTGGGCGATAAAACCGGATTTATCCCCACGTTTTTTCACGGCGACCACGGTTCATCTTCAATTGCCGGGGCATATTTAAGGGGGATTACAGATTTTGATATTAAGGGCACTTATCAGATCCTGTTAAGGAATGCCAATGTAGAAGGCGGCGCCCGCCCGTTCGTTAAAGAATATATCGAAAAAGGTTATATTTCCGACCCTGATATTGCCCACCCCGAGGTAGAAACCAAAGCTAAAGCAGGTGTATCAAAAACGTTAGAATATTCTTACGATGATTATTCAGTAGCGCAAATTGCTAAAAAGTTAGGCGATACTGCAAATTACCGCATACTGATGGCACGGTCTAAAAATTACAAGAACATGTTCGATCCGTCTACCCGCTTTATGCGTGGCAGGCTGGAAAACGGCGACTGGATAAAGCCATTTGACCCGCAGCAACCTTACTACGAATACATGTACCGCGAGGCCAACGCCTGGCAGGTGTCTTTTTACGCGCCGCACGATATGCCCGGTTTAATTGCCCTTTATGGGGGACCTAAAAAGTTTGAATCGAAGTTAGATTCGTTGTTTACACTGCCGTGGAACCCTAAACACATTGCCCGCAATGTAGAAACCATGATTGGCCAATACTGCCAGGGTAATCAGCCCGACCATGAGGCGCCATTTGCCTATACCTTTATAGGCAAGCCCGAGAAAACCCAAAAGGTATTAGATAATATCCTGAACAACCTTTACGGTATTGGCGATGAAGGCCTGGAGCTAAGCGGCATGGACGATGCAGGCGAAATGTCGTCATGGTATGTGTTTAGTTCAATGGGGTTATATCCGTTCTCGGCAACCGACCCCAAGTACATTGTAACCGCGCCATTGTTTGATAAAGTGACGTGGAAAACCAGCAGCGGTAAAATACTTACCATAACCAAACCCGGAAAGGGCAGGGGCATCACCGCTATAAACGTAAATGGGAAAAAAATAAACGGCTATTTTGTACCGCACGATCTGTTTAAAACAGGGGGCAATATTAATGTGGTAACCAAATAAAAGGTTCAAAAAAAGTGGCTCCGTGTTCACGTTCACGTTTGCACAACCAGGCTGTTTTTTGTAATGGGTTGATAATTAGGAGACTCGATTTTTTTTACTGACAGCATTACGCCACCACTCTATTGCGCAAAAACTATATAAACCCATTTAACTGTAAGGCGCACTTATTAAGTGTACCTTACAGCAATTTGGAAATCATCTTCAACGAATTAATTGATAGTTACCTGGCCACCAACGTGGGTACGGTTAAAAACTTTCTCACTCAGGCATTATCAGCCCATTTGGTAAACAACATTAAAGCGCTTTATGCGGATGATAAGTTACTTGCGGCAGGTACAGGTAACAATAAGCTGGTAAACCACAATATGCTGGTACGCAGCGATAAGATCTACTGGCTGGACAGGGTACATAACGATATTCATGAAAACAGTTTTTTTGAGGTGATGGATAGCTTTGTTAACCACCTAAACAGCAGCTGTTATGCCGGGATAACCGGCTACGAATTTCACTACACGCTTTACGAAAAGGGGAGCTTTTACAAACGCCACCTGGATAATTTTAAGCAGAACGGAACCCGGGCTTATTCTATGATCATCTACCTGAACACCGAGGTTGACGGCGGCTCATTGCGGATCTACCAGGGTGAAACCTCTCAGGATATCAGCCCCGATTCGGGCAAAAGCGTGTTTTTTAAAAGTACCGAACTGGAGCACGAGGTTTTAGTAACCCAACTGCCACGCATGAGCATAACAGGTTGGTTAAAGGTTTAAATAAACAGCCCCTGCACTGTTGTAAACTAATCAAATAATATTTCTATTTTAGCTTGTACCTCAAATCGCGATAATGGTAAAACGTTTCTTATTGGCAGTAACTTTTATATTCATACTATTTGCCCCGGCTGCACAGGCGCAAGAAGAACATCCCGATACGGTAAAGGCCGGTGTTTATATCACCAGCATTCACGATATAAATTTTAAGGATAAAGAGTACACGGTTAGCCTTTGGCTATGGCTAAAGTATAAGAACAAGAAATTTGATTTTTTGCATAACCTGGAAGTCCCGCAGGCCAAAACAGTTACGCAATCCTATTCTACGGTTGATTCCAGCGATAATAAAGTTTATATCCTGATGAAGCTGCAATGTGTAATGAAGGATTCGTGGGCGATAGATAACTTCCCGTTCGATAAGCAAAAGCTTAGGTTCTCTATCGAAAATTCGCAGTTCGATTCTAAGGCTTTAGTATTTGCTGCCGATACGTTAGGGAAAGCGTTCGACCCAAGGTTTACCCTGCGGGGATGGCGGATAGACAGCCTCAACATTTCAACCGGCATCAAACAATATGAAACCGCTTTTGGTGATGAAAGCGTGGCCAAACCACATACCGAATACAGCAATTTTAAAGTACGGCTCCTTATTGCACGCAACGCCATGGGCTTGTTCTGGAAGATGTTTTTGGGGATGTATGTGGCTTTCCTGATAGCATATATGTGTTTTTATATCCACACAGATAGTATCGACTCGCGGTTTGGATTGAGTGTGGGCGCTTTATTCGCAGTAATTGGTAATAAATATATTGTTGATTCGGCCTTGCCCGAGTCTACAACATTTACCCTGGTAGATACCTTGCACGGTTTAACGCTGCTGTTTATACTATCGGTTATTATTGGTACCGCTTACTCTTTAAAACTGATCAAAAAAGATAAAATAGACCGGGCCAAAAAGTTCGATTTTATAGCTGCGCAAGTTTTGTTAGGCTTATACGTTGTGCTAAACGCATGGTTTATTTTTGAGGCTACAAGGGTTAGTTAACTCAGCTTATACTTTATCTCTTCTTCGTTTTTAGTTTCGCTGTAACCTGTGGTTTACTTACTGCCGCTAATATAAATGCGCCGCAGCTAAAAGCCAGGGCTTCAAACGCGCTTACTATTTCGTTGCCATTCAGGTTACGCGGACTGGCCATTGCGCGGGGCAGGTGAAGCATTACAAACCAGATCAGTAGCATAATACCCAGTAACTGCGCTGCCAAACGGCGTTTAATGTTCAGTGTAATACCAAGCCCCGCGGCAATAAGCGCGATGCCGGTAAGGTACGTCCAAAACAAGTGACCGGGCAAGTCCCTGGGTACAAGGTTCTTCACAAAGTCGGCGTAAATAAAATGCTCTGCGCCAAAAACTATCATCGTAATACCTAAAAAGTATTTGCCCGCGGGGATCATACCCTCAAAACCTGTAGTATACCCTACCTGCGGTAATGCCGAAGCAACAATGAACGCGCATCCTGCCAGGGTAAATATTTTAAATGTGTTTGCCCAGCTGCCCAAAAAACCGGGGGTAGTTAAAAACTGGTTAGGTATATGAAATATAATAAGCAATAATAAAAACAACAAGCCAAGATATATGGCTGCGGGGCGGGCCTTGCCATCAATAAGTATAAAAGTCGCCATGGCTGCCAATACCAGGCTGCCTGTATACACGGCTGGTTTAGATGCTGCAATGTCTGCCGGCCAAGGGATAATTACCGGCATAAATACCGCGAACGCAATTTGCTGTACAGCAATAGCAATAATGGCAAGTGCAAATAACATGCGCCATACTTTAACAGGGTTTTGCATGGAAAGGTTTATTTAATGGTTTAATTATGCAATTTACAAAATAGCTAAATTATTCATAATTAGTATTTTGCCTATTGGCGATGCTTTTTCTCGCCGGTGAATTTTTTCTCACCTGCTTCTACCTTAAGCTTTAAATTATTCTCTTCGGGCGGCATGGGGCATTGGTAACCATCGCTGTAGGCACAGTATGGGTTGTAAGCTTTATTAAAGTCTATTACTACATGCCCGTTTTTAATATCGCCGGTTTTAAGGTCGATGTAACGGCCGCCACCGTAGGTTAAAGTATCGTTTGTTTCATCGGTAAAGGGTAAAAACAAATAATCTGCTAATGATGGTATGTTACTAAACGATACGTTCTTGTAAACGTATAGTTGATAGGGCTTGCCCTTTAACGCGAACTTAAGCAGCGCGTACTTTACATAAGTTTGCCTTGCACCGTCAAACGTAGGCATCTGGAAACTCGGCTGATTGCTGAGGATCTCCGCATCGGCATTTACACGGTAAGTACTATCGGCATCAAAAAATTGCAGGTTGGGCAGGTCGGCTTCTTTCAGGGGCGAGTGTTTATCGGTTATAAAGTCCTTTTTATAGCTATCGCGATGGGCGGCAAGTTGCGTTTTATAATCTTGTGCAAAGCAGTTAGCGCTAATTAATAGTACCAGGCAAATAAGGTATTTCATGTGTGTGTTTATTGGTTCCCTAAAGTATGGAATGAAAGGCATTGTATCAACGTATAATACCATACCGCCAATGTTATATTAGACATAGTTATTATTTTGTAGCATATGGCAAATTGTTAGCTTTACAATTAATATAGTACATTAGCTAATAAGTACCGCTCCACCAGCACCATGTCGAACAATAAGTTACCTACTATAAAAGAGATAGCCAAGCGGCTTAATGTATCAGCCTCTACCGTTTCCCGGGCGTTGCACGATCATCCAAGCATTGGTTTGGTAACCACCATGCGGGTACACAAAGTAGCTAAAGAGCTGGGTTACGAAGCCAACAAAATGGCTATTTACTTTAAAGAGCGTAAAACCTATACCATAGGCGTAATTATTCCCGATCTTTCCGAACCTTTCTTTTCAGCTGCCCTAACCGGGGTAGAGGATGCCGCAGAAGCCAGCAACTATAACGTGATCATCGGGCAATCGCTTGATAATTTTGAGCGCGAGAAAAAGATAGTGGAGAACATGAAGGACCATCGTGTGGATGGTGTGCTGGTATCGCTCACGAAAGAAACCTCCACCTACGAGCATTTCGACAGCCTGAAGAAGTACAATATACCCGTGGTTTTTTTTGACAGGGTGCCCAACCGTAAAGACATCAATTATGTGGCCTGTAACCTGGTATCGGGCATGCTGCAGGCCATAACTAAGTTGGTTGGCATAGGGCATAGCCGTATAGGTTTAATAAACGGCCCCGCCAAACTGGCCGCTACGCTGCAAAGGTTAGAGATCTATTTCCGTTGTTTAAAGGAAAATAACCTGCCCATGGACCAGGACATTATTGTATCTACCACGCTGGCCAAAGCCGATAATAAGAAGGCGATAGATAAACTACTTAGTCTGGATGAGCCGCCAACGGCCGTAATTGTTTTTAACGATTATGTACTGCTTGATTGTATTGCCGCTGTTAAAGCAGCGGGCCTGGTGGTGAACAAGGACATCAGCTTTATTAGCTTTGCTAATTTACCCATTTGGGAATATATGGATAGCGTACCGCTGGGCTCTATAGAACAATTCGCCAACAAGCAGTCATCAATGGCGGCCGAGTTCCTGTTCCAGATGATCAACAACGCCAACAAACCAAATTCGCCCGAGCTGCCGCTTTTACAGCACATCATCGATTCTGAGATGATAGATTACTCGTCTGCCAAATAATTAACCCTTCTTTTGGTGCCAACCAAGTATTAAATGGTGTTTGTTGCCCCAAACAGCCAATAATAATCTGCTAATCAGCACATAAGTGCAATTTACGCAAACGGTTGCGTAAAATAGCGCAAACGGTTGCGTAACTCACGCAAACGGTTGCGTAAACGTGTTTGCATTTTACCGCCGTTCAGCGGCCTTTCGTTAACAATAATTTTACATCACTTTTACAATAACCAACAAACTATGCTAAACTATTTAAACTAACTCACAAAATATGACCAGGAAAATTTTACTTATCTGTTCTTGCGCTATTATGTTTTGCCTACAGGGTTTTTCGCAAACCTTGCCCGTAACAGGGCGTGTAGTATCGGCGCTTGACAAGCAACCCATGGCAGGCGTAACCGTCTCGGTTAAAGGTACAACCAATGGCGCCATGACAAACGCTAACGGCGATTTCTCGTTAAACGTGCCGGCAGGCAAAGCAACATTAGTTGTACGTTTTGTAGGCTACCTGCCTAAAGAGGTAGCAGTAACCGGGGGCCAAACGGGCATCCAGGTGCAATTAGCCGAGGATGTACAACAACTTAATGATGTTGTAGTAGTAGGTTACACCAGCAAAAAGCAAAACGAGCTAACCAGTTCGGTTACGGTGGTATCGGCCAACAAACTTAAGGACGTTACCTCTAACGACATTGGTACCATGCTGCAAGGTAAAGTTGCAGGCTTAAACGTGGTAAACAGCTCTGGCGCGCCGGGCTCTGTTGCCGAAATAAGGCTGCGTGGTGTTTCGTCTGTTAACGCAAGCCAAAGCCCGCTTTTTGTGGTTGATGGTATTATTGGCGGTAACTATGACCCTAACGACGTGGAAAGCGTTACCGTACTGAAAGATGCAGGTGCTACCGCTTTATACGGTTCGCAGGCAAACGCGGGTGTTATCATCATCACCACCAAAAGCGCCAAACAAGGCGAAACCAGGTTTGAGGCTAAGATCTCTACAGGTTTCCGTACGGCAGATTTTGGCAAGTTGAACGTGATGAATAGCAACGAGCTTTACGACTACCAGAAAGAGTTTTACCGCGACTACATTGTAGGCGCTACCGATAACTCTTACAAAATTGACTTAGCTAAGTTTTATGCCGAGCGCCCGTTATCATTACGCAGCCAGGATTACAACTGGTCAAAAGAGTCATTCAAAAAAGCTCCGATATATAACTTCTACCTGTCGGCCAGTGGTAAAACAGAAAAGAACGACTATTATGTAGGTGCCTCATACTATAAAGAGAAAGGTACGTTTGTTAATACCAATTTTGAGCGTGTTAACTTACGTGGTAACTCAACTTACCATTTCTCAAAAAAATTGGATGTTACCAATAACATCAACCTAAGTGCATCGCAGGGCAAAAGCTACGATTATATGGACGTGTATTACTCGTTCCTGAATATGCCGTGGGATAACCCGTACGATGCTGCCGGTAACCCAATTTATGTAGATGGTAATTCTACATTCAAATGGTGGTCGAGAGATAAAATTAACCCGCTAAACACGGTTCAAAATTCGGATCACTCCTACAAAGGCTTTAACGTGAACTACGACTTGGGTATCAACTACCGTATTACCAACTGGTTAACATTTGCCAGTACAAACCGTATAGCGGCATCGTTTGATAAAGGTACCAACTATGTATCGCCGGTTGCGGCGGGTACTTACCACGGTACAGGTTACATTGATGAATTGAATACCCTTAACTACGGTATTGTAAGCAACCAGTTATTCAAGTTTGATTTTAAACTGGGCGACCACGCCATTAACGGCTTTGTGGGCGGCGCTTTCGAAAGCAGCAAAAACGAATACTCCGGCGGATCTGGCAAGGGCTTACCCGAAGGCTTAAAAGTGCTTAATGTGGTATCAAACAACCAGCTTGTAAGGGGCGCTAATAACAAATACATACTGCAATCCCTAATATCGCAACTTAACTACAGCTACAAAGGCAAGTACTTCTTATCAGGCTCATTCAGGTACGATGGTTCATCAAACTTTGCACCAAGCAACCAGTACGGTGGTTTCCCATCGGTTTCGGCAGCATGGTTGGCAAGCAACGAAGAGTTCCTGAAAGATAACAATGTTATCAACAACTTAAAAATTCGTGGTAGCTACGGTGTAACCGGTACGCAGGATATTGGCGCATCGCGCTACCTGGGCCTGTTCTCGTTAACAACTCAATATAACTCACTAGTAGGCGCGGTGCCTTACCAATTGGCAAGCCCTAACCTTACCTGGGAGAGTAAACGCCAGATAAACGCCGGTATCGACATTGGTTTATTTAAACGTGTAAACTTAACGGTAGATGTTTATCGCAACGATACCAAAGATCTGTTGCTACAAGTATCGCAACCACTTTCGGTAGGTTTTGAAACCAAGTGGGAGAATGCAGGTACTGTAATTAACAAAGGTATTGAGGTAGGCATTAACTCAACCAACATAAAAACTAAAAACTTTGAGTGGACGACCGATTTCACTATCAACTTTAACAACAACAAACTTTCGGGCTTCCCGTCAGACATTATCAAGACCGGATCATGGAGCATCTCGCAGATCTACCGCAACGGTGGTAACCTGTTTGAGTTTTATATGCCAAAATGGTTAGGTGTTGATGCGCAAACAGGCGCACCGGTTTGGGAAAAAATTATCTACAATACCGAAGGCAAAGCTGTGGCCAGCGAAAAAACATCAGACTACGCGCAGGCTACCAACCAGGAAGTAGGTTCGGCATTACCTAAGTTCCAGGGTGGTTTTAACAACAGCTTCAGGTACAAAAACTTTAACTTACGTGTAAGTACTTACTTTAACTACGGTAATAAGGTGTTTAGCAATAACTTAAGGTTTATGATGAACGATGGCCACGAACCGTATTACAACCAAATAAAATTACCTGACGGTTCAAAAATATGGAGCGGCCCGGGCGATACACAGGCTACAGAGCCAAGCCCGCAAAATTCGGCTAACTCTACCGAAACATCTACCCGTTACCTAAAAAACGGCAGCTATTTCGCTATCAGGAACATCGCTTTCTCATATACCTTACCAACTGCATGGGCTAATAAAATTGCCATGAAAGGTGTAAATGTTGGCGTAACTGCCGATAACGTTGCTACGTTCTCAAACTTTTTAGGTCAGGATCCGCAAACTACTATTACACCGGGCAGCTTTGCAACACCGGGCGTGTCCGACTTTAAGTACCCTAACAACCGTCAGTATCTATTAACTGTAAATTTCAACTTTTAAGAAGGCCCCGGCCTATTAAATTAAGTATATGAAAAAGAAAATATTCACCATTATTACACTTGTGCTGGTTGCGGCAAGCAGCTGTAAAAACTTAAATGTAAACCCAAGTGACGCCATAAGTACAGGTACCCTGGTAACTACCAGCGATGGTTTAACCAATGCCCTTAACGGAGCTTACGCTTTGTTTAAAGACCATATTGAGTTTAACGGCACCATAGACCAAAACAACATGTACCTGCGCCAGTTTTATCACCTGAGCGATTTTGCCAGCGATGATATTGTTTGCGGCCAGGTAACTACCGACCCATTGTATTACAGCTTTAGCCTGGGCCATTCGCCGGCGCAGGGTAATACCCGTTATTACTGGTATGTATCGTACAAAATAATTACAGGTGTAAACACTGTTATAGACGCGGTTGAAAAATCGGGCAAAACAGATGCTGCCACCAACCAGCTATTGGGCGAATGTTACTTCTTACGTGCATTCTGTCACTTTAACCTGGTTAGGTTATTTGCTAAACCATACTCGGTAGATGCAAATTCTCCGGGTATTATCCTGCGTACTAACCTTACAGATGATTCTAAAAAAGCAAGATCTACCGTTAAAGAGGTTTACGATTCTGTTATTGCCGATGCCGAAAAGGCTGCCGGTTTAATGACTAAGCCACGCGGTGTGCAATATGCTTCGCAAGAAGCAGCCAATGCTTTACTTGCACGTGTTAACCTTTATAAAGAAGACAACACAAAAGCCATAGAGTATGCTAACAAAGTAATTAACTCGGGCAAATTTACCCTGGCTACTAAAGCCGCTTACCCAACACTGTTTGCCAACGCGGTAGGTAGCAGCGAAACCATCTTCTGCTTCGCGTTTACACAGGTTGATGATTACGGAAAATTTGGTTCAATAGCCTCCATGATCTACTCAGACGGTAACTCGGGCTGGGGCGAGGAATACGCGTCATCATCATTGCGTAGTGCTATGTCGGCACATCCGGAGGATGTACGCTGGTCGTACATTGTGCCGTCGAAAGATGGCAGTGGTAACGTGCAGAAAAAGAATGGTATCGAAATGTACTATATCAGCAAATTCTCTTTCCAGGATGGCAGGCCAAATTTAAGCTCGCCAATTATGTTCAGGATAGCCGAGCAATACCTGATCCGTGCCGAGGCCGAAGCCAAAACCGGCGCTACCACAGCAGCGCTTGATGATGTAGACGCGATCCGCAAAAACCGTGGGCTGGAAGGTGCGCTTTACAATAAAGTGTTACCTGCAGGCAAAACCGCTTTAGATGTGGTATTGGATGAGAAACGTATAGAGATGGCTTTTGAAGGCCACCGTACGTATGATGTGTTCCGCAACAAGCGCACGCTTAACAAAGCTTATTGGGGTTATCATTTGGCCGGTTTAAAAGAAACGGATATCGACCTGTCTAAAACACCGGCAGGTTACCCTAACCTATCTGTGCCTTATACCAGCCCGCGTACCATTTACTACATCCCTATCGACGAGGTGTTAAGTAACCCGTTAGCAACCCAAAACCCATAATTTAATTATCACATAGTAACATATAAATTGATATGAAAAATTTTAAAGCTTACATGTTCGTGCTGTCGGTAGCCGTAGCAAGTTCGGTATTCAGCTCATGTAAAAAAGATAATTACACCCCTCAAACCGATCTGCTATACGATGTAGAAGTTGACGGCGCAACCGCAACCTTCGTTGTAAAAACAGAAGGTGTAACTAATTTAAAATGGGATTTTGGTGATGGTACATCATCTACCGATGCCAAGCCAACGCATACCTATCCGGGTAAGGGTAAATATGTGCCAACGCTTACCGCATCGGTGAACGGTAAAAGTACCGAGGCATCAACCGTGCTGCGTATTGCTAAAACATCGCCGGTAAAAATTAACGATAACACATTAACCGATTGGGCTGCCGTTACCAAAGACGTAGTTACCCTGGGTGCCAAAAAAGGCATTTTCAGGAACGTTAAATATGATTACGACGGCAACTATGTTTACATGTATGCCGAAATGACCGGCAAAAAAGCCGATGGTGTCATCTTCGATTTTTACATGGATACCGATAATAACCCCTCCACAGGGCTTTCTACAGGTACTTTTACCGAAGGTGGTTACGACGTATTGCTGGAAGGCCAGCTGCTTACAGCAGGCGTAGATATATTTTATCATAACAGCACAAACCAGGCAGATTTCGCATTTGCGCAGCAGTCAATTGCTGATGCCTACCAGGTTGGGACGGTTCAGGAAGAAGGCGGCGTTGTAAAGTTTGAGATGCGTATTGCACGCGGTAAGCTTAAAGGGTTAACAGGCTCGGGCCTGCGTATAGCGCTGCAGGCCACCAAAAGCGATTGGTCGGTAACGTTGGGCAGCGCGCCCGATGATGGCGGGCCAAGCTTTTTCTTAGACATGAGCGAATAAGGTTTTAATTGGTTAGTTGAGGCTGTAAATAAAAATATACATCAAAGCGTTTTATGGTAAAGAATTTGAATGCTGATCAATTGGCTAACGGGCGCTTAGTGTCGTTAGATGTAATGCGAGGCATGATCATGATACTGCTTTGCGGCGAAAGTTGCAGGCTTTACGAAGCCATCAGGCATATCGATCCGGCGCAGCCCATGGGCGGGTTGATCAACCAGTTCTTTCACCATCCGTGGCACGGGCTGCGTTTCTGGGATTTAGTGCAGCCCGCGTTTATGTTCATGGCAGGCGCTGCGATGTATATTTCTTACAGCCGTAAACTGGCAAAAGGCGAAAGCTGGGGGCACAACCTTAAACATGTGCTCATCCGTAGCCTAAAACTATTTATATGCGGCGTTGCCCTGCATTGCTTTTATGCAGGCAAACCCGTTTGGGAACTTTGGAACGTACTAACCCAATTATCGTTTACTACCATTGTAGCTTATTTAATAATTGATAAGGGGTACACCTGGCAGTTGGTGTTCACCATAGCGCTGCTCATCCTCACCGAGGTTTTATACCGCACCATACTGATGCCGGGTTTCGACCAGCCATTTGTTGAGGGTAAAAACTTTGGGGCATATGTAGATACCCTGCTTATGGGTAAAATAAACAGCGATGGCTGGGTAACCATTAATTGCATCCCAACGGCGGCGCATACTATCTGGGGTGTACTGGCAGGCAAGCTGCTTATCTCTAACAAAACCACCGGTTACAAAATAAAGGCTTTGGTAATTGCAGGCATTATCGCGTTAGCCATTGGCTTCGGGTTAGATTGGGCGGGTATTACACCTATCATCAAACGCATCAGCACAAGTTCGTTCGCTTTTGCATCGGTAGGTTGGGTGCTGCTGATACTGGCCGCAGTTTACTGGCTGGTTGATGTAAAACGGAATACCAAATATGCCTGGATGTTCACGGTTGTGGGCATGAATGCCATATTCATCTACCTGTTTTTCGAAACCGTGGGCGCGCAATGGGTAAATGCCAAAGTAGCCGTTTTTACCGGCGATATGCTGCACTTGTTCCTGAATGTACCACTAAGTATCGCTGCGTTAGTATCAGCCATAGCAGCGCTGGTGTTAGAGTGGGGCTTATGTTACTGGCTTTATAAACGAAACATCTTTTTTAAACTATAAACCTTCTAATTAAATAAACTTAATCATGATAAAAAGACTTACAGGGTATGCCCTGGGCACATGTTTAGCAGCCGTACTGCTTGCGTCATCGTGTAAAGATAAAGAGGCCAACCTGGTGCAAATTGAAAAGGTAAATGTTACCTATACCGAAAGTTCCGAAGACTTTCCTAACCCCGAGCGTGGTTTTTACCGTTACTCGGAGGTTCACTCCAGTAACTATACGGTATTATCTGCCGATGAATTGAAGGGCTACCGCTCACCGCAGTCCATACAATCTGCCAATTACCAGGTAGCAAGTACGCTTGTGTTTAGGTATTATGTTTTAGATGATGTGGTTAACCAGGCTATTTCGGCGTCGTTCTTAACTAACCTAAAGAAAGATTTTGACGCGGCGCGCACTGCCGGTGTAAAGCTTATTCCGCGTTTTGTGTACACGGCTACCGCTAAACCGGGTAACTGCCCCGAAGGTTTTATTTGTCCGCTTTACGGCGATGCGCCAAAGGCTATCATCCTTAACCATATTTTACAATTAAAACCCGTTTTGCATGATAATGCCGATGTTATTGCCTGTGTGCAATTAGGCTTTATTGGCACCTGGGGCGAGCAATACTACAGCGACTTTTTCGGCGACGCTTCACCAAATGCCGCGCAAGGCAAATTGCTTGATCAAAACTGGAAAGACAGGATAGAGGTAATTAAAGCGCTGCTTGATGCCGTACCTGCCGATAGGATGATACAACTGCGTTACCCGCAATTAAGGCAACGCTACATTTACGGTGTTAACGCCCCGCTTAGTTCTGCACCTTTAACAGAAAGCGGCGCATTTACCGAAACTGACATCGCCCGTTTAGGCTTCCATAACGATTGCTTTATGGCCAGTGCCGATGACTTTGGTACTTACACCGATTATGGTAACAGTGCTACCCCGCGCGCATCTGATGGTGCCGTGCTGAATACCCTTAAAGATTATTTTAAAGCCGACAGCAAGTTTGTAGTGGTAGGTGGCGAAACCTGTTCTGACGGCTACAGCCCAACTAACGATTGCGAACCTGCCGGTAAGATACAGGCCGAGTTTGCAGCATTGCATTACAGCTTTATAAACGCGCATTATAATACCGAGGTAACTAACGACTGGCAGGACGGTGGTTGTATGGATAACATTAAACGTAACCTGGGTTACCGTTTTGTGTTGCAAAATGCATCGTTACCAGATAATGTTGTTAAAGGCACCGATCTTAACATTGTGCTGAATATTAAGAATGCCGGCTATGCATCGCCATACAATAAACGTACGGTTAAACTGGTGCTGCGTAATACCAAAACCAACGAAGTAAAATCATTTGACCTTGCTGCCGATGTTAGGAGATGGTACAGCGGCGATAACAAAGTTACCGAAGCAGTTAAGATCCCTTCAGATTTCCCTGCCGGCGATTACGAAATGTTATTGAACCTGCCGGATGCTTACGCGAGCATCGCTACCAAACCGGAGTTTAGCATCCGTTTAGCTAACAACGGCACGTGGGAAGCTGCCACAGGTTACAACAAATTAAACCACACTATAAAAGTTAACTAATATCCTGCTGATAAATGATAAAGGCCTTTAAAATATGTTTGTTTGCCGTGATGCTTTGCACCACCGGTACCAGGCTATACGCGCAAACAAGCATAACTATTAAAGATGGTGAAAAATGGTTTGGCGGTGCTACTAACGAGGCACACCTTGCACCTTTTAAAGATGGTTACAGCTACGACATGTATGCCGATACCAAAGGTAACCAGGCCGCACCTTTATTGGTGTCTACCAAAGGCCGTTTTGTATGGAGCGAAGAGCCTTTTAAGTTTACGGTAGCAAATAACAAGCTGGTTATTACCAATGCAAAGGGCGCATTAACCATCGATTCGGCAGGGAAGAATTTGCGTGATGCATTTAGCAACGCGTCAAAACGTTTTTTCCCTGCTAAGGGTAAACTGCCGGATACCTTGCTGTTCAGCAAGCCGCAGTATAACACCTGGATAGAACTGGTTTACAACCAAAATCAAAAGGATATTTTAAAATATGCCCGTTCAATAATTGATAATGGTTTCCCTCCCGGAGTGATCATGATTGATGATAACTGGGCCGATTACTATGGTAGGTTCGATTTCCGCTCGGATAGGTTTACCAATGCTGGGGCTATGGTTGATACCCTGCACAGCATGGGTTTTAAGGTGATGCTTTGGATAAGTCCGTTTGTATCGCCCGATACCGAAGTTGCCAGGGAATTGCTTGCGAAAAAACTATTGCTTACCGCCTATAAAGTAAAAACCGGCAACCCGGAGAAGGATGCCGATGAACCTGCCATAATCCCCTGGTGGAACGGTTACAGTTCGGTGCTGGATTTTACTAACCCCGATGCAGTAAAATGGTTTAAAGGCCGCTTAGATCATATGGTAAATACTTACCACCTGGATGGTTTTAAGTTTGATGCCGGCGATGCCGATTTTTATCCTGCTAACGTAGGCTCGTTTAAAAAAGCGACCCCAAACGAGCACAGCAGGCTTTGGGGCGAATTGGGCCTTTACTACCCGCTAAACGAATACCGCGCCATGTGGAAAATGGGCGGTGAGCCATTGGTGCAACGCCTGCGCGATAAAAAACATAACTGGGAGGACCTGCAAAAACTGATCCCTGATCTAACAACTGCGGGCCTGCTGGGCTACCAGTTTACCTGCCCCGATATGATAGGCGGCGGCGAGTATGGGTCGTTCATTGGTAAAGATAAGTTGGATGAGCAATTGGTGGTACGTTCGGCGCAGTGCTCGGCGCTGATGCCCATGATGCAGTTCTCGGTAGCGCCATGGAGGGTGTTATCAAAACAAAACCTGGCTGCTGTTAAAAAAGCGGTAGAGGTAAGGGCTAAGTATACCCCATACATTATGCAGTTGGTAAAACAAGCCGCCCAAACCGGCGAGCCCATTGCCCGCAGTATGGAATACGAGTTCCCGAACCAGGGATTAGCTGATGTAAAAAGCCAGTTTATGCTGGGTAATAAATATTTAGTGGCACCAATGGTAGCCAACGGCACTAAAAAAACAATATACCTGCCAAAAGGAAAATGGAAAAGTGATTTGGGCAAAACCGTTAAAGGGCCCGCGAAGATAGAGATGGATGTAGCGGCCGACAGGCTGCCGGTGTTTGAGTTGATTAAATAGAAACAAACTTTAAAACATACCACTATGAAAAACTTATTTTTAATCGCACTATTTGCGTTCATTCTTTCTTCTTGTTCAAAAAACAACGAGATCAGGGAAACTAAGGTTATTGACCCGGCTACCGGGAAGATAGAAACAGTGCGCAAAACTTCGGCTGTGGCCAGTTACTATGTAAACGGCACATCCGGTAACGATGCAAATACCGGTACATCTACCACTACCGCTTTAAAAACCATTCAGGCGGCATTATATAAAACAACCACAGGCGTTGGGGCTAACATTTATGTAATGGCCGGTACTTATAAAGAAAGGCTTTACTGGCCAACATCCGGCGCATCAAGCGCGGAGCCTATCACTTTAACAAATTATAACGGCGGCGTGGTAACATTAGATGGTGTAAACGCTACCAACAACGCGCAAAACGAAATGCTGGCTATCCCAAGCCGCAGCCATATCCGTATAGATCATATTAACATCACCAATAATACCCGCGCAAATGCCAAAGGTATTTATATTGTAGGCAGCGGTACCGATATACAGGTTACCTACTGCAAGATCTCGAACATAGGCTGGACCACCAATAGCAGCGCCATCCCAACAAGTACCGATAATGCCAGTCCGTTCATTATTGTAGGGTCTACATCAACTGCATATACCGAAATCTACATTGGCAGTAACGAAATATTTAACTGTATTCCCGGCTACAGTGAAGGCCTTACCTTAACTGGTAACGTGCAGAATTTTCTGATAGAATTTAATACCATACACGATATTAAAAACATAGGTATGGATATGTCTGGCAATTATAGCTGGACAGGCGCGCCTGCCGCTGTGAACTATGCCCGCAATGGCAATATCAAAAATAACACGGTTTATAACTGCGTATCGCCGGTAGCAACATCCGGTGGTATATATGTAGATGGCGGTAAATGGATAAATATTGAGGGCAATACCGTGTATGCAAATTACGCGGGTATTACGGTAGGCTGCGAGAATAATAATAACACGGTAGAAGGTATTAACATCCGCAGTAATTTTATTTATAATAACATCGAGGCCGGTTTGCTTATCGGTTCCAACCAATCCAACAGCAAGGTTATTAACTCAACCGTAAGCAACAATACGTTATACAAAAATTATTCTAAAGGTGGCTGGGGAGGCGAGATCTCGATGCAGAACTTAGATAATGTTAAATTCATTAATAACATTATTTACTCGCGGTCCAACATTGTGGTTATCGCTTCGGCAGGTTTTACGTCAACAAACTTAACCTACAACTACAACAAGTATTACACATTATCGGGCGTTGCTACCAACATCACTTTTGACTGGGGCGGTAACAACAGTACAACCTATGGTAACCTTACCGATTACCGTAACGGCACCGGGCTCGACGCCAACTCAACCTATGGTAACCCGGGTTTAGTATCGGGTACGTTGCCAACACCAAACCTGCATTTAACCAATACATCGGCTTGCGTTAATGCCGGCTTGCCAACGTACACCCTGCAAACAGGCGAATTAGATATTGATAAAGCAGCGAGGATCGTAAATTCAAGGATAGATATTGGGGCAGATGAATCTGTTTATTAACAGTTTATATAACAAATACGTAACATTAATAATTATAAAGTATAGTGCAAAGTTCTAAAAACATAGCTGAGGTTGTATCGCATTTTAAATGTGCGGCAGATGTGGGTTCGCAAAAGGCTTATGGGTCGGGGCATATTAATGATACGTTCAGGTTAAAGAATGTAACTCCCGGCGGCACCGATTACCTTTTACAGCGTATAAATCATAAGATCTTTACCAACGTGGAGAAACTTACCGATAACATGCGCAAGGTAACCGAGCACCTTAAAGGTAAAATTAATGCCCTTGGTTATGGCGACCCCATGAAAGAGGTGATGACCCTGATACCAACCACCAATAACCGCTTTTTTTATAAAGACAGCGCCGGCGACTATTGGCGTATGTTTTATTTTTTAAGCGATACCAAAAGCTATGATGTTGTAGAAACACAAAAGCAAGCGTACGAAGGTGGCAAGGCTTTTGGCAAGTTTCAGTACATGTTGTCGGATATCCCTGCGGGCGAGATGTTTGAGGTGATCCCCGATTTTCATAACATACAGAAACGTTTGCAGCATTTAGATGAGGCGATTGCTAAAGATGCGCTTGGCCGTGTAGCCTCTGTTGCTGCCGAACTGGAAATTGTGAAACAGTATGCCGAAGCTATGCAATACTTTCAGCAGCCGGCTCAGGTTGCAGCTTTGCCCAGGCGCGTTATTCATAACGATACCAAGTTTAATAACGTGTTGCTGGATAGTAACGATGAAGCACAATGTGTAATAGACCTGGAAACCGTAATGGATGGTTATGTGGCCTATGATTTTGGCGACGCCATCCGTACCATCATCAACACCACAACCGAGGATGAGGCCGATCCGAGCAAAATACAGCTGAATATGCCGCTTTTTGATGCCTATGTAAAAGGCTACTTAAAAGAGGCTTCCAAGTTTTTGACTGATGCCGAAGTAAACTCATTGATGAAAGGCGCGTTGTTGCTGCCCTACATGCAGGCCGTACGCTTTTTAACAGATCATATCAATGGTGATACCTATTTTAAAATAAAGTTTGAGGGACACAACCTGCAGCGTGCAAGGGCGCAGTTCCAGCTGGTAAAAATGCTGGATGCCAATGCCGGGCAAATGCATCAAACGATATTGAAGGAAATGGAAAGCTATAAAACCGCGCAATACTAATGGATATGGCAATATCGGTAAATATCCCGTATCTTAACGGCTTCGATGACCTGCGTTCGGTAGAGGACATATCCAGGGTTTTAGATACCCACGAACGCAGGCCTATCAGGCACGCGCCATGGTCGGCGGGCGAAAAGCAGCCCGAAGCATCATTTGCGCTGGCTTACGATAACGACGAGATCTATCTGAAATATTACGTAAACGAGCATACTTTAAAGGCCGAATACAGTAGATTTAACGACCCTGTGTTTGAGGATAGCTGTGTAGAGTTTTTCATCGCTTTTGATAACGATGCCAGCTATTACAACCTGGAGTTTAACTGTATGGGTACCAGCAGGGCGCAATATGGGCAACATAAAACCGGGCGTACATTTATACCCGTAAACCTGCTCAAAACCATCAGGCACCAAACGCTGGTTAAAAGTAATGTGGTAGGTAATATACAGTGGGAGCTTACTTTATGTATCCCTAAAAAGATATTTAAGTTTCACCCGGCGCTATCGTTTGAGCAGAGCAAGGCAAAGGTTAACCTTTTTAAGTGCGGCGATGGCCTGCCCCAACCGCACTTTTTATGCTGGAACAAGATAGAGGCGCAACAGCCCGAGTTTCACCTGAGCAGGTTTTTTAAAGAAATAACTTTTAGCAGACAAGCATCTTAACACTAACACTATAATTTAAACATATGCAGGATACAACGACAGTAATTAGCAGCAACAAAAAAGCAACCCTTAGTCCCATTTTTATTATTGGGATGTTGTTCTTCATCTTCGGGTTCATCACATGGTTAAACTCGGTTTTGATACCTTACCTAAAACTGGCTTGCGAGCTTACCACTGTTGAAGCATATTTAGTTACTACGGCGTTTTACATATCCTACTTTGTGCTGGCTATCCCATCTGCCTGGATCCTTAAAGTTACAGGTTTTAAAAAGGGTATGTCGGTGGGGCTTGCTATTATAGCGGTTGGGGCATTGATATTTATCCCGGCGGCGTTAACCCGTTATTACGGGTTGTTTCTGTTAGGCTTGTTTATACAGGGCTCGGGTTTAGCGTTGTTGCAAACGGCCTCTAACCCATACATTACCATTTTAGGCCCGCCCGAAAGCGCCGCGAAACGCATCAGCATTATGGGCATCAGCAATAAAATTGCCGGCGCACTGGCCCCAATAGTATTGGGTGCCATCACCTTAAAAAATGCCGACGGTTTTAAAGAGCGTTTAGCTACTATGGCCGCCGATGTTAAAGTTGCGCAGCTTAATGAACTGGCATCGCGTGTTATTCTCCCTTATATCATTATAGTTATTGTGCTGATGATACTGGCCGTAATTATCTATTACTCCAGCCTGCCTGAGATAGACACCGACCAGGAAGATGAGACTACCGCTATAAACAATAGTGGCAAAACAAGCATCACGCAGTTCCCGCATTTACTTTTAGGGGTGCTGACCTTATTCTTTTATGTAGGGGTAGAGGTTATAGCGGGTGATACCATTATTAACTATGGCAGTACACAAGGCATCGCTTTAGGTACGGCTAAGTATTTTACCACTGCCACACTTATCTTTATGCTGGTGGGTTATGGTGTAGGCATCCTTTGCATCCCCAAATACTTAAGCCAGGAAAAAGCCATGAAACTTTCTGCAGGTTTGGGTTTGGTCCTATCTGCGGTAGCGATATTAACCACCGGTTATGTGTCGGTAGCCGCTATTGCTTTGCTGGGGCTGGCAAATTCGTTGGTATGGCCGGCCATTTGGCCAATGGCTTTATCGGGCCTTGGCAGGTTTACCAAAATAGGATCATCATTATTAATTATGGGGATAGCAGGCGGGGCAATTGTGCCCTTGGCTTATGGTGCATTGGCGCAAGCCTTAAACCCAAGCTATGGTTACATCATATTGATCCCGGCCTATCTATTTATATTCTATTACGCCATCAGCGGGCATAAAGTGGGCAAGGCCAAAATTCAACAAGTACAATTATAATTATCAATAAATAAAATCTAAAAATTATGGATCGCAGACAATTTGTTACAAACAGTGCCGTAGGTTTGGCAGGTTTAACAATTTTGCCTTCAGGGTTATTATTCGCAAAAAATGCAGATAAGGTAAGGTTGGGTTATATAGGTGTGGGCTTACGTGGCCGCAACCATATAGGCGAGGGGCTGCTTCGCGATGACGTGGAGATAGTAGCCATTTGCGACATACAAGAAAGCTCGCTGAAATATTGCCGCGCGCAATTTGTAAAAGCAAAAAAGAAACTACCTGCAGAGTACACCGGCGGCCTTGATGCCTACAAAAAACTGCTGGATCGTAAAGATATTGACGGTGTTATAATTGCTACCCCATGGCAGTTCCACAAAGAGCAGTCGATAGCTGCTATGCGTGCCGGCAAATATGTTGGCTGCGAGGTTATTGCCGGTATTACCGAGAAAGACCACTGGGATATCCTGAAAGTTTACGACGAAACCAAAGTGCCATACATGACGCTCGAGAACGTTTGCTACCGCCGTGATGTAATGGCCGCCCTGAACATGGCCCGCCAGAATGTATTTGGCGAACTGATCCATTTAGAAGGTGGCTACCAGCACGATCTGCGTGGCGTATTATTTAACGATGGTAAAAGCTTTAGCGGCAAAGGCGCCGAGTTTGGTCCGCAAACCGTTGGCGAAGCCCAGTGGCGTACCCAATGGAACGTTGACCGCGACGGCGATATTTACCCTACACACGGCGCCGGCCCGGTAATGAATTATATTGATATTAACCGTGGTAACAGTTTTACTAACCTGGTATCATTCTCTTCAAAATCTATCGGGCTTAACAAGTATATTGATAAGGTATCTCCGGGTAATAAAAACTCGAAGATCAAATTTAAAAATGGTGACGTTACCACCACCATGATCAATTGTGCCAATGGGGAAACGGTAATGTTAAGCCACGATACGCACCTGCCGAGGCCCTACTCTTTAGGTTTTAGGGTGCAGGGTACCGAGGGTATCTGGATGGACGTTGCCGAATCTGTTTACATTGAGGGTAAATCAAAAAGCTACGACCAGTGGGATAGAGCCAGCGAATGGTTTGAAAAATACGATCACCCGCTTTGGAAAAAGTTTGAAAAATATGCCGAAGGTGCAGGCCACGGCGGTATGGATTGGTTTGTATTTAACGGTTTTGTAGAGGCTGTAAAACAGAAAAAACAAACCCCGATAGACGTGTACGATTCGTTAACCATGAGCGTAATTACACCACTATCCGAAAAATCGCTTAAAGAAGGTAATGCCCCGCAAAAATTTCCCGATTTTACAAAAGGTAAATGGAAAGAGCGTAAAAATACCTTCGCGTTAGACGATAGCGGCTTCTAAACAAAACCCTAACAAATATAAATATCATAAACCGGCGGGCCTGCTGAAAAGCAGGCCTCCGCACGGTTGTGGAATTGCTATGCCCAAATTAAAATAAAATATACCCCAAATATGTTACTCAATTTATTAGAAGAAACCCGGTACGAGAAAGTGCCGGTAAAGATCTACGATACCGATAACGAGGCAAGTCTTGATGTAGCCAAGCGCATAGGCACCATCATCAAGCAAAAGCAAGCCGAAGGCAAAATCGCTGTTTTAGGTTTGGCAACTGGTGTATCGCCCGTAAAAGTTTATCAGGAATTGATAAGGCTACATAAAGAAGAGGGCCTGAGCTTTAAAAACGTGGTAACCTTTAACCTGGACGAATATTACCCTATTCAGCCCAACTCGGCACAAAGCTATGTGCGCTTCATGAAAGAGCAATTGTTTGACCATATCGACATTGATATGGCCAACGTAAACATCCCCGATGGTACGCTTGCCGAGCATGATATAGCCGCGTTTTGCATGGCATATGAGCAAAAGATAAACGCCTATGGCGGTATTGATGTACAGCTATTAGGTATTGGCCGTACGGGCCACATTGGTTTTAACGAGCCCGGCTCGGCGCCAAACTCGGGCACAAGGCTGGTTACACTTAATGACCTTACCCGCCGCGATGCCTCTAAAGATTTTGGTGGTAAAGAGAACGTACCTACCAAAGCCATTACTATGGGTGTGGGTACTATTTTTAAAGCCCGCGAAATTATCCTGATGGCATGGAATGGCAAAAAGGCATCCATCATTAAAAAAGCCATCGAAGGTGTTATATCGCCGGATATTCCTGCCACTTACCTGCAAAATTCAGATAACGTGGAGTTTGTTATAGACCGTGATGCATCTGTTGAGCTTACCCGCTTTAACACCCCATGGCTGGTAAAAGATTGTGTTTGGGATGATATGCTTATTAAAAAAGCGGTAACATGGCTGGCCACAACGCTTAACAAACCTATACTTAAACTTACCGAAAGTGATTACAACAATAACGGTATGGCGCAGCTGGCAACCCAGTTTGGGCCGGTATACAATATTAATATCAGCATATTTAACAACATCCAGCATACCATTACCGGGTGGCCGGGTGGTAAGTTTAATGCTGATGACAGCCAGCGCCCCGAGCGTGCAAACCCGCAGGTGAAACGCTCTATCGTATTCTCGCCGCACCCGGATGACGACGTGATATCCATGGGTGGTACATTCATCCGCCTGGCCGACCAGGGGCACGAGGTACACGTAGCTTACCAAACATCGGGCAATACAGCAGTTTGGGATGATGAGATGCTGCGTTATGTAGAGTTTGCTATGGACTTTGCCCGGTCGCAATCGCAGGATGCCGCCTACCTGGAAGGGCTTTATAAAAGCATGACCGCGTTCCTGAAAACTAAAGCGCCAAACCAAAACGATACCGAAGCTATCCGCACGGTTAAAGGATTGATCCGCAAAGGCGAGGCCATTGCAGGGGCGAGGCTTGCCGGTTTGCAAGACCAGCGCATCCATTTTATGGACCTGCCGTTTTACGACCGCAGCAAAATAGATAAGAACGTATCTTTTGAGGATGATATACAACAAACCATGCAGCTTTTGCAGGAAATAAAGCCTCACCAGATCTTCGCGGCCGGCGACTTTGCCGACCCGCACGGCACGCATAAAATATGTTTCGAAATTATGCTGGAAGCTTTTAACAGGCTTAGGCAAATTGAAGAATGGACAAAAGACTGCTGGATATGGCTTTATCGCGGCGCATGGCACGAGTTTGAGGTACACGAGATAGAAATGGCCGTACCACTATCTCCGCAGGAAGTTTTGCGTAAACGTTTGGCCATATTTAAACACCAATCACAAAAGGATATCCCGGTATTCCCCGGCGATGATGCCCGCGAGTTTTGGGTGAGGGCCGAGGACCGTACGCAGGAAACCGCTCGCTTGTACAACCAGCTTGGCCTTGCCGAATACGAGGCCATTGAGGCCTTTGTGCGCTGGAAATTTGATTAAGTGACTTTATATCCTATACCTGTAAACGGGCTGCCGAAAGGTGGCCCGTTTTTTTGTTTACTATTAGCCTAATAACTTACATTTGCTACCGCAGATGAAAGACATCCCCGTACATCAGTTAAAAAAACGTAGCACCCTTGGCCTGGAAATATGGCATTACAGCATTGATGAAATGCGTAAGAAAGAGAGTATTGTGGAGGCTCATCGGGATGATCATTATATCTTTTTTCTGGTTGAAAGTGGCAGCTCTGCCATGATGGTCGATTTTGTCGAAGTTGGGTTTTCTGCCAATTCGTTATATTATGTTTTGCCGGGGCAGGTGCACCATGGTGTAAGCAAAAAACACGTTGGTGGCTGGTTCCTGGCGGTTGATGCCATGTTGTTACCGCCCGATTACCGCAAAGTATTTGAAGGGCAGCTTGCAGTTCAAAAACCATATATGTTAAATGAGGGGCAAATGAAGCAATGCTGCGAATTATTGGTTTTGCTTCAACAACGCTTTGATGAATATGAAAGCAGCACCTTTAATACATCCATCATGCTCTCGCTATTGCAATCTTTTATAGGCATAGCGGCGGGTTGTTATGCCGATAGCAATTACCAGTCTATAAAAGTATCGCGGCCTGTGGAGTTATCCCAACAGTTTAAGAAGCTGCTGGTAGATAATTATATAACCGTTAAAAGCCCCTCGGCTTATGCAGGGATGCTTAACGTATCTGAAACTTACCTTAACGAGGCGCTAAAAAAAACAACAGGTTTCTCGGTAAGTTACTGGATCCTGAACGAGGTGATGCTGGAAGCCAAGCGCCTGCTCTATTATGGCGGCCACAATGTAAAAGAGATAGCCCACATACTTGGATATGAAGACCATGCTTACTTTTCCCGCTTATTCAAAAAATCGGAAGGCGTAACGCCGCTTTCATTCCGTGCCGAATACCGTAAATAATCCAATCAATACCATGGGAATGCCATTGATGTAGGCTGATTTGCGATGTTTCTTTGTATTATCAATTTATCTCACATGGAAACATCCACTTTAAGCAAATTAAAAAGAAAGGCCGGCCAGTTATTTGAGGCGCGTTTGCTGCAAACAGGTAACGTGTTGGAAGTACGCCCCTGGAACCCATCAACCCTGATAGAAATAGACCTGCATTTGCCTCTTGCCGATATGAGCAACTGGGAGCATGTGCCTTACATCAAATTCAGGGTAGATGATTTCACCTTTCGCGATTACACGCCATCCGGCTGGGACGCCGAAACGCATACCTGCACCATTTATATTGATGCCGTGCACAACGGCCCCGGCAGCAAATGGGCGCGTACCCTAAAAAAGGGCGATACCATTAGCTACATTAAAAAAATAGGTTTTACCCATCATCAACCCGATAAAACATCGGCCGTAATTGCCCTGGGCGATGAAAGCAGCATGGGGCATTTACTTGCCCTGCAAAAAATGGTGCTGCCGCATACCCGCTTTTCGGGCGGGGTAGTAATTGGCGAAGAAGAACATCGCAAGCTGTTTAACGAATACTTTTGGACACCCATAGAGCCTGTTGCCCGCCGGGACGTTTACGGCCACAACAGCCTGATGGAATGGGTGCTTAACCAGCATTACAGTTTAGAGAACACTATATTTTACCTGGCCGGCAACAATACCATGGTAGCCCAGCTGCGTAAATTGTTAAAGCAGCAGGGCTACCCATCGTCGCAAATAAAAGTGCAGGGCTTTTGGTCGTAAGCGGTTATTTCTGCTTAACGTAGGTTTCTATGATCTCGTGGTTGATGTTAAGGCTGTCTATCTTCTCGATGCCTTTTTGTATCAGCGTATCGCCTTTAAACTGAACGGTGAAATCAAAGCTGCGGCCTTCCCATTCGCGGACGTTTAGGTAGGCCAGGTGCTCGGTATATTTATCGCCTTTAAAATCATAAGTGCCGCCACCCGCGGTGTAGGTTGCATCCTTGCCCTTGCCTTTGCTAAGATCATGGCGCATAAAGGCGAAGTGGGTGGCGTTTAAAATTTTCAGCATTTCCTGGTTTGGTACCGGGTAATCTTTAACAGTATCGCCTTTGGTAACGGTAACGCCGGCCACAAGTTTCCAGGTGCCAACCATTGGGGAGGCTTTGTCTTCGGTAGCGGTAGCAGCAGGTTTTGGCGTGCAGGATGCAAGGGCAAGCGCCGAGAAAAGAAATAGGCCGGTAAGTTTCATGTGAGATGTGTTATGAGGTTTGTTGGGTTAATTAATCGCTAATATAAGCGCAACAATAGTAATTGCAAGTGTGTTAAACTATTGTATGCAAAATACTCTGCAAAATTTCTACTCGGGTGCCAGCGGGCTGGTGCTGCCTGTGCCAAACAAATCGCTTTATCCGCCGCAATTTCAGGATAAACCGCGGTTAACTTATTATGGGTCACTATTTAACAGTATCGAGATCAATAGCTCTTTCTATAAACTCCCGCAGGCCTCCACCGTAAAAAAATGGACCAACGAAGTGCCCGATAATTTTAGGTTCACCTATAAACTCTGGCGCGACATCACCCACAACAAGCAATTGCTTTTTAAGCCCGAAGATGTTGACCGCTTTATGCAGGTAATAGATGCCGCCGGCGATAAAAAGGGCAGCCTGCTCATCCAGTTCCCGGGGAGCAATGACGCGGGCAACATCAGGCAATTAGAAAAGTTGCTGATCAATATCCGGGATACCGGGTTATCGGGCGGGTGGGATATCGCCATAGAGTTTCGTAACCGCAGCTGGTATAAGGATGAAGTGTATGAGATGCTTGATAATTATACCTGCGGCATGGTGATACAGGATATGCCAAAGTCGTTAACACCTATGGTAGATATGGCAACCGAATTTGTTTACCTGCGTTTCCACGGCCCAAATGGTGGCTACCGCGGCAGTTATACCGATGCTTTTTTGTACGAATACGCCCAATATATAACGGAATGGCTTGGCGATGGAAAACGGGTTTACACTTATTTTAATAACACTATGGGCGATGCAATAAACAATTTAATTACGCTGAACAGGTTTGTGCAGGAGGGTATCAGTTAATAGGTATTATGGGGATCAACGCCATCTGTTTTGTTAACAATTGTCCTTATCACCTCATCTAACTCTTTGGCCGATGTATCTAAGTATTCTATGATCTCGGTCTCTGATTGTTTATCGGGACTTGTTTTTAACATATTAACCAAACCTAAAATGCGGCTTAACGGCGCCCTTACAATATGCGATTGCAGGTAAGCTATCTCGCGCAATTGCTCGTTTTGTTTTTCAATGGCTTGTGTGTATTGCATTTGCCTGGTGATATCTGTAGATATTACCAGGCGTTCCGTTTTACCCAGATAGTTAATATCGCTGCACCTAACCTCCGAGTAAAAAAGCCTGCCATCTTTGCTCAGGTGTTTAACTATTGTTGTTGCCGCACCGTTGTTAACGCTAATTTTTGCAAGTGCATCCATCAATTCCCCAATATCTTCTTTAGGCCTGATGTCTTTAATGGTCATCGATTTAAATTCGGCACGCGTATAACCATATTTTCTGATGGCTGCCCCGTTTACCTGTAAAAATTGAAGCGTTTCCGAATCAAAGATCCACATGGGCGAGGGGTTCCTGAAAAACAGGCTTTTATAGTGGCCTACAGATTCGAGGAGTTGAGCGTTAAGAAAATTCTTGTATTTTACTTCATGCTGTAAATGCATGCGCAAATTAGCTTGCTTTAAAATGGTTTTTTCAATCCCGCTAATGATCTGACGTATCACCACAACTAATGCCAGGTTTAAAAACAAGAAATTGGATGAATAAAATATCCAAAAATCCGTTGGGTATTTACTGATGAGGGGCGAGTTAAACAGCCTAAAATATATCACTAAGGTAAGCCCCGAATAAATACAAATATTAGCTAATACCGATGCAATGATAACCCCCGGCGTAAAAAGCAGCGATATAAAAACGCTTAGTGCCAACAAATAAATTGCCCCAATTTCAAATGAACCCAGCAGTAACGTTTTAATTACAGCGAGTACATACAACATGAAAACTACATACGCCTTTTTGAATGATAGGTTGATCTTGTTGATCAACACTACGGTTGGGATACTTAATAAAACAAAAAAATCAAAAATGGGTAAGAAAGTATAGCCGTTGTCAAATAAGACAATAACACTAGGTAGTAAAGCCAGCAGGCTTAAAGGCGTTGCATAAAGTATTATTTTGATAAATATCTTTTCGCGCCAGTTACCGGTATCTTCTTTTTTATTGAAGTTATTGCGTAGTAAAGTTTTGAAAATAAGCTTATAAACCTTCCAAATTCCGATAAGCTGTAAGGACATAGTTAAAAGGTTAATACTGGTTAGCTATGCTAATATAGTTTATAAACAATAAAGTTTCATAGAAATTAAATTTTAGTTAAGTGGATGAGCCCAATTATAAATGCCACTGTAATGACAATGTGACGTTACCCCTAATTAAACCATCGGTAGCTAAACAGTGTCATACTACCAAAATTAACAAACATGAAAAAGATATTATTGATGATAACATTCCTGGCCGGTACCGCGGTATTTGCACAGGCACAAACCCAAAAGGCAGCAAAAACACCGGAGCAAAGAGCAAAGCACAGAACTGAGGCACTGACAAAGAAATTAGCTTTGTCGGCAGATCAATCTAAAAAGGTTGACGCGATATTTGCCAAAAGCGCTGCCAGTATGGATAGCCTGAAAGCTACCAAGGGCACCGACCGTAAAGCAACCCGCGAAAGCCGTAAAGCCATCATGGCTAATACAGATGCAAGCTTGAAAACTGTTTTAACAGCCGATCAGCAAGCTAAATATGCCGATTTGAAAGCCAGTTTTAAAGGTAAAATGCATGGCAAACGCGGTGAGCACAAAACTATAGCACCCGAGCAAAAAGCCCAGCGCATGTCTCAGATGTTACAGAAAAAATTAACGCTTAGCCAGGATCAGTACGCTAAAGTGAACACCATTTTGCTGAAACGTGCTACGCAGATGGATAGCTTAAAAGCTAACCGAGCCACAACCGACCGTAAGGCGATGCACCAAAGCCGTAAAGCGATATTAATGCAAACCGACGGCGAATTGAAAGCAGTATTTACTGCCGACCAATTAAAAAACTATACTGAGCTAAAAGCACAGTTAAAAGAGAAGATGAAGAACAGGAGAGGCGTTAAAGCCCCAACTGCCGGATAATTTTTGTGAGTGATTGATGAGTGAAAGCGGGATGTCCAAATGGCGCCCGCTTTTTTTTGCTATTTATTAAGCAGGCGATTTTTTTGGTTAATTGCTACTTTTTGTTGCCCAGCCAAAGCAGTGTGTTTAAAATAAGTTTATCTTCTGCAAGGTTGCCAAAGGTTAGGGATAGGTCCTTGTTGGTTTTGTGCTCGTAATCAATATCGTTATGGCCCATATTAAAGTATACCATATTGTATTTTTTATTGGCCCATACTACCGGGTAGTAACCGCTATGCCAGATCTCACTTTGCTTTGGGCCTGTACCCAGCGGAAAGCTTACCGGGTCGATAGATGCTAGTATTTGGATGTCCGGGTTTTTGGTAAGATCGTTTTGCCAGCGGTACCATTCATTTGGCGATGCCTTAAAGGTGTTGCCAAGCCCTTTCGTAGCCGGATGGCCGTTATCCTCCACCTTTAATATAGCCGATGTTGGCCTCCAGGTGTTGCTGCCGTATTCGCCCGAGCCTAAGAAGGTGTTATGATACCAATCCCAGTTTTGCGGCACTGCCGATTGGTTTAGCGCGAACGCCGAGAAATGGAAACCCATCCAGCCGCCACCGGTTTTCATGTATTTTTCGAAAGCCGCGCGTTGCAGCGAATCTTCGGGCCGAGTATCTAAAAAAATAACCACCTTATATTTTGCCAGGAACGCGGTGTTCAGGTTTTTCCAGTTATTGGTAGAATCGTATGTGAAGTTATACTTCTTAGCCATTGCGGGGAACCATTTATTTGCCTCGTGCATAAAGCTAATGTGCGCCTGGTCCTCCTTGCCGGTGTAGAAAGCTATTACTTTGAATTTTGATGATGCTGCCTTTTTTTGCGCCTGCGCAACATTTAATACGCACAAACAAAGTATGCAAAGCATAGTGGCTTTTATCCTTACAGATAGGTTCATGAAGTGGTTAATTGGTTTATAAAGAGCTAATTTATAAATATTATAGTGTACTTTTTACATACCCCAAATTTTAATCTGCGAAAACGATGGCGTAAAACGTTCGTATACAGCTTAAATCAACCTCACTTCACCAATTGGTCATATAACCGCTGAAGCGAATCCTCACCATTTAAACAAAAGCCGGGATGCACTTTAGAGGTTTGTACCACGGTACTACGGGTAGCCGTTAGCCAGCGGAAGCGCGACGGGGCATCTAGTTCGCCGATTGGGCCGGCATCTTTACCACCCTGCGCGATGCGTTGGAATGAGAGCAGGTTTTCTTCAAGCGCTTCTATGTCCAGGTCTTTGGCAAAGGCTTGCAGGCGTTCACGGTCTACATGGTACATCATTTTCAGGAATTTTTGTTTGCTGCACAGCAATATAACCCCCACGTTCAGGAACTCCTCGCGCTCTACCCTTGGCACCACGCGTATAACGGCATACTCAAATAAGTGTCTGTCTTGCATTTTGTGCTTCGGTTACAAAAATATTTGAGTTAGCTAATCGGGTATTCAAAAACTTGGCGTAGATCTGGCGCTGTTCGTCCTCTGTCTCAAAAGAGCGGTCGGTAAGCCAGGCATCGGGTATCAGCTCTACTACAGACTGGATAAATTCCGGTGTTAGTATCGCTTTAAATTGTTGGTCTACTTCTACCAGTTCGCTTGCTTTACGCAGCAGTACGTGGTCTTTAATTTGTGTAAAGGGGCGTTTTGCCTGCTCTTCCCAGTTTTCCATACTGTGATGGAAGTATAGTGCCGCGCCATGGTCTATCAGCCAAAGTTCGCGGTTAAACATCAGCATATTGGTGTTGCGGGCGGTGCGGTCTACATTCATCAGCAGGGCATCCATCCACACAATTTTTGAGGCCATTTCGGTAGTTACAAAAGTAACAGTAGGGTCAAAGGTGATAGAGCCCGAAAGATAATGCAGCGCCAGGTTAAGGCCTACACTAAATTTTAGCAGGTCTTGTATCTCCTCATCCGGTTCGGTGCGGCCAAAGGCTTCATCAAGATTGGCAAACACCAGTTCGGGTACTTTAAAACCCAGTTTACGGGCAATTTCGCCGCCAATCAGATCGGCAATAAGCGCTTTAGGCCCCTGCCCGGCGCCACGAAATTTAAGTACGTATAAAAAGCCGTCGTCGGCCTCGGCTATGGCGGGCAACGAGCCACCCTCGCGCAATGGCGTAACATAGCGGGTAACGTTAACGGTGCGTAATTGGGGTGCGGTATTAGCCATGGTTTGTGTGGGCTAATATAGGTATATTCGGTTATTGTACTTACCTTGATGTTGTTTGTAGAGGGTAAAGATTTTTTCTCCCTCTCCCTTGGAGAGGGTCGGGGTGAGGCTCTTCATTCCCAACCGCTATTAACCATTCTGTTACAATGCAAACAAAATAAGGTATTTAACTATTTAGCTATAAAACTGTTGATATGCCTAATTGGTTAAAACTCTCCCTGAAAATACTTGCCGGCCTGGTGCTGCTTGTAGTGCTCATATTAGTTGGCGCTACTTTATATATTACCTTTAATAAAGCCAAGGTGCTTAAAATGGTGAACGAACAGCTTGATAAAAGCGTAGACGGAACCCTGGTTATAGGCGATATGAAGCCGAATTTCTTCCGCGGTTTCCCTGATGTTTCGCTAACGCTGCAAAATGTAGTTATACGCGATAAACAGTACGAACGCCACAAGCACACGCTGCTCAACGCCAAGGACTTTAATGTTTCTATCAATACCATGGCCTTGTTCAGGGGAACGATAGATATCAACCATATCGATATCCGCAATGCCGCTATTGATTTATTTACAGATAGTACCGGCTACAGTAATACCGCGGTTTTCAAAAAGGATAACAAGCAGGTAAAGGATAATCCGTCTGAAAGTAGCTCATCTACCCAGTTAAAAAAGTTTACGCTTAGCGATGTTACCTTTACCGTTGATGACCGCAAGGCCAACAAGCTATTCAATTTTGGGGTAAATGACCTGAGCGGCAAAATGCAATACCCGGACAGCGGCTGGCGTGCCGACTTCCATTTGGATGTTATGGCAAAAAGCATGGCCTTTAACAGCAAGCGAGGTAGTTTTATTAAAAACCAAAAGCTTGAGGGCGATTTTGTTGCCGGCTATAACGAGGCGAGTGGCAGAATAAACGTATCGGTACAGCCATTAAATATTGGCGACACCCCGTTTAAAATTAATGCTGTTTTTGCTACCAAGGATAAGCCATCGTCAAACTTTACCATCAACATCGTTGCCGATCAGATCTTATGGCGACGGGCGGCTGCTTTGCTGGCGCCAAACATTACCACGGTACTTAACCGTTTCGATATTAATAAACCAATAGATGTTACCTGTAACCTAAACGGCAGCTTTGAGGGTAGTGATGGCGGACCCAAAATTTATGTTACTGCTAAGGTGAAGGATAGTAAAATTACCATTCCCGGCGGTGCGCTTGATAATTGCAGCTTTAACGGCATTTTTAGCAATAACTATGTAAAAGATAAAGGGTATGGTGACGACAACTCTATTATAAAACTAATAGGGCTTAAAGCCAGTTATAACCACCTGCCATTTACCATTGATACGGGCAGCATTATTAACCTGGAAAAACCTATTGCCACGGGTAACTTTAAATCTAATTTCCCGGCGGCCGATCTAAATTATTTTTTAGAAGACAATGTGGCCAAATTTGCCAATGGCGAGGCAGATATGAAGCTGCGCTACACAGCAGATATTGTAGATTACAAAATAAACAAACCCATTATAAAAGGGGCTATAGTGCTGCGTAATACCGATATACATTATATTCCGCGTAATATTAAGTTAACAAACTCTTCAATATCATTAAATTTTATTGGCGACGACCTGGTACTAAGTAACATTCGCCTGCAAAGCGGCCGCAGTATTGTGAATATGAACGGGCGGGTAAACAACTTCCTGAATTTATATTACAACGCGCCCGAAAAGATCTTGCTTACCTGGCAAATAAGGAGCCCGCAGTTATATCTCGGCGAATTTTTAGGCTTTTTGGCAGAGCGTAAACAAACCCCCGCAATTAAAAGCAGGGCCAACAGCGGTAACGTTGTAGACCAGCTAAGCACGGTGCTTGAAAAAGGCAAGGCCGAAATGCACATGCAGGTTGCCAAAGTTTACTACAAGAAATTCCTGGCGACGGATGCAACTGCCGACCTGCTGACTACCGATAACGGGATCATCATTCAAAACATTGGTGTTAAACATGCCGGTGGTTTTTTAAAAATGAACGGCAAAATGATGCAGGGTAAAAAGCTGAATAATTTTGCCGTAAACACGGTAGTAAGTAATGTAAACATGCGCGAGTTTTTTGTGGCCTTTAACAATTTTGGTTTGCAGGATTTCACCTCCGAAAATCTAAAGGGGTTTTTATCGGCCAAAACAAGTATTACCGGTGGCATTACAGACGCCGGTAACCTGGTGCCAAACTCCATTAACGGTAAGTTAGCCCTTAGTTTACGCAACGCAGCTTTAATTGATTTTAAGCCATTGGTAAGCGTAGGTAAATTCGCCTTTCCGTTCCGTAACCTTAAAAATATAAGCATACCCAAGTTAGACGGGCACTTCTTGGTTAAAGGGGATATGATAACCATAAAACCTTTGCAGGTTAGCAGCAGCGTGCTAAATGTAGATGTAGAAGGCGTTTATGGGATGACCCGTGGTACTGATATCGCCCTTGACATTCCGCTCAGGAACCCGGGTAAAGATAGCCTGATAACCGATAAGGAAGAACTTGCCAAAAAACGCTTTAAGGGTATTGTACTACACATCCGCGCGCACGAAGAGGGCGGCAAGATGAAGATAGGATGGAATAAAAATCACAAATAAACACACTATAAACAAAGAGCGCACAACTGATGTTATGCGCTCTTTGTTGTTATATGTGACTTACGTTCTATTATTCGGCAACCTTAACTGTAGTGTTAGCTGCTACCGATGCCGTTACCTGGTAACCGGGTTCAATGGTAACTTCCTTACCCTTTAAGAATAAGAAAAGTACACAAACCAATACTCCTAATACAATAGATATCGTTTGTTTATTGTCGCCTTCTTTATACAAATTGCTGTTAGCTAAATAAACTTCCTGGCCGTCAACAGCGGTTACTGATTTAATTTGTACTTCAATGTAACCTTCTTTACCAATAGCTTTCGCGTGTTGTGTTCTTGTAATTTGCCCTTTAGCGATAGAGCCGGCGGCAATAACTACCTTGTTGTTAACTTTAATATCGCCTTTGATCCTAAACTCAAGCACCTGCCCAACGGTGGCTTCTTTTGAGTTAATGGCGGTTATGGTTTCCATAACCACAGATGTGCCCGAAGGTAAAATTACATCTAATGGCTTGCTAATGGTGAATGACATACATAATACACATACTGTTAATAAGTAAGCTACATGTTTTACATACTTTGACTGGTAAATTTTAATAAACATAGTAAATTGTGTTAGGGGGTTATATTATAAAATAAATTGTTGATTACAGTTTTACGTTTTTGGTCGTTATAGCGCTTTGCACTTTGGCCCGATCCATAAATATTGGCAATGTAAAAGCTTACGCTAAACAGCCCGGTTAATGATGCAAGGCCATAATTCTTTTTTTTAATGCTGTTATAAGTAGCATAGGCAAACACGCCATTCAATAAAAATGATGAAATAGCTGTTTGTGTGTGGCCGGTATATGCATAACCTAAGCCGGGTATTATCGATAGCAAACTTGCTTTGGCAGGGCTTTTATATTTTATAGCCTCTGCTTTTTCTATCAGCCTTAAGTTAGATTCAGCCAAGTCCGGGCGATAGGGCAGGGCTTTTAATTTTTGAAAGGATGTTTTTGAGTTTGCCCACTCATATTTGTTAGCGTAAAGCAAGCCTTGCAACGCGTAAAAGCGTGCCTTTTGATATTCATTTTGGGTATTTACCAAACCAGTACTTACAACCAGGTTTGCTTTATCAATATTGTTTAGCTTATAATAAACAGTGGCTAACTGGTACAAAATTTCGGGGTCGTTCTTATATATTTCGGGGCATTGTGTTTCGTAAGCGTATATCGCTTTTTCGTATTCGTTTAAGGCCTTTAAACAGATCAGTTCATTTGTAAAAACCTCTTTATTAAATGGCTTATTAAACTCCACACGCTTAATTTCAAGTATGGCCTGTTCATAATAGTTGTTATTAATAAGCGATTTTATAAATAACAACGCTTTATCCACATCCCTTATCGTATCGGCATAAGCATAATAAGCCTGTTGGTTTACAAGCCGTAAGTTCCTGGGAGAGGGGTCAGCACCCGGGACGTCTAAATATTTGTAGCCATTTGGTTGGTCTGTAATGTCATAATTACCAATATCATGGCCACAACGCATCAGCCTGTCGGATGTTAGTACAAATGCGGAGGCAAAGTTTTTTTCTTTGAAAGCAGTAAGCGCGAAGTTGGAGCAACTGGGGTACATCGGGCATTCCTGCCCCCGTATGCCACTAATAAATTTTTGATAAAAGCCGATATAATCGGCAGAGGAAGATTCGTTTGATGTTTGTTTAGATTGCGCGGAAGCCACTAAACAAAAAATAGAAATAAGTACTGTCCCAATAATCGGGACAAAGCATCGATACATTAATTGTGCAGGTTTAATCAGGGGCTAATCTACAATTAAATATGCCCTAAAACCCTTAAAAATGAAATATATTTTGATTTAAATGTACCCGGCAGATTTGATGCTTTACTTGGTAGTAATTACAATATCTTTTTACAGGTGGCAACCAGTATGCCTTTATCAAATAAAAGCAGGTTGCCTTTTTTGTCAACTTTATAGCTCTCGTCCGGGCGCTCTACACTTACGTAGCCGTCGCCTTCTTTCCTTATTTCTGATGCAGCCGCTGTAATGGGCGGGGTGTCATTCAGTTTCAGGTCGGTACCTACAAATGTTATGGCTTGTATGTAAACTTTATGTCCGCTGCTAACTACTTCGTAGGCAATGCTTTCGCCTTTTTCGGTTTTAATACTTTCATCGTGCCAGGCGCCAACCAGTTTACCTGTATCAATTACAGCAGGAGCAGCCGCGGCCGGGGCAGCAGGTGCTTTAGGAATGGTATCGGTTGCAGCAGGGGCTTTGTCGGTTTTGGCGGTATTATCGCAAGATGCGAAGGTTATTATAGAGACAGCAACTATTGCGAAGCGGCTTATATTTTTGTACATACGTGTATTGTTTGAAAGGCCGAAGATACAAAAATAGCTATTTAGCCAATGTTTGTATAATATCAGTTTATTAATCTTCTAACGAATATTCTTGTTGTGATTTCTACAAAGTTAATTAGTTTACAACTATATGCTATTAATGTAATTTGTAAGAAAAAAATATTGAAGTATTGCATGGTTCTTGTATTAGATGAATCAATCGAAAACATAAAACATCTACCAAAAAATGAAAATTAAATCAATTACTTACCTAGCATTATTATGTGTAATGGGTACCGCGGCATGCACAAGCAGCAGCAACAAAACAGGTGCCGATAGTGCAGCCAGTGATACCAGCCTTGCACCAGCCGATACCAGTAAACAAATTGTGTTGAAACCTAAAGGCGCTGCACCGGCCTGGGCTCCGGATATTAAACCCGAAATGCAGGCCGTTATCGAAAAACTGGCGAGCTATGGCGATAAGCCAATTCCACAGCTAACAGCGGCTGAGGCCCGTAAAAACCATACCCCAACAGACGCGGTGATGGACCTCATGAAAGAAAATAACATCCCAAAACCAGTATTTAATGTTGATACTATGGGTAAAGATATCCCTGCAGATGGTGGTAATATCCATTTACGCGTGTACACCCCGAAAACAGGTAAAGCATCATACCCGGTTATAGTTTACTACCATGGCGGCGGCTTTGTTATAGCTAATTTGGACGTTTATGATGCATCTGCAAATGTACTGGCCGATAAAACCGACGCCATTGTAGTATCGGTGGCATATCGCTTAGCGCCCGAGCATAAATTCCCTGTTGCGCATAACGATGCTTATGCCGCTTACAAATGGGTGGTAAATAACGCAGCATCTATTAAAGGCGACCCCCAAAAGATTGCTGTAGCTGGCGAAAGCGCAGGTGGTAACCTAGCTGTTAACACTGCTATTAAAGCGCGCGATAGTAAGATCATGATCCCAACTGCTGTTATTGCGGTATATCCGGTTGCAGGCTCAAACATGAATACGCCATCGTACGTAAAAAATGCAGGCGCAAAACCATTAGATAAACCGATGATGGGCTGGTTTGTTAAAAACTACCTGAACAGCATGGCCGAAGGTAAAGACCCCCGCATTGATCTGGTTGCTGCAAACCTAAAAGGCTTGCCGCCAACAACCATTATCACTGCCGAATTAGATCCATTGCAAAGCGATGGTATGATGCTGGCAGATAAACTGAAAGCTGCAGGTGTAACGGTAGATAGCAAAAACTGGGATGGTGTAACACACGAGTTTTTTGGTATGGGTGCCGTTGTACCACAGGCTAAAGAAGCAGAAATGTACGCTGTAGATCAGCTTAAAAAAGCTTTCGGTATGTAATACCGATTGGTCTTATAATATGAGCGGCCACCCGTAAAAGGTGGCCGTTTTTTATTAAACCGTTTGCACAATGTCCTCTTTTGCGCACTGGCGAGTGGATGATCGAACAAGGCGAATGACCGGGTAAGTAATTCTCTGGTAAGCAATGCTTTGTATTTCTCTATTTGCATCCTCTATGCTTTTTAAATAAAATATTGGCATAAAAACTGATATTTGATGTGCTAACCAAATACACTACCTGTTATGAAGTTCCGCATTTTATTAGCCATATTTTTATATGCTTTCGCCATAAATTCACCGGCACAAACCAAACGGCTTACTTATTGTAACCCGCTTAATCTGGATTATGGGTACACCCCGTTCGAGAATTTTGCAGCTTGGGGAAAACACCGCGCCACTGCCGACCCAACCGTTACGTTTTTTAAAGGCAATTACTACCTGTTTAGCACCAACCAGTTTGGTTACTGGTGGAGCAGCGATATGCTAAACTGGAAGTTTGTATCGCGCAAGTTTGTGCGCCCATATAACGAAGTTAAAGGCGATGAACTTTGCGCACCCGGTACTTTGGTTTTAGGCGATACCCTGCTGGTGATAGGCTCTACCTATAATAAAGATTTTACCCTGTGGATGAGTACCGACCCGCGTACCGATACCTGGAAGGCCGCCAAAGATTATTTTAAGGTAGGCGCGTGGGACCCCGGTTTGTTTGCCGATGATGATGGCCGTGTTTACATTTACCACGGCAGCAGTAACACCCTACCTATGTATGGGCAGGAGATAGATCGCAAAACATTTGAGCCGATAGGCCCTAAAAAGGAAATGATCAAACTGGATTGGAAAGAACACGGCTGGGAGCGTTTCGGTGAAAATAACGATAACGTTTTCCTAACCGGCTTTATGGAAGGCGGGTGGATGAACAAGCACAACGGCAAATATTACCTGCAATATGCCGCCCCAGGCACCGAAGGGCGGGGGTATGGCGATGGCGTTTATGTTGGTGATAAACCGCTTGGTCCGTTTACCTATCAAAAGCATAATCCCTTTAGTTACAAACCCGGCGGCTTTGCCAAAGGGGCAGGGCATGGCGCAACCTGGGCCGATAAATATGGTAACTACTGGCATATAAGTACCATGGTGATAGCTGTTAAGAACAATTTTGAACGCCGTAATGGCTTTTGGCCGGCTGGTTTTGATAAGGATGGAGTGCTGTATACAAACACCGCCTATGGCGATTACCCGCACTATTTAGACAATGGCAAGGAAGACCACCTGAAAAGTAATTTTACGGGTTGGATGCTGCTTAACTATAACAAACCTGTGCAGGTATCATCAACCCTGGGGGCTTACGTGCCTAACCTTGCGGTTGATGAAGATATTAAAACCTACTGGAGCGCCAAAACCGCTAACAAAGGCGAGTGGCTGCAAACCGACCTGGGCGAAATAAGCACCGTTAAGGCTATACAATTAAACTATGCGGACCAGGATGCCACCTTTATGGGGAAATCATTAGGGGTATATCATCAGTATGTGATCACCTCATCTGTTGATGGTAAAAGCTGGAAAACCTTGGTAGATAAAAGCAAAAACAAAACCGATGTGCCGCATGATTATGTGGAGCTGAAGACCCCGGCCAAAGCACGCTATCTTAAAGTAACCAACCTGCATATGCCAACCGGTAAGTTTGCCTTATCGGGTTTCCGTGTGTTTGGTAAGGGTGCGGGCGCTGCGCCGGATACGGTAAGGAACCTGATCGTTTTACGTGGTGATGCCGAGCGCCGCAACTCCTGGATCCGCTGGCGACAAACTGATGGGGCTGTAGGCTACACCATTTACTTTGGCACCGAACCGGATAAACTGTACAACAACATTATGGTGTACAATGTAAACGAGTATTACTTTAACGGGATGGAAAAAAGCCTGCCATACTATTTCCAGATAGAGGCCTTTAACGAGAACGGCATAAGTAAGCGGACTAAAGTGATGAAGGTGGAGTAAGAATAAAAAATCGTCTTTGCGGGGAGCGATAGCGACGTGGCAATCTTCGATAGTTAGGTTGAAAACTTTTCTATTGAAGATTGATACGCCTTTGGCTTAAAAATTGCCCGTTTATAATCAAACTAATATTATGCTTAAACTATTATCTGCCGTTGCTTTCATAGTGTTCATGAGCTTTAATGCAAGAGCTCAAACCCGGGATAGCACCTTAAAGCCATCCCCTGTTAAAACGTTGAGCGATGTGCAATACAATGCCCTGATAAAAGGCGAGGATGTTTATGGAATGAGCACGGTTGCCGATATCAACAGCTTCCCATCGGCAGAGAAAGCCTTAAAGTTTAAAAAAGAGATAGATTTGAGCCCGGCGCAGGTTGCTTCCTTAATTAAAATAAACACGGAGTTAAAACGTAAGAAGATAGAAATGGGCAACTTTATTGTAACTAACGAAACCAAGCTGGATGCTTTGTTCCGCACAAAAAAGATAAACGAAAGCAACCTTATTTACTACACAAACCGCTATGGTTTATACCAGGGCGAATTGCGGAACGCTATTTTAAACGCGGCGCTTAATACCTATTATTTACTGTCGCCACAGCAGATAAATAAATTGAAAACATTCAAGTAAGGATAATTAAACAATATGCCGATGGATTTATTTAATTTAGCGGCCAATAAAATTGTATGAAGATTACATTTGATTTTGAAAAACCACTGGCAGAATTGCAGGGGCAGATAGAAAAAGTTAAGCAGGTTGAAGAGAAAAACAAGCTGGACATGTCGGCCACCATTGCAGAACTGGAAGCCAAGATGGAAACCGCTAAGAAAGACATTTATGCTAACCTAACCGGCTGGCAAAAAGTACAGATATCCCGCCACCCCGAGCGCCCTTATACCTTACAATACCTGGAGTTGATGTGCGATGATTTCATTGAAATGCATGGCGACCGTACCGTAGGTGATGATAAGGCGATTATAGGTGGTTTTGGGACGTTAAACGGCCAAACCGTAATGTTTATTGGCCACCAAAAAGGCCGTAATACCAAGGAACGCCAGTATCGTAATTTTGGTATGGCCAACCCCGAAGGTTACCGCAAAGCTTTAAGGCTGATGAAAATGGCTGAGAAGTTTGGCAAGCCTGTAGTTACCTTGATAGATACCCCCGGCGCATTCCCCGGCCTTGAGGCAGAAGAGCGCGGACAGGGCGAAGCTATTGCCCGTAACCTGTTAGAAATGGCAGTACTAAAAGTGCCGGTTATTTGCGTGGTAATTGGCGAAGGTGCATCTGGTGGTGCTTTGGGTATAGGTATTGGCGATAGGGTGCTGATGCTGGATAACTCATGGTATTCGGTGATCTCTCCCGAGAACTGCTCAACCATCCTTTTCAAAACATGGGAGCAAAAAGAACGCACTGCCGAAATGCTGAAACTGACCTCGACAGAGATGTTGAAGAACAAGCTGATTGACGGCGTTATAAAAGAACCGCTTGGCGGCGCTCACCAGGACCCGGTTGCTATGGCGGCCATCCTTAAAAAACAACTGATAAAAGATCTTAAAGCCTTAAGCGAACGCAATGTTGACGAACTGGTTGCCGAGCGTATCGACAAATTCTGCAGTATGGGTGTTGTGGAAGAGGACTAATTATTTAAGATAATTGATAATATAAAAGCGGCTCAAAGGCCGCTTTTTTTGTGCATCATTAATTACTGTCCCATTATTTATGTTACTATATTAAATTAAAAATTCAAATTACTGTAAATCAATTATTTGTAAGTTTTCGTAAGTGGGACACTGTAAAGTGGTTTTTGATCTAAGTATTTGTATATCATTTGTTTATGAAAACCTGGGGGTGTCCCATTTTTTAAAAAACGGGACAGAATGGGACACCCTGTATTTTTTGACCCGTCCTGAAAAAGTTTATACAATTTATTTCCTAAAATAGCCAAACATTGAATAGGAGACTACTTAAGGCTTGTTATCCATAATGGCCTCTATTGCACTGTTAATATCGTACAAATTGTTTTGTTTATTATTGGTCATGAGTATAACTGTGCGGCCTTTAAGTGTATTAGCAGTTAGCAGTGCCTGGTAATTCATGCCGGTGCCGTCGTGCTGGTGGGTAACAAGTTTCCCGTTATCCATTGTGCCGCCGCCAAGGCCGCACTGTTTTTGGGGCTCAAAAGGGGTAAGTATCTGTTGTGTAGATGCGGGGCTGATAAGCTTAAAGTTTTCCAGGCCCTTTTCCCATTTATAAAAATCATCAAGTGTTACAGCCGTCCACCCGGTAAAGGGATAAACCATGGGGGAACGTACAAAGCTGTTGTTATAGGAGATAGCCATCAGTGGAGTGCTGTCTACTGGGTCTACTATTGAATTGTTCATCCCAAGCGGCTTTAACAATTTCTTGGCAACAAAATCATTAAACTTCATCCCGCTTGCTTTTTCGATGATCTGCCGTTGTAAAAAAGTGTTGCTATTGTTGTAAGCATATTGTGTGCCTGCCTCAAAGTCGGGCTTTTGGATGGCTTTTATTGCTGCCAACGCATTAGCATCACCTTTAAGTATTTTCCAGTTAAGGTTAGGGATACCGCTGCTATATTGCAACAGGTTTTTTATACTGATGGTAGTAGTCCAGGCGGGCAGCCCGTTAAGGTATTTGGTTATTTTATCATCAATATTAAGCTTGCCCTGCTCTTGCAACATCATGATGCTAACCGCATTAAACTCTTTAGCTATCGAGCCGATGTGAAAACGGTGGGCTGTGGTTAATTTCACCTGTTTAGTTGTATCGGCATATCCTATAGCGTTTTTGTATAATACTTTTCCGTTTTCTATCACCAGCACGTTGCCGTTAAATAGCCCTTGTTTGTTTTTCTGTTTAATGAGCGAATCGATCCTGGTAAGTTTATTTTGGGCTGATGCTATGGAAGTTATCAGTAACAGCGAGAGTAAGGTAAAGGTGTTTTTCATGAATGGTAGCTTGTATTTATAAGACCATAGAAACACCTGATTGTTACGGAATATATGGGCACAAAAAAAGCGGCTCATCGCCGCTTTTTTTGCTGAGTTTGAATTTTATTGTTGCGTTTGCATGCCGCCAAACTTATTTCCGTAGTCTTTTAACTGGGCGTTTATTTTAGCGCTCAGGGCATCTTGCTTAAAGTTTTTGGTTAAATTAACCATACCATTCAATAATGACAGCGATAATTGTACGTCGCGGGTATTAAGGTTGCCATCGCCTTTTTGATATAAGATGTAAGCATAGTTCAGTTGCTCTACCAAATAAGTATCAATTTGGTTTACAAGCGATTTTCCTAGTTTTTCATCCCCCATCCGGAAAGAGCTTTCGGCCATGTAGTATTTACGCACTGCCAGTTCAGACGAGATGATAACCGAAGGCATTACGTCATCATATTTTTTTAACGCTTTTTTAGCCAGGTCCTGGTGGCCTTCTTTTAAAAGGTTATCGGCAAGGGTAGCATATAAACGGGTAATTAACGGGTAAAACAAGTTTAACGATTCGTGATCCAGATACTTGGCGGTTTTGTAATTGCCGTATTTGTATTTGTTAACCATGTTATCGTACATTTTTAGCGTGTTGCTATTCTCTTGCGCGGCTGCGGTGGTATCTGGTTTGTAGGGCATTAGCCTGTAAGTTAATCCTTCGCTGTAAAGGTATTTATCAAGCCCAAGCATGTTGTCGCTTGGTACGGTAGAAGCAAAGTAAACCGGGCGTTTCCAGTTATTATGTATCAGAACATCCATCATAGCCAGGTTGTCTTTGGTAACATATTTGCCTGGGTAGGTCCAGTCCATTTCGGGTACTATCTGGTCTTTTTTATCGGCAGGTACAGTTCCCGATTTAAGCACATCATCAGCATTAACCGTCATCTTAAAGTTTTTGCTTGGCAGATAGTTAGCGCTTTCGCCATTCTGGTATTGCACCATGTTTTCCTTATTATCTGAGGTGATAAAATCAAAAACCTCTTTAAGCTCCACATTGCCTGCAATTTTAGCATCGTTATAATAAATAACGTCGCGCACGCCGGCCTTAAATTTATCATTGGGCATGCTGATAGGCAGCGGCTCGGAGCTGTTCATTTTGCCCTTCATCTGACGGATATACCAATCGGTACCCAGCAAGCTCAGGTTAACAATACGCACATCAGGCCTTACACCCTCAACCTCTTGTATGTACCAAAGCGGATAGGTATCATTATCGGCATAGGTAAACAGGATAGCGTTTGGCGCACACGAGTTTAAATAATCGTAGGCAATATCATGCGGGGTAAGTTTGGTAGATCGGTCGTGGTCGTCCCATTCCTGGTTGGCCATTAGTGCAGGTGCGGCAAGTAAACATACCACAGTTGCGATTATAGCGCTGGTTTTTGGGTTGATCTTTTTACTCAACAGGTCGGCAATAAACAGTACGCCTAAACCTATCCAGATAGCAAATGCGTAGAACGAGCCTGCATATGCATAATCACGTTCACGGGGTTGTAGCGGGTCCTGGTTAAGGTAAAGCACAATGGCTAAACCGGTAAAAAAGAACAGTACCACTACTACGCCCGCATCGCGCTGGTTGCGCTGGAAATGGTAGATCATCCCCAATAAACCTATAATAAGCGGAAGAAAATATAACCTGTTGTATGATTTGCTTAGCGTAACGGTACTTGGCAGGTCTTTACTACCAAAACCACTTAGCCAGCTGCCATCAACACCTTGTGCGGTTTGTCCGTCCATTTCGTTTGCGCGGCCTACAAAGTTCCAAAGGAAGTAGCGGGTATACATTTGTGTAACCTGCCAGCTGCTAAAAAAGCCAATATTGGTAGCCATGGTAGGGTGCTCTTCAGGCCCAAGGTTGCTCCACATTCTGTAAAATTCCGGGTGATTTGGTTTTTGGCTAAACATACGCGGGAACAGGGTATTCCTGTCGTAAATAGTGTTTAGTTTTCTACCTGCAACCTCGTATTGTTTTTCGCCACGGCGGTATATTTTAGCGCCATCGGTTTGGTCGGTAACCTGCGAATCGAAGTATTCGCCATACAATAAAGGGGTATCGCCATACTGATCGCGGTTTAGGTAGCTGTTTACAGCAAACGGATCTTGCGGGTCGCTATTGTTAAGATTTGTGCCCGCTTTCGCGCGGATAACGATCATCACAAACGAGCTGTAACCGAACAGGATGAACGCCGCGCAGATCAATACACGGTTAAGCGCAACACGCTTTTCGCGTACTTTTAAAACATACTCTAACAATGCTAAAATGGCCGCGGCACCTATAAAACCAATGATGCCCGCACTAATGGTAAGCAATGCTACAAAGCAAAATACCGCTATACCCAAATAAGTGGTTGACGGTTTAATAGTATAATATATGCCTGACGCCAACGCGCCTATCACCAATATAAAGAATACGATAGCGCCACTACCAAAGCCCATGCCCAGTGTGTTAACAAAAAGCAGATCGGAGAAGGCTGCACCTTTAACGGTGAACTGTATAACACCCCATAGTATTAAAGCAACTGTAATTACACCTAATACAAACGACCATAACGTGCCGCGGGTAGTAACCTGTTTTGCCCTGCGGAAGTAAATAACCAAAGCAATTGCAGGTATAACCAGCAAATTTAACAAGTGGATACCTATAGATAAGCCCATGACGTAGGCGATGAAAATGATCCATTTATCGGCACGTTCTTCGTCGGCATGGTTTTCCCATTTCAATATGGCCCAAAAAACTATAGCGGTACAAAGTGAAGATTGGGCATAAACCTCGCTCTCTACTGCCGAAAACCAAAAGGTATCTGACCAGGTATAGGCTAATGCGCCCACTAAACCGGCACCTATAATTTGTATAATATTGGTTTGGGTGATCTCTTGGCCGGCTTTAACAACAAGTTTTTTTGCTAAAGCGGTTATGGTCCAAAATAAGAACAGGATGGTTGCGCCGCTGGCCAGGGCCGATGCCATGTTGGTGAAGTAAGCCACCTTCATATTATCACCAAATGACAGGAGCGAAAATACCTTGCCTATCATGGTAAACAATGGTGCGCCCGGTTGGTGGGCTACCTGCAGGCGGTAGATACAAGCTATAAATTCGCCGCAATCCCAAAAACTGGTAGAGGGTTCGAGTGTTAAAATGTAAGTTATTGATGCAATAATGCCGGCTGCCCAGCCAAAAATATTGTTGATCTTATTGTAGTTCATGCTGATTATTACAAGCTAATTCAGGTTTAAGCAGCCGAAAATAAGAAAAACATTACGATGTTTATGTTAAATGCAGCAAACCTTAACACTTTTTAACGCATGATTTAGCTTCAAAAATAAATTAGAACACTTTTTTAATTTTTGCTTTTGAGTTTTAAAAAATCGTCCTATATTTGCATTCCTTTTCGGGATGGCTTACAAACCAAAGGAGATTGCCTGATAGTATAATGGTAGTACGACGGTTTTTGGTACCGTTTGTCTAGGTTCGAATCCTGGTCGGGCAACATAGAAATTTCGGATTTCGGATTTTTAATTTCGGATTTATTTCCAGGATAAAAATCGAGATCCGATTGTTTTTTATAAGGGGTTGATGTACTTGAAGCTGCTGATCGAGGGCCTTAAAATCTAAGATCATAAATCGTAAATCCGAAATAAGAAGATGCCTTTACAGTTTAATACAGTTAAGCTATTTGCAGGATCAGGTTCTAAGGAACTGTCTCAACACATTGCTACATCATACGGGCAGGAGCTTGGCGATGTGGTTTTGTCGCGTTTTAGCGACGGCGAATTTCAACCGCATTTTAACGAGAGTATCCGCGGCTGCGATGTATTTTTAATACAAAGTACACACCAGCCTACCGATAACCTGATGGAACTGTTAATGATGATAGATGCCGCACGCCGTGCATCAGCTCACTACATTATTGCAGTTATACCTTACTTCGGTTTGGCCCGCCAGGACAGGAAGGATAAACCCCGTGTTGCAATTGGCTCAAAACTAGTAGCAAATTTACTGGTAGCCGCAGGTATAAACCGTATCATGACGATGGACCTGCACGCCGCGCAGATCCAGGCGTTTTTTGATGTGCCGGTAGATCACTTAGATGCTTCTATCATATTTGTACCTTATATAAAAAGCCTTGGTTTGGGTAACCTAACTATTGCATCGCCTGATATGGGCGGCTCGTACAGGGCACGCAGCTTTGCCAAGTTTTTTAATGCCGAGGTTGTAATTTGTGATAAACGCCGTAAGCGCGCTAATGAAATTGAGAGCATGACCGTAATAGGTGATGTTACCGGGCAGGACATTGTACTGATAGATGATATTTGCGATACGGCAGGTACACTTGCCAAAGCGGCAGGCTTAATTATGGAGCGTGGTGCAAAAAGTGTTAGGGCGGTTTGTACGCACCCGGTGTTATCGGGTAAAGCCTACGAAACTATAGAGAACTCGGCATTAACCGAGCTGATAGTAACCGATACTATACCGTTAAAACACAGCAGCCCTAAAATTAGGGTGCTTACTACTGCCGAGTTGTTTGCAAAGGCAATAAGCAATGTAAACGAGCATGGCTCAATAAGCCAGCTTTTTAGAGTAGATTAAGAAGTCGATAGTCTATGGTCAATAGTCCATAGCAATAAAAGAGACTAAAAATATCCATATCATGTTGATATGGCTTTGAATAATAAATAAATAATGAAATCATTTGCTATTAGCGGTTCTCCAAGAGAGAACGTAGGGAAAAGAGACGCTAAAGGACTGCGTTACCAGGGCTTAGTGCCTGCAGTACTTTATGGTGGTGCAACACAAACCCACTTTGCAGTGTCCGCAGCTGATTTGAGAGCCGTAGTTTACACGCCGGTTGTTCATTTCATCGACATTGAAGTTGCTGGTGTTACATCACAGGCTATTATTAAAGATATGCAGTTCCACCCGTTAACGGAACAATTGATCCACATCGACTTTTTGTTGTTAGACGAAAACAAGCCGGTAACTATCGAGATCCCTGTAAAATTAACAGGTACTTCTCCGGGTGTTAAAGTGGGTGGTAAATTAGTTCAGAAACTAAGGAAACTACGTGTTAAAGCATTGCCTAAAGATCACTTAGATAACATCGAAGTGAGCATCGAAGCCCTTGAGGTTGGTAAATCAGTAAAAGTTAACGAGATCAACATCCCTAACCTTACTATTACTAACGCGCAAGAAGATACCATTGTATCTGTAACTACATCACGTGCGTTACGCCAGGCTGAGCAGGAAGCAAGCAAAGGCAAGTAATTTATTTGGTGACTTCACCAATTTAATTCAAGAAAAGCGACGGTTTTTACCGTCGCTTTTTTTATGCCTATTGTTTTCAAGGCCATGATAGTAAGGTAAATAAATATTCAATAAAATTTGCTAAAACGATTTACATTAATATATTTGCTAAACCAATTTAGCATTAAATCTTATTATGAGAAAACTATTACTACTGCTTACCGCAATTGTTTTTGTCACGGCCTGCTCTAAAGACAATTACAAACGTTACCCCAGCCCGGGAAGAATGATCAAACAGTTTGAACTTACCAAAGGGCAGGTAGGGGCGGCAAAATTCGATAATGCCAAACACGCCATAACCGTTACGGTAGAGAAAGGTACTAACATGAGTGCCTTAGCCGCCAACATGGTAATATCCGACGGGGCAACTGTGTCACCGGCATCAGGCGCTACATTTAATGCGGCTTCATCAAAGCAGCTATTTGTTGTTACCGCCGAATCCGGCGAAAAATATGAATGGAACGTTGAATTTAAAGTTTACGATTTTTATAGTATTGATTATGGGGTGTTTTCTATTGTTGCCGACAACGGCAGGCTGTTGCAGGTAGCCGGTAATTACACCTTTAATGAAAAGTATAAGGATAACCAAAAAATAGAAACAGGCTCAACTGCCGAAGGATTGCCCGTTTGGCAAAGATGGCACCTCATATATAACAGTACATCCGGCGGTGTAAGATATTATCAGATAAGGAACCTGTACACCGGTAAGTTTTTAAATGCAGCCACAGGCGCGCAAGCGGGCACACAGGCCGAGCAGTACCGCGAGTCGGCAACGGCGGGTGAGTTATGGGCAGTATCGCAATCTTCAACTACAGGCATCTTTAATATCATTAATAAAAATACAGGTTTGGCGCTTAGCACGTCGGCAGCAGATAATAAAATTACGCTGGAAACCGCTGATGATAAAAGCGGTAATCAACGCTTTGCTTTTACGCAATTGGCCGAGCAGGCTTACCGGGACGATTCGGCGATAGGATTTTTTGAAAGGAATAACCCGGCCCAGGGTTCAGTAGCGTTTGACCAGGGTACAAGCGTACCCCTAAGCGATGGCCGTGTACTGTGGATAACTCAGGATGCATGGGATGGATCGAGACTGCGCGATAATAACAAATTCTCCTGTTCAGACTTTTTTAACTACAACAACTCGGTAATGATCCAGCCAACGGCAACCGATTGGAATCCCGAGCATACCCCAAATATGACCATTCCCAACAGCGCGCATGGCCGCCCAAGGCAGATCTTTAATAACCAGCCGGGGACAGATTGGTCATGGCCGGGATTGGGTGTACAAATTGGTAATGATGTTTGGGTGCAATGCGGAGAGGGTAGGGGCCTTACCGGGACTAATCAGTCGCTTTACAAACTTACACCTAATGCAGGTAATGAGTGGAATGCTGTACGTTATACCCCTGCGGGTATGTCGGGCCAGGTAAATATCAGTTATTCTACAGGTATGGTAAAAAGTAGTGATGGTTATGTTTATTCTTTCGGGTCGCAAGGCTTTAACTTTGGTTACGGCAATAATATTTTTGTAGCAAGGTTTAAGCAAACCGACCCACTAACGTGGACCTTTTGGGATGGCTCGGCCTGGGTAAGCACACCTAATACCAACGATGCAGCTAAAGTTGCCGTAGGCCCGGGTAACAATAGCATCTCCTACCTTAATGGTAAATATATTATGATGTCGATGGATCAGGGCTTTAACTGTGAAGATCAGCGTGATATCTATATTTCCACATCTAACAGCCCCACAGGGCCATTCACGGCGCAAAAGTACATTTATACGGTTAGCGAATTTTTTGGCGGCAAGTACGCTCGTTATTACACCCCGTCTATTCACCCCGAATCGGTTAACGGGCGTAACGAACTGCTATTAACCTTTTGCCTTAATTTTTCGGGCTGCGGTGTTTCCGACTGTCAGGACGGTTTCCTGGACCCGTATTACTATCGTGTGAAAAATATCCGTGTACCCTATTCTATAGTAGGTTTGTAGCCCACTGAATAAGAATTAGAATTATAAGAGCGACAGGTTTATCCCCGTCGCTTTTTTTGTATAATTGCGCTTTAGAAACTCCCCTTTAGGGGGATAGGGGACTTATGAAATATTTAATAGTTGGTTTAGGAAATATTGGGCCGGAGTATGCCGATACAAGGCATAACATCGGTTTTATGGTGCTTGATGAATTGGCAAAGCAGGAGGGGGCAAAGTTTTATAACATGCGCCTGGCTTACTATACCGAGGTTACCTATAAAAGCCGCACGCTTTGTTTAATAAAACCAACTACCTACATGAACCTTAGCGGCAAGGCCCTAAACCATTGGATGAAGGAGTTGAAGATCCCGGTGCAAAATGTTTTGGTTATTGTTGATGATATTGCCCTGCCGTTGGGTACGCTTCGCTTAAAGCCCAAAGGCAGCGCTGCGGGGCATAACGGGTTAAAACATATTGAAGCAACGTTGGGCAATAACGAATACGCCCGGCTACGTTTTGGTGTGAGCGACAATTACCCCAAAGGCCGCCAGGTAGATTACGTGCTAAGTGGTTTTGATGACGATGAAAAGCCCGAGCTACCGGCGTTGATCGAACGCTCGATTGAAATGATAAAAAGCTTTGCCACAATTGGCACGGAGCTGACCATGACAAAATATAACAAGTAATCAGGCTGTTACCTAAAAAGTACTTTAAAATAGGTTTTTTGCGCAACGTTAGGACTGTTTAGGTGTCTTTTAATCCTAAATAACACTAATGAAAAAACTTTTACTGGCAGCGTTTGGCTGTTTCTTAGTCGTTGCATCTTTTGCCCAAACAGCGCAGCAAAGCCTAACCATTAAGGGGGTAGCAATAGATTCGGCAACCAATAAACCGCTTGGTTTTGTAACCATTGCTTTAACAGATGCTGCAACCAACCAGCCCGTAAAAAGCACCCTTACAAAAGACGACGGCATTTTTGAGCTAACCAACATCCCCGCTAAACCCTACAAACTTTCATTAGTGTTTATGGGCTACAAAACAAAAACTGTGGATATTAACGGGGCTACAGCGGTTGTTGAGCTTGGCCGGATGATGCTATCACCAGCAAGCAATCAGCTTAAAGAGGTATCTATAGTGGCGGCCAAGCCCTTGATGAAGCAGGAAGTTGACCGCATAAGTTATGATGTGCAGGCCGACCCGGAAAGCAAAGCCCTTACCGCGCTGGATATGATCCGTAAAGTGCCCATGCTTTCGGTTGATGCATCAGATAATATAAAATTGAAGGGAAGCGGGAACTACAAGATACTGCTTAATGGTAAGGAGTCCGCGTTAATGGCGCAAAACCCATCAGATATATTAAAGGCCATGCCGGGTACCAATATCTTAAAAATAGAGGTGATCACCACCCCGCCCGCCAAATACGATGCCGAAGGGCTTGCCGGTATCATTAATATCATCACCCAAAAAAAGGGCGATCAGGGGTATAACGGATCTATAAATACCAGGTTCAATACCGTTTGGGGTAATAACTTTAATTTAAATGCTACCGTAAAACAGGGTAAATTTGGGTACAACGGCTATGTGGGTACAGGCACGCGCCCAAAACGTGAAACTGCGTTTGGTAACGAAAGCGTTTTTTTGAATTCGGGATCTACATTAACCCAGGACGGCACGCGCTTTAATGGTGGTAGTAACACCTATACCAGTAACGAATTAAGTTACGAAGCCGATAGCCTTAACCTGATAACCGGTACCTTCAATTTTTATAATAACACCAATAATAACGGTAACAACCAATATACCGTACAGCGTAATAATTTAGATGATATTACCCAGGCTTATAATATTATGGGTGATGGGTACGGTAAATACCGCGGTAATGATATGGGGCTGAATTATCAGCTTGGGTTTAAAAAAAATAAGGAACAATTGCTAACAGCATCCTTTAAATACAGCGATAACCGTAACCAGCAGTTTAATGATGTAAAGGCCGATCAAACCATTAATTACAATGTGCCAAACTATCGGCAGTATAACAAAGCGGGATCAAAGGAATATACAACGCAATTAGATTATATACAGCCGCTAAAAGTTATTACCATTGAAGCCGGCGGCAAAATGATAGCCAGGAACAGCTTCAGTAATTTTTATACAGATACGGTTGACGTAAACAACCAGTATATAACTGATAACAGCCGGGGAAACGATTTTAGCTATCACCAGGATGTATACAGTTTATACAATTCCTACCAATTAAAATTCACCAAATGGACGTTTAAAGGTGGCGCACGTATAGAGCATACCGGCATCGATGCTGATTTTGCATCAACAGGCAGTGTGTTAAAACAAAGTTTTACAAATGTGGTGCCATCAATATCTATACAGCGCAGCCTTAAAAATAGCAGTGTTACCTTTGGTTTTACCCAACGGATACAAAGGCCGGTTATATACCAGTTAAATCCTTTTGTTAATCAATCAAACCCTAAATTTATAACAGTGGGTAACCCGGAACTTAAGCCCGCGGTAAATAATAATTTCGAACTGGGGTACAGTAACTTTGCAAAGGGATCAATCAATATCAACGCAAGCTACTCTTTTGCTAACAACACCATTCAAAACCTGGTTAAGGTAGATGAAAATGAGGTAACTACTACTACCTTTGGCAACGTAGGTAAAAATAAAAACCTTGGAGTTAGCGTAAGCGTCAATTACCCCATTACTGCCAAACTCAATTTTAATTTCAACTCCCAAATAACACAGGTATGGTTAAACGGTACATTTAACGGCGAATTTTATACCAGCAGCGGGTTGCAGGGGTATGCATTTACCAATGCCAGCTATAAGTTTGATAATGGTTACCGTATTGGCATAAGCGGGGGCTTTAGCAGCCGCGATGTTATGCTACAAGGCAAGGATAATTATTGGATAAGCAGCGGGGCTAACGTATCTAAAGAATTGTTCAACAAAAAAGCCACTATATCGCTTTATGCCAATAACCCGTTCAAAAAGTTTATCAGGCTCGATTTCCCTACCCGCACCCCCGATATTCAAACAACTGCTTACAGCTTTAACTACTATCGCAGCATCAACATCAGTTTTAATTATAAATTTGGGAAGCTGAATAGTAGTATAAAGAAAAACCAACGTGGAATTAATAATGATGATTCCAGCGGAGGCAGTTCCAAAAATTGATAATTTAGCGGGCTAAATATATTCCTCATGAAAGTTTACGGTATCACCAACTGCAATACGGTAAAAAAGGCGCTTGATTGGCTTAAGGCCAATAACGTTGCGTACGAGTTTCACGATTTTAAAAAGCTTGGCGTAAGCGCCGATAAATTAAACGAGTGGGACAGCAAAGCCGGCTACGAAAAGTTTATGAACAAGCAGGGGCTTACCTACAAACAGCTTGACCCGGCCGTAAAAGAGGGTATTAAAACTAAAGAGGATGCCTTGCAATTATTACAACAAAAAACCAGCATGATCAAACGCCCGGTGATTGAAAATGGTGATTTCCTTTTCTTTGGCTTTGATGAGGCGGTATATGGCAAGGAACTGCTGTAATTTTATAGCTTGTTTTTTAGAGTTTTAATTTAGTTAATAAGGGTGTAGCATTTTTATTGTGGCGACCGTAATTAGTTAAAACCATGTTATGAAAAACATATACCTTTTATTGTTAGCCGCGGTGTTGTTTACTGCTTGTAAGAAAGCAGAGGTAGATAACAGAATAATAGTTGAGCCACCGTTTCAAGAGAAGATATCAAGCGATACCCTTACCAGCGGGCAGCTTTTTGGGCTAACTATTGGGCAAACAAGTGTGGAAACCTATGCCAGGATTCAACAAATACAGGCTGCAGAAAAAATTGGTGGCCTAAGCATTGTTAATAATATATACACCAGTATCGATAGCCTGAAAACCAGGCTGCCTTTATACACCGGCATGTTGATGGATGAGGCAATTGGTACATCTACCGGGGTTCAGTTAGGGTTTGAAAATAATAAGGTGAAAACTATCTTTTTAAACAATGGTAGGATGCTTACACACTGGCCGTTGGGTTTTGCCCAAAATACCACCATCAACGTAGGCGACCCGGTTGATGGAATCTATCAAAAGCTGGTTAACATTAAAAAGGACCCGGCATCAGCAAAAAAGCTGGAACGCCTTTCTATATTTGTTAAGGATAGCAGTAAGCCGTTTGATCCGCAAATGAGCGCCTCGCCGCAATGGTACTTCATTTCAATCTTATCTGACAAAAGATATAACCATGTTTCGCTAAACTTTACCGCGGGTAAACTGGTATCTATTTATACAACCGTGTTTGAAAGCTATTAGGTTTTTATTAACACAAAGGTAACTTCCTCATTACAACTTCGTAATTCTGTAAATGGGTTATTCAATAATTTGTATTATTGCGGTAAATTCAATTATAAATTATGAAAATGAAACTAATTGCCGGTTTTACGCTGGCTTTTATGTCTGTTGCGGGTATTAGCCAGGCACAGCAAGCCCCGGTGAGCAATTATAATTACCATGAAGCCTTCGCGCCGTTCTTCTATAGCAAAAACGGTAACGAGTTTCGTGCTGCAGATGGCCAGCCGGGCCCTAAGTACTGGCAAAACCGTGCCGACTACCAATTATCGGCTACGCTTAACGATCAAAACAACGAAGTTACAGGTGCCGAAGTACTAACCTATACCAACAATAGCCCGCAAAAGCTTGATTTTTTGTGGATGCAGTTAGATCAAAACTTATTCAAGCAGGACTCTCGAGGTACAGCTATCATCCCGCCAAGCGGAAGCCGTAATGGCGGTCGTGGTAACCTTGCTAATGCTGGTTACAATATTAAATCGGTTAAGGTAGGCGATACCCCGGTAAAATTTTTAATAAACGATACCCGCATGCAGGTGTTTTTGCCAACCGGCGTTAACCCTAACGGCGGCCAGGTAAAACTAAACATCGAGTATTCGTTTGTGGTGCCTGAGTATGGTTCGGACCGTACCGGAATCCAAAAAACTAAAAACGGTAATATTTACACCGTGGCGCAATGGTACCCGCGTATGTACGTTTATGACGACGTTATGGGTTGGAATACCTTACCTTACACAGGCCCTGCCGAGTTTTATTTAGAGTATGGCGATTTCGACCTGAGCATTACCGCGCCGGCAAACCATATTGTTGTAGCATCGGGCGAGTTGCAAAACCCACAGGATGTTTACACGCCTGAGCAATTGAAACGTTGGGCATTAGCAGAAAAAAGCGAAGAAACAGTAGTTATCCGTTCTGCAAGCGAAGTTACCGAGGCATCATCACGCCCTGCGGGTAAAAAACAACTGACCTGGAAATTTAAGATCAAGAATGCACGTGACGCATCATGGGGTTCATCAGCTGCGTTTATTGTTGATGCTGCCAAAATGAATTTGCCAAGCGGTAAAAAATCTACAGCGATATCTGCTTACCCGGTTGAAAGCGATGGTAAAGATGCGTGGGGCCGTTCTACCGAGTATGTGAAAAAATCTATCGAGTACAACTCACAAAAATGGTTCGAATATCCTTACCCTGCTGCAACCGCTGTTGCCGGTGTAGTTGGTGGTATGGAGTACCCGGGAATCGTATTTTGTAGTTGGAAAGCTAAAAAAGGTTCGCTTTGGAGTGTTAACGACCATGAGTTTGGGCACACCTGGTTCCCGATGATAGTAGGTTCTAACGAGCGCTTATATGGCTGGATGGACGAAGGTTTTAATACCTTTATTAATACCCTTACTACTGCCGACTTTAACAAAGGCGAATACGCAGGCAAAAAACAGGACATGCAAAAAGTTGGGGCTTACCTTACCAGCTCTCAAATGGAGCCGGTAATGAGCTACCCTGAAAACCTGAGAGAAGAAAATACAGGCTGGATGTTGTACTTTAAACCCGGTACAGGTTTAACCCTGTTGCGCGAGCAGATCTTAGGCCCGGAGCGTTTCGACTATGCTTTCCGTACCTATGTGGCACGTTGGGCATTCAAACACCCTACACCTGATGATTTCTTCCGTACAATGGAGAATGCAGGTGGCGAAACCCTGCAATGGTTCTGGAGAGGCTGGTATGTAAATAACTGGCGCCTTGATGTTGGCGTGCGCGATGTTAAATACGTGGGCGGCGATGCTTCAAAAGGTGCCTTGATAACTTTGGATAACCTGGATAAACTGGTTATGCCTGCCACTTTAGAAATTAAAACCGTTAGCGGTAAAGTTGACCGTATAAAACTACCTGTTGAAATTTGGGAGCGTAACAATAGCTTTATTGTTAGATACCCTTCAACAGAGGAGATACAATCTGTAACCTACGACCCAGACAAAGTATTGCCGGACTATAATTCCGACAATAATGTGTGGAAGAAGTAATAAAATTAAAAAACCCGGTTTAGGCCGGGTTTTTTGTTGATTTGAAACGTTAAAATCGAAACCTTTGCCCAACAAAACAGGTTTAACTGTTTAGCTAATCCATCAGTTATGAAAAAACTATCCCTACTTATTATTCTATTGTTAACCGCAGCTACTTTTGCCAATGCGCAAGGTGTATTTAAAGGCACGGTTTACGAGCATGGCACCAACAACCGTTTAAGCGATGTTTTTATCAAAGACATCACCAATAAACAGGTAAGCATTACCGATAAAAAGGGAAATTTTGGTATCCGTGCGGCATCGGGGCATACCTTGATATTTAACTCGCCCGGTTATATTTCAGATACTTTATACCTTATTGATATGACCCCTAAAAAGATTGAATTGACCACGTCAATGATATCTTTAAGGGCAGTTAATATTACGGCTACCCGCACCGCCTTTAACCCAAGGGAAGAGTACCCTGAGGTTTATGAAAAAAGTAAGGTGTATGCCTTTTCTCCGTCAACATGGTTTAGCGGCGAAGGTAAAAGAGCGCGCAGGTTAAAACGCTACTTCCAGCGTGAGGCCGAAGAGCGTGCCATTGATGCTGCCTTTAGCCCGGCTTACGTAACCAGCCTTGTGCCGCTAAAGGGTAACGATCTGGAGAACTTTATGACCATGTTTAGGCCAAGCTATGCTTTTTTAAGAGGTAATAACAACGAATCGATGGCGGCTTATATTAACGATAGCTACAAAAAATTTATGGCTTTGCCGCCAGATAAACGAGCGCCCCAGTCGCTTAAACAGTAAGTAAAGATCAATACAGAAAAATATAAAATATTGTATTTCAGAATTAAAAGTAATTTCCTACCTTTGACGTCCCTGAAAGGAGGTATTTGGAATTATGATCATTATTAACGTAAAAGACGGCGAATCATTAGATAAAGCATTAAAACGCTTTAAAAAGAAATTTGAAAAAACGGGTGTTTTAAGAGAACTGCGCAGTCGCCAGGCTTTCGAGAAAAAATCAATTACCCGCAGGCATGAAATTAAACATGCTATCTACAAGCAGAATATGAATTTAGAAACTACTGTTTAATTCTTCTTCGAAAAGAATTTTACAGATTTTCTTGTCACTATAAAAAAACTATTTGTACATTCAATTTATTGGGTGTTCAAATAGTTTTTATGTTTTTAGATAAGTTTATACAGTACATCAGTAACGAGAAAAGATACTCACCTCATACTGTATCGGCTTATCAAAGCGACCTGGAGCAGTTCCTGCTTTTTTTGAACCCTCCCAACGCTACAGCCCAGGTTACCCACCCATCAGAAATTACCCATCACGACATTCGCAACTGGATGATCGCCCTAATGGATAATAAGCTGCTTGCCCGCTCGGTTAACCGTAAAATTGCCACGCTGCGCAAATACTTTAAATTTTTATTGCAGGAAGGGTTAGTAACCATAAATCCAACATCGCGCATTACCGCACCTAAAGTGCCCAAGAACCTGCCAACCGTTGTTGATGGCGACAGGCTTACGGGGATGTTAGATGGCAGGATGGACAGTGGCGATGCGCACATTTTTTCTAAAGATTTCGCCGGCCTGCGCGATAAGTTGGTTATTGAGATGCTTTTTGGCACCGGCATGCGCCTGGCCGAAATAATAGGCATAAAAGATGAAGATATAAATTGGTACGAAAGCACTGTTAAAGTTTTAGGTAAACGCAACAAACAGAGGATAATACCACTAAATAACGAGCTTATACAACTGTTAAAGCAATATGTTGAGGCAAAAAAAGGTGAAAATTTTAATAACAATTCCTTAACGTTACTCGTTACAAATAAAGGAGCAAGCGCATATCCAAAGCTTATATATTTAATAGTGCAAAAATATCTGTCTTATATATCAACCCAGGATAAACGCAGCCCCCATGTGTTAAGGCATACGTTTGCAACAAGCCTTTTAAATAAAGGTGCCGACTTGAATGCGATAAAGGAGCTGCTTGGCCACGCCAACCTTAGCGCTACGCAAATTTATACACATAACTCAGTAGAACGACTTAAATCTATTTATAAACAAGCCCATCCAAAGGCATAAAAAGGAGGAAAAATGAAAATTACCGTGCAATCTATTCACTTTAGTGCAGATCAGAAACTATTAGATTTTATTCAGAAGAAGGTAGATAAGTTGGAAACCTTTTTTGATCATATCATAAGTGGTGAAGTATATTTAAAATTGGAGAATGTAGAGGATGAGGCAAACAAGATAACGGAGATAAAAATTTTGCTGCCCGGCAACCAGATCTTTGCAAAAGAGAAGTGCAAAACCTTTGAAGAGGCTACAGATTTGGTGGTTGAGAGCCTTCGTAAACAAATAGAAAAACATAAAACAAAAAAATCTATTGCTGCCGAAGCTGCTAAAAAAGCAGCCCTTATTACGGAAGACGATGATTTTTAAGCATATATGAGCGCTAAAACTCAGCGCAGATCGGCAGGTTTAAAGCCTGCCGATTTTTTTTGCAAAAATATTTTGTACAGCTCTAAATTTTTGTAGATTTGCAATCCCTTTCAGAGAGGTCTTAACCACCACTCAGTTTATTGAAAGGGTGGTTCTTTAAAAAGAAAAAAAATAGCGCAATTAATTTGCAGCCAAAAAATCCGAAGGCCCGAAATGGTAATAGGTGATGGTAACAATTAAAGCCTCCTTAGCTCAGCTGGTAGAGCGACTGACTTGTAATCAGTAGGTCATTGG
>JAZKAL010000002.1:0-399081 GCA_040389205.1 Bacteroidota bacterium
CCCACTCTTCAACCAAAATATTCATGGCTGATAGTTGCTCACGCACCTTATCGGCATTGGCACCCGGCCTGTCAATTTTGTTGAAAGCGAAGATGATAGGTGCGCCTGCAGCCTGAGCGTGGTTTATAGCCTCGCGGGTTTGCGGCATCACGCTGTCATCAGCAGCAATTACAATGATAACAATATCTGTTACCTGAGCACCCCTTGCACGCATGGCAGTAAACGCCTCGTGGCCCGGTGTATCCAGGAATGTTATTTTTCCTTTATTGTCCGGCAAGGTAACTTCATAAGCGCCAATGTGCTGGGTAATACCCCCGGCCTCGCCGCCAATTACGTTTGTTTTGCGGATAAAATCCAGTAATGATGTTTTACCGTGGTCAACGTGGCCCATAATGGTCACAATTGGTGCACGCGGGATCAGGTCGGCAGGATCATCCGGTTGGTCAAGGTTTGCTTCCTCATCCTGTGGTTTCACAAACTCTACCTGGTAGCCAAATTCTTCAGCAACAATGCTTAGGGTTTCGGCATCCAAACGCTGATTGATAGACACAAACATACCCAGGCTCATACAAGTTGAGATAATTTGTGTTACCGATACGTCCATCATCAAAGCCAATTCGTTTGCCGTAACAAACTCGGTAACTTTAATAACTTTAGACATAGCGTCCTGCTCCATTGCCAGTTCTTCGGCAGTTGCGGCAACATCATCACGTTTTTGACGACGGAATTTTGCGCGTTGTGCAAACTTACCCGACTTACCCGCGCCGCTTAAGCGTGCAAGTGTAGCCTTGATCTGGTCTTGTATATCCTTTTCTGTAGGTTCTTCTTTAGGGCCTCCGCCAGGGGCAGGTCTTCCGCCTCTAAAATCGGGGCGGTTACCACCGCCACCACCAGGTGCGCCCGGCGGACGGTTCCTGAAATCGGGACGGTTTGGATTGATGGTTCCGCTTGGCGGGGCTTGCTGGCCTGTGCCATTGCCACCACCCTGCTGATCTTTACGCTTACGTTTGCGTTTTTGATCTGCCGCGTTACCTGCCGCGCTTGATGAAGATGCAACCGGGCCACCACGCTTAGGCTGGTTAACCGGCAATTGTATCTTACCAATAATTTTTGGCCCGCTTAAACGCTCGGCACTTGCACGGATAACGTCGTCGCCTTCGGCTTCTGCAGGTGCTGCTGCTTCAGGAGCAACAGCTGCAACAGGTGCTTCCGCAACAACAGGTGCTGGTTGCTCTGCAACAGGCACTGGTGCTTTTGGTGCTTCAACTACCGGCGCAGGTTTCTCTGCAACAGGCTCCGGCGCTTTTGGCGCTTCAACAACAGGTGCTGGTTTCTCTGCAACCGGTTCGGCTGCTTTTGGTGCTTCTACCACTGGTGCAGGTTTTTCTGCAACAGGCTCAGGTGTTTTTGGCGCCTCAGCAACAGGAGCAGCTTTTTGCTCAACCTGTGGTTTTGCATGCAGGTTATTAAGGTCTATCTTACCAATCACCTTTACACCCGGTAATCCTTCGCTGCTGCGTTCCTCCGGTTTTTCCTGTACAGGTTCGGCAGGTTTTGGCTTTTCAGCCGGCGGCGAAGTAAAATGGCCGGTGTTTTTGATCAGGATCTCTTCGTTCTCGAAATCTCGTGAACGACGGGGCTGCTCAGCAGGTTTTTCGGGCGTTTGCACGCCTTCTTCCTTACGGATGTTGCCTATCTTGATCTGCTTGGCCTCCTCCTTAATAATTTTATCTACAGCAAATTCCTTCAACAGGGTTGTGTACATATCGTTATCCAGCTTAGCCATAGGTTGCTTTTCAACCTTATAGCCTTTGGTAGCTAAAAAATCGACAATGGTACCCATACCAATGTTCAGTTCTTTTACTGCTTTTATTAATTTTATGGATTTGTCTTCTGACATTTATTAAATTTTCTCTCTAATTATCGCAAAAATACGATTTTTTATTCGTGTTATCTTGTTTATTCAAATTCTGCCTGCAGAACTGATAAAACTTCTTTTATTGTTTCTTCTTCAAGGTCGGTACGTTTAACCAATTCGCCCACAGATAGTGCCAATACAGATTTCGCGGTATCAAGCCCAATGCGTTTAAATTCGTCTAATATCCAGCTGTCGATCTCGTCAGAGAATTCTTCGATGTCCACATCCTCGTCATGCTCATCAGCCTCGCGGTAAACATCAATTTCATAACCTGTCAATTTACCTGCCAGTTTTATGTTATGGCCGCCACGGCCAATAGCTAATGATACCTGGTCTGGCTTTAAGTACACAGCCGCTGTTTTTTTATCATCATCTAACTTAATAGAGGTGATCTTGGCAGGCGACAACGCCCGCTGTATATATAACTGGATATTGTTGGTAAAGTTTATCACATCTATGTTTTCGTTCTTCAACTCGCGAACGATACCATGGATACGTGAACCTTTCATACCCACACAGGCACCAACCGGGTCTATACGGTCATCATAAGATTCAACAGCAACTTTAGCCCTTTCGCCCGGTTCGCGAACAATTTTCTTGATAGTGATCAATCCGTCGAAGATCTCCGGAACTTCCATCTCAAATAAACGTTGTAAAAACTCAGGTGCGGTACGCGAGATGATAATTTTAGGGTTGCTATTCATCATATCAACCTTGCTGATTATCGCCCTAACGCTATCGCCTTTTTTAAAGTAATCGGCAGGGATCTGCTCGGTTTTTGGCAATAAAAGTTCGTTGCCTTCATCATCCAATACCAACGTCTCTTTTTTCCAAACCTGGTAAACCTCGCCGGTAACAATTTCGCCAACGCGGTCTTTATATTTTTTGAAGATCTCGTCTTTCTCCAGTTCTAAAATTTTAGATACCAAAGTTTGGCGTGCAGCAAGGATAGCCCTGCGGCCAAAGCTTTCTAAGGTGATCAATTCTACGTAATCGTCGCCTATTTCCAGATCCGGGTCTATCTTTTTTGCTTCGGCCAGTTCAATCTCCAGATCATCGTCTTCGCTAAACTCATCCTCAACTACAACACGTGTGCGCCAGATCTCTAAGTCACCATTATCGGTGTTAACGATAACGTCACAATTTTCATCCGTGCCATATTTTTTCCTGATCATGCTTCTGAAAACGTCTTCCAGAACGCTCATCATGGTTGGGCGGTCAATGTTCTTGAAATCTTTAAATTCCTGAAAAGAATCAATTAAATTAATATTGCTCATCTTCTACTTGAATGATATTAAAACTTTTGTTTCTGTTATTTTATCTGTCGGGATAGTGCTTTCAACAGTCACAGCCTTTTTCCCTTTTTCTTTTATTGTTTCGTCAATCATAATGTGGCCTTCACCGGCTTCTTTTAATACGCCTTCACGCTTGGTGCCATCATCCATTTTTATGGCTAACGTGCGGCCAATGTTTTTAACATACTGCCTTTTTAGCGTTAGCGGTGTATCGATGCCCGGCGATGAAACCTCCAGGTTGTAGGGCGTATCTATCACGTTTTCTTCTTCCAGATGGAAGCCCACATGCCTGCTTATGGCAACACAATCTGCAATCCCTATCCCGTTATCCCCGTCAACCAACACTATCAGCTTACCGTTTGAATGCATGGTAACATCCACCAAAAACAAGTTTGGCATATCGGCAATCTTTTCCTCTACCAGTTCTATTGTTCTTTTTTCAATATTCATTATCGTGTGTTTTCACCGTTAATCCCGGCAATTTAGCGGGGCGGTTGATAATTTGATTGATAAAATAAAAGAGGGGACAAATGCCCCCTCTCCTTTATTCAAATGCAAATATAGTAAGCTTTTTTGGTTAAAGCAAGCTTATTGCTTAAAAATCAAATCGATAAAATGCACTTTGCCGGGCTGGGAACGGCCTTTAATATAATTCATTAATGTAGCTCCTTCGCCCAGGCGGTAGTTTCTTACAAAGTAAGTTTGGCCTTTTACAAAAGGGGTATCGGGCGTAAAAACTACCGTGCTATCTTTAAGCTGATAGCGGCCAGGCTGCACGGGCTGATAATTCTTTAGATCCGTATCTGCCGGCATGCGGAAAACCGGCACCAGGTTTTGCCAAACGTTTTTATCGGTATCGCGGGCTATGTCTTGCATAATTACATTATCCAATCCTGTAAATTGGATGGATTGGCCTTGGCTTATTAGCGCTATTTGCACTTGCGCCGGGTGTTTGGATGGGGTGCAGGCAATGGTGAACAGGAGTGGTATTATGCAGGATAGTTTTTTCATGTTAATAAGCCTTGCCCAGTCCTCTCTTTTGGAGAGGACTTTTCAAAAGTAGTTTGTTGTTTAAAGAGAGGCTTTTATTTCTTCAGCGTCTCTTCAAACAACTTGTAAATGCGTTTATACTCATCTGTCCAGCTGCTGGGTTGTACAAAGCCATGGTCTTCTACCGGGTATGGCGCAAGTTCCCAGTTTTCTTTATGAAGTTCTATTAATCGCTGACTTAGTCTTACAATATCCTGAAAATTTACGTTCTGGTCTACCATTCCATGCAGCATCAGCAGGCGGCCTTTTAAACCGTCGGCAAAGTAAATGGGCGAGCTTTGGCGGTAGGCTTTTTCATCGTTAAATGGTTCGTTAAGGATGTTAGAGGTATAGCCGTGGTTGTAATGGGCCCAGTCGGTAACAGAGCGCAATGCCGCGCCCGATGCGAAAACATCCTGCTGGGTAAACATAGCCATCAGCGTAATAAACCCACCGTATGAGCCGCCATATAAACCAACATGTTTTGGGTTAACGCCATATTTTTCAACCAGTAATTTCACACCATCTACCTGGTCGGTAAGGTCGGCGCCACCCATGTGGCGGTAAATGCCGGTACGGATATCGCGCCCATATCCCGAGCTTGCCGTATAATCTATATCCAACACCGTGTACCCGTTATCCACCAGCATATTGTTAAACATATACTCGCGGAGATAACTGCTCCACCAGTAATGCACGTTTTGCAGGTAGCCAGCCCCGTGTACAAATACTACGGCAGGTTTTGCAGGATCGGGGTTTTTAGGCTGATATAAGCGAGCGTAAATATCTTTGCCGTAACGGTTTTTAAAGCTGATTACTTCCGGCTCCCTCCACGGGTACGATTTAAATTCGGGGGTTACCGAATTGGTTACCTGTACCGCCTTTGCACCGGGTTTGTTAGGCTGTACATATAGTTCCCATGGTTTGTTGGAGTACGAATAACGGATAGCCAGCCATTTTTCATCGGGCGACAGGTCTATCTCGTTACCGCCTTTCATCGAGGTTATTTTAACAGGCGCGCCACCGCTTACCGGGATGCGGTAAAAATGTGTAATACCGGGATGCTCGATATTGGCGGTAAAATAGAATGTCTTTTTATCGTTGGAAATACGTAGAGTTTGCACTTCCCATTTGCCGGAGGATAACTGCTTTTTATTGCCGCTTACTACATCGGCCATATACAGATGCGAGTAACCGCTTGCCTCGCTCTGGAAATAGAAATGGGTATTATCTGCCCATCCCAGGCTGCCATCGGCAAAAAAGCCACCGGTACCGGGTCCACCAATCCAGGCATCATCATGCTGACGGTCTAACAATGTTAGCTTGCCTGTAGAGGCATCCAGCTTCATCAGCCAACGGTCCTTATTATCCTGCGATTCTACATTTACCACCGCATATTTACCATCGGGGCTCCAGTAAGGGGCGGTTATATCTACTTTACGGTCGGCATTGGCTTTTTTAAGCTTTTCTAACGCTGCAGGGTAATCGCTGTAAAACGCGGGGATATCTTTAATGCCCGGGATGTCTTTGGTAACCATAGCGTAAACACTATCGCGCTGCGTATCAAAAATAAAGCTCTCTGAGGTAGACTGTGGCGCGCCCACCTTGGTACGGTTGGGGATATCTTCGGTATAGCCCGATGAGGTTACATAGTTTGGCACAATGCCCGCCCGCGCGCCTTCTGCCGCCTGTATTAAACGGTAGGTTACATACCGGCCATCCGGACTAAGCTGCACGCCGTTCAAACGTTTTTCACCAAATGCAATTTCCTTTAACTTAACAGGTTTATCCTGCGCGCGCTCCGCCGAGTCCAGCTTACGATCTTTCTCGTTCACTTTAACAATATCGAACAACTCTAATTGCTGCTTTTTTAGCCAGCGTGCCTGCTCGGTATCTTTAGCGGGTTTCTTTTCGCCGGTGGCGGTTTTTACAAAGTTGGTTAGCTGGGTAAGTTCGCCTTTGCTGAGCTTAATTTGGTAAAGGTTATTATCGTAGGTATAAACAACGCTGCTTTCATCGCCGGTAAATGTAGGGTTGCTTTCGCGGCCCGCGGTGCGGGTTAGCTGTACTGTATTTCCGCTGCCTGCTTGCCATAAATAGATGTCGCCATCCTCTTCATAGGTTTTAAGGGTGCGGGCTTTATTCCACTTACCATTTTCGGGCACCATATCGCGGCGCTCGGTAGCGGTTACCTTTTGTGGTTTGGTGTTGTTTGGGGTGATGGAGAAAAGCTCATCGCGCTCTGCCTTATCGGGGTTCCAGTTGAAGTAGATCTTTTTGCTGTCGTCGCTCCAGCGGATGTTGCTTGGCGATACGCCCATCCATTTGGGGTCGCGCATAATTTTTTCTACGGTTAGCGGACCAAGGGTTTGGGCAATTGCGCCCGTTGAAGCAAAGATTAGGAATAAAGAGTAAAGTTTTTTCATGACAATAGCTTAGCTGCCGCAAGTTAGCAGTTTAGCCAATATTATCATTCATGCGAGCGCATTGTTACATTATTCGCTAATAGATCTTCCTGTAAATTTCTTTCACCATAGCGCCCGGATCAAGGGATAGGTTAACTGCCGATGATATCGCGATGCCATAAACACCGGTTTGCATCAATAGTTCCACATCATTTAGTTGTACACCGCCTACGGCAATTACCGGGATGTCTATCGGCTGACGTTCCAGTTGGCGGTAGCCTTCGTAACCTAATAATGGTTTGTCGTTTGCTTTGGTGGTGGTATGGGCAAACGGGCCGTAACCGCAATAATCGACCACGCCGCTGTTTTGCAGTGCTAATAACCCCTCAATATTTGTGGCCGACGCGCCTAATGTTTTCTCATCTGTTATCGCTTCGCGGATGGCGGCGAGGTCGGCATTTAAATCTTCGATGTGTACGCCCTGCGCATCAACTTTGTCAAGCAGGTGATAATGGTTGGCGAGGATCAGCGTAGCGCCCCAATCATCGCAGATGGAGGCTATCTGGTGCAGTTCGGCAATCATCTCTTCATCGCTTTTACTCATGCAACGGTACTGTACCCAGTTGGCACCTGCCCCGCAAGCGATTTGCACCTGCTCGGTATGGCTGCGGTTGGGCAGGTCCTGCGTAAGGTAATGGAATTTGGAGATGTATTTTTTCATTTATTTAGTTTTATAATAAAGGGCTCATAGCGGAAAAAACGACAACAAATGTTCACGTTCACGTTTGCACAACTGTAGCTAATTTTGCAAAACGTTAATTAACAACACATTGACTGTATTTTTACTGACAGGGTAGCGCCACCAACATGTATTAGAATTTATCTATTTATGAATTTGTCATCCTGAACGTAGTGAAGGATCTATTCGTCGCCATTCAAAGTATTCGTCGGCAAAGCTTGCGGATAGATCCTTCGCTATCGCTCAGGATGACAAATATGGTTATCTCCCTATTTCAAAACCTCGCCAATGGTTGTACCAATGTTACCGTTTGGTGCCTGAATGTGTAATAGCTGCGATACGGTTGGGGCAATGTCTGTCATATGCGTTTCGCGGGTAAGGCTGCCGTGTTTAATGCCCCAGCCCATAAATACCAACGGAATATGCGCGTCGTAAGGGTTCCAGGTGCCGTGGGTGGTTCCTGTCTGGCCCCCGCTAAACCATCCCGGTTTTAATACGATCTGGATTACGCCGCTACGTTCCGGATTGTAGCCATTTTGGATGCGCACGCGCAATTCATCGGGTATAGTGGCTAATTGCACACGCTGCATATCTACAGCGTAGGCAATTTGTGGTTCCTGCTGTAAAAACTGGATGCAATCAAATTTAAGGGCGTCATTATTCAGATTTTCCTTTTTTATGGCGGCGTTGTTAAAACTAAGCTGGTAGTTCTCAAAACCGGCAACCAGGTCTTTAACCTTATATTTATCTTCCAGCATTTTGTTTATGCGGGTACGCAGGCTGCTGCCACTCCAAACGCCTGCCGGGATATTATGATCAATTAAAAAATTGGGGTTATGCGCGGCGCCATGGTCGGCAGTCAGGAAAACGGTATAATTACCTTTGCCCAACTTTCCATCTAAATAAGTTAAGAATGCGGCAATGTCTTTATCTAAACGCAGGTAGGTGTCTTCGGCTTCAACCGAGTTTGGCCCAAACTGGTGGCCAACATAATCTGTTGATGAAAGGCTCACGGCCAAAAAGTCGGTAACCGGGCCTGCACCCATCTTTTCATTTTCAACAGCGGCTTTTGCCAGATCCAGCGTCATGCTGTTACCAAATGGGGTAGAGCGGATCATGCCGGCTTTGCCTTTATATAATTCGGATGTTTTTATAGGGAATGTTGGGGCTTCGGCACCACTAAATTTACCCTCGTAACGCGGGCTGTTATCCGGCGCGCTTTGTACATAAGTATTTACAGGGTAAAGCGTGTTCCAGTCTTTCTTTAAATATTGTTCTGCCGGCTTTGTCGCATTGTAGTTTTTAACCCATGCAGGTAGCTCTGTCATGTAATAGGTGCTGCTTATCCAGGCGCCGCTGGCATCGTCAAACCAATACGCCGCATTAGCCGCATGGCCTGCCGGTAATATCCCGCCCCTGTCCTTTAGCGCTATGCCAATTACTTTCGAGCGGAAGTTTGTAGCTAATCGTAACTCATCGGTAACGGTGGTTACCAGCAAATTGCGTGGCGACATTTTACCTGCCGCAGACGTGCTACCTACCGCAACTACGGTGCTATCATCGGTACAATACATGGTTTTGCCCGTTGCCTGTACAATAAAATCGTTCCCCGCGATACCATGTAAAGCCGGTACCGAACCTGTATAAATAGTAGAGTGACCAATTGCTGTTACTGTAGGTATATACGGTATAAGCGTGTTCTCGCAGGTAAAGCCCTCGTTAAGCATGCGTTTAAAGCCACCTGTTTGGTAACGGTCGTAATAGCGGTACAGGTAATCCCAGCGCATTTGGTCAACCACTAAACCTACTACTAATTTGGGGCGTGGTAAAGTTGTTGAAGCGGCGGGGGCGGCCTTTTTTGTTTGTGCGGATAAGCTAAATACAGCGGTAGCAAACGTAAGGGTGAGCAGTACTTTTATCTTCATTGGATGTGGATGTTAAAAAGGCAAATATCATAATTGGTATTTATATACAATGTGATATTTGCGTTACTATATAATTAAAATAGTGGGCCTAACCTAAACGGCGAAGCCCTCATGCAATAATCCTCTCCAAAGGAGAGGACTTAATTATTGAAATTATTGCTTTTTTAACCCTTCTCCTTTGGAGAAGGGTTGGGATGAGGCCTAATCTAAAAAAGTAAGTAAACTATGCTGGCTTGCGGTATGCAGGTCGCGCCAAACCCGGTTGATCTCTGTATCGGGCGATGCTGCCAGCAAGCCGCAATAAGGGAATAACTCATCAACGCTTTCGCGGGCTATTTTGGCCAGCACACGGCTGGTGTTACTTACCGCTTTTAATAACGCTTCGCTTTTCGGATTGTTCCACGATGCCTCAACCGCGTAAAAAAATGATGCGCGCGCCTGGTTATGCAGGGCGGTTGCAGCTTGCAGGGCTTCATCCATTACCAACACATTAGCGGCGTTTACCCTGCGGATGTTTGTCGCTTTAAAATCGAAAGCAGCCTTGCAAAGATCTATAAAATGCACCGCCAGGCCAGATATATTGGCGGCCAATGTACCCTCGGCCAGCTGCATAAACGGATAGGTATAAAGCTGCGAATTTATTATCGCGGCAGCGGGGTCAATTTCAAAACAGCGGTTTTTATCTACGTATAAATTATCAACCCCATAAGCATCGCTGCCGGTAGCTATCATCCCAATGTATTTCCACCCGGAAATAAGGCGCACATCTTCCCTATTCAACACAAAGGGTAAGATCAACTGATCGCCTTCCGCATTTAAAACAGGCTTATCGCCATCCATTATATTACAGTTAACCGTAATATGCGTGGCATGATGCACACCGCTGGCGTATTTCCAGCTCCCATTAATGGTATAACCTTCGCCGGTAATGGTGGCTGTACCGGTAGGTGCGCCGCTCCCGGCAAGGCATGCCCGTTTATCATTATAAATTTGCTGCGCGATGTTGGGGTCAATAAAGCCGCCAAACCATCCTGCGCCGCAGCACAAGGTTACCACCCAACCCAGGCTGCCATCGGCCCAGGCCAAAGCTTCTTCAATTTTTATAAGGTTAGGTAGTGGTGTTCCTAACCCGCCGTATTGTTTTGGCGAAAGCAGGTTGAACCATTGCTGCTCGTAAACCAGTTCCAGCTGCTCAGGGTGCAGCTTGCCCAGCGCTTCGGCCTCGGGCGCGTACCGGCGGATAAGCTCAACCCATTCGGGTTTTAATAATGTTGACGGATGATTTAACTTAGCTGGCATTTATAGTCTCCTTCCTGATTATTCGCCGCCATTCAACATATCCAAATATGGCTACAATGAATAATATCAGCGTTAGTACGGCAAACATGGCCAGGTTTTTATGATATAACAGCGGGATAGCAAACAGGTTGCTTACATTAAGCAGCACCCAGTTCTCTATTTTTCGCCTTGCCAGCAGCCACATACCCGCCCATGCGGTTGATGATACCCAGGCATCCCAAACTGGCACTGTAGATGGGGTGAATTTAATAAGTATAAAATACAAAATGCCCCAGCCTGCAAATACGATCAGTAAGGTAATTATCCACTCCTGCCGGTTGGCGTAGCTTACTTTTACAGGCGATTCGTTTCTCTTTTTTAGCCAGTAGTACCAGCCGTAAACGCTCATTACTACATAATAACCGTTGAGCAGGCATTCGGCATAAAGGCCAAAATCGAGCAACAAGTATATGGATATTAAAGTAGCGACTAAACCCGTTGGGTATAGCCACACTTTATTTGCTTTTGCCAGCAGCACTTCGGCCACGCCTAAAATAACAGCCGTCCATTCCAGCCAGGTAGTTGCCTTAACCTGGTTCATGAATAAATCTACCCAGCTTTGCATAACTTAAAAACTTAAGCTAACAGATGCCAAAAAGTTGCGTGTTGCCTGTGGGAAGTAGTAGTTATAGTTAACCAATGTGCCGTTATCTACCTCGCGATAAGTAGCGCCGTTGGCTTCGTATTTTTTACTGAAAACATTGTTCATCAACAAGCCTAAACCAATATTTTTAATGGCCCTGGTATGGATGTTATAGCTCAGCCTCACATCGTTTACAAAATATGCTTTTAACAGCCTGTTCACCGCGTATGGGTTGTTAGCCACATCGGGCGAAGTACTGATACCGGCCGGGTTAACATTGGCAGAGTTATCTATGTATTGTTTGCTTACATATTTGCTAATAAAGGCTATGCTGCCGTTTTTTACCGGCGAGTAAGCGATCTCGCTGCCTGCAACGAACGAGGGTGAAAAAGCGATGTCAGTCTTTTTAAAAGATTGCTGTACAGGTGGCAGTGGGTTGTAGTCGGCATCGTGGTTTTTTAACTCGATGTTAAGATCCTTAATTTTATTGGTACTGATGGTTGCGTTGGCAGCCCAGCTAAGCTGTTTGGTTATTTTAACACGGCCGTCAACCTCAATACCTGCGCGGTAGCTGTTGTCAACATTCATGCGCGTTGCCCCGCCTACATCGTTTAAGGCACCTGTTAATATCAACTGATTTTTGTACAGCATGTAAAACAGGTTTATCCCGCCTTTAAACGCATCGGTACTGGTACGGTAACCTGCTTCAAAATCCTTCAGGTTCTCGGGCTTTGGTCTGCTGGCCGGGGTAGAGTTGGTGTAATCATCCCGGTTTGGCTCGTGGTTACCTACGGCGAATGACGCGTATACGTTGTTATGCTCGTCTATCTCATAAGTTACACCCGCTTTAGGGTTAAAAAAGTTAAGCTTGGCATCCTGCTGCACATTGTTCAAATTTCTGTCGAAACCAAGGAACGAATAATCGATTCGGCGGTATTGCAGATCGGCAAATAGGGTTACATCACCCAATTTGTATTCGCCGCGGCCAAAAATGTTAAAGTCGGTTTTACGTGCGTTGTCGCGGTAGTATTCATAGTTCGGCGGGATGCCTGCACTTTGCGCGGTATAAATAATATTACCGTAATGCGCGCCGGTGTAGCGGTTATATGCGCCGCCCAAGGTAAAGTTAAGGTTGCTTTGCGCCTGGTATTTTAAGGCGTAGGTTATGCCATAGAAATCATTATTAAGCCACAGGCGGCGGGCAAGATCTGTATTGGTAATAGGCGTACCACCTACAACAACCGGGGTTAAGCCATATTTGGTAACCGACTCGTTATCTTTAAATTCCTCGTAATATCCATAACCTTTTGTATAATGCAGCGCCCCGCTAAAAGCCAGCTTGTCAGTCAGCTTTCTATCATACAGTAACTGATAATGGTTTTGCTGGTAGTTATCTACCTGGTCTTTATAAAAATTGCCGTCGGGCATCAGTCCCAGTTCATTATAGGTACGGTTATCTTTGCGGGTTGGGTCGCCAATAACATAGTCGGGCACACCATTCCATGCCTGGTAGGTGCGTTCTATGCCCGAAAATACGTTTAACCTAAGCGTGCTGTTTTTATCATAATAAGCGCCGCTCAGAAAGAATGAACGCAGGTTTGATGATGCACGGTCAATGTACCCGTCGGAGCGGATCCTCGATAACCTGCCATCAAAACTAAAGTGCCCGTTTAATAAACCTGTACCCAGGCTTACGGTATTTTTAACCGTACCGTATGAACCTACGGTGTTATTAATATCGGCATAACCCGTATCTCGGCGGGTGTTTGTTTGTATGTTGATGCTACCGCCAAAAGCGCCCGCGCCATTGGTAGATGTACCTACCCCACGTTGCACCTGTATGTTGTTTACAGATGAAGTTAAGTCGGGCAGGTTTACAAAAAACGAACCCTGGCTTTCGGCGTCATTTAAAGGGATGCCGTTAACGGTTACGTTAATACGCGTACCATCGCTCCCGCGGATGCGGATGCCGGTATAGCCAATGCCCGTGCCCGCATCAGAACTTACCACCGCCGATGGTGTTTGGGCCAGCATGTAGGGCAGATCCTGCCCGAAATTATTTTTCTGGATGTCTTTTTTGCTAAGGTTGGTAAACGCCGTTGGCGAGTTGCGGCCCGCGCGGGTTGCCGTTACGGTTACTTCCTCGGCACTAAAAACAGCGTTGGTAAGCGAAAAATTAATAACCTGGCTGGCGGTTAAATTAATGGTTTGTGTAGTTGTTTGGTAGCCAATGTAAGTGGCTTTAATGGTGTAGCTGCCGGCAGGCAGATCGCCTAACAGGTAGTTGCCTTTAACATCTGTTTGGGTGTTGGTGGCAGGGTTGGTAATGGTTACCGTTGCGCCGGGCAAAGCTTCGCCGGCCTGGTTAGTGATCTTTCCGCTGATGGAAAATTGGGCCGATGCCAGGACAGGCAGCAGCAGGGCGATAAGCGCCGCAAATAAATTTTTCAAATTGTTAAACAATAAAATTAGTTAAACCATCTGCTCACCAGGGTACAATGGCAGTACACTTAACTTGTTACCTCTCCCTACGCCGGCATTACCCGGATCAGGTGCATATTTAAGTCTTTAGTCGTAAGTTTTAAGTCAAAAGTCAATTGTTAGACTTAAGACTAAGAGCTTTAGACTCCGGACTTAAATAATGGGTTTGATCTCAGCCTGTCTTTCAGTTTGATTGCTCAAAGCAAGGCACCCCTTGAGAATTATGGGGCAAATATATAAATAGATATGAGATGTGAGATTTTTGATATGAAAAAAACAACGATTAGCACCTTTAACTGCTAAAATTTGCAAACTTCTTCCATCTCAATACTCATATCTCACATCTCATATCTCAAAAAAGATTACTTTTGCAAACTTTTAACAAAAGGAATTATGCTTAGAACACATACCTGCGGACAATTAAATATCAGCAATTTAGGTGAAACAGTAACCCTTTGCGGCTGGGTCCAAAAATCGCGCGACTTGGGCGGCACCACATTTATTGATGTGCGCGACCGTTATGGTTTAACCCAACTGGTTTTAAATACCGACACCGATGCAAGCCTGCGCGAAGCCGGCAGGCAGCTGGGCCGCGAGTTTGTAATTAAGGTTACAGGCACCGTGGTAGAGCGTTCTAACAAAAACACCAAGATCCCGACAGGTGAAATAGAAATTACCATCACCGACCTCGAAATATTAAACGCGGCCAAGATCCCTCCGTTCTTAATAGAGGATGAAACCGACGGCGGCGAAGAGTTGCGCGCAAAGTACCGCTATTTAGACCTGCGCCGTAACCCTATCCGCAACAACCTTGTTTTGCGCCACAAAATGGCACAGGAGATCCGTAAGTATTTGGATGGATTAGATTTTATTGAAGTAGAAACCCCGGTATTGATCAAATCGACCCCGGAAGGCGCAAGAGATTTTGTGGTGCCAAGCCGAATGAACCCTGGTGAGTTCTACGCGCTGCCACAATCGCCGCAAACGTTTAAGCAATTGCTGATGGTAAGCGGCTTTGACCGTTACTTCCAGATCGTAAAATGTTTTAGGGACGAGGATTTGCGTGCCGACAGGCAGCCGGAGTTTACGCAAATAGACTGCGAAATGTCATTCATTACCCAGGAAGATATCCTGAATATATTTGAGGGCTTAACGCGCCACCTGTTCCGCAATGTAAAAGGTTTAGAGCTGGGGGATTTCCCACGCATGCAATATGCTGATGCGATGCGCCTATATGGTTCAGATAAGCCCGATACCCGTTTTGGGATGGAGTTTGTTGAACTGAACGATGTGGTTAAAGGCAAAGGCTTCGGCATTTTTGATAATGCCGAACTGGTTGTTGGTATAAACGCTAAAGGTTGCGCAGGCTACACCCGTAAGCAAATTGATGAATTAACCGAATGGATGAAACGCCCTCAAATTGGCGCAACAGGCTTAATTTATGCCCGCCATAACGATGACGGCACTTTAAAATCATCGGTTGATAAATTTTACAACGAAGAAGAACTGGCTAAATGGAGCGCCGCCTTTGAAACAGAAAAAGGCGATTTGATCCTGATCCTTGCCGGCGAAACCGATAAGGTACGTAAACAACTGAACGAATTGCGCCTTGAGATAGGTGGCCGCTTGGGCCTGCGCGATAAAAACAAATTCGCGCCGCTTTGGGTGCTTGATTTCCCGTTATTGGAGTGGGACGAAGAAACAGAACGCTACCATGCTATGCACCACCCGTTCACTTCGCCAAAACCTGAGGATATTGCCCTGCTTGATACCGACCCTAAAAACGTACGCGCAAATGCTTATGACTTGGTTATCAACGGTACCGAAATTGGCGGTGGCTCTATCCGTATCCACGACCGCGAATTACAGGCGCTGATGTTTAAACACCTGGGCTTTTCTAAAGAAGAAGCACAAAAGCAATTTGGCTTTTTAATGGACGCTTTTGAGTATGGCGCACCTCCGCATGGTGGTATTGCGTTCGGTTTTGACAGGTTAACATCAATATTTGCAGGCTTGGATTCTATCCGCGATGTGATCGCGTTCCCTAAAAATAACTCGGGCCGCGATGTGATGATCGATTCACCATCAACGATTGCAGATGCGCAATTAAATGAGTTAAAAATTAAAACTACTGTATCACAATAAGCAACCTATCCGTTATAAGGAATATGAAAAAATACGTATTTATTTTGTTATTAGCTGTAGCGGGCTTCGCTTCATGTAAAAAAGAGAAAACGGTAAGTGTTGAAGAGCAGGCCATTATTGATGATACGGCCATACAAGCTTATCTTAAGGCTAACCCATCTATAACCGCTACTAAAGACCCATCTGGTATTTATTACCAAAATATCACAGCAGGTACGGGAAACAATCCTACTGAAGCCTCTACGGTAACAGTAAATTACGTTGGCAAGCTTTTAAACGGGCAGCAATTTGATGCAGGAAACTATACCACCAGCCTGGGAGCAGGCGGCGCAGTTATTCAAGGATGGAAGATAGGACTGTTACATGCTAAAAAAGACGGCAGGATCCTACTAATCATACCATCAAGATATGGTTATGGTGTAAGAGGGCAGGGCTCAATTCCGGGTAACGCTCCGTTAATTTTCACTATTGATTTGTTAAGCTTTAAATAGTGATATATATATCATTCAAATGCCTCTTGTGATAAATTACAAGAGGCATTTTGCGTTTAATGCATTAGCATGCTTACATGTACTTTGTATGTGCCTTAAAGTGTTGATTTCAATAACCTCCCTGCAGGGTTAACCATTAACAGACGATAATTTTGTCTATTAATTTTTATATTTATAGCGGACCCTAACCGTTTCTCTGCATGAAAAAAATCTTTGTGTTTGCATTAGTGGCTTTTTCCCTTTCAGCTGGTGCACAAAACAGCACCTTAAAAAAATTGGTGAACACCAAAGCGAACGCTTTGCAAAGCAAAATTATTGCCTGGCGGCGCGATTTCCACGAACATCCGGAGCTGGGTAACCGCGAGGTTCGTACATCAGCCATTATAGCCAAACACCTGCAATTGTTAGGTATACAGGTGCAAACAGGCGTTGCTACTACGGGCGTAGTAGGTATACTTAAAGGTGGCCTGCCGGGCCCTGTGGTTGCCCTGCGTGCCGATATGGATGCACTGCCGGTTACCGAACGGGTAGATCTTCCCTTCGCGTCAAAAGTAAAAACACAGTATAACGGGCAGGATGTTGGCGTCATGCACGCCTGTGGCCACGACTCGCACATGGCTATTTTGATGGCTGTGGCCGAAGTGCTTTCGTCTATGAAGAAAGACCTGCATGGCACGGTAAAATTTATTTTTCAGCCGGCCGAAGAGGGCGCACCTGTGGGTGAAAAAGGCGGTGCCGAAGAAATGGTAAAGCAGGGCGTAATGGAAAACCCGAAGGTCGACGTAATATTTGGATTGCACATCAATTCGCAAACCGAGGTTGGCAAAATAGTTTACCGCCCCGGCGGCACTATGGCTGGGGTTAAGGATCTGCAGATCGTTGTTAAAGGGCGCTCGGCACATGGGGCATACCCATGGAGCAGTGTAGACCCGGTTGTGGTATCGGCACAAATTATAACCGGCCTGCAAACCATTGTAAGCCGCAATATAAATGTTACCGAGAACCCGGCAGTGGTTACCATCGGGTTGATAAACGGCGGCTCACGCTTTAATATCATCCCCGAGAGTGTAAAAATGCAGGGTACCGTGCGTTATTTTACCGATGGCGACGAAAAACTGATCACCGACAATGTGAAACGCATTGCCACCAAAACCGCCGAAGCTTACGGCGCTACTGCCGAGGTACAGATCCCTTTCAGCAATAAATACCCTGTTACATTTAATGATGTTGCTTTAACCGCTAAAATGCTGCCTACGTTAGAGGCAACCGCAGGCAAAGAAAATGTACTGCTGCGCCCACCCGTTACCGGTGCCGAAGATTTTAGTTTTTACCAGCAAAAAGTACCAGGCATATTCTTTTTTTTAGGCGGGATGCCAAAAGGCGGCAACAGCTTAACAGCACCATCGCACCATACGCCCGATTTTTACCTGGATGAGAGCGGCTTTACACTTGGCGTAAAAGCGCTTTGCAATTTAACGTTAGATTTTATGGCGGGCGCCAATGCAAATAAGTAATTTAGAAACCTTCCTTATCATGATCAAAAAGTACACCTTAGCTATTCTAATAGTTATTGCTACAGCTGCAACCTCAAAAGCCCAGGAAAAAGAACCGGAGCGAGCCGTTATAGACCGGCTTACGGATAGCGTAATGGCAGAAGGAAAAGCTCTGTTCCGCTCTGAATGGGCATCGTGGCATGGCACTGATATTTTTTTAGAGAAATTTAAAGACCGGCAAAGCCAAATTGGCGGTTATGTATCTTATGAAACCCCAACAAACCTTGTTAATGTATTTTATACCAAAGGTGATAAGCCGCTTACAATGGGAGTGATTAGTTTTGGAAAGGATTTTAATATGCAGAACTATCAAATAGATACAGTTCCAAGGCCATTAAATACCATAGAACAAGACCTGTTTAGTATGCGGGTTGCAGCAGCCAAAGCCCTCCGTGCTGATACAATATTTAAGTTGTATAATAACGTTAGTTTTAATGTGGTGCCCTTTATTAATAACGGCGTTAAACGTATTTATATACTTTCGGCACCCAACACTTTGGGTGTTATTTTATTTGGAAATGATTACCTGTTAAATGTAGATAGCGAAAACGAGGTGTCTTCAATAAAAAGAATACACAATAGCCTTATATCAACCGATACCAAAAAGAACGATGTTAAAGCTATATTCCACTCGCATATTCCTGGTAAGGACGAAACGATGAGCGCGACCGATATTTGCACGTTAATGTTATATGAAAAAGAGAACAATCTGACCCAGGCTTATGTAATATCTAAAAAATATGTTTCCATATGGGATTGCCAGAAAGATATTTTAGTTGTACTTACCCGGAAAGCGTGGGACAGGATCAACAATGATCAAAAGACGCGGCACCCTGATAAACAATAAGACTTTGTCCAACCTTCTTTTCATCTGCAGTAAAAACCAATGGCGCAGCCCTACTGCCGAGCTATTGTTTAAAGGCCATCAGTTACATCGTGCCCGCAGCGCGGGCACGAGTGATAAGGCACGCATAAAAATCAACCAAAAATTAATTGAATGGGCCGATGTGGTTTTTGTGATGGAGAACAAGCACCGGGATATCATCAAGCAACAATATGAAGTTAGACACAAGCAAATGGTAGTGCTGAATATTGAGGATGACTACCAATTTAATGACCCCGAACTGGTAGAGATTTTACACGCCGCATTGCAGGAATGGTTATAATTTTAGCCTTGTCATTCCGAGGGAAGCGTAGCGACGAGGAATCTTGTTAGATATGACAAGTCTGCAACTCGCAAGAAATAATGCATACCTATTTATCAACCTTCTTAAAATCGTAGGCGTTATACTCTACAAAGTCGGCTACTTTAATGCGTACTCCGGTTACCTTGCCATTTGCCACTGTAAAAGGGAATATAGCCTTGCCTAACACCGGGTCGGAGAAGGTTACGTAGAACCTGTTACCGCCCAGTGGCTGCAAACGTGCAAACATTTTAGGGTGGTGCTCAAAGCGGATCTCCAGATCGTTGCCCGCATCGCCGGGGGTAATTTCGAGGCTGCCATAAAGGTCGTTCACATATTTACCGGTGTATTTGCTGGTAGATAGCTGCGGTTTAAGGTTAAGCAGTGTGCTGTCGCGCATCTTTTTGTCGATAGCCTGAAAAGTTGCCGTATTGGCTTTATTGTAGCTTAAATATACATCGTTGTAGTGGTAGTTCTTGTTTTTAAAATAGGCGTCTATAATGTCCCATTTTAAAGCTTCGTAAAGTTCATTTTGGTCGGTATTGGTTAATATTACAATGCCAAGGTTCTCTTTTGGCACCAACGTTACCGATGACACATAGCCGTTAACTCCACCGGTATGCATCACCAATTTTCGGCCGCAGTAATCCTGTAACGACCATCCCAGGCCATATAACTCAAAACCTGTCTCGCCATTTAAATAATTAGCAGTGCTCACGTAATCTTGCGGCTGGCGGGTTGCGGCAATTGCGGCTGCAGGTATAACCTGCTTGCCACCCACCTTGCCATTATCAAGCAAGGCCATTACCCACTTACTCATATCATTAACGGATGAGCTGATGGCGCCTGCCGGTGCCAATCCGTCGATATTACAATAAGGTATGGCAGATAGCCGTCCATCTATCAGCGTATGCGGAACTGTGCGGTTAAGCGCTTTGGGCATTTCGGCAGTAAGGGCCAGGGTGCCGGTCATGCCCAGCGGGGCAAAAATGCTTTCCTTTAAATATGTTTCCCATTGTTTGCCGGTAACGCGCGGGATAATTTCGCCTGCTGTTAAAAACGCCGAGTTGGTATAGCCCCATGTGGTACGGAATGGATAAGTGGCTTTCATTTTACCCAGCTTCTCTATAACCTCGTGGCGGCTTAGGTTGGTGTTGTAAAAAGTAAAATCGCCCTGAAAAGTGCGGAAACCTAAACGGTGACTAAGCAGATCTTTTACAATAGCCATTTCGCCCGCGGGTTTGTTATCCAGTTTAAATTCGGGGATGTATTTGGTTACCTTTTCATCAAGTGATAATTTCTTTTCGGCCTGTAACATAGCTAACGCCGTTGCAGTAAAGGCCTTGGTGTTGCTGCCTATCATAAATAAGGTGTTTTGATCTACCTTGCCCGGCAGGCCAAGCTCCTTAATACCATACCCCTTCATTAGCACAATTTTGCCATCCTTAACAATGCAAACCGCCGCACCCGGTATGCGCCAGTTAGTAAGCGCTTTGTTGATGTACAGATCCAGGCTGTCCTTTATAAATTTACTCCTGTCCACATTTTGGGCGTTAACAGCAGTAAAGCAAACAAGGGCGATAATAAGAAGCGATAATTTTTTCATGCAGGTAATTTTCGGATGCTTTAAAACGCTAATTTAACGCAAAATTTACAGCAGCATTATTTTATTAAAAAATTATCAACATCAATTAACGGACATGAATATTAAGGTTTATCGCGCAGGGGTATTATCTTGTGTGCTTTTAATGTTATCGCTTCTACAAAACAAAGCTATAGCCCAAATTCCATCTACGCATTGGGCCACGGATGGGTACCAGTATTATAAATCTCAAGGCGGCGAAATAGTTATGCTTGATGCACGGGATGCCGCTAAAAAAACGGTTTTAGTAAGTAAAGAAATGCTTACGCCGCAGGGGCAAAAGCCAATTGCAGTACGTAACTTTTACCTATCTGCCGATGGGCAGAAGGTTTTACTTTATACCAATACTAAAAAAGTTTGGCGCTACGCTACCCGGGGCGATTACTGGGTTTACGATTTTACTTCTAAAAAGCTAAGCAAACTTGGCACTAACCTGCCTGCGTCATCATTAATGTTTGGTAAATTTTCACCGGATGGCAGCAAAGTTGGCTATGTAAGCGGGCACAATATTTATGTGGAAACCCTTGCCGATAACAGTATCAAGCAACTAACTGCCGATGGTACGGATAAACTGATCAACGGCACATTCGACTGGGTGTATGAGGAAGAGTTTTTTTGCCGCGATGGCTTTCGCTGGAGGCCGGATAGCAAACAGATAGCTTATTGGCAAATTGACGCCCGTAAAACCAAAAATTATTTGATGCTGAACACTACAGATTCTATTTACCCGTATGTAAAACCTGTAGAATACCCGGTAGCCGGTGAAGCTCCGTCGCCATTTAAAATTGGTGTGGTTGCTGCAACGGGGGGTGCCACCAAATGGATGGACATACCAACCGACCCTGTGCTGCAATCGTACGTGCCGCGTATGGAATGGGCTGCTAATAATTCTGAACTGATTATTCAGCACATGAACAGGGCGCAAAACCAAACAGAGATAATGCTATGCAATGTAGCTACCGGGAAATCATCAACCATTTACCAGGAGAAAGATGCGACGTGGATAGATATTTTGCCTACATGGGAAGAGCACTATTACTACGGCGGCTGGGATTGGTTTAAAAAAGGTGCCGACTTTTTGTGGGCCAGCGAAAAGGATGGATGGCGTCACCTTTACCGCATTAGCCGCGATGGTAAAAAAGAAAAGCTGATCACCAAAGGTAATTATGATGTGATGCAGATAAACGCTGTTGATGAAGCATCAGGGTATGTATATTTTTCGGCTTCGCCGGATAATGCTACTCAAAAATATTTGTACCGTACCAAACTGGATGGTAGCGGCAAGGCCGAGCGCCTTACACCGATGAACGAGCCGGGCACGCATGATTATGATGTATCGCCGAATGGCAAGGCTGCTACGCATGCTTTTTCAAATTATCTTGTCGAAGACTTAACAGAGGTGGTTTCGTTGCCGGCGCATAAAACCTTTGATGGATCTGAGAAAGCTGCTAAGGCTGTAGCAGCTGCAGATAAATCAAAATCAAACGTTGAGTTTTTTAAAGTAAAAACAGGCGATGGGGTTGAAATGGATGGTTGGATGGTAAAGCCAAATAACTTTGATGCGAGCAAAAAATACCCTGTTGTATTATATGTTTATGGTGAGCCATGGGGGCAAAATGTAAAGGACCAGTATGGCAGCAGTCGTAACTTTATGTATACCGGCGATATGGCTGCCGATGGATACATTTATATGTCGATAGATAACCGGGGCACACCTGTGCCTAAAGGCCGCGAGTGGCGGAAATCTATCTATAAAGGCATTGGTACATTGAACATTCACGATTTGGCTATGGGCACTAAGCAGTTATTAAAAGAACGCGCTTACCTTGATACCTCGCGTGTGGCTGTTTGGGGGTGGAGCGGCGGCGGTTCGTCTACCCTAAATCTGATGTTCCAATATCCCGATATCTTTAAAACAGGTATTGCCATTGCCGCGGTTGGCAACCAGTTGACCTATGATAATATTTACCAGGAGCGTTATACAGGTGTACCTGTTGATGAAGCCGGCAGGGCAGCATTCTTAAAAGGGTCGCCGGTTACCTATGCCAAAAACCTAAAAGGCAATTTATTATATATACATGGCACCGGAGATGATAATGTGCATTACCAAAACGTAGAGTTATTAATAAACGAGTTGGTGAAATATAACCGGCAGTTCCAGTTAATGCTATACCCAAATCGTACACATAGCATATCTGAGGGGCCGGGCACATCTATGCACTTACGCACCCTGTACACAAATTACCTAAGGGAACACTGCGCCCCCGGTGCAAGGTAACAACCTATCGTATTAACCTAATAAAAAGCAAAGCCCCGCGGTACCACCGCGGGGCTTATATATTAATGGGTTTATAATTGGTTAAAACGGGAGGTCGTCCGCATCGTTGTTGCGGTATCCATCGGTGTCTGATGTTTTAAGCACCGGTTTTGCAGGGCTATCGTTCTCAAAATCGGTTTTGCGGCCAAGCATGGTAAAGTTTTCGGCAACTACTTCTGTAGTATATTTTTTAATGCCTTCTTTGTCTTCAAAAGACCGGGTGCGTAATTTCCCTTCTATATATACCAGTTTTCCTTTTTGTAAAAATTTGGCTGCCACATCGGCAAGGCCACGCCACATTACTATATTGTGCCATTCGGTTTGTTCTACCTTGCGGCCATCTTTGTTAAATGTTTCAGACGTTGCCAGTGGGAAGCTCGCTACAGCAACCCCTCCCTCCAAATGGCGTACTTCAGGGTCCTTTCCTAAATGCCCAACCAGTATAACTTTATTAATTCCAGACATGCCATAAATAAACGGAGAATTATTTAGAAATTAAAAAATTTTTTTATAAATATAAAAATAGCTTTGGGTAAAGCCAGGTTTTTTAGATGGTCTATATCCGTATAAAACCAATTTTCATGCAAATTCTCGGGCATGTTTTCTAGCACTAAAAAACGTATAAATAAATGCTGATGCGTAAGTACGTGTTTAATTATAGCCGAATTATCTTTCAAGGCAATATTTCCACCAAAAATAGCCATCTGCGGCAGCTGTAAAGCTTCAACCGGTTCCAATAATTCTGTAGTTTCTATCAAAGGCAAATCGTACATATTTGCCCAAATATCACCCTCACCTCGCTTATTCATCAGGATCTTTTTACCATCTGAAATTAACATATAGTTAAAAAATCTTTTACGGATTTTTACCGTCTTTAATTTAACGGGTAACCATGTTGTAGCGTTAGTTTTGAAAGCAACGCAGCCCATACGTACAGGGCAAATGCCACAAGCCGGATTTTGGGGTTTACAAAGCATTGCCCCAAACTCCATCATGGCTTGGTTATGGGTTGCCGGCTGCTGTTTATTAAGCAGTTCATTGGCCATTTGCTGGAATATTTTTTTGCCTTTGGGCGAATTTATAGGCTCGTCCACACCAAAATATCGCGCCAGCACCCGGTAAACATTGCCATCAACAACAGCCCTGGCTTCATTAGCGGCAAACGACGAAATGGCCGCGGCGGTGTATTCGCCAATGCCTTTAAGCTTTATCAGTTCATCGTATTTTACAGGGAACACGCCGCTATATTTTTCCTGAACCAGTTGCGCCGTTTTTAACATATTGCGGCCACGCGAGTAGTATCCCAAGCCCTGCCACAAACGCAGCACCTCGTCCTCATTGGCTGCTGCAAAGGCAGTTACGGTTGGGTATTTTTCGGCAAAGCGATAAAAATAGGGCATGCCCTGCTCCACACGCGTTTGTTGTAAAATAATTTCCGACAGCCATATAATGTATGCATCGGTAGTATTGCGCCATGGCAGATCGCGCTTATTATTATGGTACCAGTTTATCAGTTCGGCCGAAAAATCCATCTGCTGCAAAGTAACACCTTATCATCTGAGTATCATAATTAACGGCTAAAAATGCCCATTTTGCCGCCTCCGAAAAAAAATCTGCTATTTATTTTATTCTTTAATTTTAAAGCGATACTTTTGCAACCCCAAAACAGTTAAGTATTTATACATTTAAATAAAAGAAAACAGGATATGACCAAGGCAGAAATTATAGCTGAAATCTCATCTAAAACAGGAATAGAAAAAGTGGACGTGCAGGAAACTGTTGAGGCGTTTTTCAAGGTAGTTAAAACCTCAATGGTTGGCGGCGAAAACGTATACGTAAGAGGTTTCGGTAGCTTTGTAGTTAAAAAGAGAGCTAAAAAAACAGCCCGTAATATTTCAAAAAACACTGCCATAATTATCCCTGAGCATTTTGTACCAAGCTTTAAACCGGCTAAAACTTTTGTTGAGAAAGTAAGAAGCGGTAACAAAACCACTAAAGCAGCCAAATAATTAGGTTATGAAAGTTAAACAAATAGTTGTAGGCGTAGCAGTAGTTGCTATTATGGGCTATTTGTATTCGTTACCGGTTAAGGGTTTGTCGCAAACCAAAGAAGCAACACGTGGCCAGGCGGCTGCGGGTGCTGCACCAATGGTTAAGGCAAACGCTAATATAAATTTGGCTACGGTATCAGCATCGGCCAAAACCAATATTGATGCTTCTGTTGCGCAACAAATAAGCACACTTGAAAACAAGCTAAAAACAGCAGGCGATGCTGACAAAGCTACCCTGCAAAGGCAAATAGCCAAACTATGGGACAGCGTTGCACAGCCCGCCCCGGCAGCTTTCTATTACCTTGATATTGCCAAAAAAAGCAATGCCATGGCCGATTGGTTAGACGCCGGTAAAGATTTTAATGCGGCTTACAAGTTGTCGCAAGATACATCGGCACAGGGTACGTATATAGTAAATGCAGTTGATGCATTTAAAAATGCTACCCAATTGCAGCCTGCCAGCCTTGAGGCTAAAACAGGTTTAGGTGTTGCTTATGTAAACGGCGGCGCTATGCCAATGCAGGGTATTGCACTTTTGCTTGACGTAGTTAAACAAGACCCTAAAAACCACGACGCACTGCTAAACTTAGGCATGTTTGCCATGAAGAGCGGCCAGTACGAAAAAGCGGTTGACAGGTTTAAAACGCTTATTGCGCAAAAAGAAGAACTTGAACCATATTTTTATTTAGCAGAAAGCTACAAGCAGCTGGGTAAAAAGAAAGAAGCGATTGCAGCTTATGAAAAATGCAAAGATATAATGGGCGACCCTTCTGCAGGGCAGCGCATTGATGAGTATATAAAGGAATTAAAGAAATAAATAATCACATTTAAACATTATTACTATGCCAAGCGGTAAAAAACGTAAGAGACATAAAATGGCTACCCACAAACGCAAAAAGCGTTTAAGAAAAAACAGACATAAGAAAAAATAGGCTACCTTAAGTAGTTTATTACCCCGGCCTGTGCCGGGGTTTTTATGTGAGTTTTTTTACCCACTTATTAACACGCGGTGCAATTTTGTACCGTTTTAAGAAATGGAGTAGCAATTGATAAAAGAATTAATTATCGATTCATCCCCCAACGGGGCTACTATTGCATTATTACAGGACAAACAACTTGTAGAACTCCACAAAGAGCAGATCACTAACAATTATACTGTTGGGGATATTTATTTAGGCCGCATTAAAAAAATTATGCCGAGCCTGAACGCTGCGTTTGTGGATGTAGGTTACGAGAAGGATGCCTTTTTGCATTACCTTGATTTGGGGCCGCAGGTACAAAGCCTGCTTAAGCTTACCAAACAAGTACGTAGCGGCGGGTATCAATCGAAGCTTTTAGATAATTTTAAGCCGGAAGCTGATATTAACAAAGGGGGCAAGATCTCTGATGTTTTATCAAAAGGCGTGCTTGTACCGGTACAAATAGCCAAGGAGCCAATTTCTACAAAAGGCCCCCGCTTAAGTTCCGACCTGTCGATAGCAGGGCGGTATGTGGTACTGGTGCCTTTTTCTGAGGTAATATCTATCTCAAAAAAGATCAAAAGCAATACAGAACGCAACCGCTTGCGCAAGGTGGTTGAAAGCATTAAACCAAAGCATTTCGGCGTTATTATACGTACCGTATCTGAAGGTAAGGGTGTGCAGGAATTGCAGAAGGATCTGCTCGACCTGATATCTAAATGGGAAACATTTGTTACCAAGCTGCATGGAACCGAACCTTCTAGAAAGGTTTTGGGTGAAATTGGCCGTACATCTACCATCCTGAGGGATATCTTAAACCCCGATTTTCAGCATATTTATGTAAATGAGCAGAGTATGTATGACGAGGTTAGGTCGTATATACACGAGATCTCGCCCGATTTGGAAGGTATTGTACGTTTACACAAACACAAGGAGCCCATTTTTGAGCACCACGGTGTAGATAAGCAGATCAAATCTACCTTTGGTAAAACGGTAAACCTTGCCGGTGGCGCCTACCTGGTTATTGAGCACACCGAAGCCCTGCACGTTATTGACGTAAACAGCGGTAACCGTACGGCTAATAAAGAGAACCAGGAAGAGAATGCCTACCAGGTAAACAAAGAAGCTGCCAAAGAAATTGCCCGCCAGCTGCGCCTGCGCGATATGGGTGGTATAGTGGTTGTCGATTTTATTGACATGCACAAGCCAACCAACCGTAAAGAGCTTTTCGATTACCTGAAAGCCCAAATGGCGGATGACCGTGCCAAGCACACCATTTTGCCTCCGAGCAAATTTGGACTGATACAAATTACACGCCAGCGTGTAAGGCCCGAAATGAATATTGTTACCAGCGAGGTTTGCCCTGCTTGTGGCGGTACCGGAACAATAAGGCCAACCGTATTGCTGATAGATGATATTGAAACAAACTTCAATTACATACTTACCGAGCAAAACGAGAAAAATATTACGCTTTGCGTACACCCGTACATCGAAGCATACATTAAAAAAGGCATATATAACCGCCAGATGAAATGGTACTTTAAATATGGCCAGTGGATAAAAGTGAAAAGCAACCCTGCTTACCAGATCACCGAATTCAAATTCTTCTCGGGCAAAGACGAAGAAATAAAATTATAAGTTGCCTTAAGGCAGTTATAGAAGAGCAGATGTTAATAGCATCTGCTCTTTCTATTTTGGCCTGTTATCAGGGTAGCCATTAGCATTACGATAAGCCTTACGCGCTGCCGTAAAATCCCACCATTGGTTTTTGCTACCCGGATTATTTGCATGATCAACCACTAACCAAAACTGATCTTCTACGCACGGATCAACCTTGTAACCAATTTTATTTTCATACTCATTCAGCAAGTCGGGTCCTGTCTTTTGTTTAATATCAGATAGCCGGTAATAACCTAAAAATATAAGGTCTTGAGCAAACCTTATACCTACTGAGGGAATCGATTGAAATTCAAACAAGGCTTGTATTTCCTTTGCCCGTTGGACTTGAGGCTCTAATACGGCGATTATTTCATCAATAGCCAGATCGGAAAATTGCTTCTGAGTGATTTTCTTTTCTTTTAAGAGAAGTTTTTCAGCCGCCGTAAGTTCAAAGTTTATTTTTCTTTTCATAGTTCTACCAAACAATATTACTAAAATAATTAGTAATACTGTTTGTCATTATCAATTAAATCTGCACATTTGTAATCTGCACATCAAATAATGGCTAAAACTAAAATCGCTTATTTCTGTCAAAGCTGCGGCTACGAATCGCCTAAGTGGCTGGGTAAATGCCCAAGCTGCCAGCAGTGGAACACCTTTGTTGAAGAAATTTTAGAGAAGTCCAACGCCTCTGTACCCAACTGGAAGTCAAGCCCCGCATCATCACAACGGGCTAATAAACCTGTTGAGGTTGGCGAAATTACTTTTAGGGAAGAACACCGCCTGCTTACGCCCGATAAAGAATTTAACCGCGTTTTAGGTGGAGGTATTGTCGCCGGTTCATTGGTGCTTATTGGCGGCGAGCCGGGCATAGGTAAATCTACCCTGATGCTGCAGCTGGCTTTGAATATGCCTAATGTAAAAGTACTGTATGTTTCGGGCGAGGAAAGCGACCACCAAATAAAGATGCGGGCGGAACGTTTGGTATCGTTAGATACGCAGCAAGAACGTGCTAAGCATAAAGAATTAAAAGACGAGTTTGGCAAAGGATGTTTTATCCTTACAGAAACATCAACCCAAAATATATTTAAGCAGATAGAAGAATTACAGCCGGATATTCTGGTGATCGATTCTATCCAAACGCTCCATTCATCGCACGTGGAATCGACTCCGGGCAGTGTTTCACAAGTGCGAGAATGTACCGCCGAGCTTTTGCGCTTTGCTAAAGAAACATCAACCCCGGTATTTTTAATAGGCCATATCACTAAGGATGGTATGATAGCCGGACCGAAGATATTAGAGCACATGGTAGATACCGTGCTGCAATTTGAGGGCGACCGCCATCATGTTTACCGTATATTACGTACTATAAAAAACCGTTTCGGGTCGTCATCAGAACTGGGGATATACGAAATGCTGGGCGAGGGTTTACGGGAGGTATCAAATCCCTCAGAGATCCTCTTATCTCAACGCGACGAACCGTTGAGCGGCATCACCATTTCGGCCACTTTAGAGGGCATGAGGCCCATGCTGATAGAAACCCAGGCATTGGTGAGCACATCGGCATACGGCACGCCCCAGCGAACCGCTACAGGGTTTGACACTAAAAGAATGAGTATGCTGCTGGCCGTATTAGAAAAACGTTGTGGTTTCCGCCTTGGCGCTAAAGATGTATTCCTGAATATTACAGGAGGCATTCGTGTAGAAGACCCGGCTATAGACCTGGGTTTGGCCGCTGCCATTATCTCCTCGCATGAGGACATCCCTATCCCTGCAAAAACCTGTTTCGCGGGCGAGATCGGTTTATCGGGCGAGATCAGGGCGGTTAACCGTGTGGAGCAACGTATTGCCGAAGCACAAAAGCTTGGTTTCGAGCAGATCTTTATCTCTAAATACAATATGCCAACCGCCGCTAAGGACAAGAAACGGCTGGACCTGTCGCGCTACACCATTGATGTAAAAGTGGTGGGGAGGATAGAAGAAGTTTTTGGGATGTTGTTTGGGTAATGATAAAATTAATGCGTGATCGCTTCGTAGAATAGCGCGTTGAGTAAGCTGCATAATAACAAGGGCCAAAAAGAATAATCTTTATGGCCCTTACTATTTAGCGTTTAAAAAATAATTAAACGCCCTGTACTGCCCGCCTGTGCGTTTTATGATGCACGGCGCCGCGTACCCTGGTAGATTTGGATTTAGCTTTCTTGCGTTTACCCAGCCAAATGATGAAGCCGGTAACAGGCAAACTGGCGCAAATTAAACTCACCAAAAACGCGATGATCTTGGTGGTAAGGCCGAAGATCTGCCCTACGTGGATATCGTAGTTCATCTCGTTAAGTTTCAGGCCGGGACTTTTTTTATCGTAGATGTAGGATTTTAATAGTTTTCCGTTGTACTTATCAAACTCGAACCCGGTTGCCTTAGCGTAATGCATGGATTGTGGGTAAGCACCAACACCAATAGCACCCGATAGAGCCGGGTCGTTATGCATCAAAAACATTTGGGCCTTTGGGGCTTGCTGCCTGGCGTATGCAAATGCCATGTCAATTACAGGCAGTTTGGCAACTCCGGCTCTTTTAAGCGAATCTGATTTGGGCTCGCCCACCTCATCTTCATACTTAATACCCTTGCCAACATTAGCCGTGTTGTAAATGGCTTTGCTTACGGGTTCGAACGCTATGGCAAGGCCGCTAATAGCAAGTATCATGGCAATCGCTGTTGCGTAAAAACCAAGTACGTTATGCAGGTCATAATTAACCCTGCGCCAGCGCCCGCCCCATTTTATAGTGAAGCTGCGCTTGCGATCGGTTTTACGTTTGGGCCACCAAAGAATAAGGCCCGTAACCATGATCACCATAAAAATAATAACCGATACGCCCACTATCCATTTGCCAATGGCAGGGGGCAATAGGAGGTAAAGGTGTATGTACTCCACAATTACAAAAAAGTTGCTTTGTGCTTTTTCGTGGTAAGTGATCTTGCCGGTGTAAGGGTTCAAAAAAACGTATTCAAAACCATCTTTACCCATATTTGCTAAAACACCCGCGGGCCTTTCGGCGCCGTAATAGTATATAAAATCGGGGCTGCCTTTGGGGTAAGCTTTTTTCACCTCAGCTATCAGTTGCGATGGCTGTACATAAGGCTTGCCGGTGTTCTCCACATGGCGGTAGCTATACATGGCATCCTGTATCTCGTCCTGAAAGCAAAAGATACAACCGGTGATGCTCACAATAAACACCACAAGCCCGGAGATAAATCCGAGCCAGCGGTGGCAAAAAAGTAATACTTTTTTAAATGGGGTCATGCTTATAGTTTATACGATGCACTTAACACAAACTGACGTAACCTTTGGGGGTTGATGGTTGTGTAACCAGTATAATAGTGTTTATTGGTTAGGTTGTTACCGCTTAAACCAAAGCGGTATTTAGGCCTGTCTAAATACACCGATGCATTCAGCAATGTGTAAGATGGTAACTCGAATGTTCCCTGGCTTACACTGTTTATAATTTTATTGCTGCTGGCGTAGTTACCGCCAACACCAACACCAAGGCCTTTAATAAGGCTTTGTGGCAAACGGTAGCTAACGTATAAGTTAGCAAGGTATGGAGAACCGGCTGTATTTGGGCGTAAACCATCAACATCAGCAGAAACATTAGTAAACTTAGAATCGTTATAAGCAAAACCTGCTATAATGTTTATTGCTGATACCGGATTTGCAACAACCTCTAATTCTATACCCCTGCTATTTTGCGTGCCATCTTGTACAAATGCTGTATTAGATCCCGGTACGTTTCTAATGATATTGGTTAACTTAATATCATAGTAGCTAAGGGTACTGTTTAACTTGCCATTAAATAACGAAGTTTTAACACCACCTTCTATTTGTGTTGCATTTTGTACCTTAGGTGTAACCGGTTGGTTGTTTGCATCTAAGAAAACCTGTGTGTTTTGAAAACCGTTTTGGAAGTTGGCAAATAAAGAAACAACATCTTTTACCGGTTGGAAAATTAAACCAAATTTTGGCGAAAACGCGGTTTGAGAATACGGTTTACCTGTTTCCACACCATCAAGGTTGTAAGTACCTTTGTTTTCAAAACGGTCTACACGTAAACCAACAGAGGCAATTAACCTGTCAGTAAGGTTTACAACATCAGAAAGGTAAGCGCTATAGGTATTGGTTTTGTAAATGTAAGGATAGGTATTTGCTGATGTTAGCGGGTTTGCTGCATTTTTAGCATCAACCGCTGCTTTATTAAATGAGCCGTAATTATAGCTAGGGTCATTTATTGGCGCTATGCCGTAAGCATTACCAAAAAAGATCTGCCTTGAATTCTGGCGCTGAAAATCTAAACCAAAAACAAAACGGTTGCGCATTTTACCAATGTTGAAATCGCCGTTAATGTTCTCCTGGATCTCGGTAGCGCCAAATTTGCTGTTAGCGGTAGATTGGTCGTTGCGGTATATGTAGTTATGTTCGCCGGCAGGATCTGGTATGGTTTGGCCGTCTGCAGCTGCAATACCAACAGCCCTTGCGTCTGTTACCAGGTAATAGTATGGGCTGGCACCGTTAGAGAAGCTGTTTGAATTGGAGAAGATAGTTTGCGAAGTAAACTTGTCAGATATTTTATAGTTTGCCGTTGCAAAATAGTTTAAACTACGGCTATATGAAGTAATATCATCGTTTGAGTACGCGTTTTTATAGTCGATGTCTAACTGGCTTACTTTAGTTATCCCAAGGTCTTTCGGCGAATCGAAGAAGAAGAAGAAGGGCTTAGCCGAACTACGACCGTAAAACATTTCAGCCTCTAACAAGAACGATAATTTGTCGTTAGCTTTAATAGAAAGGCTTGGCGCAATTGCATATGTGCGGTTTTTACCGTAATTCTGGAAACTACCTTCGTAATTGTAAGCCGAATTTAAACGGAAAGCGACTTTTGAACCTATCGGGGTATTTAGGTCTATTGTGGTACGGTTAAGGCTGTAGCTACCAACAGATTCCCCAATCTCGAGACCAAAGGTTTCATAAGGTTTTTTGGTTACACGGTTTATCAGGCCACCAAAAGAGGTTAATGTACTTCCAAATAATGTTGCCGAGGGGCCTTTAATTACTTCAACTTTATCAATATTAACCGCATCGATACCGCTGGTAACTAAACCGGCAACACCATTACGCACACGGGTTTGAGTAACAAAACCACGTAAAGTAAAGTAACCGCCACCATCACCCGCACGGCTGGTTGCATCCCACATTTTTTGTATACCCGGAGCATTTCTTAGTGCTTCATCCACGCTAAAAATTTGTTGCTCTTTAATAAGCTCGCTGCTTATAGTGGTATAACTTTGCGCGTTTTCCAGATTATCCAAAGGTATCTTACCCACGTCGGTACTTACCTTGCGGGCAAAGCGGTTAGATCGGTTTGCAATAACATTAACCTCGGTTAGCTGCGAAAGGCTCGCATTAATAATGATTGTAGGAACAGAGGTTACCTGGTTTGCAACCACTGTAACAGGTACTTCAACACTTTGTACGCCAACGTAAGATATAACGATTGTGTAAGAACCCGCAGGTGCCTTAAAGGAAAAACTGCCATTATCTAAAGTACTAGTACCAATCCTGGTACCACTCAAGCCTATAGATACATTACCGGCTGCTTCGCCTTTTGCAGTTTGAACTTTACCTTGTATAGTACCCCGGTTTTGTGCGAAAACGCTAATTGGGCTTATAATTATTAGTAGCGCTATAAATGCTACTATCGATCTGAAAAAATTAGGGAGTGGTGTATTCATGTATGATTGTTGTTAAGGGCGCTTTTGATTAATAAAAAATCTTCGATATTCTATCTTCTTATTAAGACTAATTATAAATAATGGCGCAAATATATATGACATTGAAGTGATATGCAACTTATTTAGAATAATTATAAACAGTTTGCGGTGCTATTGAGTTTATATTTGTGTATAAATTACACGATATGAAAAGAATAGCTATAGATATGGATGAAGTTGTTGCCGATGCCCACGCGCGCTTTGCCGAGTGGTACACACGTGACTATGGTACACAATTTACGCCCGAACAACTCCACGCCAGTACATTTGAAGATCTGATAGATCCTATCCATCGTGGCATTTCAAAAAAGTACGTTTTTCATGATGACTTTTTTAAAGACCTGGCCATCATACCCGGCTGTAAGGAAGTAATAAAAGACCTGCACCAGCAATATGAGATATTCTTCACCACGGCGGCAATGGAGTTCCCTAACTCGCTGTTACCAAAACTGGCCTGGCTTGGCGAGCATTTTCCCTACATATCGTGGACTAACATTGTTTTTTGTGGGGATAAAAGCATCATCAATGCCGACTACCTGATAGATGATAACGTGAAGCATTTTAAACGCTTTGTTGGACAGGGCATTTTATTTACCGCAGCACATAACCACCATGTGGAATGGGATGTACGTGTAAATAACTGGCAGGAAATACGTAAGATGCTATTATAGAGAAATTACTTTTTGGGAACGATGCTTACGCGGGATGCATTATCTTTCACAAAGGCTTCCCAGCCCGAGTGGCTTTTTTTACTGGTAACCTTGCCGCCACGCGCAACCTGTATTTTTTGGAACGAATGACAAACGGCAACAGCCAAGCCATCGGTAGCGTCTAAAAATTCGGGCGTTTCGTTAAATTTCAGGATGGTTTGAAGCATAGCCGATACCTGCTCTTTTGTAGCGCTGCCATTCCCGGTGATAGACTGTTTTATTTTACGGGGCGCGTATTCGGTAATTACCACATTGCGTGAGAGGGCGGCGGCCATACAAACACCCTGCGCACGGCCAAGCTTTAACATCACCTGTATGTTTTTGCCGTAGAAAGGAGCTTCAATAGCCAGGCAATCGGGTTTGTAATTATCTATCAGAGCCACCGTTTTTTCGAAGATGCGTTGCAGTTTAAGCATGTGGTCGTCAATCTTATCCATTTTAACCACACCAAGGCTTATTAGCTCAATTTTAGGCCCCTTCTCCAGCACCAGCCCATAGCCCATTACGGATGTGCCGGGGTCTATCCCTAAAATTATACGCTCTTTGTGGTTTGCCTGCTCTATCATTTCTGTTTACAAAACTAAGGTTTAGCCAACGGAATTATGCAGTATGGCAATATAATCTTCACGCGGTATCATGCGTGCGCCCATGCTCTCCAAATGTTCGGTGTAAACCTGGCAATCTACTAATTGATATTTTTGGGTGTTAACTAACCAGATAAGGGCTGCTTTAGATGCGTTGCTAACCAAACTGAACATGCTTTCGCCGCAAAACACATTACCGGCGTGCACACCATACAACCCGCCAACCAGTTTATCATCCTGCCAAACCTCTACAGAATGGGCATGGCCCTCCCGGTGCAGTTTAGAATAGGCGGCTTTCATATCATCGGTTATCCAGGTGCCGTCCTGCCCGTGGCGCTTAATTGCCGAGCATGCTGCAACTACCTCGTCAAAACAAGTATTGGTGGTGACGGTGAACATGCCCGATCGCAGAACTTTGCTCATCGATTTGGAAACCTTTATTTCTCCGGGATACAATACAAACCGCTCGTGCGGCGAATACCACAGGATAGGTTCATCATCGCTGTACCAGGGGAAGATGCCGTTTTGGTAAGCCAATAATAACCGCTCTGTAGACAGGTCGCCGCCAACAGCCAACAATCCGTCGTCTTCAGCAAGCGCGGGGTCCGGGAATAGCAAACGTTCGTCAAGCCTGAATATCATCAGGCGCAAAATTAAGCCTTACGGCGTATTACCAGCTTTTTATTTTGCGCTTTTGCAATGGCATCCATATACTGCTGCATCTCATTATATTTAGCGGCGGGGATAACATGATTATTTAGCGTAAACTTTGTGGTATTCACCACCTGGTTTTTAGCAGCATCGTAAACATAGTTAACATCGTAAGTACCATAACTAAACTTAAGATTTTGATTTACCGGCAGGCTTTCTACCTCAAAACCCTCGGGCAGGTTTATGGTGGTAACGCAGCTTTTCATCATTGGCTGGTTAAAGTAGTAATCGGTTTTCCTTTTGTCTAACACGGGCACGGTAGTTCCCCATAGGTCAAAAACCCTTGGGCGGTAAAATTGCTTATTACCGGCAGTAACGTCACAAAATTTGTCGTACTCTAAGTCAAGGCTAACTTCTTTGGTGCCATCTTTATCAATAAGTGGCTTGTAATCTAATAAAGATGGCTGCTTCATGTTCAGCATCCTTATCAGCGATTCCTTCTGCTCATCAAGCTTATAGTTTGCCAGGCCCAGGTAATCATCGCGGTACTCGCCGGTGCTTTTAATTTTAACCGTTGCCACAGCACCGCCATCGGCATTCAGGGTTATTTGCACCTGGCTGTTAAACTGGTTATCCTGAGCATTGCTTTTTGGGGTATTTACCAGTTTGCCACCATTTTCGGTAACCAGCAAAGCCCGCCTGTTTTCGGTAAAAGGGCTTAGTTTGCCAAAGGCCTGCGTACTGCTGGTGCACTCCAGCCAAGTGGTATCACCGTTTAGCGGCACACATAAAATGGCATGGTTAAACCCGTTGCGGGCAAAGCCCGGCTCGGCAGGCTCTTCATTTGCGCCGGCATTTATTACAGCATAGTTGGCCGGTATATTAACTGCTTTAAGTAAAGCATACATGTAGTTTGACAATGCCTTGCAATCGCCGTATTTTTTTTGATCTACAAAATCGGCAGTAAAGGGTTTCATGCCGCCAATACCTAACTGTACGCTAACATAGCGCATATTTTGCTGCAAGTATTCATACAGGAACCGGGCCTTCTCTTTATCTGTTTTAAGGCCTGCCGTCATCTTCTTAACTTCTTCAACCCTTGCCGGGCTAAGGGTGCAAACGTTGGCATTCAAACCTTGTATCCACTTGCCAAAACTTTGCCACGATGTAAAGTCGCCATCGAGCCCGTAAAACTCAAATTTATTGGCGGCAAAGTATATACGTGGCATAACGCGCCATGCTTTTGCGCCCTTTTCTAACTTAATAGCTTTTAGGTTTGATACCCGCCATGTGAAGTTATCCATCTTACCATCGGTAGTTGTTTTAGGGGTGATGCCTGTGTTTTTGGTAAGATACCTAAAGCCCGATCCTGTTTTAATAGCCACATGGCAATAAGAATCTTGTATGGCCTGGTCTTCGCCCTGTATATACCACGAATCGATGTTGATAGAACTGCGGTAATTAGTTTCGTAAGTAATTTCGATGGTTGATGGGTAGGTTGCTATATTATGACTAATAGCCATCAATCGCTCATCGGTAATAATGGAACCACTTGATACCGCCGACCTATCGTACATATCACTTTTATGGTACTTTTTTATCATTTCGCCTGCGGCGTTGTATACGCGCATTTCAAAGGAACCTATCGAATTATATTTTTTGCTGTATCCTAAAACGGCCTGTGCTTCATCGTTACCCTTTTCATTTAATACGGTTACAATTGAATGTTCTTTTACCGAAATGTCGCCGGGGCCATCTACGGTTATATCCTTCATTTTATAGCGCACAACCGAGTTTGCATCCTCTTTTAATGAATCGGGTATGGTTGAGGCCAAATAAGTGCTTTTAGATATTACCTGTTCCTGGGCACAAGTATTATTTACGGCAATAAAAGCAAAGGCCAGTATAAACAACAGGCCTTTGACATTAAAATATCTAAACTTCATTATGATTTTTTAAGAACGATCTGCTCGTTTAGCATCTCGTACATCTTTTTATAAAACTCGTGGAATTCTTCGTAGTTCTCTTTAAAGTAGATCGATTTTTTCTGGTCGATAATAAAGCGTATCACAATAGTGCCATCCTCTTCTGCTGCTATACGCTTAAAAGACATGCTTTTATCTGCCAGGCTCATGGTTGCATTTTTAGGCAATACGTCAACCTTAAAACCAGCAGGTACTTTAAATGTGCAGTTAATGTAGTAATTGCTGCGGTAACCAAAATCAATATCAGTGTAGCGGTTCTCGGCCAAAAATGGGTTTAGCTTAACCGAACTTAACATATTGGGGCTAAAATAAATGTACTTATCGTCAGACCCGGTAAGGTCAAGGTCAAACGCTACTTTGTGGGTTAATGGCAAAGTGTCAACATCAATACCATCAAATTTTATTGATGATATTTTTAGGTTGTTATCGTCGTTTACAAGGTAATCCATAAACTTCTTTTCACCATCCTTTTTATATTTGGTTACAACAGCAACCCGGTTGTAACCAAAGTTACTTACCTCGGCCGTGCCGCTCATTTTGCCATCGGGCTTAATAGTGCCGTTTAACAATACTACCTGCCTTACAGGGGTGGTATTTTGAAGGAATTTAATATCATAATCCTTTTGATCTTTATTCATATAAAAACCAAAGGAGTTTAAAAGGTTGGCGGGTATCTGGTTGTATATATTAAACTTGTTAGAGGCATCAAGCACATAGTACTTAGCGCTATCTACAGGTACGTAAGCCACTGTATTATTAAACTGGTAATAGTTTGGGTATGCCGGGTTTACACGGCCATTTTTGCGTGTGCTGGTTATCATAGGGAAAACCATGACGCCCGATTTTTTCAAAAGGTGATATAAAATGATATTTATTTCGCCGGAGTTACCGGCTTTTTTATCCCATGCTTTTCCAATGCCGTCTTCGGGATATTTACTGTAATACTCATTCCATTTCATGCTGTTTTTAACCTCATTAAAAAGATAGGCTATCTTTTCATCGTCGGTTTTAAGCGCTTTAGCTTTGGCAATAATAGCCTCTTCGCCGGTGATTTTCCGGTTTAGTTGCATGCCAAAACTCTCCGATTCAATTAGCGTTTCGCCTACTTTTTTCCACGAATCAGAGAATGTCATCACCCTTTGGCCTGCCGGCCTTACAGACATTAGCTGGAACAGTATCCGCTGGCAATTATCCTCAAGCGAACTCATATAAGGCTCATCGGGTATAGAAGCAACATTAGCCAGCGCTTTAGTTGTAGAGCCATCGCTGTTAGATTTATTTACAACAAATTTTTGGTGCACACTCTCCAGATTTTTGTAGTACAATATATCTGGGATATTGGTGGTAAGCTCGCTGTAGCGGGTAGGTATGCTGGTTTGGAAATACCAATCGGGGAAGTTGCCAATATTGTTACCTACAATAGTGTATTTATACTCCAAAATAGACCCCGGCTTAACATTCGGGAATGAAAATACAGTGGCCGATTTGCTTCGGTCTATTTTTTCGCTAAAAATTTGCTTCTTATCAACTTTAGTAAATTCGGGCACGCCGTTTACCAGGTTAATAGTTTCGCCTTGTATGCCTGATATAAACTCGGAACGGTCGCCCCCGTAATATTCTATGCGTACGTTGGCATAATCTTTACCATTATCATTAAAGATTTTAATACGCTTATGTATCTCTACAACAATATCGTAATTGGCGTTGAAATAAACATTGCTTTTGCTAAAAAGAAATTCGGCATTGGCGTCTTTCTCAAAATCGCACGTTTTCATTTGCAGATCGGCGATATCAATTTTACCAAAAGGCTGGGTTTTATAGATTACATCAGTAGTTTGGGCGTTTGCAAAAGATGCAATTAAACACAATAGAAGGGAGGCAATAGCTTTGTACATTTGATTAGTTTAGGCGTTACGAATATAACATTTAGCAGAATATTTTTAATAAGTACTTAAAAATATTACTGTGCTTACTGCCTTCCTAAACATATATTTGAATATCAATGGCGTAATTAACTAAAAAACAAGGTGTTAATATTGGGTTGAAGTAAATTGCCCGCAGTTAAATATTGCCAATTAATTGTATCTTGAGTTGCCGTTAATCATACGCAATACCCTAAATTAATGGAGAGTATTTACAAGGTCATTCTGGAAGAAACCTTTGCCGGTTACTGGGACTGTTATTTGCAGAATAATGTAGTGATTTTAAGCCCTGCCTTTAAAGCTATGCTTGGCTACCAGGACCATGAGCTTGAAGACACCACCGCCACCTGGGCCAAAGTTATTGTGCCCGAGGATGTACCCCGCATGGATGCTTGCCTTAAAGAGCATTATGATAGCCATGGCCTAAAACCCTTTAATATAGATTTGCGTTACCGCCACAAAAACGGCTCAGTGGTTTGGATAAATACAACCGGCCGCGTTATTGAATGGGATAACAATACACCGGTGCGCATGGTAGGCTGCCACATTGATATTACCGATAAAAAGCGAACCGAGCAAACGCTGGAAATAAGCGAAAAAACTTTCAGGAACGCTTTTGAATATTCGCCTATTGGCGTGGTGCTGGTATCTACCGAAGGTGATTTTTTGAAAGTAAACAAAAGCATTTGCGAATTGCTTGGTTATACCGAAAGTGAGCTATTGTCTAAAAGATTTCAGGACATCACCCACCCCGATGATCTAGAGGCCGATCTTACCCTGCTGCAACGCACCCTGGATAAAGAGATAAACTCCTATCAAATGGAGAAACGCTACATAAAAAACGATGGGGCTATTATATGGACATTATTGAACGTGGCCCTTGTACGCGATGAAGATGAACAGCCCTTATACTTTGTATCGCAGATAAAAGATATTACAGAACGCAAGCAAAAAGAGCAATTGTTGAGGGAAAGCGAACGCCGCTGGATATTCGCGTCTGAAGGTTCGGGCGGGGGCATCTGGGACCTCGACCTGGTGAATAACACCATCTTTCATTCTAAGCAATGCCTAAGCATGATAGGGCTGGGTGAGCATGATTTTAGCAATTTACCCGGGCAGTGGACCTCCCTGGTACACCCCGATGACAGGGAAAAATATGTAAGTGATGTAAGGGACTATATTGCAGGCAAAACAGAAATATACTCTAACCAGCACCGTGTTTTATGTAAAGACGGTACTTATAAATGGGTATTAGACAGGGGAAAAGTTATTGAATACGACAAAAACAACAAACCCGTACGTATCATTGGCACGCATACCGATATTACCGAACAAAAACACCAGGAACAACAACTGCGGGAAATGCTCAACTTGGTAAGCGGGCAAAACAACCGTTTGTTAAACTTCGCGTACATCGTATCGCATAACCTGCGCACCCACGCCAGCAATTTTAAAATGATAATGGATGTGGTGGCTGAGCCTGATACCAGCGAGGAGGAAAAGCAGGAACTATTGAACCATTTAACACGAGTATCCGACCAGTTGAATGATACCATTACCAACCTTAACGAGGTGGTATCCATACAAACCAATGTAGGCATACAAACATCAGAGGTTGACCTGCTAACTTATTTTAACCAGGTTATTGCATTGCTAAAAAACGATATTAGCCTTTGGAATATACATATTGACAACCAGATACCTGCCGATAAAACTTTAGTATATAGCCCGGCTTATTTAGAAAGCATAATACTAAACCTGGTAAGTAATGCTATTAAATACCGGTCGGTTACCGAAAGCCCTAAGATCACCGTCAAATATTTTGAAGAGAACGACAAACAGGGCTTTTCCATTGCCGATAATGGGATAGGCATCGACCTGGAAAAGCACGGCGACGACTTATTTGGCATGTACAAAACCTTTAATGGTAACCGCGATGCCAGGGGCATGGGGCTTTTCATCACCAAAAACCAAATAGAGGCAATGGGTGGCAAAATTGAGGTAGAAAGCAAAAAAGGTGAGGGCACAACCTTTAAGGTGTATTTGACCTAAGCTTATTTCTTAACCCTGCTTAAAATATCAGCCACAGGTAGCTTTTCCTGCTCGCCGCTTTCCATGTTTTTAAAGGTAAGCAGGCCGCTTTGCATCTCGTCGCTGCCAATTAATACCGTGTAAGGGATCTGCTTGTTGTTGGCATACTCCATTTGCTTTTTAATTTTGGCGCCTGCGGGATAAAGTTCGGCATTGGTGTTTTGGCTGCGCAGGCTTTGCAGTAAGGGCAAACCATATTTTTCGCCCTGCTCATCAAAGCAGCAGATAAGCACCTGCGTACTTTGCTCTGCCGATTGCGGGAACAGGTTTAACTCTTCTAAAACGTCATAAATGCGGTCGGCACCAAATGAGATCCCCGCACCGGTAAGGCCTTTTAAGCCGAACATCCCGGTAAGGTCATCATAACGGCCGCCGCCGCCAATGCTGCCCATGGCAACCTCATTGGTTTTCACCTCGAAGATAGCGCCGGTATAATAGTTTAACCCGCGTGCAAGGGTAATATCTAACTCAAGTTTGGCTGTTAGCGGTTTGCAGGCAGCAACGTAATCAAACACGGTTTGAATTTCGTCGCACCCTTTAAGGCCAATTTCTGATGTTTGCAAGGCCGTGCGCAGGCTGGCAAGCTTTTCATCGTTTGTACCCTCTAACAGGATGATCGGTTTTATAGTATCAATATCCTGCTGACTAAAGCCACGCTCCAATAGTTCTTTTACCACGCCATCAAAACCTATTTTATCAAGTTTATCTATAGCCACAGTCATGTCAATAATGCTATCGTGCTTATCAATAACCTGGGCAATGCCCGATAAAATTTTGCGGTTGTTGATTTTAATGCTGAAATCTTTTAAACCCAGCAGGCTCAAGGCCTCGTCATAGATCATGATAAACTCCGCCTCGTTCAATAACGATGGCGAGCCCACTACATCTGCATCGCACTGGTAAAACTCGCGGTAGCGCCCTTTCTGAGGCCTGTCGGCGCGCCAAACTGGCTGCACCTGGAAACGTTTAAAAGGAAAGGTTATCTCATTTTGATGCTGAACAACGTAACGCGCAAAAGGTACGGTAAGATCATAACGCAGGGCTTTTTCGGAGATTGAAGATAATGCCTGATTAGAATTACGTGCGGCAAGCGCTTGTTCATCTGCCTTAGCTAAAAAATCGCCGCTATTTAAGATCTTAAAAATCAGCTTATCGCCCTCATCACCATATTTACCGGTTAGGGTGCTCAGGTTTTCCATCGACGGGGTTTCTATCTGCTGGTAACCGTATTTGCGGAACACACCTTTTATGGTATCGAAAATAAAGTTACGCTTTGCCATTTCGGCGGGAGAGAAATCGCGGGTGCCCTTAGGTACAGATGGTTTGATGGATGCCATGCGGCAAAGGTACAAAAAAGCAGGCCTCACCCAAATCCTAGCAGCGTTGTGGGCAGGGTAAATTTGCAGCTACGAAACCTTTATCACCAATTTTCCGAATTGTTTAGCGGCCCCCATTTTATCAAAAGCCTTTTTAGCATCTGCAAGAGGGAATACCTCATCAACCACAGGAACAATCTTATGCTCGTTAACAAAGGCAAGCATGGCTTTAAAGTCGTCCTGCGTGCCCATGGTGGTGCCTAAGATCTGTAACTGTTTCCAAAAGATAGGCCGTGCATTCAATTCGGGGATATTACCTGCCGTGCCTCCAAAAAATACAATACGCCCTCCAGGGTTACACAAGTCGGGGATCTTGTTAAAATCTGGGCCAAGGGCGCTGTCTACCACAATATCAAAACCGCCGCCGCTAAAGTGCTTAAGCTCCTGCGCCCAATCCTGCGCTTTGTAATTTACTCCTGCCGAAGCACCAAGCAGTTTAGCTTGTTCAATTTTTTCACCCGTGCCCGATGTTACAAATACCTGCGCCCCCGCTGCTACGGCGAACTGCAAAGTGAACGAACCCGTGCCTGCCCCAACGCCTACTACCAATACCTTGTCGCCCTTTTTGATATGGGCTTTGGTAAACAAGGCGCGGTAGGCGGTTACGCCTGCCAAAGGCAAGGCAGCAGCCTGTTCAAATGTTAGGTGGGCTGGCTTTGGGTAAAGGTACTCAGCTTTTACCAGAACGTATTCGGCCATGGTGCCATCATCGGGCAGGCCTAATATTTTAAACTCTTTGCCCTGAAACTCCGGGTGCTCGCCCCAGTTGTGGGATGGGTTGATGATCACCTCTTTGTTCAACCATTCCCCTGCTCCTTCACCGGCTTCTGCAACAATACCGGCCCCATCTGCACCTAATATGGTTGGGTATTTTATGCCTGCATACTTTCCTATGGTTATCCACCAGTCGCGGCGGTTTAGGGCGGCGGCCTTTATTTGTACCAATACTTCGCCCGGGCCGGGTGCAGGTTTGGCAACTTCTTTGATAACTAAAGGGTTTTCTGCGGATTCGAGGACGATGGCTTTCATATCTATAAAAATAAAAAAAGCGGCAGAATTGTTTCCAATCTGCCGCCTTGTATTTTAAAGTCCTCTGCTTTGGAGAGGATTTAGGTGAGGCTATTAAGCGATAGCTTTAGTATATAATTCTGAAACGTGGTTCCAGTTAATTACATTCCAGATAGCAGCCAGGTAGTCCGGGCGGCGGTTCTGGTATTTTAAGTAGTAGGCATGCTCCCATACGTCGATACCTAAAACCGGGGTGCCTTTTACTTCGGCAATATCCATTAAAGGGTTGTCCTGGTTAGGGGTTGATGTAACGGCCAGTTTTTTATCGGCAGTAACAATTAACCAAGCCCAGCCCGAACCGAAGCGGGTTGCACCTGCTTCAGATACCTTGGTTTTAAAATCGGCGAATGAACCGAAGGTGCTTTTAATAGCATCGGCCAGGGCGCCTGTAGGCTCGCCGCCACCGTTTGGTGATAACAGCGTCCAAAACATAGTGTGGTTATAGTGGCCGCCACCATTGTTGCGTACAGCAGGCGGGAACTTAGATATGTTTTTAATGATATCTTCAATTTTACCATCAGCCTCGGGCTTACCTTCTAAAGCTTTGTTTAAGTTGGTAACATAAGCCTGGTGGTGCTTACCATGGTGAATTTCCATAGTAGCTTTATCAATGTGTGGTTCCAGAGCATCGGTAGCGTAGGGTAACGCCGGTAGTGTAAATGCCATAATATTTAAAATTTAAGGTTAAACGTTTTCGTGTGATGGAACAAATATAAGCGTTGAGGTATGTTTTTGTTCTATATCAATGTCAAGTTTTTGTTAAGTAGTCCATAGACCATGGTCGATAGTCCATAGTGTTCGCTATTGTCCATGGACTATGGTCTATCGACTCTTAATTACCTCTTACTTTTAAAAAAATCTTTCACCAACTGCGAACACTCGTTTTCGTGGATGCCGCCGGTGATGAGGGTTTTGGGATGGGTGATGCTTTGGTTAAGCCTGCCGAAACCCCGTTGCGTATCGTAAGCGCCAAAAACTATCCGGCCCACCTGGAACCAGTAGCTGGCACCCGCGCACATTACGCAGGGCTCCATAGTAACATACAGCGTACACTCGGGCAGGTACTTGCCACCCATCGAGTTTACAGCCGCGGTAAGGGCCTGCATTTCGGCATGGGCGGTAACATCGTTCAGGCGCTCAGTAAGGTTATGGCCCCGGCCGATGATCTGCCCTTTGCAAACCACCACGGCGCCAATAGGTATTTCATCCTCGGCGAGTGCCTGGCGGGCTTCCTTCAGGGCCTCGTTCATAAAAAAATCGTCGGGAGAGATGGCGGGCTGCTCATCGCCAAAGGTGTAATATCGCATTATAATGTATCTGGGAATGTTCGTTTCAAATGTTTTTCTGTAGCCGTAAACAGTACTATAACTGTGCCGACCGCCCCCAATAGCATGATGATCACTTTTATCAGTGTCCTCAACTCCGGGCTGATGGGTAAAAATGCCATACCCGCTGTGATGATAATGCCTGTTATAAATAAAACCAACCCGCATTTAAAAAGGAGTTGGGTAGAATATTTATTCCCCTCGTCCCAGTTCTGCTGGTCTTTCATCGATCGTTTGGTGCGGTAGCCATACAAACTGTTGATCTCTTTTGGAGGATAATGCTTTTGGATCATCCCGGCCAGGATAAATATCAAGCCAATGAGGTGCGGGCCTACTATCCAGTTTACAAAGATCATATCAGTTTGCTGCCGTTTGGTACGGGTTTGTCAATTGCCGAAAGTACGATCTCGCCGCTCTCATCGGCAAGGCCGGTCACCAAAAACTCCGACATAAACTTGGCTATTTGTTTCTTTGGGAAGTTTACTACTCCCAATATCTGCTTGCCGGGCAATTCCTCTTTGGTGTAATGTTTTGTGATTTGCGCGCTGCTTTGTTTAATACCCAGCGGACCAAAATCTACCGTTAGCTTATACGCCGGTTTACGCGCCTCGGGGAAATCGGCCACTTCCAGTATGGTACCGGCCCGCAGTTCTACCTTTTCAAAATCGTTCCAGGTGATGGTTTCCATAATAGCAAATGTAGGATGTTAGTTTTACAACCAACATTTAAGCTTAAATTTATTTAATATCTAGTTCCCCCCGCTTGAGAGGGGTTAGGGGTGTGTTTCTGCGCCACGTTCAACTCAACACCATGTCCATTGCGAACGATAGTGTGGCAATCGTACGGAAGTAAGTCTGCGCTCAGTTCTTCGTTAGGTGCGGCAGTGAGTAGCTATAAGCCTGCGGATGTCACTTTTCTTTGCCTTAGCCGCAAAGAAAAGTAACCAAAAGAAAAGGCCAAGTCAAAGCGAAGCTTCCCCGCTCCCTGCCGGTTCTTAACGCTTTCTCCCGCATGCGCGAGTTCGAAAGCTAAACCGTCATTCCCGCCATACACCCGGCCCGCCCGCTTTGACGTTTTGGCCGACGCTCTTTTGAAGAGCATTCTGTAAATCGTCTTAATCCTGTAAATCCCGGTTCAGACAAAATGCGTTAGGGATAGCAGCGGATACCGGCCCTGCGGCTAAGGCCCGTGCAGTATAAGCGGATAGCCCGGGCCGCAGGTAACGCCCAAAAGCCTCTCCCCCCGCCCTCTCCAAAGGAGAGGGAGCCAATAGCCGCCATTGCTTTTTAAGCTTTCCTTTTTAAGCCCTCTCCTTCGGAGAGGGTTTGGGTGAGGCTCCCTTTAGTTTGGGTGAGGCTTCTACGCCTTCAACCTCTTCACCGTCTCCGTTAAATGGGCTAAGTGGTGGTTGCCATGCCACGCGTAGGTTGCCAGGTTCTTTTTTAGCGGGATAACGCTGCCGCTTTCGGGGTGGGTAAAGGTGCGGTCCCATTGGTCCTCGGTAAAGCTTTCTAACAGGGCTACCAGGTGCTGGTGGATGCCGTCGAGCATTTTTAGCGATGGCTCTACCGGCAGGCGGTAATCGGGCTGTATGGCCCATGCCGCTTCTTCGTATGGTTTTATGGTGGGGTTATCCTCGGTAAGGGCCAGTTTAAAACGGCACAGGGCGTTCATGTGGCTATCGGCAAGGTGGTGCACAACCTGGCGCAGCGTCCACCCGCCGGTGCGGTATTGGGTGTCAAGCTGTTCGTAGGTTAGGCCGATGATGGCTTCGCGGATGCGACCGGGCAGGGTGGCAATATCGTGGATCCACTGGCGCATGTCCTGCTCGGTGTATGATACCGGGGCCACGAATTTGCCTATAGGGTAGCGCATTTGTTCGTCTGTAAGCATAGTATTTGGCAATATATTTTAAATTTTGTTGTTGGATAAGTATTTGGCCTAAATTAGCGTTTTACAGTTATTTCGCCCTGCCGATGATCAAAAAATTACTGCTGCTAATACTATTGCTTAAATGTTCGGCAGGTTTTGCCGAAACCATCCGCACCGATGTTTTGGTAGTGGGCGGCGGGGCAGGCGGGGTGGCAGCAGCCATACAAAGCGCCCGCAGCAATGTAAAAACCCTGCTGGTAACGCAAAGCCCGTCGCTTAGTATGGGCATATCAGGCAGCGGCATGTACACGCTAAATGCTAACCGCAACCTGGCATCGGGCATTTATGCCGAATTTAGGGACCACATCCGCGCGTATTATAAACCACGATTGGGTTACGATACTACCCGCAACGCCCCCTTGGTATTTGAACCGGCCACAGGCGCCGCCATCCTCAAAAAAATTAGCGATACAGTTAAAAACCTAACCGTTAAACTTAACACCCGCTTTAACACCTTAAAAAAGGATGGCACGGGCTGGGTGGTTACCGTAACTATTGGCGGCAGCCCCGTTACCATCAAAGCCAAACTGGTTGTGGATGCTACCGAACCCGGCGATGTGGTTGCCGCAGCAGGCTCAAAGGTTTTGGATGCTGCATACACACCTTACCCACCCCAACAGGGCGGCTCACAACTGTACCGAACCAGCATTGCCGTGGGCGATGCCCTGCCGGGAAAGAACATCAATTACTGCATTGCGCTGGGCGCCATAGTGGTTAAAGACCAGGAGAACCTGCTGGTTACGGCTAAGCCCATGGGCTCTGCCGACCCCGCCGTGCAGATGACCATTGGACAGGGCGTTGGCGCTACCGCCGCTTACTGCATATTTTTTAATACCACCACCAAAAATTTGAAGCCCCGCGTAATACAGGGCGAGATACTTGACCATAAAGGCATGCTGCTGCCCTTTGCCGATATTAAAACTAACGACCGCGATTACCGCGCCATACAACAGGTAGCCGCAACCGGCCTGCTGGAAGGCATACAACGCGCCAATGGCAACAGCGCGCAGGTGTTGTTTATGCCCGATACGCTGGTGCGCGCCGCCGAAATAAAGCCTTTTTTGAACGAGATCTACTCCCGCTCGTTTTTGTGGTTTAACCGCGAAAACCCGGGCGAACTGTTTACCGTGGCCAACCTGCTCAGCTACATTAGCGAAATGACCCTGCGTGACCCCGCCAACCTGCAAGACGGCATCCGGAAGACCTGGAAAACCTACTACCATTTCCCCACCGACTTTAACCCCAACCGCCCCGTTACCCGCCGCGAATTTGCCGTACTGGCCAACCGTTTCCTAAACCCCTTTGCCCGGAAGGTTGATATTAGTGGTAGGCTGGTGAATTAAATTTTTAAAAAGTAGGGTTGTGGTGCTTGAGGGGGATAGCCCCGCTATGCGCTTATACGCCTGCAGGCTTTAGGCTCGAGGCGGGTATCCGCTGCTATCGGGTTTAAGGAAAGAGATTATAAATTATTAAAATTGATCGGCGTATTGTATAGATTTACGTTATTGTTCCGTTCGGCTACTAAGATATTCCTCATTGGCCTTGAGAAATAGACAGTTCGTTTTAAAGCTGCATTTGCTTTATTGCCATGTTCTATTAAAACCTCATCAATTAGGTTTTTAGTTTCTAGACTGAGTTCTAATTCATCATATTCATAACCGCTAAATAAATCATGCGGGTTCCTATATAACAACATATTATTACCGCTAAGGATTTTTGATTCTAAATAAGGGAATGATTTTTTAATCTTAAATATATGAAGTTCGGTACAATAAGGACCATCTTTTTGCCGTATGATATAAGAGTTTGTAAGCCTATACCCATATTTTAAAGCGCTTTTATATTCAATTAAATAGAAAAGCTTATGTAATGCGAAGTAAGTATATGCATCCTTTTTTTGAAATAAATAATTAATTATTGCAGATACTTCAATAGTTAAAGGCTTTACTAAGATAGCTTTAGGTTTTTTGTAAAGATTTTTAAGAGTGTCAGCGAGGAATTGGTAATCCGACCGTTGATTAGCCATGCTTCTGTGTAACATAGCTCTTTGTCCTGGATGATAAAATGGAATTAAGATTCTATTGTACCATTTAGTAGCTGTTCTAACAGAGTCTTTTAAAGTTAAGCTGTGCTTAGATATATAATTCAAACTTTCTAATGCCACCCTCCCTAAAGTCACAACTATCTTAGGATTAATTATATCTATTTGCTCCTGCAAATATTTGGAACAGTTAAGAATTTCACTTCTTATAGGTGTAGAATTGTTCCCTTCGTCATCTCGTGGGTTACATAAAACAGCATTTGTTACAAAAATTATTGAACGGTCTATACCAACAAACTTTAACAACTCTTCAAAATTATGTCCCGCTTTGTCACCATGAAAAGGAATTCCACTATCGTCAGCACCTAAACGACCTGGGGCTTCCCCGATGAACATTAAATCCGCACTAAGAGAACCGGCTGATCTATTCAAAACTTTCGTGACATTACACATTCTAGGGCATAAAATACACTTTTGTACTCTTGCACTAAGTTCATCGAAATCGTTAAAATCAAATAAATTCATAACTCGCTACCAAGTTAAACTATCAATACAACTCTTCACTGCTTTTTTATTATTTATATAATAATGAATTGAATGACAAGTTATACTACCCACCTTGGAATTTGTTTTACCACATACAAATTCTAATAAATGGGTGAGCCCAATATAGTTTCCAAGTGCTTTTTTAAGAAAGTCGTGATTTCGATAAACGGCTGTTAAGTTTAGATTATTATCGACTTGTGCAAATTGTACATACTGTAAACAAGGATTCCCAAGTATTCTTGTATTACTGTCGTAATCAACCGATGAAACATGCATTATATAACAGGCGGTTTGCTTGTTTGGCCGATTATTTATGTCATTAATAATCTTTTGTATTTGATTTTCTTTTTTAAACCCAAACTTTGTAAATCGTAAAAAGTAGTTTCCCCATTTACTCCTATTCTTTCGATGCATTTTTTTCCCCCTCACATAAAGGCTTTCATGTAAATCATAAAAATGATTAACATCTTTCGCTTGATTACGTTGGTATAATTTGAAAGGGAAAATTGTATTTGCAACATCTTGCACATTATTCTTTGAAATGATTTTAGTACTTATAATTTCGTTCAGGCTGTCGTTATCGATAATACTCGGCGATGCGATATAAACTATTAGATTAAATCCGTCGCCTTGCGATAATATAAATGAACAGGCATCTCGCCAAGCGGTTAGACAATTCTGAGATTCAATTAGTTTTGGCATTTTTCAACGTAAATTATTTCCCTATTACTTAAATCTACTTTTACAATTCCGCCGCAATTCTTTAGGAGTTGACGAAATACACTATAACCCATTAATATGGCTCGTTCCCATTCTGCAACATTGCATTTCGATACTTCTAAATTAGATGATAAGCTTTTAATCGTTTTTATTATTTTGTTATCAACCCGCTCTATATTTTCATAAAATAAATGTTCCTTGGCAGATTGATAGATAAATGCACTTATGGCTTCTTCTATAATTGCTGCGCGTGCACCATCTTCAACCTCGTCCACTAATGGGTCGCTTTTTCTTTTAATTTTCATTATGCTTCTTACAACTGGCGACCATCCGAGAACAGCAGCGTAAGCAAAATGAAAAATGTCATGATATCTGTATCCGTCATCATGATAGTTGTTATCGGTCAATGGGTCACCTATAGCTTTTCCGTCTATTGATAGGTGTATTATTTTTTTTCTTTTTTTTGTTTCTTCACTAAACTTCAAGATAATTAGCCTCGGAATTTTTTCTTTCTCAATATTAACTGAATCGAATAATTCTGTTACGCAAACTATATCGCCAACTTTTGGAAACCTGACTTTTATTTTCTGTAAGTTATTTGACGCAATCTCACTTAACCTTAAATCCATTTTCGTGGCTATATTAGCCGAATACCACAATATATTGCCTAAGATTTCTTCGACGTTGACCGTAAATTTCGTGTGTGCTCCTTTATCTCTAAAGCGTTTCTTGAATTCGGTTATTAAAGCGCCACTTTCGCCCATAATTCCAAATAGTGGAATTATATAGCTTTGTAGTACTTTTTTATTAGGATTTTGGTCATACTCTTTAGCAAGTTCTTGATATTTATTTAAATCCATCTTTTAATGATAAGGTGTTATAAATATAACTTTTAATCTCTAGCCAGGTTACAGTAAAACTACCTGATTTTCAAATAACTAATAGTTAATTTCGCCCGTCAGTAGAATAGCTTCGTCCGAAAGCGGGAAGAACGATGGTGGCCCTGTGCGTGGCAAGGGCATTGGGAACTTTTGCAGAGGGGAGGTATGAGCGGGTGAGGCAAAAGATTTCCGGCCCGTGGTTCTGAGCGCTTTGCGGCGTAGGCCCGGTGCGGCAAAGAAGCCTTTCTGCTGACTTGATTTTTGGTTACTTTGTATCAAGACAAAGTAACAGCCCTTCCGCGGCGAATGAGCGGACCGGCGCTGATAATAGCACAAACCTATCCTCGGTGCAATTGCTACAATGGCATGGTGGTGAGATTTGCCTGGTGTAGAAACACACCCCTAACCCCTCTCAAGAGGGGAATTTAAACGGGTCGTAGTGTAAAGCAAATACAGTGTTTAGAACCGGAAGTGTAAAGTTATTTCAGGGAATTATAGGGCAAAAACGGGGGTGTCCCATTCTGTCCCGTTTTTTGGAAAGTGGGACACCCCTGCTGATTTTAACAACCCCTTGAATTAAAGATTATTCTGTATTCTATATCAAGAAATTCTTGAATTGAAAGTTGAAATTGCAATTTATTATTCAACTGAATATCAATAGGTTGCGATTTTAATTATTTAACGTCTCAAATAGTGGGACACCCTGAGAATACGGCGCAGAACCGCTGGTTTAAGATAACACTTTCCAAACCCTATCTCTCCATCATCGCTAAAACATCTGCCTCGCTACCTTCAAACGGTCCCGAAGTCTCAATTTTTAGGCCGGCCATAGCTGCGGCAAATTCGCCGGCTTTTTGGATATCGGCGCCTTTAACGCGTTTGTACAGGTAACCGGCCATGTAGGTGTCGCCGCAGCCGGTGGCATCCACAACCTCGGTAGGTTTGTAGGCGGGGATGGTGTAATAAATGCTGTCGTGGTAAATTACGGATCCCATGCTGCCAAGGGTTATCACCACCTCTTTTACGCCCCATTCGGCCAATACTTTGGCGCCTTCCTTTATATCGGCTATGCCGGTAAGCACTTCAAGTTCGTGTTCGTTTACTTTTAGTACATCAATATATTTAAGGGCTTCGCGCTTATCGGCCCAGTCAATGGCGTGTACACCTTTGTCAATCACCTCACGCAGGTAGCCCTGCGCATCCACCGACACATTACCCCGGCTAAACAAGGCTTTTATTAATTCGGTCGACATGTCATCGGCCAATAAGGGGCCTAAGTGAAAAATGATGGCTTCGGTATCTTTCAGGTCATCGGCAACAAAGGCATCTGCTTTTTGCAGCACGCGCTGGGTGCGGTTATCCTGGTTCTCGCCATAAATATTTTCGAAGTACACGGTATGCTTGCTGGGTAAAACTTTCACCTCAATGCCTTTGTCGCGCAGGGGGGTAACGCTGGGTAGTTCGGTATCGGCAACGGCGGTAACCAGGCCATATTTCACATTCATATTGCGAATGGCGTTTGAAAAGTAAAAAGCCGTGCCGCCCGCCATGTGCTTAACAGCCTTGGGGGTAACAATTTTATCTAAGGTGATGTGCCCTATGCAACAAATATCGTACATGCGTAAATTCAATTTATATTTAGCGGGGTTACAAATGTAATATTCTGCCCGTCAATAATATATTAGCAATTAAATTTCGAGGCGTAAACTTTGATAGTGTAATATTTACACTAACTGCTAATAAAATATGTTTTGTGTTTTATAAAATGCACTATATTGCATCAACAAAACCCATCACCCTATGGAAAACTTTAAGGATAAACTCCAGGCCATGTTTGTGCCGGAGGATGCCATACCCGCCGAGCATCACATAACAGAAGTACACCAGCGCGAGTACCTCGTAAACGGAGAAATGCGTCGGTGGGACGGCGAGGTTAGCGAGGTGTACTCGCCCGTGATGATCCCGCAGGCCGATGGCTCATTGAAACGTAAACTGATAGGCACTTATCCCGTTTGCGGCGAATACGAAGCTATGGAGGCTATGGAAGCCGCGCTGGCAGCTTACGACAATGGCCGCGGCGAATGGCCCACCATGAGCATAGCCGACCGCATTAAGTGCATGGATAAGTTTGTGTACAAAATGATAGAGCAGCGTGCGCTTACCATTAAACTACTGATGTGGGAAATAGGCAAATCATACGCCGATTCGGCAAAAGAGTTTGACCGTACGGTTGAGTACATCAACGCTACCATTGACGGCTTAAAAGATATCGACCGCCAATCGTCGCGGTTTGAAATGGCCGAGGGGTTGATAGCCCAGATCCGCCGCTCGCCGCTGGGTGTGGTACTTTGTATGGGGCCGTTCAATTACCCGCTTAACGAAACCTTTACAACGCTTATACCCGCCCTTATTATGGGCAACACCATATTATTTAAACCACCTAAGCATGGTACGTTACTGCACTACCCGTTGCTGGAAGCCTTTAGAGATGCATTCCCCAAAGGCGTGGTGAATACCGTTTACGGCCGAGGCGCTGTGGTTACACCCGGGCTGATGGCTACCGGTAAGATTAACGTACTGGCCTTTATTGGCAGCAGCAAAGTGGCTAACGATCTTAAAAAACGCCACCCAAAAGTTAACCGTTTACGTGCGGTGCTTAGTCTGGATGCCAAGAACGCCGCTATCATCACCAAAAATGCCGACCTTAAACTCGCAGTGAGTGAATGTATATTGGGTTCACTATCCTTTAACGGGCAGCGATGTACCGCTATTAAGATCATTTTCGTGCACAGATCCGTAGCTGATGAGTTTTTGAAATTATTCAGCGAAGCGGTAGAGGCGTTAAAGCCCGGCCTGCCGTGGACCGAAGGCGTTAAACTAACCCCACTGCCCGAGCCGCATAAACCCGATTACCTGAAAGAATGTATTGATGATGCCATTGCCAATGGCGCTAAAGTAATAAACGAGCATGGCGGGGTAACTGCAGGTTCGTTCGTGTTCCCGGCGGTGGTATACCCGGTTAACGAGAAAATGAAACTTTACCGCGAGGAGCAGTTTGGCCCGGTTATCCCGGTTATCCCTTTTGAAGATATTGAGGAACCTATCGAATACCAGATAGATTCGCCGCATGGTATGCAGGTGAGTATATTTAGTAACGATGCTAAGGAGATCTCGGCACTGATAGACCCTTTTGTTAACCTGGTGAGCCGTGTAAATATCAATAGCCAATGCCAGCGCGGGCCGGATGTATTCCCTTTTACCGGGCGTAAGGATAGCGCAGAGGGTACTCTGTCGGTACATGACGCGTTAAGGTCGTTCTCCATCCGCTCGCTGGTTGCCACAAAGCTTAATGATGCCAACAAGCAGATCATCAATGAAATTGTAAATGATAACGACTCGAACTTTTTGAGCACCAAGTTTATTTTGTAAGTATATATTTCAATTAAAAGGCGTTCAGCAGTAATGTTGAACGCCTTTTTTGTTGAGTTAATTTTTAACCGCAATCAATAGTATACCTCAATATCAATAAATTAAACCATAGATAAAAACTATATCATATAGATATTTATGATGTGACAGGCAGCTTGTTTTAGCGTATATTTGTTGCATAAATTTTAATAAAACAACCATTATGTTAACGATAGGACAAAAATTCCCTCAATTTTCTAAAACTGCCGTAGTTAGCCTTGAAAAAGGTAAAGAGTTTGAAACCTTAACTTCAGATTATCTGGTTAATGACGATAACGTATGGACCGTAATGTTCTGGTGGCCAAAAGATTTTACTTTTGTATGCCCTACCGAGATCGCTGAGTTTAACAAAAACTTTGGTGAATTCCGCGACCGCGAAACACGCCTTATCGGTGCTTCAACTGATAGCGAATTTGTACACGCTGCATGGAGAACTCACCACGATGACCTTCGCGACCTTAAATTCCCGATGCTTGCCGATACTTCAAAAACATTAGCAGAAGACCTTGGAATATTAGAGCCGAACGAAAAGATCGCTTACCGTGCTACTTTTATCATCGACCCTACCGGCGTTATCCGTTGGGTTTGTGTTAACGACCTTAATGTAGGCCGGAACGTTAAAGAAGTTCTACGCGTACTTGATGGTTTACAAACCGACGAACTTTGCCCTTGTAACTGGGAAAAAGGTCAGGAAACTTTAACCGCGTAATTTTATAACATTTTAAAAGTCCCTGTACCAAAAGTGCAGGGACTTTTTATTAAGCATTTTTACATCATGAGCGAAAGCACCGAAATAGTACACGAGCTGCTGGAAACAACCGGCCTCGACAAAAATTACCGTACCCCCGCCATAAGCCTGTTAGAGGCCGGCGAATCGCGCTACCTGCGCGACCTTAAACTAAATTTTACAAGTACGCTAACATCGGAACACTTAAGCGCCAAAGAATGCGCCCTGTTAGGATTAAGCACCGCGGCTAATAACCAAAACGCGCCGCTTATTGCTTATTACACCAGCGTTGCTAAACAAAACGAAGCAACAGATGCCGATGTAGCCGAAGCTGTGGGCTGCGCATCGTTACTGGCATCAAACAATATTTTTTACCGTTTCAGGCATTTTACCCAAAAGGAAAAATACACACAGATCCCTGCGCGTATCCGCATGCAGCTAATGATGAAACCTGTTACCGGGAAAGAGTTTTTTGAGCTGATGAGCCTTGCCATTTCGGCAGTTAACGGTTGCGAAATGTGTGTTAACGCGCACGAAGATTCGTTAATAAAGTTAGGCACTACCGAAGAGCGCATATTTGATGCCGTTAGGATAGCATCGTTAGTAACAGCAACCGGCAAAATTATTTTCTAATTAAAAGAAAAAGATTTTCGGTTTGTTTAAAAATAATAAGTGTTAAAATTTGGGTTTGTTGATTTAAAACAGCTAATTTTAACACTTAGATTATTACGAGTCCCTGTCATCATCGTAAATTATAGCTTATAACATTACAGGTACGGGGAGGAATACAAATTTAATTGTTGATTTTTTGGAGAAGCCATTCCGTTCGTAAGAACAGAATGGCTTTGTTTTTTAGTGAGAATCTGTAACGGCCTTTAATTTCTTAAATGGCTGCAGGTATAGTAACGGTATCGAGAATAGCATGATCAATCCCGAGATCCAGTAAGCATCATCGTAGCTTAATAACATGGTTTGCCTTATAACCGTACCTTCAATAGCCCCGTAGGCCATGTGGGTAGCATCGAGTACCGATTTGCCCCTGGCTATAAAAGCCTGGGTAAGCATGTGCAGCCTTTCGGTAAACGCAGGGTTATATGGGTTAACATGTTCTATCAATATGCTCCTGTGGAAACCCTGGCGAATGTGTATAATGGTTGTTAAGGCTGCTATACCAAATGAACCGCCCAACTGGCGCATCATGTTGTTTAATCCGGACCCTTGCCCAAGCTCCGGCCCTTTCAGGTCGGCCATGGCAAGTGTAGTTAATGGCACAAACAGCAGGGCCATACCCACACCACGTATTAGCAATGGTATCAATACATCTTTTTCGCCAGTTGCCAGGGTAGAGTTGCTCAGCATCCAGGTAAATACAAAGAACAGGAACATACCTGCGGTTGCCATAAATTGAGCAGGGATACCCTTGTTAAGCATCTTGCCAATAAACGGCATCATAAATATGGTACATAACCCTCCGGGGAATAAAAGCTGGCCCGTTTGCTGCGCGTTAAAACCAAGTAAGTTTTGACAGAACACCGGGAACACAAACACCGACCCGTACAACCCAAACCCTAGGATAAATGACGTAAACATCCCTACCGAGAAACTACGGTGCCTCATAATACTGAAGTTTACGATGGGGTGGTCGGTACTTAACTCGCGCCAAATGAATAGCAGCGTACCTAACACCGCGCAAACGGTAAGCACAGTAATGTAAGTTGTAGCAAACCAATCTTCCGATTCTCCTTTTTCAAGGATGGTTTGTAAACTACCAACCGCAACGGCCAATAAACCGATGCCCCACCAGTCAATAGGCCGCTTTTCGGCTTTGGGTGTTTCGTTGATAAATGTATATGCCAAGAATGCGGCAAGAGCGCCCACCGGTAAGTTCACGTAAAAGATCCACGGCCATGAGTAGTTCTCGGTTATCCAGCCACCAATGGTAGGGCCTACGGTTGGGCCTACTACCGCGCCTAAACCAAATAGCGCCGTAGCCGTACCTATTTGTTCGCGCGGCCAGGTCTCTATCAGGATGGTTTGGCCGGTAGATATTAGACCACCACCCGCAATACCCTGCAGGATACGGAAGATCACCAACTCATCAAGCGATGTAGCGTTACCACAAAGGAACGATGCTATTGTAAATACTATAATAGATGCAAGGAAGTACTGCTTACGGCCAAAGCGGCCGCCAAGCCATCCCGACATTGGGAGTATAATAACGTTTGCTACAGCATAGCCGGTAACTACCCAGGCAATATCCTCTAAGGTTGCGCCAAGGTTACCCTGTATGTGCGGTATAGCAACGTTTACAATGGTGGTGTCGATAAGCTCAAGCAACGACGCCATAATTACCGTAATGGTAATAATCCATTTTTTAAAGCCAGTTTCAGCCATGTTATTTAGTCTTTTGTAATTACCGAAACGTCAACGCTCATGCCAGGGCGTAGTTTCGCTATATCCTCTTTGCTGCCGGTGATTTTAATTTTAACAGGCACGCGTTGTACCACTTTTACGAAGTTACCGGTAGCATTATCCGGTGGCAGTAACGAAAATTTAGCACCTGTAGCAGGCGAGAAATTGTAAACTGTACCTTCAATTTTAAGATCGGGGTAAGCATCAACCTTAAGGTCAACCTTTAAACCATTCTTAATATTTTCTAACTGGGTTTCTTTAAAGTTGGCGGTAATGTAAATACTGTTATCATTCACTACCGAAAACAAAGTTTGCCCTGCCTGTACCAACTGGCCAATTTGTACATTCTTTTTAGCCACTATACCACTCGCAGGCGATTTGATATCGGTGTATGATAATTGCAGCTTTGCATAATCAATATCAACCTGCCTTTGGCTTACACCCGTATTGGTAACTTTTAACAAGCTGCGGCTTGTAGCAATTTGCTCAACAGCCGCTTTGTATTTATCGCGGGCTGCATTGTAATTTGCCTGTGCAACTTCAAGGTCGGCTTTAGCCTGGTCAAATTGCTGGCGGGTAACAGATCCATCCTGAACCAGGTTAGCATAACGGTCGTAATCTTTACGTACCTTATCTAAACGTGCTTTTGCAGATGCAACCTCGGCTTTAGCGCTCGATGAATTTGCAGCGGTGCTCGAGATCTGCGATTCGCCTACATTAATGTTTGCGCTTGCGCCAACCTGTGCGGCCTGTGCCTGCTCTAATTTTACTTTGTAATCGCGGTCGTCAATTTTAACCAGTAACTGGCCTTTGTTAACGTGCGTGTTTTCTTCAAACATGATGCTGTCTACATAGCCGCCAACACGCGCCACAACCGGGCTTATGTCGCCATCTATCTGCGCATCATCAGTATCTACGTGGTTACTGAAGTATATGTATTCCTTTACTCCAAATATGATACCCCCTAAAAGAACTACCCCTAATATGATAGGAAGTACCTTATTTTTCTTTTTAGGTTCTGCTTCTTGTGTTTCCTTTGCCATCGCTTTATATTGTAATTATTTGTTAAGTTTTCCTGTTGATTTTAATAATGTATAGTACGCCAAACCTGCATCGGCTTTAGCCAGCTCTAAATTGATCTGGGCCTGGTAAAGCAGGGTTTGCGCATCGGCACGGTCTGTAGCCGATGATATGTTGCTTCTGTATTTAGATTCCAATATCCTGTTGTTCTCGTTAGCCTGGTTAATGGATGTTTGCAGCAGGGTTATTTTATCTAAAGCGGCTTTATAGTTTTGGTAGCTTTGGTTAACCTCATTTTTAATGTTATCCATAGTGATGCCGCGGTTAATCACTACCTCTTCGCGCTGTAGCTTAGCTTCCTTAACCTTGTTCTTATTTGTCCAAAGGGTTCCAAAATCCCACCCAACGGTTAAACCGATAGATATTGGGGTAATGTAGTTGCCGCTTTTAGGCAATGGGTTTGCAGATGTACCTACATAGTAAGCGCTGCCCGATGCCGAAAGCGTAGGCGATGTGTTTGCCCTGATGCTTTTGATATTAATATCGGCAACCTGTGTGCGTAAGTCTAATTGTTTAAACTCGGGGCGGTTGGTCATGGCCGAATCAAGGTAGCTGGTTAGCGGCAACGCGGTGCGGTCGGCCTCAACAATCTGCGCAATGTTTAACTGGGTAGTTTCCGGCAATCCTAAAAGGATGTTCATATTATAGTTAATAATACGGCGGTTGTTTTCCAGGTCTATACCGTTCAACTCAATGTTTGAGCGTTGTAACTGGAAGCGTAAAACATCATTTTTGGTAACCAGGCCCTGGTCAAAAAACCGTTGCGATTGTTTGATTTGGGCATCAATGGTAGCCAAATTTTGCTCAACCACTTTTTTACTTTGCAGCACTTTGTACAGGTTATAGTAAGAGTCGATAATATTGTATGCTATCTGGTCTTTGTCATTAACCGCATCTAAACGGGCAACCTCTGTTAACAGGTTTGTTGACTGGCGCGCATACTTTAATTTATTGCCCGCAAATATTACCTGGTTTAACGATAGCGTACCCAGGTAAGCGTTAGCGCTTGTTGGCAGTACTAGGCTTTCTTCGCCAAAATTTAATTTATTAGCGGGGATTTGCGCGCGGTTATAACCAAAACTTGCCTTACCTGTTGGCAACGAGCGGTCTTTAGCCTGCTGGTATTGCGATACCGCCTGGTCTATACGCGATTGCGAAAGTTTAAGCACTTTACTGTTTTCAATCCCCAGTTTAAGGGCTTCCTCCAGCGTAAGGGTTTTGTCCTGAGCGGCGGCGGGGTTAGTAATTAGCAATGCCAGTAGCAGCATGGCCAAACTACCCGCGGCCTTTAAGGCTTTGTTTAGTTGTGAGGGTTTCAAGGGTGTATTATTTATTGTTGTCATTTTCATTTTGCAAGTAAGCTTTTAACAATGTTTTCATATATTTTTTAAAGCGCGGCTTTAGTAAATCATTCTGAACATCAACGTCCAGCACATCATAGCCAAGCACCTTTGAAGATATATGCGGGGTATTTATGATATAGTTTTTTGTACCGAAGATGGTGGCTACCAACAGTTGCTGGTCGGCATCTTTATTAAAATCGCCTTTGCGGATGCCTTCTGCTATGATGTTCAGAAAAACATTTACGTTTTTCATCATAATATCCGTGATCTGGTCGGTAAGGTCGCTTTTCTTCGCTTTAGAGATCTCGCGGTTTAGCATAATATGGAAGCAATTATTGGTTACAACCTTATCTATATAGCTATCGAGATATTTATCAAGCTTCTCCCATGAGTTGATGCTGTCATCGTTACCGATGCTCATCAGTACAGATTGAAAATTACTGATCCGGCGATCAAAAATTGCCAGGAATACACCTTCTTTAGAACCGAAGTAATAATTAAGCATAGCCATATTTACCCCGGCCTCGCCCGATATCATGCGGGTAGATGCACCATCGTACCCTTGTTCGGCGAAAACACGCTCGGCAACATCGAGTATGTGATCTTTTTTATCTACTTTTTCTTTTTCCATTTTCTTTTTGTCGATGCAAAATTAATTAATCGATTGATTAATAAAAGCGTCTTTTATCATTAAATTGTAATTTCAATCAATCGATTAAGAAATAAGAGGGGGTGTTTAATTATGACGGTATAATTATCGTACCATTATTGCGTAAAAGCTTCTTTCAGATATATTTGTGGCTATGAAGCGCATACTGCCCGTTACCCTTGTATTGTTTTTATTTTACTCGAAGGTGTTCTCACAAACAGCACCCCCGTCAGATGTTGGCACCATTCTGAAAAATTTAAAAAAACTGAATGTGTTAGGCAGTGTGTTATATATTGCAGCCCACCCCGATGATGAGAATACTCGTCTGCTGGGCTACCTGGCGCAAGAGAAGCACTACCGCACGGGTTACTTATCGCTTACGCGTGGTGATGGGGGACAAAACCTGATAGGCACCGAGCAGGGCGAACTTTTGGGTTTGATACGCACACAGGAGCTTTTGGCTGCCCGCCGTACAGATGGCGCAGAACAATTTTTTAGCAGGGCTAATGATTTTGGTTTTTCTAAAAACCCCGAAGAAACTTTGAAATTTTGGGATAAGGATAAAGTGCTTGGCGATATGGTTTGGGTGATCCGCAACTTTAGGCCCGATGTAATGATCTGCCGCTTCCCTACAACCGGCGAGGGCGGCCATGGTAACCACACCGCATCTGCCATATTAGCGCAGGAGGCATTCAGCGCGGCTGCCGATCCAAAACGCTACCCCGGGCAATTAAAATATACCACCGTATGGCAAGCCAAACGCCTGTTATGGAACACCTTTAGCTTCGGTTCGGTAAACACCACTTCGCCCAATCAGTTTAAGATAAACGTAGGTGGCTACAACCCTATTTTAGGTAAAAGCTATGGCGAGATAGCTGCCGAAAGCCGCAGTAACCATAAAACGCAGGGTTTTGGCTCGGCCAAGCAGCGTGGCGATGCTTTTGAATATTTTAAGACCATCCTTGGCGATGCCCCAAAAACCGACCTGATGGACGGGGTAGATGTAACCTGGACCCGCACACCATTCGGCACGCCGATAGCGCAAAAGATAACCGCCATCACCAAAGCCTTTAACAGTGATGCCCCACAGGCATCTGTACCCGCATTAGTGGCTTTACTGGGCGACGTTGACCAAACCGTTGCCACTAACAAAGCTTTTATGACGGTTAGGCTTACCGAGGGCGCTAATACCGCTTACGATTACTGGCACAAACAAAAGACTAAGGAATTAAAAGATATTATTGCACAATGCGCCGGATTGTGGTTTGAGGCATATGTTGCTGAGCCAGCATATGCGGTGGGTGATACGATGAAGATCCAACTACAGGCTATTAACAGTAGCGATGTACTTATAAAACTCTTCGGTATCAGCCAGGCAGATCAGTTTGTTGTATTTGCTGATAGCGTATTAAAAAATGACCAGCTTAAAACCTGGTCTTACAAACTAGCCGCTCAAAAACTTACGCAACCTTACTGGCTTGAAAAACCGCACGGCATTGGTAGCTATACTATAAATGATGATTTAAAAGTTGGTAACCCCGAGAACCCGGATGCACCGACCATGATATTTGAATTTAATATCGCCGGAAGGGTTATTAAGTTCTATCGCAAGCTGGTGTTTAAATACGTAGACCCTGCCCGTGGCGAGATCTATCAGCCTTTAGAGATTACTACACCAGTAACCGCCAACATTGCAGAAAAGGTTTACGCGTTCAACAATACCCAACCGCAAACGGTACAGATAAAACTAAAAAGCTTTACAAGTGCAAGCGGCAGTATCAGCCTAAAACAGGTTGCAGGTTGGAAGATAAGTCCGACTAAAATTGATTTTGCAGGCAAAAATAAAGGCGACGAGTGGACGGTAGCGTTCACCGTATCGCCAACGGATAGTAAAACCAACACATCTGTTTTACAGGCCGATGTTATAGCCAACGGTAAAACCTTTTCACAGGGATTGTTAGATATCCGCTACAATCACGTGCCAGCCATAACCATCTTCCCTCCGGCGCAGGCGAAACTGGTAAACATCGACCTGAAAACCGCAGGTAAAAAGATTGGCTACATAGCCGGCGCGGGCGATCTTATTCCAGAGTCGTTACGAGAGGTAGGTTATGATGTACACCTTTTAACCGAGAACGAGATCATCAACGGCGACCTGTCTGCTTATGATGCAATTGTAACCGGGGTACGCGCATATAACGTAAACGAGCGCCTTGCCTACGAGCAGCCCAAACTAATGGAATATGTTAAAAATGGCGGCAACCTGGTTGTGCAATACAACAATAACAATGGGCTTGTAACCAAAAACATTGGCCCTTACCCATTCACCGTGGTTAACCAGCGCGTAACCGAGGAAGATGCCAAAGTAACTTTTACCGAACCTAACAGTCCAGTACTTAACTACCCCAACAAAATAACCAGTACCGATTTCAACGACTGGATCCAGGAACGGGGTTTATATTTTGCAGATAACATCGACAGCCAATACAGCACGCCACTGCAAATGAACGATACCGGGATGGCCCCAAACAAAGGTTCGCTTATTGTAACAAATGTTGGCAAAGGGCGTTTTGTGTATACATCGCTGGCATTTTTCAGGGAACTGCCTGCGGGCGTGCCGGGCGCTTACAGGCTATTTGTTAATTTGCTAAGTAAGCCTAAGAATTGATAATAATATTTAGAAGCAAGTGGTTTGGCTAAAGCCACCCGTTAGTTTCTTATTATCCGTTGGCTGAAGCCAATGGCAATGATATTATATTGATTTCATTGCCGTCCCATTTATGGGGCGGATAAGTTCAGCTAGCAAATCGGCTTTAGCCGAACAAAATGTGCTTGGCTAAACCTCTAAGTAAGATGTTAACTTTATGGGCGGATAAAGAATTTTTCTATATTGGCTTTAGCCAAACCAATTAAGCATGTCATTCGTAAAAATTTGGGTTCATTTAGTGTTTTCAACTAAAAACAGGCACCCCTGGCTGGATAAAGAACTTAGGCATAAGTTACATCAGCATATTATAGAAAACTGTAAAGAGAAGGATATTTTTCTGCAAGCCATTAACGGTTATACTGATCATATACATTGCTTGCTATCGCTCGGGAAAGATCAAAGTATATCCAAATTAGCTCAACTCATTAAAGGCGAATCTTCTTATTGGATAAATAAAGAGGGTTTTGTGCCGAATCGTTTAGCTGGCAAGATGATTATTTTGCTGTTTCTGTAAGCGAATCTCAAGTTCAATTAGTTACAAAGTATATAAAAAATCAAGAGAAGCATCATGCTAAAAAATCCTTTGATGAAGAGGTAAACGAATTCATGACTGCATATGGATGGCATGTTGTAAAAGCATAGCGGTGTTTGGGCTAAAGCCGCTCTAATCGCTTCTTATCCGTTGGCTAAAGCCAACGGCAAATATGTTTCTTGTTTTATTACCGTTCATTTATAGAACTTATAAGTTAAGACTTCAAACATCATATCCGTCACATTTATGTGACGGATATAGTATAGATAGGCAAGCGGCTATAGCCGAAAGATCGAATGAAAAAATCATTAGGCATCAATACATTAATAATATAAATTTGTAGCATCATACTTAATAAAACATTATGTCACATCATCATCACCCACATCACCACGAAGAAAAAAACTACGATTACGTATTTTACCTTGTTGCCTTATTGGCAGGTATGTTTACCGGTGCTATTGTTGAAAGAGGCTTTATCTGGATCCCTGTAGGTGGTGTTTTCGGTTTATTAACCGCCGCTATCTTCCTGAAATTCCTGGTTAAAGGCCGTGAAGAGGTCTGAGCATACCGATCTCCCTTCTTTTATAAAAAACTGGAACCAGTTTTACGGTATTGTTATCGTATGGCTGGTTTTTTTAATTTTGGTATTTTGGCTCATCACTAAATCTTTTGAATGAGTTTAACGGATTGGATTGTACTGGGCACAACGCTGCTCGCCATTGTTATTTATGGCGTGTGGAAAAGCGGCACCAGTAAAAATATAGACCAATATCTGGGTAACCGCTCGCTGCCCTGGTACCACGTTGGGCTATCGGTTATGGCTACGCAAGCCAGCGCCATCACTTTCCTATCGGCCCCCGGGCAAGCCTACAGCGACGGAATGCGCTTTATACAGTTTTACTTTGGCTTGCCGCTGGCCATGATCGTGCTTTGCATCACCTTTGTTCCTATATTTCACAAGCTTAAAGTTTATACTGCCTACGAGTTTTTAGAACAACGGTTCGACCTTAAAACCCGTGCGCTTACTTCTATCCTGTTCCTTATTCAGCGCGGGTTATCCACAGCTATTACCATTTATGCCCCGGCTATAATTCTCTCGGGCATCCTGCATATTAACACCACCTACACCACGCTCTTTATAGGTGGGTTAGTACTCTTTTATACGGTTTACGGCGGTGCAAAGGCGGTATCGCATACCCAATTATTGCAAATGAGCATCATTTTTACGGGGATGTTTTTAGCGGGTGTTTTTGTAGTAATGCTGCTGCCAGATAACGTAGGCTTTGGCAAGGCTATTAAGCTGGCCGGTAACATGGGCCGGATGAATGTTATCGACTGGAAATTCGACGCCAACAACCGCTACAATATCTGGAGTGGTATCATAGGTGGTTTCTTTCTGCAACTCTCTTATTTTGGTACCGACCAGAGCCAGGTTGGGCGGTATTTAACCGGCAGCTCGGTAGGGCAAAGTCGTTTGGGATTGATCATGAACGGCTTTATTAAGATACCCATGCAGTTTTTGATTTTACTGATAGGTGTACTTGTTTTTAGCTTTTATCAGTTTAACCGCCCGCCGGTTTTCTTTAATAACTACGAAGTAGAACAGGTAAAGAAAAGCCAATATGCCCTGCAGTTTAATGAGTTAGAAAAACGATACGAAGACGCATTCGCCAGTAAAAAGGAAAAGACCGAAGCACTTGTAAAAGCATTTGATAGTAATGATGCAACGCAAATTGCTAATGCTAAGATCGGCCTAAAAACAGCCGAAAAGCAAACTGATACCCTCCGCAAGAGCGCTATCAATATCATTAAAAAAAGCAGCGGGAACAATGCCGTTAATGATACCAACTACGTGTTTTTAACTTTTGTTACCCACTACCTGCCAAGGGGTTTAATAGGGTTGCTTATTGCTATTATATTCCTGGCCTCTATGGGCTCTACTGCCAGCGGGTTGAATGCACTTGCATGTACATCGGTTGTGGATATTTATAAACGCATCCTTAAACCTGCCGGAAGCGAACAGAGTTATGTTACAGCATCGCGCCTGGCAACCATTTTTTGGGGGGTAATTTGCATTGGCATGGCTTTATATGCCAGCAAAATTGGCAACCTGTTAGAAGCGGTAAATCAGTTAGGGTCGTATATATACGGTACTATACTGGGGGTATTCATTGTTGCCTTTTATCTTAAAAATATTAAAGGCACACCGGTATTTATCGCCGCCGTAATTACCGAGATCATTATTTGCATAATGGGTTATTACGAAACCGTTGCCTACCTGTGGTTGAACGCCATTGGCTGCATTGGCGTAATAATAATTGCAGCTGTTTTAAACAAGCTGATCACCGCAAAACCGGCCGCCGCTTAATAAAGGCATCTCAAAACAAACACATTGGGCTTTTTGGCATTTGTACTATACTAAGTATGAAAGCTCAAAACAATGCATCTATTTACAGCGCGCTGGCCGCTAACCTGTTAATTGCCGTAACCAAATTCATTGCAGGCGGTTTCACCAACAGCTCGTCTATGATATCAGAGGGTATCCACTCCATGGTTGATACCGTAAACCAGGTGCTGCTTTTATATGGCTTAAAGCGTAGCCACAAAAAGCCCGATATAAGCCATCCGTTCGGTTATGGTCGCGAGCTTTATTTCTGGTCGTTCATTGTATCTATCCTGATATTCGGTTTGGGGGGCGGCATTTCTATCTATCAAGGTGTTAACCATATCATAAAACCCGAAGAACTGGGCGACCCATTCTGGAACTACATTGTGCTGGCTTCGTCATTCGTTTTTGAGGGGGCGTCACTTGTAATAGCTATTAAAGAATTTAACCAGGTGCGTAACGGGCAAAGCTGGTGGTCGGCAATTATAAAAAGTAAAGATCCATCAAGCTTTTTGGTTCTGTTTGAGGATGGTGCTGCTGTACTGGGGCTAACCATTGTTTTTGTATTTATGCTGATAGGCCATAATTACAATATGCCATATATGGATGGCATAGCATCGGTATTGGTGGGTTTACTCCTGGTTTTCGTATCGGCCATATTAGCCCGCGAAAGCCGAAGCCTGCTCATGGGCGAAGGCATCGCCCGTGATACCCAGCATAAAATACGCGTCCTGGCAGAGCAGGATGAGGCGGTGATACGTGTAGTAAACGTATTATCTACCTACCAGGCGCCTGATGATGTTATACTGATGCTTATAGTAGAATTTAACCCTGATATTGATACCGAAGATATTACCGCATCTATAGAACGGGTGCGGCTGGCTATTAAAACGGCATTCCCTTTAATAAAGCTGGTGTTTGTACAACCGCAAACTTATACACGCATCCCAAGCAGCTTATCTATAACAAAAAAGCCTTAAACTTTGGGTTTAAGGCTTCCATATATTTATGCTTTAATTAACCTTTAGCCTGGCTAATAACTGCTTCGTTAAGGCGAACGTATTCATCATCGTCGCTCTCTTTGGCCAGCTTTATACCCTCTTGCGCGGTAGCAATGGCGGCGGCTTTATTACCCATTTTTAATTGTACGCGTGCTTTCCATAATTTAAACCATGGCGCTTTTGGCTCAAGCTTTTCGGCCTCTAAAGCCCATTGCATCGCTTTTTTAAGATCTTTATCGTTTTCGTAATAGTATTGTATGGCATTAAAGTACGGGCGTTTTTTAATATCGCCCTGCATTAACTTTTCAATGTTAGCGGTAATTTGCGCGTCATCATCAGTCTGCATATGTATAGGTACCGCGGTACGGTCCCAAATAATATACATGTCTGTACTTTTGGTGGTAGAGTTTGCAAACGCTATAGTAAAGGTTTCGCGTTTTTCTTTTACATCAATTGGTTTAACGCTAAAGCGCAAAAGGTCGTCGGCTTGTTTATAACTATATGCACCCCATTGTTTAACAGTTTTATTAAGGATGATGGTCCAGCTGTTTTTTTCGGGTATGCTAAATAAGGAGTAGGTACCGGAAGGTACTTTATTACCTTCTACTAAAACGTTTTCGCTAAATGTAACTGTTGTAGCCCAGTTGGCGCCGGTGCGCCAAACTTGCCCGTATGGGTTAATGCCACCAAATATTTTACGGCTTTTAACATTTGGGCGCGAATAAGTTATGGTTATTTTACCAAGTCCAAAATCTTGTATGATGGTTTGTGTAGAGCTTGCTTCGGGGATGCGGGGCTCCTGCTGCGCGTAGGTATTTAAAGTAACACATGCTATTAGCATGGTAAGTAAATATGTAACCGTTTTTTTCATTAGTATAATTTAGTACTAAGGTAGTAATTGTATGATGAATTTTTAGTGAAAAGGTTTAACGGGGATTGAGCAGGATGCCATAAAAAAATAAAAGCCTCCCAACCTTGCGTCGGGAGACTTTCAACCTAAACCTTATCACAATTAACCGGCAAGATTGCCGGTATGCATAGGTTATAACAAATACTATACCAAACTTTACGTAAAATTTAAACTAATTTTAAATGTGTCCTTATTACGCAATAAGCGGGTTTTTACATTATGTCAGATAAAATGAAATTGATTGTAGTGTAAAAAATGTCAGTAATCACGTACACAAAAACTGACATTTATTGCCCTTTTGCCAATGTTTTTCGGCGTAAGTAGTTATCTAAGAGGAACAACCCCATCACTACATCAAAAAACAAAAAGCCTTTTATTACAGTGCCGCTGAAATAATAAGACAAGTTAACGGTTTTAAAATTCAACTCCACCGGCATTTTAAACCCGCTAGCCCCGGCTGACAAATTTGCCGTACTCATTACATACACTAACATAGCAGCTATAGTAATTATAAAAAATGCCGCAATGCTTGTTATAATGCGTTTGTTTATGGTGGCTTTAAGCGGGTTCATAGCTTTTTCGGCACGTATGGTTTCCATAACGTTGTATGTAAATGCCATAGGTGGCTCGTCAAGCTCCATTGTATTAAGCTCGCTATTTAGCTGTAGCAATTCGTTGTATTTGGTGCGGTACACTTCGTCCTGCTCAATAAGCAGGGCAATGGTTTGCATATCGGCTGCAGGCAGCGTCCCATCAATGTAGTTCCAAAGTTTTTCTTTTATACTGTTCATATCAGTTCTTTAACTTCGTTTTTTAAATTACGCTCCAGCTTTTCTTTCAAACGCTGGCGCGCCCTAAATAGTTTAACCTTAACGGTGTTGGCTTCTATCCCCATTGCCCGCGCAATTTCTTCCAGCGATTGCTCGCCTTTGTAAAACATGGTAATAATGGTAGCATCATCCGGCAAAAGTTGTTCAATAGCCTGGTTTAGGTAATACGACCGCGATTTATTCTCCACATTATATTCATCGTAACCACTTGGCTTACTTTCTATCTGTATATAGCTTTCATCCGCGTCTATCGAATCGATATTCAATTTTTTCTTCCTCAAAAACGTCATGGCGGTAGTGTAAACAATACTGTACAGCCACGTGCTAAATTTCGACTGCTGCTGAAATGAACTTAGAGACCTGTATGCCTTTATAAAACAATCTTGCGCTATTTCCTCGGCATCCTCGCGCCCTTTTGCAAAACGCAGAGCCAAAGTAAACACAAACCGCTGATGGCGCTTCACCAAATCGGCATAGGCCGACTGGTTGCCCGCAAGGGTTTGCTCTATTAGCTCAATATCCGTAAGGTTGTTATGCATATTATACAAACACTGTGACTACCCGCGCGGGGATTAGGTTACACTCGATTGATGATTTTAGATGTACGAATTACGATTTGGCTCCTTTATATATAAAAATAAACATTAGTGCCCATATAATAGCGTAAATACCATTATATGAAATCGTATCCGGACAGCTACCGGGACAAAATCTAAAATATTTTTCTCCCGGGTGTAACCTACTTAAAAAGAGTGTAGTCATAGCTTACAAATACACCGCAGTGGTGCAACACAAACAAAAAATTAACTCATTAAAATTTAAATATCATGAACGATAGCGTATTAGTAGCAATTTGCTTCTTAGGATTTTTCTCACTTATTTTTGGAATTTTTTACATCAGGAACCGCGAACGTATGGCGATGATTGAGCGAGGTATGGACCCACGCAATTATAAGCCTAAACCGGCACCTTACCAAAACCTTACCTGGGGCTTATTATTAATAGGCGCCGGTTTGGGCTTATTCCTGGCTTATGTGCTTGACCGCACCGTATTTGTACAAACCGAACGCGAGAACGAAGCCATTTACTTTGCATTGATAGCCATATTTGGCGGCCTTGGCCTGGTGCTTTCTTACCGTATCGAGAAAAAGGAAGTATTAGATAAAATGGCTAATTAAAAAGCAGGAATAATGCAGAAAACAGGGCTGGGGTGGCCCTGTTTTTCTATTTCCATTCATCAACAAAACATAATTATGATATCTCCCACAGCCCACCGGAGTTGATCAAACAAAAAGGTTTTGTTTGGATTATCCTATTTAAGGTATCGTTCTTTAATTATGTCAAGATGATATAGTTCGTGGCCGGCGGTTAAATAAACCAATGCCCCTACTTTAACCAGCGCCCCGCTGGCAACACCGCTACGGCTTAATTGCTCCTGGCTAAATGATCTGAACAGGAACAGTGTGGCTTCCCTTACAGCCCTAAACTCATCTGCCAAACTTTGTATAGTACGGCTATTAAAATCGGTGCTTAGTACATAAGTCTCCTGGTCGAAACCCGGCAGGGAAATATCTTCGCGCGAGAACACAAACGCGCGGAACGAGAACACCCGCTCGGTATCAATCATGTGCCCAAGTACTTCTTTTAGGGTCCATTTACCTTCGGCATAAGCATGCATAGCCTGTTCATCTGTCATGCTATGAAACAAGCTGTAGGTTTTGGCCTGGTTATCTGCCAATACCCGCAAAACATCAGCTCCATCAGGCACCTTATTTACATACCCTGCCGCATATGGCGCGTACTCGTCAGATCTTGGCTTGCTTATCATATTTTGCTGTTTTTAAAACTATCCTGAAGGTTGTGCCTTTACCAAGCTCGCTATCCTTAACAAATATTTGCCCGTTATGGTAGTTGTGGATAATACGCTTAGTAAGCGACAACCCCAACCCCCACCCACGCTGGCGGGTAGTGTACCCTGGTTGAAACACCGTATCGAATTTAGAGCGTGGGATGCCTTTACCCGTATCGGTAATATCAATAAAGATCTGCCTTTTTTGCTTACTACCATGTATTTGCACTTTAATGCTACCGGTACCATCAATGGCGTTCACCGCATTTTTTAGCAAATTCTCAAGCACCCAATCAAACAGCGGGATGTTTAACCCGGCAACTAAACGGCGGTTGCCGGTAAGCTCAAAACTTATTTTATTACTTACACGTACCTTAAAATAATCTACAAATTCTTTCACTACCTCATAAACCGGGAATTCCTCCAGCTTAGGGGTCGATCCAATTTTTGAAAAACGATCCGCAACTATTTCCAGCCGCTTTACATCGTTTTCCATTTCGGCCATCAGCGGGTCGTCTTCGGCGTTGAACTTATCTTTAATAAGCTCTATCCATGCCATTAACGATGAGATAGGGGTACCCAACTGGTGCGCGGTTTCTTTTGCCAAACCAACCCAAACCTGGTTCTGTTCGGATTTTCGGGATGAACTGAAAGCCGTGTAGGCTACCAATAAAAATATAGCGATGACTGAGAGCTGGATATACGGGAAGATCTTAAGCTGCGTAAGCAGCGGCGAATCTTTATAATAAACCAACCAGGTTTCGTTTAAAACAGTGGTAAGCTTAATAGGCGCATGCTGCTTTTTCATGTAAGCAAGCTCATCTTTAAAATACTGCGGGTCGTAAGTTAGTTTGCGCTGCTTCAACTCTTCTTTATCGTAACCTAAGAATGTTTTTGTTGGATCAAGCCCGCGGGTGAATAAAAAATCGCCTTTGGCGTCAGTAACAAGGGCAGGCACCACTAAGCTATCCCGAACAGATAAAACGTACGATAAAAAATCGTTATCATAGGTATTGCCTATCTGTTTCATGCTTAGCGCCCAAACCTGCGCGCGTGTACGCTCCGATTTGGCGATATTACGCACCAGGTAACTGGTATAAAAAACCGACCCACTGGCAATAACCACGGCAAAGGCAAGCAAAAAGTATTTCCAGCGGCGTTTTTGTTGGTACGGGTTCATATATAGATGCTCAAATAACGGAATTTTTTTCCGCTTGATGAATTGGGCTTTGGGAGTATGTTATTTTAACCCTGCCTCAACCTGCCCAATAACTACAGAAAGTTCTTCGGCGCGTTTATCCCAGGTGTTGCTTTCGGCAGTTTTTAAACGGGCTTCGCGTTTTGCAGGCGAGTCATCTGCAATTTCAGACAGCACATATTGCAAAAACGTTTCTTTATCGTCGGTTATTTTAATTAGGCCGGCAAAATCGGCAATATCACCAAAGGCCGTACTTACAACCGGCAGGCCGGCTGCCAGGTATTCATTTATCTTCATGGGGTAAATTCCTTTGGTAAAATCATCTTTCACAAAAGGTATTATACCAACCGAAAAACTTTGCAGGTACGGCGGTAATTGCTCGGGCATTTTTGGCCCCTCTATCTTCACATTAGGGTATTTTTTAAGGATGGCTAATCCGCGCTCGCTTAGTATACGGCCAACAAACACAAATTCGGCATCGGGCATGCTGGTAAAAAGGTGGTGCAGCAGGTCATAATCGCTGCGGTCGTCAACAGTACCTACATAACCTACTACCTTTTTGCCGGGGTTGGGCGTGCTGTTAAAGCCTTTCTTAAACAGATCTACCTTTACCGCATTCTTTACAATAAAGCAGTGTTTGGTAAAATCCTTCTTACTGTCATACAATCCTTGCGATGTTACAATGGTAGCATCAACCATCTTCATAAAACCTTCTTCCAGGCGCAGGCCATGCCTGGCAAGCCAGTATGGCGCGCCTTTTATTTCATCGTAGCAATGGTATATAAGGGTTTTTTCGCCGAATGTCCGCCCGGTCATGAGGCCCATACCGGGGTTAAATGAGGTAAAATTGATCAGCTCGTTCTGCATGTTTAGCTTTTTCAGCGCCTTTTTTACAACCCGGCGCAGTAACCATGCATTAAACTTTAACAAGGTGTTATAAAGGGCGCCATTCGGCAAAAAGTTTACCGGGAAAACCAGCGGGGGGAACAAAATATGTACCGTACCGCCATTATCTGTTTTTACCGTGCGGATGCGGTTTTTAACGCCGAATACCTTTTTAAAATCTATTTTATCCTTATCGCTAACACCGGCAAGCGCATCTTTATAGGTGTAAGCGTTTTCAACAAAAAGGATGTTATTTTTGGCAGATAACACCTTCATAAGTTCAACAACCGCTTTAATGTAATTGCCGTTCCATTCGGTACCGCTAATGCATAATATATTACGGTTATTTAACATAGATGATGTAATTATGGCTAAACTAATAATAAACGTTTTGTTTTGGGAGTGTTGTACGTTAAATAGAGCTAATTGTTTTAATCAATGAGGCTTTACTGCGTTTAAAATCATCTGAAATAGGCAAGTCTTGCCCAGGTTATCAATATCGTGATTATCATGTCCTACGCTTACATAGAAGCCGAAGGAACCCGCGCCTACGAACCTGTATTGATATTCCCTGATGCGAATAACAAATAATTAAATAAATTAGCGGTACTTAAACCCCTATTTAATGAAACTTTTTTTCACCTTATCCTTTATATTCCTATTTACATCAACAGGCTTTTCACAAGTTGTTTTTTATTTGAAAAAAAATGGGAGGTATACAAACCAGCCGGATAGTGCCTATTACACACGCGTTATTAATGAACCAGATTCCGGATCGGTACTGTATGATGTAACAGAATTTTATAAAAACGGTAATCGAAAGCTGGTCGGGAAGTCAACTAAGGTAGATCCGCCAATATATGAAGGCCAGCGGGTTATTTACTATGAATCTGGCCTCAGGCAAAACCTTTCCACTTTTAATAAGGGCGATAAAGTGGGTAACAGTTACGAATATTTCACAAATGGTAATTTATACCGGGTCATAAAATACCCGGATGTGCCAGTCAAAGCATCGATCGAATCCGAGTATGACATTATTGCAAGTTTCGATTCATTGGGCGTTGAGTACGTAAAAGAAGGAGAAGGCGATTATAAAGGGTATAGCGATAATTTTAAATATGTTGAGGAAACAGGCAAAGTACATAATGGCAAGCGAGAGGGTGTATGGACCGGAAAAAAGGAAAATATACACTCAACTTTTACTGAAACATACAAAAATGGTGAGTTAATTAGCGGAGTATCTGTTAATGATAAAAACGAAAGCTTTAATTACAAGGGTAACCGTGGTACCCCGCCTGATTTTAAGGGTGGCTATATGGGTTTTGGCAAATACCTGAGTAATAATATTGTCTATCCAACTTATGCCCGAAAAAACTTGATTGAGGGAAGGGTGATCTTAACTTTTGTGGTTGAAAAAGATGGAAAGTTAAGTGACGTAAAAGTACTTAAATCTGCCGACCCTGTTCTTGATGATGAAGCTGTAAGGGTTTTGGAGAAATCACCTAAATGGCTGCCCGGCATTATTATGGGCCAGCCGGTAAGGGTGCAATACAGTGTACCGGTAAATTTTGCCCTTAAATAATTATGGATAAATACCGCTAACGCATACATACTATATTACGGTTATTTACATTAGGTGATGTATTTATAGATAAACTAACAATAAACGTGTTGTTATTGGAGTGTTGCACGTTAAATAGAGCCAATTGTTCTAATCATACGGTTTTATCGCGTTTAAAATTCATCTAAAACATTTACCTTTAAACGGTAAAGCTAACATCCTTTAAAACTATCTATAAAACATGTCCGACAATAAATTATACGTCCATTATGGCTGTGGCCAAACTGCCCCCGCCGAATGGAAAAATTTTGATGTATCGCCAACACTTGTAATACAAAACACACCGGTTGTAGGCTTCCTGCTAAAGAAAAGCCTGGGCCAGGTGTTTGATAAAAATGTGCAGTACGGCGATATTACCAAAGGGTTACCGGGCATAAAAGATGGTACTGTTGATGGGGTTTATTGCTCGCACGTGTTAGAGCATATGTCGCTGGAGCATTTTAGGATAGCATTGCGCAATACCTACAAAATGCTGAAGCCGGGTGGCATTTTCCGCATGATTATGCCTGACCTGGAAACACTTGTGCGCGATTACATTGCCGATAAAGATGTTAAGCACGATCCGGATGCATCCATTACGCTTATAAAACGCATGATGATGGGTGTTGAGGTGAGGCCGCGCAGCTTTAAAGCCGTTACCAAGCACCTGTTTGGCTACCTGGAGCATCTTTGGCTTTGGGATTGGGAATCGACCGAGAAGGAACTGCGCGAGGCTGGTTTTACCAACATCCGCAGGTGCGAGTTTAATGACTCGGCCGACCCGATGTTTAAACTTGTAGAAAACCCAAAACGCTGGGACCTGGTGGTAAAGTTTGAGTGTATAAAATAAGCTCAACTCGTAAAATACTACATTTTCAATTGATCTGCCTGCAATGAAACATTATGGCTTGTCGGGTTCCCGGTATCGCATTCGTTCTATAAAAATATTTTACTGAGAAATTTTTAGCAGAATTACGGGTTGCAATATGAGAACTTAACAGCGCATTACCTTGCTATATTAAATTTACAAATTTAAATACCCAAATCCCTGCAAATTACTATCTTTGCACCCCGACGCTGAGGTCGGGATTTTTCGCCTTTCAGCGCATAGGATTTACGTTAAATGGACCACCCATTTTTAACTTTTGAATTTTAACTTTTTGACTTAAAAAAGCCCTATGCCCAGAGACACTTCCATCAAATCCGTTTTAATTATTGGTTCGGGCCCTATTATTATAGGCCAGGCGTGTGAGTTTGACTATGCCGGTTCGCAGGCTGCCCTTTCGTTGAAAGACGAAGGCATTACTGTATCCATCATCAACAGTAACCCCGCCACCATCATGACCGACAAGGTTATTGGCGACCATGTTTACCTGCTTCCGCTTAATGTGGAAAGCCTGGAGAAAATACTTCAGGAACAAAAAATAGACGCGGTATTGCCTACTATGGGTGGCCAAACCGCGTTAAACCTTTGTATAGAGGCCGATGAGCAGGGCTTATGGGAAAAATACGGAGTTAAAATTATAGGGGTTGATATTGCCGCTATAGAAAAAACAGAGAACCGCGAAGCCTTCCGCCAGTTAATGGTTGACATTGGCGTTGGCGTGGCTACCTCAAAAATTGCCAACTCTTTCCTGGAGGGTAAAGAAGCCGCGCAAACAATTGGCTTCCCGCTGGTAATACGCCCAAGCTACACCCTTGGAGGTAAAGGTGCTGGCTTTGTACATAAAAAAGAAGAATTTGACGCTGCTTTAAGCCGCGGCCTGCAGGCATCACCAACCCACGAGGTTTTGGTAGAGCAGGCTGTTTTAGGCTGGAAGGAATACGAACTGGAGTTGTTAAGGGATGGAAACGATAATGTTATTATCATCTGTTCTATCGAAAACTTCGACCCAATGGGTATCCATACCGGCGACTCGATAACCGTGGCCCCGGCCATGACCCTTAGCGACCGCTGCTACCAGGAAATGCGTAACCAGGCCATCAAAATGATGCGTGCCATAGGCAACTTCGCAGGTGGTTGTAACGTTCAGTTCTCGGTTAACCCTGCAAACGAAGAAATTATCGCTATCGAGATCAACCCGCGTGTATCGCGCTCATCAGCATTAGCATCAAAAGCAACAGGTTACCCAATTGCCAAAATAGCTGCAAAGCTGGCCATAGGTTACAACCTTGATGAAATAGAGAACCAGATCACCAAAACAACCTCGGCTTACTTTGAGCCAACGCTGGATTATGTGATCGTGAAGATCCCTCGCTGGAACTTCGATAAATTTAAAGGCGCTAACCGCGAGCTTGGCCTTACCATGAAATCGGTAGGCGAGGTGATGGGTATAGGCCGCAGCTTTATAGAGGCGTTACAGAAGGCTTGCCAAAGTTTGGAAATTGGCCGCGCCGGCCTTGGTGCCGATGGCCGCCAAAGCCGCAACCTCGACGAGATCATGCACAGCCTGGAGCATCCAAGCTGGGACAGGTTGTTCCATATTTACGATGCCATGAGCCTGGGTGTGCCCATCGAGTCTATCCGTAAAGTAACTAAGATCGACCGTTGGTTCCTGAACCAGATCCAGGATGTAGTGAATATTGAGACAGAACTACGCCGCTACTCACTAAATAACATCCCCGAAGATTTCTTCTTCACCCTTAAACAACGTGGTTTCTCGGATACCCAAATTGCTTACGTTTTAGGCAACGTAACCGAAGAGGATGTTTACCAGCGCCGTAAAGCCCTGGGCATAAAACGTGTTTACAAAATGGTGGATACCTGCGCCGCCGAGTTTGCTGCTAAAACACCATACTACTATTCAACCTACGAAGGCGAGAACGAATCTATCGTATCTGACAGAAAGAAGATCATCGTATTAGGATCGGGCCCTAACCGTATTGGCCAGGGTATAGAATTTGACTACAGCTGTGTACACGGGTTATTAGCCGCTAAAGAAAGCGGTTACGAAGCCATTATGGTAAACTGTAACCCCGAGACCGTATCTACCGACTTTAACATGGCCGATAAGCTATACTTTGAGCCCGTATTCTGGGAACATGTACGCGAGATCATCGACCTGGAGAAACCGGAGGGTGTAATTGTTCAGCTAGGTGGCCAAACAGCCCTTAAAATGGCCGAGAAGCTTCATCAGCACGGCATCAAGATCATCGGTACATCATTCGATAACATGGATATAGCCGAAGACCGCGGCCGTTTCAGCGACTTGCTGAAAGACCTTGGTATCCCTTATCCTAAATATGGTGTTGCCGAAAGCGCCGAAGAGGCCCTTGAGGTTGCACACGAAGTAGGTTACCCGGTATTAGTTCGCCCAAGTTACGTACTTGGCGGCCAGGGTATGAGCATTGTGATAAATGATGAGGACCTTGAGAAAGCGGTGGTAAATCTGTTGAAAAATTTACCCGGTAATAGGGTATTAATTGACCACTTCCTAGATCGCGCTGCCGAAACCGAGTCAGATTCTATCCACGATGGCGAAGATGTGCACCTAATTGGCATGATGGAACATATTGAGCCTGCCGGTATCCACTCGGGCGACTCGTTCGCGGTACTACCTCCGTTTGATTTGACTGACAGCGTAATAAGCCAGATGGAAGAGTATACTGCCAAAATAGCACGTGCCCTTAATGTCAGAGGCTTGTTAAATATTCAGTTTGCGGTTAAAGACGATAAGGTATACGTGATAGAGGCTAACCCACGTGCATCGCGTACTGTACCGTTTATAGCTAAGGCTTACGATGTGCCGTACATCAACATCGCCGCCAAAATTATGCTTGGCGTTAATAAATTAAAAGATTTTACCATTGAGCGTAAGCTTAAAGGATATGCAATAAAAGAACCTGTATTTTCGTTTGATAAATTCCCGGAAGTAAATAAGGAGTTAGGCCCCGAAATGAAATCTACAGGCGAGGCAATCAGGTTCATACCCGATCTGCAGGACCCATATTTCAGGCATCTGTATAAAGAAAAATCAATGTATTTAAGCAAGTAATTCAAAATCGGCATCGGTTTTGAATTAAAACAGGAGCCGTAAGTAATTACGGCTCCTTAATGGTTTAATTTAGTACTACTGTATTGAAAGTTAATTTAAAGAATACGCCGGTCGTTAATCTAAGCAATATCGACCCGGAGGATGTAAGTGATGTTTTGTTAAAGATCGAAAGATCGTTCAATATCCGGTTCACAGATCAAGACCTTACCCACATCAAAACCTTTGGCGCCCTGTGCGACCTGGTTGTTGATAAGGTTAAACAAGTGCAAAGCGATAGCTGCACCACCCAGCAGGCATTTTACAAATTGCGCAGCGCCATAAACGCTAAAAAGCCAATTGAAAAATGTGAGCTGAAACCACAAACCAAACTTTGCGAGCTTTTCCCCCGCGATAACCGCATTGAGGTTGTTGCCGACCTGGAAAACGAAATGGGTTTACACATGAACTTGCTACGCCCAAAACCGGCAGTGGTATGGGCATTCGCCATAGCGTTGTTAGTTTCAATCACCATTAGCTTTGTATTTGGCGTTGTTGGTTATATAGGTATGGTAATTTCCATCACCGGTTTAATACTGGCGGGTAAATTTGGCCGCGAACTGAAGGTGAAAACCCTCGGCGACCTGTCAGAAAAAATTGCCCGCGAACATTACCTTAAATGCCGCCGCGATGCCCAAACCGTTAACCGCGCCGAAATAGCAGAAAAAGTTAAAGAACTTTTTGCCGATTACCTGCATGTAGAACCTACCGCTTTACGAAAAGAAGCAAGGTTTGCGTAAGTAAACTGAAAGGAATAGCCTGAAACAAAAGGCTTTTATGATATAGCGATGGGTTTAGACCTATCGCTATTTTATTTTAAGTGACTACTATCAAGCAGTAATTGCGGAGGATAGACTTAACTACCTATCCACCATCAAACCCCAAACTTCAAAGGTTAACCTGGCTTTGGGGTTAACTTTTTCCTGGTGCTGTTTGGCGCCTGTAACCGTGTCGCCGGCAAAATGCTGCATATCATCGGCGGTTAAAATGCGTTGGGCGACACCTTTTATAATTACACCCCGGCCTTTTAGTTGTGTAGGCAGCATAATGTTATAATTTTTAAAATGCGCAGCGATAATTTTTCCGTTACCGGCATCCATTTCAAACCAGCCACCTTTTGATTTGGTAACACGGATAAGCTTACCCGTGAGTGCCGTGGTTTGCCTTATCTTTTTGCCCATAAGGGCCTCAATTTTAGTGGCAGCTACGGGTGCAATTCCAATAGGTTTTTCGCCGAAAACCATCCCGTGCGGCAGGGGTACGTGTTTTTGAGCAAAACCTGCAAACCCGCAAAAAATAAAAATGACGAATACTAATTTCTTCATTACTTTGTTTTAACACTGTTAGTTGTAGTTAGTTTGACTATTGTTGTAACTTATAGTTTATTTTTCCAGTAACTATTGGGTTCAGCATGCTTATTTTTTAAGATATTTGCATCACTAAAAACTGCAAACGGATGTTATTAGCGAGGTATCAGCACGATTTTATTGAAGCAGGATGTGACGAGGCCGGGCGTGGTTGTCTTGCCGGGCCTGTATTTGCCGCTGCTGTTATCCTCCCGCGCGATTTTGACCACCATTTGCTTAACGACTCTAAACAGCTTACCGAAGAAGTACGCTACCAGCTACGTGCCGAAATAGAAGAGAAAGCCATTGCCCACGCCGTTGCCTGGTGCGATAACCAAGAGATAGACGAGATCAATATCTTAAACGCGTCATTCCTGGCAATGCACCGCGCTATTGATAAACTGCTTTGCATCCCCCAGTTTTTAATTATTGATGGTAACCGTTTTAACAAATATCACGATATGCCCCACCAATGCATTGTAGAGGGCGATGGCAAATATTTCAGCATTGCGGCGGCATCTATCCTGGCTAAAACTTATCGTGACGATTACATGAAGCAGATAGCTTTAGAGCATCCCGAGTATGAATGGCATACTAACAAAGGCTACCCAACTATAAGTCACCGTAAAATGGTGTTAGCGCGGGGGCATACGCCATATCATCGTAAAACTTTTAAAGTAACCCAGCCGGGTATCCGTATTTCTGACGAGATAATTGAAAAAGCATAAAGGGTTTAATACCTTTGGCTAACCAATTACACTTACCTTTTGAGGATATTAATATTAACACACCGCGCCCCATTCCCGCAAAATGGCGGTTACCCCATTGTGGTAGGCAATACCATAAAAGGCCTGGTAGCGCTTGGGCACGATGTTACCCTCATATCCCTGAATGTAAAAAAGAACAGCGCCCCGCGCGAGCGTGATGAACTGCTCGAAAAGATAAACTATACCGAGTACGACATTGATACCCGCATAACCATGATAGAGGCGGTGAGCAACCTGTTCACCAATAACTCTTATAATATTGATAAGTACTATAATGCCGGTTTCGAGAAATTGCTTTTTAGGAACCTTACTGATAACAAGTATGACATTATCCAGTTAGAGGGCATTTTTGTAGCGCCTTACCTGGACATCATCCGCAGAAACTCAAAAGCCAAAATAATATTCAGGGCGCATAATATCGAGCACCAGGTTTGGCAAAAGCTGGCACAGCAAAAAAGCGATCCTTTTAAACGCTGGTACTTGCAATTGCTTGCCCGCCGCATTAAAAACTATGAGCTGGACCTGTTAAATAAGTTTGATGGCATAGTAGTATTTACCGAACAGGACAAAACCTCGATGCTATCATTCGGCACTCGGATCCCGCTTACTGTTTTACCAATAGGGGTCGATCTGTCGTTATACAAACCCGATCATAAAAAAGAAGATTTTCCAAGCCTGTTTTTCCTTGGTTCGCTGGATTGGTTACCAAACCTTGAGGGGATAGAATGGTTTATAGACAATTTTCATAAAGACATTACCCATGGGGACCTCAAGGCTAAATTTTATGTTGCCGGCCACAACATCCCCGAACAGTTCGACGATTATGAGGTGCCGGGCAAGGTATTTATACACGGCGAAGTTGATGACGCGCGCGAATTTGTGAACAGTAAATCTATTATGATCGTGCCACTGCTGTCGGGTGGTGGCATGCGGGTTAAGATAGTAGAAGGTATGGCTATGGAAAAATGTATCATATCTACATCGCTTGGTGCCGAGGGTATAAACATCCAGAATGGCAAAAACATTATTATTGCCAACAATACCGATGAGTTTTATAGCGCCATGCGCAAATGCATCACGGATGAACACTATTGCAGGCAAATAGGGCGCAACGCCCGCAAGTTGATAGAGCAGCAGCACGATGTAAATACCATTACCCGCCAGCTTGCCGATTTTTATCAATCTATTATATAAACAGCCCCTTTGCAATACAGCTATTTTGCTATTTTTGCCACCAGATTAATTTAACCATGAAGAATACAGCTTTAACACAAGTACATACCGATCTGGGTGCCAAAATGGTGCCGTTTGCAGGCTACAATATGCCTGTACAATACGTTGGCATAAATGCCGAGCATGATACCGTTCGTAAGGGCGTTGGTGTATTTGATGTGAGCCACATGGGCGAGTTTATTTTAAAAGGCGACAAAGCACTTGACCTTATCCAGCGCGTTACCAGTAACGATGCCGCTAAACTTTACGACGGCAAGGTACAATACTCTTGCCTGCCAAATGAAGATGGTGGGATTGTTGATGACCTTTTGGTTTACCGCATTGATGAGAAAACCTACATGCTGGTTGTTAACGCCTCTAACATAGAGAAAGACTGGAACTGGATAAGCAAGTTTAACACCGAAGGTGTGGATATGAAAGATATCTCTGACCGCACTTCGTTACTTGCTGTACAAGGCCCTAAAGCTGCCGAAGCGCTGCAAAGTCTAACCGATATCGACCTGGCATCAATGGAATACTATACGTTTACAAAAGGCACTTTTGCCGGTATTGAGAATGTGATAGTATCTGCCACCGGTTATACCGGCGCAGGTGGTTTCGAGATCTACTTTGATAACGAGCACGCCGAATTTATATGGAACGAAGTATTTAAAGCAGGAGAGCCATTCGGCATTAAGCCAATAGGTTTAGCTGCACGCGATACCCTGCGTTTAGAGATGGGCTTTTGCCTTTACGGTAACGATATTGACGATACGACATCGCCATTAGAGGCCGGCTTGGGCTGGGTAACAAAATTCAATAAAACGTTTACCAATTCAGAAGCCCTGCAACAGCAAAAAGCCGCCGGTGTTGAGCGTAAGCTTATCGGTTTTGAAATGATAGACCGTGGCATTCCCCGCCACGACTACCATATAGTGGATGCCGATGGCAATGTGATAGGTAAAGTAACATCGGGCACACAATCGCCATCGTTACAAAAAGCAATTGGCCTTGGCTACGTTAAAAACGAATTTGCGAAAGAAGGCACGGAGATCTACATCCTTATTCGCGATAATAAAGTAAAGGCACAGGTTGTAAAACCACCGTTTTATAAATAAAAGGGCTTTGCCCGTCATTATATCATTGGGTCATTGCGTCATTTTTTTTGACCGGTGACCTAATATTTTTCCAATGACCTAATGATACTATCACCCAATGACTGCGAAAGCTTTAGACGTTTGCCTTACCCCAGCCCTCATCCCGCTATATAATGTATCTGATTACATTGTGGTGGTGATAGATATTTTCAGGGCTACGTCATCTATCTGTTATGGTATCGAAAACGGTGCAGAGGCGATTATCCCGGTCTCGGAGGTTGAAGAATGTGCCGCTTACCGTGATAAAGGGCTTAACTACCTAATAGCTGCCGAACGCGATGGCAAAGTGGTTGATGGTTTTGATTTTGGCAATTCCCCGTTCTCATACACCGCCGAAAAGGTAGCAGGCAAAACCGTAGTGCTTACTACCACCAATGGTACCCACGCCCTGCATTTATCGCGCAGCGCCAAAAAAATAGTTATTGGTTCATTCCTAAATTTAACCGCGCTTTGCAACTGGCTAAAAACACAGCAAGAAAATATCCTGCTGGTATGTGCCGGCTGGAAAAACAACTTCAACCTGGAAGATACCCTTTTTGCAGGCGCCGTTATTGAACAGTTAAAAACAAGTGGCTATACGCTTGACGACCCCGCCATTGCGGCTAACGACCTTTTCCAGATAGGCAAAAACGACATTGGCAAATACCTCAGTAAAACATCCCACGGCGAACGCCTCAAAAAACTAGGCATCGAAAAAGACATTGAATTTTGCCTGCAGGTTGATCTGACTTCTGCTATCCCTGTTTTAGAAGGCGATAGGTTAGTTAAGCTTGTTTAGCCAATCTATTCTGTTTGCTATTGACAAAACACTGTCACCTCGCATATAAAAAAGATTTATATACCTTACTTACTCATATCTCTCACCATAAATTCTAAAGCAGCTTTATCATCCAGAGTTTTGGCGGCGGATTTTTCGCCCAGATACATGGTTTTTGATGTTGCCATGTTGTATGCGGGCCATTCAGGTAGTTGGTTACCATTAGGATTGCCCGTTTTTACAAAGTTTACCCAGTACTGCGATATGGTGTTGGCCAGCGCATGATCTACAGGTTCAAACGGGCGGTTCAGGAATTTAAGGTTATTGAACACGTAAGCCACTTCGCCGGTGTGAAAGGCGCCATACTTTTTAAAATCGGCAGTGGCGGGCAGGCGGCGCGTAAACCGATATAAGTAAACCTTTGCTTTGCCTTTTGCACTTTGCAAGTTTGCCCAGGTATAGTTTTGAATGCCGAACGTTTGATCTCGGGAGATGTTTATCTGCGACCTTTCGGCCTCTGCATCGGTATTGCCGGGGTAAAGTTTCAAAAATTCTGCGGCTTTAGGGCCGTATTTCTTGTTAGCATCGGCTTTATAGTCGGCAGCATTTAGCAGTTTGCCTATAAAGGCGTCATCGGTATTCCAGCCTGTAAGCAAAGCTACCCGGTTTTCTTTATTAGCCGCGAATGTTGCTGCGATACTTCGCGGCAAAACGTAGCCATCCACAATAGGGCGACCGCCGAACTGTTTTAGTAACTCTTCGGCGGGTAGCTTGCGCAGGTCGGCGATAGACTTTGCGCCAAGCTGCTCAGCCGTTTTTGATCCGGCTGTTTCGGCCTGTTTCAAGTTAACCGCGCCAAAAGGGCCGTCAAGGAAACTCGCGCCGCTTTCGGCTATTGCTTTATTGAATAAACCCTTCCCTAAGGGTGATGCCACCAGGGCATTCACACTCATAGAACCTGCAGACTGCCCCGCGATGGTAACATTATCAGAGTCGCCACCAAAAGCGGCAATGTTTGCTTTTACCCACTTTAATGCGGCCAACTGGTCCATCAAACCATAATTTCCGGATGCGTGGTTGGGCGATTCCCTGGTCAGCTCCGCATGGGCTAAAAAGCCAAGGATACCAACGCGGTACGGGATGCTTACTAATATGATGCCTTTTTTGGCAAGTGCTTCGCCATCGTAAATAGGCACATTGGTGCCGCCGCTTACAAAGCCACCACCATAGATCCATACCATTACAGGGCGCTTTTCGGCAGGCGATTTAGCGCCTGTCCAAACATTCAGGTACAAGCAATCTTCGCTTAGCGGCTCGTCCTTTATTAAAAACTCGCGGGTGTATACGCCAAACTCGTTGGGCTTGCCCTGCATAGGGCTTTTAGCAAATTGGGTGCATTCTTTTACGCCCGCCCATGGTTTTACTGGTTGCGGCGCTTTCCAGCGCAGGTCGCCAATGGGTGGCGCGGCGAAGGGTATGCCTTTGAAAATGTGAACGCTTTTATCATCACTTAACGTTCCTGAAATTAACCCCGCATTGGTTTTAACAACCTTGAATGCGGTTTGCGCGAGAGTGGATGTTGCGGCTATCAGGAATAAGGATAAAGTGAAGATGCGTTTCATTGTTGAAGTATTTAAGATTTGACAGCTTTTTAAAAGTTGTCAAATCTGGTATAAACGAATTTACGGTTTTGCCGCCGGTTTACTATATTTTGCTGTGCGGGTGTCTTTTATAACACCTTTCCAATTTAGCCCGTAGGCAAAATCGTAAACGTGGCCTTCGCTGTCCGTATAGCACTTCATATCGTGCGGTACATCTTCGTACTGTGCTTCCACAACTTTCATGTCTAAAGGCATCTGCAACGGCAATAAAGCAGATGGTTCTGCCTTGCCCGTAATTATATCGAGGCTGGCCTGGCCCTGCACACCAAAATCGGCAAGAATGGCGTTTGCGTTTTTCTCAAACTCGCCAAAAACCATAGGGTTATTCATGTTTATAGATACAATAACCGGCTTACCTTTCATTTTGGCGTAGGTATCGTTCACCATTGCCAGGTCGGTTACGTTTGTAGAGATTTCTGATTTACCCTTATAACTGCGGTTGGTAAATTTCTCTAATGGGTCGCCACCGGCAAGGCTTGTTTCGCGTGCGGTTTCGGCGGTGTATTTGCCGTATTGTAACGATACCGGTAAGTAACCATTACCTCCCGCTTTTGCATCATCTTCGTTGTAACCACCGTGGCCAATAGGGCTTGCAATAAATACCAAGGCATAATCGGCCTCATCCGGGTTATCGGTTACTTTAAAATACTTTTTAACTATATCCATGTTTACCGGATACTCCAGTTTCTCGGGCGAAGGCATTCCCAAAAAGTTTTTACCTGCAGGGGTGAATTTTTTAGGCACATAAACCGTTTTGCCTGTTTGTAATGGCAATACGTTTGCCTTATTCTTCAGCATCACTATCGATTTTAGCTGCGCATCGTAACCGGCCTTCATAAACTCCGGGTTGCCTACCGTTTTCTTAGTGGTTTCAATATCCAGGTACGGGTTCTCGAACAAACCGGTGCGGAAACTGCCCCGTAACAAACGCACGGCAGACTGCTCGAACCTTGCGCGCATAAACGCCTCGCCATGTTCTTTAACGCCCATTTTATATGCCTCTAAAACGGGGGCCATATCGTTGTTACCGCCAAATTGGTCAACACCGGCCATCAGTATTTTGTAGTGGCGTTCGGCAATGGTTGCTTTTTCCATCCCCCACGATTTACCAGACAAGAAGCTATTAATTACGGTTTCATCACCGGTTACCAGCCAGTCGGTACAAACCACACCATCGTAGTGGTATTTATTGCGCAGCAGGTCGGTTATAATGTATTTGTTATAGTTGTTGGCTACGTTCTCGTGGTTTTTGGTGTCCTGGTTAAAGCTTATGGTATAATAAGGCATCACCGCGGCTGCCATCCCTGTTTTACCGGCAAGCTTAAAAGCGCCTTGGGTAAAAGGGATCAAAGCCTCATTAAAGTTTTTGCCGGGATACACCGCGTATTTACCAAAGCCGTAGTGCGCATCGCGCCCGCCTTCGCCGGCGCCACCGCCCGGCCAGTGTTTAACCATTGCATTTACGCTGTTGTAGCCCCAGCCGTTGGCCAGTTCTTTATCGCCTGTTGAAGTTTGGAATCCATCTATATAAGCCCTTGCCATATCTGCCGACAACTGCGAGTCTTCGCCAAAAGTGCCGCTTACACGGTTCCATCGGGGGTCGGTAGAAATATCAACCTGGGGCGATAATGCAGTGGCTATGCCTAAAGCCCGGTACTCTTGCGCGGCTATATTGCCAAATTTTTGAGTTTCGGCAGGGTCGAATGTGGCGGCCATACCCAAAGAGCCGGGCCACATCGAAATTTGTCCTCCCGCGCCGCCGTTATACTCGGCAGTAGCTACGGTGCCATGGCGCGGATCTGAACTGTTATTGGCCGGGATGCCCAGGCCGGTGCCTTCTGCAAATGCCTGTACATTGTTGTTCCAACGGGCAGCAACCTCGGGGCTTTGTACCGATGTTACAAGCACATGGCGCACGTTATCTTTTGAAAGGAATTGCTTTTGCTGGTCTGAAAGATCGTAAGGGTTTGCACCACTTTCTGAGAAAGGTTTACCACCGTAGGTGCCAGCAAATGGCCCAACCGGTATGCTCGGGATCATTTGGTGGCGGCTGTATAACATTAAACCTGCAATTTGCTCAACGCTTAGTTTTGAGGCAAGGTCTTTAGCGCGCACATCAACGGGCAAGCGCCAGTCTTCGTATTTATCAAGCTTTCCGTTTTTATTAAGGTCTTTAAAAGCCAGGCCATCAATGGTAAGTATTTTAATACCCGATGAAGTAGCGTAGCCTAGGCTGCGGCCGCCTTTATTGTTTACAATCGCAATGTCGCCGTTTTTGGTTTCGGTCCATTTGGTTTGGGCAGATGCTAAAGCAGGAAGCACCGCAAGCAGTAGTAAATAATTTTTTCTCATAAACACTTTTAGGTTAAAGCGGTTTGTTTACTAAGCCCTATGGCTAAATAAAGTATAATTGGTTTAATGACCTGAAGAATTCATTGTGTCATTATTACACAATTCTAATTATTATAAATTTAATTAGCAAGCATTTAAGCAATTAGCTAATTATTATTTACTACCACCTAATTGCCACAACAAACGCTATGCTATCAGACCGATTAAAAGAAGAGACTAAAACTAACCACCAGATATTAGAAAAGGCGCTTGTGGCCCGGATGAAGGCCATCCGGTCGACGCAGGGTTATGCGGATCTGTTAAAAATATTTTACGGATATTTTGGGGGATTGGAAGAGAAGTTAAACCAGACGATAGATAAAACCCTTTTGCCTGATAACGACAAGCGCCGTAAAACGCAGGCCATAGCAGATGATATTACCGCCCTTGGCAGCGAGGTGCCACCAAAGGCCGACAGAGACCACTTGCCACAGATTAACAACCATCTGGAAGCTTTGGGTGCTTTGTATGTAATAGAGGGATCGACCCTGGGCGGGAAGATCATTAGTAAAATGATGCAACAGCAACTAAACCTGGGCGATAAAGGCCTCTCGTTTTTTACAAGCTACGGCGATAACACCGAAGCTATGTGGAATACTTTTAAAGACGCCCTTAACAAGCAGGTGCAAAGCCCCGGGCAGGAGGCCGTGGTGATCGCCGCCGCAAACGACACTTTTTTAAAGTTTGGCGAATGGTTTGAGAAGGCTAAACAGCCTGCCTTTTAAACGATATATTAAACGTTGACCCCTGCCCAAGTTCGCTATCTACCCAGATCTTACCGTTGTGCTTTTCTATAATACGTTTTACAATAGCAAGCCCAACGCCCGATCCTTCAATATCGCCAACATTATCCAGCCTGTTAAACAGGTCGAATATTTTTGGAAGCTGTTTAATATCAATACCAAGCCCGTTATCGGTTATGGTGTAGGTAACATCGGTCTCACTTTCAGTCCCATCTATACTCACTTTTGGCGGGTTAGCCTTTGATGAGTATTTAATGGCGTTGCTGATGATGTTGGCAAACACCTGCGGTATCATTACCGGGTCGCCTTGTATTTTGGGTGTATTACCAATATGTACGCAACTTTCATCTACGTTGTAGATCAGCAACAGATCGCGCACAATATCATGTATCAGGGTTGTGGTGTCAATTTCGCTGGTTACCAAATCGGATCGGTTAACGCGCGAATAATCAAGCACTTCGTTGATCATATTGTTCATTTTATCGGCACCGTTATTAATGCGCTCTAAAACTTTAACAGTTTGTGGTTTCAGATCCGTATCCCGCAATAAGATCTGTGTAAAGCTTTTTATGGTAGAAATAGGGTTCTTAAGATCGTGCGATATGGTGAAGCTAAAGGTATCCAATTCCTCATAAGCATGCTTCAGTTTCTCGTTAAGTAACCTGATGGCGCCGGCTTTTTGGTTAATGGCGTAGGTTATTTCGCTGCGCAAACGCACTACCGATTTGATCTCCTCGTTGGTCCAATTTAAAGATGTGCCCGTAACCGTTTGCGACCATTCCTCGAAAGAGTTGCGTGGCGAGATATGCGCCATGCCGCTACTTGCATCAATGATAACGGGTTTTTCGGGGTTGCCTGCCCAGGTAATGGTTTGTAACTGCTCCGGCTTAAACCATATCACATACTCGCCCATCTCGCGCGAAAGGGCAGTTACCATTATCCCAGATGCTACATTACGGTATACAGCAGCCTCCGGAAATTTCTCGGGAAGCTTTTCAGTATAAAACAGCGTTTCCGCCACGTTATTTTTTATCCAGTTTACAAGACTGCTTATCTGAGCGGGCTCTGGGGTAGTGCCCAGCCTGGTAATATTATTTTCAAACACCAGCACAGCACCCGTAGCGTCAACCGCATTTAATAAGGTAACGGCATGGCCGGTAAGGGCGTAATCAATATTATTATCTTTAAGCATCAGGCGGCTTAGCTGGTCAACCGCGCCTTTATAACGTTCCTGCACCTGCTGGTTCTCCTCATCCTGCCTAAACTCGAGCGCCGAAGAAAGAATCTGCCCTATTAACTTGGCCGACTCGCGTGAGCGGTAATCAATAAACCTTGGCGTATAGTTATGGCATGCAATTAGGCCCCAAAGCTCGCCCTTGTATATGAGCGAAATGCTAAAGCTGGACTGTACCCCCATGTTTTTTAAGTACTGGATGTGTATGGGCGATACCGCACGCAAATGCGAATTAGTAAGGTCTAAAGGGCTTTCGTTATCCGCCGCGGTCAATATGGCCGATGGCTCGGTATTAACATTGGCTATTAAACGGGTTAAGTTTACTTTGTATAACTCGCGTGCCTGCTTAGGTATGTCTGAAGCGGGGTAATGCAGCCCCAGCCACGATGGCAGCTCGGGGTTTCGTGCCTCGGCGATAACCTCGCCATGGCCATCCGCAGCAAAACGATACACCATTACCCTGTCGTAACCTATTACATTTTTTACCTGGCTGGCGCTGTTGTTCAATAAATTCTGCAAATTTTTATCTGCCAGCATTTCAGATATCGAGCGGCCTATTAATTTATGTATCTCCGTAGCATTGTCTGAGCGTGCAGGTTCAAATTCCAGCAGGTAATAATCGGCGGATGATGATATGATTAAATGGAATGGCTGGCCGTATATATCTGTATTGAACGGATTGGTTTGCTCGAACCCGTTTACTTTACCAAACGTTATTAAACGGTTTATAAAATCGGGTGGTTCGTTTTTGCCTATCAGCGGTTCTATAGTAGAAATGTGTTTACCTAACAAACCCGGCGGAACATTCTTTAAATAACCGGCAGTGTTTTCGCTTTCGAAACGGATGTAGCCGTCATGGTCTATAACTATTAAAAAACCATGAGATTGTATTTTTCCGGGGATATGGATAGGTTCCCTATCGCAGTTTGTAAGGTCAATGTTCACTTGCAGATGTATTCTATGAGGCAAAATATTAAACAAATATGAAAAATTAAATGATATTTTATTAGTTAAATTATTTACATAAAAAAATAGCAGAAAGTTTTAAACGGAGTGTAATGTCGGCATTTACCCCTTACTGGTCGCATTATACCCCTATAAATGTATCAAAACGACAATATATTTGTTACATAATTATACCTTGCAAAACCAAACATTATGACAAAGGAATTATGGATGAACCTGCCCGTTAAGGACCTTAACCGCTCCAAAGATTTTTTTACCGCCATTGGCTTTGCTTTTAAGGATGGCCCCGGCAATAACGATAAAATGGCACCGCTTGTAATTGGCGATAAGAATACCATAGTAATGCTTATTTTGGAGGATGTATTTAAGTCGGCTACGCAAAACCCTGTTTCTGATACCTCGAAAGGCACCGAGGTGATCTTCTCCTTCAGCGCCGAGAGCCGCGAAGAAGTGGTAGAGGTAGCTAAGAAAGTTACTGCTGCAGGTGGCGATGTATTTGCGCCGCCTGCCGAGATACAAGGCTGGATGTACGGATGCGCCTTTACCGACCCCGATGGGCACCGCTGGAATGCGCTTTATATGGATATGAGCAAAATGAACGGTTAAACAACAGCAAGTACTGCAATGCAAAAACCAAACAACGCGAATGAGTACATAGCAGCGTACCCCGCGCAGGTGCAAGCCAAAATGGAACAGTTGCGCGGGGCAATAAAAGATGCCGCGCCACAGGCAACCGAAGTGATTAGCTATGGGATGCCCGGATATAAAATAAACAGTGTGCTGGTATACTTTGCCGGCTGGGATAAGCATATTGGGTTTTACCCGGGCGCAAGTGGAATAGCGAAGTTTAAGGAAGAATTATCTGCCTACAAAGGTGCAAAGGGTTCAGTGCAATTCCCGCTTGACGAACCTTTGCCGCTTGACCTCATCGCCCGCATAGTACATTTTAGGATTGAGGAAGATGCAGCCATTGCCCTTGCCAGGAAGACGAAAAAGAAATAGGCGATGTGTTAAGTTGTCATGTTGTAAAAAGGTATAAAAAAGAAGAGCAATATTGCTTTGGTTTTTTTATTTTCATAGCCTTATGCAAAAAGGACCTGGCCGCTTAATTATCACATTTATTTTATTGCTTGTTGGCACTGTGTATGCCGGTACGCCGCAATTACATATATCGCCAAAACCCGGATGGCTTAATACATTTAAACCTTATGATAAAAAGGTAGCCTCGAGGGATGTGGCTAACGGGTACTTTTACCAGCTTTTTGAGGAGCAAATAAACGTAGATAAGCAGGCCGACTATACACATATTATCAAAGAGATAGTTTCTGAAGCAGGGATCCAAAACGGCTCATCAATAAATATAGGTTTCGACCCGATATTTGAGCGGCTTGACGTGCATGATGTTACCGTTTGGCGGGGCAACAAGCCAGTAAGCCGCTTGTCTGCCAAAGCTTTCAAAATTTTAGCAGATGAAAAAGAACTCTCAAGGTTTATATATCAGGGAAGCTATTCGGCCTATTGCATTTTAGATGACATTCGCAAAGGCGATAAAATTGAATACTCCTATACCATAACCGGCCGTAATCCAATCTTTAATAATAAATTCTTTCGCGACCTTTACTTTCAGTCGTCAACACCCTTTGCTCAGGTTTATAAATCAATATTAGTATCGCCGGCGCGCAAGCTCTATTTTAAATATTTTAACAAGGCACCGCAGGCAACTATCTCTACCAAAAATGGGCTTGCCAATTACGAGTGGGCCAGCTACCAGGTTTTGCCGGCTCCTTATTTTGATAACCAACCGGGATGGTTCAACAACTATGCATACATACAGGTAAGCGAATACCGTAATTGGAAAGAAGTTACGGATTGGGCTTTAAAAGTTAACCCGGTAATACCTATTGTTAACGGCAAACTTGCGGCTAAGGTTAACGAATTAAAATCATCTGCTAAAGGTGATAAAGAGAAATATTTTAGGGCTGCTGTTAAAATGGTGCAGGACGAAATACGTTACATGGGTGTTGAGCTTGGCGAATATTCGCATCGTGCAAATACACCCGAAAGGGTTTTTAACCAGCGTTATGGCGATTGTAAGGACAAATCGTTATTGCTGGCATCGATTTTAAGGGCGGGTGGCATCGGGGCCGAGATGGTGTTGGTAAATTCGGGTATAAATGGCGAGATAGACAAGTTTATACCATCGCCTAACGCATTTAACCATGCTGTAGTTGTTGCTACGGTAAACAACAAGCAAGTATGGGCCGATGCTACTATGGCTTACCAGCGCGGCACGGGTGCAAACCTTTATTTCCCTAATTACGGCAAGGGCCTGGTGCTTAAAGCCGGCAACGATAACCTGACAGCCATTGCCCCGGCTAAGACAGGTAAAATTCAAATACAAGAGCGTTACACTATAAACGATGAAACGGCAATGGTACCTCTAGTGGTAACCAGCGTATATACTTTAAACGAAGCAGATAAGATAAGGGACAGGCTGGCATCATCAAGCATAAGCGAAACCGAAAAAGGCTATTTGGCATACTACAACAAAATCCACCCTAAAATTGAGCAAACCGATTCGCTTACGGTGATAGATGATGAAGAAAACAACAAAATTACCACCATTGAGCAATACCGTATTAGCGGACTGATGAAAAAAAGCAAGGAAGAGGGGCGGTTTACTGCGGGCTTTTTTGCTAATACTATTAATGAACAGTTACCGGTTGTGCCTAACAAGGCTACAAGCCCCGTAGCTTTATCTTTCCCGTTTAATATTGATTACACCATACAAGTTGTAATGCCTAATGGATGGAATGTTGAAAATGAGCATAACGAAGTAAAACGAGATGCCTATCATTTCGAGTCGCAATCGTCATTAGAAAACGATACTTTATCATTGAACTACAAATTATCATTCCTAAAAGATTTTATACCGGTAAACAAGCTGGATGAAGCCCGCGATGATGCAAAAAAGATCGCTGATAATTATTTGGCCTATAGTTTTACCTATACACCAGATAGCTCAAAGGTTCCGTTCCGTTTAAATTACTGGATGCTTATTGCTGTAATAATATTTGTAGCCGGGCTGATTTTTTTGGGAAGAAAAATTTACACGACACACACTCAAAGCACGGGCAATCTGCATTGGCGTTATCAGGAGCAAATAGGTGGTTGGTTAATATTTGTTGCCATAGGCCTTGCCCTAACACCACTTGCGGTACTTGTTACCACGGTAAGTAACGGTTCATTCGAAATGAGTAAATGGGGCTTAAAACTTCCGGGATCATCCGGTGTGTTTTATAACGTAGCCTTTACTTTTGAAACATTTGGCAACGTGTTTATAATATGCTATGCTGCATTTTGTTTTTTTCTGATGATAAAACGGCGCGATATATTCCCAAAATTAGTAATTGGTTTATATGCATACCTTGTGGTTTTTCACCTGGCAGATTTTCTTTTATTAAAATTTGCCGGCGGCGAGGATAATGTAGAGGGCGGGGAAGCCATCATGCGATCGATGGTAGTTGCTGCTATATGGATCCCATACTTTATTAAAAGCACCAGGGTGCAAAAAACCTTTATTGTGCCATACCCGGTAAATAAGTATGTTTTTGATACGCATGTGGAACCATATCCTGCTTCAATTCAGGCTAACGAGGTAAGTGAAAACGAATAACAAAGAAAAACTTACACCCATTTGATCACCAGCGTCTCTTCTGCCTCTATGCTAATATGGTTGCCGCCCACTTTACCGCCACTTTTGGCATAAATAACCATGGGCTGCAGGGCTGTTTCGGGTAGCGCTAATTTAAATTCGCGCCGGGTGTCTGCTTTATTAATAATAATGGTTACCCATTCTTTACCGTTGCACATTACCTTCATTAACACACCTTTTTGTGGTTCTTCAAATGCAAAAGGAGGGGTAAGCGAGGTGAGGCCTATCGCTTTGGCAAGAAACATATTTAGTTGGTTATAATCGCCCATTACCCTGCTGCCCAAACCAACAAGTGATGGCAGCCAGTAAACTGTACCTTTGTCTACTATATTTTGTGTGGCGGTAATTACATCGCCATTATGCGCTAATGGCAATGCGGTGGTAGGGCTTAATTCGCCGCGCCACTGGTAGGCAGGCAGGGCAATGCCATCGGCAACCAGTTCTTCCATTTCATCAATAGCTTTGTATTCCAACACATCCGCCCCAAAAAGGTTGCGTAGCGGGAAACCTAAACGCATTGTGCCTACCGCGTTCTCATCGGAATAGCCTGTTAACCCATCGGCAATTAGCTTTCCGCCCTTTTGTACAAAGTTTTGCAGCATGGGCCAGTATTTTGATGGGATAGAAATTTGATGCGCCATAATAATTACTGAGCCGGTATAATCATCTTTGCCAAAATCAAATTCACTTATCTCTTTAAAATTAGCTTGTACCCCTGCTTCGCTCAACGCTTCAAAATAAGCAATGGCCGATTTCATTACTCCTCCTTCATCCCGCCCTTCGTAGCTTTTACCGCCCATTTGTAGCGTTTTTTCTATCCACAGCGATTCGCGCGTGTAAAGAATATTGATGCCAGATTGTACTTCTTTGGCAGCTTCAAAAAAGGCATTATGTTCGTTTAAAGTACTTATTACTTCGGTAGCAGCCAGCAGCCTGTCGGATGGTTGGTTATGGTAATTTAGCATGGCCCACTCGCCGGCCTCAATACCCGATGACCGCGGGTTAAGGCACCAAAATATAGCACCCTTACTTTCGCTGCCAATGGCTACCCACAGCCATTGTGCAATTTCTTCTTTTGTAGGGCAAAGCGCTAAAAAGCCGCTGTAAGTATTGTTGCCGCCCTGTAATTCCGTCATAAACCATGGGATATCACCTGCCCCCGATCTCAGTATCTCGCAGTTGGCCGCAATAGCCAACGCATATTGGGTGCGGTTAAAATAACCAAAGTGCCAGCTTGCATGCGCCGAGCCCCCAAGGCTGGTCAAAAAACTGCGCCAGGCGGTAAAATCATATTCGGCCACGTGGGTAAAAATAGCATGGTTGTTTACGTGGATTATGCTATTGGGGTCGTGCTTATGAATTTCATCTGTAAGCCATTGCAGGAACCAGGTGTTGTAGTACAGGTGGAAGCGCTCATCGGCAAAATCGAAACGGTCGTACCCGCCGCTGTTGTAAGCAACTGCTTTCTGCGCAGCTTTCCATTCTTTAAATTTATCGGTAGCAAATTGCTCCTGCGGAAAATGGCCAACCCCCGGTTCGTTTACCGGCACCCAGCCGTAGCAGGATTTAAATTGTTTAAAATGACTGACAATATTTTCTACATAGCGGGCAATAGCCGTAAGATGTTCTTCATCTTTCGGGAATTTTAATCCGCCCAGGTCGGTAAATGCTGTGGAGGGGAACAGGTTGCCATAAACTTTAATGCCATATTTATCGGCCGCTTTGTAGGCTTCATCAAACAAAGTAAAATCCCAGCTGCCATCAGCTTTGTGCATGTAAGTTTCAAACAAGCGGATGCGTGTAACTGTCATCCCGGCTTCCTTTAGTCGTTTAAACCAAAGGTCTATTTCCTGGGGTGTTTGCCCGGGTTCTATAAAAACCTCGGCACCAAACATAATGGGTGTAGCCTGCTGTTTTAAAGTATACTGCATAATAGTTTATCGGGCATAAACGCGCCGTAAATGAGTAACTTTTTAAAGCAGGAATGGTTTTAAAACGCTTCTTAAGTAGAATGGATGTAGCTATGCATCTGCTCTATGGTTTCCTTTTGCGAGTGGATGGTTTCGTAAATCACGTCGTTAATGGATACAATGCCGCAAAGTTTATTCTCCTTATCAAATACAGGCAGGTAGCGGATGTTCTTTTCGCTCATGATCAGCATGCAACTGTCCACGCTCGATTCGGGCGTAATATGCGGGAAGCCGTTGCTCATAATTTCGCCAACGGTGGTATCGTCAGAGTGTTTACCCATCAATATGATCTTACGGGCATAATCACGCTCGGTTACCAGGCCAATGTATTCATCATTTTCGGTTACCACTACCGAGCCGATGTTTTTTTCAGACATTAGCTTCAGTACATCTAAAACGGTGGTTTTGGCGGGTACAGCAATAACATTGCTCCCCTTACGGGCAAGGATGTGTTTTACGCTTTTCATATAAATTCAGGTTATTGGAGACCTCAATTTACAAATAACTATAAGAAAAACAATAGGTTATAAGAAAAATAATAATTGCAGCTGAGCTTAACTTATAGCAATAACTTTATCCTTTAGCACGCCGAAAACCTTATCGGCCTTACGGCTCAGGATAGCCACTTTCCCGGTAAATTTTCCGAAGGACGGCAGTATGGCCTGGTGCTTACTAAATGCGAAGCATGGCAGCGTAATACTTTGCCTGCCGCGCCCAACCAAACTTACACCGGGGTGTATGTGCCCACATAAAACATAACCATCCTTGTCCTTTATCTCCGGATTAGGCAGCGGGTGGTGCAGCATCAGAAAGGGACCCATAACCAATCGCTGGTGCAAAACAATGCCCAGGTTGGTATAATGCTTATCGCTGATGATGTCGTGGTTGCCCTTTATCAATATGATCTCCAGCTTAGGGAACTGGCTGCGCCAAAGTACAAACCAATCCCAGTCGTTATTCATATCACTGTGGAAAAGGTCGCCCAGGAAAATGAGTTTTTCAGGTCGATGCTCATGAATAAGGTCCGATAGCATGGCCAGGTCATCCTGTTCCATATTACGGGGAATGGCAATACCGGCCTTACGGAAATGCCCCACCTTGCCAAAATGAACATCGGCTGCTAAAAGGGCTTTTTGCTGTTGCCAGTAAATAGCCTTTTGTGGTAACAGTAAAAGATCCTGATCTAAAAATTGGAAGGGTGTGCCCGCACTCATCGTCATATCGTGGGCAAAGATAAGAATTGTTAGGGAGTGGTGAACGGTTGGTGGGTAAGTGGTTGGTAGCTGGCGAACATCAGCTGGCGAGTTTACTTACCCCGCGGCACTACGTGCGCGATCCTCTCTGCTTCGCAAAGAGGGTGAAGAAAAGGCCTCTCCCAAAAGGGAGGGTTTGTTCAAAGAGTTTTTTGGGGGATTTTAATTTCTTTTTCCCACCCCTTTGCGAAGCAGAGAGGGTCTACAAGCGAAGCGATGTCGGGGTGAGTAAACTCGTAAAGCGCTCGCCTAACCAATTATTAATTATTGTAATATTGTTTATGGAAATTAAAGAAGCGCAGCAGCTGGTAGATAACTGGATTAAAACAACAGGTGTACGGTATTTTAATGAGCTGACCAATACCGCGATGTTAATGGAGGAGGTGGGCGAGGTGGCCCGTATTATGGCAAGGCAATACGGCGAACAATCCTTTAAGGCATCAGACAAAGAGGTGGACCTGGCGGATGAAATGGCCGACGTGCTGTTTGTACTCATTTGCCTGGCTAACCAAACTGGTATAGACCTGACCGACGCATTGGAAAAGAACATGCAAAAGAAAAGTATCCGCGATGCCGACAGGCACCGGAATAATGAGAAACTTAAATAGCTATCTGCGTTATATAATCCCATGAACACGAATAAATACTTAAGATATTAATATTTACCGGTTTACAAAAAGCAACTTGCTTGTGCATTGTGAACATGCGCATTTGCGCCTTTTAGAACGCTTATACAGTTACCTAAATGTCATAAAAGCCCCTATGCAAAAACCCTATAGCTTAAAATGGGTTGATAATATAGCGTGTGCGTGCAAAAGTAACACGGGCATTACATTTATATTATTCGTATAGTGTTTATTTGGCTTTTAATATTATAGCTAAATAGTATCTATTTATTATTAAAAATGTGATATTTACAGCGCGGCATTAAATATTACACTCAATATATTATCACCGGTTCTATGAAAATTACACCTTCAGCGTTAAAGATCCTTTCAATTGACATCGGTGGTTCAAGCATCAAGGCTACTATCCTGAACAGCAAAGGCGAACTTACCATGGATTATAAGAAAGTTGCTACCCCAAAACCGGCTAACCCGGCTAATGTGGTTAAGGCAATTAATACGTTGGTAAAAGATTTTCCCGCCTTTGATAAAATATCGGTAGGTTTCCCGGGGTATGTGCGCAACAGCATTGTAAAAACAGCGCCAAACCTGGGTAACGATTTCTGGAAAGACGTTGACTTTAGAAAAATGCTGCAAGACGACTTAGGCAAAGATGCGCAGGTAGTAAACGATGCCGATATGCAGGGCCTTGGCGTGGTTAGCGGCAAAGGGCTGGAAATGGTAATTACGCTGGGCACAGGCTTTGGCACCGCCCTGTTAATGGACGGGCACCTGTTGCCGCATTTGGAGGTATCGCATCACCCCGTATCAAAAGGCCGCGATTACGACCAGTACATTGGCGATAAGGCGCTTGATGAAATAGGCGAGAAGAAATGGAACCGCCGCATCAAAAAAGTTTTTGAGATTTTAAAAACCGTATTTAACTACGACTATTTATATATAGGAGGCGGCAACTCCGACCTGCTTGATTTTAAGCTGGACAAAAACATGAAAATAGTAACCAATGCCGATGGCATTAAAGGCGGGGCCAAGTTGTGGCAGGAGGATAAGCACCCCGTTACACATACCGCAATGGCAACCCCAACAAAATAATCATCTTTCTCATTTTTATTTACGACAATGGAAAAACAAAACGAAGAACTGGAACAATTAGCGATAGATACCGTAAGGATACTTGCGGCAGATGCAGTACAAAAAGCAAATTCGGGCCACCCGGGCACGGCAATGGCTTTGGCACCAATGGGCCATGTACTTTGGACCAAGTTTTTAAACTATAACCCCAAAAACCCTGATTATGCAAACCGCGATAGGTTTATCCTTTCGGCAGGCCACGCATGTATTTTACAATACAACTTTTTATATTTAACAGGGTACGATCTTTCTTTAGATGATATCAAGCAATTTCGCCAGTTAAACAGTAAAACCGCCGGCCACCCGGAGTATGGTTTGGCGCCAGGAGTTGATGTTACAACAGGCCCGCTTGGCCAGGGCTTTGCAAACGGTGTTGGTTTTGCCATCGCCCAAAAACATTTGGCAGCACGCTACAATAAGCCGGGCTTTAACCTTTTCGATTATTACATCTATTCTATTGTTAGCGATGGCGATATGATGGAAGGTGTAACTTCTGAAGCAGCTTCGTTAGCGGGCCACTTACAGTTGGGTAACCTTATTTACTTATACGATGATAACCACATCTCTATCGAAGGCAGTACAGATATTGCCTTTAACGAAGATGTAAGCTCACGTTTCCGTTCTTACGGTTGGCATGTACAGGATCTGCCTGATGTTAATGATACCCACGCTTTAGAGCTGGCTCTGATCAACGCGAAATCTGAAACACAAAAACCATCATTAATTCGCGTTCGTTCGTTGATCGCTTACGGTAGCCCTAACAAATCAGGTACAGCAGGTTCACATGGTTCGCCGCTTGGTGCCGATGAAATTAAACTCGTAAAAGAGTTCTTTGGTTTTGATCCGGAGAAATCATTTGAGGTGCCGGCCGAAGTATTAAAATACTACAACGAAAAAGGCGCGCGCGGCGAAAAAACCGAAGCCAAATGGAATGAGTTATTTGCTAAATACAAAGAGAAATTCCCTGAGCTAGCTGCCGAATACGAAGCTGCCTTTGCAGGTGAACTGCCACAAGGCTGGGCAGATAAATTGCCGGTGTTTAAAGGATCGGACCCAAAAATGGCAACCCGCCAGGCATCAGGTAAAGTATTAAACGCTGTTGCAGCAGGCTTGCCAAACTTAATTGGTGGTGCGGCCGATTTGGCCCCATCAACAGAAACCAACCTGAAGGAATTTGATTCGTTTACTTCTGAGAACAGGGGTGGCCGCAACTTCCACTTTGGTATCCGCGAGCATGCAATGGGTTCGGCTTTAAATGGTATGGCTTTAACAAAAGGCTTGTTACCGTTTGGCGCAACCTTCCTGCAATTCGCAGATTATATGCGCCCGCCTATTCGTTTGGCGGCCATTATGAAGATCAACCCGATATTTGTTTATACACACGATAGCATTGGTTTAGGTGAAGACGGTACTACTCACCAGCCGGTAGAGCATTTAGCTTCGTTACGCGCTATACCAAATGTTACGGTTATTCGCCCGGCAGATGCCAACGAAACCGCATTCGCGTGGAAAGTTGCTATCGAGAAAAAAGGCGGCCCAACTGTTTTAGTATTCACCCGCCAGGGCTTACCTATTCTTGATCAGAATAAATACGGCAAAGCAAGCGGTGTTGAAAAGGGTGCATACATCGTATCTAAAGAAAGTGGCGCCCCGGATCTGATCTTGTTAGCTACAGGTTCTGAAGTTGCGCTAATAATGGAAGCGCAGGCTAAATTGGAGGCAGAAGGCATTTCTACCCGTGTGGTAAGTATGCCGTCGTGGGAGTTGTTTGAAGCGCAAGACGCTGCTTACAAAGAAAGCGTATTACCAAAAGCAAACCGCAAACGTTTGGCAGTAGAAATGGCATCGCCAATGGGATGGCATAAATACACTACCGACGAAGGCGATATGCTGGGCATGACCACCTTTGGTGAAAGCGCCCCTGCAGACGACCTGTACAAACACTTTGGCTTTACAGTTGAAAACGTAGTAAACAGGGCGAAAGCTTTATTATAGATGTGAGACGTGAGATATGAGACATTAGATCAGCCGGAACAGCTTTTCTTGTCTCATATCTCACATCTCCAATCTCATATCTAAAAAATGGATAGTTTAATCACTACGCTTCAATGGTCTTCGCAGATCATTAACCCGGCCGGCAAGCAAAAAGTAGCGCAACAAATTGCCGCAATGGTTAAAGATGGCGATGTGCTTGGCGTGGGCTCGGGCTCTACGGTGTACATGGCTTTACTGGCCATATCCGAAAGGATAAAGGCTGAAGGATTAAAAGTGCTGGCTATCCCTACATCCATAGAGATAACCATGTTTTGCAGCAAACTCGGTATCCCGCTCACAACCTTGTTTGAACATACACCCGATTGGTTGTTTGACGGCGCCGATGAGGTTGACCCAAACAACTGGCTCATAAAAGGCCGCGGCGGGGCGATGTTTAAAGAGAAATTATTGATCAGGAGCAGTCCGCTGAACTATATTATTGTTGACGATAGCAAACTGGTACCAAAGTTGGGGACTAACTTCCCGGTACCGGTAGAGGTTTATCCGCAGGCCTTATTACATACAGAGGCCGAATTAAAAAAACTTGGCGCTAATGATATTAAGTTAAGAGCGGCAAAAGGCAAGGATGGCCCGATAGTTACCGAGAATAACAACCTTATATTAGATTGTTATTTCGACGAAATTAACAACAGCCTCGAACGGGATATAAAAGCAATAACCGGGGTAATTGAAAGCGGGCTTTTTATTGGTTACAATTTGCAGATATTAATAGCAGAAAATAACTGATAATTTGTGACGAAAGCCAAACAGAATAAGGAGATTAAAATTACACTATCAGCTATTATAAACGCCACATTTGTGAGCAAACGAACTAAATATTAATACAATTAAAAACCACCATACATTTATTTATCATGGCAAATAACGTAAAACAAATACATGAATTCGGCCAAAGCATTTGGCTTGATTTTATTGACCGCGAGATCATCTCATCAGGTAAATTACAAAAACTTATAGATGAGGATGGCATTAGAGGTGTAACCTCAAACCCCGCGATATTTGAGAAGGCTATTTCAAGCAGTTCTGATTACGATGCTGATATTGCCGAGTATGGTAAAGAAAACAGCACTACAGAAGAGTTGTTTTTTAAATTAGCTATAAAAGATATCCAGGCAGCTGCCGACCTTTTTGACCCCTTATATAACGAAGGCGTTGTAGGTGCAGACGGTTATGTAAGCCTCGAGGTATCTCCATTTTTGGCTTTAGATGCCGAAGGCACCGCCAAACAAGCCGAGTTGCTTTGGAAACAGGTTGACCGCAAAAATGTAATGATCAAGATCCCGGGTACAAAACCAGGCTTGCAGGCCATTCGCGAAACCATTGCTAAAGGCATTAATGTTAATGTTACTTTATTGTTCGGTTTAGAGCGTTATGAAGAAGTTACCGAAGCCTATATCTCCGGCCTGGAAGACCACTTAGCCGCAGGCCATAACATTGAGCACATATCATCGGTAGCAAGCTTTTTCTTAAGCCGTATTGATGTGGTTGTTGATCCGTTATTGCAGGAAAAAGGCGAGAATGGCCTTGTTGGCGAAGTTGCCATCGCGTCAGCCAAAAAAGCATACGAGATTTACAAACGCGTATTCAGCACAGAGCGTTGGAAAGCATTGGAAGCAAAAGGTGGTAAACCACAGCGTTTGCTTTGGGCAAGTACAGGCAGCAAAAATCCTGCGTTTAAAGATACCAAGTATGTTGAGGCCCTTATTGGCCCTGATACTGTTGATACCGTTCCTTTAGAAACTATCGATGCTTTCCGCGACCATGGTATTGCTGCTGATACTTTAATGTTAGGCTTAGACCAGGCCACCGAAACTTTAGGCAGGTTAAAAGCCTTGGGCATCGACCTGGATAAAATTACCCAGGATCTTGAAGACGAAGGCATAGAGAAATTTAACAAGCCATTCGAAAAATTGCTTAAGGCTATTGAGGACCAAAAAGCTAAAGCATAACTTGTAAGCTGATGAAAAAATCAGATGTAAAGATCCTTTTTTTTGACGTTGGTGGCATTTTGCTTACCAACGGATGGGGCCACGAATCTCGCCACGAGGCAGCCAAAAAATTTGGGCTGGATTATGACGAGGTGAATGCCCTGCATAACTTCATATTCAACGTGTACGAAATAGGCAGTATTACGCTGGATGAATACCTTGATACCGTTATTTTTAACGAGCCCCGCGATTTTGTTCGCGAGGATTTTAAGGAATTCATCTACGCGCAGTCTGTTGAGTTACCCGATATGCTGAAATGGCTTAAAGAATGGAAAAAGGATTGCGGTTTCCGCATCATATCCATCAATAACGAGGGCAAGGAACTGAACGATTACCGTGTGCAGAAATTTAAGCTGCACGAGTGTTTCGACGCTTTCATTTCATCGTGCGAGGTAAAAATGCGTAAGCCCGACCCAGGTATCTGGCAACTGGCTATGGGTATAGCCCAGGTATCGCCAAACCAGTGTGTGTATTTTGATGACCGCATCATGTTTGTGCGCACTGCCGAAAAACTGGGCATCCGCTCGTTTCAGCACACCAGCTTCGAGACAACTAAAAAAATATTAAACGATCTTAAGAAAGAAAACCTCAAATAACATGAGCGCAACAACAGATAAATATGCTTTTGGCATGATAGGCTTAGGCGTAATGGGCCGCAGCTTATTACTCAACATAGCCGACCATGGTTATGCGGCTGCCGGCCACGATAAAGACGCCGGTAAAGTAGCTTCTTTAAACGAAGAAGCCGGCGACAGAAAAGTAAAAGGTTTTGGCGATGTAAAAGAGTTTATACAAAGCCTTAGTACACCACGTGCCATTATGATGCTGGTGCCTGCAGGTAAAATTGTAGACGCCGTAATTGAGGAACTTACCCCGCTTTTAGAAAAGGGCGATATTTTAATTGATGGCGGTAACTCGCACTTTACCGATACCAACCGCCGTGTGGACGAACTGGAGGCTAAAGGCCTGCATTTCTTCGGCATGGGTGTATCTGGTGGTGAAGAGGGCGCGCGCCGCGGCCCAAGCATGATGCCGGGTGGCGACAAGGATGCCTACAATGTAATGAAACCAATTTTTGAGGCCATTGCAGCTAAGGTTGACGGCGCACCTTGCGTAACCTATATCGGTCCCGGCGCATCAGGCCACTTTGTGAAAATGGTGCATAACGGTATCGAGTATGGTATTATGCAGTTACTGGCCGAAACTTACGAGATCATGAAAAAAGGGTTGAAGCTGGATGGCGATGCCATAGGTAAAATATTTACCGACTGGAATAATGGCCGCCTGCAATCGTTCCTTTTAGACATTACAAAAGATATATTTAAGTATAAAGCACCGGGTACCGATCATTTGTTGTTGGATGATATCAAAGACGAAGCCCGCGCAAAAGGTACCGGTAAATGGACATCGCAAAGCGCTATGGATCTGCAGGCACCTATCCCAACGGTAGATAGCGCTGTTGAAATGCGCGATCTATCTAAATACAAAGCCCTGCGTACAAAAGCAGCCGGCATCTACAGCAAAGATGAGAACCAAACCATTGATGGTAGCGTAGATGAATTATTAACCGCATTAGAGCAGGCGTTCTACTTCACCATGATCATTAGCTACTCACAAGGTATGCACATGCTGTCGCTTGCTTCTGCCGAGTACAAATACGATTTGAAGCTTGACGAAATAGCCAAGATCTGGAGAGGTGGCTGTATCATCCGTTCTAAGTTCCTGGAGAATATTTACGGTGCCTTTGGTAAAAATCAAAACCTTGAGCATTTACTGTTAGACGGTGATGTTGCCGAACTGGTAAAAGGTACGCTTCCGGGTATCCGTAAAGTAGTATCATCGGCAGTTAACGCGGGTATTGCTATACCTGCTTACGCGGCGTCGTTAGAGTACTTTGATAATTTCCGTAATGAAAGGATGCCATCAAACCTTACACAAGCGCAACGCGACTACTTTGGCGCTCATACTTACGAGCTGATAGGCAAAGAAGGCACGTTCCACACACAGTGGGCACCGGTTGAAGATTAATTGAGAGATACAAAATGAGGAGGCAGGAATTAGAAACTTAGCCTCCTTTTTAAAATAAAAACATACTATCATGAGTAGTAACAGCACAAAATCCGAACCTACCATATTTATCATATTTGGCGGTACGGGCGACTTAAACTCCCGCAAAATTGCACCGGCATTGTACAACCTGTTTTTAGACGGTTGGATGCCTAAACAGTTCTCCATAATTGGTACGGGCCGTACAAAACTTACCGACGAGCAGTTCAGGACAAACCTGCATAACGATATAGACCAGTTCTCGCGCAGCGGAAAAGCCGATGCCAAGAAATGGGCCGAATTTGAAAAAAGCATCTATTACCAGGTATCTGATGCTACCGATGCAGAAACATACAGAGAGTTTGGCAAACGTATAGACGCGCACAACGCCGAGTGGAAAACTACTGCCAATGTATTATTTTACCTTGCCGTAGCGCCGAATTTCTTCCCTATTATCGCCTCAAACATATCTAAAGCTAAACTTGCCGAAGATAAAAATAAGGTAAGGATCATCATCGAGAAACCATTTGGGCACGATCTGGAAACTGCCAAGGAACTGAACGAATTACTGAAAGGCATTTTTGACGAGTGCCAGATCTACCGTATAGACCATTACCTGGGTAAAGAGACCGTGCAGAATATTATGGCATTCCGCTTTGCCAACTCCATTATGGAGCCGCTGTGGAACCGTAACTATATCGAACACGTGCAGATCTCGGTTACCGAGCAGCTGGGCGTGGAAGAGCGTGGCGACTACTACGATGGATCGGGTGCTATGCGCGATATGATCCAGAACCACTTATTGCAGTTGCTTTGTACAATAGCCATGGAGCCACCGGTAAGTTTTAACGCCGATGAAGTACGCGACCGTAAAGTTGATGTGCTAAAATCTATGCGCAAATTTACGCCGGAAGATGTACGTAACTCGGCTGTTAGGGGCCAGTACGGCAGCGGGTGGATGAAAGGCCAGGAAGTACCCGGCTACCGCGAAGAACCAAAGGTAGACCCGCAAAGCAACACCGAAACCTTTGCCGCCATCAAATTCTTTGTTGATAACTGGCGCTGGCAGGGTGTGCCGTTTTACCTGCGTACAGGTAAGCGCATGCACCAATCGTCATCGGTAATTACCATACAGTTTAAGGATGTGCCGCATTTGGTGTTCCCGGCAGAGGCTACCGAAAGCTGGCAGCAAAACAGGCTGATCATCAGCATCCAACCCGAAATGAGCATCCGTTTACAGGTACAGGCCAAACGCCCGGGTATTGATATGGTGCTGAATGCCGTTGATATGGTGTTTGACTATAAAGGCACCTACACCAACCAAGCGCCTGAAGCTTACGAAACCCTGATATTGGACACCATGATGGGAGACCAAACCCTGTTTATGCGTGGCGACCAGGTAGAAGCCGCATGGGAACTGGTAATGCCGATACTAAGCACCTGGCAAAATAAAAAGAGCCTTAATTTCCCTAACTATAGCGCCGACTCATGGGGGCCAGAATCTGCCGAGGCATTGATCGCCCGCGACGGTTTCAATTGGTTTACCCTGCCGGTGAACGGAAAAAAATAATTAAGAGGCCTCACCTGATCCTCTCCTTTGGAGAGGACTTTGAGCTTCTTTTAAACCCTCTCCACTGGAGAGGGCAGGGTGAGGCTAAACAGTCACAAAATAAAGAATATGAAACTGAACATATTTAATACGGATACCGAAGTATTGGCCTCGCTGGCCAAATACTTTGCCGATTGCGCTAAAGAGGCCATTGCCGCCCGCGACCGCTTTACCGTGGCGCTGAGTGGTGGCAGTTCGCCTAAGAAACTGCACGAGCTGTTGGCAATCGAGTACCGCGATAGCATTGAGTGGGATAAGGTATACTTCTTTTTTGGTGACGAGCGCGATGTGCCCCTTACCGATTCGCAAAGCAATTACCTGATGGCTAAACAAACGTTGTTCGACCCGCTGGGGATAGACCCATCGCATGTTTACGCGGTGCAAACGCCGCTGGGCGCCGAAGAGGCCGCTAAAGATTATACCCGCCACCTCATCCATTTTTTTGATGGTGGTAGCGCCAGTTTCGATCTGGTCATATTAGGGCTTGGCGATAACTCGCACACGGCATCGCTGTTCCCGCATACTTCGGTATTGACAGACGAAAGCGCATCTGTACAGGCGTTATACATCGATGAGGTAAAAATGAACCGTATTACCTTTACCGCCCCGCTTATTAACAACGCGCAACACATCGCGTTCTTAGTTTACGGCGCAGGCAAGGCCGAAGCGGTGAAACACATCCTCGAGGATCCGAAAGACATACAGGAGTACCCCGCCCAACTCATCACAGGCACCGATCTCCAATGGTTCCTGGACGAACCGGCAGCAAGTAAACTGCAAAACAAATAACAATAACGCCTCCGCACTCCGGGGGCGTTGTTGTTTAAACAGTTTACTTTTTGATAGGGGCAAGGGGTATATTAAACGCAGGCAAGTCTCACCATCATCTGATGGGGCGATAGCGTCGTGGTTGATATGTATTTTGGCGATGATGGAGAGATAAAGTGTTGTTCGCCCGATCTTTTACTTTTTTGGCCCGTGATAGCAACTAATCTTTTACATTAGTAAAAAACTAAGCTTATGTTGCGTAACCTGCTGTTGGTCACTTACCGAAACCTGGTCAAAAACAAATCTTACACCTTAATTAATGTAATTGGTTTAAGCCTGGGGATCGCGGTTTTTATCGTAATAAGCGCGTATGTAAATTTCGAGAAGAGCTTTGATAACATGTATCCTGATGCTAACCGCATTTTTAGGGTAGAGAGTAAGTTTTACCGCTCGGGCGAAATTACGGATAGCTGGGCAACGGCCAGTAATGGTTACGCAAAAGCCATGTATGATAACCTGCCCGGTATAGCCAGTTATGCCCGTATCAGTTGGGAGGCTAACGAAAGGGATATAAGGTACCAGAACATAAAGCACCGGGAACAGCGCGTTTGCTTTGCAGACAGCAATTTTGTATCCTTCTTTAACCTCCCCTTAGTTAAAGGCGATGCGGCAACAGCACTGAAAAACATTAACAGCATTGTTATTTCAGAGGCATCAGCAAAAAAATATTTTGGCAATGCCAATGCGGCAATGGGTAAAACCTTACAATTATCTACCCGCTTTAACAACAATAGCTGTATGGTAACCGGGGTATTTAAAGATTTACCTGTGAATTCTACACTGCAATTTAATATGCTTATATCTTTTTCTACCGCGCCGGATTGGATTAAGCAGTTTTGGTATCAGCATAATAATTACACGTTTCTTAAGCTAAAGCCAAATGCATCGCCAACAGCTATAGAAGATCAATTCCCGGCCATGGCCGAACGCTTTAAAACGGAGCAGCCCTTAAAGGAACTTAAATGGGCGGTACAGCTTACCCCGCTGGCAAACATCCATTTAAATACTATAAAACCTTACGAAATGGAAGTTAAGGGCAACCGTAGCGCTGTTAACTTTTTGCAAATAATGGCTTACATTATTTTGTTGATCGCGTGTATTAACTACATTAACCTGGCCACCACAAAATCTGTAGACCGGGCCCGTGAGGTGGGGATCAGAAAGGTAAGCGGCGCGCACACATCTCAATTGGTGCTGCAATTTTTTATAGAGTCTTTTATCATCAACCTCATATCACTTGTTTTTGCGGCATTGCTTGTAATAGGCATAAGGCAATTATTGCAACAAATTTCGGGAGATAGTAAAACTTATGAATTGCTTATAAATGGCCGTCTTATTATTAAAGTTACCGTTGTTTTTATTGGCAGTGTGCTGTTGTCAGGCGTCTATCCGTCAGTAGTTTTATCAAGGTTAAAACCTATTAAGGTTCTTAAGGGGCGGTTTGCTTTTTCTAAAAGCGGTGTGTGGCTGCGCCAGGGAATGGTATCTTTCCAATTTGCAGCATCGTTGTTATTGCTGGCAGGTACGCTGGCCGTTTACAGGCAGCTTAATTACATGAATAGCGAGCAAACAGGCATAAACCTTAAACAAACTATTGTACTTAAAGCCCCCTCCATTACCGACAACTATTTACAAAAAGTTAATGACTTTAAAAATAGCGCTGTAAACCTGGCCGGGGTACAGGAAGTAAGTGTATCCGGCGCGGTTCCGGGTAAGCAAGTAGCTATGGCCGCTGCATGTCGCAGATACGGCACCTCAAAAGCAGAAGAACGTACGTATGATATGCTGCGGGTGGACTTCGATTTTATGAAAATGTACCAACTGCAGCTAATAGCGGGTAGAGGGTACGACCGAACAAACACCGGCGACTCCACTAAAGTTATCCTGAATGAAGCCGCGGTTAGGCAATTTGGTTTTGCATCTGCCCAGGATGCGGTTGGTAAAAAGATCTGGGTGGAATCTTTAGATAAAGAACCTAACGAGATCATCGGTGTAATTAAAGATTATCACCAGCAATCGTTAAAAGACGCCTACTTTGCAACCGTGCTGTTTATGGACCCCAAACTTACCTGGGTGCCGCTAAAGTATATTTCACTTAAGGTGAACCAGGCGCAATTGACAAAATTAAGCCAAAACCTTAAACAAACATGGGAAGGATTTTTCCCCGAATCTTCTTTCGATTACTTTTTCCTCGATGATTTTTATGCCCGCCAGTATGAGCAGGATATCCATTTTGGGCAGGTGTTTATGCTGTTTTCATCCATGGCGATAGTTATTGCATGTTTGGGCTTATTTGGCTTAACAACTTACTCAACTGCCCGCCGGCGCAGGGAAATAGGTATCCGCAAGGTATTAGGTGCATCAGCACAAAGCATAGTGCAAATGCTGACTAACGATATGCTAAAATTGATTGCAGCGGCAAGTGTGGTAGCCATACCATTGGCCGTATTGCTTATTTATCAATGGCTGCAGGGGTATGCGTTTAAGGTACAAATAACCTGGTGGCAATTTGTATTACCCGTGGTAACGTTAATGCTTATATCCTTTTCTGTTACCATATACCTTACCTACCAGGCGGCACAAACTAACCCTGTTAAAACGTTGAAAGATGAGTAGAATATGGTAAGTTTTCAGATTATGTAAGTAAAGTGCTAGTCATGTTAACCGCGGTTGAAAACTTCGACCATTGGGGGGGAACTTCGACAAGTGGTGTATTATTTTATTTGAATTTCAGGCATTGGAAATTTAATAAGTGCTTTTCTATTTTCCATTCTATATTCTGTTAACGATTTTAAAAATGTATCTACATCGTTGTCATATGCGCGATGACTTATCGCAAATAAAAGAACGCCGGTGTGGCCTGCCTTATCTGTATAACTTTTATAATGGTAAGCACTCCATTCAACAAGGTTTACTTTATTATCTTTTGTAGTACTCATTAAGAAATCCAATATAAATTCTTTACCATCTGGGCTTTCTACAAGGTCGTAGTTCGCCACAGCGTCGGTTTTTTTCCGCTCCTGTATTTTATCTATCTGTAGTTGTACTGCATCTTTTAATTTGAAATCACCTTTTATGAAATCTAACATTAGCATGTTCTTAAAGTGCTCTGAATTTTCTCCTTTTGGGATATATTCATGCTTGTAGTAATTTGCATTTGGATGCGAACTCCAGGCAAGGTTAAAATCAATACCGTTGAAGTTAATGCTTTCAGCGGTTCCGTAATAATTGGCTACTTGCGCAAAACTTATTTGGGAGGTAGTTAGGAGCGTTAGAAGTATAGTTAAAGCTAAAAATGTTTTTTTCATATTAATGTATTATGCGACGGGCTTACAAATTATAATTATATATGTCATTGGAGCGATAGCGACGTGGCAATCTCAGCATAGCCGCTTGTCCTAAAGAGATTGCCACGCTATCGCTCGCAATGACGTGGTGGAATAATTACTTAATTGGCTGTTTTAGCATTTTAACCCTTTTATCGATATCTAAACCAATCGTATCCAAAAACCATACAATATCAATGCTTTCGGTGTCGTGCGACGCAGTAAATACAGCGTACCATAGAGCATCATCAACATCATTATCCCACGTTGTTGTTATACTAAAAGATGGCAGATATAAATCTTCAAAATCAACATCTCTAAAAACGATTTCGTCATCGATCATATCATGCAATAACTCGGATTGCAATCCAGCACAGCAAACGAAGCAAGCGTTATGATTAATTAATTTATTGGATAATTCTCTTAAAATATTTTTGTTTTTGTCGTCTACTACAACTACAGCTATCCAATTGGAATTTGGCATTGCCTTTTCCCAGTTTATGTCAGTTGCATAATTTTGATAGATTAACTTTCTTTCATTTATTACTCCAAGTTCCCTCATTACTTACATCCCCAACTGGTTCATGACATATTCAAAAATAAACGTCCAGTTTTCTATGGCTTGTTGGGTGCTTTGGCCGCTGCCGTGGCCGCTGTCGAAATCCATGTGCAATATGATAGGGCTGGTTTGGCCGGGGTTGTTTTGCAGGGCTGCTACAAACTTTTTAGCGTTCATGGGGTCAACCCGGGTATCGTTGGCGCCGGCGGTTACCAGCATGGGCGGTACGTTTACACCCACGCGGATGTTTTGGTAAGGCGAGTAACGCAATAACCATCGGAACTGTTCCGGGTCTTCGGCCGCGCCATACTCGGGGATCCAGTAACGGGCTATCAGGAATTTGTGGTAACGCAGCATATCCAGCAGCGGTACTTCGCATACAATGGCTTTAAACAGGTCGGGCCGTTGTGTTGCAGCGGCACCCATCAGCAAGCCGCCATTGCTGCCGCCAAGGGCAACTATCTTGCTTTCGGTAGTATACTTCTCTTTTATCAGCCATTCCGCGCAGGCGTAAAAATCATCAAAGCTATTTTGCTTTTTGGCCAGCATGCCGTCCAGATGCCATTGTTCGCCAAATTCGTCGCCGCCACGGATGCCCGCGTTCACTACAATGCCGCCCGCCTGTATGAACGGCGCGTAAAAGCCAAAGTAGCCCGGCTTAATACCCGACTGGAAGCCACCGTAAGCGGTTAACAGCACCGGGTTTTTACCATCCATTTTAATATCCTTGCGGTGCACCACAAAGGCGGGCACACGGCTGCCATCTTTACTAATGTAAAACTTGATCTCGCCGGTTATCTCGCTCATGTCAACCGGCAGCTGGCGCTGGTAAAACAGCTTCCACTTATAATCCTTCGGCGATGCCACGTAGGTTTTTGGGGTAGAGGTAAAGGTTACCAATGATATGTAGATCTTATCTTCCTCACGGTCGTAACTTACACCGCCAATGCTGCCTTTCTCTGGCAGGGGCATGGCGCGTAGCTTTTTGCCGTTCAGGTCGTAAATGGTCAAACGGCTCTCGATATCCTTTTTATCCTGGATGATGATACTGTTTTTGGTAACTACGTAAGCCTCCATCACCGTGTTGCTTTCGGGGATCAGCACCTTCCAGTTCTTAAATTCGGGGTGTGCCTTGTCAGCCACCATTAGCTTGCTGTTTGGGGCTTTATCGTTAGTTTTAATGTACAGGCGGTTGCCGATAGCTTCGGGGTAAGCCTGCGATTTTTTACTGCTGAAGATGAGCTTGCCTTCCTTTAAACTCCCGGTAGGGCGCATGCGTAAACTATTAGAGTAAAAATCGCCCTCGCCGCTAAAGGTTACATCGCTGTAGCGGTTATCATAAATAAAATAACTGTTTTTAGCGTCGGCAGTAGTACCCACAAAAGTTGCCTTCTCTATCGGGTCGCCAACTTTTAAATAATAGGTTTTTAGCGGGCGTTGCTTATCAACGTCTTCCTGGCTGCGCAGGGTAACGTAAGCATGCTGCTGGTCCTGCGCCCAGTCGAAGCCGCTGGTGTTGGTGATAGGGGCATGAATTTGCTTGCCGGTGCGGGTATCAATAAAGTAAACGGTGTTTACCTCGGCGCCGCTTTTTTGCGCGCTTATGGCAGCACGTTCGCCATCGTAAGTATAGTTGGTGCCGCTGGTAGAGATCTTGCCATCAGGGTCTAGCGTAACCGGGTCCCATATCAATATCTTTTTACCATCGATAATGGTGTAGATCTTATATTGCTTGTCGCCTTTTTTCTTTACTGTTTGGAAAACCCGCTTGCCCACTGTATTTAGCGGGCCTTCGTAATCCATATTAAGGTAGGCTGCGATCTTCTCTTTCAGGTCGGGGTGTACCTTTTGGGTTTTATTCAGGTACTCAACACCGTAGTCGTGCTGTTTTTTTGTCCATTCAATAACGTCTTCGTTCTTTTTATCTTCCAGCCAGCGGTAGTTATCGGTTAGTTGTACGTCGTGCAGGGTATCAACAACGGGTATGGCTTTGGTTTTTGGCGGGTCGAATTTATGCTGTGCGTTTGCGGCCATTGCGGCGGTAGTAATTAGGGTGAGCAGTAGGGTGCGTTTCATTGAAATATGGATAGGGATAATGAGCTAAATATAGGGATTGTAGTTGTTGGTAGCAACAGTGGTAAAGCCATTAAACTCTAAATATCCAAATCTGCCAGAACAACGAATCTTTTCTCAGCAAAAATTATATTTAAAATGGCTGTCACCTTTACAGCCATTTTTGCATCTGCTAATAAAGTATTCGTCTTATGAAAAAATTTGCAGTTGTTTTATTGTCGGTATTAAGTGGATTTACCTGTTGCGCACAAAGCACTCCGGAAAAGTTAACCGATAATAAGCTAAAGACTAAATTAGATTCCTTAGTTGACAATTCGGTTTCCGGCTTCATGAGCGATAGCTCACGCGTTGGGCTTTCTATCGGGATTATAAAAAATGGCAGTTCGCTTATTTATAATTATGGTACAGTAGAAAAAGGGAAACGGCAATTACCTACGGCAAATTCGCTTTACGAACTTGCATCTATTACCAAAACATTTAGTTCCTTGTTGCTTGCTAAGGCAGTTTTAGAAAAAAAGGTAAAGTTGGACGATGATATAAGGATGTATCTTGATGGCGAATATCCAAATTTAGCTTATAAAGGTGTCCCCATCAAACTAGTTAATCTAGCTAACCTCACTTCGGGTTTGCCCAATTGGATGCCTGATAATAAAGACCTTTTTAGTAAGGCAAATCCGGATTCTATCCCCTATATTTTAGATGCTTTACATAAAAAATATAGCAGGGCAGATCTTTATCGCGATCTGCATCATGTAAAGTTAGATACGGTGCCAGGCTCGGTTACCAGGCATTGCAATACGGCAGCTCAACTGCTTGGCTATATTATGGAACGGGTTTATGGTGCCCCTATGGAGAAGCTAATTGAAACGTATTTTGTAAAGCCGCTAAAAATGAAAAATACAGTGCTACTGGGCGAAAAGACCCTTCCGCAAACACTGGCAAAGGGGTATGATGGCAAAGGCCGGCTTATGCCCATTATTGTTTGGGAAGATCTGCGGGTGGCGGCAAGTATCGCTTCAACAGCAACGGATATGTTGAAATATATGGCTTACCAAATGGACGAGCATAACGTTGAGGTAAAGCTAAGCCACCAAGCCACTAACGGAACGCAAGAAAAGGGCGCTATCGCATTAAATTGGAAAATCAACCTTACAGATAAGGGAATACGTAAGTTTTCGCATACAGGCGGAAGTTTAGGCTTTAGTAGTTACATGGTTTTTTATCCCGATCAAAAAACGGGAATTATATTACTTTCTAATGAGGCCGATCAAACCGCGCAGGGGGCATTAATTAGTTTGGCTGATAAAATTATAAAGCCATAGCCGAAAGGCAAAAAAACAGGGTGTCCCATTCTGTCCCGTTTTTTAACAAGTGGGACACCCCAACAAAAATCAACAATATCTTTATTTACAGAATATTCTGTATTCTATCTAAAGAAGTACTTGATGTAAAATTTAAATTCCTAGCTTTATTAATGTCTGATAATCAGGTAGTTGTAAATTTATAAATTTAGTGTCTCATTTAGTGGGACACCCGGTAAATTCGTTATAAACCTTCGTTTACAGCTGCAGCTTCGGGTATTACAACTTTGGCATTGGCCAGCTTCTTTTTGGTCATGTTATCAACCCGTTTCATCAATAGGATGCTGATAATAGAGATACTTACAATTACATAACCTACTACGTTGTAATGCTGTAAAGGGGCACCTTTACTTGGCTGGGTTACGATCATCCCGGCAACGGCTGCTGCAATACCGCCTGCAATTTGTTGTAACGAGGAGTTAACGCTCATGAATGCGCCTCGGTCGCTCATCTCTGGTATGGCGCTGGTTAGTGCCGATGAAGGGATCATACGGCTCATAATACCCATCATCATTAAAATATTAAGGGCCATTACCAATAGCAGTGGGGTAACGCCCAGGTTGGTATAAACCACACACATGATCATCATCCAAACAGATGCTGCTGCGAAGATCTTAAACTTGTCTATCTTATCGCTCAGCTTGCCAATAACCGGCATAATAAGCAGCGAACTTAAGCCCGATACCATTAGCAGCATGGTTAATTGCTTGTAATTAACCCCCAGGTTATTCACCGCGAAGGCGCTGCCGAATGGCATCATCATAAAACCACCTATAGATAGTAATGCGGTAGAGGTAAAGCCTACCCTGTAGTCGGCCTTAGATACGGTGTGCCACAAGTGTGCCAGTGCCGAGGTGTCGCGCTGGATGGCCAGGTGCGCTACTAAAGGTTTAAGATAAAAAGCGATAGCCAATGCGATAAGTACGCTTAAGCCGGCCACCATCCAGAATGGTGCTTCCCACTGCCATAGGGTAGCAATGTAAATGCCGATGGGTACGCCTAACACCTGACTTGCGCCAAAGCCCATTTGTATAAAACCCATTACCCGGCCACGTTGCTGCAAGGCAAAAATATCGGTAATGATGGCCATGGAGATAGAGCCGATAACTCCGCCAAATAAACCGGTAATAATACGGGCTGCTACCAATGCGGCATACGAGTGCGCCATACCGCAAAAGATGGTACCCACAATAAAGCCGATATAAAAGAATAACAGCAGTTTCTTGCGGTCGAACTTGTCGGCAAAACCTGCTGTTAGCAAACCCGAGATGCCCGCGCTAAATGCATAGGCAGATACCGCCACACCAAAGGCCTGCGGTTTCAGGTTAAGCGATTTCATGAGCATATCGCCAAGGGGCGACATCACCATAAAATCCAGTATCACGGTAAACTGTGTAATAGCCAGTATAAATATCACAAACTTTTGGTAGCCTGTAAAAGGTACTGCTTGTTGGTTATTGTCCATCTGTTTAGGTTAACTCACAGCAATAATAGCCGTGGCTGTTCATCAATTCAATTATTTGCCCGTGATTAAGCGTGTAGGATACTATCCTCAAAACGCAGTCTTCGTCGTCAAGGTCAACGTTCCAGCACTGCACGTCGGGGTTACCATCTAGCAGGGTATGCAAAAAACTTTTATCGCCCTCGCAGTTAACGTTGGTTTTAAAAAGCAGTATGTGGTCAAAATTTTCTGTATTCATAAACTTACTTTTTTAGGGCTTTTACAACCAGGTCAAAAGTTTTCCAAAGGATGTCATCTGTTAATTTAAATGGTTGGCCGCTCAGGCTTTTCCCTTCGTTGTTAAAACGGATAAGGTTATACAACGGCGCAAAAGCAACCGACCAGTATATTTCAAACGGCATTTGTTCAATCTCGCCCCGGTCAATGATGTTAGTCATAAATTTGCCCATGATAATTTTAAAATCACTTAAGTAATTACTCAGGAACTCTTGCTGGTAGCTCGACGTTCTGAGCTGTTCGAAGAATGAATTTAACAGGGGCTTATCCTTCGTATACTGAAAGCGGTTTTTCCATTGCGTTCGCAAGCCATCTTCAAACCGCATATCGGGGCTAAAATCTTTTACCATCGCTTCTGCCATTGCCGTTCCTTCTTCCATGGCAATTTTCAGGATCAGGTCATCACGATCTTTATAGTAGATATATAGCGTGGCTACCGATATGCTGCAAGCCTTAGCCAGCTTATTCATGCTGAAGCCTTCCAGCCCATCTTTTACGATCAACTCTATCGCTTTTTGTTTTACCAGCTGTACCTTATCTATGTTCCTGATGCGCATCTAAATTATTTATGTCGCAAATATAAGTGAATATTCATTCATTTATAAATATTAAAATTTATTTATGCCGATTTCCAACAACCATGATGTTAACCTATAGGACGATTAACCAGGTTTGACATTTCATATCAGTAAAGAAATTTGGAACAATTACCTGGACAAACCGAAGTCGGTTAATATGTGGCAAAAGAAGTGGCGTGTTTGGCAACTATAGCGAAAAGGATTGTCAAACAGAAGCGTTCTGGTATACAAAAGCTAAATAGAAAAGAAGAGAAAAGGGCCGGGTTTTAAGCATCGTAACCGTATCAGGCATGTAAGCATGCCCGATAGGTTGGATGCACATAATTGATTTAGAAATCCCCCTTCTAAATCGCATAATCAGGGTTATTGTTGTAAGCTGGTATTTTCCCATGCAGAACCATATACATATGATTTTTTATCACAAAGGTTGCATGAGTATCTTTTAATAGGTAACCAAAACAGGAGTGTTTTCATCCACATTGGTCTTCTGGCTCGGTTGGTTAACCTGCCTTTCACGCAATGTGGGCAGGGTTTCTTTTTTCTTGTTTCCATTTTAGGGGTTGCAAACGATAACAATTGACAATTTTTTAAAATAACTATTTTAAGCATCTGTTAGCATATCCATGCTTTGCGCAAAAGTTAATAGTAACTAATGGCGTTTAATTAATAAGAATTGCAGATGTATTTTATTCCATATTGGAATAACGTGTCAAATATGAGCCAAAAAACCCATTTTAAAGTCATTTAAGGGGTGGACAAAGTAGCGACAAAATGATTAGTATAGCTATAAAATTGTAATTATAGGCTGGACATTATTTTTTCGAAGTGCTCTTCTTGTAATAAATTCATTTTTTTGCGAAGGCGCTGTTTTGCTTTTTTAACACCATCAATCGTAATGCCAAGCATCCCCGCTATTTCGCGGTTATTAAGTTTAAGTTTAATTAATGCCAGCAAACGTACATCCGTTCCGGATAAATTATCGTATGCCTGGCGCAGGTTATAAAAGAAGGTAGCATGCACCTTGGAGAATAATTTTTTAAACTCCTCCCAGTTATCTTCCGTCATGATATGGGCCTGCATCATCTTATCCAGGTTCCCGGCAATTTCAGACATGTTATTTTTAGATTGAATATTTTCCAGCTCGGCCTTTATTTCTTCAATTAAAATATTTTTTTGGGTGAGTTTTTCTGTATACGTATTTAGTATTAGTGTGGCATTCTTTAATTCTTCATCAAGCCGGCGTTTCTCTGATGCCAGCAGTTCTTTATCCTTTTTAGCTTTAAGCCTTTGGCGGTTATAAATAAGAGCTGTTATGATAACTAATAATAACAGTACAATTATTATAGCAATTAATGTAAAAGTATCAATCCTGGCGCTTTTTTTAAGGTTGTTAAATTCTTTGCGGTTTTTTTGGATCACCCACTGCAGCCTTATACGTTCTATTGCAGTGATATTATCCCGCTTTGATATTATATCGCGCAATTTCTCCGACTGTTTACGATATGCTATAGCCTCTCTAAATTTATTATTTCGCTCGGCGATGGTAGAACGTAACTCGTAATACAGAACTCTTTGGCCAAGTACATCTTCGGGACATTTATAAAGCGTTTTATCTATCGTATCAAGTTGTAACGAGGCTTCTTTAAGTTTGCCCTCGTCTACATTAATGCGAACAAGCCTTAACATAGCTATAGCCGAGTTTTGCTGTTCATCATACTTTAAAGATGTGTAGTAATCTTCTCTTATTAATGGCACTGCCTGGGCGTACCGGTGTTGCATAAAATAAACCGACCCAATGTTACCTGTTGTAATACCCACCCAAATACTGTCTTTTGTAATGCGGGCCATGTTAAGAGCTAGGTTAAAATAAGGTAGGGCAATTTCATAAAGGCCATCGTTACGATAGGTAAGACCAATTGTATTTAAAATGTTGATACGCGTTCGCGATAGATATGGCTGGTATTTAAGAGCCTGCTTAAGACTTTGCCGTGCATTGTCAAAGTCGCCAAGAGAGTAGTAGAAGTTTGCAGCTTCCGAAAAAAAGTTACCCATGCCCGGCACTTTGTCAAAACCAACCTCGCGAAAGTTCTCTTCAGACAAGAGATAATTGCGGCAGGCTTCGGCATTTTTTTTATACAGGAAATAATAGTTTGCTTTGCGATGCTGGTAGATGCCGGTTTCTAATTGCATCTTGTTTTTTTGTGCCAGGGAAATGGCAAGGTCAAAATATTTATTACTTAACTGGTTGTAGCCGCGGTTAACCGAGTAGTAATCGGCACGAAGGTCATAAACTGCGCAAGCGAGGGGCAGATCATTCAATTTTTGTGCAATGCCGGCCAAATCATCTAAGCTGTGCATGGCATCCGCTTCGGTCATTTTGCGGCACTCGTTGTACAAACGCCTTGCCAGCTCTATACGGGCGGCTTTGGCTGTATGAATAACAGTATTGAAATTATGAGGCTTATATACAGGTTTTTCTGCCTGGATGCCCGGGTAGGAAAAAGCAGGGGCTAATGTTATTAACCACAAGGTTAATACACATAACAGCGTGTACGGCACAGGGTTAGGTAGCTTTAAACTCACAATTAATTAGTAGGGGTTATTTAACTGTATTTTGCTTGCTAAATATACTAAAGATCAGGAGATTGCCCGGTAAGAAAGTGCTTTTAATTGCTGAATTAAGATACTAAGCCTAACTTTACGTGGTTGTTGTTGTTGTTTGCGGGTCGTGGATCTGACTTAATGATAGCGGAATTAGTTTTTTTGTTTTAAAATAAGTGATGGTAACTATCATAAGTGTCATGCTGCCGCCAAACAAAACCGCCGGTATTGTGCCTAAAAATTTGGCTGCCATGCCTGATTCAAAATCGCCTATCTCGTTAGATGAACCTATGAACATGGAATTTACGGCCGATACCCTGCCGCGCATATGGTCGGGTGTTAACAACTGCATAATTGTGCCCCGGATGATAACGCTAACACTATCAAACGCACCCTGTAGAAACAGGAATACCAGCGAAAGATAAAATACGGTTGAAAGGCCGAAGCCTATGATACATACGCCAAAACCCGCTACTGCAATAAGGAGGTTGCGCCAGGGCTTATTCATGGGCGAAAAGCGGATCATGGCAAGCATAGTTAATGCTGCACCTAACGATGATGCCATACGCATTACCCCCAAACCCTCTGCACCAACCTTTAAAATATCCAATGCGAAAACCGGTAATAATGCCACTACACCACCAAAAAATACTGAGAATAGGTCGAGGCTCATGGCGTAAAACATCATTTTGTTGGTAAAAACAAAGTTTAGGCCCTCTTTTAAACTAACCCAAATGTTTTCTTTCGGCACAAATACCGGGGGGTATTCGCGCAGCATATATACCAGTACAAGTGATACAAACATAAATATCAATGTTAGGCCAAAGGTTGCTGTAATACCGGTTAACCCGGGTATTATATGATGCGCAAAGCCGTATATAAAACCGCCGGTTAGTGGCCCAAGTATTGATGCAACCTGCCAGCTGGAACTGCTCCAGGTGCTGCCGTTAGGGTAAAGTTCTTTAGGGATACTTTGCGCGTAAATGGTAAACGTAGCCGGGCCATAAAAAGCGCGTGCAACGCCGTTACAAAATATCATGGCGTATAATATAATGAGTATGCCATTAGTGTGTAACTGTGATGCCACGTTGGTAAGCGTTGTTATAAACATTACCAGCGATGACAAAAAAACGCCCGCAAATATAAGAAGCAGCATTTTGCGTTTTTCGTATTTGTCGGCAATATAGCCGCCATACAGGGCAATGCCTACGGCGGGTATGGCTTCGCTTAAGCCAATAAAAGCCAGGGCAATTTTGCTATGTGTTAGTTGGTAAATGTAAAAACCAAGTACAACGGTTTGCATTTGGTAGGCAAACGTAAAACAAAACCGCATGCCCAGGTACGATCTAAAATCTTTGTATTTGAGGGCAGCAAATGAGTCGGTTTTGGGTGTTGATATTCCGTCGTCTGGCACTTTGGTGATGTATTAAATAGTAAGGCCGCAATTTACAACTGTAAGATGCGGCCTCAAAGTATTATTGGTTAAAAATTTAAACCATGCTGGTCTATCAAATAAACCAACGACGTTATGGCCGCTGCACCCAGCTCCAGTTCGCGTTTGTTTACATTCTCGAACACATCATTAGGTGTATGGTGGATGTCGAAATAACGCTGCGAATCGGGCCTGAAACCTATCAGCATAATTGATGGGATGGTTTCTTTCAAAGGGCCAATATCTGTACCGCTGCCACCGGCTATCAGTCGGTCGGCCTCGTACGGTTCAAAAAGGGGCTTCCATTTTTTGTTAAGTTCTTTTAAAAATGATGCGGAGGCGCCTTCAAAACTAAAGCCACGCGGGGTAAAACCACCTTCATCAGTTTCTATCGCTGCAATATGTTCTTCTTTATTCGCGGCAGCAACTTCGGCATATTTTAAACCGCCTTTGTGGCCGTTCTCTTCATTCATGAAAAATACCGCACGGATAGAGTTTTTGGGTTTGTAACCTGTAGCTTTCAGGATCCTTAAAACCTCTACCGATTGCATTACACCGGTACCATCATCATGCGCGCCCTCTGCCAGATCCCACGAATCCAGGTGGCCGCCTACGGTGATGAATTTATTAGGGTTTTCGCTGCCTTTTATCTCGCCAATAACGTTGTATGATTTTACGTCGGGCAGGGTTTGGCAGCTTTGTTTAAAGTAGAATTTTATAAGAGGCAGTTTGCGCAGCCTAAGCATGTTGCTAAGCTTGTTTGCAGCTAAGGTAGATATAGCCGCCGCAGGTATCTTCCTGCCACCCTCGGCATAAACTGTACCGCCTGTATGCGGGTAATCATCTAACGCGGGGGTTATAGAGCGCACTATAGCACCTACCGCCCCGTATTTAGCAGCAGCAGATGGGCCCGCGAAACGCTGTACACCGGCTGCACCATACCCTGCGCCGGTCTCAATAAAGCGCTGATCGAACGGGCCGTTAAAGAAAACTATCTTACCTTTTATAACGCTTTCGCCAAGTGCATCCAATTCCTTTAAGCTGCGTACTTCAACAATATTCGCCGTAATGCCCGCCGCCGGGGTTGCTACCGACATGCCTAAAGCCGCAATTGGTACCGCAATTTTTTTGTCGCCATCAATAATATACCCCTGTTCTTTTGCGCCGCGTACCCAGTGTGGCACCATTACTTCCTGCAGGTAAACTTTATCAAAACCGTAACCATCCATTAGCTTTTTACTCCACTCTACAGATTTTGCCGCACCTGCCGAACCGCTTAAGCGTTGGCCTATTTTTTTACACAAGTAACGTAGGTTCTCATAACATTGGCCGTTAACAAGGGCTTCGTCATAAAATTTGCGGATCTGTACCGAATCTTGTGCTTGTGATGTTAATGCTGTTGCCAGTAGCGCAACGGAAAGGAGTAAAGTTTTTTTCATGATAAGACGCGTTTAAGCAAATGTAATATTTGCCCGGCATTTTAGATGCGCCTTATGATATTTTATCCCAGCTTAACCCGGCATTTTTTGCCTGGAAAGCAAGGTTCAGGATCTGGTTCTCGGGAGCGGCCAGTTGCGGGTCTTTCTCAAATATCTCAATAACCAGGTTTCGTGCTTGCTGTAATATCTCCTGGTCGGTAGTTAGGTCGGCAACCTTAAGGTCTAATACGCCGCTTTGCTGCGTACCCTCAATGTTGCCCGGCCCTCGTAATTGCATATCAATCTCGGCTATCTCGAAACCGTTATTGGTTTTCACCATGGTGTTTAAACGGATGCGGCCATCGTGGCTCAGCTTTTCATTACTCATTAAAATACAAAACGATTGTTCGGCACCACGGCCAACGCGGCCACGTAATTGGTGCAGTTGCGACAGGCCGAACCGTTCGGCATTTTCAATGATCATTACCGATGCATTGGGCACGTTTACACCCACTTCTATTACAGTTGTGGCAACCATTATTTGTGTTTCGCCTTTTACAAAACGCTGCATCTCAAATTCTTTTTCGGCGGCTTTTAGCTTGCCGTGCACAATACTGATGCGGTATTGCGGTAAGGGAAACTCACGCGACATGATCTCGATGCCGCTTTCTAAATTCTTAAGGTCGAGTTTTTCGCTTTCCTTTATGAGCGGGTATACCACATAAACCTGGCGGCCCTTGGCAATTTCCTGCTTCATAAAACCAAACATGCGCAGGCGTTGCGCTTCATAATAATGCACGGTTTGTATGGGCTTACGACCGGCAGGCAGTTCGTCAATTACCGAAATATCCAGATCGCCGTACATGGTCATGGCCAGGGTACGGGGAATAGGGGTGGCCGTCATCACCAATATATGTGGCGGCACCACATTCTTTCGCCAAAGTTTGGCCCTTTGCTCAACACCAAAACGGTGCTGCTCATCAATCACCACCATACCCAGGTTTTTATATTGCACTTTATCTTCAATAAGCGCGTGGGTGCCTATCATGATGTTTAGACTGCCATCTTCCAGTTTTTCGTGAATAACCTTACGGGCTTTGTTAGGTACCGAGCCGGTAAGTAGGGCCACCTCAATAAAGCCATCGCCTACCAGGCTTTTGATGGTTTGATAGTGCTGGTTAGCCAAAATTTCGGTAGGGGCCATTATGCAGGTTTGGAAACCATTATCTATGGCAATAAGCATGCTCATTAAAGCCACAACGGTTTTGCCGCTGCCTACATCGCCTTGTAGCAGGCGGTTCATTTGCACACCACGCTGCGTATCTGTACGGATCTCTTTTAGCACCCGTTTCTGCGAATTGGTTAGCTCAAAAGGTAATTTATCACGATAAAATTCATTAAAATAATGGCCTACCTTATCAAATATATTTCCTTTAAACTTTTGGGTGCGCGTTAGTTTAGTTTTTAAAAGCTTTAGCTGCAGGAAAAATAGTTCCTCGAACTTTAAGCGGTATTGCGCCTCTTTTAGCTGGTTGGCATCATTTGGGAAATGGATATTACGATAGCTTTCCTGCCTGCCTGCCAGTTTAAAGCGGTTGAGGATGTACGCCGGTAAATTTTCGTGGATGTCTTTAGCAGTTTGCTCAAGCAGGGCGGCTATCAGTTTTTGCAGGCCCTTACTATCCAGGCTAAACTGCTTTAACTTTTCGGTGGAGTTATACGCCGGTTGCAGGGTAAGGTTGCCTTTTTGCTGTTGCTGCCCCGGCAGATATGGGTCCATCTCCGGGTGGGCCATTTGGGCTTTGTGGTTAAAGAAACCCGGCTTGCCAAATATGATGTACACTTTGCCGGGCACTATCATTTTCTCGGCCCACTTAATACCCTGAAACCATACCAGCTCTATAGTGCCGGTATCGTCATTAGCCTGTACTACTAAACGCTTGGTGCGTTTTTCGCCAATAAGTTCTTTTTTATTTACCCTTGCAAGTACCTGCACATAGGGCATATCCGGCTGGATATCCTTTATCTTATAAAACCGCGTACGGTCTATATACTTATAAGGGAAGTGCCTTAGCAGGTCTTCAAAATTGTTGATCTGCAATTCCTTTTTAAGCACATCCGCGCGGGCTATGCCTACACCTTTTAAATACTCAATGGGTGTTTGAAAGTGCTGATTATCCAACTTTTATACCTATCAGGGTTTTAAGGCTATTACAGAGATCTCTACGTTAACACCTTTAGGCAGGGCCGACACCTGTACCGTTTCGCGGGCCGGAAAATTAGTAGTAAAGTATGAGCCATACACCTCGTTAACTTGTGAGAATGTTTGCATATCGGTTAGGAATATGGTGGTCTTGATAATGCTGTCGAAACCAATACCTGCCTCGGTCAATATTGCCTTAAGGTTCTCCATCACCATGGTAGCCTCATCGGTAATACCGGTGGTAATTATATCGCCTGTTTGTGGATTTGCAGGGATCTGGCCCGAAACAAATAACAAACCATTTGCGGCAACTGCCTGGCTATACGGGCCTATTGGCGCAGGGGCATTATTGGTATTAATGATAGTTTTCATGATAGTGTTTTATATAGATATTACTTTTTTAGGATGAACCACTGTACAAGTTTGAAAATAATGCCTGCTAAAAACATAATTATAGCAATGGCATTAATAACATGCATAACCTTTAGGTTAAAGCTTGTTGGCCTGTTGGGATCTTTTTTTCTAAAGAAGTACATAAAACAAAATTAATAAAAAAAAGAAAGCCCCCCGAGTTATTCGGGGGGCTTCTTAAATAATATTTATTTGGATATTATCTTTGTTTGAAAGAAACACGACGGTTAGCAACACGTCCTTCTTCAGTTGAGTTATCAGCAATCGGGTTAGTTTCACCGTAACCTTTAACTTTTAATTTTGATGCAGCAACACCAGAGTTAACTAAGTAAGTTTTTACAGAGTTAGCACGGTCACGTGATAATGATAAGTTGTGAGCAGCAGTACCTTCAGATGAAGCGTAACCATCAATCTCAACAGTTTTACCAGATGAACGTAAGTCAGCTGAAGTAGCATCTAATACCGGGTAAGAAGAAGTTCTTAATACCGAGCTATCAAATTCAAACTGGATGTTTGAGTAAGCAGCAGCAGTAGTAGTAGTTGAATCAGCTTTAGGGAATACGATAACGCAACCAGAACCGTCAACAACGCTACCAGCAGGAGTGTTAGGGCATTTGTCAAATTGATCAGATACACCGTCACCATCAGAATCTTTCTTAAGATCAGTAACTGCGTTTTCAACGTTAGTTACACGGCCTTTAAGAGCTTCAACTTCCTGACGTAAAGCAGCATCGTACAATTCGTCGTACATCATAGCTACCGGGTTAACCCACTCTAAGCTCGGTTTTGATTTTGAACCTAAAGTGAACTCTAAACCACCGTAACCGTAAGAGTAGTGGTCTTTTTTGTTGTTACCAGTTGTTCTGCCGTCAAAGTTACCACCGTCAATAAAGTTTTCAGTGTAACCAAAGTTAAGAGCAACCGCGTCGCTTAGGCGGAATTTAACACCAGCACCAACCGGGATAACGTATTCTTTAACCCATTTGTCAGTACCAGCAGTACCAGCGGCACCATCTTTAAAGTTAAATGCAGTACCGTCAGCTCTAACACCAGTTGGGTTGTACATAGCTAAACCAGCACCTGCGTTAATGAAGAAGTTAACAGAGTTTTTACGACGGATAAAGTCGATAGTTGCAACGTTAACAACACCACTTAAAGTAGCTTGGTAAAATCTGGTTGAGTAAGAGGCTGGGTTGATGTCGTTTTCGCCAGCTACTTTACCACCACGTACGTCTAATTGTAGACCGAAGTTGTGACCTAATTGATCACGTACAGAGATACCGTAACCTAATTGGATTTTGTTTTTCTGGTAATCGTTAAGACTACCGCCTGTTGCCATTGTAGCTGATGTTGCGCCAGCGTTAAGGCCGATGCTCCAGGTTTTGTACTGACCTCTGCCACCAAATACTTTGGCGGTAGTAGTTGTAGTGTCTGCCATAGCGGCTGTGGTGGTTGTAGTAGTAGTTGTAGTGGAGTCTGTCTGCGCACTAACCACACCAGCAACCAGCAGAGAAGCAAATGATAATGCTACTGATTTCTTTAATGTAGAGTAATTCATAGTTTTAAGATTAAACGATTTAATTGCGATTTTTGTCAAAATTAGTAATTATGTTTGAAACAAATACCAAATCTTGTTCCAAAAATCACAATATCTACTACAAACGGTAGAAATAAATTGTTTTTTTTTAATTTAATATTTTTTAGTGTATGAAATACCTACCCGTTAACGAACAGTTATTTACAAATAATAGAAAAAATTTCGTTTCGAGAATAAAACCTAACTCTTTAGCCATATTTCATTCAAATGATGAATATCCAAGAAATGGCGATCAGTCATTCATTTTTAAGCAAAACCCCGATTTTTTCTATCTCACGGGCATAGATCAGGAGCAAAGCATACTGGTTTTGTACCCCGATTGTCCTAATCAGCAATACACAGAAGTACTTTTTTTAAGACAAACCAGCGACCATATTGCCGTATGGGAAGGACACAAGTACACCAAAGAAGAAGCCCGTAAAGCATCGGGCATCCAAAACATATATTGGCTGCATGAATACGAAAGTATATTACACGGAATAATAAACTACGCCGATAATATATATATTAATACTAATGAGAATGATAGGTATGTGCATACGGTACCCTACCGCGACCTTAGGTTCATGGAAACCCTGCGTCAAAAATATCCGCTGCACCACTACGAAAGATCGGCCCCGGTACTGCGCGATCTGCGTGTTGTAAAGTCCGAAATTGAGGTAGAACTTACCCAAAAGGCTTGCGACATTACCAGGGATGCATTCATACGCGTACTAAAATTTGTACAACCCGGTGTAGCCGAATACGAAATAGAGGCCGAGATAAGCCATGAGTTTTTAAGGCAACGGGCAACAGGCCATGCCTATAACCCCATTATAGCATCCGGCAAAAACGCGATTGTGCTGCATTATATAGATAATAACCAGGTTTGTAATGATGGCGACGTGATCCTTTTTGACTGGGCTGCCGAGTACGCCAATTATAACGCAGATATGAGCCGTTCTATTCCGGTGAACGGTCGCTTTACCAAACGCCAGCGCCAGGTATATGATGCTGTATTGCATGTATTCCGCGAAGCCAGCAAAATGCTGGTTGCAGGCACAGTTTGGAACGATTATCACGATGAGGTAGGTAAAATAATGACGGGGGAACTTATAGACCTTGGCTTATTATCAAAACATGATGTTGACAAGCAAGACCCTAAAGCACCTTTATATAAAAAGTACTTTATGCATGGTACATCTCACCACCTGGGTTTAGATGTGCATGATTTGGCAAGCCGCTATAAGCCATTCGAAGTAGGTAATATCCTAACCTGCGAGCCGGGCATCTATATCCCCGAAGAAGGTTTAGGCATCCGTTTAGAGAATGATATACTGATCACCAAAGATGGCAACCGCGACCTGATGGCCAATATCCCGATAGAGGCAGAAGAAATTGAAGAATTGATGAACTCGAAATAGTGAGGGGTTGATTAGGTGAGTGGTTGATAGTTAACCACTCACTTAATCAACCTTTTTAACTACTTAATTAATGTAGTTGGCTGCAAACCGGTAAATATTAAAGTCGTTATCATTGGCCAAGGCTTTGGCAATATCCTGCTGCAGCTTTTGTTTATCTATCCCTGCCATTTTATTTTGTTGGATAATGTTGTAAACCTTCTGGGTTAGCAGTAATTCGCGGCGGGTGTTTTTAGTTTTTGGGTTAGATAGTATAAAATCTGTAATGGCATCTATTCCCTCATTTTTGGATGCTACCGTTTTAAAAATGGGGAGCTTGCCATCTTTACTTTGCTGTAATATTTTTTTAAGGTTATTAATAAAAAGATCGGCGCCATCCCTATCGGCTTTGTTAATGATAAATGCATCGGCAATTTCCATCAGGCCCGATTTAATGTTCTGAATCTCGTCGCCCGCTTCGGGTACCAGCATTACAAAGGTAAGGTCGGCAAGGCCGGCAACCTCCACTTCCGACTGGCCTACGCCTACGGTTTCCACAATAATATGATCAAAGCCTGCTGCCCTCAGCACATCCGTCATCTCAATGGTTTTGGCCGATAACCCTCCCAGCGAACCACGTGTTGCCAGCGAACGGATAAAAACATCAGGATGGTTAAAATGCGACGCCATGCGGATGCGGTCGCCAAGTAATGAACCGAAGTTAAAAGGCGAAGTAGGGTCTATGGCCAGTACCGCCACCTTTTTGCCCAGCTTTACCAGGTTATTGATGATGGCATTTACCAGTGTGCTTTTGCCGGCACCCGGCGGGCCGGTAATACCTATAATAGGTGTATGTGTTTTAAAGGTAAGATCCTTTAAAAGCCGATCGCTGCCGTTAAGGTTGTTCTCCACTATAGTTAACGCCCGCGCCACCGATCTAAAATCGGTACAGGTAGGTGTAATATATGGTGTGGATGCAGCCATCAGTCAAAGAAACAAAAATACGCGGTAATTAATCAACCCATAATAATATAAATGGGCAAGCTTAGATAATTATATTTGCAGCACATACCTATAAAGAATAATGAAGGTCTCGGGGTTTACATTTATACGTAATGCAGTTAAAAACGATTATCCGGTTGTTGAGGCCATTACATCTATACTGCCCATTTGCGATGAGTTTATTGTAGCCCTGGGCGATAGCGACGACGATACTGAAAAGTTGATACGAGGGATAAACTCGCCTAAAATAAAAATCGTTAATACCATATGGGATACCGCCGTGCGCGAGGGAGGAAAGGTATTTGCCGATGAAACCGATAAAGCATTTAACGCCATAGCACCCGACAGCGACTGGGCATTTTACATACAAGGGGATGAGGTAGTACATGAAAAGTACCTGCCATTAATAAAACAGGAGATGGAAGATAACCTTGCTGATAATAAGGTAGAGGGCCTGCTTTTTAAATACCTGCATTTTTATGGCTCGTATGATTATTACGGGCATTCGCGCAGGTGGTACCGCCGCGAGATAAGAATAGTGCGGAACAATAAAAATATCCACTCCTACCGCGACGCGCAAGGGTTTAGATTGGATGGGCGAAAGATACAAGTGAAACTGATAGATGCCTATATATATCATTACGGTTGGGTAAAACCACCATCGGGCCTGGCCAATAAATTGCGTAATTTTAATACGTTTTACCATAACGATGAATGGATGGAACAAAACCTGCCCAAAACCTTTACGTTTGATTATACCCATAAAAATCCCGACAGGTTGCTGCATTTTACCCATACCCACCCGGCAGTGATGCAAAAGCGTCTGGCGGCCACCAACTGGAGTTTGGATATTAACCTGAACGAACTGGATAAAAAAATGAGTTTTAGGCGTAAGGTTTTACAAAAAATAGAAGACCTTACCGGCTGGCGTGTTAGCGAGTACAGGAATTATAAGGTTATTAAATAATAATTAACTTGCGCTGGCTGTTAGTGCCTTATACTTTATGTGGATTGAATTATTGGTTGTTTAAGTTATAAAATTAACCTTTGTGGAAATTTTATAAAAAAACAAATAATGATTAAAAAATTACATTTTAAAATTTTGTCTATCGGGGCAATTTTTGCTTTATTAAACGTTGTCGGCTGTAAAAAAGACATTTCTAGGTCCGAAAATACGAATGATACTTCAACGAAAGATTACCCCACAAAAATTAGAACACATTCTGCTTCAGACGGAGTATGGGATTTATTAGGTTATGGTTTGGATGTTACAGATGATATGCTTAACTCTTCAAGTATATCTGATGCGCCAATTTTTGATGTTAAAAAATTTGCAGCTGACTATCTCAATAGAATTGATGTCGGAACTACAGGAAGTGGAGTAAATAAATACTATGGTGGGGCCACTGCGCTGGATTACATGAAAGATATTAGTAATACAAAATCATTCGATGTAAATGGCAATAGTACAATCGACGGTTCCAGCAAAACAGATCCACTCAATCTTAACTTTAAAGGAAGTCTTAGTAAAAGTAGTTTTGATGAAAACAAGACTACTTATTCAAACCTATATTCTTATGCAACATACGAAGTAAACCATCCTGTAAAAAGGATAAGATTTACTCAAGATGTTAGTGTTGATTTGTTGATGAATTACTTAACTCCCGAATTTTTAAGCAATATTGCTACTAAAAGTGCAGATGAGTTAGTAGCAAGGTATGGAACTCATGTGATGTTGGATATTACTATAGGAGGGCGTTTTAGGTTCGACTATAGTGGTTCGACGCAAAAGGGAAGTAATTACACTAAAAAAACATCGGATGTAAAAATGGGGCTAGGTTTTAGCTTGGCGAAAATAGTTGGAATTAATATAAATTCTGATAAAACTACAGCAGAAATAACCGAAGCAACAACAACGACAAGTAGAAAACAATATACAGCTAGGTATTATGGAGGTACAAACGGTGGTACAAGCATAACAATTGATAAAGACGGAAATACAAGCCAGACCGTTAATCTTGCTAGTTGGGAACAAAGCGTTAATGCTAATAATGCTGCATTGATAGATGTTGGTAACGCTGTATTTCTTTATAATTTCATAACAGATCCTGTTAAAAAAGCAGCGGTTAAAGCTGCTGTTGAAAAACATATTAAAGACAATCAGATTACTTTAGTAGAGGATTATACTAATGAACTTGTTGACATTAATTCATTTGCGGCGAAGAAAGGCGGCGATCACTATTTATCTACAGGTTTTGTAAGCGATCTTAATTACTGGAATTTTATAGGCTCTCAATTCCGAGCATACCCAAGGCAAATACCTGGTACTGTAGCAGTAAATGCTTATTTTAGCCAACAGGGTGTTGACCATTTGTTCACAGTAGGTACAGTAAGCGACCTTTCCTGGTGGAAGAGCGAAGGTATCGCGTTTTATGCTTATACCACAAATGTAGCAGGAACAATTCCAATTTATGCGCACACCAGTAAAGATGGTAAAGACCATTATTATTCTACCGATGGTGGAGTGTTAGATGCAAATTACTGGTCGCCGGTAGTTCCGGTTGCTTTTTATGCTTATCCCAGAAGTATTAATTAAATTTTAGCAGATTTGGTGTAAAAGCTATCAGACTAATAAAAAACCACATCTCTAAGATGTGGTTTTTTATTACGATGGAATTAGTTAGAAAATAAAAGAGACATTGTAGGCCTTTAAAAAGTAATTACCTTCAATAGTGGAGACGAAAAAATCGCCAATTGCTACATAAGCGTATCCTATAATTGTAATATTGTAAAAAATAAGAGCAAGAAATGGCTAATAGATCTGTCCTGGTAACTTTTGATTCTATGAAGTACCCAAACTCGGGGTATTATTACTTTGGGAAGGGTTTGGGCGATGCTTTAATAGAGGAGAATAGGGGCCGGTTTGGCTTGAAATATTACATGTTCGCCGCTACTAATTATTTTTTTGAGCTTAAAGTTCCCATCATATACCGGTCGTTAGTTCATAAAGTATTCTTTCCTTTCCGCAATTCATTTGGTGTGGTGCACTTTACCGATCAAACTTGCAGGTTGCGCCCATGGATGGTAAAGTCAAAAAGGATCATGACCGTTCATGATATCAATAACATCCATTTATCCTTCAAATCAGAACGAAACAAAAACAAGCGTATAAATAGGTTGCGCCGATATATTGGTTATTGTGATAAGGTGGTAGCCATATCTCAGTTCGTGGCCGATGATATTTTAAAATTCTTTCCCGAAGCGAAAGAAAAGCTAACTGTTATTTATAATGGTGCGGATCAGTTAATAGTGCCTGATAACCATTTACCGGCTTATGTACCCAGTAAGCCTTTTATTTTTACCATAGGGCTGCTATCGGTGCAAAAAGGGTTTCATTTGTTACCCGCACTATTAAAAAATAACGATTATGAACTGGTAATTGCCGGACAGGAAACCCCGCATAAAGCACATATAATAGCGGAAGCAGTAAAGCATAACTGCCAGGACAGGTTAACCATAACAGGCCCTGTAAGTGATGCTGATAAGGCATGGTATTTTAAAAATTGCGCTGCTTTTGGTTTTCCGTCAATAGCAGAAGGTTTTGGGTTGCCCATAATTGAAGCCATGCATTTTGGCAAACCGGTTTTCCTGTCAAAGTTTACCTCTCTGCCCGAGATTGGCGGCAATGTTGCTTATTATTTTGACTCGTTTGAGCCCGAGCACATGAACTACGTGTTTACAACCGGAATGGAAGACTATTTAAGTAATAACAAAGCGGAAGAAATTATTAAGCATGCCGCTAAGTTTACATGGCAGGCCTCCGCGCAGCAATACCTGCAACTATACCAGGATTGTTTAAAGGGTTAATTTTTTAGCTTCGCCTTACGGTCTCTTTTTATTCTCCAGATCAGGAAACGCAGCCATATTTTGATGCCGAAATATTTACGTACAAGCGCCCCCCGGTTGTGCTCAAAAACATGGTCGGTATGTGTGCTGGATACCCCGGTTTGGTTAAAGTTGGCTACCAGCAGGTCTTTAAACTCAAAAGTGAACTCGCCGCTATTAAACAGAGTCATATTTAAGGCGTAATCGGCAGATATTTTATATTGCGTATTAAAAGTCCTGTTGTTGAATACCTTGCGTGGGTATATCATAGCCTGGTGGCAAAGACCATATTTGGCAAATCCGTAAGCATTAACCGGGATGGTGGGCCCGCCAAGCGTCATTACACGGCCATAGTAAATAACACGGTCATCTTTTAGCTCTTCACATAACAGGCTAAAATCCTTAAAAAGTATATCATCGGCACCCAAGAAGTAAACCCAGTCGCCGGTAATAAAGCCAAGTGCTTTGTTCATGGCATCGTAAATTCCATTATCCTTTTCACTTACCCAAAAAGCGATCTTATCGGTGTTGTTTTGAAGTATGTCAACTGTACCATCGGTACTTAACCCATCAACTATTACAATTTCTAAAGCAGTATAACTTTGTTTGTAAATACTGTTTAAGCATGCCTGTAATGTATCTGCAGCATTGTAGGTTACTATTATAACAGAAACTTTAGCAATTGAAGATAGCGTATTTTTTTGAGCAGACATAAACAAATTGAGCTGGCCTATAGTATATTTGGCGTTTGTTAAATTGATGCAAAGGTACTTTATTTTGGCACATGTGTGCGGCAACACACATTTGAGTAACAGATGTAAATGAAGCGAGTATTATATTTTTTCCCGGATAACTTAGGGCAATTAAATGCCGGTAATAAAACCCGGGCAATAGAAATACTTGGTTTTTTTAAAGCGAGGAATATAGCTGTCGATTTTGCTACACTGAAAGCAGAGAAGCGGAACTTTTATAACGAGACCGAAGCGGTAAATTTTATTAAAGGGAATAAACTGGCCGATGCGGTGTTTTTGTTACCAAGAAAACCTTTAGCCTCAAACTCTTTATTATATTTTTTCAAGTATAAACTTTGGGACCTTTTTTACTATCTGTTTACTTTTCCCCGAGGGTCAAGTATCCCCACATTTTTAACCCTTGTACTAAAGCGCGCGTTTGAGCAGCTTTTGAAGAACCGGAGTTACGATCAAATTATAATCAGTTACGTACACTGTGCCGATCTGATAAGTAATAAAAAATTAACGGGGGATGCGCATTGTATTGTAGATACGCACGATTTTATAACTGCCCAGTTTAAAGATAAAAGCTCGTTTAATTTGGGAGCAACTTTTGAAGACGAAATATGCAGGCTTAATTTATTTGATGAAATTTGGACGGTCTCGTCTGACGAGCAGTATGTTTTCAGCCAGTTTTGCAAGCCTCCTGTTAAGCTACTGCCAATTATGTTAAGCCCGGCAGAAGCATCGTTGCAAAACGCTAACCGCAAATACGATATTATATATGTAGCAAGCGATAATGTGCATAACCAACAGGCGGCAAAGTGGTTTTTTGATAAGGTTTATCCGTTGTTGCCTAAGCATATTAATATATGCGTGATAGGCAAAATTAACAACCATTTATCTCTTGATGGGCATATTACCCAATTGCCTTTTGTGGAGGATCTGGCTCTGTATTATTCTGACGCTAAAGTGGCTATTTGTCCAATGCTTTCTGGTACGGGTATAAAGATAAAAGTTGTGGAGGCTATGGCGCACGGTTTACCTATTGTATGCAACACCCGCGGTGTGGATGGTTTACCCAATAAGAAAGATAATGGCTGTATAGTGAGGGATGATGAACAACTTTTTTGTGATAGTATTGTCATGCTATTAAACAACCCTGCATTGTATCATCAACAAAGCGAGCAGGCCTTATATACATTTAATACTAATTTTAGCAGGCACGCAGTTTATGATAAACTCGATGGCATTTTTGCAGATAAATAATATCAAAACGCCAGCGCTTATTTAACATGCAAATCCAAAACCGTAATTTATTCAGGCTTACCCGTTTTATATTGCTTAAGTTGCCTAAGTTGATGCGGTTCGTCGGCAAATTCAGAAAGCCAGCCAAACGCCTGCTCCTTATTAAAACTGATGCCATTGGTGATTATATCCTTTTCAGGAACTTTATTGAGATAACAAAATTATCTGAAAAGTACAGCGATTACAAAATTGACTTATTGGGTAACCGGCTTTGGCAGGATGTTGCTTTGCAATATGATGATCGGTACCTTCATAAAACTTACTTTATCAGTCCCGCTAGTTTTTACGAGGCACCGCTAAAAACGCTTAAACTAGGCTGGCAACTTTTTACCAACAACTACGAAGTTGTTTTGCAGCCCACCTATACTAGAGTTTTTATAACAGACGGGCTGGCAGCCTTAACAGCAGCCAAACAAATAATTGGCTACCAAAGCGATAATGAAGGGATTACCCCACGCTATAAAAACAAAACCGATAAGTTTTACACTCAACTCCTGCCATTAACCGATGACGCATATTTTGAATTTCATCGTAACCGTTATTTTTTTGAAACAGCATTGGGTATTGCTTTGTCAATTAAACAGCCATCTATACCCACCCCAAATAATAGCCGTAACGGTATTGCTATTTTACCCGGTGCTGGTGCCTTTAAGCGCGGCTGGGAAAAGGAGAAGTTTTTAGAGTTGATCACGCGCCTGCTCACACAAAAGGCGCAGCCTATTTACCTGGTAGGAGGCCCCGGCGAAGCAGAGAACGGTAACTACCTGATGCAAAACCTGCCTGCCGGTAGCGTAATTGATCGTATCAATCAAACATCGCTGCCACAACTAATTGAACTGATAGGCAACTCAGTATTGTTAATTTCTAATGAAACAGGTGCAACCCACATAGCAGCAGCCAGTCAAACCCCATCGGTTTGTATCCTTGGCGGTGGCCATTTCGAACGGTTTGCACCATACCCCGATGATGTTATTTACAAGCCTGTTTGCGTATACGAGAAAATGCCCTGCTACTACTGTAACTGGCTTTGCATCTATAAAACAGAAGAACAGCAGCCCTTTCCATGTGTCTCAGCAGTTAAGGTTGATGATGTTTGGCGGGCGGTAAGCCGGTTTTTATAAGCATAATAGTTATTAATTAATTACCGTTAACTTTGTAACCATTATTTTTTTAAATGAAAACTTATTTACGGCTGTTGGCCTTTGCAAAACCTATCGAAAAATTTGCAATCCCTTATATCTTAACAACCCTACTATCCATTATATTCAGCACCCTTAACCTGGCGCTGCTTGCACCTCTATTACAAACATTATTCTCTGACAAAGCCGTTGGTATACGCCCGCTTGGGCCAAAACCCGCTTTTTTGGATATAATGGGCAACTTTAATTACTATGTTACCTACGCCATGAATGAATATGGCACATGGGGGGCGCTACAATTTGTTTGCGGTACTATTATTATATCGGCTTTGCTGGGTAACGTGTTTAAATATTTATCACAGCGAACCATGGAGAACCTGCGCGTGCACACTTTATTAAACCTGCGCCGCACATTGTTCAGTAACGTAATGAACCTCCACATGGGGTTTTTTAGCAACGAACGTAAAGGCGATATTATCTCTAAGGTTGCGTCAGATGTGCAGGTAGTTCAGTTTTCGGTTACCGGCACTTTACAGGTAGTATTTAAAGAACCGCTCACATTAATAGCTTTTTTGGTAATGTTATTTTTAATATCGCCAAGCCTTACGTTATATTCTTTCCTGGTTATCCCTGTTTCGGCCTTTGTAATATCGCGTATAGTAAAAAGGCTTAAACAACAGGCGGTAGCATCACAACAAACGTATGGTAACATGATCAGCTACCTCGACGAAGCCCTGTCGGGTATCAAGATCGTAAAAGCATTTAACGCCACCGACTTTATTAAAGACCGCTTTGATAACGAGAATAAGAAATACTCTCGCATCGTGAAATCTATGGCCCGAAGGCAACAACTGGCCTCCCCGGTTTCCGAGTTTTTTGGCGTAACCATGGTTGCAGGTATTGTTTTATACGGCGGTTATCTGCTGTTAAATAAAACGTCTGCATTATCGGCACCGGAGTTTGTTACGTTTATCGCTCTATTTTCGCAGGTAATGCGGCCCGCAAAGGCCATATCCGATTCGTTTAGTAACATCCACTCGGGCATTGCAGCGGGCGAGCGTGTGCTAAGCCTTATTGACGAAAAGCCAATGGTTACCGATGCTCCTGATGCAATCAATATTACCGGGTTTAACGAGGCCTTATGTTTCGGGGATGTTTCATTTGCTTACGGCGAAAAAGATGTATTGAAAAACATTAACCTAGTTATACCTAAAGGTAAAACCGTAGCGCTTGTTGGCCCGTCGGGCGGGGGTAAATCAACCATGATGGATCTTATACCCCGGTTTATGGACCCGCAGCATGGCCGTATAACAGTTGACGGTGAGGACATAAAACATATAACAGCTACATCATTACGCAGCTTAATGGGTGTTGTTAATCAGGAGTCGGTGTTATTTAATGATACTATATTTAATAATATAGCTTTTGGTAAAACCGATGCCAAACGCGAAGATGTAGAAGCCGCGGCGCGTATAGCAAACGCTCATAATTTTATTATCGAGACCGAGAATGGTTACGACACCAATGTGGGCGATCGGGGTACAAAACTTTCCGGCGGGCAGCGGCAGCGTATTTGTATTGCAAGGGCTGTGCTAAACAACCCGCCAATAATGCTGTTAGATGAGGCTACATCTGCCCTGGATACCGAATCTGAAAAATTGGTGCAGGATGCATTGAACAACCTGATGAAGAACCGCACTTCGCTAATTATTGCCCACCGCCTCAGCACCATTCAGAATGCGGATATAATAGCGGTATTAGAGAATGGTAAGCTAATTGAGCAAGGTAACCACCAGGAACTTATCAATAAAAACGGCCTATACCGCAAGCTGATAGATATGCAAACCTTTAACGAAGGGTAGCTTAGAGCTTTTCATTAAGTTTATCTTTAATATACTGCCAGTCGCGCATAAGCAAACCCTCGGGCATGGGGTTGTTTTGCTTTTCCTTTTTAGCGACGTACTTTTTAGCCTTGCGCAGTAAAAAATTATCTCTCACCGGTGCAAAAGGGTTATGCCCAAGCTTAACCTTTGTAAATAAGTGCAAAAAATGGCCATCGCTATAAAAGTTATAACCTAATTGGTCGGCAATGGCTATTAGGGCAGCCTCATTATAAAATGCGATGTGCTGGCCGGTCTCGGTAGAAAAGTAGGCCCAATCTTCCGGTTTCTCTACCTTTTCGGGTTGTAACTCGGTACTGAATAACAGGCTATCCGAATACTCGAGCATTTTTTTAATCTCGGGTATAGGGTTGGGCAGGTGTTCAAAAACCTCAAAAGCGGTTACCAGTTCAAAACGCGTGTTTTGGGGCAGGTCGGTTAAATCGAAATATTCTGCAAACAGGTTTTGCGCATATAAGTCTGTATGGTAAAAGTTAAAGCCTTTATCGCGCATAAGGCGGGTAAACAAACCATAACCACCGGCATAATCTAAAAATGTACCTTTTTTATTAAAGTTATTTAAGAGCAGCTTGCTAACCCGTTCGCTTAAATTAATATTACGGTACGGTAACCCAATATCAAGTTTTGTTATGGCAGATGAGTAGGCTTCATCGAGCCAGTAAGCTTCTTCGGTTTGTATAAAGCCTGTTTGGTTGCAACGGTAATACTTTACATCGTATTTGCCCATCATCCTGGCGGTAAAAAGGTAGGTAGTATCGCCGCCTGTTATTTTGCTTAGCATTTCTAAAGGTGCAAATTTTTAACAATATGAGAAGTGATTTTATCTGAAAACGGTTGTTTGCTACAAATAGTCTTTAAGGCACAGCAGCTTAAAGTTTAAATAGACATATTTGCAGTATGAATGCGTTAGTCACCTCAGCATATCAAACTAAATCGGCTGTATTATTCATCATATTTAACCGGCCCGACACCACCGAACGTGTTTTTGAACGCATTCGCGAAGCAAGGCCGCCGCGCCTTTACATTGCGGCTGATGGTCCGCGGCCACATAAAACCGGCGAAGATGCATTGTGCCGGCAAACCCGCGCTATTGCAGCCAAAGTTGACTGGCCCTGCGAGGTGAAAACGCTTTTTAGAGATGTTAATCTTGGTTGTAAAGAAGCCGTATCGGCAGCTGTTACATGGTTTTTTGAACAGGAGGAAGAGGGTATTGTTTTAGAAGATGATTGCCTGCCAAACAACCATTTTTTTAGGTTTTGCGACACCATGCTACAGCGTTACCGGCACGATACGCGTATACGGCACATTGGCGGGGCAAACCTGCAGCATGGTAAAAAATGGGGCGACGCCAGCTACTACTACTCGAACATGACCCACGTTTGGGGGTGGGCGGGCTGGCGCAGGGTTTGGAAGGATTATGATAAAGAATTAAGCCCCTACCAAATTGCTGATGTGCGCGCTCAACTGCAAAATATTTTTGATGACAGGTTTGCCATTGACACCTGGATGGAAATATTCACGAAGCTAAAGGCAGGCGAGATAGATACATGGGACTATCAGTACGGGTTTTTAAACCTTTTCAATAACAGCCTGTCCGTTATCCCTAATTATAACCTCATCAGTAATATAGGGTTTGGCGAAAACGCTACCCATACCAGTGATACCGGCAACCCAAATGCAAATATGCCTTTGCAAGAACTTGGCGAGATAACGCACCCGTTATATGTGCTCCCCCAAAAGCAAGCCGACTATTATACCCTAAACCGGGATTTCAACCTCGACTATAGATGGAGCCGTTATAATAAAACCAAACGCAAGCTAAAGCGTTGGGTGCAGGGCCTCTTTAAATAAAAAGCCACCCACCCATTGCGAGGGAGTGGCTTATAAGATCAATAACTAAAATTTATTAGTTGAACTTAAACCCTAAGCCTAACGAGAATACCTGGTTGCGGTAATCTGGTGCGAAATCGCTGTTAGAATAATTTTTATCAAGATCAATAGCGTAGCGGCCCCTTAATTCTACATTACGGTTTAGGTTAATACCTACACCAATAACACCCGATATGTAACTTTTATCGCCACGGTAATTATACTCGGACTGGCTTATGGTATTAAAGCCATTATCAAAAGTATTACGGGTAGATGTGATGAAAGTTAATTGCGGACCAATTACAAAGTTAAAACCAGGCACCAAACGGAATTTAGCTAACAACGGGATATCAACATAATTGGTACGTTGCTTGAATGTACCGTCAATAGTTTCGGCCTTGTAACCTTTTTGTGAAAACAAAACCTCCGGCGCGAACGACAGCGGGTAAGCAATAGGCACTTCAAAAGTTAAGCCTGCATGCCAGCCTGCAATGGTGCTTGTACTAAAATCGGAGTTGTAAGCATCAACAGTATTTGAAAAGTTTACACCGCCGGCTAGGCCTACTTTTGGCGTGTAAAAATCATCGCCACCGCGTCTTTGTTCATAACGTTGCACGGGTGGCGGGCGCCTTACTACACGGCGTGGGTAACGGCGATCGTAACGTTGCGCGCTTAAAGATCCGGCAACGGCAACCAGGCATATGGCCATCATTAAAAATTTTTTCATCGGTTATGTTTTTAGTTGTTGGTTTTTACTACGGCGTTAGCCGCAATATTTCTTGTTTGTTAATTTTATAACGTATAGAGCGAAATTCTTTGCCAAGGTTTATTCATATATGCGATATAAAATCTTTGACGGGTAAAACAATTAGCCGTAATTGAGATTTAAGCTACATTTGGATAATAATGAAACAGAAAATTTACACTGCCGGTTGCCTTCTTTTAATGTTTTGCCTGCTTAGCCAGGCGGGTTTCGCTCAGAAAAAAAGCTTTATTGCTACCATAACCGAACAAAACCGCTGGGTAGACTCGGTATACAAGAAGCTGAGCCGTAAAGAACGTATTGGCCAGCTGTTTTATGTGCGGGCACATACCAATAAGGGTAAAGTTTACGAAGATTCTGTGGCAGCAGTTATCCACGACGAGCATGTTGGCGGCCTGGTATTCTTCCAGGGTGGGCCGGTGAGGCATGCCAATTTGATTAACCTTTACCAAAAGCAATCAAGGGTGCCGCTGCTGATCGCGATGGATGGCGAGTGGGGCCTGGGTATGCGTTTAGATTCGTCGGTGTCGTACCCCTACCAAATGACCCTGGGCGCTATACAAGATAATAGCCTCATTTACAAAATGGGCCAAATGGTAGCTTATGATTTTAAGCGCCTGGGCATGCACATCAACTTCGCGCCCGATGTTGATATCAACAATAACCCAAACAACCCGGTGATCAATTACCGCTCGTTTGGCGATAATAAATACAACGTGGCTAAAAAAGGAATAGCCTACTTTACCGGCATGCAGGACGCAGGCATAATTGTTTTTGCAAAGCACTTCCCCGGCCATGGCGATACCAATGTAGATTCGCACTTTGCGTTGCCGCAGTTACCGTTTACCCGTGGCAGGTTGGATTCGCTGGAAGAATACCCTTTCCGCGAGGCCATTAATGCCGGCATCAGTGGTGTGATGATAGCCCATATGAACATACCGGCGCTAGATAGTACCAAGAATTTACCATCAACCCTATCGCGCCCAATAGTTACGGGTGTGCTGAAAGATTCGTTAAAGTTTAAAGGTATTGTGGGATCCGACGCTATGGAGATGCAGGGTGTTGTGAAGAATTTCCCGAATGGGGAGGCTGATGTAAGGGCTTTCCTTGCGGGGAATGACCTCATCGAATTATCGGTCAATTCAAAGAACGGCGCTAAACTTATTCTAAAAGCCATTAAAAAACACCTGATAAGTAAAGAAGAATTTGAGGCTAAAATAAAGAAACTGCTTGCCGCCAAATACTGGGCGGGTTTAAACCAATATAAACCAACGTCGCCGGCTGGCATCCCGCAGGATATAAACAGACCCGCTGCTGCCGAACTGATCCAACAACTTGCAGATGCATCAGTTACAGTATTAAAAGGCGATAGCCGCACCTTACGGCAAGATCCTTTGAAAAAAACGGCCATCATCAGCATTGGGTTAGATAAGCCAACTGTTTTCCAGATGGAGTTATCAAAGTGGTATGCTAACAGCATGGTTTTCCATATAGATAAAAATATGGGCGTGCCCGAAATGAACCGTATGCTGCAAATGTTAAAACAGTACCCGCAGGTTTTTGTAAGCATCCATGATACCCGCACCCGCCCCGCCAGCAAACTCGATTACAGCAATAACGTCAAGCTTTTGATATCCGAGCTAGCCGCCAAGCCAAATGTGGTGATGAGTGTTTTCGCCAACCCCTATACCATTGCCGGGCTACCCGGAATAGAAAAAAGCGCGGGCATTCTTGTAGGTTATCAAAAAGATGATGCCATGCAGCGCTCGGCAGTAAAAGTAATTACAGGGTTAATGAAACCCTCGGGAAAGCTCCCCGTTAGTGTAAACGCGTTTTTCCCTACAGGTACAGGTGTGAGTTTTTAATTGCTCGCCAAGGCTTTTTTAAACGTAGTGTCGTTAGCGTTAAGCACGCGGTAGTATGCATTGTTGCCCCATTTAAAACGGGCTGCGGTTGCTTTTACCAAAGTTTTAATGGTGCCCTTTGATTGCTGCAACTCCACAGGATTAACTTGTTTAATGGTTTGTAAGGCATAGCCTATAAAATTCTTTAGCCCTTCATCGCTAAGGTTGTATTGCTCAATAAAATTATCGGCAGTAGGGTATTTGGATAGCGCAGGCTGCAACCTGTCTATAATGTATGCGGTAAAAAGCTGGTTTTGTGCAAGTTGATCTAGTAGTTTTGTGTTCTGCGTAGTATCGGCAGGTACAAAAATATCCGGCATAATGCCCCCGCGACTAAATACCTTGCGGCCCTTGGTGGTGTGGTAAGTTGCCGCTCCAAGAAAAGCGCTGTCGCTTAAATTGCTGTTTGCATTTAAAAACTCGCCTTTGTGCATTCTGTTCACAAGCTCGTTACGGTAACTGGCCACGCCGTTTGCGTACGATTTTTGGATAGACCTACCCGATGGGGTATAATACCTTGCAACCGTTAGGTTAATGGCCGTGCCATCGCCAAAGGGAAATTGCTGCTGCACCAGGCCCTTGCCAAACGACCTGCGGCCAACTATGGTAGCCCTGTCCAGATCCTGTAAAGCACCTGCCAGTATCTCACTTGCCGATGCCGAATACTCATCAATGAGGACGGTAAGGTCACCATTCTCGTAACTGCCCGAGTCGGTAGCAAAGTAATCGGTACGTGGCTCATGGCTACCTTTGGTGTATACGATGAGTTTTCCTTTGGGTAAAAACTCATCAGCTAGGCTGGTGGCGGTATTTAAGTAACCGCCGCCATTGCCGCGTAGGTCAAGCACCAGCTTCTGCATACCATCGGCCTTTAGTTTTCTAAGGGCATCCCTAAAATCGGTATCGGTAGTTGATGCGAATTTGCTTATCTTAACATATCCCGCGCTGCCAACATTATAAGCGGCATCCAGACTGCTCAGGGCAACACGGTCGCGTTTTATCTGAAAGTTTTTTATTGTTTTTGCCCCGTCGCGGCTAATGCCAAGGCTTATCTGCGTATCCTTTTCGCCCCTGAATGTTTTGCTGATGTGCGGTATATTGAGTCCGGTGCCCGAAAAAGTTTTACCATCAACATTTATTACCTTGTCGCCCACCCTTATTCCCGCTTTTGCCGCGGGGCCATCGGTATTAACCTGGGTAATTACAAGGGTATCGCGCAGCAACTGGTATTCTAAACCAATACCGTTAAAGCCGCCTTCTAACCGTTCGTTGATAGAGCGGGCTTGTTGTGCGGGCAGGTAAACCGAATGCGGGTCGAGGTTTTGGAGTATATCGTTAACGGTAACACCCTCAATGCTGTCGATGTTTACCGAATCTACATACTTGTTATTTACAAGGGATAGTACGCGCGAAATTTTGTCGGGCCCGGCGTTAAGGCCAAGCCTGTTGCCTACCATATCGCCATTACTAAGAAGTATGCCGATGCCTATTCCTATCAAAATCAATATCAGCGTCCTGAAAATTATACCAGCAGTTCTTTTCATGTGTAAATGGCCATCGCAAAGCTAATAAATAGCAGCTATTGCTTATAATTTATATCACCTTCGTTGCTTTGATGTTTTTTATTCAATTTTGTTAAAAATAAATTTAACTCCCTCTCCTTTGGAGAGGGCCCGGGGAGAGGCCAAAATGGAAAGAAGCACCGAAAAAGATTCGAAATATAACGGCCTGGAGCGCATGCCGCTGAATGAGCTTTTGCAGAATATTAATAATGAGGATAAAACAGTACCCCTGGCAGTAGAGAAAGCGTTGCCGCAGATAGAAGCGCTTGCAAACATAACTACCGACCGTATGCGCAAGGGTGGACGCCTATTTTACATAGGTGCGGGCACCAGCGGCAGGCTGGGCGTTGTTGATGCATCTGAATGCCCGCCAACGTTTGGCGTACCGTTCGATTGGGTGGTGGGTATTATAGCCGGGGGCGATACCGCCATACGCAAAGCGGTAGAATTTGCCGAAGATAATACCACACAAGCCTGGAAGGACCTGCAGGAGTTTAATATAAATGAGGGCGACGTAGTGGTTGGCATAGCAGCATCGGGCACTACGCCTTATGTAATTGGCGGTTTAGAAATGGCAAACGAACATGGCATAGCTACGGGATGCATTGTTTGTAATGCCGGCAGCCCGGTAGCCGCGGTGGCAAAATACCCGGTTGAGGTAGTAACCGGCCCCGAGTTTGTGACCGGCAGCACCCGCATGAAGGCAGGCACCGCGCAAAAGCTGGTGTTGAACATGCTTAGCACAAGTGTTATGATACAATTGGGTAGGGTAAAGGGTAATAAAATGGTGGATATGCAGTTATCAAATGATAAGCTGATACAGCGCGGTACCAACATGGTAATGGCCGAAACCGGCCTGCCCGAAAGCGAAGCCGCCGCCCTTTTAAACCAATACGGAAGTGTGCGTAAAGCAGTGGATAGTTTTAAAAATAAATAAAGAATTTTAAGCCTCACCCTTCGGGGGAGGTTTGGAGGGGGCTACATGCACGAAATAGAACCATATTACCGCTGGCGGGATGATTATATAGCATCGGAGGATGAATTTTCTCCGTTTTATGCTACACAGTATAGCGAGTTTGAATTTGATAAGCAGGTATATAACTATTTGCTGCACCCGCAGTGGGACTCGTTTGGGTCGAATACTTTGTACCTTAAGGTTTTGTATGTTGATTATGACCGGGGCTACAGCATTATTGAATTTATTGGCGAATGGAACGATGCCATTAACAACGATATTATGCTGATGAAGCGCGAACTGATAGAGCTGATGATAGACCAGGGCGTAAACCAGTTTATACTGATAGGCGAAAACGTACTAAACTTCCATTTTTCGGACGATAGTTATTACGAGGAGTGGTTTCAGGAAGTAGAGGATGGCTGGATAGCGGGCATCAACTTCCGCGACCATGTGATCAGCGAATTTAAAAGCGCTAATATCGACTACTACATTAATTTTGGCGGGCAGCTTGATGAACTCAACTGGCGCGCGTTGAAACCATTGCAGGTATTTAAGAAGGTAGAAGAGCAGCTAACCAAGAGGCTTAATTAACAAATTGCCATCCTTTCGCAACCTTTGCAAAACAATAACAACAATAGGTGGCACTTTGCGTTCAAACATTATTATATTCGTATAAATAATTTCTAAAGATAAATGGAAACTAAAACTAATAATTTCGAATACGTTTACGACAACGTAAGCTATGTTGAAAACCCCGAAGCATCGCGTAAGTTCATTGCAAATGTTTTTGTATGGATGTTCGTCGCTTTAGGCATTTCTGCCCTATGTACATATACCTTCGCTTTTATACCGGAGCTATCAGGTATGCTGCGCGATCCGCAAACCGGCCAGAATAACATCTTTGGTACTATCACGATGTTCGCGCCATTTGTTTTGGTATTAATACTGTCAGGCAGGATTCATAAAATGAGTTTGGTAACTGCAGGTATTTTATTCCTGGCGTTTTCGGCAATTATGGGTATCAGCCTTAGCTATATATTTTTCAGGTACGGGTTTGGTACCATATCATCAGCTTTTATAACATCGGCAGTAGTGTTTGGGGTAATGGCCGTTGGCGGTTACACTACCAACCAGGATCTTACTAAGTTTGGTTCTATCCTCATTATGCTGCTTATTGGCGGTATAGTAGCTACAGTACTTAACTTGTTCATTTTCCGCAGCAGCGGCTTTGATCTTATTATTAGCTATGTATTGGTTGCTGTGTTTGTGGGCTTAACGGCTTATGATGTACAAAAACTAAAACGCATAGGCGCAGGTATCGAATATGGAGATTCAACGGCTAAGAAAACCGCTATTATGGGCGCTTTAACGTTGTATTTGGATTTTGTAAACCTGTTCCTTTTATTGCTACGCATATTTGGCGGCAACAGAAGATAATAATAAGGGTATTAGATAAACTGAAAGCCGTTTGCGATAAGCAGGCGGCTTTTTTGTTTTAGAATTTACTCACCCGGTCATTGCTTCGCTCGACCACCCTGTCTGCTTCGCAAAGAGGGGTTAGGAAGAAATATAAAATTGCTCACCCTTTTTGGGCGCGGAATGGAATAGAAAATTAAATATGCTCTCTCCTCTTTGCGAAGCAGAGAGGGGCAGGGGGTGAGTTAGCACTTGCACTTTACAACATTATTATTCATCTTTGTGACGCTTATGGAGAAAGACGGAGGGATTAGACCCTGCGATGTCTTAGCAACCTGTTACTTAACAAGGTGCTACATTCTACTCCGGTTAAATGAATAACCGGGGACAGATAAGTGAAAGTCAATTTAACACCCGACTTTTCGAGTAAGCTAAGTTTTGAGATTTCACAGATAGTTTTTTGATTACACCGATTTCGGCTGCGATCATCTCTAATCGGTGTAATCATCAAAATAAAATCGGTGAAATCATCAAATGGATATTAGAAAAGAACTACAGAAACGCATATTGGTTATTGACGGGGCTATGGGTACCATGATTCAAAGGTACGAGCTCACCGAGGAGGATTTTCGTGGGGAGCGTTTTCGTGACCATCCGTCTGACCTGAAAGGCAATAACGATTTACTGAATATAACCCGCCCTGATGTGATCAAGGCCATTCACGCTGAGTACCTGGATGCCGGTGCGGATATTATTGAGACCAATACATTCAGTACACAGAAAATATCACTGGCCGATTATCACCTCGAAGAGCTTGATTACGAATTAAGCTATGAGGGAGCCCGCATTGCGCGCGAAGTAGCCGACGAGTACACCAAAAAAGATCCGTCGAAACCACGCTTTGTGGCAGGGGCTGTTGGCCCTACAAACCGTACGGCATCCCTATCGCCCGATGTGAATGATCCCGGTTACCGTGCCGTTACTTTTGATGACCTCGCACAGGCTTACTACGAGCAGGTGCGTGGTTTGGTAGATGGCGGATCGGATGTGTTGCTGGTAGAAACCATATTTGATACCCTGAATGCCAAAGCGGCGCTGTTTGCTATACAGCGTTATAAAGACGAGTGCAAAGCCGCGGGTAAAGATTATCCCGCGTTCCGTGATACGGGCGGCATCATGATCTCGGGAACCATTACCGATGCATCAGGTCGTACCTTATCCGGGCAAACGGTAGAGGCATTCTGGAACTCTATCAGTCACGCTAACTTATTATCGGTTGGGTTGAACTGTGCCTTAGGCGCTAAAGAAATGAGGCCCCACTTAGAGGAGCTTTCTGCGAAGGCAGGGGTGTTTATTTCGGCCTATCCAAACGCCGGCCTGCCAAACGAATTTGGCGCATACGATGAAACCCCGCACGAAACAGCCCACCAGGTTGATGATTTTATTAAGGCCGGGCTGGTGAATATTGTAGGTGGATGTTGTGGCACCACGCCCGATCATATTAAATGTATTGCCGATAGGGCTGCTAAATATTCCCCAAGGCAAATTCCCGAAATTGAGCCTTATTTAAGGTTAAGCGGATTGGAAGCCGTAACCCTTACCCCCGAAACAAACTTTGTAAACATAGGCGAGCGTACCAACATCACCGGGTCGCCAAAGTTCTCCAAACTTATCCTGGCCGAAGATTATGAGGCTGCCCTAACCGTTGCCCTGCAGCAGGTGGAAGGTGGCGCGCAGGTCATCGACATTAACATGGATGAGGGGATGATAGACTCGGAAGCTGTGATGGTAAAATTCCTGAACCTGGTTGCCAGCGAACCCGATATTGCCAAGCTGCCCATCATGATCGATTCATCCAAATGGACGGTTATTGAAGCAGGTTTGAAATGTTTGCAGGGGAAAGGCATCGTAAACTCTATCTCGCTGAAAGAAGGCGAAGAAAAGTTTAAAGAATACGCCCGTAAAATTCTTAGCTATGGCGCTGCCGCCGTAGTAATGGCCTTTGATGAAACCGGCCAGGCCGATTCACTAGAGCGCCGTAAAGAGATCTGTGAACGCAGTTACAGAATACTGGTTGATGAAGTAGGCTTCCCGCCGCAGGATATCATTTTCGACCCGAATATATTAACTGTAGCAACCGGCCTCGAAGAACACAACAACTATGCGGTAGACTTTATTGAAGCTACGCGTTGGATAAAACAAAACCTGCCCTACGCAAAGGTGAGCGGTGGGGTAAGTAACATATCATTCTCGTTCCGTGGTAATAACGTGGTGCGCGAGGCTATGCACTCGGCGTTTTTGTACCACGCCATTAAAGCAGGGCTGGATATGGGGATAGTAAACGCCGGGATGCTGGAAGTTTACCAGGAGATCCCGAAAGACCTGCTGGAGCTTGTTGAAGACGTTTTATTAAATCGCCGCGAAGATGCCACCGAACGCCTGGTAGAATTTGCCGATACCATCAAAAGTAAAGGTAAAGAGATTGTGCGTGATGAGGAATGGCGCAAAGCGCCGGTAGAGGAGCGCTTGTCGCACGCGCTGGTAAAAGGTATCATCGAATATCTGGATGATGATGTGGAAGAGGCCCGCCAGAAGTTTGCCAAACCATTAGAGGTGATAGAAGGCCCGCTAATGGACGGCATGAACGTAGTAGGCGACCTGTTCGGCGCGGGTAAAATGTTTTTGCCGCAGGTGGTGAAGTCCGCCCGTGTTATGAAAAAGGCCGTGGCTTATTTGCTACCCTTCATCGAGTTGGAAAAACAGCGTGTGATAGATGCCGGCGAGGACAGCAGTGGCAGTCGCGCCAATGCTGGCAAGGTATTAATGGCCACCGTAAAAGGCGATGTGCACGATATTGGTAAGAACATTGTAGGCGTAGTGCTTGCCTGTAACAACTTCGAGGTGATAGACCTTGGGGTAATGGTGCCTGCCCAGCGCATTATTGAGGAAGCTAAGAAACAAGAGGTAGATATTATTGGCCTGAGTGGTTTAATTACCCCATCGCTTGATGAGATGGTGCATTTTGCCAAAGAGATGGAACGCGAAGGTTTTACCATTCCGCTAATCATTGGCGGTGCAACTACTTCGCGCATCCATGCCGCGGTAAAGGTAGCTCCGCATTACTCGGGCGCAGCAATCCACGTGCTGGATGCATCGCGCAGTGTAACGGTTTGCAGTAGCCTGATGAACCGAGATACCCGTGATAATTATATCCAGGGTATTAAAGATGAATACACCAAAGCCCGCGAGGCGCACGCCAACAAAAAGAATGACAAGCGTTTCGTAAGCATTGAGCAAGCCCGTGAGCAAAAGTTTCAGATAGACCTGAAAACGGTTGCGCCCGCCCCAGCGTTTTTAGGCACAAAAGTTTTTGACGCTTACCCGCTGGAAGAGTTAGTGCCGTATATAGACTGGACACCATTCTTCCATACCTGGGAGTTGCGTGGCAGCTACCCTAAAATATTTGCCGATAAGTTTGTTGGCGACGAGGCCAAAAAACTTTTTGACGATGCGCAGGAATTGATGAAACGCATTGTTGACCAAAAGTTATTGCGCGCAAGCGGTGTTATCGGTTTTTGGCCGGCTAACAGCGTGGGCGACGATATAGAACTATATACCGACGAAACGCGTCAGCATTTGCTTACCCGCATCCATACGCTTCGCCAGCAGAACGAAAAGGTTAAAGGCGAGCCGTATTATGCCCTGTCGGATTTTGTGGCACCTAAAGAGAGTGGCGTAGCCGATTACTTTGGCGGTTTTGCGGTAACAACAGGTATTGGCTGTGATGAACTGGTTGCCGAGTTTGAGGCCGACCATGATGATTACAACAGCATTATGGCCAAAGCCATTGCCGACCGCTTTGCCGAGGCCTTTGCCGAAAAAATGCACGAACTGGTACGTAAGGAATACTGGGGCTATTCTAAAGATGAGCAACTGGGTACAGACGAACTGATCAAGGAAGAATACCAGGGCATTCGCCCGGCACCGGGTTACCCCGCCTGCCCGGACCATACCGAGAAAACCACCTTGTTTGAAATACTAAGCGCCGAAGAGAATGCCCACATGCACCTTACCGAAAGCCTCGCCATGACGCCGGCAGCATCCGTAAGCGGTTTTTACTTTGCGCACCCGCAGGCAAGATATTTTGGACTGAATAAAATAAGTAAAGACCAGATAGAGGATTACGCGCAGCGTAAGAATTTATCGATAGATACGGTGGAGCGTTGGCTCGGCCCTAATTTAAATTACTAACACAACGCGTCATTGCGAGGTACGAAGCAATCTCTACATAGGCAGAGCAGCTCTGTAGAGATTGCTTCGTACCTCGCAATGACGAATAGAATAAGACCTCACAACTTAAAATGAAAATAACCGAGCACATAGCCAACGCCAACGGCAAAACCTTATTCTCTTTTGAACTGATACCGCCTTTAAAAGGGCAGAGCATCCAGGGTATCTATGATGCTATAGACCCGTTGATGGAGTTTAAGCCGCCGTTTATTGATGTAACATCGCTGCGCGAGGATTATATTTATAAGGAGCATCAAACCGGCTTGCTGGAGAAACTGGCGTATCGTAAACGCCCCGGAACCATCGCTATCTGCGCGGCTATCATGAATAAATATAAGGTAGATACCGTTCCGCATTTGCTGTGCGGCGGTTTTACCAAAGACGAGACCGAGAACGGCCTTATCGATCTGCAATTTTTAGGGATAGATAACGTATTGGTTTTACGTGGTGATGCGCGCCGTGGCGATGCCTCATTTGTACCTACACCAAACGGCCACTGCTACGCTACCGACCTGCTGCAACAGGTAGTGAACATGAACAACGGCGTTTACCTGCACGAACATTACGAAGGCATTCTGAAAACGGATTTTTGTATAGGCGTTGCCGGATACCCCGAGAAACATTTTGAAGCCCCTAACCTAAAAACCGACTTTAAATATTTAAAGCAAAAAGTTGATATGGGTGCAGGCTTTATTGTAACCCAGATGTTTTTTGATAATCAAAAGTATTTCGATTTTGTAAATAATTGCCGTGCTGAAGGTATCAACGTGCCGATAATACCGGGCTTAAAACCGATTACCACGTCAAAGCAATTGATCAACCTGGCAAAGACATTCCATATCGATATCCCCGAGGCGTTAAGCGATGCCATCCACGATTGTAAGGATGAAAAGAATGTAAAGGATATTGGTATTGAATGGATGATAACGCAATGTAAAGAGCTTGTGAAATTTGGTGCCCCCGTATTGCACTTCTACACCATGGGTAACCCCGGGCCAACAAAAAGGATAGCAGAGGCGATATTTTAAATTTAAAAAGTTTGTCATGCTGAGCGATAGCGAAGCATCTAATCTTCGACATACATATTGGAGATGCATGGTTCAATAGTAGACCCTTCACTACGTTCAGGGTGAAAAACGATTATAAACAATTAAGGCCCGACGATAAATCGGGCCTTACTCGTTTTATGCAGAAGACAAACTTATATCCCTTGCGGTTTCATTTTAGATGCAGCAACTAATGCTTTGTAGGCATTAACCACGCCACCTGTTTTTGATAAGGTTGTAAAATCAACCTTTTCGGTTTGGCTGCCCGGTTTTAAAACCATTAGTCCCGTTGCCGGTGTGGCCGATTCTAATATGGCTTGTTTAACCTGTTTGGCAGTTAGGGTTGGATAATACTCTAATATTAATGCCGCAACACCTGTGGTAATGGGCGATGCAAAGCTGGTGCCGTCGGCAGTATTAAACTCGGCATCCATGTTTACAGATGTTACCTTAACACCGGGTGCAAATACATCCACATTCTTTTTACCATAGTTGCTGAACGAACCCGCAAGGCTTGCGTCGGCTTTATCGGCAGATGCACCAACGCTGATCACGTTATCCGCGTCAAGCGCGGATCCGTCCTCAAACATATCATTCGGGAACTCTGGTTTGGCATCAACATCCAGGTTGTCGTTACCAGATGCCTGTATAAGTAATACATTCTTCGCGGCAGCGTATTTAAAGGCTTCGTCTACCCATGCTTTGTGCGGGGAGATCTTTTTACCAAAGCTCATGTTAATAACACGCGCGCCGTTATCAACCGCGTAACGTATAGCGTTGGCAATATCTTTATCGTACTCGTCGCCGTTTGGCACTGCTTTAATAGCCATAATGCGCACGTTATCGGCAACGCCATCAATACCATATTTGTTATTGCGTACCGCGCCAATAAGTCCCGCTACACCTGTTCCGTGCTCGGCATCGGCAAATTTAAGCAGGTTGCTGCCGTAAGGTTTACCATCGTTTACGTTAGGGTCGTCGCCTACAATGCGTTTACGGGCATCCAGATCGGGGTTAACATCATTATTTAATTTGGCAAGGTACTCGCTCAGGTCGTTAATGATCTTGGCGCTGGTTTCGTCGCCACCCTGCTGTTCAAAAACAGAGGCCCAAACATTTTTGCTTTGCTTAACGGTATCTGTAGTAGCCGTTACTTTGGCAAGGTCGGCCTTTTTAAATGATGCTCCGGCTTTTAAGTTAAGCGCCTTTTTAATGTAACCGCTGGTGGCCATCAGCGCGTTCATTACGGGCTGTAGCTGCTGTATCTCGGTTTTTGATTTATTGTAGGTTTCGTTGTGCTGAAGCTTTACTTTTTCCCAGTATGCAAATTCCTTTTCGCTGCCGGCAGGGGCACTGGTAAGGTTTTCGTATTTGCCTTTAAGCCTGTTGTATTCGCGTACCTCCTCGGTAGTTTCGGTAAAATCGCATTTGCCACCTGGGCCGCCTAAAAAGTTCCAGCCGTGTATATCGTCAACGTAACCATTCTTGTCGTCGTCGATACCATTGCCCGGAATTTCTTTGGTATTGGTCCAAAGTACCGGTTTAAGATCGGCCTGGGCGGTATCAATACCGCTATCAATAGTAGCAATAACAACGGTTTTGCTTTTTTTGCCTTTAACAAACTGGTATGCCTGGTTTAAACTGATGCCGTAGTAGCCATCGGTTTTAAGATCCATAAGGTGCCAGTTTTTTGGCAGTTCGGCGGCAGGTTTTGGGGCAACCTGCGCATTTGTATTAAAGCTTAATAACAGGGCGGCACTTAATAATAGCCCCGTAACTGGTTTGAAAATTCTATACATGTTTAATTAGTCGTGTTTAAATTTAATATCGAACACCGAATGTCTAATGCTGAATAATGAAGGTGCATTCGAAGTTCGATATTCAACATTCGTTATTCGATATTATTGCGCTTCTATTCCTTTTTATGTGATTTATACTTACAGGTCAAATTTAATCCCCTGCGCTAAAGGCAACGTTTTAGAATAGTTTATAGTATTGGTTTGTCGCCTCATATAAACTTTCCATGCGTCGCTTCCGCTCTCGCGACCGCCGCCGGTTTCTTTTTCGCCGCCAAAGGCACCGCCTATTTCCGCGCCCGATGTGCCGATGTTAACGTTGGCAATGCCGCAATCAGAACCCGCGTAAGAAAGGAAAGTTTCTGCCTCGCGCAAATTATTGGTCATGATGGCCGATGATAGGCCTTGCGGTACACCATTCTGTAGTCCGATGGCTTCTTCGATGGTAGAATATTTGATCAGGTAAAGTATGGGTGCGAAGGTTTCGTGCTGTACAATCTGGTAGTGGTTTTCCACTTCGGCAATGCAGGGCTTAACGTAGCAACCCGATGAATAAGCCTCACCTTCCAGCTTGCCTCCTTCAACCACAAACTTGCCGCCCTCGGCTTTCACTTTCTCAATAGAATCGAGGTAAGCGGCTACCGCGTCCCGGTCAATAAGCGGCCCCATGTGGTTATTCTCATCCAGCGGGTCGCCAATTTTTATCTGCTTATAGGCGTTTACCAGTTTTTCTTTAAAAGCCTCATAAACACTTTCGTGTATAATTAACCGGCGCGTACTGGTACAACGCTGCCCGGCAGTACCCACGGCGCCAAACACGGCGCCAATTAGCGACATATCCAGGTCGGCATTCTCAGTAATGATGATGGCGTTATTACCGCCAAGCTCTAAAAGGCTTTTGCCAAGGCGTGCGCCTACAGCAGCGCTAACGGCCTTGCCCATGCGGGTAGAGCCGGTGGCCGATACCAGTGGCACACGGGTATCATTACTCATTAGTTCGCCGATCTGGCGGTCGCCAATAATGAGGCAGCTAACGCCTTCATCAATATTGTTTCTTTTAAATACTTCCTGCGCAATGTGTTGGCAGGCAATGGCTGTTAAAGGTGTTTTTTCTGATGGTTTCCAGATGCAAACATCGCCGCAAACCCAGGCCAGCATGGCGTTCCAGCTCCATACTGCTACCGGGAAGTTAAATGCCGATATTACCCCAACAATGCCCAGCGGATGGTATTGCTCATACATGCGGTGCTCGGGGCGTTCGCTGTGCATGGTAAGGCCATAAAGCTGGCGACTAAGGCCTACTGCAAAATCGCAAATATCTATCATCTCCTGTACTTCGCCGTAACCTTCCTGCAGGCTTTTGCCCATTTCGTAGGATACCAGGGTGCCCAGCTGCTTTTTATTTTCGCGCAGCGATTCACCTATCTGGCGTACGATCTCTCCACGTTTTGGCGCGGGGATGGTGCGCCAGGTTTTAAACGCTTTTTGGGCGGTTTCTACCACTGTATTATACTCAATAGCAGTAGCAAACGTGGCTGCCGCAATCTTTTTACCATCCGTTGGCGATACAATGTCCTTAACCTCGGCCCCTTCGCTGCTGCCCCAGTTACTGCCCGTACTAAAGGCCTGGTTTACATCGTTAATATGTAAATGTTCAAGAATATCTTTTATTGGTAAGCTCATAATTGGTACTTTTGTCAAAGGTAAAAATCTTTAGGGCAATTCATCAACTCACTCACTGCCGGCATAAATGCTTTTCATTTATTATCAGCCACTTGTATTAACACGTGTTAATAATGTTTGTATGTTGAAAACTTAATTGACTTATAGAGGCTTATTATTGTAATTTGAACTCATGTTTAAGCCTTGCGGATAAACATCCGCCGGGAGAATATGGTGTTCTGCAAATAAACTTGAATGGAAGAAGAATTTGATTTTGGTTTTACCGAAGATCCAAAGTTTTCGGTAGAACGGTACGAAGAAATGATCCGAAATCATGACCAGTACTTTTTTGACGCGCAGGCGTTTGAGAACATTATAGACTACTACATAGAAAAAAACGACCCGGCAAAAGCGCTGCAGGTATCTGAGTATGCCCGCAACCAGCACCCGTTCGCGGCCGTTTTCCTGATAAAACAAGCCCAGTTATTAGTAGTAACCAACCGTGCCAGCGAGGCATTTGCCGCGTTGGATAAAGCTGCCATGCTGGAAGCCAGCGACGCGGATATCTACATTATACGTGGTAACCTTTACGAGAGCATGGAGCGCAATACCGAGGCTTTAGAGAACTACGAAAAAGCGCTTGACCTTGCCGAGGAAACCGACGAGATATTGCTGCACATTGCCTACGTTTACCAAAACATGGGCGAATATGACAGCGCCATAACCTACCTTAAACTGTGCCTTAAACAAAACATGGAAAATCAGGATGCGCTTTATGAGCTTGCATTTTGTTACGATGTTTTGGATAACCAGGAAGAGAGCGTTCAGTTTTACCAGCAGTATATAGATAACGAACCATACAGCTATGCCGCCTGGTATAACCTGGGGAATGCCTATACCAAGCTTAGCCTGTTCGAAAAAGCTATAGATGCTTACGATTATGCCATATTGATTAAAGACAGCTTTGCATCGGCTTACTTTAACAAAGGTAACGCGCTGGTTAATCTGGAGAAATATGCGGAGGCGATAGAAGTTTACCGCCAGACGTTTGAGTACGAGCAGCCTAATGCCGATACTTATTGCGCCATAGGCGAATGCTACGAGAAACTGGAGCAGATGGACGAGGCGCGTTCATTCTATAAAAAATCGGTTAAGATGGACCCTAAACTGGCCGATGCCTGGTTTGGGATCGGCGTTACGCTAGATTTTGAGGAGCGCTACTTTGAGGCACTGCACTTTTACAAAAAGGCTTTAGACCTTGACATTGCCAATGCTGACTATTGGTTTGCCATTGCCGATGCCGAATACAAACTTGGCCATTTGAAAGAAGCCGAAGATGCTTATGAAAAGGTTGTGGAGTTAAATCCGCTTGATGTAGATGCATGGCTGGATTACTCGTCCATCATGTACGAGCAAAAGCGACTGGTTGATGCCATTGAGGTGATATCGCAGGCCATTAAAAATAATCCCGACGCGGCAGAACTGTACTACCGCATGGTGGCCTACTTGTTTGCCAAAGGTGAGTATAACGAAGCGCTTAACTACCTGGAGATGGCCCTGGCATCGGACCCGGAGAAACATTATATCCTGTTTGATTACCTGCCCCAGTTGCAGGAGAATAAGGTGATCATTAATATTATAAACAGGTATTGCAAATAGAGATCAGAGCCTGTTGATTAGAGATTAGTAAGCAATCAAATCCAACCAATTATAAATCAATCAAATGTTGAAAGCCGGGACTGCAAAGTTTCGGCTTTTTTTGTTGGATAAATTCTTCTAATTCCCTACCTCGGGAGGGTTAGGGAGGGGCTGTAAGCGATGAACCTATGTCTGCCACTAAACAATCCTCCTCCTTCCCATGAATGGTTGAAAGCTCATTGCCGTTGGCTTCAGCCAACGGATAATAAAGAAAATTTTACGGCTTTAGCCAAAAAGTCAACCGGCTTTTGGCTAAAGCCAATCTAGCTTGTTCCATATTCCGTCCCTTGAAAGGGACGGCAATGAAATGCACTGCGTCTTCGCAACATACATGCGATAATAAAATAAATGATGAATATGGTGTCGCTACCCTGTCACCATTTTAATGGTATGATGCTTGATTATGAGCTAGTTGTAAAAACATGCCTGCTTGTGCAAACGTGAACGTGAACATTTTCTGCCCGCTGGGGGCAAGAAACAAGGCCAAACAACCCCAATGCTTATCTGTTTAGCTCATACACAATCAGCATAATTATGAATAATCCAGATAGCCCAACACCCGGCAGCAATTTCCCTTTAGAAGGCGAAACCGGCGACCCGAAAGTGAATGCCGCCGAACAGGACGTCATCACCAATAAAGATGATACCGACCAAATAACAAATAAAGACGGAGCGGTTGCCGACACCGACGGCATAACCGAAACCCTCAGCGAAAGCGAACCCACCACCGAGTTAAACGCCGATAATCATGTAACCAACAATGATAGCGCCGCTACCAACGGATTGGAAGAAGATGAAAGTTTTTAGAATGTTTTAGAATGTGATATAGAGATAAACAGCAGCCCGCAAGGCCGCTGTTTATGTTTACAGGGATTTCACATAGTTAAATACCCAATACACGGTATTTTTTTAAGAATTAAAGGTGGTATTTTTATTTGATGTATATTTAGTCATGCTAACTGTTTGACTACCATCAATACGTGCGCAAAATTATCACACCTAATCCCCCTAAACCAATGGAGCTTGTTAAAAGTATTTTTATTGTTGATGACCACCAAATGGTTATTGATGGCCTGAGATTAATAATAGATACGATTAACGGTTTTGACATTGTTGGCGAAAGTACCAGCGCCCACCAGGCTTTAGATATGCTGGCAACAACCCATGCAGATATTTTACTAACAGATGTAAGTATGCCCGAAATGAGCGGCATCGAGCTTACCCGTTTGGTGAAAAAGAAATTTCCGCATGTCAAGATCATTGCGCTATCCATGTTTAGCGAGAGCCAGGTAGTTGCCGAAATGATAGACGCGGGCATCTCCGGCTATATCCTAAAAAACACCGGCAAGCAGGAGTTGATTGAAGCCCTGAATAAAGTGTCATCGGGCCAAAACTACTTTGGGCAGGACATTACCCTGCAGTTCATGAAATCCTTTAAGCGCAATCAGGACGAGTCGTCGCGCCTTACTGATCGCGAGGTAGAGATCATCAGGCTGATAGAGCAGGATTTTGGCAACAAGCAAATTGCCGATATGCTGTTCATTAGTGAGCGCACGGTTGAAACCCACCGCAAAAACATTCTCCGTAAAACCAATACGCAAACTGTTGTTGGTCTGCTTAAGTATGCCTACGAGCGTAAGATCATCTAAGTGTTACTTTTGCCCATACCGCCTGAACCCAATTGCGGTTAATACGTAGTAAAATATGCCTTTTTGACGTGATTGTAGCGGGGTAAGAGTTTAAGCAACTTTGTTTTAAATAAACAAACACTTAAACATTAAAACGATGAAAAAAATTAAAGGGGCATTTATAATAACAATGCTAATTGCCGTAACAGCAGTATCATGTAAAAAGGATGACGCCAACACAGACAATAACACCGGGGGCGCGGCCACCGTTTCTGCAAGCAACTATGGTTTCGACGGTACGGCAGGCGCATCATTTAAAAGCACTAAAGCAGGCATTGTGCAGGTTGGTAATTTATGGACCCTTAGCGCTATTAAAGACGGCAGTAACGAGTCGATTTCAATTGTACTGGGTAATGTAACGGCAACGGGCACTTATAAACTAGACCAGGGCAATAACGACGGTAACGGCGCCATTATGCTAAAAGATTTTAAAACTGCGACAGGTGAGGGGGCGTACACCACCGACTTACCTGCAACAGGCGGCATGACTGGTGGTGGTGAAGTAAAGATCACTAAACTTACTGCTACCGAAACCGAAGGTGAATTTTATATAGTTGCACACAACAGTGCAGGTAAGGAAGCGTTTGTTGAGCAGGGTACATTCAAAGGTGTTTTAAATAAGAAATAACATCAACCAAATTCCATAAAAAAAATCGGCCCCATATTTCGGGGCCGATTCTTTTATGTTATTTACTATGCGAGAATAACCACGGTATTAGCCCCGGTTCGGCAAAGGCATCGTCCCAGCTGTTATGGTCATCATTTGGGTAAATGGTGAATTTAGGGTTAGCCCCGGCTGCCTTAAGGGCATCAACCACCACCTGCGAATGATCGAATGGTACTACGCTGTCCTTTTGCCCGTGGAAGATCCATAACGGCACCTTCTTAGCATACTTGCTTACGTTATTGGTGTTATCGCCACCACAAATAGTAAAGGCCGCTGCAAACGTGTTGGGTTTGCGCCTCAATATCTCAAACGTACCCATGCCACCCATGGATAGGCCGCCAATGTACACTTGCTTTTTGCTTACAAAAGGTTTATCAAGCATCTGCTCTACAAGACCCAGCAAGGCACTCATTGCCCGGGTAGGTTCGCCACCCTCCTGAAAATGGAACGCACGCTTACCCATGGCATTGGTATCTATCTTTACATTCGACCAATAGCCTTTTGCAGCGCATTGGGGGAACACTACTATAGCCGGGTAATTTTGGCGGATGGTATCATTCAGAAATAACTTAGGGCCGTATTTAATTTGCGCTTCGTTATCATTCCCGCGTTCGCCTGCACCATGCAGTACAATAATAAGCGGATATTTTTTTGACGGGTCGAACCTTTTTGGGAAAAGAATACGGTAGGGCAGTGTATCTGTTTTAGTAGTATACAAGCCTTTATCAAATGCCGAATTAATTTGGGCCTGGGCTAAAACAGGCAATGCCAGGTACATCATACCCAGCATTGCCAATATTCTTAATTTTTTAATGATCATGCTAAACGTTTAATGTGGTTATCCCTACTAAACGTAAATAAACGAGTTTCGATTTAAATCACCCCTATTTATTTTTTGTGTTTACTATCGCGGTGCTTTTAAAATCAAGCTTTTTAAGCCCGTTTTGTATCTCCGGCGCGCTCATAAATAAGTTCCATAATAATCCCGAGCGGTAGTTCTCTATCATTACTATAATAGGCCCCTGGTCAATAGCCAGGTATGATTTTGCATACCAGTCTTTCGATTCGCTAAAGGCATCTGTAAAACCGTATTCGCCCCAAATTTTATCGCCCAGGTCATAATAGAAGTGGCGCAGCGCTTTCATAGAATATTCCGGCGTGTAAGGGAATGCCGACAGGGCCGCTGTTGGTGTAATAACACCGAGATCATTATCGGGCGAATGGGCGTTATATCCTTCGTAATTGTCGCTTGCTGTTAAACCCCATGAGTTTTCGCCATAGCCTTTGAATTTTTTGGGGTTATCAATACAGTAGGCGCGGTTAATAAGGGTGTGGTTACGGTTTTGCTCCCAGTAATCGGCATAGCGGTCGGTAAGCCCTTTAGGGTTAAGCCCCAGGAACGAGTATTGCGAAAAGAACAGCGGGCCACCATACGCAAAACCTAACGGCAATTTATAGCCATAGTAAGTATGGCCGTTTTTAAAAAAGTCGCTTTGTGCCCAGCCGCGATGGTATACCTCGGCACTAACAGGGTAGCGATCGGCAGATGCGGCAAGGATGTAAGTTATCAAACACTCGTTAAACCCACGAATAGGGAAATTCATAGCCCAACCATTATTAGGACTCCAATGCCAGTATAAGTTGTCGCGGCCATCACGGGTGTACCAGCTCCATTCTGTTTCGCCCCATATCCAGCTGATCATATCGCGTATGCGGCGTTCTTTTGGTGTATTGGCAGTGTAGTACTGTTTGGCGCAGATAAGGCCTTGCAGCAGGTACGCGGTCTCTACGAGGTCGCCGCCATCATCTTTGCGGCCAAAGCGGATGGTTTTACCCGTTTCGCCATTTAGCCAGTGTGGGAAAACCCCATGGTAAGCATCGGCACGGTATAAAAACTCCACTATTTTCAGCATCCTGTCTACAGATTGCTCATGGCTGATGAATTTGCGGTGATCGGCAGCTATCATGGCCATAATGCCAAAGCCCGAGCCGCCTGTGGTCACTACCTCGTTTCCATAATCGAAAGAAGTGTTGCTGCGTTCACGGGCAAGGCCGCTTACCGGGTGCCCAAAATCCCAAAAGTAACGGAACGTTTGGCGTTGCACAACATCAAGCAGTGCGCTATCGCTTAAATTTTTGATGATGCCTACGGGCTTAATGCCATCTTGTTTAACAGCAAGCTTTTGCGCCACACCGTAAACAGATGCAATTAGAAGGCAGGCACTTAATAATATTTTCTTCATATTGAATTTTTGGTTCGGATGAAAAAAGGGTTGCCCGAATTACCGGAGCAACCCTTGCTCAATCAAATGTATTGTCTTTTATTATAAATTAATAACCGGGGTTTTGCGTTAATGTACCGCCGCTTAAATCAATTTCGTTTTGCGGGATTGGCCAAACTTCGTTTTTGCCTTCCTTCCAACCTCTTACACCAAACACTTCTTTACCACGGCCCTGGCGTATAACGTCAAAGTAACGGTCAAATTCAAGGGCTAATTCAACCCTTCTTTCCTGGTAAATTGCTGCGCGCAAAGCTGCCTGGTCTGTTGTAGTAATTTGAGGGAGTACCGCCGGGTTACCGCCCCTTGCACGTGCCCTTACCATTTCTAACGGTGCTAAAGCCGCTGCTGAATTGCCTAATTCGTTATTTGCTTCGGCATTCATCAGCAACACATCGGCATAACGTATTACCCTTATATTTTGCTGGGCACCTTGGTTGTAACCAGATACATACTGGCTAAACGGCACATACGATTTTTGGTTATACATAGTGCTGTTACTGGTAGTTGGAATTTTATCGCCCTCCGGGGTAGTTTCGCCGGCAAACAAGATAGTTCCATTGCGGCGGGTGTCGCCGGGTTCATAAGCTGCCGCTAAGTTCGCGTTTGGCACATTAAAGCCCCAGCCGCCAGCGGTTACACCATCAACACCCTGTACTTGCGAGTACTGCGAGTTTGATGCTGCCGGGTTATTTGGAATAATAGCTGCCTGGATTTCAAATACCGATTCAGAATTGTTCTCGTTATTAGTGCGGAACTGTTGTTCATAATCTGGGAACAAACTGTAGCCAAGGCCCATTACCTGGTTTGTATAATTAACCACATCGGCCCACTTCTTCTGGTACAGGGCTGCTTTTGCATGTAAAGCCAATGCAGCGCCTTTAGTGATACGGCCAATATCGTTACCGCCATAAGATTGTGGCAATACTGCTGCCGCATCAGTTAAATCGGTTTCAATAGCCGCCCAAACTTGTGCTTTTGGCGAGCGTGGAATATTATACTCGGTTGTGCCTTTAGGTACACTTAAGCGTAATGGTACATCGCCAAAGGCTCTTACTAACCTAAAATAGGCGTAAGCGCGTATAAATTTGGCTTCGGCCAAATACCTTGTTTTTAAACTTTCGGTCATGGTGATGCCCGGTACATTATCTAATACCTGGTTAGCAAAGTTGATGGTTTGGTACTGGCCCGACCAAAAGCTTGCCACCTGGCCTTCGCCCGATGTTACGCTAAAGTTGCGGAAGTTGTTCATAAACGCGGCATCAGATGCGGTACTGCCTTTCTCTACATCGTCAGACCCCATGCTTTCAACCGCTATGGGTGCGAAAGCAATGTTTGACCATTCGTGCAGGTTAGCATACATAGCGTTAACGGCGGCTGTAGCATCAGCCTCGTTTTGCCAGAACTGGCCTGCTGCAACGTTCCCTGCCGGGTCAACATTTAAAAAGTCTTTTTTACAGCTTTGAAATGTTAATGATACAAAAAGCCCTGCCACGAGCGCTTTTTGTAATATATTTTTATTGATAGTCATGATTATTTAAATTAAAAAGTAACGTTAACACCAAAGTTATAAGTTGCATATAGCGGGTACACATTGGCATCTATACCTAAGTTACCAACCGAGCCACCAATTTCTGGTGTAAAGCCTTTATAGCCAAAAATGTTAATGGCGTTTTGCGCGTTAGCATAAAACCGTATCTTTTGTACACCTATGCTTTTTAAAGATTTACCCGGTAAGGTGTAACCTAACTGAGCATTCCTCACGCGGAAATACGCGCCGTTCTCTACATAGAAAGAGTTTGGTGCAGCATTTGGGTTTGAGCCAACATTGGCCGACGGATAGGTAGTTGATGTACCTGCACCATGCCAGCGGTTGTCATAAAAATCTTTAGTGAAGTTTTCGTTACCAAAGCGGTATGCGATGTTTGCGTTATACACGCTAACGTCGGCCACGCCCTGGAAATCTAGCGTAAGGTCAAATGCCTTATAGTTGAATGTTGAATTAAAGCCGTAGCTTATTTTAGGGTTAGGGTTACCTAAAACCACACGGTCTCTTGAATCTACTGTACCATCATTATTGGTATCTGCGTAGATGAAATCGCCCGGGATAGCGGTTTTTTGTTTTGAGTTAGCAATTTCTGCTGCTGTTTGGAATACTCCGGTAACCTGGTAGCCATAAAACTGGCCAATTGGCTGGCCAACAACCGTGCGGGTTGCTAAAGCGCCGTTAGCTATACCATTACCACCACTATATATTGGGTTGGCACCGCTTAACACACTAAGCACTTTATTATTATTTATACCGATGTTGCCGCTTAACGAGTATGAGAAATTCTCGGTTGGCTGGTCTCTCCAGCTTACTAAGAACTCAAAACCGCGGTTTCTGATGGTTGCCTGGTTGCCAATAAGCGAATTGTTGTTTGTACCTATTGATGAAAGCACAGGGATAGCGAAGATAGCATCGCGGGTTTCCCTGTTATAATAATCGGCCTCAATAGATAGGCGGCTGCCTAAGAATGATGCTTCAAGCCCCAAATCGTATGATACTGCTTTTTCCCAAACAATAAGCGGTGGCACAATTGAATTGATGCTTTGACCCGGGAAGGCGGCCTGGTTATTACCAAATATTGCGGTTAAGTATGGGTCGTTTGCAACGGTTTGTACCGATGGGTTAATAGGTACAACGGAGTTACCCACTTTACCCCAGCTTCCGCGGATCTTTAACACATCAAATATGTGCTGGTCTTTCATGAATCCTTCGTTTGTTACAACCCAGCCTGCACCAACTGATGGGAACCAGCCGTAAGGTTTAGGGAAGAATTGCGAAGCGCCGTCACGTCGTATAGATGCATTTAGCAAATATTTGTTTTGAAACGAGTAGTTTACCCTTGCAAATTGCGATAATGTACGCGTATGTAACTGGCTTGCCGCTGTTGCAACATAAGCAACGTTAGCATCATCAGGAAATGAGTTGTACAAGTTACCAGAACTGGTGTATGGTACGCCATCAGCACGTGCATCTAATTGCCTGGTGCGGTTGTTTTGCGCGCTATAGCCTAACAATGCGGTTAACCTGTGGTCTTTAACCTGATAATCGTAAGTAAGGGTGTTTTCCCAGATCCAGTTACGGGTTTCGGTGTGGTTAACATCTAAGTTAGTAGTGGTAGTTGTTTGCGCTTTGGTAGCAGCGTATAATGGTGTAAAGTTCCTAACCTCTACCTGTCCAAAATCACCGCCAAGGCTGGTTCTGAATTTAAAGCCTTTAAACAGGGCTATCTCGGCATGCACATCACCTGTAAGCCTGTCGTTTTTAGTAACCTGGTTGTAAAAATCAATCGTGGCCTGCGGGTTAAAGTTGTTACCGCTGCCTGTGTTATAGTCGGCAGGGTCGCCATATGAACCGTCGGCATTACGTGCAGGTAATGTTGGCGATGCTGCAAATATCTGGTGGAATATGCCGCCCGGTGCATCTTTAGATTTTGTTATAACACCATTGGCATTGTAACCTAATTTTAAAAAGCTCACGGGGTTAAACTCGTTTGAAAGGTGAAGCGTATAGCGCTTGTAGTTATTGGTTTTCACCAATCCATCCTGGTCAAGGTAACCAAAAGAGTAGTTATAGGTAGTTGTTTTAGTACCCCCACTAACTGATACCTGGTGGCTGGTAACAAACGCTTTCCTTAGTATTTGTTTATACCAATCGGTACCTGCGCCAAAGCTTGCAGGGTCGGCAAATACCGGGGCTGCATTGCTATATGATGCCAATTCGTTTACAGCGGTAGCATACTCGGTAGCATTAGCCATTTTTACCTGGTTGGTAACTGCCTGCCAGCCTGCATAGCCATTGTAATTAATAGTTGGTTTGCCTTTAGCGCCACGTTTGGTAGTAATCAACACAACACCATTAGCTGCCCGCACACCATATATAGCAGTGCTTGATGCATCTTTTAGGATGGTTATGTTCTCGATATCGTTGTTATTAAGGAAGGTGATATCACTGTACCATACACCATCTACTACATATAACGGACTAACGTTACCATAAACCGTACCTAAACCACGAATAGTGATTTGTGGTGCCGAGCCTGGCGTGCCATTATTGGTAACGGTAACACCCGATACTTTACCTTGTAGCGCGGCTACAGCGTTGGTAGAGGCCTGGTTGTTAATATCTGCTGCTTTTACTGATGCGACAGAGCCGGTATTATCAACCTTACGTTGTGTACCGTAACCAATTACTACTACTTGCTGTAGCTGATTGGTTGATGATTGTAATTTAATGTCAAGACTTGTCCTGCCGTTTACGGGAACGTCTTGAGTGGTGTACCCTATATAAGATACCTGTAGTGTAGCGGTTGATGGTGCACTTAACGTGTAAGTACCATTAGCATCGGTTTGGGTGCCTGTTGTAGTACCTTTAACACCAACAGTTACGCCTATCAGCGTTTCGCCACTTGTAGCATCGGTAACCTTACCTGTAATGGTAACATTTTGTGCAAAAAGTGCTGTTGAGAAAAAAGTAAACAATAGTAATAACCCTGAGATTTTATAAATTCTCTTCATAGTGGTTAATAAATTTTAAGTACTGGTTTAATTGGTATTTGTGGGCTCGAAATTGAGGAGATAATACTTTTTAAGCAAATAATACTACTCTACATTAATACATCACACCTAAAATACTTTCACAAATATTTTAAAAAGAAAATATAATCAATTGTTTAACAGACTTCTAAAAACAGATAGGGTGTGTTTTTAATACTACAAATACTATGCTTGCATACTAAGTGCTTTGGCAAGGTATGAGAGGTAATGATGTAGTGCTATAACTCAATGAGAAACTCTACAAGGTTCTTATCATGTTCTAAATTGAGCTTTTTGCGCAGGCGGTAACGCCTAATTTCTACGCCACGTAAAGATATGTTCAATAACGATGCCATTTCTTTACTACTCATATTCATTCTGAGGTAGGCACAAAGCTTTAAATCATTAGGTACCAGGTCTGGGTGGCCTTGTTTAAGTTTCTTAAAAAAATTTTCGTGGGCTTCGTTAAAGCTGTTCTCAAAAACGTTCCAGTCGCGCTCATCGTTCATGCCCTCTTCAATAACCTTGTGGATCTTTTTAAGCTGGTCATCTGATAGTTTTTTGCCGCTGCTATCTTTAAAATTATCTATCTCGTCGCTTATTTTTTGAAGCAGTTCGTTTTTATAAACAATATTCATGGCCGAGTTGGCCAGCTCACGGCTTTTACTTGCCAGGTCGGCCTGTAGCTGTTCGTTTTTAATGGTTACAATATGCTGTTCGTTTGCTATGGCTTCCCGATGTAAAAAATCTTCTTTTTCTCTTTGTAATTTTTCCTGTATTTCTTGTTGGTGGCGTTGCAGTTTTAACTTGTAATAATTCCTGCCGGCGTAGTAGATAACAATTAGCAGTAATATGTATAATGCAAAGGCAATTTTGCCTGCATACCAGGGTGGCAGCACCTCAAAGCTGAAAGTAGTTATTACAGTTACGTTTTGGTCGTTAATTTTGGCGCGCACTTTAAAATGGTAGGTGCCTTGGTTAAGGTTGGTGAACTCTTTTTGGCTTTGCGGGCTCCATTCACTCCATTGGCGCGAGTAGCCCTCCAGGTAGTACTGGTATTTAATTTGCGATTGTTTGTAGTAAGGAAGCGAGTACGCGATGCGGATATTATTTTGATTGTATGGAATAGCGATCTCATTCTCATCAATATTCATATCTGTTATTACCAATGTTTTGTCGGTAATATTTTCCACCTGTCGTATCAATACCGGCGGCAATTTTAAACTTGGCCGGCGCGATGCATCCTCATCATTAAATATCACAAAGCCATCATCCACACTTATAAGATAGATCTGGTTGTTGATCATGCTGATGTTCTCATAATTCTGCACCATCTGCCCGTTAAGCATACTGAAACGGTTAGAATCGATGGTAAGCTTTCCAGGAACGGATAAGTCGGCCAGGGCTACACGCCCGTGGTTTATGAACCAGTATTTTTTACCAATGGCAGCAATCACTTTGTTAGATGACGAAAATGTGTTGAGCTTTTTATTAAGCTGCTGATAGGGGTAAAACCTGTCGGTAATATCATCATAAACATAAAAGCCCGAGTCGGAGGAGAATACAATGCGATTATCGAGGTTAAAAACGCCAACATTGTAACTATCGGGCAGGCCCGAGCTTTTGTCGTAGTACTTTTGAGATGTTACCCGTTTGTTATCGGCGCTTAAGGTTATTTTATAGATGCCCTTATAAGCATGGCTTACCCATATCTGCCCTTTATTATCACGCTCTACATAGCGGGAAGGTTCGCTAAAACCCTCAATTTTGTGGTTGAACGCCCAATTGCCTGCGGCATCTTTACGGTAAATAACAAGCCCGTTATAGGTGCCCTGGATCAATTGACCGGGATTGAATTTTTTTATGGTCCACCCGCCGCTTAGGGGGTTAATTTTAGTTATGGTATTGCCTGTTACCTGAAAAGTGCCATCGTTATGGCCGCAAAGCAGCTTGCCGTCCTGCAGCGATAATTCCCAAACCTGCCCCTGCGAGCCGGGGATCAATTGAAAATCGAACGACTGGAATAGCCGCTTTTTACCCGGTACTACCCAATCACTATAAAACAGCCCCTGGTTGGTACCCAGGTAAATTTTGTTGTTATAAATAATACTGGAGTATACCGTACCAAAACGCCCGGTTTTATCAAAGTAAAAATAAAGAGGGGAATTTACCTCAATACGGTCGATACCGTTATCGAGCCCGGCCCAGAGGTTTTGTTCGGTATCGGTATATAGGCTTAGTACCGTATTGTTTTGTAGCCCGCTCGATTTATTGATATGCTGCACCACGTTGCCGGCGGTATCTATAATAACAATACCATTTAATATGGTGCCATAGGCAAAGTACTTACCTTTTATAAACGCGCCATTATTGAGCTGGTAGTTTTTAAGAAAATCGTTAGCCTGGCTTTGCCATGGTTTTATGGTGATGCCATCGTACATAAACAAACCATTTTTTGCGGTACCAATAAGGTATTTGTTATTAGCGAAAGGTAGGATAGATAACACCCGACTGCCTAAAATATTACTGCCATTTACGTATACCAATTTGTTATTTTTTAATTCGAAAAGGCCCGCATCAACCTGCTCAACAAAATAACGGCTGCCGGTTTTGAAAAGGAACAGGAATGGCTTTGGCGCTTTTACAACACTTATTTTGCCATTGGCATAAATGTAAATTGAGCCAAACGACTGAAAGATAACTTTATCATTATCTACGTAGATCTTCCAGGTTTCTTCTGTTACGGGCTGGTATTGTTTAGGTACAAGGAGTGTAAGCGAGTTGTATTTTAGGAAACCTTTTTTATTGTTTTCCCAGTACCCAAATTCGCCGAAACCGCCAACGTATATTTTACCCTTACCATCGGCAGCTACAGAGCGCACAATGAGGCCGTTTGGCATACGGTTTAACTGCCAGTACTTGCCATCAAAGGAGAGTAGGCCTTCATCGTTACCAAAGTACATAATGCCATGCTCATCGCGCGTTACCGACCAGTTTTGGTTACCCGACTGGTACTGCGCCTTAGTGTAGTTTTGCACGTAAGGCACACCAATGCTTTTAATATCTGCCGCGTAAGCGTTAATATTTATCAGGATAAAAAAAGCAAGCAGGATGTATTTACGCATAGGGTAGATGCAAGGTCAATGTGTCAAAAATACAAATTGGCTTTGAATAAACGGTAGGGGAGATTTTGGCAGAATAGGGGATAAATATCATTGCCGTCCCATTTATGGGACGGATGAATTTAATGCACCTTTCCGGCTTTAGCCTAAATTATTCACCAGCCAGTTGAACAGCCCCTTTTTTTGACGTATTAACCGGCTGAGGTACTTTTACATAATACCCAGTGCCATCATAAACGCGCTTGCGAGGGTGCTCTTTACAGGCATCGCTGCAGCAACCATCCAACGCGGTGCCGCAATCATCACATTGGGTGAAGTGTTCGTTGCACTCGGGGTTGGCGCAGTTTATCATTTTTGGCGTGGTTTTACCACAGTTACGGCAGGTTGATATCACAACTGGATTTACGCTATTTACATCAACCGAAAGGCGGTTGTCAAATACGTAGCATTTGCCTTCAAAATCTTCTCCGCCGGTTTCTTTGCCATATTTGATAATGCCGCCGTGTAGCTGGTAAACATCGCTAAAGCCTTCGTGCAGTAGCAGGGCCGATGCCTTTTCGCATTTAATGCCGCCGGTGCAATAGGTAAGTATTTTTTTGTCTTTGTATTTGGCAAGCTCGTTTATCATAGCGGGAAAATCGCGGAAATTCTCGATATCCAGCGTTACGGCGTTTTTAAACTTACCAAGCGAGTGCTCGTAGTTGGAACGTACATCAAGCACCACTACATCGTCGCGGTCTTTCATGGCCAAAAAATCTTTTGGCTCCAGGTGCTTGCCTGTTTTTTGTTGCGGGTTAATAATGTTTGGGTCGCGCAGGCCCGAGTGTACTATCTCTGATTTATAGCGGCAATGCATTTTAACAAACGATGGTTCGTTTACCTCGTCTACCTTAAAATCAATACCTGCAAAGCGCTCGTCGGCGTGCAGGGTATCCATATAAGTTTTACAAGCCTGTTCTGTACCGGATACGGTACCGTTCAAACCCTCATCGGCAACAATAATGCGCCCGGTTAGCCCCAGCGTTTTACAAAATTTTAAATGATCGGCTGCAAATTGCTCGCCATCGGCTATTGTTGAATAACAATAGTAAAGTAGTGTATTATATTTTATCATGACAACATTGATACCGCTGCAAACGGTGTTAAATGAAGCGCAAAGATAAGGTTTTGAGCAGAAAGATAAAAGCTTAAAGCAGAAAGCCCGAACTTGAAAAGCTTTTAGCTTTCTGCTTTAGGCTTTCAGCTTATCTCAACCCATAAAATATCCTGATGCCCTGGATGTATTTTTTATCGCCGGCGTAAGAGATACCATAATCTATACGGAAGATGAGGCGTTGCACGCCCACATAAAATTCTTTGTAATTAGGGTTGCCGTTGGTAGTTAAATAGTTTGCGCCAATAACCTCCTCAAGTTTCAGTTTTCGTATAAACGGTATTTTGTTCAATAGCGAACCTGCAAAATTATGCTGGTAATGGGCTTCAAAGAACGCCCCTTTTGTACTGTAGGTATAAAACGGCAGGAAGTGGAAACTGCCAATATAGGTAGGATCGAACGTGGTACCCTGGTTACCTAAGTAATGGTAGTAATCCATATAATACAGGTTGTTATTCCTAAAGAAATCGCCGCCGGTAAGTTTGAATGACGAGAAACCCGATAAGCCTATCCTGATATTGGATTGCGACAGGTCTACCGATGCGAAATCGTAATCAACATCAGACCCAAACGCGCTTTTTATACCCTTACGGTAATTAACAGTAAGTGTTGGGTATTTTGATGGCAAATTAAATTTACCTGTTGGCCTGGTAATGTATTGCTGGTCGAACGTGAACGCTACCGATGTAGCAAAGGTTAACGCCTGGTTTTGCGGGAACAGGAAAGAACGGTCATCCGGAGGTCCGGTTGGGTTTAACGGGTTATTGGAGGTGAATTCTTTATTTTTCACGTCTACCAAGTGGCCAAAGGCGTTATTATACATTTGGGTACGGCTGGCATACTGTAACGCTGCCGACCATAATATGCCGTTTTTTAATTCGCGCTGAAAGCCCAGGCCCCCGTATTGAGAACGGTAATATTTTACATAGTTATTCTCGTAAAGCAGGGTGCTTAAGGTATTGAAGTAGAGCGAGCGTGTGCCTACGTTATTCAGATCCAACACATCGCTACCAAAATCAACATAAAACTTTTGGTTATGGAAAGGATCGTTCAGGTACTCGGCATGCACATTGGCGCTAAATAGTTTGTTGGCAAATCCATAGCGCACCGCGGGGGTGATACTGTATGAATGCAGGTCGTCTATTTTATGCGAATAGCGCACTTTGGCATTTATACCAAAGCCTTCAACCGTATTGTAGTAAAACGTTTGCAGGAAAGGAAAAATGTATAGCGAATCTGTTTCGGCACGGTTACTTGCACGGTAACCAAATATGGTATAGGTAAAATAATTAATGTTGTTTTTAGTATGCTGAATGCTATCGAGGTAAGCATCGGTTTTTTGATAGGCTGCTATGCTGTCTTTCTTTCGATAATCGCGCGCTTCCTGCCTGGTTAGGGGTAGCGGGCGTGTAGCATTCCAATATGCAGCGGTTTTAAGGTTCGCCGCGGTATCAATCTTTAACACTTCGCCGTTAAAATAACCTTTAGGGTACGCCGGGTTTATTTTGTAGTTGTTGTATATGCCCTCATAATACCCGCCAAACTTAAATCCTAATACCGATCCTTTAAAGTTTATTTGAACAGCCGCAGGCATCCACACGCTGTCGGTTATTGGAATGTACTGCTGGCTTATCTGCAAAGTATCTACCAGGTTTAATGATGCTTGTTTATTAGTAAGCATCAGGTCTACACTGTAAATGCGCCAGTCGCCTTCCACAATGTACATATTACCTTGAAAGTACTGCCCGTTCTCTCGTTTCGGTATTACTTCTATTTTATCAACAGTAAGCCCGTTTTGTATTGTGCTGCCAACCAGTCTGTAATCGTAATGCCTTGCAGCATCTGTGCCTATTGGCGACAGGTATGCACGGGTGCTCAGTCCGTTTATTTTAAAAACATCGTTGTAAAAATTTACCTGCAGGTCTGACGCCTTACTATAGTCAAAAGCGGTATTGATACCCGATTGCTTTGATGCAATGGTAACCTCGTGCATTTTATTGGGCAACGCAACGTTCAGGTTTGATAATATTTCGGTTTGGTACAATATGCCCCGGCCGGTAGAATCCAGGTCAAGCGCCTGCCTAACCGCCTTACTGGTTAATGATTTTGGGGAGCTTAAAAGTTTTTGTACCCCTTTTACATATACCGCGCATGAGTAACTCTGCACCTCCTCCAAATGTTGTTTGCGCCTGGCTATCACCTTAGCCATAATGGTATCGCCCGGGTCGAGGTTTTGTTTCCACTTGTCAGATACCTCACTAAATTTGAAAGCTTCGTTGCTTAATTGTATATCGTTTGTTTGAGTCTGGTCGGCAATGGTTATTTTTTGTACCTGCTCTGCATAACCGGTAGCACGGTAAATAACATTATAAGTGCCGGGGCTAAGCTTTAACTGGTAGCGTCCTTCCTCGTTAGCGGTTGTGCCGTATGTGGTATTACGAATGTATACTGATGCAAACGGCACCATTTCGTTTTTTTGACCCGTTACACGGCCCGATAAAGTATATTGTTGTGCCGATGCCGTGAATGCAGCGAGTACAAACAGGATAAAGGGTAGGTATCTTCTCATAGTATCTTTTTACGATTAATGCTGTTTGTGCCAAAAATGTTTGTGTGTACACGTAATTTACATTAAATGTTTACATACTCCACACAATTGTTTGTTAATGTTTAATTTTGGAGCCTTAACACTTTACATTATGTATAACACATTGCAACCGGTTTTGCAGCAGGAACTTGCCGATATTGAAAATGCCGGCCTATATAAACGCGAAAGAATTATAACATCGCCACAAGGCGCGGACATTACCGTACAGGGCGGGCAGGAGGTTATAAACTTTTGCGCTAACAATTACCTTGGCCTGTCGGGCAATCAAAAAGTGATACTAGCCGCTAAAGACGCTATGGATACCCACGGCTACGGACTGTCGTCGGTGCGTTTTATTTGTGGCACCCAGGATATACATAAAAAGCTCGAACAAAAGATATCTGAATTTTTAGGGACAGAAGATACGATACTTTACGCTGCCGCATTTGACGCTAATGGTGGTGTTTTTGAGCCCTTGTTTAATGACCAGGATGCTATTATTTCTGACGAGTTGAACCACGCGTCTATCATTGATGGCGTGCGCCTTTGTAAAGCCCAGCGCAAGCGTTATAAGCACGATGATATGGCCGACCTTGAAGAGCAGCTGAAGGCTACGCAAGACCTCCGCCACCGTATTATTGTTACCGATGGCGCATTTAGTATGGATGGTACCATAGCCCAGCTTGATAAAATTTGCGCACTTGCCGAGCAGTATAACGCTTTGGTAATGATTGATGAGAGCCATTGCAGCGGCTTTATGGGCAAAACAGGCCGTGGTACACACGAGCATCATAACGTGATGGGTAAGATTGATATTATTACAGGTACTTTAGGCAAAGCATTAGGTGGTGCATCGGGCGGGTTTACATCGGGCCGTAAAGAGATCATCGATATGCTGCGCCAGCGTTCGCGCCCTTATTTGTTCAGTAATACTTTAGCTCCTGCTATTACAGGTGCATCTATAGCAGTACTGGATATGCTGAGCGAAACTACAGACCTGCGCGATAAGCTGGAAAGCAACACGCAATATTTCCGTGAAAAAATGACGGCTGCAGGTTTTGATATTAAACCGGGTGTACACCCAATTGTGCCGGTTATGCTTTACGAAGCTAAACTGGCGCAAGAGTTTGCCGCTAAGATGCTGGAAGAAGGCATTTATGTAATTGGTTTCTATTACCCGGTTGTACCGCAGGGTAAGGCACGTATCCGTGTGCAGATCTCTGCCGCGCATGATGTATCGCATTTAGATAAAGCCATAGCCGCCTTCACCAAGGTAGGTAAGGAATTAGAGGTGATTAAATAGTTGCGTATAAATTTTTTATATTTGTACGTATAAATAATCTGCTATGGAAAACACTAAGTTAACTCTTAATATTAAAGCTGGCTCTTTGCCGGCAGTTAAAGAATACGCTAAGCGTCAGCATACCAGTTTGTCAAAAATTGTTCAAAAATTTTTTGACGAAATAGTAGAAAAGGAAGCTAAAGAAGATGCTTTTCTTAATAAAATAAAACAGGAACAGGTAGATCCCGAAATTGCAGCCTTAAGAGGTATCTTAAAAGGAAAAGTACCGGATGATGTTAATATCTGGGATTATAAATATGAGTACTTGAAGGAGAAGCATGGCCTCTAAAATTTTTGTAGACAGTGATACCCTTTTAGACTTTTTGTTAGATAGGGCACCATTTGTTTATTATAGCCAATCTGTACTAAGTAAAGGTAAACAGGGACTATTTAAGTTGTATACGTCGACATTGATTTTGGCTAACGTTCATTATTTAGTAACAAAAAACATTAATAGACAGGCAGCAAAAATTGCGATCAGAGAAGTCCTTAACCTTGTTGAAGTTCTTGCTTTTAATGAGGAACACGTAAAGCTGGCATTAAATAGTGAGCATATCGATTTTGAAGATACCGTACAGTATTACATAGCTCAAAAAAACAATTGTGATTTAATAATTAGTCGCAATATTAAACATTACAATAAATTTGATTTGCCGGTATTAACAGCCGAACAATTTTTAAGACAATTATAATGCAATCTAAAATAGACCAATATACTGCCGAGATTAAAGCTTTTACAGCTGCCAAAGCTGATGAACTGGAAGCGTTCCGGATAAAATTTTTGGGTACCAAAGGTTTAATTAAAGACCTTTTTGAGGAATTTAAAACTGTTGGCCCCGAAGAGAAACGCACGTTTGGTAAGGTACTGAACCAGTTTAAGCAATTTGCCGAAGGCAGGTACCAGGAGATCAAAGAATCTTTAGACTCGGGGCCCAAGACTCAGGACTTAGGGCTTGATCTTACTTTACCTGGTGATGGTTTTGAAGTGGGTTCACGCCACCCGTTATCCTTGGTGCGTAACGAGATCATTGACATATTTAAACGACTTGGCTTTGTTGTAGCCGAAGGCCCGGAGATTGAAGACGACTGGCATAACTTCTCGGCCCTTAACTTCCCGCAGGAACACCCGGCGCGGGATATGCAGGATACCTTCTTTATCCGCAAGGGAGATGGTACCGATGATATTGCTTTACGTACGCATACCTCATCGGTGCAGGTACGCATGATGGAGAACGGTAAACCACCGTTCCGCGCTATTATGCCGGGCCGTGTTTACCGTAACGAGGCTATCTCTGCCCGCGCGCATTGTTTCTTCCACCAGGTAGAGGGTTTGTATGTGGATGAGAATGTATCGTTCAGTGACCTTAAGCAAACGCTGTATCACTTTGTGCAGGAGCTTTACGGCGAGGGTACCAGGGTGCGTTTCCGCCCATCGTACTTCCCGTTCACCGAGCCATCGGCAGAAATGGATATATCATGTACCATTTGTAAAGGCTCGGGCTGTAATATGTGTAAATACAGTGGTTGGGTAGAGATATTGGGCTGCGGTATGGTTGATCCTAACGTATTGGAGAATTGCGGCATCGACAGTAAGAAATATACCGGCTTTGCATTTGGTATGGGAATAGAGCGTATTACCAACCTTAAGTATGTGATCCGCGATCTTCGTTTGTTCTCTGAGAACGACGTCCGTTTCCTGAAACAGTTTACATCAGATATTATATAAATGAGAAATATACCGGCATTGCTAATAGTTTGCCTGCTGTTTTTAGGTTGCGGCAAAGCTGAAAACGTAGTGCCTCGTGTGCCGGTGAACGTAAAAATCGTAAAAACAGACCCCCGCTATACGGCGCTTAATGCCCCCGGGGGGTATGCTTACATCTCGGGAGCTGGTGTGGCGGGTATCATCATCTATCGCCAGGTTGATGGTAGCTACGTGGCCTATGATCGCTGCAGTAGTTACCAACCGGAGAAATTATGTGCCATTACGGTTGATGACACAGGCTTTACTGCTACAGATCCATGCAGCGGGTCGAAGTTTTCATTATCAGACGGGAGCCCTGTTAAAGCCCCTGCTACCAAATATCTTAGGTCGTACCTTGTAAATACCACGCAATTTGAGATATTTGTTTCAAACTAATTAATGGAAGCCGATAAAATTAAAGATAGTATTAAGCGGGCAGCGCAGGATCTGTTCCGTAAATTCGGTTACCATAAAACCAGCGTAAACGAAATAGCCAAGCGTGCAAAAATTGCAAAGGCCACCATCTACAAGTATTTTGATAGTAAGGAAGCCGTTTTGCGCGTTTTGCTGATGGACTATATCAAAGTAAGTGTTGATGAACTGATAAACACCAACACCCCTGATATGGATGAGGAAGCGCACCTGAGCAGCCTTATCATGAAAACCTGCCGGCTATCTTATACCGTTTGCAACGAATTTATTGGCTGGGATTTCATCCGCGAGAGCACCAACTCGCAGGAATTCTTAAAGAACCTTTCTAACGAACTGGAAGAATTGCTGGTGCAATCATTTACCCAGCTACCCGGCATCCGCAAGCACGAGGGCTACCACCAGCGCATCCGGTTCCTCATTAAATGCAGTAAAAGCATTGTTTTCAGCTTCGCGTTTACATCGGTAAGCGATAGTGATGTTCGTAAGAATTTTGTGTCTTTCCAGAAAGAGATACTGCCTTATCTTGTTAAGGCAGCGATATTGGTTTAACTAACTTAAGAGATCCTTATCGTATTAATGGCCATTAACCATTCGTCTTTTTTACAACGGCTACAGTTTTTGTGCGCCTCTTTTATATGCTCTACATTGCCGCAATAGGTACAGGCATAGTCGCCGGGATCTGATACTTTTTTACTCTTTTGGTTATATACCTTTGGCAAGATAGGCATGCCCGGCTTAACATCATCGTCGCTGTAATAATATAAACTTACGTTACCGGTAGTTTCTAAAACACCAATACGTACCTGGCCCAAATGCTCGATGCTTTGTTGCCTTAACTCCGAAAGGAACTCATCTTTAGCAAACGTGAGGTTATCGTCATTCAAAACAAACATGCCGTCTTCAATAACATATATTGGGTCGCCCTCTAATATCGATTCGAAGCGCTCGTTTTTTGATGCAAACCAGGTAACCCCCCTGTAAAAGAGTAGGATAGTTACTAAAACAATTACAGAAGGAACAATGGCAACATCCTTAGTAAACATAGGGTCGCCTGCCGCAGAGCCAAACCCGATAATAATCGCGACTTCGAAAATGGAAAGCTGCCTTACACCTTTTTTGCCCGATAAACGCAGTACAACGAGTATAAGCGCGAACATGATAAGTGTACGTACTACAATTTCGATCGCGAACTTAAAATCCAGATCACTTAAGAATACTTCATGCCAGCTCATATTATAATCAATGTTTAACCATTTAAAATGTTTTACTATTATTTACATCTTTTTATAAAAAACATTTGGAACTAAGATATTTAATAAGTTACTTTGAATAACAAAGTACTTTTAAGTGAAAGAAAACGAAATACAAGACGAGCTTACATCCATCCGCAGTATGATGGAGCGCTCCTCAAAATTTATCTCGCTTAGCGGCCTTAGCGGTGTGCTGGCAGGGGTTTACGCTTTGATAGGGGCGGGTGTTGGCTATAGCATTATCTATGGCAGCGGCGGTTTTTTTAGCTACCGCGAATATGTAATGGCTGATGTGCAACGCTCGCCCACAAACTTGTATACCCTAATACTTGTTGCATTAACCGTATTAGTTGCATCGCTTATTACAGGAATTTACCTAACCCTTCGCAAGGCCAGGCAAAAAGGGCAGAACCCTTGGGGGCGCACAAGTAAACAGTTACTTTTTAACCTGGCCGTACCATTGGTAACGGGCGGTGCGTTATCCCTGATATTGATCTCGAGAGGATACTTTGGTATTATAGCATCGTCGACGCTTATATTTTACGGCCTGGCATTAGTAAACGCCAGTAATATCACTTATAAAGACGTACAGTATTTAGGTATAATAGAAATTGTATTAGGTTTGCTGGCCGCTTTATTGCCGGGCTATGGTTTGCTGTTTTGGGCTGTAGGGTTTGGCGTTTTACACATTGTTTACGGCAGCATTATGTACTTAAAATACGACCGGTGAAAATTCCATTTGAAAAACTTGATAAGGCCTTTGAGAACCGGCTGCGTTTACAAATAATGAGTGTGCTGGTGGTAAACGAGCGCTACGATTTTAATTCGCTTAAAGAACTGCTTGATGCATCAGACGGTAACCTGGCATCGCACCTTAAAGCCTTAGAAAAAGAGGAGTATATTATGGTACACAAATCATTTTTAGGCCGCAAGCCAAATACCAATTACGAGGCCACTGCTAAAGGTAAACAGGCTTTTAAACAACATTTGGATGCTTTGGAGCAGATCATAAAAAATCAGAAAACACTATAACTATATTTTTTTACCTAATCACTTTGTAATTCAAAGTACTTTTAATTAAATCAAATGATACAAGAACAACAAAACCCCTTACGCAGCATTATGGATTGGTTTAAGGAATCCATCACAGTTAAACTGGTATTTATCGGCATCCTGGTATTGGTGCTGATGATCCCCTCATCCCTCATTGGCGACCTCATTCGCGAACGCGCCGAGCGGCAAGACCAAATGATAAGCGAAGTGGCCGACCAATGGTCGGGCAGCCAAACGGTAAAAGGTCCGGTACTTACTATTCCATACCGCAAAACCGCCAAATTTATGGAGAACGGGAAAGAGATAACCAAAGAGGTAATAGAAACGCTTTACATCCTGCCCGAGAACCTGAAGTTTAAAGCTAATGTAAAGCCTGAGGTACTGCATAGAGGGATGTTCGAGACGGTGGTTTATAACTCAGCTATACGTTTAACGGGTAATTTTGCAAAGGCAGATGTAGCCGGCTTAGGTTTAACGCCCGGGCAACTGATGCTGGATAAAGCTCGCCTGGAGTTTAGCATCAGCGATTTAAAAGGACTTAAAAATAACCCGGTAATAAACGCAGCAGGCGTGAAGGTTTTGGCCGAGCCATCTTTTAACAGCAGGGATTTATTTGCTAATGGCTTAAAAGGTAACATCAACCTAACTGCTAACGGCGACAATGCTTTCAGTTTTGATTATACGCTCGAGCTGAAAGGCAGCCAGGAACTGCACTTTTTACACCTGGGTAAAACCACCGAGGTTGAAGTGGATGGTAAATGGAGCAGCCCGAGCTTTGATGGCCGCAGCCTTCCCGATAAACGCGCAATTGATAGCAGCGGCTTTAAAGCCAGCTGGAAAATGCTGTATTACAACAGGCCATACCCGCAGCAATGGGTTAACGATAACGACCTGCTTAACGGTAAGAAAAAAGAAGAAGACGCGTCGTTCGGGGTAAAGCTGCGCCTGCCGGTAGACCAGTACCAAAAAATAACCCGCACAAGTAAATACGCTATCCTTATCATCCTGTTAACATTTGTGTCACTATTGCTAACTGAGATGATCCGCAAGCAGCGCATCCATGCCTTCAATTACATTTTGATAGGCGCGGCCATGATCATCTACTACACGCTGTTGCTGTCGTTTTCAGAGCAGGTGGGATACAATTTCGCATACCTTATCGCGTCGGTATCAACTATCGGGCTGGTATCTGTATTTATCGCATCATTGCTTAAAAACAAAGGGGCCGCGGCATTATTCGCGCTCATCCTTTCCATTATCTACACTTTCATTTTCGTGATCATCCAGCTGGAAGACCTGGCCTTGCTGATAGGCAGTATAGCACTGTTTGTTATCGTAGCGCTCATCATGTATTTCTCGCGCAAAATAAATTGGGATAAACAATAATCATTTATCTGAACCCGAATTAAATAGATTAAAGAATTTTCAGAATGCTTTTACCTAATTCTATTCATTCCTTCATTTAATTCGAGTTCAGACAAAAACTATCAAAACTTATGCATACAAGTTATTACTGGATAGGGTATTTCCAGGCGAATGCCCGCCAAAAAAGAGTGAATTGGAATATTGCGCCGGCTATTACGCAGGACGAGATCGCCACCATCCTGCCATCGTTACAGGCATGGCAATTGGGCGAAACATCCGAAGGTGAACACCTCATAGCCGCATCAACCAAATATGCCTACCGCATTGGCGACCCCGATTATGTGGATGCGGTGAAACTTTTCATTAAAGAAGAGCAAAAGCACGGCAACAACCTGGGCCGGTATATTGATAACATAGGGCAGAAGCGTGTAAAAAAAGACTGGGGCGATACGCTGTTCCGCAAGGTGCGATACATGAACACCAGTATGGAGATTTGGACGCTGGCTGTTATTGTGGTAGAAAGCACCGCCCAGATCTTTTACCAGGCGCTAAAAGATGCTACAAAATGCCGACTGTTAAAAGATATCTGCACCGATATTTTAATAGATGAAGCACCGCATATTACCTTCCAGACAGAGCGGTTGGCCATCATTTTCGAGGGTAAATCGAATTTTTCCAAAACTTGGCGTAAGGTGGCTTACAAACATTTCTTTTACGCTACATCGCTGTTAGTTTGGCACGCGCATAAAAAGCTATTTATGGCAGGCGGTGTAACGTTTGATATGTATGTCAAAAAGATGCAGTACAAGTATAAGAAGACCATCAAAGCCATTACCGCCGCCCCGGTTGGTCATCAAAACATGATTTTTAAATATGGAAGTTAAAAAATCAATCTCCGCAAGGCAATGGTGGCTTGTTCAAAGGGCAAAATATAATATAGGGCTGATATATGCAGGTTTTATCGCTTTCCTGCTTTATGTTATACTCGGCCCTATAATTATAGAGCCGCATGAGGAATTTGAAGAAACCATATTTGATATGGCCTTCCAGGGCGTTGGTTATCTAATAATGATGGGCGTTGCAAATGTGTTTTACACTTTGGGGTGGGTAATTGACGCGGCCTTCAACGAAAATAATAGTCAAAATTTTCGGAAGCGTCTTTTTGCTTTGGGCTATTGGTTCTCGTTCTCTCTGCCCATTTTACTTATACTTAGTGTGATGGTGAGGTTTCTTATTTGGGGAAAATAACTGTGTATTGATATCTTAAACTCATAAAATGCAATCAAATTCATTTTCTTTCAGCTTAAAAATTTGGGTGACCAGTGTAATAATCGGACCAATCTTATTCGGTTTGGTGCAGTGGCTCAAAGGTAATCATCTTTGGATAAGCGAAGGTGCTCCAGTACTTGAACAGCTATATTCTTATTTTCTTTTTGTAATCTTCGGTGGATTCTTTTCCATTATTACCTGGATTCTTTTTTTTCTTATATTAAAGATTATCACATTGTATTTGTATCAGGTAGATATTATTAAAATTATAATAGCAGTATTAGGGATGCTGTTAACATTTGGCACTTTTGCTGTGTTTGTTCCCACACAAGTAAATCCAAATAGCGAGTTTTTTTATTTAATGTTATCATATGCAGCAAGTATTGGAGTGGGGCCATGGTTTTATAAGCTTGAAATTATGTATGTGTCAGACACATCTTAAAACTAAAAATAAATTCAAAATACCGTTTTGGTTTTTGGTATAAATTATATTATGTTTGCATAGTAAAATTTAATCTATATTGCTATGAGCCAGGAACTAATTCAATTTTCGGAGCTTATTGATGAGCAGTTTGACATAGAGATGGATTTTGGTAATATCGAACCGGATAATTTCTGGAACAATATCCTGAACATGTTTATTTGAACGCCCGTTTATTTGCTTCTTATCTGCCGGTAATAACAGGCGGGATAGAAATTCATGTGCCTGTTAGTAACTCCTTACCGCCCCCTTTAACGGCCGGATTTATAAAGTTTCCAAATTGTTTTTCCTGATCTCTACCCACAAATCAACTAATCACTAATTTATTAACTTTGCAGTCTGATGAGTAGATCTGCAAAAAAACCTAAGTTCTTTGAGAACGTAACCGTTATTGATATTGCCGAAGAAGGCAAAGGCGTAGGCAAAGCCGAAGATTTTGTGCTTTTTATTGAAAAGGCCGTCCCCGGCGATGTTGCAGATGTAGAGGTTTACCGCAGCAAAAAAAGCTTTGGCGAAGCTAAGATCACCAAACTTATCACCCCGTCAGAATACCGCGTGCCTGCTTTTTGCGAACACTTTGGCACCTGCGGCGGCTGCAAGTGGCAGCACATGACCTACGAGGCGCAGCTAAAATTTAAACAAAAGGCCGTGCATGATGCCCTTACGCGCATCGCTAAGATAGATGTGGAGCATATGGACGCCATTGTTCCATCGCCTGCCGACAGGTATTACCGCAACAAACTGGAATACACTTTTTCTAACAAGCGCTGGCTGTACGACGGCGAGAACCGCGAAGACGAAACGCTTGACATGAACGCCCTGGGTTTCCATATCCCCGGCAGGTTCGATAAGATATTGAACATTAACCATTGCTATTTACAGGCCGAGCCATCAAACGATCTGCGCAACAGCATTAATGCCTTCGCAAAAGAGAACGGCATTAGCTATTACGACGTACGTGCGCATACGGGGGCTTTGCGTAACCTCATTATCCGTACCTCGTCTACCGGCGAGATCATGGTAATTGTGGTTTTTGCTCACGCGGACCAGGAGCAGGTAGATCTGCTGATGAATTATGTAGATGCCGCATTCCCGCAAATAACATCTCTGTTATATATCCTTAATCAAAAAATGAACGATACCATTTTTGACCAGGAGGTTATTGCGTGGAAAGGCCCCGAGTTTATACACGAGGAAATGCCGGCTGCTAATGGTAGCGTGGTGCGCTTTAGGGTTGGTCCAAAATCATTCTATCAAACAAACTCTATCCAGGCGTTGCGCCTGTACGAAATAACCCGCGACTTTGCAGGCTTTCATGGGGATGAACTGGTATATGACCTTTACACCGGCGCAGGTACCATAGCCAACTTTATTGCAGGGCATGTGCGCGAGGTGGTAGGGGTAGAGTATGTACCATCGGCCATTGAAGATGCGAAGGTAAACTCACAGATAAATAACATTACCAATACCAAATTTTACGCCGGAGATATGAAAGATGTGCTGGTACACGATTTTGTTGCAGAGCACGGTAAACCCGACGTAATTATTACCGACCCGCCACGCGCCGGGATGCATGCCGATGTAGTTGCCCGTCTGATGGAAATTGAAGCAGATAAAATTGTATATGTAAGCTGCAACGCCGCCACCCAGGCCCGCGACCTGATGATACTAAAAGAAAAGTATGATACGGTAAAAATACAGCCGGTAGATATGTTCCCGCATACACAGCATGTAGAGAATGTGGTGCTGTTGAAGCTTCGCAAATAGTTACTGTGGGTTAAATAAATTACCCATTGCTTTACTGGATTAAATTGTGTGAATAAAAAATTGCTAAATGCTAATTTACAGCACTATAGGAGAAATTTAATGCAAATGTTTTGGTAAATTGGCACCCTAAGGCATACCCCTTCTTAATTGCTGCTACATGGATACTCCTATACCTTTTTTCAACTTATCAATAAAAAAGGTTTTATCCCGCGAACCAAACAACCTAAAGCGTGCGAGGATAAGGATTGTTTACACTACGCTACTGCTTACACTACTCAAATTTGCGATAATTTTTCCCCTGGTTTATGATGGTATACAGGGCCACCAGCTCTATCGCATAATATTTTTTTTTATATTGTTTTTAGGGCTTACAAAATACTTATTGTACAAGCCCGATAATATCAGCATTATAGCACATGCTATAATCTTATCCGGGGTTGGGGGCATTTGGTCTAATCTTATCATCCTTAACCAGCACCTTAATTTGGTTACCCTGCAATTTGTGTTTATGGTAACGTTTGTTGGCTATTATTTGATCAATAATAGTTTTGCCATTGTATACAGTGTGCTGGCAATTACGCCCGTGATGTACAGCCTGGTGGCTACAAAAAGGGCCGACTGGCATTTGGATGCCGTATCAAATGAATTGCCGTCGCCGGGTTTTGAGGTAATTGTCTTTCTTAATTTTATTACCATCGTACTTATTCATTACCTTTTCTACCGCGCTTTTCAGCAGAATGTGGCAGAAAAGGAAGAATTGAATAAAAAGCTGCAGGCAACTGTTGCCGAAACCAAAGCACTGGCCGATTCGCGCTCGGTATTCCTGTCTACCATGTCGCATGAGCTGCGTACGCCGCTTAACGCGGTTATAGGTATGACCGGTCTGATAAAAGATACAGCTACCAAAGAGCAAACCGAAAATCTGGATATACTTGAATTTTCGGCCACCAGCCTCCTCACCCTTGTGAATGATATACTGGATTATAATAAGGGCGAAAACGATAAAATAGAATTAGAAGCCATCCCGGTACACCTGCCGGTAATGCTGCATAAAGTATGTTCGGGATTGCAGCATAAAGCCGCCGAAAAGGGCTTTCAACTTATTTTGGATGTAGACCAGCAGCTAAAAGACCAATGGGTAATAACCGACCCAACCCGCCTTACTCAAGTTATATATAACCTAGGCGGTAATGCCATAAAGTTTACCGAAAATGGCGAGGTAAATGTTAAAGCTTTGGTAGAAGAAAAATCGGAAGAGCACATAACGGTGAATTTCTCGGTATCAGACACCGGCATTGGTATCCCGGCAGACAGGCAAGGAGTAATATTTGACCCGTTTACGCAAGCATCCGCAGATACTACACGCCATTACGGTGGTACTGGGCTGGGCCTTGCCATCGTAAAACGCCTGTTAAATTTGTTCAACAGCACTATCGAATTAAAAAGCGAGCAAAATATAGGTTCGGTTTTTTCATTCCCCATTCAGTTTAAACTATATAAGGGCAACGTAAATCAGGTACCGCTAAGTACGGTAATGAGCAGCAGCCTCGAAGGCCTTAACATTCTCATAGCCGAAGACAACGCGGTAAATTCGTTATTGATGGTTAAGCTGCTAAGCAAATGGAGTATAAACGCTGCGGTTGCCGGTAATGGAGTGGAGGCGGTTAAAAAGCTTAAGGAAGCGGCGTTTGATGTGATATTAATGGACCTTCATATGCCTGTAATGGATGGTTACCAGGCCACGCAAGTTATACGGCGCTTAAAAGACAAAACTAAAGCGCAAATACCTATTATCGCGTTAACGGCATCCGTGTCCTATAATATAAACGAAAAGATAAAAGAAGCCGGCATGACAGATTATCTGTCTAAACCTTTCCAGGCTGCTGCATTATATCAAAAGTTAGAAGCGCTAAACGCCTCTAAAATGAGTAAAGCGCTGGCAGGATAAGTTTTATTTATCCGGTATAACAGGGTTTGCATTCCTAATAAAAAAAGGCATACATGGTGGTGGCACAACGCTGTCAGTAAATTAAATGTAATTGCTTTATTACTAGCTGTTTGCAAAAAACAAGGCTGCATGTGCAAACGTGAACGTGAACACGGGGGCTCTAATATCAGCGCTTTCAACGCCCTAATTCCTCAGTTCCCGGCAAACTTCTTTTATAGTTTCGCTAACAGGTTTAAACTCAAAACCTATGGCCTGCTTTATTTTGCTGTTGTCAAACTCGCGGGTGTTTGATGCGGCTCGTGCGCTGGTTTTATCCAAGGCAGGGGCTTTGCCGGTTAAAAACCCAAAAGCAGATGCTCCACGCCAGGCCAGTTCCATCATCCATGGTTTGGCAAGGGTTTTAGGGGCGGGTACATTCATGCATGTTGCTATCTCCTCAAAAAGTTGTTTGTACGGGCGGTTTTCGGCGTTGATGATGTAGCGCTCTCCGCTAAGTTCGGTTTCCATTAGGGCTATCATGCATTTGGCGACATCCTGCACATCTACAAAGCCAATGGTGCCTTGGGTGTAAAATTTGAGGCCCTTGCGCACGGTTTCAAAAATTTGCCCGCTGCCTGCAGTGCCTGCGCTTGCACCAATAATAATGGTAGGGTTTACTATAACCGCGTCCAGCCCTTCGGCAATGCCACGCCACACCTCCATCTCGCTTTCCAGTTTAGATATGGCATAACCATCCGTTTCGGTTGAGGAATCAAGGTGGTGGTTCTCGGTGATCAGCTCGCCCGGCTTAGCCTCGCCAACCGCAGCTACAGAACTGGTATGCACCATGCGGATACCCTTTTCATTACATAGATCAACCAGGTTGGCCGTACCACGCACATTGGTGCGGATCATGGGCTCTTTATCGGCCTGTTTTAGGGATACAAAAGCTGCACAGTTGTAAACTTGTGTAATGCCATCAAGGGCATCCTCTAAAGCGGCGGCATCCATCAGGTCGGCGTTAACCCATTCGATCTTATCGGCATAAGCCTCCAGTATTTTGGGGATGGCAGATGATGCCCGCCTGGTGCAGCGGATCCTGTTTCCGCGCAGGATAAGCTCCTTCGCTAATTCGGCCCCTAAAAAACCTGTTGCACCGGTTACTAAAATCATATATGCAAATCTGCAAAAAATCTGCACATTTGCACATCTGCATATTTGCACATCAACAACATGTCTTTAGCCGATTTTTTTACACCTATCGATCTTAAAAAGATCACGCCAAAGAATGGCTATTTCACCAGTCAGCTTGGGGATAAAATTAACCACCACTCGGTTGACTTCCCCGATCTGGAAGAGAAAACGGATATCGCTATAATAGGGGTGCTTGAGGACCGTAATGCCATAAATAATCCCGGTTGCGCTTTAGGCCCCGACTACGTTCGCGAGAAACTATACCTGCTAAATGAAGGCAGCTATAACACAAAAATTGTAGACCTGGGTAACATTGTCCGCGGCGAAACGGTGGTTGATACTTACTACGCATTAAAAACCGTAGTAGAAGAACTGATCAAGAAAGACATTATCCCACTTATTATCGGCGGAGGGCAAGACCTTACCTACGCCCAATATCTTGGTTACGAAAACCTGGAGCAAAAGGTAGATATGCTGGTTGTAGATTCTCAATTCGACCTGGAAGATGATGGCTTTCACGAAACTATCGAAACCACCTCTGCATCGTACATGAACAAAGTTTTCCTGCATGAGCCTAACTACCTTTTCAACTATAGCAATATGGGTTACCAAACCTACTTTGCCAGCCAGGATAGTTTACGGGTGATGGACAAGCTTTACTTTGACGTACACCGCCTTGGCGAGCTTACCCAAAACATCGCGGTGGCAGAACCTATCATCCGTAATGCCAATATGGTGAGTTTTGATATGGGAGCCATTCGCTCATCAGATGCTGCCGGCAACGCCAACGCCAGGCCAAACGGTTTTTACGGCGAAGAAGCCTGCCAGATCTGCCGTTACGCGGGCTTTAGCGATAAGCTTACCTCTATAGGTTTTTATGAATTTAATCCTGCTTTCGATAACAACGGGCAAACCGCCATGCTGCTATCACAAATGATATGGTATTTTATTGATGGTGTTTATAACCGCAAGCGCGATTTTCCGCTCAACCCCAAATCGCAGTACCTTATCTACAAAACCAGCCTTACGCATGATGAGCATGAACTGGTATTTGTAAAAAGCAAAAAAAGCGACCGCTGGTGGATGCAAGTGCCCTACCCAACAGGCGGTTCTAAGAACGAGCGATTTCACCTGGTGCCTTGCCGGTACGAGGATTACAAAACTGCAATATCCGGCGAAATGCCCGATCTTTGGTGGCGCACTTACCAGAAATTGAACTAACCCGCAATTGATTAGGCATTTACACGTTATTGTACTTCACTGATATTTTAAATGAAGAAATTTCTTTTCACTATTGCGGCATTTTTGCCGGCTTTGGCCTTTGCACAAAACGCGCAGCCCTTTACAGTTAAAAGCAAACTGACAAACATAACCGGCCCTGCAACAGCTTATTTGGTTTATTACCTTGGTGCCAACAGCCAAACAGATTCGGCCAAAGTAGTTAACGGAGAGTTTAAATTTGAAGGCGTTATTATGGATCCGGTAACGGCGTCATTATTCATCGACCATAAAAACCTGGGCTTTGCAAAATATGTAGAGCAAAACTTTCCGGATGGCGGCCCTTCCAAAACGGCTGATGGCTTAAGCTTTTTTCTTGAAAAGGGCACTATTAGCATAACCGGTAAAGATTCTATCGCTACAGCTGATGTTGTTGGCTCGCCAATAAATGATGACAACAAAAGCCTCAAAGCTCAACTGAAAGTAATTATAGACAAAGCGAAAGCAATTACAGAAGAAGGTAAAAAAGCCTCTGCCGAGCAGCAATGCTCGCCCGCATTCCAAAATGCTATGCAGGCTAAATACAAAGTTTTGCAGGACGAGCAAAAAAGCACCATAAAAAGTTTTATAACAACGCACCCTACAAGTTATATCAGCTTATTGGCGCTGTCGAGCGTTGCCGGGCCAACCCCCGATGTGACCGAAGTAGAGCCATTATACAACCTGCTATCTGCCGATCTTAAAAACTCGGAGGGGGGTAAGCAGCTAAAATTGTCTATCGAGTCTTTAAAAATAACAGCTATTGGCGCCCTGGCACCCGATTTTTCTCAAAACGATGTAAATGGTAACCCGGTGCGTTTATCGGCATTCCGTGGTAAGTATGTATTGTTAGATTTTTGGGCATCATGGTGCGGCCCTTGCAGACAGGAAAACCCTAATGTGGTTAAAATGTACAATAAGTATAAAGGTAAAAACTTTACAGTTCTTGGCGTATCGCTTGATAAAGCCGACGGCAAGTCCGCCTGGTTAGCGGCCATCAAAAACGATGGATTGACATGGACGCAGGTATCCGACCTTAAATTTTGGAATAACCTTGCCGCGAGTTTATACGGTGTACAATCTATCCCGCAAAACTTTCTGATAAACCCCGAAGGTAAAATTGTGGCTAAGAACCTGCGTGGTGATGACCTTGATAAAAAGCTGGAACAGTTGCTCGGAAAAATTTGATTTTAAGCATAATAACCGCATATTAGGCCTCAACAAAACTGACTGTCACTATATGAAAAAAATAACTTTAAGCGCGCTTGCGCTTTTGCCTGCGCTGGCTTTTGCGCAGGGCGGCAAATTTACTGTTCAGGGTAAATTAGGTACTTATAATGCTCCTGCTAAAGCTTATATCCAATACCGTAAGGATGGCAAAACAATTATGGATTCGGTTGAGCTGAAGAACGGGGCTTTTAAATTTGAAGGCGAAGCAGCGGCTACACCCGGCCAGGGCTACTTGTTGCTTAATACTAAGGGTAATGGCATGAATGCTTCCAGGGATTATAAATCCATCTTTATAGAGCCCGGAACTATTACCGTTAACACTACAAGCGAACTAGACAAGGCAACTGTTACCGGTACAAAAACTAACGCCGAGAATGAACAATACCAGGCAGCTTTAAAGCCTGTTAGCGATGGTTATAAAGCTATGGAAGCTAAAGAAAAAGCTACGCCTGAAGCTGAGCAAAAATCTGAGGGTTACTTAAAACAAGCTAAGGCTGCCGAAAAAGCTATCGAGGCTCAGGAGAAAGTTATTAACCAAAAATTTATTAAAGATCACCCGGATTCTTACGTAAGTATGAATGCCTTGCAGTCGCTTGCTTATAGTTTAGATTACGTAGATATCGAGCCATTATACACTTCACTTTCTCCGGCTATTAAACAATCGGCAGCAGGTAAATCATTTGGCGAATTGTTGCCTAAAATGAAAGCCGTAGCGTTAGGTGCCATAGCACCCGAAATTGCCGAGGCTGATACAGCCGGCAAGGTGGTAAGCCTGTCATCGTTTCGTGGTAAATATGTGCTGATAGATTTTTGGGCGTCGTGGTGTGGCCCTTGCCGCCAGGAGAATCCTAATGTGGTAAAGGCGTATAATGCTTATAAGAATAAAAACTTTACCATTTTAGGTGTGTCTTTAGACAGGCCTAACGCTAAGGAAGCATGGTTGAAAGCTATCCATAAAGATGGCCTTACCTGGACACAGGTATCTGACCTGCAATTTTGGAAAAGCCGGCCTGCCGGCGAATACGCGGTGCGCGCTATTCCTCAAAACTTTTTAATTGACCCTAACGGCAAGATCATCGGTAAAAACCTGCGTGGCGAAGACCTGGAAGCTAAACTTGCCGAGTTGTTTGGGAAGATATAACTAATAAATTAAAGGCCCGGTTTAATTAATAATCCGGGCCTTTAATTTATCAGCTACGCATATAAGCATTCGGTAGGCCTGCAGGCGCCAGTTGGGCTATCGCATTTCCACGATACTACGTGACCAACATATGGCCCATAAGGATCTGGGCATGATTCGGGGCCGCAAATAAAGCCGTCATCTAACCCGCATTGGCGAAAACCGCCTACAACAAATTTCATTTCCTGTCTGGTTAGTGGTTTTTTAAAGTCTTTCAGTTTTTTCATTTTGTTTGGTTTTAAATGTAACCCAATATACCAATAATTATTATAATGTTAATTATCAGGCAATTATTTAAGAAAAAAATTATCAGGGAGGCCAACTGTTAATTATTGCGACATACAAAAGGCGGGATTATATAACCCCGCCTTTTGTTTATAAGCTATTTGATGTCCCAAAAGAGGTGCCGAAAACAATTCGTTTGTATTATAAAAGATCAAACCCTATATCTTTCCTGAAATATACGCCATCATAATAAATGCGTGCTGCATCGGCAGTGGCTTGCTGTAGGGCATCAAACATATTGTCTTGTAAACTGGTAACGGCTAATACACGACCGCCCGTTGCTTGCACATCGTCGCCAACCAGGCTGGTGCCCGCGTGGAATACATGCGAATCGCGCACGTTCTCAATCCCGCTAATAGTTTTGTTTTTTAGGTATTCGCCGGGGTAGCCGCCTGCAACGCAAACAACAGTAGCCGCGGTTTTTGGGGAGATAATAAGTTCTTTCTCGTTCAGGTTGCCTTCGGCAACGCCTAAAAGCAGGTCTACAAAGTCCGATTCGATGCGTGGCATAACGCTTTCCGTTTCCGGGTCGCCCATGCGGCAGTTATATTCAATAACCCATGGTTCGCCGTGGGTATTCATCAGGCCTATAAAAATAAACCCTTTGTAAGGAATGCCTTCTTTTTTTAAACCCTCAACTGTAGGGATGATCACTCGTTCCTCCACCTTCTGCATAAAAGCCTCATCGGCAAAATGCACCGGCGACACCGAACCCATACCGCCGGTATTTAAACCTGTATCACCTTCCCCAATTCGTTTGTAGTCTTTAGCTTCGGGCAGTATTTTATAATTGGTGCCATCGGTCATCACAAAAACCGAAAGCTCTATTCCTTGTAAAAATTGTTCTATTACCACCTTAGAGCTGGCATCACCGAATTTGGCTTCGGTAAGCATTTCTAAAAGTTCCTGGCGGGCTTCTTCTAGGGTAAGGCATATTAAAACGCCCTTGCCGGCTGCCAGACCGTCGGCTTTTAAAACAACGGGCAGGCCTGTTGTGGCCAGGTAATCTAAACCTTCCTGCAGGGTATCGCGGGTAAACGTGCGCGATGCCGCGGTTGGCACATTGTGGCGCTGCATAAATGCTTTTGAGTAATCTTTACTACCCTCCAGTTGGGCGCCTTCCTGCTGCGGGCCAATAACCGGGATGCTCTTCAGTTGCTCATCAGCCAGGAAAAAATCGTGGATGCCTTTTACAAGCGGTTCCTCGGGGCCAACCAAAACCATTTTAACATCGTTAGCCAGCGTAAAGGCTTTAATGCCTTCAAAGTCGGTAACTTTTAGGTTAACGTTGGTGCCATACTGGCCGGTACCGGCATTGCCCGGTGCAATAAAAAGTTTATCGCATTTTGGGCTTTGTGAAATTTTCCAGGCGAAGGCGCTTTCCCTTCCGCCCGAACCAAGGAGCAGGATGTTCATGCGGGCAAATATAGCTTTTTTGAGGGAATGGTTATTAAGTTGAATGGTGAGTGGTTATAAGCGAACATACCTACAAGATCGCTATATTTATTGCTATGTCTAGATTTGATAAAATAAGAAAGTTACCTGTATTTATTAAGGCAGATGAGATACTTGAACTTGCCGATGTACTTGTTGAAGCATTGAAAGACGATGAGAAGACCGCGCATTTTGCACGAGACATATTATCAAATGCGATGCTCATCGGCGCTAAAATAGCAGGGGCAGAAGGGGGGAGATTATATTCGCTTAAAATGCAAAATGCAGTTATTATAAAACTGGCAGTGCAGGATATGCTGAACGCGGTTATATGTACCGAAATGTTTGAGATAGGCGAGGAAGATTATGTTGAACTAATGCGCGAAAAGGTAGAAGAGTTTCGTTTAGTATTTGTGGAATGGATAAGAGGGTTTGATAAGGCACATGATATACCAGACAACTGGGCAATTCGTTACGATACCAGTACGCCTGAACAGGAAGTGTTGGAAGATTTAATGTTTGATGAAGATAAGTTTTTTAACGATGAGGGCGACAACGATGATGAAGATGCGAATGATGATAGAAATAAATAGTCATTATCATTAAAACTGCCATCGCCAATACCCTTTTACCTTTCTCCTTTCAGCCCAAAACCGTACCTTTGCCTGTCAAAATGACTTTAAAATTGCACTGGCGCAATTATTGAGTTTGGTGCATTATATAAAAATAATATGTTAGATTTTTTCAGTAAGCTTTTTGGAAGCAAATCAGAACGAGACGTTAAGGCCATACTGCCTATAGTTGAGAATGTTAAAGCTGCTTATGCTAAGCTTGATCAGTTAAGTAATGATGAGCTGCGAGCCAAAACCATACAATTTAAAGAAACCATTGCTGCCGGCCTTTCCGGGATAGATAACGAGATACAGGCTATAAAAACCCGTACCGAAACCGAACTGAATATGGAGGTAAGCGAAAAGGTTACCCTGTATACGCAGTTAGATAAGTTAGAAAAAGACCGCAATAAAGAACTTGAAGAAATATTGATGAACATTTTGCCCGAGGCTTTTGCCGTGGTAAAAGAAACATCGCGCAGGTTTGCCGAAAATAAAACAATTGAGGTTACCGCTACCGACTTTGACCGCGAACTTGCTGCCAAAAAAAGCAACGTTATCATCAAAGGCGATAAAGCAACCCACCATAACACATGGCTGGCTGCCGGCAACGAAGTTACCTGGAATATGGTACACTACGATGTGCAGCTGATAGGTGGTATTGTATTGCACCAGGGTAAAATAGCTGAAATGGCTACGGGTGAAGGTAAAACATTGGTGGCTACACTGCCTGCTTACCTAAACGCGCTTGCAGGCCAGGGTGTACACATTGTAACCGTGAATGATTACCTGGCACGCCGCGATAGCGAGTGGATGGGACCATTATACGAGTTCCACGGTTTGGCGGTTGATTGTATTGACAAGCATGAGCCAAATTCTGAGGAACGCCGCAAAGCTTATTTGGCCGATATTACCTTTGGTACCAACAACGAATTTGGTTTTGACTACCTGCGTGACAATATGACACGCAGCCCCGAAGAACTGGTACAGCGCAAGCTGCACTATGCCATGGTGGATGAGGTCGATTCGGTGTTAATTGATGATGCCCGTACCCCGCTGATCATATCCGGCCCTATCCCACGTGGCGACGAGCATGAATTTTATGAATTGAAACCACGTATAGAGCGCCTGGTTAACGCGCAAAAGGCTTACGTAAATACAGTATTGAACGAGGCAAAAAAAGCGATCAACGAAGGCAACACAGGCATAGAGGACGGTGGTTTAGCGTTGTTACGTGCGCACCGTGCCTTACCAAAAAATAAAGCGTTAATAAAGTTCCTGAGCGAGGGTGGTAACCGTACCGTTCTGCAAAAAACTGAGAACCACTACATGCAGGACCAGGGTAAGGAAATGCCAAAGGTTGACTCTGAGTTATTCTTTATTATTGATGAGAAAAGCAACTCGGTAGAACTGTCAGAAAAGGGTATCGAACTGATCACCGCATCGGGCGAAGATCCTCATTTCTTTGTGATGCCTGATGTAGGTACCGAGATAGCGAACATCGAGAAATCTGACGCGCCTGCCGAAGAAAAGATAGCACGTAAAGATGAGCTGATGCGCGATTTCTCCATCAAATCAGAACGTATCCACTCGGTTAACCAGTTGCTTAAAGCTTATACCTTATTTGAGAAAGATACCGAATACATCCTTGATGAGGGTAAAGTGAAAATTGTTGATGAGCAAACCGGTCGTGTATTAGATGGTCGCCGTTACTCTGATGGTTTACACCAGGCTATTGAGGCTAAAGAAAATGTTAAGGTAGAGGATGCTACGCAAACCTTTGCTACTGTAACGCTGCAAAACTACTTTAGAATGTACCACAAACTTTGTGGTATGACTGGTACTGCCGTTACCGAAGCCGGCGAGTTTTGGCAGATATACAAACTGGATGTGGTAGAGATACCAACCAATACGCCAACCAGCCGTGCAGATATGCAGGACTTGGTTTACCGTACCATCCGCGAAAAATATAACGCCGTTGCTGATGAGATTGTAAAACTAACTCAGGCCGGTCGCCCGGTACTGGTGGGTACAACATCTGTAGAGATATCGGAGTTGTTGAGCCGTATGCTTAAGCTGCGTGGCATCAAACACAACGTACTGAATGCTAAGATGCACCAGAAAGAGGCAGACATTGTTGCCGAAGCAGGCCAGGCCGGTACCGTAACCATTGCCACCAACATGGCAGGCCGTGGTACGGATATTAAGCTTGGGGCAGGTGTTAAAGAAGCAGGAGGTTTGGCCATTGTAGGTACAGAGCGCCACGAAAGCCGCCGTGTAGACAGGCAGTTGCGTGGACGTGCAGGCCGCCAAGGCGACCCGGGTTCTTCTCAGTTCTTTGTATCGTTAGAAGACAACCTGATGCGTTTATTCGGATCGGAGCGGATCTCTAACCTGATGGTACGTATGGGTATAGAAGAGGGTGAGGTTATCCAGCACTCTATGATCTCAAAATCTATCGAGCGTGCGCAAAAGAAAGTAGAAGAGAACAACTTTGGTATCCGTAAACGTTTGCTGGAGTATGATGATGTGATGAACTCGCAGCGTACCGTTATTTACGCTAAACGTAAGAACGCGTTATTTGGCGAGCGCCTTGATGTAGATCTGAGCAACACCATTTACGATGTAATTGAAGATGTGGTTACCGAGTACAAAGAGGGTAACAACTACGAAGGTTTCCAGATGGAGGTCATCCGCTTATTCTCGGTAGATACTCAGGTAAATGCCGAAGAATTTAGCGCTACACCTGTTGCCAAGCTGGTAGAAAGCACCTTTATAGAGGTAACTGATTTTTACAAACGTAAGGCAGAGGCGGTTGCCCAACAGGCTTACCCGGTTATAAAGGACGTTTACGATACCCGCGGCCAGTACGTAGAAAACATTGTAGTGCCTTTCTCAGATGGTATCCATGGTTTACAGGTATCTGTACCGCTTAAAAAAGCGGTTGAAAATAACGGTTTGGAAGTGTTTAAATCGTTTGAGAAAAACGTTACGCTTTACCTTATTGATGATGCCTGGAAAGAGCATTTGCGCGAGATGGACGAGCTAAAGCAATCGGTACAAAATGCCGTTTACGAACAAAAAGACCCGCTGTTGGTTTACAAGTTTGAAGCTTTTGAATTGTTCCGCCAGATGTTATCAAACGTGAACAAAGAGTTGGTTAGCTTCTTGTTCAGGGGAGGTATCCCGGTACAGCAAGAGCTTGAGCAGGTGCGCGAGGCAAAACCTCAGCCAAAACTCGACCTGAAAAATATGCGTACTTCTAAACCCGAGCTGGTTAACGAAAGTAACGGCATGCCGATGGAAGATACCCGCGAAATGCAAAAACCGACCCCTGTAAAGGTTGAACAAAAAATAGGCAGGAACGACCCATGCCCTTGCGGTAGCGGCAAAAAATACAAAAGCTGCCACGGCCAGGGAATGAATTAAGAAAACTTTTTTGTCATCCTGAGCGATAGCGAAGGGTCTAATAGTGAAGATGCATGTCGACGATAGATGCTTCACTATCGTTCAGCATGACAACTATTATAAAGTACCATGAAAAAAGCAATGTTTGATTATAAAGCCCCGATAAGCCTCATCAAACACTGCTTTTTTTTTATGCTGATAATTGGCTCATTCAAGGCATCGGCACAAACTACCAGGGGTAAAGTGCAAGTAGTTGCACCGCCATTATTCGATACCCTGCTTGCTAAACGCGCTATACTTAATAGTAAAGGCGGTGGAGGTAGTGCCGGTTATTCCTCATCTTATGGTTACCGTGTGCAGATCTACAGCGGCAGTAACCGAAGTTCGGCATTTAATGCGCAGGCTAAATTCAACAAAGAGTTTCCGGAAATGCGTACCTATATTGTGTACCGGGAACCAAATTTTAAGGTTCGTGCCGGAGATTTCCGCACGCGTATCGAAGCCGAGCGTATGAAGGAACAACTCAAGTCATTATTTCCGGCAATGTTTATTATTTCAGAAAAAATCAACCCACCTAAAACGGTTATCAGTAATGATTAAGGAAAAGATACAGCAAGTAGCTAAAGACATTTTTGATGACGTAGTTGCTACCCGCAGGCATTTACACTCGCATCCAGAATTATCTTTTCACGAGGTAGAAACATCGGCTTTTGTTGCCAAAAAGCTGGAAGATCTTGGGCTGGAATATCATAAAATGGCTAACACAGGTTTGGTAGCCCTGTTAAAAGGCGATAAGCCATCTGACCAGGTAGTGGCCCTGCGTGCCGATATGGACGCGCTGCCAATATTAGAGACTAATGATGTACCCTACAAATCGCAAAATCCGGGTGTAATGCATGCTTGCGGGCACGATGTGCATACCTCGTCGCTATTGGGTGTCGCTAAAATATTAACCGGTTTGAAAAGTGAATTTGGCGGAACGATTAAATTTATTTTCCAGCCTGCAGAGGAGAAACTGCCGGGTGGTGCAAGCCTGATGATACAGGAAGGTGTTTTAGAAAACCCAAAACCCGCAGCAGTGATAGGCCAACATGTTATGCCGCTTATTGATGCCGGTAAAGTGGGTTTCCGAGCGGGTAAGTACATGGCATCAACTGATGAGCTTTATGTAACCGTAAGGGGTAAAGGTGGGCACGGTGCGCAACCGCAACAGAATGTCGACCCGGTTGTCATCACCGCGCATATTATTACCGCGCTTCAAACTATTGTAAGCCGCTCTGCCGACCCTAAAAGTCCGTCGGTATTATCATTTGGTAAAGTGATAGCAAACGGCGCTACCAACGTAATACCAAACGAGGTATATCTGGAAGGTACTTTCCGTACTATGGACGAAAAATGGCGTTCTGAGGCCCATATAAAGATCAAAAAAATGGCCGAAGGTATTGCCGAAAGTATGGGTGGTACCTGCGAGTTTAATATTATGAAAGGTTACCCTTTCCTTATAAACGAAGAAAAATTAACCGCCAGTACCCGTGCCTATGCCGAAGATTATTTAGGTAAAGAGAACGTGCTGGATCTGGATATATGGATGGCTGCGGAGGATTTTGCATATTATTCACAAGCTGCTGATTCTTGCTTTTACCGCCTGGGCACCCGTAACGAAAGCCGCGGAATAACATCATCTGTACATACCCCAACCTTTGATGTGGAAGAAAGTGCCCTTGAACAAAGTGTTGGTTTGATGGCATACCTTGCTGTAAAGCAGTTAGGAAATTAAATTAGTAGATAGGCCCATAGGCGATAGTCCATGGAAAACTTTTGTTTTGCTGTAATGTTGCTACGTAAGCTGTGGTCTGTGGACTATCAACCATGGACTATTATATGAACCAAAGATTACTGTTAGCTTTCTGCTTTATACTTTCCGCTTTCGGCTCGCGTGCGCAGCAAATCCCACGCTTTAACCCCGATACCATTCTTACTATTGTTATAGATTCGGCTGTGAATATCCGCTCGCATCGCTTAAATACGCAGGATTTTATTGACGCGGTAATGAATGACACCAGCTTTTACAAGGCATTTCAAAATATGAAGAGTTATGCCTTTACTGCCGAGAACCGTATTTATACCTACGATAAAAACAACAAGGTTGACGGCAAAGTTTATCGCCGGTTACTCCATAGCAACATCAACGGTAAACACAAAATAGAATATACTGCTAAGCGTGATAGCGGTAACGTGCTTAAAAAGAACGGAAAATACCAGTCGTATACTGTAGAAATGTTCGACTACATTTTCATGAATGCCTATAACTCAGATTTTGTAAAGAGCGAAGGTACTTCCGCTGAAAATAAAGGGAAAAATGAAGGGTATAAGGGTAAATTGAAAACCCTGGTGTTCACCCCGGGCAGGCGTGTGCCGGGCATCCCGTTCATCAGCAATAAAACGGAGATTTTCGGGCCCGAGTTGAAGCAGTTCTATACCTATGAGTTTGCAAGGGGTAAATACCTCGATAGCATACCGGTATATCGTTTCAAAGTGAAGCGCAAGCCCAGTACCGCGGTCGGCGATGTGATGATTCAGGAGATGACCACTATTTTTGATATAAACAATTTTGAGATATTGGGCCGGTATATCGATATGAAATACAGTAATATGCTGTTCGACTTTAATGTACAGATGAACATAGAGCTAAACAGGTTTAATGAGCAACTGCTTCCTATAAAAATAAGCTACCAGGGCAACTGGGATATCCCCTTCCATAAAGAGGAACGCGCCAGCTTTCTGATTGTGCATAAGGATTATAAAAGGGAATAGCGGGTACCAATAATACGTTTGCACATCACCTGCATTATCACATCAATCTGACAATCGCCCCAAATTAGTTTCTGATTTTTGCCAGCTCCGAAAGACGATACTTAATGAGATATGTAACCGATAAAAACCGCAACATTAGCGCAATGCTGGCGTTCATGATCATTCCTATTTCGGGATTTGCAATGGACGTTTATGTGCCCTCATTCCCGGCCATGGTGCAGGACTTACATATCCCTATATCAAGCGTTCGCCTTACCATGACTATCTTCTTGATTAGTTATGGCGTATCGCAATTGTTTGTAGGAAGCATTAGCGACAGCTACGGGCGCTACAAACTTAGCCTTTACTCATTAATTGCATTCATTATTACAAACATTGTTATCGTACTTACCCATAGCATAGGGGTGATATTTGTAATGCGGGCCATACAGGGTTTGGTGATCTCCATCATCATGGTATCTAAGCGATCATTATTTATTGATGCTTTTACGGGCGACAAACAAAAACATTATACCAGTTTGCTTTCGGTGGTGTGGTCGTCTGCACCGGTGATAGCGCCGTTTTTAGGAGGGTATTTACAGCACAGTTTTGGATGGCGGACCAACTTCTACTTCTTGGCAATTTATGCATTAGTATTGCTGCTTTTGGAGTTGCGTTATAGTGGCGAAACATTAAAGCAAACCAAACCATTTCACTTGGCTACAATAGCCGATACCTATAAAAAAATGATAGGTACGCCCGATTTTGCTTATGGCATCGTGGTACTTGGTTTAAGCTATTCAATGGCTATCATCTTTGGCATGTCGGCGCCGTTCCTTATCGAAAACGTATTTCATTATTCGGCGGTGGCCACAGGTTACGCGGCTTTAAGTTCGGGGGTGGCCTTGCTGTTGGGCGGCCTGCTGAGCAAGTATTTGATAGCGCGCAATTTTTTAACAAAACTTACGGTAGCCAACTTTATACAAGGCGTGTTTGCTGTCGCGATGTTTGCCACGGCGGGCTTATTCAGCAGTATTTTTCCCATTATGTTTTTTGTGGTGGCGCTGCACTTTATAATGGGTTTCATCTACAATATCTATTTTACTTATTGCCTAACCCGCTTTCCCGAGAATGCGGGCATTTCCGGCGGTATCACCAGCGGCGGCGGGTACATTGTCACCTCTATATTTAGCTACGCCATAGCAACCACCATCAATATCCATAATCAGCAAACTTTTGCAATAAGCTACATCATTTTAATTGTGCTGATAGGAATGATGCTGTTAGTGCTAAGGAGATATGTAAAAAAGCCTACTGCGGTTAATACGTTCAAGTAAGTTGGCTAGCCTTTCTCAGCTACTTCTTTTATTACTTCATTTCTTTTCACCAGCAACGCCGTCATATATCTTTTAAGAAATAGCCGGTTTGCAAGCCTACCTAATATGCCGAAAGGCGATTCAAACACAAATTCATCCCGCATAATGGTTTGCTCATTATCGCCGGTAAAGTAATGCTCATGTTTGAAGCTTTTAAATGCGCCCGAAACCATTTCATCTGCAAAGAAATTAGGAGAGTTAAACTCCGTAATTGTTGAGGTGAGGTTTTGCCAGATGCCAAAGTGTTTTGCCCGCCAGGTAACTGTTTCACCAAATTCTATTAACCCGCTTATGCGGCCTGCAATAGCCCGTTCACCGGTGTGTGCGGTTGATGCAACATGGACGTCAATATCGCGGGATACGTCAAAGCAACGCTTAATCGGGGCGTTGATGAAGGTGGTTAATACTATTTTAGGCATTTAATAGGCAAATTACAATATGTATGTGGGATGCAAAAGAAGTTCGGCATGATGAATACATAAAAACAAAAACGCCGATCAAAAATAATCGGCGTAATCATAAAAATCTTCTTAATCAGCGGTCTAAAATTCCGCGTTCTTCGGGAACCTTGGGAAAGGGATCACATCGCGAATGTTGCCCATACCTGTAACAAACAGTACCAAACGCTCGAAGCCTAAGCCGAAGCCGGCGTGCGGGCAGCCACCAAAGCGGCGCGTATCCAGGTACCACCAAAGTTCGTCTTTAGGGATACCTATCTCATCCATACGTTGCTCTAATTTGTCTAAACGTTCCTCACGTTGCGAACCACCTACAATCTCGCCAATGCCCGGGAAAAGAATGTCCATGGCAGCAACAGTTTTGCCGTCATCGTTTTGGCGCATGTAGAATGATTTTATCTCTTTCGGATAATCGGTAAGGATCACCGGTTTTTTAAAGTGTTTCTCAACCAGGTAACGCTCGTGTTCCGATTGCAGGTCGGTGCCCCAGCCTTCTATCAGGTATTGAAATTTCTTCTTTTTGTTCGGGGTCGATTCTTTCAGGATCTCAATCGCCTCTGTATAAGTCAGGCGCTCAAAATCGTTATCTAAACAAAACTGCAGTTTCTCTAACAGATTAAGGTCAGAGCGGTCTTGCTGTGGCTTTTGTTTTTCCTCGTCGAGCAGGCGTTGGGTCAGGAATTCAATATCATCTTTGTTTTTGTCCAGCGCGTAACGGATAACGTATTTTAGCAGGTCCTCGGCCAGGTCGGCGTTGTCTTTCAGATCATAGAAAGCCATTTCTGGCTCTATCATCCAAAACTCGGCAAGGTGGCGGGTTGTGTTAGAGTTTTCGGCACGGAAGGTAGGGCCGAAGGTGTAAATATCACTCAGGGCCATTGCACCAAGTTCGCCCTCCAGTTGGCCGGATACGGTTAGGTTGGTAGATTTTCCGAAGAAATCTTGTTTGTAATCCACCTCTCCGGTATCTGTACGCGGTACGTTAGCCAGATCGAAGTTGGTTACGTGGAATGCCTCGCCCGCGCCTTCAGCGTCAGACTGTGTAATAACCGGGGTGTGCAGGTAAACAAACCCACGCTCCTGGAAAAAGGTGTGTATAGCGAATGACAGTGTATTACGCACCCTGAAAATAGCACCAAATGTACTGGTGCGGAAACGCAGGTGCGCTATCTCACGTAAAAATTCGAGGCTATGTTTTTTGGGTTGCAGCGGGTATTTTTCCGGGTCACTATCGCCTAAAATTTCGATGCTGGTTGCTTTAACATCAACGCTTTGGCCTTTGCCTAACGATGCTACCAGCCTGCCGCTAACGCTAAGCGCCGCGCCGGTGGTAATGCGTTTTAATATGGCAGGATCGGTATTTTCAAAATCAACAACAATTTGCAGGTTGTTATTTGTTGAGCCATCGTTTAAAGCAATAAACTGGTTGTTACGAAATGTGCGTACCCATCCTTTAACAGTTACATCAATATCGGTTTTACCGCTTTCAAGCAGTGCTTTAATTTTTGTACGAGCGCTCATGTAAAAAAGTATTAGAGCGACAAAAATACAATTATTTGCTAAAAAGCCGCTCTAAACCGAGAAGCATTCATGAACACCTTATTGCAACAAATAATATGGTGAACAATCTTCCCGGTAGGAGCGACAGAAATTACTTAAGCAGTGTTTAAAGCCCTCCCGAGGCAGGGAGGGCTTGGGCTTTACCTCGGCAGGTAAATTAAAAAGTTGCCTTTGGTAAACTTAACGCTATCCGGGTAAACGCTTGATGTTGTTGGAAACGTTCGTTTAAATTTCAGGGTGAACTTGCCGGCGATAACTTTGGCGGTCGAATCTATGTCGGTAACTTCAAGCGTGCTGCCTGCTGCAACCCCTGCGTTATAGCGGCTTACGGTATCTTTACCTATAACCTGGTAATATTTTGCCTGGTTACCGGTTAATGCATAGGTACCTTTGCCGGTATATTTAATATGCATTTTAATACCCGCATCGCGGCTAAGGCCCAGAATAGATATCGAATCTGTACCCACTTTTTTGCTGAAAGGCTCGGCGTAAACAGATAAGCCGTTGCGCTCGGCAACAAAGTATTGCTGGTAACCTGTACTGCAGCAATTGTCGTCGTTTTTTAGGCAGGCGCTAAATAGAAGTGTTATAAGAGCCAGGGAAGTAAATGTTAACTTTTTCATATCGGTATTTTTAATGTTAGTTTATACTATACGTTAAAAATATTACTCGTGATACAGCCGAAATAGAAAAAAATGAATTTAACGTGACTGCGTTAGCCACTCATTATCACCCATCCAGATCTTGGCCCAGTCAAACCACAACCCTTTGCTTGTTGGGTTGATGAGCCCAAAGCCATGCCCGCCGGCGGGGAATAAATGCATCTCGGCTTTTACCTTATTTTTTAAAAGTGCCTCATACATCAGCAAAGCATTTTCTACAGGCACTACGTTGTCATCTTCGGCATGCACAATAAAGGTTGGCGGGGTGTTGGTAGTTACCTGTTTTTCGTTAGAGTACAGGTCTACCAGTTCCTGACTTGCAGTCTTGCCTATCAGGTTCTCACGCGAACCAACGTGTGCCTTTTCGCCAAAGGTGATTACCGGGTATATCAGCATCATAAAATCGGGCCGTACGCTGATGTTATCCTTGTTGTCTATAACTGCTTTGTTAAAATGTGTTCCGGCTGTAGCGGCAAAATGGCCCCCTGCCGAAAAGCCGATAATGCCTATCCGGTTTGGGTTAACGCCCCATTTGGCGGCATCCTGCCTTACCATTTGTATGGCACGTTGCGCATCCTGCAAGGGGCCAATGGTTTTATCAACCATAATACTATCACTTGGCAGGCGATACTTTAATACAAATGCGGTTACACCTATTTTATTAAATTCCTGTGCTACTTTAAAACCCTCATGGGCCGATGCTAAGCCTCCATAACCACCACCCGGGCAAATTATTATTGCCGTGCCATTAGCTGTGCCTTTTGCCGGCAAATAGGGTGTTAACATTGGTATACTTACGTTGGTTATCCAGTAGGTATCGTTGATAGTTTCCTTATAGTTTGCAGGCGTTGGCCTGCTGTTTGGGATACCTTTTGGATACAATGGCAATGGCTTTTGCTCCTGGCTAAAGGCTGTAGTTATAGTGGCGGTCAAAATTAGCGCGGTTAAGATATGCTTCATCATTACAGGTGAAATTGGTATAGGCAAGTTACAATTTACATCAATAAAAAACGATGCTGTGGTGTGCAGCATCGTTTCATTAATTTTTGGCAAGGCCGACTAACTTAAACCTAATTTTTTGGTCCGCCAAACTCCATCAGGTAAGCTTTCAGGAATTCGTTCAGGTCGCCATCAAGTACGGCGGCGGCGTTTGACGTTTCATGATCGGTACGCAGGTCCTTAACTAGTTTGTACGGGTGCAATACATAGTTACGAATCTGCGATCCCCATTCTATTTTTTTCTTGTTGCCCTCTACAGCGCTTGATGCTTCGGCACGTTTGCGCATCTCATTCTCGTATAACTGCGATTTAAGCAGTCGGATGGCATTCTCCTTATTTTGCAATTGCGAACGCGATTCCTGATTTTTGATGATAATACCCGATGGCTTGTGGTACAAACGTACGGCAGTTTCAACCTTGTTTACGTTTTGCCCGCCGGCACCACCCGCGCGGAAGGTTTCAAACTCAATATCGGCATCTTTAACTTCTATCTCAATGGTATCATCAACCAAAGGATATACGTAAACCGATGCAAACGACGTATGGCGCTTGGCGTTGGCATCAAACGGCGATACGCGAACCAAACGGTGCACGCCATTCTCGCCTTTTAAATAGCCGTAAGCAAAATCGCCCTCTAATTGCAGGGTAACGGTTTTTACACCGGCCACATCACCCGGCTGGTAATCCTGCTCGGTAACTTTGTAGCCGTTCTTCTCGCCCCACATAATGTACATGCGCATCAACATACCTGCCCAGTCGCAGCTTTCGGTACCACCGGCACCGGCTGTAATTTGCAGTACGGCGTTAAACTGGTCCTCCTCAGCGCTAAGCATGTTTTTAAATTCCAGTTCTTCTACCGCGGTAACGGCCTGCGCATACTGGTCGTTCATTTCGGTCTCGGTAGCATCGCCACTCTGGAAAAACTCGAATAATACGTTGGTATCTTCTACAACCGAAACTACTTTCTGAAAAGCGTCGGTCCATATTTTTTTTGTTTTGATGGATGCCAGGACTTTTTCGGCTTCCTTAGGATGGTCCCAAAAGTTTGGGCCTAAAGTTATGTCCTGCTCTTTTTGCATAGCATCGAGTTTGGTATCGATGTCAAAGATGCCTCCTCAGGGAAGTTGTTCTATCCCTTAAATCCTGCATATTCTCTTTTGTCATAATGGCAAATATATGAAAAGAGGCCCAATGCAAAAAGCTGAAAGCCGAAAGTGATTTATCGCTTTCGGCTTTCAGCTTAGTTCTTTTGCTTATATGTTAAGCTATGCGCATTTGGTTTAATAGCGTACCCATATCAGCAACGTTGTTACCGCTAACTTTATTGAGTATGGTGCTTAAAGCAAATTCCTTATTTTGGCCGGCTTTAGATTGCTCCATTAGCTCGTGCATTACCGGAGGTATCAGTTCGTCGGCAATTTTCATAGCCTCGGCGGTGCCTATATTGTAAAAGTTGTTAAGCTTGTTGGCAAAACGATTAACCGTGCTGTTAATAAGCGGGTTATCATATATAGCCGAGAACTGAAAGTATTTCACCAGATCCTTCAATTTACCGCTATCCATCTGGTTTTTTAATACCTCAATGATAGAGCTTGACGCCTCATTAATCACCGCCTCGCGGTGTTCTGCAGGCACTACCGGGTTGTTCATAACAGAAGCGCCGGCATTGTTTTTTACGAGCAAAAAAAGTTTTTCGAACATGGTAAGATGTATTTAAAAAGCGAATTAAGAAAATGATGAAAAATCACTGGTTTATTTATCAACACCTCAAATATATCGAATATTTATTTTCGCTTTCTAAAAATTATCAAACATTTGTTATTGAAATGACAATTCGGTAAGTGTAAAACAAACACTATGTAGGCGTTGTTAATAACTGTCTAAATAACACCAAACTGTCCTTTTTTCATATTTAATGTCGGGCTCAGTTTTAACTTGTTATTTTTACAAAAAACATCACAACTATGCTGCCAAATATTGATTTCACAAGCACCCAGTCGTACAAATACTTAACCGACCATTATATTGATATTGTATCAAAAAGCCTGAAGGAATTATTTGAAACTGATAATCAGCGCTTTGAAAAATTCTCGTTACAATTTGAGGATATTTTGCTGGATTATTCTAAAAACCGCATTGATGAGCAAACGCTTGCGTTATTGCAGCAATTAGCACGCGAGTGTGGGGTAAACAAGGCAATTGAAGCCATGTATTCCGGCGAAAAGATCAACGTTACCGAAGATCGCCCGGTGCTGCACATTGCGCTGCGTAACCGTAGTAATACACCCATATTAGTTGATGGTAAAGATGTAATGCCCGATGTGAACCGCGTGCTGGATCATATGAAAGAGTTTAGCGAAGCCATCATCAGCGGCAGCTGGACCGGCTATACCGGCAAGGCTATTACCGATGTGGTTAACATTGGAATCGGCGGGTCTGACCTTGGGCCGGTAATGGTTACCGAGGCGCTAAAAGCATACAAGAACCACCTTACCATGCACTTTGTATCTAACGTGGATGGTACACATATAGTAGAAACTTTAAAAGAGGTTGACCCGGAAACTACGCTGTTCCTTATCGCTTCTAAAACATTTACCACGCAAGAAACTATGGGCAATGCCCACAGCGCCCGCGACTGGTTCATTAAAAGCGGTGCTAAAGACGTGGATGTGGCTAAGCACTTCGCGGCACTATCTACCAATAGCGAAGGTGTAGCCAAATTTGGCATCGATACCAAAAATATGTTTGAGTTTTGGGATTGGGTTGGCGGCCGTTACTCGTTATGGAGCGCGATAGGCTTGTCCATTTCTTTAAGCATTGGTTTCGACAATTTTGCTGCTTTGCTTGATGGGGCACACGCTATGGATAACCACTTTAAAGATGCCCCGCTTGAACAAAACCTGCCGGCTATTTTAGCGCTGATAGGTGTTTGGCACAATAACTTTTTTGAGGCTGAAACTGAGGCCATCCTTCCGTATGACCAGTACATGCACCGTTTTGCGGCATACTTTCAACAGGGAGATATGGAGAGCAATGGTAAGCATGTAGATCGTAACGGCAAACATGTAGATTACCAAACCGGCCCTGTTATTTGGGGCGAGCCCGGTACTAACGGTCAGCATGCTTTTTACCAATTGATACATCAGGGTACTAAATTGATCCCCTGTGATTTTATAGCACCGGCACAATCACACAACCCGCTTGGCGAGCATCACAATATGCTGCTATCCAACTTTTTTGCCCAAACCGAGGCATTGATGAATGGCAAAAGCGAAGAAGAGGTAATAGCCGAATTGAAAAAAGCCGGTAAAAGCGATGATGAGATAGAAAAGATAGCACCGTTTAAAGTGTTTGAAGGCAACCGCCCAACAAACTCTATACTGGTTAAAAAAATAACCCCATATACATTGGGTAGCCTTATTGCCATGTACGAGCACAAGATATTTGTACAAGGCATCATCTGGAATATTTACAGTTTTGACCAATGGGGTGTTGAACTGGGCAAACAACTGGCAGGCAAGATCCTGCCCGAGCTTAAAGGCAACGAAGAAATAACCAGCCACGATTCATCAACCAATGGTTTGATCAATCAATATAAAGCTTGGAGATAAGCTTCGATTAGCAGTTTTTAGTTTGCAGTAGGCAGTTTCATTCAACTTGTCATCCTAAGCGATAGCGAAGCATCTGATCAACGATATACAAGTCGCACATTGGATCCTTCGCTATCGCTCAGGATGACATTTTTGTTTTACAATACATCAATACCACACCATTTTTGAAGGCCTTGGTTTTGTAGGGAACGATATTTAACCGGCTTTTAAATAATGGCCTGCCGGTTTTTATGGCCACAGGGTAAATCCATATCAAGTATTTGTCTACAAGGTTTAACCTTATCAGTTGTGTAACCAGCTCGCCACTACCGTATACCATCATATCTTTTCCCTGCGAGGCTTTTAAAGCCTTAATTTCTTTACCGAGTGGGCGTTTAGCCAGCCTTGCGTTGTGCCAGCTTACGCTTTTAAGCGTTTTTGAGAAGATAACTTTTTCGTAGCGGTTCATCATATCGGCAAAATCCATAGTCTCCCGCGGTGCTGAAATATCAGAATGCTGTGCCTGCCAGTAAGGTGCCATGCACTCATATGTATTTCGGCCTATCAGCAAGGTATCGGCATCGCCTAACTGTTGGGTGATGATGGTACCCATCTCTTCATCCCAATACGGTTCATGCCAGTCCAGTTCGCCATTTGGGCCGGCCATAAAACCATTAAGCGTTATATTCATAGATACAACTAACCTGCGCATGGTTATTTATGCAGGATGATAACAAAGTACTGTAATGCCGCATTCAAATGCTGTGGCTTTAACTAGTTTAAGCGGCAAATTAGCTTCTAACGAGCCATATATGCTTTTGCCTTTACCTATGGCAACCGGGTTTACAAAAAGGTGGTATTCATCAATTAAATTGTGTTTTATTAATGCAGATGCAAATGTAGCACCACCATACGCCATAATATCGCCTCCCAACTGGCTTTTGAGGTTGTTAATTTCCTTAACAATATCGCCTGTTGCAAGGGTGGTGTTCCCCCATGGGTTCTCGGTAAGGGTTTGGGTAAACACCACTTTTGGGGCATCAACCATTTTGTGGGTAAATGCATCTGCAGCCGGGTCTGCAGCGCGCTCCTTCCAAACCGGGATAAAGCCTTCGGCCAGTACGCGGCCAAGTATAATGGTATCTACGGGTTCAGTAATTTCCTGTACGTACTCTTTCAGTTTATCATCCCAGTCCAAGGTCATCCAATCCATTTCGTTATCTGGGCCGGCCACAAAGCCATCAAGGCTTACCTGCATCTGTAATTTTAGCTTTCTCATTTGCTGTTTTGTTTACTGATACAAATGTATTGCGCACCCTTTTACCGGGTGAGGCGCAAAAAGGACTAAATAAGGGTTGTTTACGACTTTCTACTTCACTACATTTATATTTAATAAACCAATTCTTCGCCCGGTATGAAACACGTATCTATCCTGATAACCAATGAGGCTGTATTAGCCAGCATTGCCGACCCACGCATTATGTTTACCGGGGTTAACGATTTTTTAGCGGCAGCCGGTAAGCCGCCTATGTTTAATGTGCAACTGGTAGGGTTAGAGAAGGAGGTGCGCCTGCACAGCGGTTTATTTTCGGTACATACAGATGCGATAATAAGCGAAGTAGAAAAAACCGATCTGATAATAGTGCCTGCATTTGGTGGAGATATGGCAACTGCCATTAAGCGTAACGAAGAATTTATACCATGGATAATAGACCAGCACCACAAAGGTGCAGAGGTGGCCAGCCTTTGTGTAGGGGCATTCCTGCTAGCTGCTACAGGCTTACTAAATGGCAAAGAGGCATCGAGCCATTGGCGCTTTGCAGATGAATTTAGAAAAATGTTCCCGAAAGTTACTTTAGTTAATGATCGCATCGTTACCGAGCAGAACGGACTGTACAGCAGCGGGGGCGCAACATCATACTGGAACTTGCTATTGTACCTGGTAGAAAAATACGCCGGGCGCGATATGTCGATAATGGCGGCAAAGATGTTCGCATTGGAAATTGACAGGAAAAGCCAGTCGCCGTTTATTATGTTTAACGGGCAAAAAACACATGAAGATGAGCCGATAAAAAAGGCGCAGGAGTTTATAGAAGCCAATATCACCGAGAAGATCTCGGTAGAGGACCTTGCCTTGAAATACGCCATAGGTAAGCGCCATTTTGAGCGCCGCTTTAAAAAAGCAACTAACAACAGCCCTTTAGAATATATACAACGCGTAAAAGTAGAAGCCGCCAAAAAGCACCTGGAAAGCAGCCGCAAAAACGTAAATGAGGTAATGTATGATGTGGGTTACTCAGACACCAAAGCATTCCGCACTGTATTTAAAAAAATAACCGGGCTATCGCCGGTAGAGTATAAGAATAAGTATAATAAGGCAAGTTAGGTGGCAATAATGTTATATGTTTAATACCAGTACCTTTATTACACAGCTTTTTTTTATCGCTTTGATATTGGGCGGTTTTACAACCGCCTCATCTGCCCAGGAATCGCACAAAGCTATTATCGGCAAGATGATTTCGACGGCAAACAATAACAGTGCGGGCCAGGGTATCGAGAAGATTTACCTGCAAACAGATAAGCCCACTTACCAGCCGGGAGATACGTTACGCTTTAAAGCCTATTTATTGGAAAGTGCCACGTTAAAGGCCAGTATAAAAAGTGGCGTAATGTACGTGGAGATCACAAATGACAGCAGCAGGCTCATTAAGAGGATCATGGCGCCTATTAATGCCATAACATACGGTGATATAGTGCTCGATGCGAAAGATATGCCACAAGGTACTTACATATTAAGGGCCTACACCAGCTGGATGCGCAATTTCGACGAGGCATATATTTACAGCAAACCCTTTTATTTCAGTAAAACGTCGAACAGCGATTGGCTGATTGACTATAGTGCCCAAATTCTAAAAGACGCAAAAGCAAACAAAGTACAGCTGGCTTTAAAGGTTAACAGTTTTGATGCAGGCCCGGTTGGTGTGCATGAGATGCAATTGAAATTAACTGATGGCAAACGCACCTGGTTTAAAAGCAGTGTCAATACGGATATAGAAGGATTAGTGAGCGTAAACTTTGATCTGCCTGAAAAAGCCGATTTCAAAAACCTATCATTAACCCTGCGCGATGCCCGCAAGGGAAGCGGCAACCGCAGCTTGGTAATGCCATTTGCCCTTAACCGGCCGCAAAATATCGACTTGCAATTTATGCCTGAGGGTGGTAGCCTGGTTGCCGGCTTGCCGGCCTACATAGCCTTTAAAGCCATAGCCGAAGATGGGCACGGTACGGAAGTATCAGGCGAAGTGTTTAATAGTAAAGAGGAACATGTAGCGTCATTTAATTCTGTCCATAAAGGTATTGGTACATTTCATATGTTACCGCAAGCCGGCGAAACCTATACCGCTAAAATAAAACTGCTCAACGGGTCCGTTAAAAACTTCCCGTTACCGGCGGTCAAACCATCAGGGTTTGTTCTTAAAGTTATCAACCCCTTTAAAAGCGATTCGATAATCGTGTTTATTGCAGCCACGCCTGATATAGGCGCCTCGGAAGGCTCTTACTACTTGATGGGCCAGGTAAGGGGGCTGGTCTTTTATGGCGCGTTGCTTAAGTTTGAGAAAGGGTTTGCAAAACTTGTGCTAAATAAAAAAATATTACCCGGTGGCATTGTACGCCTAACCTTAATTGGTGCCGATAAAAAAGCCATTAACGAACGCGCCTTATTTGCAGACTATAACAGCAAGCTCAACATTAGCATAAATTCCGACAAATTCATATACAAACAGCGCGACAGTGTTGCACTTGGCATAAAGGTAACCGATGTGTACGGCGAGCCAGTGCAAGGCAGTTTTTCGGTTGCTGTAACTGATGACGGGCAGGTAAAAATAGATAGTATGAAAAACAATTCGATGCTAAGCTATATGCTGCTTACATCCGATTTGAAAGGCGGGGTGGAAGACGCTGGTTATTACGAGCGGAGCTCCGATGATGCCATAAAATGGCGCGACCTTGACCAATTGCTTTTAGCACAAGGCTGGGCCGTGTATAGTTGGAATGACGCGTTTTCGCCGCCGAAACCAACACTCTTTACGGCCGAACCTGAATTTGTGATCACCGGCCGTGTTACCAACGCCTTTAATAAGCCCGTACCCAATTCAAGGATAACCTTGTTCTCGAAAAAGCCGATGATGTTTATTGATACCGTTACTAACGCCACCGGTTCTTTTATCTTTAAGGACATTGCGCCATCAGATACAGCAGTTTACTTTATACAAGCCCGTAATAAAAAAGGAAAAAGTAGCAACGTTGGGATAGAGATGGACGAGTTTAAGGCCCCGGTTTTTAAACCCATTACAGAAAGGGTTACACCCTGGTATGTAAACGCTGATAACGTTAGCCTGGATAGGATCAAAAACCAAATCACTTTAAAAGACAATTACGAGATAATTACTACCGGCAAACTGCTTAAAGAGGTGAGGATAAACAGTAAAAGGATTGTAAAAGATTCCAAAAACCTGAACGGGCCCGGCGAGGCCGATCTCGTTATTGACGAGGAACAGCTCCAAAAAGCAGGCAGGGCAACACTGCGTGATCTGCTTAACAAAAAGGTAAAAGGGTTTAACTTTTATGCCGATAAATCGGGAGTTATATACTATTGGATCAACACCGCCAAAGTGCATATCATTATAGATGGAATAGACATTGATTTTGCGAAACCCGACGGCGTGCGGCCGGTAGACCATTTTAACCAGTTTTTGGATTATTATGATGCCGAAGAGATTAAGGGTATTGAGTTGATGACAAACCCCAGCCACTCATCAAGCTATACGATGCGATATGTGGACCCCATGGCAGTACCCTGGAGCCATGCCTTTATTGAGGTAACCACACGCAGCGGGCACGGGCCTTTCATGAAAAAGGCTATTGGTACCTATGTGTACAGGCCAATGCCAATTAATATCCCTAAGCAATTTTATGCACCTAAATATAAGATGGATAGCGTTCCAAACATGACAGATATCCGCACAACCATCCATTGGGAACCTAGCATTGTAACCGATAAGGACGGCGAAGCCACCATTAGCTTTTATACTGCCGATGTTCCTGGTATATACAATATTAATATTGAAGGAGCCGATTTGGATGGTAGTATAGGGGTAAAGAGGGCAAAAATTGAGGTTAAAAAACGGTGAAGATTATAATGTGCGTTCATCCCGAACTTATTTCGGGATGAGCGCCCCCAACTAGGCCGTCTTTCGTGTGGGAAGCTGAAATATATTGGGGATGGCTTTCTTTTTTATTTCTTCACAAACCTCACCTGGAACAATTTATCCCATTTTTTACCGGTGACAAAAATGCGTTTCGTTGCTTTATCATAAGCAATGCCGTTTAGCACATCGGCTCCAGGGTTGCGCTGAGATTTTGGATAAAGGCTTGTCATATCTATCTTTTGCAAGACGGCGCCTGTTTTAGGATCTATCACTAAAATGTTATCGGTCTGCCAAACATTGGCGTAAATCTTTCCGTCTATGTATTCCAATTCGTTTATTTCGTTAACCGCACCTTTATCATCATAAACATCAACAAAGCCTTTTTGCTGATAAGTATTTTTATCTAAGAACCAAAGGCGGTTGGTGCTATCGTCCATATAAATTTTGTCGGCATCGTGTGTCATTCCCCAACCCTCTAAACCAACGTTATTATCAAATTTACTCAGCAGCGTAAGTGTTTTTTTATCATACACAAACCCGATCTTCTCGGTATAGGTAAGCTGCACGATTTTATCGCCGATAACAGCTATACCTTCAGCAAAGATCTTAGGGTCGATATTTGTTATTTGGAGTATCTTGCCGGTAGCGAGATCAACCTTGCGAATACTTGATTGGCCGTTTCCTTCTGCAATTCGTCCGCCATCACTTTCGTATAAAACCCCGTCCTGATATTCTAAACCTTCAGTAAATGAAGAAGTATCATGCGGATAAACTTTTTCAACAACAAAGCCCAATTGCTCGGGGGCCTTTGCTGCCAACAGGTTGATGTTAGTAGTTAGGTCCTGGCTTTTGCCGCCCTGATAAACTTTGGCGGTAATTACGCGGGCACCAAGGGCTATGCTATCTGTTTTAATTGTAACTGCGGATGAATCTTTAGCAACGCCAACATGTGTGCTATCCAATAAATACACTACCGAATCTATCTTAACATCTTTGCCGTAACCAACTTTCAGGGCAATTTGCTCGCCGCTTTTGTAGTTGCTGCCCGCATCGGGGCTGATGGTAAATTCATCTTCTTTTTTATTGGTTTTACAGCTGTAGGCGAAAAGCGCAATAATGGCGAAAAGTGCTATACGTTTGTTCATCTTAAATGGCAGAAGGCCAAAAGGCATCTTCAATATGTTTTAATGTGTGGTTATTATTACGGTCAAACAGGATAGATATTATATCAAACCTCACTTCTCCCTGGTGGTTCATCAAATATATGTACTCGTCGGCAGCTTCTACCAGTAAACGCTGCTTTCGGGCATCAACAAAATCTTCGGGTTCGCCAAAGGCGTTGCCGGTTCGGGTTTTAACTTCGGTAAATATAATAATCCCGTCTTTATAGGCAATCAGGTCGATCTCTGCTTTGCCAAAAACCCAGTTCTCGTCCATTATCTCGTACCCGGTGGCCTCCAGGTGGGCCTTCGCCATTGCTTCGCCTTTTTGGCCGAGATCGTTGTGGGTTGCCATTATTTTATTATCACCGATCCTAAGTAATCTGAAATCGTTTTTTCAACCTTTTTCATGTGCATGTATTGGTTCAGCAGTATTTCCTGGTCTGCCTCGCCGGTAGTGGTTTGCAATTCCTTACGCAGGTTTTGTAAGATCTTGCCCACCTTTTGTTTTTTAAGGTGGAAAATAGCACCAAGAATAGTAGCCTTCATATTGGCCTGTTCATCTGGCACCAAAATTTTGTGCATTTCGTACCAGTTTTCGCTAAGGATATATTTGGTGGCAAGCATGGTTACTACCAAGTCTACAATGCCTTTATCATGATAGTGGATGAAATGCTGTTCCTCGGGCAGCACGCCATTTTCTACCTCCTGACGGTAGATCTCCATGAACTTTTTGGTTTCGGGCTGCTCAAACTCTACATCGCTCAGTTCGGCAATCATAAAAGGGCCGATATAGGTGTTAGCAATACCATCCCAATCGATCATCTTATTGCCGTAATGCAACAACAGGCGCACGATCTCGCGTTCCTGCGTGTCCGATTCTTTGGCGACGTGCTCCTGCGGTTCGTCAAAAAATAAAAGATCCTCGGGCGAAGGCTCTTGCTTACGGTTTTGATTTTGCTGTTGCTGACTATCCTTCTTGGCCTTGGCCTGGCGCATTTTATTCAGCTCGGATAGCAGCGCGCGTTCATCAATTTCCAGTCGGTTACTACACTCTTTCAGGAATACTGAGGCCTTGATAGAATCTGGGATCTTGGCGATGCTTTCTACTATCTCGCGGATAACGTCGGCCTTTTTTATAGGGTCGTTACCAACATCCTTTAGCAGGATCTCGGTTTTGTATAGGATGAAATCTTTCTTGTTTTTATCTACGTGCGTTTTAAAGGCATTGGTGCCAAACTTTTGCACGTACGAATCGGGGTCGTGCCCATCTGGGAATAGCACAACCTTTACGTTGAGGCCTTCCTCCAAAATCATGTCCAACCCGCGCAGGGATGCCTTGATACCCGCCGCATCACCATCGTATAAAATGGTGATGTTTTTGGTCAGGCGACCGATAAGCCTGATCTGCTCTACGGTTAACGATGTACCCGACGATGCTACCACATTCTCTATCCCAGCCTGGTGTACCGAGATCACATCGGCATAACCTTCTACCAAATAGCAGTTATCTTCCTCGCGAATGGCTTTCTTAGCGAAGTACAGGCCGTAAAGGATATTGGATTTATGGTAGATCTCCGACTCTGGCGAGTTTACATATTTCGGTACGTTCTTGTCGGTTTTTAGCGTACGGCCGCCAAAGGCGATAACCCTGCCCGTAAAGCTGTGGATGGGGAACATCACCCGGCCGCGGTAACGGTCATATAGCGCGCCATTGTCGCGCTTAACCGATAGGCCGCTTTCTACTAAAAATTCTTCCTTATAACCTTGTTTCACCGCTTCGCCGGTAAAGGCCTCCCACTGGTCGGGCGAGTAGCCCAACTCAAATTTTTTAATGGTGTCGTTACTAAACCCCCGCTCTTTAAAATAGCTGTAGCCTATGCTTTTGCCCTCGTCGGTATCCAGTAAACTTTCGTGGAAAAACTTGGCTGCAAAACCCGATACGATCATCAAGCTTTCGCGGTGGTTTTGCTCCTCCAGGTTCTCGGCGGTTTCAACCGTTTCCTCTACTTCGATGCCGTATTTCTTGGCCAGCCATTTCAACGCTTCCGGGTAGGTGAACTTTTCCAGCTCCATTAAAAAAGTAACGGCGCTGCCCCCTTTGCCCGATGAGAAATCTTTAAAAATACCCTTGGCCGGCGATACCGTGAACGACGGCGTACGCTCGTTAACAAAGGGCGAAAGACCCACATAATTGGCCCCGCGCTTTTTTAATTGTACAAATTCGCCAATCACCTCCACAATATCTGTGGCTTCCATTATGCGGTCTACGGTGGGTTTGGTGATCATGTTTTAAAAAAGCGAGCTACAAAAATAGTGGTTTCCACGTCTTGTTCTAAAGATATAAAAAAGTAATTGTTTTGATGAAGGCAGTTTACAAGCCTAAAAACAGGGGTGTCCCACTGTTTGAGACACAAACGAGAATTTTTACATAAGCAGTTGATAATTAAACACTTGTTAATTTGACTTTTTATAAAAATAGTCAACTATAATTTATAATTCATTGATTAACAAGTATTTGAATTTTTAGAAGGGTGTCCCACTCGTTAAAAAACGGGACAGAATGGGACACCCTGTGTAAAGCTATATCAGGACTAGCCATTGGATTGAAAACGCGGTGGCTTGGCGGCGATTTACTCACCCCGCGGCACTTCGTGCGCGACCCTCTCTCCACTGCGTGGAAAGAGGGTGGGAAGATCTTATTTAAATGGTAAAGCTCCCCTCTTTGCGTAGCAGAGAGGGGGAAGGGGGTGAGTAAATTCACAAACCTTGCAGAACTAAGTATCCTATTATCGCGTCGATGTTTACTCACCCCGCGGCACTTCGTGCGCGACCCTCTCTCCACTGCGTGGAAAGAGGGTGGGAAGATCTTATTTAAATGGTAAAGCTCCCCTCTTTGCGTAGCAGAGAGGGGGAAGGGGGTGAGTAACTCACAAGTTTTGCTTTATAGTGTTTAAAACCGCAAACATATCCCGCCCTATCTCCTCATTTGTAAATCTTAAAACAGTTAAGCCTAAACTTTTTAAAACGGCATCCCTGTTCTTATCGTATTCTTTTTTGTAAAGATGAACCGGGCCGTCGGCTTCAATAACCAATTTTGCTTCATCGCAATAAAAATCGGGGATGTAATACTCATACTTCCCCATAACCGATTTTATACAGATGGGGTGCTGCCTTAAAAACTTCCTGCCCATAAACTCCCGGTTTCGTAACATGTTCCAAAGCATGTTTTCGGCAGGCGTTTGTCTTTGGCGCAATTCGCGGCATAAATTTATTATGGATGGCATGCGGGAAGATAATAAAACAGTTCAATAGTTTACTCACCCCGCGGCACTTCGTGCGCGACCCTCTCTCCACTGCGTGGAAAGAGGGTGAGGGAAGTCTTATCAAAAAGAACTCCCCTCTTTGCGCAGCAGAGAGGGGTTGGGGGTGAGTAAATTTACAAACTTTGCAAAAGCGTACTATCCTAATATCGCCCTTCAATAGTTTACTCACCCGGTCATTGCTTCGCTCGACCACCCTCTCTGCGCTACGCGCAAAGAGGGTGAGAAAAGATTTAACTAAAAACTCCCCTCTTTGCGTAGCAGAGAGGGGTAGGGGGTGAGTCAACCTATTCGCCCAATATCGCCAGCAATTCATTCAACTCATCAACCTTGTCTGATGAGCCAAGATGTTCGTAGGCACTGATGAGGTTACGGATAACGCGTTTAATAATATCCGAGTTAGAGCAGGGCTCGTAAAATTGCTTGTCGAATTGTAGGTTAAGCTGTTTCAGGAACATATCTACATCCCGTCGGCCAAATATAAAACCCTTGTTAAAGGCGTTAATGTAAAATAGGATGCCACCCTCAAATTCTGTTTCGCGGCTTTCGTCAAGGTAAGCCAAAATAAAATGCTGCGGCAGGTTAACACCGTAAACCGGGATATCCAGCTTTTGGGCGATGATGGAGTAAATGATGGCAAGCGAGATCTGGTTGCCTTTTTTAGTCTCCAGTACCTGGCTTATGTAGCTGTTCTGCGGATCGCGGTGGTTGGCGGTGTTACCGCTAAAGCCATGGATGCTATAAAATACATGGTTCATTAGCTTAACCTGCTCCACCGGGCTGGCCTCGTTCATCATCTGTATCCAAATGTCGCGCTTAATGGATTCAATTTGGTTAATTACCTTTTGCTCATCAAGATCAGGGTATTGGTAGCGGTTTATGATGAGGATACCCTGCAGCAGGTCGAAAGCGCCGCTTTGGTGCCAAAGCTTAAGGTCGTTTTTTAACGCGCCAAATTGTATCTCGTGCACCAGGTTTGCAATGCGTTCCTGCTGTATGGAGTCAAAGGCCTGCTCAAAGGCGCTTTCCAGGTATTCGATGGCTTCGTTACCAAACGATAGCAACTTTTGGTGCACATGTTCGTATATCTCGGCGTCGGGATCGTCAAGCAATCGTATTAAAGAGTTTACTTCTGTAGGATTTATCATACTCTAATGCTAAAATACTAAAGGTTTATATATTTTTACACCAATGTTTAATTTAACGTTCGCGAAAGATTTTCTGTTGCACAGGCTTACGTCAAAAAACCGTCATGGTTTGCACTCGCCTTTTGTATACCGCCTGGTAGACCAGGTTATTTATGACAAGGCCGAGAAGCCGATTTATGAGCCAATAGAGCAGGCACGCAATACTTTGCTTACCGACGACCGCTCCATTACCGTTACCGATTTGGGTGCCGGCTCGCATGTAAACAACAACAAACAGAAAAAGATTAGCGACATTACCATGAATGCGCTTAAGCCACCCAAGCTGGCCAAGCTGCTTTATCGGTTGGCAGCATCAACAAAACCGGCGAGTATTGTGGAGCTGGGCACCTGCCTGGGCATTACTACCCTTTATTTGCAAGCCGCCGCCCCGGGTGCCAAAGTATATACTTTAGAGGGCTGCCCGCAAACCGCGGGTGTTGCAAAAGATGTTTTTAAAAGGGCCGGGGCAAATGATATCAACGTAATAACCGGGAATTTTGATGATACCCTGCCGGATGTTATTGCCGGGTTAGATAAGCTCGATTTTGTATACATAGATGGCAATCACCAGCGCGATGCCACGCTTAAATATTTTGAGTGGTGCCTGCCAAAAGTGCACGAAGATACCATGCTGATATTCGATGATATTTACTGGAGCGAAGGCATGAAGCAAGCCTGGGCCCAAATAAAAGCCCATCCGCAGGTAACCGCCACAGTCGACCTGTTTTGGATAGGCCTGGTGTTTTTTAAAACCGGCCAGGCGAAAGAAGATTTTAAGATAAAGTTGTAATGGTATGTTAAATAGATTTGAAAACAAATTTGCAATTACGCCTAAAAATAATTGCGATATTAATTTTCAAGAGAAGGAAAATGAGTTTACGCAACAGCTATTTGAAGTAATAAATTTATATGGTGGGATAACTATTAACAACGGATTGTACCGAATACACACATTTGAGAATAGTTTGATTTGGACGAAAAATATAGAGGATTATTTTACAGATTATAAGGGTTTAATACTCCCCTTTGGATTTGATTGGATGGGAAGACAATTTTGTATAGGGAAGCAAAATGCTCAACAGCTATTTATGTTTGATCCTTCATCCGGTGAAGATTTTGAATTAGAACAAAGCATAATACTTTTTCATGAGAAAGACTTAGTTGATGATACCGATGCCATGCTTTCAGGCGACTTGTTTTTAGAAGCGCTTAAGTGGTCTAAGGTTTCTGGTCTGAAATATGAGAAATGCCTAACACCTAAAAACTCTTTATTATTAGGTGGCGAAGATGTGTTGGAAGAATATGAAGTAGCTGATTTAGGTGTTTATTGGCATATACAAGGCCAGATATACAATCAAATAAAAGATTTACCACCCGGTACAAAGATCAATTCGATTAAGCTTGAATAATTATATCTTAGGTAGTTGAAGTTAAGATTATTGTTATAGGGGAGCTACCATGAACATCTATGCTGGCGCACGCGTGCCGCGTGTGTCCTTAACGGAGTTGCCATGAACCATGATCTATGAACCATAAGCTACTTAAACTAAAACGCTTCCTATGCTGGCGCACGCGTGCCGCGTGTGTCCTTAACGGAGTTGCCATGCCCCATGATCTATAAACCATAAGCCACTTAATCTAAAACGCTTCCCCTAACCCCACATATACACCACTTTGCCTGCTTTCGCCGGGGCGTTTTTCGCCAACGCCGTAATCTACGCGGACGCTGAGGCCCTTTTGCACGTCAAAGAAATAGCGCAGGCCGCCGCCGTAGTTTGGTTTTAGCTCATCAAACTTAAAATCCTTATGAAACACTTCGCCGCCGCCAATAAAGCCTACTATGCCAAAACGTTCGCTCATGCGGTAACGCAGCTCCGTTTGGCCGGCCAGCAGGTTACGGTCGCGGAAACGGCCATTGTAGTAGCCGCGCATCATCTCGTCGCTGCCCAGGGTTGGTAATAAATAAAACGGCGACTGGCTGCCCGTCATGTTCTGGCTTTGTACATCAAACCCTAATACAAACTTTTTACTAAGCGCGAAGAAGTGGGTAAGCTCAACATTTAAAAAGCCACCGCTATAGCCGCTGTTGCCGCCAACGCCATTCATAATATTTAAGTAACTGGTAAGCGTACCACCACTGGTGGTGTAGGTGTTATTGTTGCGGTTATCTAATATAAAACTTGGGCCGTAGTATAAAATGGTGCCGCCGTTTTTGCCTTCAATGGTTGGGTTGGTATTAAATATACCGCCCGGCACCTGGTCGTGGAAACGGTAATCGTACCCACCTGCTACCAGGCCTATATAAATATAATCGCCTATTTTTTTCTCGCCGGTAAAGGTTACGCGTACACGTTTTTGGCCGAGGCGGTCGGCATCCGCTTTAGCGGTATTGTTACCTATGCCGTAAAAATCAAACGGAAAGTTAATGTAGCCAACAGCACCTGTAAAATGGTAATTGTTGTGTGGCGCCCAGTAGCTGCTGCTTAGGTTTAGCCTGCTTTGTCCTTTGGTTGTTAAGGTAGCGTAAGCAAATATGTTTGATACCCGGGTGTTTTTGCTCAGTGTATCAGTGTAAAAGGAGTAGAGTGCCGAACCGCCCGCTTCCAAACCTGTTTCGGGTGCCGAACTGATAACCGGCAGTACCACAAAGCTGCCCCGTTTGCTGGTATCTTTCTCAAAATACATACGGCGGATAAACTTCGGCAAGATTTTTACCTGGGCAAAAACGGGTGTTATAAGTACGGATAATAATAAAATGAGGCTAAGTTTTTTCATGTAATAAGCTTCTTGAGCTTAAAGACTAAAGCTGAAAGCTTTAAGGATATTTTGCTTTTTGCTCTCCGCTTTTGGCTTTTAGCTACAGCAACAAAGGTAATTTTAAAGCACTTGTTTTGTAGAATTTGTAATTTAAAATTCTGATGTGCGCAAAATACCTACTTTTGCAAATAATAACAGTAAAATATTATGAGCACAGCAAGAGGCCCTATATCTCAGTTCATCGAGAAAAACTACCTGCATTTTAATGCAGCGGCATTAATGGATGCAGCCAAAGGTTACGAAACGCATTTAACCGAAGGCGGCAAAATGATGGTGACCATTGCCGGTGCCATGAGCACTGCAGAATTGGGCATATCGCTTGCCGAAATGATCCGCGAGGGCAAAATTGACATCATATCATGTACAGGTGCAAACCTCGAAGAAGATATTATGAACCTGGTAGCGCACTCGCACTACAAACGTGTGCCAAACTACCGCGACTTAAGTCCGCAGGATGAATGGGATTTGTTAGAGAACCACTATAACCGTGTTACCGATACTTGCATCCCCGAAGAAGAGGCCTTCCGCCGTTTGCAAAAACATATCTACAAAATATGGAAGGATGCCGACACCGCAGGTGAGCGTTACTTTCCACACGAGTTTATGTACAAAATATTACTGAGCGGCGAGTTGGAGCAGTACTATGAGATAGACCCGAAAAACTCGTGGATGCTTGCGGCTGCCGAAAGGAACCTGCCAATTGTGGTACCTGGATGGGAAGATAGCACCATGGGTAACATTTTTGCATCGTACGTTATTAAAAACGAGATAAAAGCTACCACCATGAAAAGTGGTATAGAGTATATGGCCTGGCTGGCTGATTGGTACCCTAAAAATTCGGGCGGTAAAGGCGTTGGCTTTTTCCAGATAGGCGGCGGTATTGCCGGCGATTTCCCTATTTGTGTTGTGCCAATGCTTTACCAGGATATGGAAATGCCTGAGATTCCTTTCTGGAGCTATTTTTGCCAGATCAGCGATTCTACAACGTCATACGGTTCTTACTCGGGCGCTGTACCAAACGAAAAAATTACCTGGGGTAAACTGGACATTAACACCCCTAAATTTATTGTAGAAAGTGATGCGACCATTGTTGTGCCTTTGATCTTCGCGTGGATCTTAAAGCAATAAGTATCTTCTGGACAACTAAAGGCCTTTTGGATGATTCAAAAGGCCTTTTACGTTTTTAAGCGATGTCACTTTAGCAATTTATGGAGGATATTATTGGTATAATTAGAAATTTACAATAGATTTAATGCAGTTATCGTTTACCGGGCATATAATTGGTTGAATGCTAAAACAATAAATAGCTTTTACAAGTATCTTTTAAAATTCCCTTTTTTCAGATACTGCCTGCTTTTGGCAAAAACAGCCTCTACGGCAATTTAAAGGCATTTTATTAATAATTTAGAACGATTATAAATTAGATATTGGTGTCATTATATTGTCAGCGGTACTGTAATAAATTATACTTTTGTGCCTGAAAAAGTGGCTAAATCATACAGCTCTACGTCAGTTTAACACTTATTTATAAAAATTATTTAGCATAAATACCTTTTATGAGAAATATCTCATTGATTTTTAAACAGTTTTCAAGGTCGGTTTTACTAGTTGCCGGTTTGGTTGTAGTAGGCTTAACAGCCCATGCGCAAACAGATGCAGCAAAGGGTGAAGCTATATTTAAGGCCAAGTGTACCGCGTGCCATAAAATAGATACGCGTATGACCGGCCCGGCCTTAGGTCCGCAGTTAGCTTCTGAAACAGATGATGCTTACCTAACCAAATGGATCCAGAACAACCAGGCATTAATTGCTGCCAAAAACCCAAAGGCCGTTAAGATTTTTAACGAGTACAACCAGGCGGGTATGACAGTTTTTGCCGAGTTGAGCGATGCTGATGTTGGTAACGTAATTACCTACATCCGTGCCGATTGGAAAAAGATACAGGATGAGAAAAACAAACCTGGTGGTGGCGGTGCTGCTGTTGCCGAGGATAAAGGCCCAAGCAGCCTGGTTATCTGGGGATTGTTAGGCGTTATTGTTATCGCTTTCATCGTAATCCTGGTATTAAACAAAGTAATTGCAACGCTTGAGCGTTTGTTGCTTAACAAAAAAGGCGTATTTGAAGAAGAGGTTGTAGTTGAAGAAGAGAAAGTGGCTGTAGATAAATTAGCTACAGTTAAAAAGCTTCTTAAAAACAAAAAACTTGTATTCTTTATAGTGCTTTGCGGTGTTATAGCTTTAGGTAGCTTTAGCTGGGTAACCATGTGGAACACTAACGTTCACCAGGGATACCAGCCGGTACAGCCTATTAAATATTCGCACCAGTTACACGCAGGTGCCATGAAGATAGAGTGCCAGTACTGCCACAGCGGCGCGTTCAAATCTAAAAACGCTTCAATACCATCATTGAACGTTTGTATGAACTGCCACAAATCTGTTAAAACAGAATCGCCTGAAATACACAAAATTTACGATGCTTTGGGTTACGACCCTAACACCGCTAAATACGATAGCACTAAAGCAAAACCAATACAATGGGTGCGTATACACAACCTGCCCGATTTGGCTTACTTTAACCACTCGCAACACGTTACAGTTGGCGCAATTAAATGCCAAACCTGCCACGGCCAGATCCAGGAAATGAAGGAAGTATACCAATACTCTCCGCTTACCATGAAATGGTGTATCCAGTGCCACAAACGTACCGAGGTTAACGGTAAAGGCAACGCTTACTACGATAGCATACTTGCTGCCCACGATAAAATTAAAAAGGGTGAGAAAGTTACTGCAGCAGTGTTAGGCGGTATAGAGTGTGCTAAGTGCCACTATTAATAATTATCAAGAACAGTACATTACAGTTTATATAACTATAAATGGATAGCAATAAAAAATACTGGAAAGGTTTAGAAGAACTGAACAAAACGCCAGAATTTGTTGAGAAAAATAAACACGAATTTGCCGAGCCAATTCCTATCGAAGAGGTTTTAAGCGGAGGTGGCCTTATGGGCAAAACCCCTCGCCGCGACTTTTTAAAGGCATTAGGCTTTGGTGTGGGTGCGGTTACGTTAGCGGCTTGCCAAAAAGTACCTGTACACAAATCCATCCCTTACTTAATTAAACCGGAGGAGATTACCCCGGGTGTAGCCAACTATTACTCATCTACCTATGATGGTAGCGCGATATTGGTTAAAACCCGCGAAGGCCGCCCTATTAAGGTGGAAGGTAACCCTAACGATCTTTTATCAAAAGGTGGTTTAAGTGCACAGGCGCAGGCATCTGTATTGGAGCTTTACGATACTACGCGTATTAAAGACCCTCAATTAAACGGTACCGACAGCAGCTGGGCAGAGATCGATACTTTTGTAAAAAACAAACTTGCAGCAGTTGCGGCAAGCGGTAAAACCATCAGCATTGTCTCTTCAACTGTACACAGCCCGTCTACCCAGGCGGTAATTGCCGAGTTTATTGCAAAATACCCTACTGCAAAACACGTACAGTATGATGCAGTATCATATACAGGTATTATAAAGGCTAACCAAAACAGCTTTGGTAAAGCGGTATTACCTCACTACAATTTTGATAAGGCTGACGTAATTGTAAGCTTCGCGGCAGATTTCCTTGGAACATGGATCTCCGGCGAAGAGTTTACCCGCCAGTACGTATCAAACCGTAACAACAAATCTCTCGAAAAGAAAAAGATGTCGCGTCACATCCAGTTCGAGAGCGGTATGAGCCTTACAGGTACTAATGCAGATGTGCGTATCGCCATTAAACCATCTGAAGAAGGTGTTGCATTGGTTAACTTATACAATGCTATATCGGGCACAACATTACCGGGTTCAAGAAAATTAACTACAGCAAATGCAGATAAAGCTATCCTGTTAGTAGCTGCCGAGCTTAAAGCAGCAAAAGGCAAAGCCCTGGTTGTAGCAGGTTCTAACGATGTGGCTACACAGGTGTTGGTAAATGCCATCAACTCTTTATTAGGTAGCTACGGTACAACTATCGATCTGGATAACCCATCACGCCAGTATGCAGGTAACGATGGTGCTATTGTTGATTTCGTATCGCAGGCTAAAGCCGGTACAGTAGGTGCAGCAATATTCCTTGATGCTAACCCTGTTTACGATTACCACAGTGCAGCAGCAGTTGTTGACGCATTAAAGAACGTTAGCCTTAAAGTTTCATTCAGCGACCATGCAGACGAAACCGCAGCGCTTTGTACCGTTATTGCACCAAACCACCACTATTTAGAGTCGTGGGGTGATGATAGCTCGGTAGAAGGTTACTACACGGTAATGCAGCCAACCATTAACCCGGTTAACAACACCCGCCAGGCCGAGCAAAGCCTGTTGGTTTGGGCTGATAGCGCGACTAAAGATTACTACACTTTTGTAAGAAATAACTGGAACAACAACTTATTAGCCAAAGGCGGTTTATCTGGCCAGGCTGGTTGGGAAACCTTGTTACAAACAGGTTTTGTATTAGCAGCACCGGTTGCAGCAGGTTCATATACCTTTAATTACGACCTTAACGCGGTTGCACAAACGGTGTTAAACCAAAGCGCTAAACTTGCCGAAGGTAAAGTTGAGTTGCAGGTTTACCAAAACACAGCAATGCGCGATGGTAAAAAAGCAAACAACCCATGGTTGCAGGAGTTACCTGATCCGGTTTCTAAAGTTACCTGGGACAACTTTGCAGCCATGTCGCCATCTGATATTAAAAAGATGGGCCTTGAAGAATTTGAGGTTGTTGAGATCACCGCTAACGGTTACACGGTAACATTGCCGGTATTATCACAGCCGGGCCAGGCGCCGGGCACCGTATCGGTAGCTGTTGGTTATGGCCGTACCGCGGCGGGCCTTGTTGGTAACAACGTAGGTAAAAATGCTTATCCTTTCCTTAGCTTCTTAAACGGTACGTTCCAAACAAACGCATCGGCAACTGTAAAAGCTACAGGTGATATATTCCCGCTTTCGCAAACGCAAACGCACCACTCTTTTGAGGGCCGTAACGTTATACGCGAAGCAACCTTTACCGAGTACAAAAAAGATGCCCGTGCAGGCAGCGGTAAAGAGGGTGAAGAAGAAAAGATGTTTGACCTTTGGGAAAACACAAACGAAGATCATATCCACGCGCGCCCTGTTTATGACTGGGTTATGGCTATCGACTTAAATGCATGTACAGGTTGCGGCGCTTGCGTTGTAGCATGTAGTGCAGAAAACAACATTCCGGTTGTTGGTAAAGACGAGGTTGGCCGCCGCCGCGAGATGCACTGGATCCGTATTGACCGTTACTACAGCTTCGAGAAAAACGGTGAAGCACAAGTAGACAAACGTTCTGGTAAAGTAACCCAGGAGAAAGAAATAGCCAAGCTTGAAGATTTCAGCAACGTTACCGTTGTTCACCAGCCAATGCTTTGCCAGCACTGTGACCACGCGCCTTGCGAAACGGTGTGCCCGGTATTAGCAACTGTGCACTCAAGCGAAGGTTTAAACCAGATGGCTTACAACCGTTGCGTAGGTACACGTTACTGTGCAAACAACTGCCCGTACAAAGTGCGCCGCTTTAACTGGTTCAACTACTGGAACGACTCACGCTTTGATAACTACCTTAATAACGAGCATACACAATTAGTACTTAACCCTGATGTTACTACACGTTTCCGTGGGGTTATGGAAAAATGCTCGATGTGTGTACAACGTATACAAGCAGGTAAATTACAGGCTAAAATAGAAAAACGCCCGCTTAGGGATGGTGAAGTTAAAGTTGCTTGTCAGCAAACTTGTTCTGCAAACGCTATCGTGTTTGGTAACAGGAACGACCCTAACTCTGAAGTTTCAAAAGCTTTGAAGAGCGAGCGTACTTACTATGTACTTGAAGAGCTTAACGTAAAACCGGGTATTGGATACCAGGTGAAAGTTAGGAACACCGGAACTGAATCATTGGCTTAATTTTTACATCGAGATATATAACAACATATGGCTCATCAGCATGAATCAATAATCAGGGAACCGTTAATGACGGGCAAGGACATGACCTTTGCCAAGATCACTAATGACATATTGTTACCTGTAGAGAATAAACCCAACAAAGCTTGGTGGATAGGTTTTACCTTTTCATCATTAGGCGCATTGTTATGGGTAGTGTCTATCAGCTACACCTTTTGGTTTGGCTTAGGCGCTTGGGGACTTAATAAAACTGTAGGATGGGCCTGGGATATCACCGGTTTCGTATGGTGGGTAGGTATTGGTCACGCGGGGACACTGATCTCGGCGGTACTATTGATCTTCCGTCAAAACTGGCGTAACTCCATTAACCGTTCTGCCGAGGCGATGACCATCTTCGCGGTAATTTGTGCCGCTACATACATTGTAGCACACATGGGCCGCCCATGGTTAGCATACTTTACATTACCGCTTCCAAACCAGTACGGCTCACTTTGGGTAAACTGGAACTCGGCGCTGATGATGGACGTGTTCGCGATCTCAACTTACTTCTCGGTTTCATTATTGTTTTGGTACACAGGTTTATTGCCTGATATCGCTTCAATTCGCGACCGTGCAACAGGCTTACGCAAACGTATCTATTCAGTACTATCATTCGGCTGGACAGGTTCATTAAAAACCTGGCAGCGTTTCGAAACAGTATCATTGATACTTGCAGGTATATCTACACCACTGGTACTCTCGGTACACACCATTGTATCATTTGACTTTGCTACGTCGTTAGAGCCGGGATGGCACACCACCATCTTCCCTCCATACTTCGTTGCGGGTGCTATCTTCTCGGGCTTCGCGATGGTGCAAACACTATTGCTGGTAACCCGTAAGGTATTAGGTTTAGAAAACTACATCACCATGTTCCACATCGAATCGATGAATAAGATCATCTTATTAACAGGTTCTATTGTGGGTGTGGCTTACATTACCGAGTTCTTCATTGCATGGTACTCTGGTGTTGAGTATGAGCAATACGCCTTCATCAACAGGGCAACCGGGCCATACTGGTGGGCTTACTGGAGTATGATGAGCTGTAACGTGATTTCGCCGCAGCTGTTCTGGTCAAGTAAACTACGTAGAAACATAAAATTCTCTTGGTTCCTGTCAATCATCGTGAATATAGGTATGTGGTTCGAACGTTTCGTAATTATCGTAACCTCGTTACACCGCGATTATATCCCATCAAGCTGGGCTATGTTCTACCCAACATGGGTTGACGTAAGCGTGTTTATCGGTTCTATTGGTTTGTTCTTTACCATGTTCCTGTTATTTATAAGGGTATTACCATCAGTAGCTATTGCCGAGGTGAAACTATTGCTTAAAACATCAAGCGAGCAGGCTAAGAAGAAACTTATTGACGAAGGCCACCTTGATCCGGCTGAGGTTAAGTATTACAAAGAATCGTTAGTTAAATACGATAGTGTTGATATGGCTGATTACGAAAAAGTATAAAAATGAGCAAGACTAAAATGATATTGGGTTTATTTGATGACCCGGATGATATGATGCAGGGCATTGATAACTTGCAAAAAAATAGTATCCCTATTTACGATGTATATACGCCAATGCCTATCCACGGTATTGAGGATAAAATGGGCGTTAAAGATTCGAGATTAGGTTATGCCGCATTTTGCTTTGGTTGCCTTGGCGCTACAGTAATTTTCAGCATTATTTACTACACCCTTGTTCACGATTGGCCAATGAATATAGGTGGTAAACCAAGTTTTGCAATACCAAACTTTGTACCGTTTACATTCGAGTGGACAATCCTTTTCACCGCCTTTGGTATGACGTTCACGTTCTTTGCAGCAACGCATCTGTTCCCGGGCCGTGCGCCACGTGTAATGGACCTGCGTGCAACCGACGACCGTTTTGTAATAGCTGTTGATGCTAAAGGAAACGTGCCGCACGAGGATATAACCAATTTATTAAAACAAGCAGGAGCAGTAGAAGTAAAGCATAACGAAAGAAAATATGTTAGCTATGAATAAACTTAGAATATTGGGCACAACGGCTATCGTTATTGCTGCATCGATCGTTATTACATCGTGCAAGGATAAGCGTAGTACCGGTTGGGAATATGCTCCCAATATGTACGAGCATAAAGCATTTGAAGCAGACCAGGCCAATCCTAACTTTAAGGATGGTAAAACAGCACAGTTACCCCCTGCAGGTACTATCCCGTTGGGCTTTAAACGTTTCGATTATCCGAACACCCGCGAGGGCTACGATAAAGCAAGCCTTGAGGTTACTAACCTTATAGCAAATACCCCTAAGCACCTGGCCGAGGGTAAAAAACTTTTCATAACCTTTTGTTCGCCATGCCACGGTGTAACCGGGCAGGGTGATGGTTTAGTTGTGCAGCACGGTTATCCGCCGCCGCCATCTTATTCAAAAGGCCAGTCATCACGTGGTGGTGCAATGAAAGATCTTACAGACGGAAAAATATATCATACTATAACTTATGGTGTAAACGCGATGGGTTCTTACGCATCACAGGTGGCACCAGAAGAGCGCTGGAAGATAGTTATGTATGTACACCATTTACAAACTTTATAAGATTAATTTTTAATGAAGACTCATAATAGTATAGAAGAACGTTTTCAATTCACCGGCACAACCAAAACGTTGAGTTTGGTTGGTATTGTAATTGGTATCATAGCAATTGCATTTGGCTTCATATCTGGTGGTGAACACGTACAACACACTTATAGCAACTTGTTGCTAATGTCTTACTACTTTGTTTGTGTTTGTACAGCAGGTGTATTCTTTTGCGCTTACCAGTACGCGGCACAGGCCGGCTGGTCGGCATCCTTAATCAGGATACCTCAGGCATTTGCAAAGGTATTGCCTTTAGCAAGTGTTATATTAATAGCGGTAGTAACCTTTGGTTTATTTAACGAGCACGAGGTTATTGAACACGGCAAAAAAGAAATGGTACCATACCTGTACGCTCACTGGGCTACACATGGTTTAACCACCCCTGGCAGCGAGAATTACGACGCTATTATAGCGGGTAAAGCGCCGTTCCTAACCATTAAATTCTTTTACGGCATGCTTATCATATTGTTAGGCGCTTACAGCTACTTTGGCTGGGCATTAACAAAAGCATCGGTTGATGAAGATACCGAAGGCGGCATGCGCAACTATGATAAAAGCTTTAAACTGGCTTGTACTTTCTTAACCATATTTGGTTTCACCTTCCCCATATTCGCGTTTGGTGTGATCATGTCGTTAGAAGCACACTGGTTCTCTACCATGTTTGGCTGGTACAACTTAGCAGCAATGCACGTAAGCGGTTTAGCTATTATGGCGCTGATCATGATATACCTGCAAAAGAAAGGTTACATGCAGTGGTTACACGTAGATCATATGCACAGTATAGGTAAACTGATCTTTGGTTTCTCTATCTTTTGGACTTACGTATGGTTTGCACAGTTCTTCCTTACCTGGTATGCTAACATTCCTGAGGAGTCTGTTTACTTTTACAAAAGGTGGGAGCCCGAGTACAAATTCTGGTTCTGGGTTAACATTGTGATGAACTTTTTAGCGCCATTGTTACTATTGATGTCTCGTGATGCTAAACGTGTTACAAGCCGTATGATGTGGACCTGTTTATTATTAGTTGCCGGCCACTGGCTTGATTACTATATAATGATTATGCCGGGCACGGTTGAAAAACCGGGTTTTGGTGTTGAGGAAATAGGTATATTTTTAGGTTTCGTTGGTTTGTTTACCTTCTCGGTATTAACCGCTTTAAGCAGGTTTACATCGCTTATACCTAAAAAACATCCGTTCTTGCAAGAGAGCCTGCATCATCACATATAATAATTGTTAAATTTGCAACCGGATACAGCAATTCAAAAAACCAATAAAATGGGATTCAAAAATTTATTCAATTCTAAAAAAATACTTTCGCTTATAGCTGTGTTTATGCTTTTTGGCACAAGCCTGCTTTTTGCCCAGGGTACCGAATCAGCCGGCGCTGACGCTTCTCCCGCTGCAGACGCGGTAAAGGATAATGGCTTAGCTACTGCAGGTTACTACATCCTGCTTTTCCTTGTTGTTTGTTTTGTTGTGGGTATAGTTGGGAAGATACTTCGTGTATATGACCTAACCCAGCAGATCCAAAATAAGCAGCCTATCAACTGGAATAATGTAATGGGTATTATGTGCCTTATTTTCCTTATTGCAGGTGCTTACGGTGCATACTGGGAGTTTACCGTACAGGGCAGCATGATTTTGCCTGATGCAGCATCAGAACATGGTGTTAAGATAGACCAGATGTTTTGGACCACTACCACATTAACGATGATCGTATTTGTGGTTACCCAGATATTGCTGTTCACATTCCTGTTTAAATATCGTTACAATAAAAACCGCCGTGGCCATTTCTTGCCACACAATAACACCATAGAGAAAGTTTGGACCATAGCACCGGCTATCGTTTTAACTGTCCTGGTAATATTTGGTTTCTTTACCTGGCAGTCAATTACCGATAATGTTGACGCTAAAGGCGAGCCTGCTTCTATCAATGTTGATATTACCGGCCACCAGTTTGCATGGGAGTTACGTTACCCCGGCAAAGATGCCCGTTTAGGCCAAACCAGCTACAAACTGGTTAGTGGTTCAAATAAATTAGGTATCAACTTTAAAGATAAATTCTCTTACGACGATTTGCAGGCAGATACCATGTACCTACCTGTACGTAAATCAGTAAGGTTAAACATACATGCACAGGACGTTATCCATAGTGTGTATATCCCTCACTTCCGTGTACAATTGAACGCGGTACCGGGCTTACCAACCTACTTTAAATTTAAACCAACCATTACTACCGCAGAAATGCGTATAAAACTGGATAAACCTAATTTTGAATACGAGATACTTTGTAACAAAATTTGTGGTGGTGCCCATTATAACATGAAAAAGGTTGTACGTGTAGTTACTGAGGCCGAATACCAGGCATGGTTGAGCCAACAGAAACCATATTTGACTGACGCGATTAAGAAAGACCTTAAATTTGCTGCAGAGAAAAAAGAAGTACAATCAAACAGGTTAGCGTTAAACAATTAATACAAAAAGATTAGCGAGTATGTCAACATTAGCAGTTCACGATCACGGAGTAGCACATCACGAAGAAGATCACGGACACCATAAAGCAACTTTCCTGAATACCTACGTATTCAGTATGGACCATAAAATGATCGCCAAGCAATTCCTTATTACAGGTATGGCTATGGCTTTCATCGCCATGATCCTTTCTATCCTGTTCAGGATCCAGTTAGCTTACCCTGATAAAGCATTCCCTTTAATGGAAACATTATTAGGTCGTTTTGCGCCGGGTGGCCGTTTAGATTCTAACTTTTACCTGGCACTGGTTACCATACACGGTACCATCATGGTATTCTTTGTATTAACAGCAGGCTTGAGCGGTACGTTCGCCAACTTACTTATCCCATTGCAATTAGGTGTACGTGATATGGCATCGCCATTCATGAACATGTTATCTTACTGGTTATTCTTTATTGCCAGCGTTATCATGTTATCATCATTCTTTATACAAAAAGGCCCTGCAAGCGGTGGCTGGACAATATACCCACCATTATCTGCATTGCCTAAAGCGATGCCTGGTTCGGGCCTGGGTATGACGTTGTGGTTGATCAGTATGACCTTGTTCATCGCGTCGCAGCTAATGGCCGGTATAAACTATGTGAGTACTATCTTAAACATGCGTACAAAAGGTATGGACCTTTGGAAAATGCCGCTATCTGTATGGGCATTATTCCTTACCGCTATCCTGGGTGTATTATCATTCCCGGTATTAGTTGCAGGTGTTGTACTATTGATATTTGACCGTAGTTTCGGTACCAGTTTCTACTTATCAGAAATTGTATTGAACAGTTCACAGGTTCAACCATTCGAGGGTGGTAGCCCGATCCTGTTCCAGCATTTGTTCTGGTTCCTGGGTCACCCCGAGGTATATATCGTAATTATGCCTGCGATGGGTATCTCATCAGAGGTTATGTCGGTAAACTCACGTAAACCTATCTTTGGTTACCACGCGATGGTTTACTCGTTAATTGGTATCACCGTATTATCATTCATCGTATGGGGTCACCACATGTTTGTTACGGGTATGAACCCGTTCCTGGGCGGTGTATTCATGATCACTACATTGATCATCGCGGTACCATCGGCAGTAAAAACATTTAACTGGCTGGCCACGTTATGGCGCGGTAACATCCGTTTCACATCGGGTATGCTGTTCGCAATTGGTATGGTGTCATTCTTTATCTCTGGTGGTTTAACTGGTATCTTCTTAGGTAACGCCGCATTAGATATTAACCTGCACGATACTTACTTTGTGGTAGCTCACTTCCACCTGGTAATGGGTTCGGCGGCAATATTTGGTATGCTTGCCGGTGTTTACCACTGGTTCCCTAAGATGTTTGGCCGTATGATGAACGAGCGTTTAGGTTACCTGCATTTCTGGTTAACCTTCATCGGCGCTTACCTGGTATTCTTCCCAATGCACTTTATGGGCTTGGATGGTGTGCCACGTCGTTACTACGCGTTCACCGAGTTTGAGTCAATGAAACAATGGTTATCTGTAAATACATTTGTTACCTGGGCGGCAATCATGTCGGCTGTAGCGCAGTTAGCGTTCTTGTTTAACTTTGTATACTCTATATTCTGGGGTAAGAAAGCTACGCAAAATCCATGGGAGTCAAATACACTTGAGTGGACCACACCTGTTGAGCACTTACATGGTAACTGGCCGGGCGAAATCCCAACCGTTTACCGTTGGCCATATGATTACAGCAAGCCGGGTGCCGAGCACGATTTTATACCGCAAACAACCCCGCTTTCTGAAACAATGAGTTCTAACCTTCCGCACGACTTTGAGGATAACCCGATAGGTTTAGAGGAACACACCAAATGGGCAAGTACTCAAAAAAGCAACGAAGAAGTTAAATAATATTATACTGATCTGATCTTTTAGGGTATTTGTTAAAGTACTAAGCCTAAAGTCCAAAGTACCAAGTCAGATGACTTAACACCTAGGACTAAACACTTAAGACTTAAACAAATACCCTAATTTGTTAGAAATATTTAGATGAGCATAAAGGCACCCGGGAATAAGTTTCTAAAGTTTAACCTCATAACCATAATCCTGCTATTTTTAGTAATACTGGCAGGTGGCGTAGTGCGCAGCACGGGCTCTGGTATGGGTTGCCCCGATTGGCCCAAATGTTTTGGCCGCTATATACCGCCAACCAGCATATCAGAACTGCCTGCTAATTATAAAAAAACATATGCGGATAAACGTCTGGCTAAAAACCAAAAGTTTGCCAAAATGCTGGATGTTTTTGGTTATGGCCAACTGGCCGAGCGGATCCGTAACGATAAATCTATCCTGCTGCCAGAAGAATTTAACACCGCGCGCACATGGACAGAGTACATTAACCGCTTAATTGGCGCGGCATCGGGTTTATTTTTATTGCTGTGTGTGGTATACTCATTTAAGTATTGGAGCACAAACAAGCTTATTGTTTTTCTGAGCATATTTAATGTGATACTGGTTGGTTTCCAGGCGTGGTTAGGATCTATAGTGGTTTCAACCAATTTGGTGGCATGGATAGTTACAGTACACATGCTTATTGCATTAGCTATTTTAGCAATCAGCATCACAACATACCACATGGCGAAGGTACAGGGCCGATATAAAGTGGAGCGCAAACCATTTATAGCAATAGTTACCCTGTTGGTGTTAGCATTAAGTATTTTGCAAATAACGTTTGGAACCGAGGTGCGCGAGAAAATAGATGCAGTGGCCAGCCATTTAGAGGGCAGCTACCGCGATAGTTGGGTACAGCGTGCAGGTGAGATATTTGCGCAGCACCGCGATGTTGCACTAATTGTTCTGGTAATGAACCTCGTTTTATATGCGCTTATCCGCAAAGGGTTCAATAAGCAATCGATACAGCAGCAATTAATGAGCTTTACTTTTTTGATGATAATGCTGCAAATTGTAACAGGCATACTATTGTCATATTGGGCTTTACCGCCCTTTGCACAAGCAGCACACATTATATTGGCGAGTTTAGTATTTGGCGCCCAGTTTTATTTATTATTAAATTTATTTAGTTCGGTAAACGTGCAGGGGGCAGGCAAATGAAATGGAGCGATTTTTCTAAGCTGATTAAATTGCGACTAACGATGTTAGTGGTTTTTTCGGCGTCTATTTCATTTATTATAGCCGTAAAGGCGAATGGAGGCAACACCTGGGGATCGCTTTACAGTACAACAATGTGGATAAACTGGTTAAAGCTGGTAGTTGGCGGCTTTTTAGTTACATCGGCAGCAAATTGCTTTAACGAAGTGATTGAGGTTGACTTGGATAAATTAATGAAACGCACAATGGACCGCCCAATGGCCGCAGGCCGGATGACTAATGGACAGGGTTTGGTTTTAGGTTTAGGTATGGGTATGGCCGGTACTTACTTGCTGGGCAGTTTAAATATCCTTACAGGCTTATTGTCGGTATTCTCTATTATATTGTATGCGTTTGTGTATACACCGTTAAAGCGTAAATCGCCAATTGCGGTTTTTGTAGGTGCTATACCGGGCGCTTTGCCGGCCTTAATAGGCTATGTTGCCGGCCAGCCGCACGGCAGGATAGATGAGATAGCTTTGATTTTATTTGCCATACAGTTTGTTTGGCAGTTCCCGCATTTTTGGGCAATTGCCTGGGTGTTGGATGATGATTATAAACTGGCAGATTTTAGGTTATTGCCCACAGGCAAACGTAATTTAACTAGTGCTGTTATTACGTTTACAGCTACCGTAATATTGTTACCGGTAAGCCTGCTGCCCTATTTTAACCATAATGGCGGCATTGTTCTTGCCATAGTCTCGTTTATAATGAGCCTTATTTTTATATACCAGGCATATAACTTAATGCGCACGTTAGAAATTAGCAGCGCCCGGAAATTAATGTTTGGTTCTTTTTATTATTTGCCGGTAGTGCAACTAATATTTTTATTTGACTTTATAGGAAAATGATGACCCAGTTACAAGAAGACAGATATAACCTGGCACCTAAAAAATTCAACATGTGGATCTTTATATTCACATCGTTTATGTTTTTTGCGGCGTTAACCAGCGGTTTCATCGTATATGCGGGTGGCAGCGCGGCACATGGCATAAATATTAAACTGCCCGATGCCTTTATGTACAGCACCGGCGTAATTATACTAAGCAGCATAACGATGTTTTTAGCATCACGTGCGGCTAAAGCGCTCGATCGTGGTAAACAAAGGCTATACCTGGCCCTTACCATCGTTTTAGGTATAGCCTTTTTTATTATCCAGTTATCGGCGTGGTCGTACCTGATAAAAAATGGCGTTTATTTTAGTAACCCGAATGCGTCCCAATCTTTTATATATGTTTTCACCGGGATGCATTTACTACACATTTTTGCCGGCTTATTGCTGTTGGCCCATACGCTTTGGCGTACTACCCGCAGTATAGAGCAGGTTAAAAATTTATACAGTATGCAGATGTCCTCTATTTTTTGGCATTTTGTCGATATTATATGGATTTATCTGTATGTTTTTTTACTTTTGAACCAATAATAAAAACTCATGAGTGTACAAGTATCACCTATTGATGAAGTAAAGACAACGCCGTGGTCTGGTGGCAGATCGCCGTTCAATGTTGAGTATGGTAAAATGATGATGTGGTTTTTCCTGTTATCAGATGCATTTACCTTTTCGTCGTTATTAATTGCCTATGGCGCGCTGCGTTTCAGCTCAAACAGCTGGCCCGCTGCCGACCTTATTTTCCAGTCGGTTCCCGGCATGATAGATCATGGCGCACCGCTTGTATTTGTGGGTTTAATGACATTTATCCTGATCTTAAGTTCGGTAACCATGGTATTGGCTGTAGAGGCTGGTCACCGTATGGCTAAAAATGAAGTAGTAGGATGGATGATAGCCACTATTATTGGTGGTTTTATGTTCCTGGGTTGCCAGGCACTTGAGTGGAGCCACTTACACCACGAAGGTTTTTGGTGGGGTACTATCCCTCATGATTTAGGAGAGTATTTCCGCCATGGCGATGCGCTTTCCACAACTTATACCCAACAGTTTGCAAACCTATTCTTCACTATTACTGGTTTCCACGGTTTCCACGTATTTAGCGGTGTTATCATCAATATCATTATTACTATTAATGTATTGGCCGGTACTTACCAAAAACGCGGTAGCTATTTAATGATCGAAAAAGTTGGCCTTTACTGGCACTTTGTAGACCTTGTATGGGTATTCGTATTTACATTCTTTTACTTAGTATAAAAAATTAAACTGATAAATATATGTCATCAGAAACATCAGCAGTTCACCACGAAGACCACGGTCACGGTGAAGGAATGACCAAAAAGAGAATCATACAGATATTCCTGGTACTTTTAGGTATAACTGTAGTTGAGTTTATCATTGCGCTTTGGTTGGTGCCAAAAGGCCACATCCCATTGCATTGGGCAAATCCGATATACATCGTATTAACACTTGCAAAAGCATTCTACATAGTAGCTTACTTTATGCACTTAAAATTTGAAAAGATAGGTATGGCTTTGGCCGTTATTGTGCCGATTTTATTCATCATTGGTTTGATATTGGTACTTACAAACGAAAGCCACTACTGGGTAGACTTGAGACCTAAAATAGGATAATGCGTAAAGCTCCTTTCCCGAAAAAAATAATAATCCTGGTATTGATATTAGCTTTACCGGGATTTTTATATTATTTGCTAACCGCAAAAGGTAAGAACAGGTATAAGCCGCTCTCGTTTTACGGGCCTAAACAGGTGGCTAAAACCGGGCACAAGTTTCACGGAACTTATATACCCGATACCATTTATCATAAGTTGAGCGACTTTAACCTGGTTGACCAGAACGGCAAGCAGGTATCATTCAAAAACTTTGATAAGAAGATATTTATAGCCAGCTTTTTTTATACCAACTGCCCAAGCGTTTGTAACGCGGTAAATAAAAATATTGCCGAGCTGGTATACGCTTACCGTAAAAACCCTATGGTGTATTTTACCAGTATAACGGTCGACCCGACACACGATACACCACAGACTTTAAAGAAGTATGCCGGTAAGTTCGAGGAAACCAAAAAGTGGTTGTTCCTTTCCGGCGATACCAGTACCACCTATAACCTTGCCCGCAAAGGGTTTTTGGTAAACGCGGTACAAGCCGGTAATAACGATTTTATATATAGTGATAAGTTGATACTGATAGATGCAGAAAAACGCATCAGAGGGTATTATTCGGGCACATCAGCGGCAGACCTTACCAAGCTTAACGACGAAATAAAAGTGCTGATAGCCGAAGAGCTGCGTAAGGTTGATAAAGCGCTCTATTAAAACATGAGATAGCACCAGAGCCTGGACACGGCTTATTATAATAAACAGGATCTTGACGCTTGTGTCTTGATTCTTGAATCTCAAACAAGATGACTGATAAATTCATATTCCGATTCGTTGCCGGCGTAACCATATTTGTTATAGCCGTGGTAATTGTACTAAACCGACACTTAATACCGGGCCCGTCAACGCCACCGGCCTTTACGCCTTATTTGCCGTTGCTTAACGCCATTTTAAATGGTATCTGTAGTGTGTTGCTCTTAACATCCCTATACTTTATTAAACAAGGTAATATCACCGTTCATAAGCGCTTAAATATTTTAACGTTTTGTTTATCGTCGTTATTCCTGGTGTCATACATCCTGTTTCATTACCTGATGCAGCACGATACCGTGTATGGAGACCTTAACGGCGATGGCTTATTATCCCAGGAAGAGCGTACGGCAGCAGGTAGTTTACGTACAGTTTATTTATCGTTATTAATACCACACATTATACTGGCTGCCGGTGTTTTACCACTAATACTATTAAGTTTTTACCGCGGTTTGCAAATGCAGGTTGCAAAACATAAGAAATTGGTAAGATGGGCGTTTCCTATATGGTTATTCGTTACATTATCGGGCGTTGTTGTATATTTGATGATAAAGCCGTACTACCATTTTTAACAGGTTACACACATGAAAAAGTTAAAATATTTATACCTTGTATTAGTTTTTGGTTTGTTGGTGATAAGCGTTGTGCCGGTTAAGGCCCAGTGTGCTATGTGTAGCGCCAATGTAGAAACCAATAGCAAAAGTGGCGATAACACAACCAAAGGGTTAAACAGTGGTATTATGTATTTACTTGCCGCGCCATACCTGGCGGTTGCAGTGGTAGGATACATCTGGTACAAAAAATACCGCCGTAAAGATGTTGACCTAAACATCCATCCGCAAAAGCTTAACTTAAATTAGTTAATAGTTCATGGATCATAGTTCATAGTAGAATTGCTATGTGCTGAAAATAAAAGAGATTTTTTTGGATGATACAATCCCAAACGCTTGATTTTTTAAAAGAGCTTGTTGATAATAACAACAGGGAGTGGTTTCAGGCTAATAAGGCACGATACGATGCAGCCCGCGAAAACGTAATTGAATTTGCCGCTAGTATCATTGAAAAGCTATACAAGATAGACCCAACCGTTAGCGCCGACCTCGACCCTAAAAAATGCGTGATGCGCATTTACCGCGACATCCGCTTCAGCAAAAACAAAACGCCTTACAAAAATAACTTCGGTATCAGTTTGCCAACCTTAGGCTCTAAGTTAGGCGGGGTAGAATATTACCTGCAGATCCAGCCGGGAAAATCGTTCATAGCTGGTGGGTACTGGATGCCCGAGGCCGAACACCTGAAAGCTATCCGCCAGGAAATTGATTATAATGCCGCTGATCTGAAAAAGGTGATCGACGACAAGGAGTTTGTAAGTTTATTCGGCGATTTTAGGAAGCAGGATCAGCTAAAAACTACCCCCAAAGGTTACGATGCCGATAACGAGAATATCGACCTGCTAAAGTTGAAGAGCTTTATTGTATCGCATCCGCTAAAGGATAAGGAAGTGATGGCCGCAGGCGCTGCGCAGCAAATTGTAGACGTATGCAGCAAGCTATATCCGCTTAATGTGTTCCTGAAAAACGCGATCTCTTAGTACACTTAAACCACATAAAAAACATGAAATTTAAACACTTGCTTATAATTGCCCTGTTCGCATCCGCGCTCCAATCTTGCGTGGTGATGTCGCCCAAAAAGCATAAAGCCTTGTTAGCCGAGCGCGACTCTTTATCTGCCCGTACTGCTACGTTAGAGGAACATGTATCGAAACTCATGGCCGATACATCGCGCATCCGCCAGGAACTCGCCGGGCTAAAGGGTAACTTTAGATCATTAAATGATAAGTATAGTGCGCTTGATAAAAACTATAACGCAAGCTCATCCAAAGTAACCCAGCTATCTACCGACCTGCAAAAAAGAGAAGCACGCCTGAAAGAGGTTGAAGAGATTTTGCGCAAGCGCGATGAAGCAACCAATGCTTTGAAAGATAAGCTACAAAAAGCCCTGCTGGGCTTTCAGCAAAGCGGTTTAACGGTTGATATCCGTAATGGTAAGGTGTATGTGTCGTTAACAGATAAATTGCTGTTCCCATCCGGCAGTATTGTAATTGACGACAAGGGTAAACAAGCGCTTAAACAATTGGCGGCTGTGCTGAACAAGGAAGCCGACATTAATATTGCCGTTGAAGGCCATACGGATAACAAGAAGATCAAAAATCTTGGCCAGATAAAAGACAACTGGGACCTGAGTGTTTTGCGCGCTACATCAGTAACCCGTTACCTTACCGAGACGGAAAATATAGATCCTAAACGATTGACAGCAACGGGCAAAGGCGAGTTTCAACCGATTGATACGGCCAACACTGCCGAAGCGTTATCAAAGAACAGGCGTATAGAGATTGTGCTTACCCCAAAACTGGATGAGCTTTACAACCTGATAACCAAATAAGCTTATATATTTGCTAAGATCCCCCAATAAATGGGGGATCTTTTTTTGCCTTATTATTTCGATATCGTGGCAGTATACCAATGTAAACCCATGTTAAAGATTGATACCCACCAGCATTTTTGGCAGTACCATCCTGTAAAAGACGCCTGGATAACCGACGATCTTAAAGTTATTCAACGCGACCTGCTGCCGAATGATGTAGAACCGATTTTAAAGCAATACGGGATTGGAGGATGTGTGGCGGTACAGGCAGATCAATCGGAAGCGGAGAATGAATTTTTATTAGGACTTGCAGAAAAGTACAGTTTTATAAAAGGGATTGTAGGTTGGGTGGATCTTAAAGCTGATAATATCGAAGAACGCCTACAGTATTACAGCGGTATTAAACTGATGAAAGGTTTTCGCCATATCCTGCAAGCAGAGGCTGATGAACAGTTTATGCTGGGTAAAGAATTTATGCATGGCATAAGCCTATTGAGCAAATACAACTTTACATACGATATTCTGATAAAGCCAAACCATCTGCCATATGCAAAAACTTTGGTTGGAACATTCCCCGATCAGCACTTTGTGATAGACCACTTGGCAAAACCATACATCAAAGCCGGTGATATAAACGGATGGGATCAAGATATACAAGCCATAGCAAGCCACCAAAATGTATCCTGCAAAATATCAGGCATGGTAACCGAAGCCGACTGGGCCAACTGGAAAATAGAAGACTTTACGCCTTACCTTGATATAGTATTCAATGCCTTCGGCCCAAACCGGGTAATGTTCGGCTCCGACTGGCCGGTATGTAACCTGGCAGGCGGGTACGAGGGTGTTTTAAATATAGTTGAAGGCTATATAAGCAGGTTAAGCCAAAGTGAGCAGGAATTGTTCTGGAGTAAAAGCGCTGTGGACTTTTACGGCTTATAATTAGCCGGCTTATAAGGCCATTCCTTATACATCTTGGCCTTAATAAAGTATACTATGGTACCTAACGCAATAGCGCTTAATCCACCTAATACCATGTGGAAGCCTGTTGAGATCAATATCCCTACCCACATTAGTATAGCCAAAAAGATCGGGATAGGGAACAGAGGCATTTTATAAGGGAAGTTGGTCTCGCTTTTCTTACGGCGCAACAGGTATAAGCCTAAGGCCTGCGATATAAACTGGATGAGGATTCGCATTGCCAATATAGCACTGATCACGTCGCTCAGCTTAAACAACAAGCTAAATACAAAGGCCACCCCTCCTAAAAACAGCAACGATACATATGGGAAATTACCCGTTGGGTGCAGCTTGGCAAACACCTTAAAAAATGCCCCGTCGGCAGCTGCCGCGTAAGGGATACGGCTATAACCTAAGGTGGCAGAGAATACCGACGAAAAGGCTACCAGTAAAATTAAGCAGGTGACAATTTTTGCCGAGGTATCGCCAGATAATTGCTCCATAAATTCGCTCACCACAAACTTACTATCCTTAGCGTGCTGCCATGGTATTACACTAACTACGCTAACATTCATTAGCATATAAAGTAAAGCTATACCCGCTATTGAAATAAACATACTCTTCGGTATGTTTTTAGAGGGGTTAACAATTTCGCCTCCTAAATGGCAAACATTGTAGTAACCTAAATAGCTGTAAACACTTTTTACACTGGCAAAACCAATGCCTGCAACAAAGGCGTAGTTTACGGTCAATCCATCATCTATATGTTTTATAGGCGATAGGAAGTTGCCATGCGCCAAGCCGCCGGCTATTATCCAAACCATGGTAAGCAAAACGCCTACCCAAAGTATCACGCTTATTTTGCCTATCGATTCTATTTTTCGGTATAGCAATGCAACAATACATATTACTACACCACCACTCATAAACTTTGCCTCAACAGGAGATAGGGGCAGCAAATAAGAAAAGTATGCCGCAAAGCCAATTGCTGCCGAGGCGATAACCAGCGGTGCCTGTATCATGGTTTGCCACACAAACAAAAAACTCATCAGCTTGCCCGGGCCGTTTTTACCGTACGTTTCTTTCAGGAAGTTGTATGAACCGCCAGCCATGGGGAATGCCGCGCCAAGTTCGCTCCAAACCATAGCATCAATAAAAGACAGCAGCGCACCCGCAAGCCAGGCATATAAAAAATATGGCCCATTCATCATACTAATCACCATTGGCAGGGTAATAAATGGCCCTATGCCAACCATATCGGTCATGTTTATCGCGGTGGCTTGTGCAAGGCCAAGGCGGCGTACCAGGGAAGTTTCGGCCATGCGTTTGTTTTGCGGAGAAAATGTTCAGTTAATCCACAAAAATAACGTTAAGTGGCAAGGGTTGAAATTTATTGGGTCAGGCATTTGTAAGGAGTTTGGTTAATATAATAGTTTATGGTGTACAAATAACACTTGTTAAATACAAGATATAAGTATTTGAACATAAAAAAATATTTTAAAAACTATTGGTAAATGCCTCTGCTTGCTTGCACTTGTTAGAAAACGTGTTAAATATAAGTTAAGTATTTAAGTATTAATTGCGTAAAACGATGTGCTAATTTATATAACGAAATGTGCCGGGGTAAGCGATGTTGGTTTACCTGTCCTGATTTTTCTCTTGAATTATTCACTCTTTAAATCATTCATAACCATGAAAAAAATCTATTGTATTGTATTTGTAGCGCTATTTGCTTCTGCATGTACCAAAGAGAAATCGGCAACACCTGCCCCGCAAAGCGCTAAGGCACCCGAGAATGCCGCCGCTGTTACCCAGGGCACGAAGCGCGACCAGGCGACCATCTCCTGGAGCGGTTACACCTGGAATGTTAAAGCCCCTGCGGGCACACAAGGCCCGGGCCCGAATTACTGGACAGGTAATAACGTTTGGGTTGATGCCAACGGCTGGCTGCACTTAAGGGTATCTAAAAACCCGTCGAACAACCACTGGGAATGCGCCGAGATCTCGAGCACAACAAATTTCGGCTATGGTACTTACCAATGGCAAATTGACGGGCCTATTGCTAACCTCGACAAGAACATTGTTTTGGGCTTATTCGATTACTCCGGAATTGACGGCCGGGACGAGATAGATATTGAATTTGCAAGATGGGGGAATGCGGCCTGGCCAAACTTAAACTACACCATTTTCCCTAAGGTAGGCGATGCGCCCGCACCGGCAAGTTACTCGCAGGAGTTTTCGTTACCGGGGGGCACGTATTCTACCCACCGTTTTAAACGCACGGCTACCAGCGTTGTGTTTAAAAGCCTGTATGGTTTCCAAAACGGTGATGCCAATCTTTTCCTTACCCGCACGTTTAATAGTCCCGGTACATCCATTAGTGGGAAAAGTATGCCGGTATTGTTAAACCTTTGGTGCTATAACGGCCTTGCCCCCTCAAACGGACAAAGTGTGGAAATTGTGATCCACAGTTTTACTTTCACAGCAAACTAACGGCATCTTCTCTTATAATAATGAAATAGCCGCTTGCTAATTAGCGGGCGGCTATTTCATTTATTTATACTTGCCACACTTACCTAAATTATAATTTCGCCCAAGCAGAGCTGCCGCCAAGCATCTGTGTAAAATTGCTGCGCGATGGAATATTTAAATAAGGGTATGTAACCTTGCTCAGGTATAAACCCTGAGGATATGCCGGTTTAATAACCTGTGGCAGTTGTGGGTTTATCAAATGGGCTTCAAATTCATCAACACTCAAATTGCCACTACCAATGTCAATAAGCTTCCCCATAATTATCCGCACCATCTTCCCCAAAAAGCGATTTGCAGAAATATGGAACCTAAGCCTGTCGCCCGTGGTATCTGTAAAAATATCAGCTTCGCTTATATTACATATAGTGTGCGTATTACGGCCGGGCATTTTGCAAAAGGCGTAGTAGTCGGTATAGTTAAGTAGTAGTTTTGCAGCCCGGTTCATGCTGTCAATATCCCAACTTTTAATAAGGTACATCGAACTAAAGCTACCTATAAATGGGTCTTTGTAAGTATGGATAAAGTAATTATAGCCGCGTTGTATGGCATCAAAACGGGCGTGTTGCTGCCCATTCATGGGTATAATGTCGAACACAGCAATATCATCGGGCAATAAATTATTCAGCCTGAACACCAAGTCAAAGTCCCAGGCATCCGCAATATCCAAATGGAAAAAGAATTGGCTGGCGTGTACCTGCGCATCTGTACGGCCGCAACCTACTATTTGTATGGGCCTTTTAAAAATTTTACTGAGGGACTGCTCTAATACCTGCTGCACGCCAACACCATCCGGATGGATCTGCCAACCGCTATAGCCGGTGCCGTGATAACCTATATGGAAAAAGTAGCGCAATGGATAACAACTAATCTGTTATTTCATCATCAGTTCCTGCTTCTTCTGCTTTCTCGGGTTTAGGCAGATTAGCTTTAAGCATTACACGGCCTTTTTTAGTTAAGGTACAGGCCGGTGAGCGTTTAGCTTCTTCGCCTTTGCCAATATCTATCAGGTTGTATTTTTTCAGTTCCTGCAGGTCGGGTTTGGCTATGTTGATGGCCATCCCTTTTTCGGCAATAATCTTTAGCGCTGCAACCACTTCTTCGTGCTTCATAAGTATTATATTATGCTTGCAAAGATAGGAATAAGAAATGCCATCTTTTAGGGCACAGGCTTACGGTTACAGATTAAGCACTACTGGCAAATAATGTAATGTTTTTAGCAATTGTAGGTAATTAAGTATAGTTTGTAATGTTTGTGTGGTATATTTAGTTGTCTAAAATGCTCCGGGATGATCGTTATGAGAATTTCGGATTTTTGTTATGGTATTTGGACATTAATCTACATCAATCACCTTTAAAAAAATTAAAAATGAGCACCATCAAAGTAAAAGACGGAACCGAAATTTATTATAAAGATTGGGGAACAGGGCAACCTATAGTTTTCCATCACGGCTGGCCATTAAGCGGCGATGACTGGGACGGGCAGATGATGTTTTTCCTGGAGCAGGGATACCGTGTAATTGCGCATGACCGCCGCGGGCATGGCCGTTCGAGCCAAACAGCAGTAGGAAACGATATGGAAACCTACGCAGCTGATGTAGCCGAACTTACCGCAGCACTTGATTTGAAAGATGCCATACACATTGGCCACTCTACAGGCGGTGGCGAGGTGATTCGTTACGTTGCAAAATATGGTATGGGCCGTGTAGCGAAAGCTGTGCTGATAAGCGCTGTTACGCCAACCATGGCAAAAAGCGATAGCAACCCCGATGGTATCCCTATGGAAATATTTGATGAGATCCGCCAGGGAACGGCTTATAACAGGCCGCAATATTTCCAGGATTTTACCATGCCATTTTATGGCTTTAACCGCGAGGGTGCCAAAGTATCGCAAGGTATAAGAGACAATTGGTGGCGCCAGGGCATGATGGGTGGTATAAAAGCACATTACGATTGCGTTAAGGCGTTTTCGGAAACGGATTTTACCGAGGACCTTAAAAGCGTTGACGTACCTGTGCTTATTTTACATGGCGAAGACGACCAGATTGTTCCGTTTGAGCTTACTGGCGTAAAGGCAGCTAAACTGGTTAAAAATGGTAAATTGATCACCTACCCGGGTTTTCCTCACGGGATGCCTACAACAGAAGCCGCGACAATTAATAAAGATCTTTTAGCGTTTATTAAAAGTTAAAATAGGCATTTTAAACATCTTAATAATGAAGCGCCCTGAATTGAATTTCAGGGCGCTTTTTTTATGCCATAGTATGTTGAAATCTATCAAATCCACTTTTTGCTAAATTGATTTAGTAAAATATAAAAGCTTTATATACTTTTACGCCATACGCTAAAACGATTTAAATGGTAAGAAAGCTATCAAAACTCCTTATTGTATTCTACTGCTATGTAAGCATAACAGTAGTAAATGCACAACAGGTTAAGCCATTTAAGACCGGCGACAGGGTAGCATTTGTGGGTAACAGTATTACCGATGGCGGGCATTACCATTCTTATATATGGTTGTACTACATCACCCGCATGCCTTACGCGCGGATAGATTTTATTAATGCAGGTATTGGCGGCGATGTAGCGAAACAGATTGATGAGCGCCTGCAGGAGGATGTGTTTGATAAACATCCTACAGTGGTGACGTTAACATTCGGTATGAATGATACCGGGTATCAATGGCTTAGCGGCGCTAAGGCCGACTCTAATTACAACGCTAAAGTTGCCACATCATACGGTAGTTTTTTAGACATTCAGAAGCATATTAAGGCACATCCCGAAGTAAGGAAAGTTATAATTGGGTCGTCGCCTTATGATGGTACGGCTAAAATAAAGCCGGGTGTTATTTTTAATAAGAACACGGCTATGCAGCGCATTGTAGGCTTTCAAAAAGAAGCTGCCCACAAAAACGGTTGGGAGTTTGTAGATTTTAGTAAACCTATGATTGCCATAAACGAGCAGCAGCAGTTAAAGGACTCTTCCTTCTCGATGCAAAGTTTCGACAGGATCCACCCAACGGTAGACGGGCATATGGTAATGGCTTACTTGTTTTTAAAGGCACAGGGCTTTGCTAATAAGAAAGTCGCCGCGGTTAATATCGACAGCAAAAAGCGTGTCGTTATAAAAAGCGATAACTGTGCAATAACCGGCCTGCTATCAACCCAAAACGGATTAAGTTATACCTATAAGGCTAACGCTTTGCCTTACCCAATAGATACTGTAGTGCAAAGCATTGGTAAGCAAGGCCGCTCACAAGCGGATGCGTTAAAGTTGGTGCCTTTTCAGCAAGAGTTTAACCAGGAGATATTACAGGTGCAAAACCTTGCCGGAAATAATTACGATGTAAAAATAGACGGGAAACTGGCAGGCACATGGTCGGCCGGGCGGCTACAAAAGGGAGTGAACCTTGCCGAGGTAAAAACTACCCCGCAATACCAGCAAGCCCTTGCTGTGATGCATTTAAACGAAGAGCGCTGGGCTATAGAACGCCGCCTGCGCGAGTACTGGTGGCTGCATTATTCGATATTGAAACCGCATGGCTTGTTGCATAACGACGGAGAGGCCACTATTGATTCGGTACAGCGTTACGCTCAAAAAGATTTTTTTGTAGGCATGGTACTGAATACTTACTACAAGGCCCGCTTTAAACAGGTGCGTGATGCATGGCAAAAAGAAATGGAACTGCTTACTAACCAAATTTACCTTATAAACCGCCCGATAGCCCACAAAGTGGAGATACTGGCGGTTAACGCAAAACAGCATGTACTTACTCAAAAACAAGATCTTTAAATTTATAGGAATAGCGGCTGGGGCATTGTTTATGGGCACCAATGCATCGGCCCAAACGGCATACTACATTGATGGTTACCATGGCGGTATCTGGGGGCACTACCCCGATTGGAATACTCGTTTTATGGCTGATCTGCTCAAGAGTAACCCTAAATGGAAAATAAACATCGAGCTGGAACCCGAAACATGGGCCAGGGCAATGGCGGTAGACCCGGCAGCCTATGCTGATTTTAAAGCGTTGTTTGCAGATCAATCTATAAACGGGCGCATCGAGTACGTGAACCCGGCTTATGCACAGAGCTATAATTATAATATTTCGGGCGAGAGCATTATCCGCCAGTTTAGTTATGGCATAGGGCTGGTGAAACAACACTTCCCAACGGCACTGTTTAGCACCTATTCGTCCGAAGAGCCATGTTTTACCAGTGCGCTGCCGCAGATCTTAAAATCTTTTGGATTTAAATACGCGTCGCTAAAAAACCCCAATACCTGCTGGGGCGGCTATACACGCGGGCATGCGGGCGAATTGGTTAACTGGATAGGGCCAGATGGCAGCGCTATTATCACTTCGCCGAGGTATGAGGGTGAGGCATTTGCACCCAGATCTACCTGGCAAACCATCGCCTGGGATAATTCGCCGCAATACATTAACGCCGCATTTGCAGCCGGTATGCCTCACCCGATAGGGATGACTTTGCAGGATGCAGGCTGGAAGAATGGGCCGTTTATAGGTAAGGGCATTAAAAACGGTATTACAAGTATTTATACTACCTGGCGCAATTACTTTGGCAACATAGCCAAAAATGATGCGCGGCAAGACTGGAAGCTAACGCAGGAAGATATACAGGTGAGCCTCGTTTGGGGCTCGCAGGTAATGCAGCAAATAGCGCAGGAGGTACGCGTGTCAGAAAATAAATTAGCGCAGGCCGAAAAAATGGCTTCTATTGCCCGCATCTATGCGGGTTATAAATGGCCGCAGGCACAGCTCGATTCGGCATGGCGCACGCTGCTGCTATCGCAACACCACGATTGCTGGATAGTGCCCTACAATGGCAGTAAAGGCAATAACTGGGCAGACAAAGTAGTACGCTGGACGGCAAACACCAATACCATTTGCGATAGCATTATTAACGGCGCGCGTGCTGCTATCAATAAAAGCAGTGGTAACGATGTTACAGTATACAATACTACAGGTGCCGATCGTGATGAGATAGTTACCGTTGATATCCCGGCCGGAATACAAACACAACAACTTGCGGTTTTAAATAGTAAAGGTGTGCAAATGCCGGCGCAGCTAAACAGCGATAAAACAAAGTTGATGTTTAAAGCTTCGGTACCGGCTATGGGATATTCGGTTTACAGGTTAAAGGCACAGAATCCAACGGATGTAAAAGGGGCTACTATTGCGATAACAGATGGGAAGTATTTACTGGAAACCGATCTGTATAGAATAATTATCGACCCCGCTAAAGGGGGCGCTATCAAAAGCATCATTGCCAAAACATTAAATAATAAAGAATTTATAGATCAGAAAAATGCCCGTTCTTTTAATGAGCTTAGAGGGAATTTTTATAATGATGGCGGCTTCAGATCTACCACCGATAACCCCGCTAAAATTGAAATTTTGGAACAAGGGCCGCTACAACTTAAAGTCGCTATAAAGGGTACTATTAACGGAAGCGATTATACCCAGTTAATTACCGTAGCACAAGGCCACCCGCGGATTGATCTAAGCGTAAGTATCAACTGGAAGGGTAACCCCGGCATTGGTCAACCAACCCCGCCAAATACCTACCGGCTTGACAACCCTGAAAAAGCTTTTTATAATGATAAAGAAAAGCTGCTGGCACATTTTCCGCTGAACCTTTCGCAGCAAAAAGTTTATAAGAACGCGCCGTTTGATGTTACCCAAAGCAAGCTAAATAATACCTTCTTTACCCGATGGGACAGCATAAAGAACAACATTATTTTAAATTGGGTAGATGTTACTGATGGGAACGACCAATATGGCATAGCTTTGTTTACTGATCATACGACCAGTTATGCCCATGGCGAGGATTTTCCATTAGGGCTAAACATCCAATACTCCGGCATGGGCTTATGGAACCGCGACCATTCTATTACCGGCCCAACAACTATTAACTATGCCTTGGTGCCGCATGCAGGTAAATGGGACAAAGCCGCAATTCAACAACAAAGCAACAATTGGAACGAGCCGCTTTTGGTATCAACAAATGCATCAGCGCCGCAAAGCTTGGGTAAGTCGATGGTTATAGTGCCTGCCGGGTACGAAATTTCGGCGGTAAATTTCGATGGTAAAGATATGATGGTGCGGCTTTTTAATACGGGAGCAGGGAATGTAAAAAGCAAAATAATATTCAATTGCAAGGCAGATAAAGTTGTTTTATGTGAGTTGGATGGAAGGGTCGCACAAACCATTATCAAGTCGAGATTAAACAACGGCAACACATCAGTAAGTATAGCTGTGCCCAAATTTGGCATCCGTACCATTCGTTTAATTAACGCGATTGGTATTTGAAAACTATACTCGAATAAATATTTTGCCCAAAATTTGCTAAATCGTTTTTTCTTATATAATTTGGCATATTAATACCAATTAGTAAACAGCCGGATTTAACCTCATCATACCCTTAAGTTGATGCCAGGAACCGGGCAGTGGCATTTAGGGCTATTGCCGGTTACATTTCGGGCAACCTATTAGTGCTCAAAAGATGTTTCGTAATATAAAAAACTACCTTGCAGCAGGCGTTGCGCTCGGCCTTGCCGCAGTGCAGCCCCTTTGCGCGCAAAACCTGGCTAAGTATGTTAATCCTTTTATAGGGGCCAGCACCAGCACTGCCGATGCAGGCGTTTACCATGGCCTTGGTAAAACTTTCCCGGGTGCTACAACGCCTTATGGCATGGTGCAGGTAAGTCCAAATACCATCACCGGCGGCGATAACGGCTCGGGCTACAGCTACGAGCAGAAAAGCATAGAAGGTTTTGCCTTTACGCAAATGAGCGGCATTGGCTGGTATGGCGATCTGGGCAATTTTCTGGTAATGCCAACCACCGGCAAGCTTAAAACCAAGGCCAGCACCATTGCCCATCCCGAAGGTGGCTACCGGTCGCAATATTCGAAATCAAGCGAAAAAGCGTCCGCAGGATATTACACTACCCAACTAACTGACTACAATATTAAAGCTGAAATGACAGCCGCGCCGCACAGCGGCATGCTTCGTTTTACGTTCCCAAAAGATAGTTTATCACGCATCCAGATAGATCTGGCCCGGAGGGTGGGTGGTACCTCAACCCTGCAATATGTAAAGGTGGTAGATAATTATACGATACAAGGCTGGATGAAATGTACGCCGGATGGCGGCGGCTGGGGCAATGGCGATGGGCATGCCGATTATATGGTTTATTTCTACGCTAAGTTTAGTAAGCCGCTTAAAGATTTTGGCGTTTGGAGCGCCGATATCCCCAACGACTGGGTTCGCAAGCGGGAAGAAGTTGGCAGCGACAGATACCAGGACAGGATAGCCAACGCGGCCATTTTAAAAGGCATTAAAGAGAAACAAGGCAAGCATCTTGGCTTCTATACCCAGTTTGCCACCAAAGCGGGCGAGCAGGTATTGATGAAATCGGGGATCTCATTTGTAAGCATCGCCGGTGCAAAAAATAACTTACTGGCCGAGATAAAAGACTGGAATTTTGATGCCGCCCACCAGCGTGCCGTTGCACTATGGGATAAGGCTTTAGCTAAAGTAAAGATTGAAGGTGGTACGGCAGATCAGAAGACTGTATTCTACACGGCTCTTTATCACACCATGATAGACCCGCGCATCATCAGTGATGTTGATGGCAAATATCCCGGTGGCGATGGCAGATCACATTATATCACGGCGTTTAAAAAACGCACAATTTTTAGTGGTTGGGATGTTTTCCGGAGCCAGATGCCTTTACAAACCATCATTAACCCATCGTTGGTTAACGATCTGATGAACTCGATGATCACCCTGGCCGATCAGCAACAGAAGAATTATTTTGAGCGTTGGGAACTGTTAAACGCCTACACAGGCTGCATGCTGGGCAACCCCATGACCTCGGTTTTTGCCGATGCTTATGCTAAAGGCATCCGTAATTATGATGTTAATAAAGCTTATGCGTTATCGGTAGGCTCGGTAGAGAAGTTTGGCAATGGCGATAAAGGTTATACTCCAGGCAGTATCGGCATCGCCCAAACATTAGAGTATGCATATAATGAATGGTGTGTTTCGCAGTTGGCCAAGTGGTTAAAACACCCGGCAGATGAGCAAAAGTATGCCGCGCGCAGCCTATCGTACCAAAATATTTTCGATAAGGATAAAGGCTGGTTCCGCCCTAAGGATGAGAATGGCAAATGGGTTGCCTGGCCTGATTCGGGCAGGATGACGCAATGGTATGGTACATTTGAAACCAATCCTTACCAACAAGGCTGGTTTGTACCACATGATGTTAACGGCATGGTGAAACTAATGGGCGGCAAAGATAAAGTACTTGCCGATCTGGATAATCTATTCGCAAAAACGCCCGATAACATGATGTGGAACGATTACTATAACCATGCTAACGAGCCGGTGCATCATGTGCCATTCTTGTATAACCGTTTGGGCCAACCATGGCTTACCCAAAAGTGGACCCGCGAGATTTGCCACCGTGCTTATAAAAATTCGGTTGAAGGATTGGTAGGTAACGAAGATGTTGGGCAGATGTCGGCTTGGTATGTATTAGCAGCCGCCGGTTTACATCCTGTAGCCCCCGGCGATACCCGCCAGGAGATCACCAGCCCGGTATTTGATAAAGTGACCCTCGAACTGGATCCTAAATACGCCAAAGGACAAACCTTTACTATTCTGGCAAAAAATAATTCGGCTACAAATATTTATATACAAAGCGCAAAGCTAAATGGCAGCGCCTATAACAAATGTTACCTTGATTATAAGGATTTATCGGCAGGCGGTACACTGGAACTTACCATGGGCGCCGAGCCCAATAAAAACTGGGGAACAAACTAAAAATCCATGAAAAAACTCTATTCATTACTAATTGGTATTGGTTTAAGTGCAGGCGTTAGCGCGCAAAAAGTTGCACCATTTAAAGCCGGCGACAAAATTGCCTTTGTAGGTAACAGCATTACCGATGGCGGCCATTACCACTCGTACATTTGGCTGTATTACATGACGCATTACCCAAACCAGCGTATTACTTGCTATAACGTAGGCATTGGCGGTGACGACATTAACCAGATAGCTGCCCGTATTGATGCTGATGCAATTGCAAGAAAGCCAACGGTTTTAACCCTAACCTGGGGTATGAACGATACAGGTTATTTTGAATGGTACCGGAGTGACGCGCAAGACTTTATTGATAAGCGCCTTGTTAATAGCTATAAAACTTACGCAGCACTTGAAGAGAAACTGAAAAAGCATGCTGAGATCCGTAAGATATTGATCGGTGGTTCGCCGTATGACGAAACGACTAAGTTTACTAAGAAAAACATTTACCCCCACAAGAGCGAGGCCCTTGCAAAAGTGATAGACCATCAGCAGGAATCGGCCAAAAAAAATGGCTGGGGCTTTGTAGATTTTTTTCACCCGATGGGTGCCATTAATAAACGCGAGCAGTTAAAAGACAGCACCTTTAGCCTAACGCCCGGCGACAGGATCCACCCCGATAACAACGGACACCTGGTTATGGCCTACCTTTTCCTGAAAGCGCAGGGTTTAAGCAACAATGCAGTTGCCGATGTAAATATAGACGCTGCAACTAAAACAGTATCAAAGGCGGTGAATTGCTCTGTTTTAAATTTGTCTGCTAACAATAAGGCGATATCCTTCAGTTATTTAGCTAAATCTTTACCTTACCCGCTTGATACCATTCCGCGTGGTTGGGGTAACAGCAAAAAGCAATCGGACGGTTTAAAGGTAGTGCCATTTAATGATGAGTTTAACAGGGAAATGTTGAGCGTTAAAGACCTTTCGAACGGCCAATATGACCTTTTAATAGACGGCGAAAAGATGGGCAACTGGTCGGCAGCTGAGTATGCAGCCGGGATAAACCTTGCCGAAATAACAACCACACCGCAATACCAGCAGGCTATTCAAATTCGAGAGTTGAATGAGGAGCGTTGGGAAATAGAACGCAGGCTACGTAATTACATGTGGATGGAGTATGATCTTTTGAAAGGCAAAGGCATGTTGTATAAAGACAACAACGCGGCAATGGACACGGTAAAAAAATATGCGGTGAAAGACATGTTTGTGAACGGCAATAAAGACAATTACACCCGTGCCCGCTATAAAAACGTGCGCGATGCATGGCAAAAGGAAATGAATGTATTAACAGATCAGATCTATGCTATAAATAAACCGCAAACCCACCGCATACAGATCGTCGCTTCAAAATAATACTACCTTAATATGTACACTAAAAAGCTAATTACACTTCTTTTAATTTGCACGTCGTCATTTTGGATAAAGGCCAGCGCCGGTACGGTTGATACTGCCCTAACCCACAGTGCAGCCATGAATAAGGATATAAAAGCGGTTGTTGTAAAACCTGCCGATTATTCTGTAACAAAAAAATACCCGGTAATGTACTTGTTGCATGGGTTTAGCGGCAATTATAGCGATTGGATCAAAAAGATACCGGCTATTACCAAACTGGCCGATACTTACCACATGCTTATTGTTTGTCCCGATGGTAACTTTGCCGGCTGGTACTTCGACAGCCCTATGAATAAGGAGTGGATGTATGAAACCTACGTGGCTAACGAATTGGTTAGCTATGTAGATAAGCATTATGCTACGATTGCAAACCGCAAAGGCAGGGCCATAACCGGCCTTAGCATGGGTGGGCATGGCGCGTTTTTCCTGGCGTTTAAGCACCAGGATGTTTTTGGTGCTGCAGGTAGCATGAGCGGGGTTGTTGACATACGCCAATTTGCCGATAGCTATGGTATTGAGCAGGTTTTGGGCAAATACAGCGAGCACCCCGAGGTTTGGGAACAGCATTGCGTGGTTAGCCTGGTGCATTTGATAAAGCCTAATGCACTGGCTTTAACATTTGATTGCGGTTATGATGACGGTATGTATAGCGGCAACCAGGAATTGCACGAAAAATTAATAGAGCGAAAGATCCCGCATGATTACACGGTTAGGCCCGGCGGCCATACATGGGAGTATTGGGGTAACTCGGTAAACTACCAGGCATTGTTCTTTAGCAGATATTTTAATAACGAAAAGTAACCTTCCGGCGATCTTTTTAAAAAGATTGCTTATTTGATATATAAAACTTATTAAAATGCTAAATAATTATGGCTGCAAAGCTCAAATTATTAAAAGTAAAAAAATATTATAAAAACTTTGCTAAATCGTTTTTACAAGTTATATTAGCACATAATTGCAAACCAATAATTATAAACCAATTTAAATTTTAATTCAGCATACAAAAATCTTTAAAGCATTTCTGCTTTGCTAAAACGATTTTACGGCTGGCTATAAATATCGGGCCTCTTGGTCCATAATGTTATAACCCTATAGTATGAAAAAAATTTACTTTCAGTTAGTTGCTTATTCCTTCTTTCTGGTGCTGTTTGTACTTGCATCCTGTAAAAAAGACGGTTTCCTGGGGCAAACAACCACCTCTAACCTTACAGAAGAAACGGTTTTTAAAGATAGTGCCAACACAGTGCGCTTTTTGGCCGGCATTTATGAGAATGTTGGGTTTAGCGCATCTGCAAGCCGGTTTACTTACGGGCCCAGTGCTTTTAGCCAAACGCCTAACGGCGGGCTTGATGCCTCATCTGATGAGGCGGAGGTTTTTAGTTCGGGTGGCTCTACCGCGCTGGCCTGGGAAACAGGTACTATAAACGCTGCCGTAGTTACCGATGATGCCTACAAAAAATCATACACCAATATAAGATCTGTTAACCAATTGCTAAAAAACTTGCCTAAGGCCCCTATCGCAGCGTTTGTAAAAACACAAATGACAGCCGAAGCTCATTTCTTAAGGGCATGGTATTACGCTATTTTATTAAAACATTATGGTGGTATACATTTAGTGGGCGATAGCATTTATACTTACACAGATAAAATCCCCGGTGCGCGTAACAAGTACGAGGAATGTGTTAATTATATCCTCTCCGAGTGCGACCTCGCAGCGCAGGACCTGCCAAATGCGCAAAGTGGTGTAAATTATGGCCGCGCTTCTAAAGGGGCATGTTTGGCTTTAAAATCGCGAGTATTGTTATACGCAGCAAGCCCGCTATTTAATGAATCGCCATTAAAAGAAATTAAAGATCCGGAGTTAGTTGGCTATAAGAATAATGACCCGGAAAGATGGAGAAAAGCCAAAGAAGCTGCAGAAGCGGTTATTGGGCTTGGCGCTTACTCACTAAATACAGACAATTCTATCCCAGGCGTTGGTTTTCGTGACTTATTTACCAAGCGGGTTAACACCGAGTATATTTTCCAGTTGATGAGGCCTGCCGACAATGTGGATCTCGAAACCCTGTTTCAACCACCGTCACGTACCGGTAAGAATGGCGCGTTCCCGCTGCAAGGATTGGTTGATGCGTTTCCGATGAGGAATGGTAAGTTTATTGCCGACCCAACATCAGGATATGATCCACAAAAACCATACTCAGGCCGCGACCCAAGGCTGGATTTTACCGTTGTGCGCGATCAAACACCAATGCAAAACAGGCTGGTATCGGGCTTTTCGCCGGTAAATATTTTCCAAGGCACTTTTAATGGTGTTAAAGCCGGGCCGGATGCTGTACATGTGGGTACATCTACCGGGTATTATACCAATAAAATGCTTTCGCCAAATGCCGTAGCAAACGACTTTATGCACAGGACGGAAAGATGTATCCCTTTGATACGCTATGCAGAAATATTGCTTAACTACGCCGAAGCTGCCAATGAGTATAGTGGTCCGGATGCCAGCGTTTACACCGCTGTTGAAAAAATACGGGAGCGCGCTGGCTTATCGCCGTACCAATTGCCTGGCGGTTTAAGCAAAGAGCAAATGCGCGAGGTGATCCGTAACGAGCGCCGCATTGAACTGGCTTTTGAAGAGCATCGTTTTTGGGATGTGCGCCGCTGGAAGATTGCGGACCAAACCGATAATATCCAAACTAAAGGAATGGAAGTTAACCGCGATGGCAGCAATGTAACCTATAAAACATTTGATGTTCGCAAACGTAATTTCCGCCCGGCAATGTATCTGTGGCCTATTCCGCAAGCCGAGGTGGCAAAGTCGCCCGAGATCATTCAAAACCCTGGTTATTAAAATTTATAAATAGTTTGATGAAAAATAATCATAACATAAAACGGATGCTGTTACTGCTGCTGGTAGTATTTATGGCGGCATCCTGCAAAACAGAAAAAGTGTTGCCAAAGCAGGAAGCCCTGAAAGATATAACCGGAAGCTGGCAGGTTATAAAAGCAACCCGTAACGGTACCGACCTTGCAGGCCTGGTTGATTTTAGTCAGTTTAGGATCCGGTTTGAGAACGGTACTTACAAACTAATAGATAAGCTTCCGTTTATTGTAAACAAGGATGGCGCTTTCGCGCTTGACGACCCGATGTATCCGTTTAAAATAACATTTACAGCAGCGGGTGCCGAGCCATTGTCAACAGCATTTACTTACCCAATAGTGAATGGCAAAAGGCAGTTAACATTAACCTTTAGCCCGGGCTGCACCAACAACTCTTACGTTTACACACTGCAGCAAACCAATTAATACAACCAGCTAAACTATAAATTATGATATCATATTTACATATAAAAGGTAAAGGTTTATGGAGGGCATGCGCCTGCCTTATAGTGGGCATCATGTTTGCCTGTTGCGGTGAGGAGATCTCGGGGGTAGACCAGCCCGCAACCGCAACGGTAGGCCAAAATGTTGCTATTAAAGTACATATAAACATTCCTACTGCAGGTGATGGCGGTCCGGATTATCTTGTGTTCGCGTTCCTTGCACCCAAAGGTTGGAAAACCGCTCAAAACGCAACAGTAACTTACAACAGCCCGGCGCTAGGTGGCGGTAAAATGAACCTTATCCCCGCTAACGACCTTCCTAAGAATGGTGGCGGCTTAACATGGTCGGCATATACCAAAAAGTTTTTTGGTACCGGTGGTAACCTCATAGATGATGTGGAGTGGGTAGTTTACCAATCCGAAAACAGGTATGAGCACCATAATGGTTATACCTTTACAGGTGATATTACGCTTAATATTAAGGTAGCCGCTGATGGCAACCCTACGTCTGTAAAGTTAGGGTATGTAATATCTGACACGGGTAATGCTTATACCAGCAATGAATTTGGTACTTATTACGCTTCAAGATTTACCACATGCTTTGAAGTTACAGGCGGCACAGGAGATCTTGTAGATTTTTGTAACCCGCAGCTAACGGTTATAGATCCTCCAAAATCGTTAGATAACGACTTTGTTTCGTTAACCTTTGATGGTACCGTAGTAGATACCGAGGTAAGTAACGAACCCGAAGTTTACTTATGTGCCACCGCTTACACAAATGATGGTAAAACCATTAAAGTTTGCGAACAAACCGATAAAACGAGGATGTTGCAAATATCGCCTAAAAGGTTTCGTATTACTATTTGGCCGAAGGCATTCTTTAATACTACCGACACCCAAACCATAACAAAAATTGAATATTTCATAACCGATAAAGCGGGTACGAAACAAGTAGGGTATGGTAACACAAAAGATCCGTTTATATACACCTTTAAGTGCGGATAACATGAATACACAGCATCCATAAAGTAGGACTTTTATCCTGCTAAAACGATATTTTATTTTTTGCCAACAATTTAAACTTTACACAATGGCTAAATGCTACTTAAATAAATGTTTTATGGCTTTAGTGGTACTAATGCTGGCGCTGGTAACAACCGGCCGCGCCATGCAGCAGGACACTACAGCAACCTACGTTGCCCGCCCCGGGATGGCCGACGGAGTTGTGCTTGACGAATATGGAAAGCCGTTTAAAGGCGTTAAGGTTACCGTTAAAGGCAAAACCGACGCGGTGCCTACTGATGGTAACGGTCGCTTTGAAATTAGCGCTGCTAATAACGATGTATTGATATTCACATACCCTAATTATAATGTGCAGCAGGTTACTGTTAAAGGCAACCGCCAAATTACAATCAGGCTAATTGATACCTATATTAAATCGCCGCAAAAAATTGATGTCTTGTACGGCACTGCCGATGCAAGCAAAACGCTGGGCGCTATATCAACTATTTATACTAACCAGCTTACCACAACACCGGCAACGCTATATACCTATGCTTTGCCGGGCCAGCTTGCAGGTTTGTATACGCAGCAATTCAGGGGCTTTACAGCGCCGCAAACTACCGGCCAAACGCAGGGTGATTTTATTGGCAATGTAGTGTTGCACAACAATTATTCGGCTAATGACAATAACGAGTTTGGTTTATCGCTGCGCGGACAAACGCCGATAACTATAATTGACGGCGTGCAGCGCGAGATCGCTTCCCTTGACCCGGAGAGTATCGAATCTGTTTCAGTATTAAAAGACGGGCTTTCTAATATACTTTTAGGTGTAAACAGTTCAAGAGGCGTACTACTAATAACCACCAAACGCGCTATAGCAGGTGCGCCGCGCATCTCGTTTACAGCGCAGGCCGGCTTACAAAGTCCGCTGGGCTTGCCAACACCATTACCGGCTTATCAGTATGCTTATTTATATAACGAAGCATTGCAGAATGATGGTAAGCTCCCTATTTACAGCGGTGCCGATGTTGCTGCTTACCGCGACCATACAGACCCCATCCGCCACCCGGATGTAAATTGGTATAATACTTTGCTTCGTAAAAATTCGCCTATGAACAGCTACAAGCTGAATGTAAGCGGTGGTACAGATATAGCACGTTACAATGTATCGTTAAATTACCTTAACCAGGCCGGGATGTTTAAAACGGCTGCGGAGTCGCCATATAACACTAATGCTAACTTAAGTCGTTATATCATCAACTCGGACCTTACGGTTAACGTAACCAAAAAATTCATTGTTGATCTGCAAATGTTTGGCCGCATTCAGTCGGGTAACCAACCGGGCCCCGGGTACGATAACATATTGAGTCAAATATATTCGACACCTAACAACGCCTACCCGGTTTACAATCCCGATAACTCCTTTGCAGGTACAACCACGTTTACAAACAACCTTTTAGCGCAATCACAATATTCGGGTTACCAGCGCACCAATAGTAATGATGTGTTGGCAAACCTCGATCTGCGGTATGATATGAGCAGCGTTACCCCGGGTCTATCCGGAAAAGCGCAAGGCAACATGGCACTTTCTTCACAAAGTGCTTTGTTCAGATCATTACAGAATAACTCTTTTTTAATAAAAGCTGATGATTCTTATGCCGCTGTGGGCACATCTTCGGCGCAGATCAATTCATTTAACAGCGTGTCGAGCGCAAGGTATTCTTATGCGCAGCTATCATTAAATTACGATAGAACCTTTGGTAAACACAATTTTACCGGTATGCTGATGTATGATACACGTTCGGTAAACTTAAACTTCGATTTAACCAGTACAACTACTAACGAGGCTTTTAAAGCCGGTTACAACTACGATGGTAAGTACTTTATTGAAGGCGCTGTAAACCGCAGTGGTTACGATAGGTATCCGCCAAATAAACAATTTGGGTTGTTTTACGCCGGAGGCTTAGGCTGGCAAATGGCTAAAGAGGGCTTTATTAAAGATAACCTAAGCTGGATAAATTCATGGAAATGGCGCGCTACCTACGGGCGTACGGGAAATGCCAATGTAGATAACTTTGGGTACTACAACTTTTTACAAACTTACGGTGCCACAAACGGGTATGCCTACTCTACAGGTAACGTACGTGCGGGTGTACAGGGCATATTTGCCAACCCATTAGCTAATCCGCTAATTAGCTGGGAAAAGGCAGATAAGATTGACATTGGTGCCGACATCGAATTATTTGACAATCACCTAAAAATTACAGCCGATTACTACCGCGACCGCTACAAGGATCTTTTGCAGGTGCGTGGCCGCAACAGCTTGTTACTCGGCACGCCATATTCAGTAGAAAATATCGGTATAGTGCTTAACCAGGGCGAGGAACTTACCTTAACCTATCAAAACCACGTTAACAGTTTCAATTACTTTATATCGGGTAACGCATCGCTGCAATATTCAAAAAATGTGTTTAGCGACGAAACGCCAACACCATACGCATGGCTACGCCGCACGGGCCAGGCGACTGGTGCCATATATGGTTATACCGCTTTAGGTTTCTTTAAAGACGCGCAGGATGCGGCAAGCAGTGCAACCACAACAGGTTACACAGCGCAAGCCGGTGATGTGAAGTACAAGGATTTGAACAATGACGGGGTTATAAACCAGTTTGATATTTCGGCTATTGGCAATAAAAAACCATTGTTTTTTTATGGTGCTTCGCTGGGCTTTAACTACAAAGGGTTTAGTTTTAGTATGATCGTTCAGGGTGTAAAGAACCGGGAATTTATGTATAACAATTCCATGTTAACAGGCTTTGTTGGTCTTGGTGTGTTTGGGGCCAATTATGTAGGCCAGGCTTATGATAACCTAACAGGCAGGTGGACGCCGGAAACTGCGGCAACGGCTACGCTGCCACGCTTGTCGTTAGGCAATACCAATAACACCCCAAGCTCCACATTATACCTTCGCAAAGGCGACTATTTAAGACTTAAAAATGCCGAGATAGGCTATAACCTGCCTTATCAGTGGATCCAAAGATTAAAGCTATCAGGTGTAAGGGTATTTGCTAACGGCGAAAACCTGGTAACCCTTTACGGCTATAAAGGGGTAGACCCTGAAGTAAGTAACGGGGCGTATCCTATACAAAGGGTTGTAAACGCAGGCGTTACTGTTAAGCTTTAATTTTTGGCCATTATAAAAATTATGATCATGAAACATCAAAAAAATATTATAGCAGCCATAGCGCTAATACTGGCAATTGCAGGTTGCAAAAAATACGAACAGTTTCCCGTTGATAAAGTAGGGATAGATAAGATCTTCGACCCAAGGGACTCGGCCGGTTCTAATGCCCAAAAATATCTTTATGGTATATACTCAGTGTTAAAAAGCGGCCATAACCGGGTTGCCGGCGACTATTTAGACGCTGCAAGCGATGACGCGATATCATCTGCTTCGGGCCCAACCAACAATGTTACTATTTTATCTACCGGGTCTTATAACTCATATAGCTTACCAAACGATGAAAACGTTTTCGGCCAGTATTATGCAGGCATCCGCCAGGCAAACGAGTTTGTAAGCAATATAGATGTTGTGCCAACAATTGGCAAATACAAGGGCATACCTCTTAAAACCATCTGGAAAAGTGAGGCCCGTTTTTTACGCGCATACTTTTATTTTGAATTATTGAAGCGCTATGGAGGTATCCCGCTCGTGGGCGATAAGGTTTACACCATTACCGATGATATATCCTTGCCACGCAATTCGTTTGAAGACTGTGTAAAGTATATTGTTAGCGAATGTGATGCTATAAAAGGCACGTTAATTACCTATCCCTTCTTAAAGCCGGATGCCGACCCTGATGCTGATAGCCACCGTGTAACACAAGGGGCAGCAATGGCATTAAAAGCAAGGGTGTTGCTGTATGCTGCAAGCCCGTTATTTAACGGCGGTAACATTGAGCCCTCAAACTCATTGACCGGCTATACGGATTTCCAGGCGTCCAGATGGACTGCTGCCGCGGCAGCTGCAAAAGAGGTTGTAAATTTGAATACCTACTCGTTATTGCCGGAGTTTAAAGATGTGTTCCTGACACAAAATAACCTCGAAATATTATTCATGCGTAATGGCGATAACAGCAATAGTGTAGAATCTGCTAACGGGCCTGTTGGTTTTACGTCGGCTAACGGCAGGGGTCAAACCAGCCCTACGCAAGAATTGGTTAACGCTTTCCCAATGGCAAATGGTCTGCCTATTGCCGATGCGGCATCAGGTTATGATGTCAACAAACCTTATGCTAACCGCGACCCAAGATTAGCCAAAACCATACTGTATAACGGCGCAGCATGGCTAAACAGCGAGTTGCAAACTTACGAGGGCGGGCAAAGTAAGCCAAACGGCTCGTTGCAGCAAACCAAAACAAGTTATTACATGCGCAAGTTTATGGGCAACTTCGAAAATACCAATGCCTACAGCTCACATAGTACCGATTGGCTGATCATGCGCTACTCCGACCTATTACTGGGTTACGCCGAAGCACTTAACGAATCTGAAGGGCCAACTACCAATGTTTATAATACTTTAATAAGCATCCGTAAACGTGCGGGCATTAATGCAGGCAGCGACAACCTGTATGGCTTAAAAGCCGGTATCACCAAAGAGGATATGCGCACAGTGATACAAAACGAACGCCGTGTTGAACTTGCATTTGAAGAAAGCCGCTATTGGGACATCCGCAGATGGAAACTTGCCGAAAATAATATGAACCAGCCACGCACGGGTTTAAGCATAGTAAAAGTGGGTACTATTTTTAATTACAATCCTGTTAATGTGCTTGCAAGCAAGTTTGTTGCACCAAAAATGTACTTGTATCCTATCCCTTACGACGAGGTGCAGAAGAACCCTAATATGAAACAAAACCCCGGATGGTAACTACCAGAACGGCAATTTAAACCAATTAATTAAGCAGTTATGAGAAAAATAATACTTTTCTTTCAAATAATATTCATGTTGCTACCGGGGGCTTTGCTTGCACAAAACACAGCGGTTTCGGTTAAGGTGCGTGATCTGACCGGGGTTTTACCGGGAGTGTCTGTTGTCGAGAAAGGCATCCCAACCAATGGTGGTATAACCGATGCAAACGGCAGGTTTACTATAACACTAAGGGGCCAGTCAAAAATTGTAATAGTGCGATTTGTGGGTTATACCAGTCAGGAAGTAAAAGTAGGCGATAAAACAACGCTCGATATAATTATGCAAACCAGTACCAATGGTTTGGATGAAGTATCGGTAGTAGCGTATGGTACACGTAAACGTATTACAAGTACGGGTGCTGTAAGTTCCATATCGGCCGGCGAAATACGTACCGTGCCAACTGCAAACGTGCAAAATGCGCTTACAGGAAAGTTGCCGGGCTTTTTCTCGCAACAGGGGTCGGGCCAGCCGGGCAGGGATGCATCAGATTTTTACATCCGTGGCGTAAGTTCATTAAACCCTGCGGGTAACCAGCCGCTTATTATTGTTGATGATATTGAATACAAGTACGACCAGTTACAGCAAATAAACGTTAACGAAATTGAAAGTATCTCTATCCTAAAAGATGCATCCTCAACTGCGGTTTACGGTATTAAAGGTGCCAACGGTGTATTGGTAGTTACTACCCGCCGTGGTAAAGGCGGCGCGCCAAAAATAAATGTAAGGGTTGAGGGCGGTATGCAGCAACCTACCAGAACGCCTAAGTTTTTAGACGCTTACAATTCGGCATTGCTTATCAACGAAGCACAACTGAATGATGGTATACCACAAAGCTTCACCCAAGGCGATCTGGATGCATTTAGAAGTGGCAGCGACCCATATGGACACCCGGATGTGAACTGGTATGAAAAGATCTTTAAAAAGCAAAGCTACCAGGCCAATACCAACCTTGATATCTCCGGCGGTACAAACGCTTTAAAATACTTTATCTCCGGCGGTGCACTAAACCAGACAGGCTTGGTACGCGATTTTGCCGACCCGCAAAGTTTGGTAAATACCAACTATTATTTCCGCAGGTATAACTTCCGCTCTAACCTCGATCTCAAGGTTACCAAAACACTCGATCTGCGTTTAGATGTAACCACCCGTTTCTCTGATCTTAACCAACCCTACAACCAAAATGCGGTAGGCGAGGTGTATAATTTTACCAAACAAACGCCGTTTACGGCTCCATACTTAAACCCTAATGGCAGCTATAGCTACGCTTATTCTCCATTTAACCCCGATCACCTGCCTACGCTGAATGCCAGGCTGGCAACAGGCGGGTATCAACACTCGCGCAGAACGGACTTTAACTTCCTGTTTGGAGCTACCCAAAAACTAGATGCCATAACAGATGGTTTATCAGTTACAGGCCGTATAGCTTACTCAAGCATCGAACAGTATACAAAACAGATATTTAACGAGGGCATCCCATCGTACCATTACGACCCTGCTACCGATCAGTATTCGTTACGCCCGGGTGGTACCTATGTGTATCAAAACTATGGTTTAACGGGTAATACCGATCAAAATACCAATAACTACAACTTGCAGTTATTTTTAAATTATGACCGTACCTTCAGCAACACCCATCACTTGTCGGGACTGGTTTTGTTTAACCAAACAGCCAATACATTATATGCGGCTAATTTGTTAACGGGCGATCTGGTTGGCGTGCCTCAAAAATTCAGAGGCGTATCGGGTAAGTTAGGATATGATTACAAACAAAAACTCCTTGTAGACTTTAACGTAGCCTACAACGGCACCGACCGTTTTGCCGCAAACAACCGCTTTGGTATTTTCCCGGCAGTGAGTGTGGGCTATAACCTTGTAAAGGAAAATTTTTTTAACAAAGCTTTGCCATTCTTTAGCTTGTTTAAATTAAGGGCCAGCTACGGTTTAGTTGGTTCTGATGCAGCGCCGGGCAACCGCTACGTGTATAACCAGGTTTACAATAATGGTGGTGGTTATAACTTTGGGCAATCGCCACAGGCTTATACCACTATTTACGAGGGTTCGTTAGGTAACCCAACCGTTGTTTGGGAGCGCGCCCGCAAACTGGATGTTGGTTTGGATATGAACTTATTTAACGATAAGATCTCGGTAACCTTCGATTATTTCCACGATATACGCGACAAACAATTGATAACACCTGGCAGTGTACCATTAATATTAGGGGTAGACCTACCCGCGGTTAACCTTGGTAAAACGCAGAATAAAGGTTTCGACGGGCAGATAAGCTACCATGGCAACATTGGCAAGTTCCAATACAATACCGGCCTGGTTTTCTCATATGCTAAAAACAAGATCTTGTTTAAAGACGAAGCTGCACCTGCATACCCATGGCTGGCACAAACAGGTTACTCTATTGGCCAGCAATATGGCTACCATTTCCTGGGTTATTACACTGAGCAGGATATTGCAGCTATCAAAAGCGGCAATAGCGCAGGTATTGCTATCCCTGATAATGGTATTCCGTTACAAGCCGGCGACCTGCGCTACCAGGACCTTAACGGCGATGGTATCATAAACGTGTTTGATAAACGCGCTATTGGTAATCCAAACCTGCCAAATACTATCTTGGGACTTTCTTTACAAGGGGTTTACAAGGGCTTCAGCGTAAGTGTATTGTTACAGGGATCATTCAACTACAGCTTTGCAGTGCTGGGTACAGGCATCGAACCATTCCAGAGCCAGTTTCAGCCGATACACCAGGAAAGATGGACCCCTGCCACAGCAGCCACTGCTAATTTCCCGAGGTTAGGCCTAAACCCAACATCGGTAAACAGCCCAACATCTTACTTCAGCGATTACTGGTTGGTTAACGCCTATTATATCCGTTTAAAAACTATTGATATTGGTTACCAGCTGCCAACCAAGATGTTGCCTTTTAAAATAAATAACGCCAGGATCTACATGAGTGCTTATAACCTGTTTACATGGGATAACTACAACAAGTATCAGCAAGATCCGGAGATATCTACTAACACTGCCGGTGATGCTTACATCAACCAGCGTGTTATAAACCTGGGCGTACAACTGGGCTTTTAACATCAACTGATTTAAAAGGCAGGGTTAACGTAAGCACGCGTTTGATCTCTGCCTTTTTATTAATTCTTCGGCGGCTTTCAACCTAAACCACCCGTCATTAAACAGGTATTTTATACATTAGTAGTATGTTCCCAACCATTGGCCATCTGTTTGAATACCTGTTCCACATCCGGCTTTCATTCCCCATAGAAACATTTGGCTTGTTTATGGCGATGTCCTTTTTTGGGGCTTACATTGTTTTTACCTCCGAATTTAAAAGGTACGAGGCTAATGGTAAGATACACGCGTTTAAGCGTAAAATTGTAATAGGCCGGCCTGCATCGGTGTTAGACATCGGGACAAATTTTATCCTTGGGTTCCTTTTCGGGTTTAAAGTTTTTGGTGCGCTGTTCAACTATGATCTTTTTGCTAAAAACCCGCGGGCCTATTTGCTATCGGCGAACGGAAACCTTGTTGCGGGCCTGCTTATAGGCGTTTGCTTTGCGGCATGGGTTTATTTCGACAGGAAAAGTCATCAATTAGCTAAACCAAAAGTTGTTGAAGAAAAACGCCATCCATATCAGCTAATGGGCCTCATTGTGTTTAGTGTAGGTTTTTTTGGATTTATTGGGGCCAAGCTATTTGACACGGCCGACCATTTCGACATGTTTTTGCATGACCCTGCAGGCGTGTTCTTTTCCTCAAATGGTTTCGCTTATTATGGTGGGTTAATATTTGGCGCGCTTACTTACCTGTACATCGGTCACCGTTATGGGATGAAGCAGGTACACCTGGCGGATATTGGGTCGCCGGGTATGATGCTGGCTTATGGTATTGGCCGCATAGGCTGCCAGTTGGCAGGTGACGGTGATTGGGGGCGTGTTCATATACACCCTAAACCAAATTGGCTTAGCTGGCTGCCCGATTGGATGTGGAGCTTTAAATATCCGCATAACGCGATCAATGCTGGCATACCTATACCCGGTTGCGCAGGTAATTACTGTAATGAATTGGTACAGAGCGTTTACCCCACACCATTTTACGAGTTAGTGATTTGTTTAACTATGTTTGGGCTGATGTGGGCATTCCGCAAAAAGATAAAAACACCAGGGTTAATGTTTTCCATTTACCTGATTTTGAATGGTGGCGAGCGTTTTTTGATAGAACAGATCCGTATAAATTTTAATTACAGGTTTTTAGGTATTACATTTACACAAGCAGAATTAATTGGTGCGCTTATGTTGCTTGGCGGTATTGTTGGCGTATTTGTTATTGCTTATAAGCGCTATAAACCTGCCCATTATACCGGGTAAACCTATTTTAATATTGAATTGTGATGAAAAGACTTGCGATATTTTGCATATGCCTTTGTACTGCGTTATCGCAAAGCATCGCTCAAAAAAAAGCAGTAAACCTTACCGATATTAAGTTTACTGTAGCAGAAGCCCCCGAATGGTCGGCGCTGTTAAAGCGTAATGCGGGCTGGTTTGGTGGCGATGGTATTTACACCATACCTATGAACGGCGTGGAAGGCAAATATGCCGGGCCAAATGATAAAACCCTTTTCATATTTAGCGATAGCATGATAGGCGAAATAAAAGATAATACGCTGGCGCCCGGGTATAAAATGATCCACAATTCGGCAGCGGTTTTAAGCGGCAATAAGCCCATTGCCAGTCAAATGAAGTTTTACTGGGATACGGATAAAAAAAGCGAGGCCGAATCGCTTTTTATACCCGCCACGCCAAAAACCGACAGTGCCGATTATTACTGGCTGGGCGATGGCTTTGTTAACCAGGCAAATAAAGCCACCTACATATTTGGCTACAGGGTACGTAATGTGCACTCCGGCGCCTTTGGGTTTAGGGAAGTGGGTAATACGCTTATTAAAATAGCGCCGGGTGCAAAGCCCCCATATAAAGCAACTAAGCAAATGGATACCCCTTTGTATCTCACAGATGGTAAAGATGATATAGGCTCATACGGTGCGGGTGTTTATGTAAATACCAGGGCTGCCGGGGCAACTAAGCCCGATGGCTATATTTATGTATACGGCGTACGCGGGTTGGCGAAAAATTTATTTGCTGCACGTGTGCTACCAACAGAGCTTGAGAATTTTAATAAATGGAGATTTTGGGATGGAAAAGCATGGGTAGCAGAAATGGATAAAGCAGCTGTACTTACCACAGGTGTATCAAACGAGTTGAGCCTATCCGCATTACCCGATGGGCGGTATGCGCTTGTTTTTCAACAAGGGGGAATGAGTACTACTGTGGGTATGCGTATAGGTGCAAGCCCTATAGGCCCATTTGGCCCGGTTATAAAACTTTGGGATTGCCAACCCGACCTTGTAGAGAAAACATTTGTGGTATACAATGCCAAAGCGCATCCAACTTTATCTAAACCCGGCGAATTAATAATAAGCTACAACATTAATTCAGTTGAATTTATAAACGACCTTGAAAAGCACCCCAACCTATACAGGCCGCGCTTTATCCGTGTAAAATTTAATTAATTGTGTAAGTAATTTGATAGAATAGAAATAATACCTACATTAGCTAAATCAATTTAGCAATCGCTGCTTATAAACCGTTATGAAAAAGTTATTATTGGTTGCCATAGTTATAATGTTGAGTTCTTTTCAGGCGCCCAAGCCTGTTAAGATAGTTTTCTTTGGAGACTCCATTACCGAGTATGGTGTAAAGCCGGATGGTTATATCGCGCTGTTTCAAAAGAAATTGAAGGATAATAACAAAGCTGCCGATTACGAGGTAGCGGGTGCAGGGATAGGTGGTAATAAAATTTACGATCTGTATTTGCGCTACGAGGAAGATGTGCTCTCAAAAAATCCGGATGTGGTTGTGATATGGGTTGGCGTGAACGATGTGTGGCACAAGCGCCTTTTTGGTACCGGTACCGATTGGGATAAATTTGGCAAGTTTTACACCTCGCTTATCAAAAAGTTTCAGGCTAAGGGCATAAAGGTTACTATTTGCACACCCGCAGCCGTTGGCGAGAAAACCGATTACAGTAACGAACTTGATGGCGACCTCAATAAATACTCGCAAATAATACGCGATGTGGCCGCGCAAAACAATTGCGGATTGATAGATTTTAGAAGGACTTTTCATGAGTACGGGTTAAAAAATAACCCGCAAAACCTCGATAGAAATATCCTTACCGGGGATGGTGTGCATTTGAACGCGGCAGGCAACAAGTTTGTAGCCAATGCATTTTATGACGCCCTTATTAAATAGGAGATTGGTTCTGGTTTATATTTGAGTTTATGGTAAAAAGGGGGTAGTGAGCCCCCTTTTTCAAATCTGGTCTCCGCAACAAAACATTATCATCTGCTTATTAATGAAAAAGTCTTTAGTTTTTTTGGTTTTGCTTATCGCCGGCAGGGTATCGGCACAAAAGGCTAACCTGGTGCACTACGCCAATACATTACAAGGTACAAACAGCAAGTTCGAGCTTTCATACGGTAATACTTATCCGGCCACCAGTGTGCCATTTGCCATGAACACCTGGACACCCCAAACGGGTAAAAATGGCGAGGGATGGAAGTACCAGTACTTTGAAAACAAGATCCGCGGGTTTCAGCAATCGCACCAGTGCAGCTCGTGGGTTAACGATTATGCGGTATTTTCGTTAATGCCCGTAACTGGCAAATTAGTGGTGACAGATGATGACCGCGCTACAAGTTTTTCGCACAAGAACGAGATCGCGCAGCCAAACTACTATCGCGTAAAGCTGGACAACAACATTGTAACCGAGATGACCACTACCGAGCGTGGTGCGCATTTAAGGTTTAGCTTCCCGGCATCGGCCCCCGCATATTTGATATTGGATGGTTATACCAAAATGAGCCGGGTTAACATTAATGTAGCAGAGCGAAAAATTACAGGGTGGGTAAATAACTGCCGGTGGGCACCGCAAAATTTCAAGAATTATTTTGAGATCATATTTGATAAGCCGTTTAAAGCCTATGGCACCTGGGAGAATAGAAAGGGCGTTATAAATCACGGCAACAAAACCGATGAAGGAGAGGGTAAAGGCGCTTACTTAGAATTTGCACCGGGCATAGTTGTTAGTGCAAAAGTGGCATCGTCATACATCAGCCCCGAACAGGCAACGCTAAACCTTACTACCGAATTGGGAAAATTCAAAACATTTGAATATACCAAAGCAGCATCTACTAAAATATGGAATACATTGTTTAACCGTGTATTGGTGGAAGGAGGTACCGAAGAGCAAAGGGCTACCTTTTACTCGTGCCTTTACCGGGCCAACTTGTTTTCGCACCGTGTTTTCGAGTATAACAAGCAAGGCAAACCATATTATTTTAGTCCGTATGATGGCAAGGTACATGATGGTTACATGTATACCGATAATGGCTTTTGGGATACTTTTCGCGCGCAATTCCCGCTAAATACGATAATGCACCCAACAATGGAGGGGCAATATATGCAGGCCTTGTTATCAGCACAGGAACAATGCGGCTGGCTGCCATCCTGGTCGTTCCCGGCAGAAACCGGTGGGATGATCGGCAACCACGCTATATCACTATTGGCCGATGCATGGGTAAAAGGCATTCGCACGTTCGACCCGCAAAAAGCCCTAAAAGCTTACGATCACGAAGCCAACAACAAAGGGCCATGGGGCAGTGCAAACGGCCGGGGCAATGCTAAGGAATACAATGAGAAGGGTTATGTGCCATACTCCGAACGTACCCAGGGTGCAACAGCACAATCTTTAGAGTATGCATATGATGATTTTTGCGGATACAACCTGGCAAAGGCTGTTGGCAATAAAGCCTACATGGCGCAATTTGGCAAAAACATGTATAACTACAAAAGCATTTATGACCCGGGTACCCGTTTTATGCGTGCTAAAGATGAGAATGGTAAATGGGTAGAGCCCTTCGATCCGCTATCGTGGGGCGGGCCTTATACAGAGGGCAACGCTTGGCATTGGCAGTGGTCGGTGTTTCATGATGTGCAGGGTTTAATAAACCTGATGGGTGGTGATAAAAACTTTACCGCTAAAATAGATTCGGTATTCTCGCAGCCATCTACCATTGTGCCGGGCGGCTATGGCTCGGTTATACACGAAATGACCGAGATGGCGCTGATAAAAATGGGGCAGTATGCACATGGCAACCAACCCATACAGCACATGATATATTTATACAATTATGCCGGCCAACCATGGAAAACCCAATACCATGCCCGTAATATCATGGAGAAAATCTACAACTCAACCCAAAACGGTTACCCCGGTGATGAAGACCAGGGGCAAATGTCGTCGTGGTATATACTTAGCGCTCTTGGCATTTACAGCGTTACGCCCGGTGTACCACAATATGCAATTGGCAGCCCGGTATTTAAAAAGATAACGCTTACGCTGGAGAACGGGAAGAAATTTGTGATACAGGCAGATAATAACAGTAAACAAAACATATACATTCAGTCGGCAACTTTAAATGGCAAACCGTATACGCATAACTGGTTAAGCCATGCGGCTATAACCAATGGCGGCATATTGCATTTTAAAATGGGAAGTAAACCTAATTACAAACGCGGTTTGGCGCAGGCAGATAAACCATTTTCGGTATCGGTAACAAAATAATCAAACAGTAGGGTATTGTTAGCAAGGGCTTATTGTGGTATAATTGTGAACCAATTAATTAAACCCTCGTAATGTACATTAAACCCGCATTCACCGAGAAAAAGTATTATGTAATTATTGCCTTTGTTACCTCCCTTTTTTTATTGTGGGGCGTAGCCATGACGATGGGTGATGTGCTGAACAAGCATTTTCAGAACGTATTACATATATCTAAGTCAAGTTCGGGGCTGGTGCAGCTTTCCATTTTCGGGGCTTATGGGGTGGTAGGTATCCCGGCGGGATTATTCATGAAACGGTTTGGTTACAAAAGAGGTGTGCTGTTGGGGCTTTTCCTGTATGCGTGCGGCGCATTTTTATTTGTGCCTGCTGCCGATGCACAATCTTTTGGCTTTTTTAGGATCGCGTTATTCATTTTGGCTTGCGGTTTAGCTACTTTAGAAACCGTTGCCCATCCATTTGTAGCATCCCTTGGCGACCAGCGCACCAGCGACCAGCGCATAAACTTTGCCCAGGCTTTTAATGGTGTGGGTGGTATAATAGGCCCGCTTTTAGGCAGCTACTTCATCCTCCGTGCCGAAGCCGGCCATTCTAACGATCTGATATCTGTAAAACACATGTATATTGCTATAGGCGCGGTTATAACCCTTGTTGGTGTAGCGTTCGCGTTTGTAAAGGTTCCCGCACTTGTCGACCCGCATGTAATAGTTACCGATACCTACGCAACAGGCGAGGTACCTCATGCCGATAAAAAACTTTTTCAGCACAGACATTTTGTTTTCGCGGCCATAGCACAATTGTTTAACGTGGCTGCACAGGGCGGCACCTGGGCCTTCTTTATAAATTACGGGCACGAGGTGATGCACTTAAGCGATGCGCATGCAGCCAATTATTTTGCTTTCAGCATTTTTATGATGATGATAGGGCGGTTTATCGGCACTTTCCTGATGCGCTACATTGCCCCTAATAAACTGCTGGCTATATTTGCAGCGTGCAATATTGCAATGTGTGTTATTGTAGCGCAGGGCTTTGGCTGGGTATCATTTGGCGCGCTTATCATGATCAACTTTTTCTTTAGCATCATGTTCCCGACCATATTTAGCCTTGGCTTAAAGGATCTTGGCAGACATACGCAACAAGGCTCGTCGTTTATCGTGATGGGTGTTGTGGGCGGTGCATTGTTCCCCCCGCTTATGGGGTTAATAGCCAATAAAAATGTAGCTACATCATACCTGCTACCTATAATTTGTTACGCCGTTATATTTACGTTTGCTTATAGTTATAATACGTTGAGGAAACGCGCATCATAAGTATTATTATTGCCGTAATACCCATTGCCGTTTTTAAAATTTAAATTTACATTGCATTTGTAATAAATCGGTTTAGTAATGAATAAGAAAATATCCATAGTTGATATTGCAAACGCTTTAAATGTCTCAAAAACCACTGTTTCGTTCATATTAAACGGCCGTGCCCAGGAAAAAAGAATAAGCGAAGAATTAGTTAAGCGTGTTTTAAAGTTGGTTAAGGAGGTTGGTTATAAGCCAAACTCGCTGGCCAAAAGTTTACGAACCGGCAAATCAAACATCATTGGTTTAATGGTTGAGGATATTTCTAACCCGTTTTTTGCCAATATAGCCCGCCTGATAGAGGATCGCGCTTACGAAAAAGGCTATCGTATTATTTATTGCAGTACCGACAACGATACCGAAAAAACACAAGACCTTTTAACCATGTTTCAGGACAGGCATGTTGATGGTTACATTATTGCACCGCCTAAAAATATTGAAGAAGATGTAGCCGCGCTGATAAAAAGCGGCTTACCCGTGGTGATGTTTGACCGTTACCTACCCAATGTTGATACCGATTACGTTGTTGTTGATAACCAGTTTAGCACTTATAATGCCACCCGTCATTTAATAGAGCAGGGTTATAGCAAAATAGCTTTTGTAACATTCGCATCCGAGCAAACGCAGATGCTCGACCGTATCGAGGGGTATAAAAATGCCTTGAAAGAGGCTAAGTTGAAGCCTTTCCTTAAAGAGATAGACTTTAACCGTAACGAGGAATTGATTATAGAACCATTAACCGCGTATCTTAAAAAGAACCCTGATTTTGACGCCATCTTATTCGGTACCGACCATATTGGTACTTGTGGTTTAAAAGTGATAAGGCATTTGGGGTTGCAAGTGCCCGCCGACCTTGCGGTGGTATCGTTTGATGATTACGACGTGTTTAAACTTTACTCACCACCTATTACGGCTATTGCCCAGCCTATCGAAGCAATTGCCGACAATGTAATAAGCCTTCTTTTGAAAAAGCTAGACGCTAACCAGCCCCAAACCACACAGAAGATAACTTTATCGACCACGCTTAATACAAGGGATTCATCAAAAAGTACGCTTAAAGAAGCGGTAACTAAATAATGGTAAGGGCAGTGCCCATTTTATACCTCACTACCAACATTAGTTGTTGTAAGCCTTTACCTGCAAACTGTATTTTTTACCAAGTAGTTTGGGGTCAACCTCTACAACAAGAGTTTTAGTTTCGCCCTGCATTAAAGAGAAGTACCCATCGCTGTATAAAGCCGGTAAAATTTGCTTCATTTTATTATTTAGCATTTGCGCCCTTATACCGAACGCCGCTGTGGTTTTTGAAGTATTAATAACGGTGTATGTAAGCAGTTTGTTTACACCATTTTTAGCTACGCCGATCTTGGGCGTACTTACCTGCAGGCTTTTGCTAACCGAGGGCATTTTGTTTAATGCGGTATAGTCTAAATAAGTATTACCTATCCAATAAAAGTTTTCAGATACAACAGTTCCTTTGGCATCGTACAATTTCAGTTTGAGGAAATGTACATCAGATAGCTTCGGCAAATTATTACCAGAGAATGCCACAAATGCCTCCGCAAGAGAAGTAGATCTTACATCAAGCTTTTTAGTTTGAGTATAACCGGGTACTACCAGACCATTTATGTTGTAAACTTTAGCTTCGGCAGTTAGACCTTGAATGTCGTATGGTTTGTTGTTAATTACTTTAACCGAGTTTGTAGCCGCGTTCCATTGAATATGTAGCGGTTCGCAGGCGGTTTTGGCCCCAAAGTAAGCGCCGGTAAGGTCGTAATAATAATCATAAGTTTGCCAGATCATACTCGGACAAGCCGATTGGCTCATCCAAATAAGCATGCCGGTAGCATCCTTCCACATGTGGTCGTTCCAGGCTTCAAACATGGCCTTCATGGTTTCCACGTTCAGCATCTGGGCTTTTTTGGCAAAATCTTCTAAGGATGTTGCTTTGCCATAACTATTGCTGATGGTATTGATATACTTAACCGGGTCCGAGCCGCCACCCAGCGCGCCATCCGTACTAAAGTAATGCTTTGCCCACATGTTGGTTTTACTATTCACCGTTTCGGGCGTAGGGGCAACCCAGTACTCTTTCGGCATAAATTTCTTAAAGCTTTCGATATTCACGAATGTGGCAGTGCCCAGTTCGCTGCGCATCCCGTACGAATCTTTAGAGAAAAGGTAGCTGTTATGCGGGTCGGTAAAGTAAGTTTTGGGGTCTACATTGCTCCATATGCCGCTGCCTGATAACACTTTGCTGCCACCATGGATAGAAAAGTTTGGGTTAGTTTCGCCGGCATTTGAACGGGCGAGATATAATCTGCCGTCGGCATCATTGTCCTTTACGGCTGCTTTGATGGTGTTGTTTAAAACACTGTTTGGATCACCTCCAGGCACACCCTCGTTTGCACCACACCATATTACGATGGATGGATGATGCCTGAATTTTTTGACCTTTTCAATAGCATTACTTTTAAAAATACCCAGGCTATCTATTTGTCCAAAATTGTTCAGCCAAAAATCGTCCCAAACCATTATACCATATTTATCGCAATAATTATAAAAGGCCTCGTCGGTAACTTCGCCCGTCCAGTTCCTTATGATATTAAAATTCATGTCCTGGTGAAAACGGATGCGGGTATCGTAGTCCTTTCCGCGCGCTTTAAGCATGTAATCGCTCATGCCCCAGTTGCCACCTTTTAGCAGTATGGGCACATCGTTTACGTAAACCCTTAATGGCCCGTTTACAGATGTGGTATCGGCGCTAACTTTTCTTATGCCAAATGTTTTGGTAACCTTATCTGATGTGCCCATGCCCGCAACTTCAAAGCTAACCTTGCAGGTGTAAACATGCTGTGTGCCATCAGCTTTGCCGCCGTAGCCATTTGGCCACCATAGTTTTGGTTTTTTTATGTGCAGCTGCGCAAATTGTCCTTTATCATAGCTAACCGTTTCTGTACTATTGGCTTTAAGTGTTAATTGCGGCCCGTTAACTAATATATTACCCGGGCTTATCACCAACTTAACCGAGCCTGTTACAGGTTTGGGGGAGGTATTCTTCAAGTCAACCTTTAGCGACAGGTCGGCGGCATCTAAATCTTGCATCTTCGTGCGGATCCATGGGTCTACCAAAGCAACCGGGCCTGTCGTAGTCAGGCTAACGGTATCGGTAAGGCCACTATTTAAACCGGGTATCTCGGGCATCCAGTCCCAGCTACCGCTGCTGATGTAGGTAGGTGCTTCCCAGTTAGCCATTGGGTGGTTATGCTCGGGGTCGTTACGCGGAGGTACAACCAATACCAAAATTACGTTGGGCGCTTTTTTATTTAGTTTTTTGGTGATGTTATAAACGCCACGTTCAACAATGCCTCTAACAGTGCCAATGTGTTCGCCATTTATATAAACTTCGCCGCGTTTGTGGATTCCGTTAAAATTAAGCCATACTGTTTTACCGGGCTTGAATGCCGCAGCCGAAAATTCGGCACGGTACCAATACGGCTTGTTATATTTGGCTTTATCAACCTTGTATATATTATCGGCATAATCAGGGTCCTTCTCCTTACCCGCTTTAACGTAGGCATAAAATACTGTTCCCGGTACAACAGCGTCTATCCATTCGTTGGTTGTAAAACCGGGGGCTGCAATTTGTTTAAGTTTAAATTGCGCATAATCCTGCGGAAATAGTTTCCATTTTAAGTTTACAGATTGCGAATAGCTTGTGGCCTGTGTAAGTATTATAAGTACAGTACCAAGTAACAGTTTCAAGGTATATCTCATTTCGGTATTATTCGCGGCACCTACCGCTCGTCAGGTTTGTTTTAAGACGGAAGATTAAATTACAAAAGAATTGGCACCAGGCTTAAGAGGATATATTTTGGCCTTCCACACAAATATTCCTGGTGTTTTATGTGGCAGGCTGATATTGATTATCCATTTACTGCCCTGTAAAATGTACTTTACCAAAACTTTGCCATCAGGGTGGGGTACTTCGCCACTTACGTTATTGATAGTGCCCAGATGAGGTTCAACCTTTATTTTTGTAAACCCGGGTGCGTAACTGTCAACACCTAAAACAGTCCGGTAAAACTCAACATTAGGGCTGCTGCCCCAGGCGTGGCAATCCGAGCGGGAGGTGGCAATATCCGAATACTCTGCCCAGGTAGTAAGGCCCATGTCGATGTTCTCCCGCCAAATGCCTATTAAGCTCATATAATCATTCCCCAAGCCGGCTTTTACCAGCGCCTGGTTCAGGTAATACTTAAAATAAACCGAACATTGGGTTAGGCTTCTATCGTTAGCCATGCCGTTTGCTACCGCCGGCATATCCGCTTTGCTTACAATGCCCGTTAGTATAGCTAAAGCGTTAACATGCTGCGAGTATCCTTTTTTCTCTTTAGTATCGGCGTATAATTTTTTAACCGGGTCCCAATATTTACGATAAATAGTGGCTTTTAACTGCGTGGCTTTTTTCGTGTACAGATCGGCATAGCCCGGCATACCGGCTTTAGCCTCCATTTCTGCAGACCATTGGTAAGCCCAAAGCAACTGCAAGTCGTATATGGCAGCACTTCCGTCCGGGCCTTTAACCTCGCCCCATAAATTGCCTGCCCAGTCTACAAAGGCCCAGTAGGGCGTATCCTTTAACGAGCCATCGGCCTGCTGATATTTGCTAAAAAAATCGAGTACCGTTCGTTCGCCAACCAGTTTATCTTTAATAAAGGCCATATCGTTACGGTACATAAAATAATCGTGCAGCATGCCAATGTACCATAGCGAGAACGGGGATATGATCTGTGTGCCCTTAGTAGGGTAACAGCTTTTAGTGATACCCTCCGCCAGGCGCGAATGATCAATTAAATTGATGGCGTTGCGCTGTAACCGGTCGTCATTTGTGTTATAGTACGATACCATGGCTTGTATGCGTGTATCGCCAATGTATTGCAGTTGCTCGTAATAGGGGCAATCTGTATAAGTTTCCCAGGCGTTAAGCCTTGCGGTTCGCCAGCCTATTTCCAATATCTTTTTTATTTCGGTATTATTTGTATTAAATACCGCGGTTTGTTTAAACGGATAACCTGTAAAAGTACCATAAAGGTCATTGATGGTTAACTGTTCGTCTTTGGTTTGTACGGTAACCTTAATATATCGGAACGTTCTGAAATTTAATGTGGTGAACGATTGCCCATTATCACCGTTGGAGATAAGGCTATCTATCCGGCCTATAAAATCCTTGCCGTCAATAACATCACGGTTGCCTTTGCGGCTGTCGGTACGGCCTTTTTCATAAAGGGATTCGGCGTAACCTAAAGAGATCCCCGCATCCTTACCACCACTAAAATTTAACGTGATATAAGCGTTGGTTTCAAAAGTTTGGTCGAGTAATAAGGTAGCAGTAGTGTTGGCCGGGATTGTTACCGGGCTTTTAGTTCCGGGAAACCCCTGCGGGGCTTTAATACCTGTTGCCTTGCGCAACTTAAGGATGCGCTGATAGGTCATTTCCATTTGCGGCAACGATGAAGGCACCAAAGCCCAGTCGATACCCCAGGCCATGCCCTTAAGTTTCCCTTCCATTATTTTACCTGCAGCCAGCCATTTGCTGTCGTCGTAATCTACAGCCCGCCAGTCACCTTTAATGGTTTTATTCAGATCTACCATTTCGCCTTTTGTAGCGGCAAAAAAGTAACCTGGTATGGGCTGGTGGGCAACATCGCGCACGGCTTTCCATGTATTATCAGTATTCAATATTTCTTCGGCGGCAGAGTTTCCCTGCACTATAAATGCTGTACGTACAGAGATTTGCGCTTCGGGCCTATAATCAGCCTCATTGAAAACCAGCGCCGATACCACATTTTTACCAACGGTAAGGTAAGGGGCCAGATCTACCGTTTCGTAATTCCAAAAATAGGTATCGCCACGGGCTGGTCCCAGGGACACCAGTGCACCATTCACATATAATTTATAACGGTTGTCTGCTGATACATGCACCAGAAATTTTGCTGGTTTAGCGGGCACATTAATGCTTTTACGAAAGTAAAATACACCATATTCTTTACCGCCATCAAGTGCCGCAGCTATCCAGTTAGCATTCCATGGGCGGTTATAACTATTGTTTGTAGCCTGGGCATAATTATTTTTTGCCGATAGCATGCCGGCAATTATTAATATTACAGCGAAAAAATGTTTCATTAAAGAAGTGTTTAAACTGGTTTTTCGGGTGTAATTTAGTTCTATAAATCGATTTAGCAAAATAATTCTTTGTGATTAGAATTCAATCACTGATTTAAGCAGGCTAAAGTCCCCAAAAGGTAATAGTTAAATAATAATTTGATATCAGACACTTGGAAATGGATAATAGCCGGAACGCAAAAATTGATTACTTTTACTAACGTCCTTATGCAGTATTGCATGTAGGACGCCTGCTTAATTTAAAATGATTATTGAAAGTACTGAACAGTTTTTGTCCGGCGGCGGTGAAATGGGTAAACTCATCCGCTCTATGGACTGGTCACAAACCGCTTTAGGCCCAATCGAATACTGGCCGCAAAGTTTGCGCACATCTGTCAGTCTTTGTTTGTCATCTACTTTCCCGATACTAATTGCCTGGGGGCCGGAGACGATACAAATCTACAATGATAGTTATCGCCCGATATGCGGTGCTAAACACCCCGATTCTATGGGCATGAACTTCCGCATTTGCTGGGAAACGGCCCTGGAAGTTGTAGGCGATGCTTTTTCTCGCGGAGAACAAGGAGAAGGTACTTATATTAATGATCAACGAATGTTCCTTGACCGCTACGGTTACCTTGAAGAAGCTTGGATGACCTTTTCTTTCGCGCCAATTCGTGATGAGTCAGGTGGCGTAGGCGGGATCTTTCACCCGATTACAGAGACTACCGTTAAAATGCTTAGCGCCCGAAGAACCCAAGCACTAAAGGAGCTTGGCGCTGCATTGGGTAAGGCAAAAAGCATACATGATATTGGAGCAATTACGACAGAACGTTATAATGATTTTTTACTCGACATTCCTTTTTTGCTGATCTATGAATTAAACCAGCAGGCGGATACAGCAAAGTTGATCAGCACGGCTGGTATACCTTCTGGCATTAAGCTAACGCCTGAAACCGTTAGTATAACAGAACCCCATGCTTGCTGGCCTTTTGCCAATGTTCGCTCGTCCATGGAAATGCTTGAGGTACAAAACCTAACTGAAAAGTTTGGGCCTTTTACATGTGAACCATATCCTGAGGCACCTGAAAGAGCGATGGTATTACCTATCAGGATCAGCGGCCAAGACGACGTGTTTGGTTTTATTGTGGCAGGTGTTAGTTCCCGAAGGGCACTTGATACCGACTACCTGAATACTTATGATCAGTTGGCAAATACTTTTAACACTGCTGTATCTAACGTTTATGCTTACGAACAGGAGCAAAAACGTGCGGAAGCACTGGCTGAAATAGATCGATCCAAAACGGCATTCTTTAGTAACGTGGGTCATGAATTTCGTACGCCGTTAACGCTGATGCTTGGCCCCCTCGAAGACATGCTGAACCAGGCCTCTTTTCCAACAATTTTTAAATCGCCACTCGAATCTACGTACCGCAACGCCCTTCGTTTGCTAAAACTGGTCAACAACCTTCTTGATTACAGCCGTGTTGAAGCAGGGCGCGCACAGGCTGCATATCAACAAGTAAATCTGGATGAACTGACTGCCGACCTGGCCAGCAGTTTCCGATCTATTATTGAAAAAGCCGGGATGGAGCTAATTGTAAATACCTCCCCATTAGATAGCCCTGCTTATGTTGACAAGCAGATGTGGGAAAAGATCGTACTTAACCTGCTTTCCAACGCATTTAAATACACGCTTATAGGAACTGTTAGTGTAAAACTTCTACAGGAGGGCAAGTTTGCTGTACTGAAAGTTCAGGACACCGGTGTAGGTATACCCGAAAAGGAACTTCCACATATGTTCGAACGGTTCCATCGCGTTGTAAATTCAGCAGGCCGCACGCATGAAGGGACAGGTATTGGTTTGTCATTGGTTCACGAGCTGGTAAACCTGCACGGTGGTGAAATATTGGTTGACAGTGTTGAAGGCCAAGGCAGTACCTTTACCGTAAAGATACCACTGGGCAGCAAGCACCTTCCGCAGGAGCATATATTGGAGGTTACTAAAGAAATAGATTCCACAGCACTAAAAGGCGCTTTTATACAGGAAGCATTTAGTTTATTGCAGGACGAGGCCCGGTCGGAGCATGAGGGAGAAGCAGCAACGGCCTTTAGCGATATCAGTACTCATCAGGATTTTTCTGTAACTAAAGAAACACGTATCCTGATCGTTGATGACAACGCCGATATGCGTGCCTATTTAAATCGTTTGCTGGAACCGTATTTCACCATTCAGTTGGCAGTAAACGGCGCGGATGCTTTGATGAAGATCCACGAATTACAGCCCGATCTTGTACTAAGCGACATTATGATGCCGGTAATGGATGGCAAGGCTATGCTGCAGCAATTGCGGCAAAACACCCAAACTATGCAATTGCCCGTCATTTTCCTTTCTGCACGTGCAGGAGAAGAAGCGCGTATAGACGGATTAGAGGCTGGTGCGGATGATTACCTGGTTAAGCCATTCTCTGCAGCGGAGTTGCTTACCAAGATCAGAGCACAAATAAAGATAAATACAGCCAGGGGATACGCCGAGCGGCAATTAAGGAACCTGATTACACAAGCGCCTGTAGCGATCGCTATCTATCGCGGCAGGGAACATACCATTGAGATGGCTAACGAGCTGATGCTGCAATATTGGGGACGCACAGCGCATGATGTATTTGGCAAAACATTGCGGGACGCCATTCCAGAGTTAGTGATACAAGGCTTCGAACAGATCATGGATCATGTTTATGAAACGGGGGAACGGTTCATTTCGGGAGATATTCCGGTGGAGCTGTTACGTTTCGGGAAAATGGAGACCATGTACATTAACCTTACTGTTGAAGCTTTAATGGAAGACGAAGGCCCGGTAACCGGCATGATGGCCATAGCTGCGGATGTAACTAAACAAGTGGAAGGCAGATTGGAATTGGAGAAAACGACTGATACACTTAAACTATCGATGGAAGCCGCCAATTTGGGTACCTGGCGGACGGATTGGGGGACAAACAACTTGATCGTATCGGATATTGCAAGAAACATACATGGAATTCCGCTTGACAAAGAACTCTCTTTCCATGAAACTTTAGCGGTTGTAGTACCAGAGCATCGTGGCCGTTTCGCGCAGGCGGTAAAGAACGCTGTTGAAACCAAAGGCCGGTTCAGTGAAGATTACCAGATCCAACCTTTCAACGGAGGCAAGCGAAAATGGCTGAACTCAACAGGCAAGGTAGAGTTAAATGAAAAAAACGAGGTAGTAGGTGTTATTGGAACCATTCTGGACATTACCGAATCTAAAGAAGACAGCCAGCGTAAAGACGATTTTATCGGCATGGTAAGCCATGAGTTGAAGACACCATTGACTTCCATAAGTGGCTATACCCAATTGCTGCATATTCATGCTAAAAAAATTAAAGATGATTTTGCTGAAGAAAAGCTTCGCAAGTTATCGGCTCAAGTTAAAAAGATGAGCACGTTGATCAATGGTTTTTTAAACGTGTCGCGCCTGGAAGTAGGAAAGATCCATTTAAATATACAGTCATTTGATCTGGATGAACTTATTCGTGAGGTGGTGGAAGAGACACAGAGCAGCACCGGAACACATCAGATCCGCTATAAGTCTGTCGGGGAGATCATGATTAAAGCCGACCGGGACAAAATTGGCTCGGTCATTTCCAATCTCATCAGTAACGCCATCAAGTATTCACCAAATGCTGACGAAGTTACGGTTACTGCATCCTGCGAAAATGATGAAGTTTTGATAAGCGTAGAAGACCGGGGTATGGGAATAAACCATGACGAACTTGAAAAGTTGTTTGATCGTTATTACCGTGTTGAGAGTAACCAGATGCAACATATTTCTGGTTTCGGCATTGGACTTTACCTGAGTGCAGAAATAATCAGCCGCCACGGTGGAAAGATCTGGGCAGAGAGTGAAATTGGTAAAAAATCAATCTTCTGGTTTAAAATTCCGACGTCTGCTTAACTATCCATTGAAGGGTATAACGTTTTATGATAAATACTTAGGATCTGCTATAAAGGATAAAATGATGACTAATTTGCACCCTTTAACCACTTTTGGTATTTTATAGCAAGAGCAGCTAACAAAACCGTTAACAAAATAAAAAGCCTGTTACGATTAATCGTAACAGGCTTTTTTAAGTAGCGGGGAGCAGGATCGAACTGCCGACCTTAGGGTTATGAATCCTACGCTCTAACCATCTGAGCTACCCCGCCAAAAATAATATGGTTAACTAAATTTACTTTAGCACCCTTTTGCAGTCATACATATGATACTTCCGAAAAAGGTTTGCAAATATAGTAGAAATTCGCTTCCTTTAGAAAAAATGTTAACTTTTACCCCTAATTGATTTTTGTAACTACCAATCCCCTATGTCCGAGAAGAAGAAATTTAATATTGAGTACGAGATAAAATCGTCACCCAGAATACTATACACATTCCTGAACGAAGCAAACGGCCTTACTCAATGGTTTGCAGACGACGTAAGCGTTCGCGACCAGATCTATACTTTTACCTGGGACGATGAGAAGCAAAATGCCAAACTGGTAACCCTTAAAGAGAACAAGCTGGTGCGCTTTAAATGGCTGGATGATGAACCTCAATGTTATTTTGAGATGGAAATTATACAGGATGAGTTGACTAATGATGTGGCCCTTAGCATTACCGATTTTGCTACCGAAGAAACCATTGCAGAGCGCAAACTTATCTGGGATAACCAGATCGATTACCTGGTAAGCACACTGGGCGCTTAAGAATTTATATTTCCCTATTTTTGTATCCCGAAACGGCGCGGCAAGTATGCAATTATTTGCGCGCATAAACGTTTCTGTCCCTGTATACAATTGCCCTGATGAAAAAAATACATCTGTTACTGCTTAAATCATTTATAAGGCCTTTTATAGTTACCTTATTAATAGTAATGTTTGTATTGCTGATGTTATTTTTATTTAAATACATAGATGATCTTATTGGCAAGGGTTTCCAATGGTATATCATCCTTGAGCTGATGATGTACAACTCAGCTACCAACCTGGCTATGGCGCTGCCGTTATCGGTATTGCTTTCATCCATCATGACTTATGGCAGCCTTGGCGAAAATTATGAGCTTGTCGCGATAAAATCGGCAGGGATCTCTTTACGCAGGGCTATGTACCCTATGATTGTGGTGGTTTTTGTGTTAAGTATTGCTGCCTTCGCTTTTTCAGATTACATGCTGCCGGTGGCTAACCTTAAATACTACTCGCTTTTATACGACGCCCGCAAACAAAAATCGGCCGACTTACTACCCGAAAATATTTTTAGTAACCGTTTTCCCGGGTACACCATCCGCGTTAAACATAAAGATCCCGATGGACAAACGCTGCACGATATTATGATCTATCAGAAGGGCGTACTGGAAACCAATATGAACGTTACGTTTGCGAAATCTGGTTTAATGTATCGTTCTAAAGACGATCTTTTTTTGATACTAAAACTAAAAGACGGTGTGATGTATCAGGAAGAGCCCGGAGACCAGGGTAACAGCATGCCAAGACAGCGGTTAAGGCGCTTTAGGTTTAAAGAAACAGAACAGAAATTCAGCCTTTCGGATTTTAAGATCACCCGTACGGATGAAAGTGAGTTTAGGAACGCATCGCAGATGATGAACCTGCGCCAATTACAGCATTATGTAGATTCTACCCGGAAGGTTGTTGACAGCAATGTTAAAATTAATTACGCCCTGCTATCGGCATATATGAAATATACAATAGTGCCGGCTAAATCAAAAGTTAAGGCGCTGCCGGCAGATAGCATAAAAATGAACAGCCAAAGCGATAAGATCAACATATTAAATAATGCATCAAGCGAGGTGCATCAAATACTGGATGTTTTAAGGAACCGCGCCGAAACGCATAAAGAAACCAACCGTGGCATTCGCCGTTACGTGCTGGAGTATCAAAAAAAATTCACCCTTGGCGCGGCGTGTATTGTTTTGTTTTTAATAGGTGCGCCGCTTGGCGCAATTATACGTAAAGGGGGGCTTGGCCTGCCCGTTGTGGTATCGGTTATTTTCTTCCTGATATATTATATTATTGGCACCATTGGCGAAAAATCTGCCAAGGAGGGTGACCTATCGCCGTTGGTAGGGGCATGGATCTCCATTGTTATATTATTTCCTATAGGCTTGTTCCTGAGTTATAAGGCCGCTACAGATTCGGCTTTGTTTGATATGGACCTTTATAAGCGTTTCTTTAAACGCTTTAACCTGCGTAAAGCCAAGCCTGTATAGTTTTACAAAATACCGACCTTATTACACTTATTATCGTATAAATTTGTACAACATCAGTTAGTTTAATACTATACCTGACCCCCACATAACAACAACAAAATGTTAAATACTATACCGGAAGCTATTGAAGCTATAAAAGCAGGTAAAACCATAATTGTGGTTGATGATGAAGACCGCGAAAACGAAGGCGACTTTTTAACTGCCGCCCGTAACGCTACGCCCGAAACCATCAACTTTATGGTTAAATATGGCCGGGGTTTGGTTTGTACGCCTATAACTAAACAACGTGCGTATGAGCTTGAGCTTGAGCCTATGGTAAGCCATAACACTACATCGCACGAAACCAATTTCACGGTATCGGTAGATCTGTTGGGGCATGGTTGTACAACCGGTATTTCGGCTACCGACAGGTCAAAAACTACATTGGCTTTAATAGACCCTGCTACTAAACCGGCCGATTTAGGCAGGCCGGGGCATATATTCCCCTTAATAGCTAAAGATGGAGGCGTTTTGCGCCGTTCGGGACATACAGAGGCCGCTATCGATCTTTCTGTTTTAGCGGGCTTTGAGCCGGCCGGCGTTATATGCGAAATAATGAAGGAAGACGGCGACATGGCGCGCTTGCCCGAGTTATTGGTAATGGCCAAAGAATTAGACCTGAAGATAGTATCTATAAAAGACTTGATCGCTTATCGGTTAAATACCGAATCGATGGTGCGTAAGGAAGTATCGGTAAAGATGCCTACTGAGTGGGGTGATTTTGATATGATAGCCTATACCCAACTCGATACCGGCGAAAACCACCTCGCATTGGTTAAGGGTGAATGGGAGTTAAATGAGCCTGTTTTAGTGCGCGTACACAGCTCTTGTGTTACGGGTGATATATTTGGGTCGTGCCGGTGCGATTGTGGCCCACAGCTGCACAAAGCTATGGAGATTATCAGCAAAGAAGGTAAAGGCGTTATTATTTACATGAACCAGGAAGGTCGTGGCATTGGCCTTATCAATAAGCTTAAGGCATACCATTTGCAGGAAAATGGTTTAGATACTGTTGAAGCTAACATTAAACTTGGTTTCCAGATGGATCAGCGCGATTATGGTATTGGCGCGCAAATTTTACGTAGCCTGGGTGTTTCAAAAATGCGTTTGTTAACCAACAACCCTAAGAAACGTGCCGGCCTTATTGGCTATGGGCTAGAGGTGATTGAGAACCTGCCTATAGAAATAGCGTCAAACCCCCATAACGAGGCGTACCTGCGTACCAAACGCGACAAAATGGATCACGCTATTATGCGCGAGCATTAATAATTTCTAGTCGTCGCCCTCTGTATCTTCGTTGTTCTTATCGTCTGATGATTTTGACGGGGTAGGCGTTGCTGTGCCGGTTGCCGGTGCGGGTGCGGGTGGCGTACTTGCAGGTGCCTTATCGCGGTTGCGGCGCTGCCTGAACATGTTTCTGATGAACTCGCCAAATGTGTCAAAATCGCGCTGATAAACCAAACCAATACCGTTTACATATTGCACACCCAACTGGTCGTTAATGCTATTCAGCGTAGTGCTGTTTAACGCCCGGTATGAATAGCGGCCCCTTAAGTTACCATCCTTCCGGATAAGGTACTGGATCTCGAAATCTTTTGTCAACGTCCTGAAATCAGTATTCAGCAAGCTTTGGCGGTTATTGAAAAGGTCGCTGGTGCCGCTGTTAGAGTACAGGCTTCCGTTAATGATCAATCTATCATTCAGGAATTTTAGCGATGCACTCGCGTCATTAAATGAACGTATGTTTAAATCGAAGTATTTGATGTTTGATTGCGAGATGAAGCTGTTTAATTTATTAAAAGCAAACTCGCTTACGGCCTCGCCGGCTGTACCCAGCACCTGGTTGGTTAAATTGCTGCCCGTGCCTGATGCAAAGCTTCGCCTTACAATAATACTAAGCGCCTGCTGGCTGCGATTATTATTATCGGCAAGGTATGTGTTCAGGTCATCCTTAATAGATGGGTCTACCGGGAAATTAAAGTTAAAATCAATATTTGGCTGGAGGAGCGATTTAGTTAAGATCAGCTCGGCCTGTACTAGTACTTGTTTAGGCTGCGGCGCCTGCAAGCCTGCCGCCGTGTAAAGCGGTGCTATGTTTGTACGCACCTCATACACTGCCTTTAGATCTATCTCGGCGTTTGATGGGCTCCCTGTCCATCGTATGTTGCCGCCCTGGTTCACAACAAAGTTTTTACTAATAAAGTCTTTGGCGGTAAACTCAAATTTACCCGATGTGATGCCGAAATCACCAAACATCTCAAAATCGCCCAGGCTGTTTATTTTAAGATTTAAGTTTTTAGCTTGGCCCGTGCCTTCTAAAACACCGTAGTCAGTACTTATCCTAACAATGGTTTGCTCGTCCACTGTTAAGTCAAAGTTTAGGGTAACCCCGTTAAACGCCTTTATTTTATCTATAACCTTTTTGGTAGTATCGTTATGGTCAACCCAGCGTATAAAATCATAATCGGCCGCGGTTGATGAGGTATTAAGCGGGATATTAAATACCGTACCTGCTTGGGTACTGGCTTTAATATCAATCTTCATATTATCTATTGGCCCGGTAAAACTAAATGTGCCGCTGCCATAAGCCGTACCGTAATAAATGTGGTTATCCTTAAATGTGGTATTTAGTGCCATCAGGTTTCTGGCCTCCAGCGATATATCAAGCGTAGGGTTAGAGATGTTATTTAGATCTACCGTGCCGTTTGCCTCACCTGTACCACCACGGATATCCTTCAATATCATTTTATCTATTTTGATAACGCTGTTGCTAACGGTTAGCTTATCGTTCACCGTATAGGCTGTTTTAAGGTAATTAACGGTAATGCCGGTGTTATCTAAAGATAAAGAGCCGTTTAGTTCAGGCTCGGAAGGGGCACCTGTAAGTTTAAGGTTGGCAGATACCGCGCCCTTTACATTCGATACCAGGTCCTTTATAAATGGTTCAAATATGATGGCCTCGGTATGGTCCATTTTAATATCAAAGTCCAGGTTATCTTCTGTTTGTTTGCCAAGTGTGTAAATACCGGCAATGTTCATGGTCTCTAGGCCGCGGTTAGTAATGTTAAGTTTTACATTGGCCAATCCACGCTCATTATCAAGGTTAGATACAATTTTTACATCGCCAACCAGCGTCTTATTCATCATAAGCGAATCGATACCCAAATTGGCATCAACCCCCGGGTTTTTTATAATGGATGTTAGCGTAACATCGCCATTTAAAGAGCCTTTTAATAGTACGCCCGATGTTTTGGTTAACTGATTAAGCGTGGCCATGCTAAATTTCTCAAATTGTACCTTCAGCTTATCCTCGGGGTTGTCAGATATAAAGCCATTTATCCTGACTTTTTGAACGCCATTTGATAGTTCGAAACCCGATACATGCGTTTTGCCATCCAGTAAACGGATGCGCACCTGGTCCTGGATCTTCCAGTTCTCGCGCTCCAACACCACGTCAGATGGAAGGATTTTCAGTTTAGCTGTTGTATCCCGGCCAAATTCTACCAAACCGTAAAGGTCTAACTGGTTGGCTGCGTCTTTATCAGATAGCTTAACGTTAAAGTTCAGACTATCATTCTTCAGGAAGTTAGCAATGTTGATGTTTTTGATATAAAGGCTATCGGTAAGGTCTATCCGGTTTAGGGATACGTTAAGCCCCAATTCATTGTCGCTTGTGCTTTCATCAATAATAAAATCGTGAAATACAATTTTACCAAGCTTAATGGTTTTGATATACCCGTTTAGGGTTGCGGTTTTATTAGCCGAGTTAAATTTGCCTACAAATGTTCCCTGCTCCGGCACCTTTAACTCAGGCATAAATATGGCCGTAAAAGGGTCAATATTTTTTAGGGTCAGGTTGAAATCAAAGTTTTGCGGCTTGGGCGGCGTAATATCTGTTTTAAGCGATGGAATATATTTTTTAGCGATGGTTTTAAAGTACGATGGCAGCGTAGCAAGGTCGTAAGTGCCTTTGATGCTGCCGTCGGCAAGGTCGGATTTTAACGAAATAACCCTTGCGTCTCCTTTGCCATTTGCCGTTAATGCCACACTATCTACCATGTAATTGTTACGTGGATTCACTATACGGATATTGGTTAGCAGGATGCTTCCATCAAGGTTATCCAGGTTATTGCCCGAAAAATTGGTGTTAAGATCGGTACTGATGCTAATGGTATCCTTAAGCAATTTTAGCTGCCTAAGCCTGGCATTTGTAACATTACCCTTAAAATCATAAATAGGAAGTTTGGGGTTAAGGTTAACGCTTCCTGCAAGGGCAAGTTTTAGGTTTTTATCATTTATAGATAACTTGCCGGCGACAGTTTTGTGACTGAAACTACCGTTAGTTATAATATTGTTGTAGGTATAGCCTTTAAACTGAAAAGAGGCAATCCTGGCATCGCCACGTGCATCAAGGTTTTTAAGTTCATCGCCGCGGCCGCTAACATTTGCCGATAGGGTGGTGCGGCCAATTGTACTGTTATCTAACAAGGTGCCCAAGTCAAAGTTATTGGTGGTGATCTTTCCGCTATAACTTGGTACGCCGGCTTTGTTTATTTTAAGATTTATATCGGGGTCAAAGCGGCCTAATTTTGTTTTGAAAGTACCAAATGCTACAAAATCATTTTGTACACCTGTAAAACGGCCTGTAAAGTTCACATTACCAAACTTGCCTACAATGGCAGGTACTTTTGCATTTGGCTTGCCTGTAAAGTGCTGGTATAAATAGTCAAGGTCTTTTTTGTTGGTGGCAATTTGGTCAAATTTTAACTGCAGGAAAGTATTATCCCAATCAGGTAATCCCGTAAGGTTAAAATCCCCCTTAATAAAAGTTGCCTGGGCGGCGGTAATGGTAACGTTTTTGGCCTTAAGGTTATTTACCAGTCCGCGTACACGGCCGTCTATACCTAATTCAAACGTTGTTTTGTCAAGAGAACTGGTGAAGTAGGCTATATCTTTTGATGAAAGGTGCGAGGTTTTAAAATCGGCATCCATGTTCACCTTGTTCTCAAAATTTTCAAAATCATCAAACGATTTAAACTTCATCCTGAAGAAATTCCTGACGTTTGAATTTGCCGTTTGGATATTAAGATTTTGAAGCAATATCTGGTTGGTATCTATGGTAGCGTTCGAGTTTAAATTCTTTACAAAAAAACCGCTCTTTTCCTTTAGCGTTAAACCACCAACGCGTGCTTTAAACAGGTGGTTTTGCAGATCCATATTGCGGATAATGGTGCTGAAATTACGTACATCGATGTCGTTGAAGTTTACACCTTTTACTAACTCGGTACGCAGGCTGTTCTTATACTTAAAGTGGAAGTTATTAATGGCGATCTTTTCGAAGGTAAGCGTCCACGGTTTGCTTTTTGTTTTTGTAGTATCACCAGAGCTAAAGTAATCCAGTACAAACTGGAGGTTGGTGGTGCTATCTTTTAATTTTTTAAGGTTGAATGAGCCGTTATCCAGCTGGATAGATGCAAAGTTGATCTTTTTTTGCTTAATACTGTTAAAGATGGAAAAGCCGGAAAGTTCTACAGCCAGCTTTGGGGTGCTTAACAGCGTATCCTGCTGTTTATCCAGTATATATAAGCCCTCCAAAACAACTGATGAGAACGGCTTAATATAAAGGCTCTTAATATCAACAGTGGTATGAAGTTCTTTAGAAAGGTAGGCAGTAGCTTTTTTTGCGGCCCATGTTTGTACAGGCTTGTACTGAAAAAGCAATAAAGTTATGCTAATCAGTAACAAAATTATCAATACGATGCTTAACGCTATTTTGAGTACTTTTTTAATAACTTTGCCCTTTAATTTATTAGTGATTAAGTGACTTGCTGATCTAACAAATTAATCCCCATGGCTATACAATTGTAACCTTGGATAGTTTGTTTAAAATCAATCATTAATTCGCTAATTCTGTAAATCAATAATTGTATAACGTGCCTGTAATATTAGCTATCGAATCTTCATGTGATGAAACCTCCGCATCTGTTTGTGTGGATGGGCAGATATTGAGCAATGTTATTGCTAACCAGACCATTCATGAACTTTACGGGGGCGTTGTCCCTGAGCTTGCCTCCAGGGTTCATCAGCAAAATATTGTTCCTGCTGTTCAACAAGCACTATTAAACGCAAAAGTAAGCAAAAATGATATTGATGCAGTAGCTTTTACACGCGGTCCGGGCCTTTTAGGTTCACTTTTAGTGGGTGTGTCTTTTGCCAAGGCCTTCGCGCTGGCCAAAAACCTGCCGCTAATTGATATTAACCACATGCAGGCCCATATATTGGCGCATTTTATTGCCGAAAAAAAACCTTCCTTCCCGTTTCTTTGCCTAACCGTATCCGGCGGACATACCCAAATAGTTCTGGTTAAAGACTATTTTGATATGGAAGTGATAGGCCAGACGCTTGATGACGCGGCAGGTGAGGCTATGGACAAAACCAGCAAGATACTCGGCTTGCCATACCCCGGCGGCCCGCTGATAGATAAGCATGCCCGCACCGGTAATCCCGATGCCTATAAATTCCCCGAGCCGCAGATACCGGGCTATGACTTTAGTTTTAGTGGGGTTAAAACGGCTATCCTGTACTTTATAAGAGATAATGTGGCTAATAACCCAAACTTTATACAGGAGAACCTGAATGACATTTGCGCATCAGTAGAAAAACGCATTGCTACCATACTGCTTAATAAATTAAAACGCGCTGCCCGGGAATATAACATTACCGATATTGCTTTGGCTGGCGGAGTATCGGCCAATACAGGCCTGCGCGAAGGCCTCACTAAAATGGGCGCTGATAACGGCTGGAATGTTTTTATACCTAAATTTGAATACTGTACCGATAACGCGGCTATGATTGCCATTGCCGGTTATCATAAATATTTAAAAGGCGAATTTGCCGGGCAGGAAATAGCCCCGCTGGCAAGAATGCCGATGTAGGGAAGTCGATAGTCTATAGACGATAGTCCATAGCCTTACTTCTAAATAAATAAATACCATGGTCTATCAACCATGGACTATGGACAATTATTATGAACATTCCTTCACTTATATTTTGGGCGGTTTTTGTGCTGCCACTTGTAGCATTTTTAGTTTGGCTTATGCGCCAGGATAAGCGTAAAGGCATTACCGGCCTTATTGTATTGGCTATAACCGTTGTGGGCTGTATTGCTTACATGTACTGGAAAACCGGCGGTAAGTAAGCCGCAAAACAATAAGCCCCCGCATTGCTGCGAGGGCCATCGAGAAAAAACACTTACAACGCTAACAGCTTTTCTGTTGCTTGTTAGAACGCTCTTTTATATATCCTTACGCTTTGGCCGGATGTAGTGGTACAAAATATAAGGAACGTGTTCTCAACCCGTTCTATACCCACTATGGTGCAGCCTTGCGGTATGTCGTATTTTTTATAGGTATTACCTACATCGTTCGACAGGCTGAAGGTTGCACCGCCATAAGCCACATAATCTCCCCATTGTTTTACAACATTCACCTGCTCATCGCTTACCTTAACAAATATATCGCCCTGCCCTCGTGATTGGTATAGGCGGTTATCTGTTAATTGCGCTGTTGTACCAAATATTGCATAGGTATAAGCCGGTGCCGATAGGATGTTTTTATACCCTTCGCCTAAAAAGTAGGTGCCGGTAGTTGCCGTTGTGGCCAACCAGTTTTGCCCCTGATCTGTTGATTTATAAAACTTGTTTGTTCTTGGGTCAATAGCGTAAAAGTATTTACCACCATTGTCGCTTGTAATGTAATCAAGGCTTGTTGCGCCGCCCAGTGTCGCGTTTTTTACCTGAAAGGTACTACCACCGTTTAATGATACGTAATAACTACTGCCCGTTAATAAATAGATCTTGTCGCTTTTAGCAACTATACCTGTACAACCAATATTTGGTAAATTAGCGTTAATGTTTAGCTTGGTAAAGCTTGTACCATCTGTTTTTATTACACCAATGTTTGTGGTAATATAAAAGTAATTACCATCAGCAACCATGTAGTTAACCTTTAGCGTGTCTTTAGTAAGCGGCAGGCTGTTAAACACATTGGTAAAGGTTGCGCCTTTATCGCTGCTGTAGTAAAGTTGTTTAGCGTTTTTACCACTCGCGAAAAATATTTTGCTTCCTGATGATGCCGAGATGATACCTGCCGGCGGGCTTATTGTAAAATCAACTTGTGTCCAGCTGTTAGGTGTTTGTGGAACGGTCAATGTAAAATCTGTAGGACTGGTTAGTTTTAAACCGCTGTTTACATATAAATTGATTTTACCCGTTACAGCGCCTTGCGGAACTTTTACTTTTAATTGTGTATCTGTAGCCGATATTACAGTGCCTGTAAACACATTGTTTTGCGGGCCTGTAAAGTGCACCACATTATCTGACAGCGTGGTGCTGAAGTTTGTACCGGTAACTGTAATGGTATCGCCAACTTTTGCCGCGGCAGGGGCAAACGAAGTAAATGTTGCAGCTTGTACATAGGTAAATGCAGGGCCTGTTGCAACTTCGCTGTTTTTTACTTTAACTGATATAGGGCCGGTAGAGCCGCCAACAGGCGCTTTAACCGTTAGCTTGGTTGCTGTTGCCGCTATCACTTCGGCTTTGGTGCCGTTAAACTGAACAATATCATCAGCCGGGGTTGTACTGTAGTTTACGCCGGTTATAGATACGGTATCACCTGCGCGGCCTTTAGTAGGGGCAATGTTTTCTATAGTAGGTTTATCAGCAACAGGGGTGGGGTCTTTAACTTCTGATTTTGGTTTGGTTACTACGGATGCAAAGGTGATGGTAAACTCACCTGCCGAACTAAACTCGCGGCCATCAGCGGTTTTAAATTTAATATCCCATTTAACAGTAATATAAGTATCGGTGATGGTAATACTTATAGAGCCCGATAGGGCATAGTAGGCGTTTCCTTCATTATAATATTGTACATAGGTTTGGCTGGTACCGGCATTTAATTTTATAGTTTTTGTGCCGGGGTTTAGCGAAGTGCCTGCTTTTTTACTGAGAGATATCGCGCCGTTTTTTAGATCGTCTATAAAGAAAGTTAGCTTGTTACCATTGGCATCAAGCGTAGCTGATGTTTCTAAGGACTTTACACCATCACCAGCGGTGGTATAAAGAGTTGATTTGATACCGCTCTCTGTGATGGTAAAATCTTTGCCGTCAATCTTGCCCTCTGCTTTGGGTGTAACGGCTACCGGAGTTACCGGTGTTGGTTTAATGGTTGTTTCCTTTTTACATGAGCTTACTGCCAATAATAGCAGCAGCATTGTGCAGGATGTTCTTAATAATTTTTGTAAGTGTGCTTTCATTCCGATAAGAGTTTAATAACGTAAATGTCTGCTTATTAAAAAATCAACCATATACCGCCTGTTCGGTATATTCTACTGCGTAAAAACACATGCCAACAAAAAAGCCTCCCATTGGGAGGCTTGATATATTATAATGAGTGATGTAATCAGAATAGCAATCGCTTATCAATCTCTCTTCTGTAGGATAACAATTACTATGCTTCTGCTAAGCTTTCGCCAGTAACGGTCGCTTTTATCTTGGCTTCCAGTTCTTCCATTAGCTCTGGGTTATCCAATATCAGTTGTTTAACCGCATCGCGGCCCTGGCCTAAACGGGTTTCGCCATAGCTAAACCACGAGCCTGCTTTTTTAATGATGTTGTATTCTACACCCAAGTCAATGATCTCGCCTGCTTTAGAAATACCCTCGCCAAACATAATATCGAACTCGGCAATACGGAATGGAGGAGCAACCTTATTTTTAACGATCTTCACTTTAACGCGGTTACCCGATACTTCGTCGGTATCTTTAATTTGAGAGATACGGCGTACATCCAAACGTACCGATGCATAGAATTTTAAGGCGTTACCACCGGTAGTAGTTTCGGGGTTACCAAACATAACACCAATTTTATCGCGCAGCTGGTTAATGAAAATACAGCAGCAGCCTGTTTTGCTAATGGTACCGGTTAGTTTACGTAATGCCTGCGACATTAAACGGGCGTGTAAACCCATCTTAGAATCGCCCATTTCACCCTCGATCTCTGCTTTTGGCACTAATGCTGCAACAGAGTCAATAACTAATATATCAATAGCGCCCGAACGAATCAGGTTATCGGCAATTTCTAATGCCTGCTCGCCATTGTCTGGTTGTGATATTAAAAGGTTCTCTACATCTACACCAAGTTTTTTGGCGTAAAAGCGGTCGAAAGCGTGCTCTGCATCAATAAATGCTGCGATGCCACCTTTCTTTTGGGATTCGGCTATGGCATGTATAGCTAAGGTTGTTTTACCTGACGACTCCGGGCCATAGATCTCTATCACCCTGCCTTTTGGTAAACCACCTACACCTAAAGCAATATCAAGGCCCAAAGAACCTGTTGATATGGTTTCGGTTGCTTCAATAGCGGTATCGCCCATTTTCATAATGGTGCCTTTACCGTATGATTTTTCCAGCTTATCTAATGTTAGCTGTAATGCCTTTAATTTATCTGCGTTGCTCATCTTAAATTATTGTGAAACAAATATAAACATAATTTTATAATTACTAATATTTTTAGTAATTATTTTTTATTTGTTGTTTTTGCTGTGTAGGTAAACTTACTCAACCCAAAGCTCTCCATCAAATATCTTTATCAACACTACGTCTTGCCAGCTCTTTAGTAATGGCGTTGAGCGCCTTTTTTCTTTTTGGCGTCTTTGGTTTTACGCATTCGTGCCGCTTCCGCACGCAGCAAGGCCGTTTCGGTATTTTGCTGCTCATAATATTTGCAAAACCAGGTTAACGGGCAAATCTCGCATTTAGGTGTGCGTGCTACGCAGATGTATCGCCCGTGCAAAATAAGCCAGTGGTGTGCAATGGCAAGTGTGTTTTCGGGAAGGTTTTGTACCAGTTGTTTTTCAACAGCCAGCGGCGTAGTGGCACGAATGGTTAACCCAATGCGATTAGCAACCCTAAAAACGTGTGTATCTACCGCAATAGCCGGTGCATCAAATACAACCGATGCAATAACATTGGCTGTTTTACGGCCTACACCCGGCAGCCTTTGCAGATCATTAATATCAGACGGTACCTCGCCGTTAAAAGCTTCCATCAGCATTTTAGCCATGCCGGCCAGGTGCTTGGCCTTATTGTTTGGATAACTAACACTGCGGATGTAAGTGAAAATTTCATCAGCATCTGATGCTGCCAGGGATGCCGCATCCGGGAAACGTTTAAACAGGGCGGGGGTAACCTGGTTTATGCGTTTATCGGTACACTGTGCCGATAATATCACCGCCACCAGCAATTCGTATGGGTTTGTGTAGTGCAGTTCCGTTTCGGCCCCGGGCTGGTTTTTTGAAAAATATTCTACAAAGTGGCGGTAACGTTCGGCTTTAAGCATTGTTTAGTTCATAGTTGATGGTTCATAGATCATAGCAGGAACCATGTTATTGCAAAAATCTTTAATTAATGGGAGATGGACAAGTGGTGTGGATTTTAATTGCATGGCGCTGAGTTTACTCACCCCGACGACGCTACGCTGGTCGACCCTCTCTGCTGCGCAAAGAGGGTAAAAAGGTTTTAATTATGAAAAATTTATTATGAACCATCATCTATGAACTACGATAAAATAGAAAGGTTCATAAATCAAACCAACGGGTGTTATACCCAACCGGGATGATTTATGAACCAGTGCTTTTGCGTAGTACTACTTAGCGGCGGCTTTTCGAATAATCGAGGATGTAGTGGATGGTTTGCAGTTTTGGTTTCTTTTTTAGAAGATCCAAATCTGCACGGATAGAATGATAAAATATCATATCGTCCGCCTCCAGATTTTCGTTTACTACCTCTGATTGTTTCACCTGAGCTTTGTTAGTGACCGAGTTAAAAATTGAAGTAAAGGTTTCACCCATAAGCTGTTGATTGTTTAATTATAAAAGTAACGAGAAAAATTTATTAATATTTTATAAAGATGAAAATTAAATGAAATTTTTTTTGAGGGTTAATTTTGGCTTGATCTGTACGTTTCAAATTAAGATTTTTAACTCATTCAATGGTAATCTCATTTCAAATTCGAATTTTAAACGACAGCAGGCCTTGGGATATTGTTGCAGGTACAACAAAAAAGGCCACCCTATACAGGGTAGCCTTTGTAACAATATTATTATAGCATTTAAAAGCCTGCATACAGGCTAATTATCGTGCTAATTCTTCAGACTCAGCTCTTTGTTCTGCATCATTTTGCGCAGGTTGTTAAGGGCGTAACGCATCCGGCCAAGAGCGGTGTTAATGCTTACATCGGTAACATCGGCAATTTCCTTAAAGCTCATGTCACCAAAGTGGCGCATAATTAATACCTCTTTTTGCTCGGATGGTAAAAGCTGTATAAGCGATTTAAGGTCCTTATGCGTTTGCTCGCGCACCAGTTTGTCTTCGGCACTTTCATCATAGTTGCCAAGCACCTCAAAAATATCAAAGTCGTCGCCGTTGCTTACCATAGGCGCGCGTTTTTCGCGGCGGAAATGGTCTATCACCAGGTTATGCCCAATACGGGTTACCCAGGGTAAAAACTTACCTTCCTCGTTATACTTACCGGCTTTTAGCGTATTAATAACTTTAATAAACGTATCCTGAAAAATATCCTCGGCAAGGGCTTCGTCCTTAACAAGCAAATAAATAGAAGTGTAAATTTTAGATTGGTACCGCCTGATGAGCTCAACAAGCCCGGCCTCATCGCCGGCAATGTACAGATGGATTAGATCCTGATCACTTTTCAATTGAAAATCCATAGAAAGCTACTAATAAACTAAATTAAAATTTTTGTCGTTATTAAAAGTAGAGTTCTATCTATAGCGTTTCTTTTTAGGGTTTAAGAAAAATGTTACCCTCAAATATAATGATCTTAAAAAATAAAAGCAAATATTTTTTAACCGGGTATTTTATGCTCTTCTTAAAAAGCTAATGTGTCACTAAAGTGCAAACTCTTTTATTAATAACCAATTAACCTTTACAATTACCAAAACCTATTTGGATTAAGCTAAATATTTTAGGATTTTTGCAGCCGGAAAATGTTCATAGATAATAGATCATTGTTCATGGTTCCGAAACGAAAAATACCAAACAAGTTTAATCGCTTACGGGTTAGACTTTCATCAGTGGTCAGGGTTTAATCATGATCGTATTTTCTTACCATGATCTATGAACTATGAACCATCAACCAATATTATGATCAAAGAAGCAGAAAAAGATCCGCAGAAAAATATTATTATAAAAGGGGCGAGGGTACATAACCTTAAAAACATGGATGTTGCCATCCCCAAAAACAAGCTGGTGGTTATCACGGGCATGTCGGGTTCGGGTAAATCATCTCTTGCTTTTGATACCTTATATGCCGAGGGGCAGCGCCGTTATGTAGAAAGCCTATCGTCATACGCACGCCAGTTTTTGGGCCGTATGAATAAGCCCGACGTAGATTATATAAAAGGTATAGCCCCGGCTATCGCTATCGAGCAAAAGGTAATTACCAGCAACCCGCGATCTACCGTAGGCACATCAACCGAGATCTACGATTACCTGAAACTGCTTTTCTCGCGTATTGGCAAAACCATATCACCCGTATCGGGCGGCGTTGTAAAACGTGACAGTGTTACCGACGTTATCAATTTTATTACGGCTTTGCCCGATGAAACGCAGGTGACTATACTATGCCCGCTGCACCCGCACAATAATCGTAGCATTAAAGAGGAATTGGCTGTTTTAATGCAAAAAGGTTTTGTAAGGGTTGAATTTAACGGCCAGGTATCGCGTATAGAAACCTTGCTGGAAGACGAAACCATCGACGGTGCATCTATGGTGATGGATGAACAAGCCGCGCCTGCTTCTAAAACTAAAAAAGCAAAAACCAAAAAGGGCGAAGCAGAAGAGGCATCAGCATTGCCCGCGGTATCTGTAGTACGTATCGTAATAGACCGTATCAGTAAAAACGAGGAGGACGAAACCATCAGCCGCCTGGCCGATAGTATCCAGACAGCATTTTTTGAAGGTAAAGGAGATTGCTATGTACAATACAATGAAGTCTCCCCTATCGGGGAAGATCCGATAGCTATCGGATTAGAGGGGGCTAGTGGGGTTTCAGAGCGTTTCTTCTGCGACCGTTTCGAACTGGATAACATCCGTTTTGAGGAGCCTACGCCAAACTTTTTCAGCTTTAATAACCCTTACGGCGCCTGCAAAAAATGCGAAGGCTATGGTAAGGTTATCGGCATAGATGCCGACCTGGTTATCCCCGATAAAAGCAAAAGTATTTATGAGGGCGCCATTGCCCCATGGCGTGGCGAAAAGATGCGCGAATGGAATGATGTGCTGGTAAAAAACTCCTTAAAGTTCGATTTTCCTATCCATCGCCAGTATAACCAACTTACAGATAAGGAGCAGCAACTGTTGTGGACAGGTAACCAATATTTCCGTGGCCTGGATGCCTTTTTTAAGGAAATGGAGGAGCAGACCTACAAAATTCAATACCGGGTGCTGCTATCGCGCTACCGAGGCAAAACTACCTGCCCCGAGTGTAAAGGCAGCCGTTTGCGTAAGGATGCTACCTATGTTAAAATAGCAGGCAAATCTATCACGGATGTGGTGCTGATGCCTTTAGATACCGCGTTGGAGTTTTTCAGCAACCTTGAGTTGAACGAAACGGATGCCAAAATCGGTAAACGTTTGTTACTGGAAATAGTAAACCGTTTAGTGTTTTTAAATGATGTTGGTTTGAGCTATTTAACGCTTAACCGCCTATCGAACACCCTGTCGGGTGGTGAGTCGCAGCGCATCAACCTGGCTACTTCTTTAGGAAGTAGTTTGGTAGGATCGATATATGTGCTGGATGAACCTAGCATCGGTTTGCACCCGCGCGACACACAGCGGTTAATAACTGTGCTAAAATCCCTGCGCGATGTAGGCAACACCGTTTTGGTGGTTGAGCACGAGGAAGAAATTATGAAAGCTGCCGACCATATTATTGATATTGGCCCCGAGGCCGGTACGCATGGCGGTAACCTCATCTTCACCGGTACCTACGACCAGATAATTGTTGATGACGACAGCCTTACCGGTAAATACCTGAGCGGTCGCGAAGAAATAGCTATCCCGCCAACCCGCCGTAAATGGAGCGACTATATCGAGATAAAAGGCGCGCGCGAAAACAACCTTAAAAATGCCGATGCAAAATTTCCGCTTGGTGTGCTTACTGTGGTTACTGGTGTATCGGGTTCGGGTAAAACCAGTTTAGTAAAACGCATTTTTGCGCCTGCCTTGCAAAAAACATTGGGTAATTATAACGGCGACCAAAGCGGCGCGTTCGATAGCATTGAAGGCGATTATAATAAAATAGAACAGGTAGAGATTGTTGACCAAAACCCCATTGGGCGCTCGTCGCGCTCAAACCCGGTTACCTATGTTAAAGCCTGGGACGAGATCCGTAACCTGTATGCGGCCCTTCCTGTTGCCAAAGCAGCAGGCTTAAAACCATCTGCATTCTCTTTTAACGTTGAGGGTGGCCGTTGCGATGTTTGCCAGGGCGAAGGCGAGGTGAAGATAGAGATGCAGTTTATGGCAGATATTTTCCTGACCTGCGAAGCATGTAATGGTAAGCGCTTTAAACAGCATATACTGGACGTAACTTACAATGAGAAGAACGTATCTGAAGTGCTGGAAATGACCATCGACGAGGGACTCGAGTTCTTTGCTAAAGAACCCAAGATACTGGCTAAAATAAAACCGCTGGTTGATGTTGGTTTGGGTTATGTGCAGTTGGGCCAATCATCAAATACACTATCGGGTGGCGAGGCGCAGCGTATTAAACTGGCATCCTTCCTGGTTAAGGGTAACAATACTAATAAAACGCTTTTCATATTTGATGAGCCTACAACAGGTTTGCACTTTGCCGATATTAAGAAACTGCTAAAATCATTCGACGCGTTGTTGGAGCATGGTAACACCATTATTGTAATAGAACACAACATGGACGTGATAAAATGCGCCGACTGGGTGATAGACATCGGCCCCGAAGGTGGCGACCGTGGCGGTAAAGTGGTTTTTGAAGGCCTGCCCGAAGATTTGATAAAAGTTAAAGACAGCTACACCGGTAAGTTTTTAGCGGAGCGGTTTTAGGGTTAAAGATTAGTGGTCGGAGATTAGATATTAGAATTTTAAAGGCGATGGGTTCCATCGCCTTTCTTTTTGCCTTTACTTTTCAAAGCATATATGTTAAGCATTGACTTGTCTGTTTTTTGAGCCGTAAAGCGCTTTTGTTCACTTATTGCAGTTGTGTTTTAAAGGATGATGGCTTATTGAATTGGCAAAAAAATAAAACAATACCCGTTTTGCGTTGCTTTAAAATAAGTCATTTTTTATTACTCACTACCTACTATTTTATATGCAGAACCAAAATGATGTTATACAAGCGTTCAGAAGATCAGATTTCAATACTGCACAACAATTGCTTGATGATGGAGTAACGCTACCAAAACCTATAGATGAGTTTGCCCTCAAAGATGCTGTAAGACAAATTGTTAACGCGCGGCGGTTTGAGTATTTGGACCTGCTGATCAGTAATGGCTCGATAGAACTGGATGTTTATGAGTATGATCGTTTCGACGGGTCAATATTTGACCAGTTGTTTGTATCTCTAAAAGACGATGAGGCAGACCTTCATTGGTTTAAAGGCTTTTTGTCTAAGGTAGTCAGTAAAAACGATGAGGTAAACAACCAGACCCTTTTAGGATATGCGTTTGAAAAGGGTGCACATCCTAAAATTATTAAAGCATTAATTGATGCAGGTTGCGATGCCTCCTATAAAAATAACGCCGAAGAAAATTTCATTATGCGGGTGGTGAATACCTATTACCCGGATACTGATAAAAGCGTAGCTTATATTGATTTGCTTATAGCCGAAGGGGTAGATGTTAACGCCCCTAACATTGTACAAAAAACGCCGTTAATGGCCGCTATGCAAGGCAATAAAAAACATTTTTTGGATGTTTTGTTAAATAATGGCGCCGAGCCAAATCACGCCGATAAAGAAGGTAAGACCGCGTTTTTTAACGCCGTGGTAGATCAGCAAAGTTACGCGCTGTATGATAAGCTGGCATCATACGAGACGCCTGACTTTGACAGTCGTGATAAAAACGGCGAAACATTATTAACGGGTTATTTAAGGATGATCTACAACGACTCTGGTGATAACCTGAAACTGCTTGAGCGCCTTATTGATGACGGTGCCGATTTACGGCAAGCCGCGCCCCACTACGGTAAAGATAAATCTGCGCTTGAGTGGGTCGCCGAAAAAAGCGCGGGCATGTTAGAGCTCGTTTTATCAAAGGGAATTATAGATATCAACGAGGTGGATAACACTGGTAACACGCTGCTGCACAAGGTTTGCGCCATTAATGTTAACTACGAACAGGAAAAGGCAAGGGAAATTTACAAAAAAGTTAAGTTATTGCTTGCCGCCGGAGCCGATACCAAACTGTTGAATGATCAGGATAAAACCGCCGCCGATTTAGCAGGTGATGATAACCTGAAAGCCAAAACGGTTGAATTATTATTAACACACCAAGCCTAAATATCTGTACCATGTCAATGTCTTTTATTGTTGCCTGCGAAAACGGTAACCGAAAAATAGCTGAACTATTACTTGCAAATAACGAAGCGGATGTAAAATATACCGATGAAAGAGGACGTACAGCTTTACATTACGCTGCCCATAGGGGTTACCTCGATTTGGTGAAAAAACTTGTTGAGGCAGGCGCTATTTTAGATTACGAAGACCGGCAGGGCGAAACACCCTTTTACTTTGCTTTGCTGCAAAAACAAAAGCAGACCGCATTATACCTGCTAGAGCAAGGGGCAAAAACAGATATCAATGATTTTTCGGGGAATAGCTTGTTGCACTTAGTTTCAGTTTCGGGCCAGCTCGAAATATTGGAAAAGTTAATAGAAAAAGGCTTAGACGTAAACGCGGTTAATAATGAAGCCGAAACGCCTTTATTGATAGCTGCCGCATATAAAAATAAACAAGTTGTTGAAGTACTGCTGAAACACGGAGCTAATATAGAAGCATCGACCAAGGCGGGCGATACAGCAATTATTTTGGCAGTGCGCAATAATTCGTTGCCGGTACTTGAAGTATTACTGAAAAACGGGGCCGATATAAACCATGCAAACGACCGGGGCGAAACAGCTTTATTAATAACTGCAATTGCCGGTAGCCGTATGATAACCAAGATGCTGATTGATCATGGCGCCGATGTAACCACTGTGTTTAAAGAAGGGGTATCACCAATATGGTATGCCTGCGCCCATAACCAAAAAGAGATGGTGGCTATGTTTTTAGATAGCGGCCTTGATGTTAATTATAGTAAACCAGGTACCAATGGCGATGATATGGGTTCGTACCTTGACTGGTTGGAATCTAACAATGGGGGAGCGTCTGCTGATAATGGCTACAACCTGTCGGGCAAGCAATATGGCGGCGAAACTTTATTGCATGTTGCCGCAAAGAACGGGCACCTGGCCATGATCAAAATGCTGTTGGAAAAAGGAGCTGAAATTAATAAGCAGGATGAATCCGGCAATACGGCCCTGCATTATGCTGCATCTAACGGTAAAAAGGATATAGTAGCCCACTTGCTGGAAAAAGGCGCGGATGCGGGCATCGTAAACGTGAAAGACCAACGGGCAATTGATTACGCCAATGTAAATGGCTTTAATGAGATAACGGCACTATTAATCAATTATGGGCCGGCAGCTGTTAAAGCGGCCATTCCGGACGTAAGCAACCGATCCGTTGCAACTGCAACAACAACAGATAGCAGGGCTTCCAGGAAACAAGCCCTGCTTGATCTTAAAGAACTGTTAGATGCAGGCATCCTCTCTCAGGAAGAATTTGATGCTGAGAAGAAAAAGATATTAAGTAGTTAAGTAACGGGAAACTTGCGCTCGTTTATAACGAGTGCTTAACATGGTTTGGCGATTTTATCGCCCGTGGCATTGCAAATGCCAGACAGATTTAAGCACTTGTCACAGACGAGCGCAAGAGAGTTTGCACTTCTCGCAATGGCGCCGTGGTTATATCCCTACTTTTTTTGATACGGAAATGGCAGCTTCATTCGTATCTCCGCCTCTTCGCCGGCTTTGTTTTTAAATTTTGCGTCTTTCATTATGCGGAGGGCTTCTTCGTCGCAGCCGTAACTAAGGCCTTTAACTACCGACAGATCTTTGGTATCGCCGCCGGCGGTAACAGTTAACTGAATGGTAACAAAACCGGTTATGTTTGCCGCCTTAGCCTGTTCGGGGTAAACCAATTTGCTGTATAGGGCATCGTCACCACCAATAAGTTGAATAGCCGATTCCGGCTCAGCCGCCGGTGTATAGTAAAGGCTTTTAGGGTTAAGGTTACCCACGCTGCCGGGTACTATATAATTGATGCCCCATTTTTTCAGGTAAACCTGCAATGGTGGTAAGCCTGCTTTCTTGCGCCGAACGTTCACAAAAGCTTCATCCTCTATCGGGAAAATTTGTACCCCGCCGCCCTTGGTTTCATGCAACTGTGTGCCATATAATTGCGGCTTGCCTTTGGCAGTGCGCACCCTGTCTATCATTAATGGGAGTAAGGACGCGTCTAACTCTTTATTATCAGCGGCTTGTATAAAGGTGGTCAGGTATTTTTCTTGCGCTTCCTGGTCGTTATGCTGTACCACCATAAATGCCACTTTACTTAACTCAGGCCCTACTAACGTTTTGCCAGGGTAGCCGTAATCGGTAATGATCCGGTCTATCTTTTTCAGGTTTGCCACATCTGCCACATCCTGCTTCCTCATCAGTTCATTATCCTCCTTAGAACCCGAGCCATATTTTTTTGCCGCTGCAATCGCCGCCACGCGGTATTGCTGGTCGTCGTTGTATATCGCCGCCAACTCGGCAGCCAGTTTCTTGTTGGTTTGCGCGAAAAGGGGTAGAGTAGATAAGAGGAAAAGGAGAGTGGTGAGTTTTAAGAGTTTCATGGAGCGGTTAGAATGTTTTCCAGTTTATGTGATACAATTACAATAGGCAATAGTTTTAATCGCCACCACCGCAGCCACTACATCCCGAACCGGAACAGCCTGAGCAGCCGCTTCCGCAGCCACTGTCGCCGCCACCATCATGGCCACCGTGGTGTCCGCTATGATGCGAACCCCAATCGCCTCCGCTACATCCGCCACCGGCGCTGCTGCATCCGTTGCCGTTTCCATCGCCATTTTTGTTTTTCCACCTGTCAGGATCTGACTCCCATTTGTAAACACCTATCATAACTACGATCATCACACCAAGCATCAAGCCTATTGCAAGAATGGTATCAGATGCCTGTATAAAAACCGTGGAGGCAACGAATAACATCAGCAACACTAAGCCATAAACGGTGAATCGGGGTTTTTTGATCAACCAGTACTTCCCAATGTTTACCCTTTGAAAGTTAATGTCTGTAAACCTTGCATGGTTGTTTTGCCAGATATCAGCAGGGGGATTTGAACCAAATTTATCGGTATATAGATCCTGTGATGAAGTGTAAAAGCCATCAAACTTAACCGCTTCTTTTTTACCGCCCTTTGTTGGGTTATGGTGGATCTCGCGATTAAGCGTGTTTTTGCAAAGATCTATCCAATAAGATCTGGTGAAAGTTAAATGCAGGTGCCAGGCTTGGTCAACCGGGTCTGAAGGCGTTACACCTTGCTCCGATACACAGCAAAGGAAAATGAACTTCTTATACTCGCTTATAACACGTTTGGTGTAGGCCTTAGTCCAGCCATTCTCGCGGGCCAGCCTGTCCGAAAATTTGAAAGCGGCACCGGGCTCATCCATTTCAAATGCTTCTATCCGTTGCCAAAGGTCATTTTCTATCGGTGTCATTAATAAGGTTTAAATTACTTAAAGATAGAGAAAAGAGCTACACATTACGCATTGCCTTTGTGAGGCAAAAAGTAATTCTTTAACACAGACCAGAATAATCGCTGTATATTAAGTTCTATTTTAGTTGTAGTTCGATGTATTTGTTTTCCCTATTAACTGAGAATGAATTTAAAGAATTTATATCAGGCAGGCAGTCTGTTAATTGCAAACCCGCCTTACATTTTTCAATGGAAAGTTTGCCTAATTTGATTGTTATTTGAAATTTCTCATTTTCAGTTGTTATTACCCATGCTTCCGTTTTAATTTTTCGAAAGTTAAGCGCGTTTTTACGCTGTAGTTGCTGATCTTCGGATGGCATTAACACTCCATCGCACCAAAACTTAGTTATTTGTGGGTCTTGCGAATATTGAAATATTTTTGTTAAATGATACTCAAGTTCGTAACAGAAATCCTGATTAAAGGACCGCTTAATAGTTGTTTCAAATTCATTAAACTCATCCATCTGTCCTTTTACAAAGGTCGAGGATTTTCTACTCTTATAAGCGAACCACTCTTGTTGTAAATAAGGATAGTATTGTAGTAAATTATTGAAATTGGCAAATGGCTTTTTTCTGGATAATGCATTAAGAAACTTATTATATATAGACTTATCAGTTATTTCATTGGTGAAATCCATCATAACATTAAAAGCCTCATTGCTGTTCATCGATTCAAATTCGTAATAATTTGCTGCGTTAGCTTCTATTTTCGAAACTGTGTCTTCCCACTCATCCTCAAGGCCTGTATATTCCAAATTTTTAGGATATGATTCTATTTCGCTGGTTACTTTATTGTAAAAGCATCTCATTCCCATATCAAGGTTATCTGCAATTTCTTTTAACTTATCTTGTGTAATAAACTCTTTCATTATATAATAATGTAATGGTATAGATTCCGGACTATAAAATTAAGAAGTTTAAAAAAATTCCCACAAAAAAAGCCTCCCCAATCAGGAAGGCTTAATCGAAAATCGTACTTCTAAAATCTAAAATTAAGAAGCCATTTGCCTGCGGATGATGTTCAGCGCGCCGCCTGCTTTAAACCACTCTATTTGCTGAGCATTGTAGGTGTGGTTTACCGGGAAGCTTTCTGTTGTGCCATTTGCATGGTGTAACACTACGGTTAACTGTTTGCCTGGGGCAAAAGTGGTTAAGCCGGTAATGTCAATAACATCGTCCTCTTGTATTTTTTCGTAGTCGTTAGTGTCTGCAAAGGTGATACCCAGCATACCTTGTTTTTTAAGGTTGGTTTCGTGGATACGGGCAAACGATTTTACCAGTATGGCACGTACACCTAAGTGACGTGGCTCCATGGCAGCGTGCTCGCGAGATGAGCCTTCGCCATAGTTTTCATCACCAACAACAACTGTACCTATGCCGGCAGCTTTATAATCGCGCTGTGTAGCAGGTACCGGACCGTATTCGCCGGTCAGTTCGTTTTTAACGCTATCTGCGGTATTATTGAAATAGTTGATAGCACCTATTAACATATTGTTAGATATGTTATCCAGGTGACCACGGAACTTTAACCATGGGCCTGCCATAGAAATATGGTCGGTAGTACATTTACCGCGTGCTTTGATTAGCAAGCGTAAGCCGGTAATATCGGTACCTTCCCAAGGAGTAAACGGCTCCAATAGTTGTAGGCGCGATGAAGTTGGGCTAACCAATACCTCAACCTGGCTGCCATCTTCGGCAGGTGCCTGGTAACCGGCATCCTCAACAGCATAACCTTTTATCGGCATTTCAATACCTTGTGGCTCGTCAAATTTTACCTGCTCGCCGGCTTTGTTTGTTAAGCTGTCGGTAAGCGGGTTAAAGGTAAGGTCGCCTGCAATAGCAAACGCTGTCACAATCTCAGGCGATGCTACGAACGCGTGTGTGTTAGGGTTACCATCCTGGCGTTTAGCAAAGTTACGGTTAAACGACGTGATGATAGAGTTTTTGCGGGTAGGGTCGTCGGTATGACGTGCCCACTGGCCAATACAAGGGCCGCAGGCGTTAGCCAATACCACACCGCCCATGCTCTCAAACGTACCTAAGTAACCATCGCGCTCCACAGTGTAACGTACCAATTCCGAACCTGGTGTAATAGTGAACTCGGCTTTTGTAACCAGGTTTTTATCGATAGCCTGTTTTGCGATAGATGCAGAACGGGTGATGTCTTCGTATGATGAGTTGGTACAAGAACCAATCAAACCAACCTCCAATTTCTCGGGCCAGTTGTTCTCGCGAACAGCCTGCGCGAATTTAGAGATAGGCCACGCCAGATCCGGAGTGAACGGACCGTTAACATGCGGCTCGAGCTCGCTCAGGTTAATTTCAATAACCTGGTCAAAGTATTCGGTAGGGTTTGCGTAAACCTCGTCGTCGCCGGTTAAGTGTTGGGCAACTGCATCGGCAAGCGCGGCAACTTCTTCGCGTTTGGTGCCTTTAAGGTAAGCGGCGATCTTTTCGTCGTAACCAAAAATAGAAGTGGTTGCGCCAATCTCGGCACCCATGTTACAAATGGTACCTTTACCTGTTGCAGAAAGTGAACGTGCACCTTCCCCAAAATATTCAACAATAGCACCGGTACCACCTTTTACGGTAAGGATACCTGCTACTTTCAAAATAACGTCTTTAGCTGATGTCCAGCCGGATAGTTTACCGGTTAGTTTTACACCAATCAGTTTAGGGAATTTTAGCTCCCATGGTAAACCTGCCATTACATCACAGGCATCGGCACCGCCAACACCAATAGCTACCATACCTAAACCACCTGCATTAGGGGTATGCGAGTCGGTACCTATCATCATACCACCCGGGAACGCGTAGTTCTCTAAAACAACCTGGTGGATGATACCTGCGCCGGCTTTCCAGAAACCGATGCCGTATTTATCAGATACGGATGAAAGGAAATCGTAAACTTCGCGGTTAATATCAACCGCGGTATTTAAATCGGCAACGGCGCCAACTTTTGCTTGTATCAGGTGATCGCAGTGTACGGTTGATGGTACTGCAACCTGCGGGCGGCCTGCCTGCATAAACTGCAATAGCGCCATTTGCGCGGTAGCATCTTGCATAGCTACGCGGTCTGGTGCAAAATCAACGTAGTCGGTACCGCGTTCAAAAGCCTTTTTAGCATCACCTTCGCTAAGGTGAGCGTATAATATTTTCTCGGTCAATGTTAGAGATTTACCGGTCGCTTTACGGGCAGCCTCCACACGGGTGCTGTAGCGATCATAAACCTTTTTGATCATGTCTAAATCAAAAGCCATAATGTTTGATTTTTAGTAGGTAAAAAGATATAAGCCTGCCTGATGGCCGACTTGCGGCGAATTTACAAAATATAACAGTTATTCACAGTCAGGGGTTTGTACAATTGTTATTTGGATATGTTCTAAATAACATCAATGAGTTTCAGATAATGCAAGTTCATGCGATGTGATTTGAGAGAAAGAGCCATCGGTAGATAAAAGAAAGTTGATTTTGATTACTCTATCTTCTGATGCCGCAAAATAATGATCATTCCAGTTCAGATCTGTTATAGTCGGCATTTCTTCTTCATTCATTAAATAGTAATCAGATTTATAAATAAAAAAATCAAAAGTGCACGTGACTTCGACACTACCACTTATCAAAACTTCATTGTCTGTAAGTTGTCTAACTTCATCAAATGTAAAGACATAATCTTCATGTATTCCAGATACAGAAGGGCTTTCGTACTCCTGAGGGAAATCTATTTCATCATGATCAAATTCTCTGTTATCAAGAAAGTCAAATATGAAAGTTGATAAGTTATCTTTTACATGTAGCCCTTTTATTGTTCCTCCCCTTAATTTATTTTTTATGTTATTTAATAATTCAAGTTTTGGAGTAATGTATTGATTGATAAATGTATCTATGTCCGGTTTGATCTCAATAGCAGAAATGGGAATGTTAAATTTATTTAAGTCTTCTATCAAATCGGGGTGAATGTTATAATCTTTATCACAAAAGTCTTTATAGTTTTTTGATATAAAAATCACCACTGGTTCAAGTAATAAGGTTTGTTGTTTTTGAATTAAAGCCTTGATATTTTCCCAAATTAAAGCGTCGCGGTAACCACGCCCACCTTCAGCAAAAGGTTTCTTTCTGGATAAGGCTTTTTTGACAAGCTCCTCGTGTGATACACTAGGGTAAGGAATTTTTCTAATGCCTAACTTTGTAATCTGTCTTTCAAATAACGAGTTGAAGTTTTCAATTTCTTCATCAATTAAATCATCGGTTGCGGGATTTTGAAGTTTTTTATTTGTAATTCTAAATAAATCTGACAGTTCCTTGTCAATGTGGTTTTTACTGGAAATAAGTTCTTCGACATATTTGTTCTTCGCTTCGTCTATCACTACTTCAGGCAAATAATCTCATCTCCTGTAACCCTGGAATTTTCGCTAAGTGTGCGAATTTTTGTTTTAGATAAACTTAAATCACCGTAAATCGAACTCGTATCTAAGACAATTTTCATGATACTAATTTACAATAAATCCGATTAATCTCTTTAACTACTTCCCACTTACCTCTATCAACTTATCATTCCCGCCATTACTGGTAATAATGTACACTTTGCCATCGGGCGATATGGCAACATCGCGCATGCGGCCGTACTTGCCTTTGTAAAATGAGCTTACGCTTGTTACGGCCGTACCTGCCGCGTTTAGTTTTATCTGTAGTAATTCGCTGTTCTTTAGTACAGCTAACAGTAATGAGCCTTTCCATTGTGGGATAGCGTTGTTATTATAATAGTCCATGCCCGAGGGGGCGATGGTTGGTGTCCATGCCTGGATAGGCTCGGCAACTTCATTTACCTGGCAAAAACCTTTTTCATCATTGGTATTGCAATAGCCTTCTACATTGGGCCAGCCAAAGTTGCGGCCTTTTTGTATGATGTTTATCTCATCATCAGTAGCGTTGCCATGTTCCGAACTGTAAAGCTTGTCGCCTACAAACACAAGGCCCTGCGGGTTGCGGTGCCCAAGGCTCCAAACCGGGCTGCCTGCAAAAGGGTTATCTGCCGGGATGCTGCCATCGAGATTAATACGCTGAATTTTACCTGCGGGATTATCCTTGTCCTGCGCGCGTGATGATGTTGCCGCGTCGCCACTGGTGATAAACAATTTTTTATCGGGCGAGATAGCCAGGCGTGTGCCGTTATGCGTAGATGCCGCGGGGATATTATCCAGCAGTACTACCGGGTTTACCAATGTGCCGCCGCTGTAGGTAAATTTTACTATCTTTTTGGTGTAAGTGCCGGCCTTGCTGTAGTTATACGCTACAAAAACTTCGGGCGTGGTAGCAAAGTCGGGGTGAAGCACCATACCCAGCAGGCCACCTTCGCCTTGCGAAACTACATCGGTTAGGTTTTTGATGAGGGTGATGGCACCTGTTGCAGGGTCGATGCTACTGATCTTGCCGCCGCGTTCGGTTACCCAAAGTTTATTATCGGGGCCCCATAAAACCTCCCACGGGAAGGTGAGCTTATCGGTTACAACTTTATCAGTAAGTTCTGCCGTGCTGCCCGGCGTTTCGGGAATATTACCGTTGTTAGTATCGGTCGAATTCTTTTTACAGGCGCTAAATAATAAAGTACCTGCTATTGCCGCTAAAGCTATCCATGCTCTCATGATCCCTACTGTTTTAATGTGCTGATAATTAGATAACAGGGATGGGCGGGAATTGTTGTTGTCTATTCATTGCCGTTGACTTTAGTCAACGGTTAAAAATATATAACGATGTCTTTAGCCTAAATGTCAATTGCTTATCCGGATTGTCGGCGAAATTTACTCACCCCGCTTCGCTTCGCTGGCGACCCTCTCTCCACTGTGTGGAAAGAGGGTTAGGAAGATCTTATTTAAAAGGTAAAACTCCCCTCTTTGCGCAGCAGAGAGGGGGCAGGGGGTGAGTAAACTTCTGCAATTTACCCACCCATAAAAATTTCAATAGCTTAAAGCTGCAAACGTATACCCCTCCTTGCTCCAATGTTCCATTGCCATGGGCAGCACATATTCCAGCTTATGAAAAGCCTTTACACTATCATGAAACAGTACTATCGAGCCATCTTTTACATTGTTTAGTACATTCTTTAAAGCATCTTCCTTTTTTAGGGCCATATCAAAATCGCCGCACAGCACATCCCACATAATTATTTGCAGGTCGGGCCGGGCTTGTTTCAGTAGCTTTATCTGTTCGCGTTTTATGCGCCCGTATGGCGGGCGAAACAGTGGGGTGTTTAAAACTTCGTTAGCTTTTTTAAAATTTTCGAGATAGGTTTGGCTGTCTGTAGCCCAGCCTTTTAAATGGTTATAGGTATGGTTGCCAATGGCATGGCCGGCGTTTTTAACGTCTGCAAAAACATCGGGGTGTTTGCGTACATTATCGCCAATACAAAAGAATGTAGCCTTTGCATCATACTTTTTTAAAATATTTAATACGAATGGTGTAACAATGGGTATAGGGCCGTCGTCAAAAGTCAAATAAATGCAACGGGCACCTGGTTTAGTATCCCATATTAATTGAGGATACAACTTTTTAAGCCACCAGGGAGTTTTTACCAGATACATTCGTAAAACGTTTAAGCGTTTAATATTAACTAAAGAAAATTGAGCTTGCAAAGTAATTAGCCTTACTTACAATTGTATACATTTATTATGAAACTAAACTTACACATCACAAAAGTAACTATTGCCTGCTTCATATCCCTTTACACCGCTAATTTTACTGCAAAAGCGCAAGAAGTTATTACCCTGCAAAAAGCTATTGACCTTACGCTTGAGCGCAACCTAACCATAAAACAGGCACAGTTTAGTGAGGCTATATCTGAAGAGAATTTAAAGCAATCTAAATATAACCAGTTACCTAATTTAACCGCAGGCCCACAGGCATCATTTAATTTTGGCCGTAACATCGACCCATCTACCAACCAGTTCATTAACCAGCGTATTTTTGCCTTAAGTGGTAACGTATCATCGCAGTTAACGCTTTTTCAGGGTGGACAGCTACGCAACCAGATCATAGAAAATAAGCTATTGCTTGGCGCCGACCGCAGTAATACCGCAAAAGTAAAAAATGACCTGGTGCTTAACGTAGTTACCCAATACCTGTTAATACTTACCAATCGGGACCTGGTTACGGCAGCCCAGCAACAAATTGATATTGCTAAAATAACTTTAGACAGGGCGCAGAAGAACTTTGATGCGGGTAACCAAACCCAGGCAGATCTGTCGCAGGCTAAGGCATCATTATCAACTGCCGATCTTAATTATACCAATGCCGAGAACCAGCTGGAGTTATCCATACTTACCCTTAAACAATATATGGAGATGCCGCCGGCAACCAATATTACATTTGAAAAACCGGATATCAGTAAATTTAAGGATATGCCAACTGTTTTTGACCCTGAAGAGGTTTTAAAAACCGCATTGGCTGTTAACCCTGATGTGATGCTGGCAGATGCAAGGCAAAAAGCAGCCGCGCAGGATATTAAAGTGGCTAGGGGTAACTATTTTCCTACTGTTGTACTGTTTGGGCAGGCAGGATCCAATTACTCCGATGCGCGTAAATTAGTTGCGTTAGCGCCTAACGGTATTGATCCGCTTTATTCAAACTATCCTTTTTTTAGGCAATTAGGCGATAACTTTAACCAGGCAGTAGGGGTGAGTTTGCAGATACCTATATTTAACCGTTTTACTGCACGCACCGCTGTACGCAAGGCAAAAATCACTAACGAGAATGCTATTGTTACCTCGCAGTTAGCTAAAAATAATTTAAGTAAAATTATATACCAGGCGGTGTGGGATGTTAAGGCGGCTAATAAAAAATACCAAAGCACTCTGCAAACTTATAACGCTAATAAAGATGCCTTTAATGTTATACAACAAAGGTATAATGTAGGCCTGGTGAACTCGCTCGATTATAATACGTCATTAACCAACCTAAATAAATCGCAATTCGACCTGATAAACGCACAATACGAAGTGGTGTTCAGAAACAAAGTAATTGACTATTATCTCGGAAACCCTATAACACTTTAAACAAAAACAATCCTGAAATTATCATGGGAAAAACTACTAAATATATTCTTTTTGGCCTTGTAGGGCTGGTGGTGCTATTAATAGTGGGCAAAGCCACAGGCATAATTGGCAAGCCGCAGGTAACGCAGGTTGCTGTTGAAAAAGCCGATAGCCGCGATATTAACGAAACAGTATCTGCCAGTGGTAAAATAAAGCCACACATCGCGGTTAAGATTAGCCCCGAGGTATCCGGCGAGGTGGTTGAATTGCCTATTAAAGAAGGCGACGTGGTTAAAAAAGGCCAGCTGCTTTGCCGCATCCGTCCGGATATCTTAAAATCGGGCTACGACCGTGCAGTGGCATCTTATAACACGCAAAAAGCATCAGTAGGTAATTCGGCGCAGATGTTAAAGCAATCTGAAGCTACATTTACTAACCAGCAATCGATTTACAAACGCAGCAAGGAGCTTTTTGATAAAAAAGTGCTAACCGTTGCCGAGTTTGAAAAAGCAAAAGCCGATTACGAAGGTGCCAAGGCAGCGCTTGAAGCGGCAAGGCAAAATGTGGTAGGGTCTAAATTTGGGCTGGAGCAATCACAGGCATCTGTTAAAGAAGCGCAGGATAACCTTGCTAAAACAACCATCTATGCACCTGTTGATGGTGTGGTATCAAAACTATCTATTGAGCAGGGCGAACGCGTTTTGGGTACACAGCAATTTGCCGGTACCGAGATCATGACCATATCTGACCTGAGCAAAATGGATGTGAATGTTGATGTGAACGAGAACGATATTAACCGCATAGCTATTGGTAACAATGCCCAGATAGAGATAGACGCTTTCTTGGGTAAGAAGTTTGCAGGCGAGGTTATAGAAATAGGCAGCTCGGCCAACGTGGTAGGTACTAATGCAGACCAGGTAACCAACTTTACTGTTAAGGTGCGTATCACGGCGCAATCATACATCGACCTGTTGAAGAAGAATGCTCAGAACCACTCACCGTTCCGCCCGGGCTTGACAGCTACGGTTGATATCCAAACCAATCACGTAAAAGCGTTATCGGTACCTATTCAATCGGTAACCACCCGCGACGAGAAAAAAGATCCTAAACCGGCTGATAGCCAAAAAGACGATACCAAAAAAACAGGTTCTGCACCATCAAAAGAGTATGTATTTGTACTGCAGGGTAATAAAGTGAAACAGGTTCAGGTTACAACCGGCATACAGGACGATACTTACATACAAATATTAAGCGGCCTTAAAGGAGGCGAGGAGGTAGTATCTGCACCATTCGCAGCCATCTCCAAAACATTAAACGATGGTATGATAGTAGAAAAGGTTGATAAAGCCAAACTATTTACCGGCGAGGCTAAGAAATAGGTTTTAACACTAAGAAATTAAAGGCGAAGGGTTTTATGACCTTTCGCCTTTTTTGTTTTAATAGTTCTCGGTTTTTCCTGCGCTTGCGGAGACGAGGGCAGGAGGTGAGCGTACCTGATTACAATAACATTTTTATGATGCAATGTGGTGTCAGAACTGTGCCACCATTTCAAAGTTCAATAGATTGATTATTAGTGCATTGTGAAAAACAGACTGGTTGTGCAAACGTGAACGTGAACATAAGTTGTCATAAAAAACCCTAAAAGCCTTAAATACACTCAACCTGAAAAGGCCGTTTGCCCTAACCTTTTAGCTTTCACTTCTGCCTTTCCCAATAATATTTTATTACTTTGCATCACGGGAAAACCAATTACCCGTTTGGTTCATTACTGACTTTAATGCTTAAGCAAAAAAACAAAATTGCCGTTGTGGGCGGCGGAAGCTGGGCCACGGCAAATATCAAAATGCTTACCGACAATACTACCGAGAAAGAAATTTTTTGGTGGATGCGTAACGGGGAAGCTGTTGAGCACATCCGTAAATTTGGGCATAACCTGCACTACTTAAGCTCGGTAGAGATAAAAGTGCCTGCCGCAAATATCTCAACCGACCTGAAAGCACTGGTACATACTGCCGATTATATACTTTTGAATGTACCGGCCGCCTTTTTAAAAGAAGCGCTGGCTGGTATTACCCCGGCGGACTTAGAAGGTAAAAAGATTGTATCGGCTATTAAAGGGATAGTGCCTGATGAAAATAAGATAATTGGCGAATTTTTGAACGAGAATTACAATGTTCCGTTCGATCATATACTGGTTATTAGCGGCCCCTGCCACGCCGAAGAGGTAGCTTTAGAGAAACTGTCGTACCTTACCATCGCCTCAAAAAATGAAGCTCTCGCTGCCGAATTTGCCGGCATGCTAAGTACCCGTTACATCAAAACTATCGTATCCGACGATATATACGGTACCGAGTATGGCGCAGTGCTAAAAAATGTTTACGCTATAGCCAGCGGCATTTGCCATGGGGTAGGTTATGGCGATAATTTCCAGGCAGTATTGATATCAAACGCTATACGCGAACTCGAACGTTTTGTAGATAAGGTGCACCCTATTGACAGGGATATAAAAGAATCGGCCTACCTGGGCGATCTGTTGGTTACTGCCTATTCGCAATTTAGCCGAAACCGCACTTTTGGTAATATGATTGGTAAGGGATATACCGTAAAATCGGCCCAGCTGGAAATGAACATGGTTGCTGAGGGATATTATGCAGTAAATTGCCTACACCAGGTAAACAGGCAGTACAATGTTGACATGCCCATTTGCGAGGCTGTATACGCTATTTTGTACAGGAAAAGCCCTCCGGTACTGGAAATGCAGAAACTGGCAGAGAAATTGAGTTAGTTAATTAGTTAACTTAACAAACCCCTTACAAATGAAAAATCTATTTAAAACAGCCCTTTTCGCCGCGTCGTTATTCGCAGCATCATCGGCTTTCGCGCAAACACATAAAGATACTACGCTGGGCCAAAAAATTGGTACCACGGCTAAAAAAGGTTGGAGCTCTACAAAAAAAGCCGGTAAAGCGGTAGGCAATAAAACCGCAGAGGTTGCCTCTAAAGGCGCATCGGCAGTTGCCGACAAAAAGTATGATGAAAAGGTAGCACCGGGTGGGCAAACCATTTATATCGACAAAAACTCATACTATTACTATGTAAACAAAAAAGGCCGCCATATTTATGTGCCTAAAGCAAAACTGGTTGATAAACCTGTAAAATAAAACATGAAAGCACCGGTTTACCAATCGGTGCTTTTTTATTACCTTATCCGCAATATGAAAAAATATGCTTTAACAATTGTGTTGCTGCTTGGTGCAGCCGTACTCATAACCTCTTGCGAAAAAAAAGAATCGAACAAAAAGGTACAGGGCGAATGGAAATCAAAGGATGCAAGCACCAGCCTTAAAATAACCGACAAAAAGTTTATTATGGATGGCGACGCGCAAAACGCCGAGGATTACTTTACAAAAGGTGATACCATTTTTACATCGTTTGAAGGTAACCAGCCCTACACCAAGTTTGTAATAAAAAAGCTTGACGGGCAACACATGAGCCTGCTATACCCCGATTCTGTTTTAGTTGAGTTTAGCAAATAATTCTTAGTAAAGTATTGTTAAATTACCCGATTGTGCCCGCCTGCCATCAGTAAAATTTATTACATAATAATATACCCCTGCCGGTAATTTTTTGCCCTTATAGGTTCCGTTAAAAGGTATGGGATATCCCTTACTTTGAAATACAGTGCTGCCGCTTCGGTTTGCTATAGTAACTATGGCGGTATCATCATAGTCTATCCCCAGAATAATCCACGTATCATTTATACCGTCACCGTTTGGTGTAATTGTATTGGATACCACAATAACATCTACCGGTGCAACCTTTAATGGCCTTATAACAGCGCTTGCAGGCTCATAAATTTCATTGCCAGCTTGGATTGCTGATATGTTTACTACCCCTACCTTAATCATATGTATCAAATTGTCGGTTATACTTGCAATATCGCTATTTGAACTGCTAAAAGTAATGGGTAATCCCGAGCTTGCGGTTGCATTTAAGGTAAAATCGGCATCGCCGATAATCTTATCGCCAATAGGGTCAAAGGTTATTGTTTGTGTGAGTTTGCTTACGGTTAGCAGTCCATTTGTGTAAGTAATGGTATAATTTGCAGAAGTGGCGTCGCCCGTTGCGATAATTGGATACGTGCCAGGTAAGCTGTTGGCATCAGAAGCGGTAGTAGTGGTATAGTTTATTCCAATACTTTGAATATCATCTCCATTTACTAAGCCGGTAATAGTTGTAGTTAGTGTAGGGGTAGTTACGCCGTAAGCTCTGGTTTGGTTATCTGCCTTTATAATAAGGGGCGCTGGCAGCACAATTAGGTCCTGGCTTTTTGGCGTTGGTGGTGGCGCATTAGCTGTCGCGTTTTGGCTTGCTGTTATAGTTGTTGTTCCAACCCCAACAGTATGAACCCTTCCGTCGGTATCCACTGTAGCTACATCCGGATTGCTGCTAGTATAAATTATTGGGTTGTTTGGATTGTTGCTGACTGCGCCAATATCTACGTTAATTGTCCCATAAACGATAGCGTTTATGGGGTTAAAACTAATATTTTGTATTGCGTAGGCGTTGTTGCGATATATGGATACTGTATTATCTAAATCATTAACTACCAACAAATCTGGTTTCCCGTCCCCGTCTATGTCTGTAATATTAACACGTAAAGGACTAAGGCCACTTTGTAAATTTATAGCTGGACGAAAATTTACCTGGCTTGATGTAGACTGGTTATGAAAAATTGACAAGGTATTAGAACCATAATTTGCAACCAATATATCCATTAATCCGTCCCCATCCAAATCGCCAATCGCTGATGATTGGGGGATCCGGTCTGTATTATAATCTTTATGTTTTGCAAAAGAATTATTTGTAAATGCGCTGGCGGTGTTCTTTTGATTCAATAAAACAGATACATTAAAATTGCTTGAAACCTGGGCAAATATGCGATCTCCAAAGTTGGAAACTACCATATCTGGCATATTGTCATTATTCATATCGGCAACATTTACCACTAATGGGTTAGGAGCGGATGTGTAAGCTACTGGTGTTTCAAACGACGTCGCTGATAGCTCTCCTTGATTGCTAATATTACGGAAAACATAAACCACATGCATGCGCGAATCAGTGTAAGCATTTGTTAGCATCAGTTCGGGCTTGTTGTCATGGTCAAGGTCGGCCACATTAACATAAGAGTACCCTAAACCGGTTTTTAAAACTAGTTCAGGAGCCCATGAGTTAGCATTGATTATTCCCCAATTGGTTATGTTTTTGTATATAGACAATATTGATCCTTGCGAGTTGTGAGCGACTGCCAGATCCGGTTTTCCATCGGCATCAAGATCGGCTATCTTAATATTTGCAGGGAATGCTGAGGTGACAATGTCAATCCTATTGTTAAAATTGACATTACCGGGGGAAGAAATGTTTTTGTAAATAGATATTGTGCCAGAGGCTCCGTTTGTAACTACTACATCAGGTCTACCGTCACCGTCAAGATCTCCAATATCAGCAAATGTTGGCAAAAAACCTGTAGTAATATCTATCTTAGGAGCAAAAGTAGCCGAATTGATTACTCCCCTTACTGATGTATTTCTGTATATGGATATAGAAGCAGATTGATCATTTACAACAAGCATATCTGGTTTACCATCACCATCTAGATCGGATGTAGCTACAAAAGACGGAGCATTACCGGTGCCGAAACTGACCCTTGCATCAAAATTATTCGGGTCAATGGTGGCATTTGATGGAAAAGTAACATGAAAGGGATAGTTGGAATATCCCGTTAAGTGGGTTGCGCTATTTACTACTGAAATTGGCTGAAAGGTTGCTCCGACAGGCACTTTAGCAATTATCGATGTTGATGTGGCGGCAACTACAACCGCACGGGTTGCACCGAAATATACAATGTTATTATTTATAATTGAATTAAAATTGAAGCCATTGATGATGACATTTGTACCCGTAATACCTTTAGAGGGGGTAAATGAACTGATTGTAGGCGTTTGCCCATAACACTTATAAAAAAATGGGCTGTTGCAAAATGCAATTATAAATATATATAGTAACCGTTTGTCCACTCTGCTTTTTTTAAAGATGAATTTAGCAAAAAAAGGCGGTGTGGCTTATTTAAAAACAAAAACCTCCCGGATGATGAACAAACGAGAGGCTTTGTAAACAAAACTAAACTAAAACTATGCTTTCGGGTAACTAATCCGAAAGCTCTTATGAAACTAACTAACTAAACTTAAAATCTTCTGCGGCGTTCCGGGCGCTCTTCGCGGGGTTTGCCAGAGAAATCACGGAAACCGCCGCCACTGCCGCTGCTCCTGTCTCTATTAGAACCACCTTCGCGGCGTCCGCCACCACCACTATTTCTGTCGCGGTTGTAACCGCCGCCGCCTTCGCGCCTTTGGTAGCCACCTTCACGTCTGTCGCCACCGCCGCTTCTTGGGCTGCTGGTACCTTCGCCAGATATTTCTATCCTAACTTCGCGGCCTTTAAATTCAACGCCTTTAAAGTTGTTCATTACCTGGTCAACATCGCCGTTGTTTACTTCAAAGAAAGAGTAAACACCTTTAACATCAATTTTACCAACGGTGCGTCCGCTTATTTTAGAGTTGTTGCAAATGTAACCCAGCAAATCGCCGCGGTTAAACTCATCAACACTACCTAAGTTGATAAACAAACGTGTATATTCTGATTTGCCGCCAGCATCGCGCATGCCGCGCTCGCCTCTTTCGCCATCCCTGCGGAAATCATCTGCAGGCGCGTTAAGGTCTGGTGCATTCTGATAATAATCTAAAAAGCGGTTAAACTCTAATGATGCAAAACGTTTAATTACATCCTCTTTGCTTAACTCAGCAAATTCATCCATAATACGCGGGATGTATTGCTCGATTTGCGATTCGTTAACTTCTACTTTATGTACTTTATGTATCAGGGCAAAAAGCTGTTTTTCGCAAACATCAAAACCTGTAGGTATTTCGGCTTTTACAAACTTTTTACCAATTACACGTTCTATCTGGCGAATTTTACCAAGCTCTTTGCTGTTGATGATAGCGATAGATACACCCATTTTACCTGCACGGGCGGTACGGCCGCTACGGTGGGTATAATTCTCTATCTCATCTGGCAAGCTGTAGTTAATAACGTGTGTAACATCATTAACATCAATACCACGTGCTGCAACATCAGTAGCAATTAATAATTGCAAGCTGCGTTCGCGGTAGCGTTTCATTACCTTATCGCGCTGTTGTTGCGACAGGTCGCCGTGTAAAGCATCGGCATTGTAGCCATCTTTAATAAGCGATTCTGCAATTTCCTGAGTTTCTATTTTGGTACGGCAAAATACGATACCAAAGATCTCGGGGTTGTTATCAACAATACGTTTAAAGGCAGCATATTTATCACGTGCACGTACTACGTAGTACTCGTGTTCGATATTAACATTACCTGTGTTTTTTTCGCCCATGGTTAACTCAAAAGGGTTATCCATGTATTTTTTAGCGATCCTTCTAACCTCAGAAGGCATGGTGGCTGAGAACAGCCAGGTTTTTTTCTCGTCAGGAGTGGTAGATAAAATACTGTCAATGTCTTCCTGGAAGCCCATGTTGAGCATCTCATCAGCCTCATCCAATACTACAAACCTAACCTGCGAAAAATTGATCGCCTTACGGTTAATAATGTCAAGCATACGGCCCGGGGTAGCAACAACGATCTGTACACCACGTTTAATTTGGCGTAATTGATCCTGGATGCTTGCACCACCATAAACGGCAACAACGTTAACGTTGTTCATGTGCTTGGCGTAGTTCTTAATGTCGTTCGTGATCTGTAAACAAAGTTCACGTGTTGGGCATAAAACAAGCGCCTGCGGATGATTTTCTTCGAAATCGAGCAGTTCTAATAGCGGCAGTCCAAAAGCAGCTGTTTTACCGGTCCCTGTTTGGGCTAATCCGACAAAATCGTTGCTGCCTGTTAACAATACCGGAATTGACTGTTCCTGGATTGGTGTAGGATTTTCAAATCCTAACTCAGAGATGGCATTAACAATATCATGACGGATTCCCAGATTGATAAATGGGTTCATGAATTAAAATAACGTATTTGGCTACATCGCCAAATCGGGTGCAAAAGTACAACTAAAAATCAACAAATCAAATACTGGTTTTGAAATTTATCAAAATGGTAAAAATTATAGCTTAATTTAGGTTAACTAACTAAAAATCAACACCGTTTTTATGTTAATGATTTTTTGCGCAATTATGAGTGACATAACTCAGTTACTTATTACGCAGCTAAAAAGAGTTAAAAAGCGTTAGGAGCATTATCAATCCTATTGCAAATCAGCGACAATTCTTATCTTTAGAAAACTAAACCCTTACTGATATGAAACGCCTAAGCAAAGTTCTGTTATCAACCCTGTTAATATTGCCCGCAATTGTTAGTTACGCGCAGCAAAAGCCGGATAAAGATACTACCCAATATGGCCATAATGCCGCAGTTGGCAAGTATGTTAACCTGCGTGGCTTTAAAATGTATTATGAAGTTTATGGTAAAGGCGAACCGCTGCTAATTATACATGGCAACGGTGGCTCAATTAATAACTTTAGATACCAGATCCCATACTTTGCTAAAAACTATAAAGTAATATTGGCCGATAGCCGCTCGCAGGGCAAATCGATCGATAATAAAGATTCCATTACCTACGAAATGATGAGCGATGACCTGAACGCCTTAATGGAACATTTACAAATAAAGAATGCGAACATAATAGGTTGGAGCGACGGTGGAATAGAAGGGCTTTTACTGGCCATGAACCACCCCGATAAAGTGAAGAAACTTGCTGTTACCGGCGCAAACTTATGGCCGGATACCAGTGCGGTGGATAAGTTTGTTTATGATTATGCTTACAAAATGAACCAGGTTGCGGTTGATACCATGAAGAAGATCAAAAACCCAACCGAGGATATGAAAGTGCAGGTGAAACTACTACACCTGTTGAGCTACGAGCCGCATATTAAAGTAGCATCTTTAAAAAAGATTACCTGTCCAACCTTAGTTATTGGTGGCGACCACGACGTGATCAGGAACAAACACACCATGCTGATAGCCGAGAATATTGCCAACTCGTACCTATGGATCATACCAAACTCAGGCCACTCCACCCCAATATTTTACCGGGATATGTTTAACCAGGTCGTAGGCGACTTTTTTGCGAAGCCTTACAGGGAGATAAAGGAGTTTGGGAAGTTTCAGTAAAAAGAAATTTGGTATATTTGAATAAGGGAGATAGCGCTATGAGTACTGCAGAATTAAAGAACGAATTGCACGAGAAAATTGACCATGCAGATGATAAGCAGGTTAAGCAACTATATGGGTTGATGGTAAATTACTTTAATGGATTGGATGATGAAGAGGACTGGGACAACTTATCAAGATACCAACAAGAGCAGATTAATGTAGGATTGGCACAAGCCGAAGCTGGGTTAGGAAGTCCTGCGGATGAGGTGTTACCAAGCATACGGGAGAAATTCGTTTGTAAATAGTGCTATCTATTTAAGCCGTTATTATTTCAGGTAAATAAGGATGTAATTCAATGCCAATTTCATCGCAGATACAAAAGATGCTTTGTTTGTATTTGGTTCCGGCAATGTCTTGATAATTTATAGTGAATTTAATAAATCCAACTGCCTTCACATCTATTAAGAAATGAAATAATAAGGGTTCATCCTCTTTGGATAAATGATCTCTTTTATCTGAAAAATTAAGTGGAATAAATATTTGATTTTTTTCTGACAATATTTTTGAGATTTTTAGAGCTGCTCCGTCCGTTTCATTTGACATTTTAACAGTTAAAATCTTTTTATCTTCCTCGTCCGTTAGCATCATTTCGGTGGTAGCGGTATACCTTAATAATGGTTTGATACTTTCTTTAAATCGGATGCTTTCTATTTTAAAAAGTTCATTTTGAGTGTGTTGAACTTCTTTTTGAGATTTCAATGTTTGGTAAAGATAATACGCTGTCAAACTTGTGACCAATACCATGCACCAGTCTGAAACTGTGCCCCAAACGTCTGCCGAGAATAAATATGAATTTAGAAGGACTGCTATTGATTGGCACATGTTTTCTGCTATCCTATCGCAACCTGTCTGCTGATTTTACCAGCTTCTCGTCTCTTTGAATTGCTTTAACAGCGAAGATGATAAGTACGATGCTCAGCGAGGTTAAGAACAGGCCTATGCCCATGTTCTTATACTCCAGTGTTATGGGGCCAACTACGCCTTTAACAGTTTGTGCCATCCAAAAACTGTAGCCAATTAATACCAATATTGCCACGTAGCTAATGGTGATCTGTTGCTTACGGTTCTTATACAAGAATATCAGCACCAGCGGGATCAACGCCGCCAGTACGGTTACGATGGTTAACGGTAAAAAAGATTGGATCTGCTTATCTGTACCATTTACAATTTCGTAAACGCCGGTTACCGATACATTAACCAGTTTGCCATCTACAAAAATGTTATGGGCAAGCGGGAATACAAACAGCGCGAAAAGCACTATCGAGGCGAAAAGCAGGTATATTGATTGGATACGTTGTAGCATTTTGTTGATTATAAGTTGCAAGCAAATATAGAATGGTAATTGGTAAAACTAAAATCGTAAATGATGTTAACTTTGCCATGTGGCAAACACCCAACGATATTTTATTGAATTGGCTTACGATGGCACCAATTACCATGGCTGGCAGGTACAGCCAAATGCTGTAACCGTTCAGGAAATGTTGGATAAAGCGCTTAGCACTTTATTGCGCCAGCCAATAGAAACCGTTGGCTGCGGCCGTACAGATACCGGCGTGCATGCTAAAGATTTTTTTGCGCATGTAGATGTTCAGTTTGTGGACCACGGGCCATCAACCATAGACAAACGCAGTTTAAACGCCCTGCTTCCGCATGATATTGCTGTTAAACAGATCATACCCGTTCATGCCGATGCTCATGCGAGGTTTGATGCTACCCTGCGGTCTTATGAATATCATATACATTTTGAGAAGAACCCGTTTTTGAACGGTTACTCGTGGCTGATACGCGACAAGCCCGATCTGGGTTTAATGAACCGGGCGGCGGCAATAGTCATGGAATATACAGATTTTAGCTGTTTTAGTAAAAGTAATACGCAGGTTAAAACCAATAATTGTAAAATTGCTAAAGCGGAATGGGGAGCGACAGAAAATGGCATAGTTTTTCATGTCTCTGCCGATAGGTTTTTGCGTAACATGGTACGTGCTATTGTAGGTACTTTACTACAGGTAGGCCGTGGTGATATGCAGCCCGAAGATATACGTAAGGTAATAGAAAGTAAAAGCCGCAGCAAAGCAGGCACAAGTGTACCGGCATGTGGTTTATATTTAACAGAAGTAAAGTATCCGTATTTTGGTGAAATCATTAATTCACTAAATCAATAATTCACTAAATGGCAGAAGTTACAGGTAAAGCGCTCGACTGGAAATTACTGGGCAGGGTTATGCACTACGTAAAGCCTTATAACGGCAAGTTTGTAGTAGCTACCATCCTTACTATATTTTTGGCGGCTGTTGCTTTGGTGCAGCCTATTCTGATACAGCGTACGCTTGACGTTAACATATTGGGGAACGATTACAACGGCCTGGTTTTTATGGTTGGGCTGATGATTGCGCAATTATTTATACAAACCATTGCGCAGTATTATCAAACATATCTTACCAATGCGCTTGGGCAATCTGTTATCCGCGATTTGCGGAAGGATGTTTTTAACCACATCACCAGCCTGCGCTTAAAATATTTCGACCGTACACCTATCGGGATGCTTATCACCCGTACGGTATCTGACCTGGAAACCATCGCCGATATTTTTTCGGAAGGGTTGATCTCCATTATGGGCGACCTTTTATTGGTTTTAGCCGTTATAGGTTATATGATGTGGCAGGACTGGAAACTGGCGCTGATTACGCTTATACCTATGCCCCTGCTTTTTGCATCCACCTATGTGTTTAAAGAAGCAATAAAATCATCCTTTCAAGAGGTGCGTACGCAGGTTGCACAGCTTAATACTTTCTTAGCAGAGCATATCAGCGGCATCAGCATTATCCAATACTTTGCCCGCGAGGAACAGGAGATGCGAAAGTTCAGGTCGGTAAACCAAAAGTACCGCGATGCAAATATCCGCTCTAACTGGTACTACTCTATCTTTTTCCCTGTGGTGGAGATATTGTTCGCTGTTTGTATAGCCCTGCTGGTTTGGTATGGCTGTAAACGCATCCTGAACGACCAGCAAATGCACGCCCTATCGGCTTCGCCCAATGGCATTACTCCCGGTGTTATAACGGGTTTTATTGTGCTGTTAAACATGCTGTTTCGCCCGATACGCCAGTTGGCCGATAAGTTTAATACCCTGCAAATGGGTATGGTAGGTGCCGACAGGATCTTTAAAGTACTGGATACGAACGAGGTTGCTATAGACGAGGGTAAACTCGCACCAACTGTATTACAGGGCGATATTGAATTTAAAAACGTTTGGTTTGCCTATAATGATGAGAACTGGGTGCTAAAGGATATTAACTTTCATATTAAGCCCGGCGAAACGCTGGCTTTGGTAGGCGCTACAGGTGCGGGTAAGTCATCAACCATTAACATTTTAAACCGCTTTTATGATATTGGACGCGGCGAAGTAAAAGTTGACGGGCACGACATCAGGGAGTACAAGGTAGATTACCTGCGTTCTAAAATAGCCACTGTTATACAGGATGTGTTTTTATTTACTGATACCATTGGTAACAACATCAGCTTAAACAACACCGATATTACCCGCGAAGAGATCATCGCGGCAGCAAAAGATGTGGGCGCGCATGATTTTATTGAGCGCTTACCCGGCGGCTACGATTATAACGTAATGGAACGCGGTGCAACCTTATCGGCAGGACAGGCACAGCTGATCTCGTTCATTCGGGCATTGGTTTACAATCCGTCTATTTTGGTGCTGGATGAGGCTACCTCATCAGTAGATACCGAGACCGAATTGCTGATACAAAATGCCATTAACAAACTGATGCAGGGCCGCACGGCCATTGTAATAGCCCACCGTTTATCAACCATACAAAATGCCGACAAGATAATTGTGCTTGACCATGGCGAGATCAAAGAAATGGGTACCCACCAGGAGTTGCTTCGGATAGAAAACGGTTACTACCGTAAATTGTACGACCTGCAATTTAACTCGGCTGGTATAGCCAAACCTATTGAATAACTATTTAGATTCCAGGCGTCTTGCATCATCATCAGATGCATCCGGCTGATCTTCCTTCGGCGGGTTTTTAACGGGTGTTACCGGTTGCTCGCGGTTTTCATAATATTTCGCCACATTTTCCTGTTCGGGCTCATCAGCATGATACTGCTTGTCTTCGTTTTTCACTACACTTTCGTGCCCTTCATCATTAGGCCTATTAGTAGGCGTGTCTGATGGTGATGGTTTATCGTGGTCGTTTGCTGGCTTTGTCATGTTGGGATAACAGGCGAGCATCAAATTTGTTGACCGCTGATTTAAATGATTGGGTTGATTGCACTGATTTGATGGTTGCTTAACGGATAACAGGATTGCAATTGATAGATAGGCTCATTGCCGTCACAAAATAAAATCAGCGTAATCCCACAATCACCTTAATCAGCGGTTGGCGTTAATTATTGTTAATTATCTCCCTTAAACTTTTACCTTTAGGGCAGGTTTGTTAATTTCGCAAATTATCTAAATAAACGCATGGAAGAATTTGAAGCAAGCGCATCGGCAAAAAAAACCAAAACGATATATATATCTACCGTTTTTGGGATTGCCATGGTTTTATTGATGATAGGGCTGCTGGGCTTAATATTGGTGCACGCCAATAATCTGTCGCGCTATGTAAAAGAAAACATTGTGCTGAATATATTTATGGATGATTCGGCGCACGAAACAGATGTACTGCAATTGCAAAAACAACTGGATGGCAACCCCATGGTTAAGCAAACGCAATATGTGAGTAAAGAACTTGCCGCACGCAATTTGCAAAAAGATCTGGGCGAAGATTTTGTTAAGTTTTTAGGGTATAACCCGCTATCGCAATCGCTGGATATTTACTTGAAGGCCGATTATGCCAATAACGCTGGTATCGAAAAGTTTAAGGCCGAACTGCTGAAAAATAAACTGGTTAAAGAGGTTAAATATCAGCAATCGTTGGTAGACCAAATGAACGCTAACCTAACATCGATCAGTTTAATTATACTTGCTTTCGCCGGGATCTTTATTATCCTGTCGGTTGCTTTAATAAACAACACCATTAGGCTGGCAATTTATTCGCAACGTTTCTTGATCAAATCTATGCAGTTGGTAGGTGCAACCAAAGGATTTATCCGCAAGCCGTTTTTGCTTTACGGCATCTGGCATGGCTTATTGGGCGCGTTAATATCTATTGTAATATTAATAGGTACCCTGTTTGTTGCCAATAAGCAGATTCCCGACCTGGTTATACTGCAAAGCCCTGCCGAATTTGGTATGGTATTCTTAGGTATTGTGATATTGGGGATATTTATATCGGCCTTTAGTACATTCCTGGCGGTTAATAAGTTTTTACGTTTAAAAATATACGATCTGTACAGATAGGTCAGATTATAAATCATTCACCATTCCGATAGCTATCGGGACAATAATTAATAAAGATATGGCACTGCAACAATCAAAAACAGCTGCAAGCAAAACACAAGCCCCGGTAACTGATACAACCACGCCTTCTCAATTTATTTTCGGTAAAGAGAATTACATGTGGTTAATCATCAGCATTGCTGTAGTAGCCTTTGGTTTTGTACTGATGAGCGGTACTACCGATATTTACAGCACTACTAAAATTGTTATAGCGCCAATTGTGGTATTAACAGGTTTTGGCTTAGGTTTTTATGCTATCTTAAAAAAGCCAAGCGCTAAATAATGAATATTATTCACGTAATTGTCCTTGCTATTATAGAGGGCATCACCGAATTTTTGCCTATCTCGTCTACCGGGCATATGATCATTGCCTCATCGGTAATGGGGATCCAGGCAGACGATTTTGTTAAGCTTTTTACAGTAGCGATCCAGTTAGGGGCTATCCTTTCGGTAGTGGTACTTTATTTCAAGCGTTTCTTTCAGTCGATAAATTTTTACTATAAACTATTTGTAGCGTTCTTGCCTGCTGCGGTTTTCGGTTTGCTTTTCAGCAAAAAGATCGACGCGTTAATGGAAAGCGCCTTAACGGTTGGTATAACCCTGTTTATAGGCGGTGTTATTTTGCTTTTTGTTGATAAGTGGTTTAACAACCCCGATGTTGAGGAAGAAAAAGAGATAAGTTATTTAACAGCATTAAAGATCGGTTTCTTTCAGTGTTTGTCCATGATACCGGGTACTTCACGCTCGGCTGCTACCATAGTAGGTGGTATGAGCCAGAAGCTAAGCCGCAAGGCCGCTGCCGAGTTTTCTTTCTTTTTAGCCGTGCCAACCATGTTTGCCGCTACAGGTAAAAAATTATACGATTTCTATAAAGAAGGGCATGTATTTACCGGCGAAGAAGTTAAGTTGCTGGCAATTGGTAACGTTATAGCATTTGTGGTGGCTTTACTTGCCATCAAAACATTCATCACCTTTTTAGAGCGCCGTGGCTTCCAGCTTTTTGGCTGGTACCGTATATTGGTAGGCGGGGTAATTATTATCCTTTACCTAAGCGGCCATAATTTGCAGGTGATATAAAACCATCCGTATTGAGCACTTCCTTTTCATCTATACAAGACTTTGCCGACGGGCAACTCCTTCTCATTAATAAACCTTTAGAGTGGACAAGCTTTGATGTGGTGGGTAAGCTGCGTAACTCTTTTAAACCGTTAAAGCTAAAGGTAGGCCACGCCGGCACGCTCGATCCTTTGGCAACAGGGCTGCTCATCATCTGCACCGGTAAAATGACCAAGCAGATAGATACCTTTCAGGCAGAAGAAAAGGAATACACCGGCACTATGGTGCTTGGCGCAACTACCCCAACTTACGACCTGGAGAGCGAACCGGAAGCCAAGTTTGAAACCAGCCATTTAACTGACGAGCAGATAAAAGCTGCCTGCACGCAGTTTACGGGCGATATTCAGCAATACCCGCCTGCGCATTCAGCCATAAAAATTGACGGCGAACGCCTGTACGAGAAAGCCCGCCGAGGCGAAGAGGTTGAACTGAAACTCCGCAACGTAACCATTTCCGAATTTGAAATTACAAGGATAGAATTACCCGAAGTTGATTTCCGCGTGGTATGCAGCAAGGGCACCTACATCCGTTCGCTGGTAAACGATTTTGGTAAGGCACTTGATAACGGGGCATACATGTCGGCATTAAGGCGCACCCGTAGCGGTAACTACAGGATAGAGGATGCGCATGAGGTTTTGGAGTTGGTGAATACTATTCGCGAACTAAAATCGCGTGAGCAAGCCAGGCCTGCTTTGTAATTTTTACACTTCATTAAACAAAAAGCTGCTTAGTCCTTTTACATTTGTGCCAGTTACATGAAGATTTACCACCATATCGACGAATTTACAGCCGTTAAAAACGCGGTAGTTACCATTGGTACGTTCGATGGTGTGCATATTGGGCACCGTAAAATTATATCGCGAATCAAGGAACTGGCTGCGGCTAAGGGTGGTGAAACGGTTATCTTAACTTTCTTTCCGCACCCCAGGATGATCCTACATCCCGAAGATGAAAGCCTGAAACTCATCAACACCATAAACGAAAAGGCCGAACTGCTGGAGCAATTGGGTGTCGACCACCTGATCATTACGCCATTCTCCCGCGATTTCTCTAACCAAACCGCCGAGGGCTATATCCGCGATGTATTGGTGAATAAAATAGGTACTAAAACTATTGTGATAGGTTACGACCACCGCTTTGGTAAAGACAGGCAGGGCGGCTTGCAGGATCTGCTTACCCTTGCGCCACAATATAATTTTGAAGTGGTTGAAATTCCCGAGCAGGACATCAACGATGTAGCCATCAGCTCAACCCGCATCCGTGCGGCATTGCTTGATAATAACATTAACATAGCCAACGAATGCCTCGGTTACCCGTTTTTTATTACCGGCAAGGTTATTCGCGGCGATCAGTTGGGCCGCGAACTTGGGTACCCTACCGCCAACTTACTTATCGAAGAAAGCTATAAGCTGATCCCTGCCGATGGTATTTTTGCCGTAAAGGTGAAAGTTGCAGGTAAGGAGTACACCGGTATGGCATATATAGGCCACCGCCCTACCGTTAACGGCATGACGCGTAATATAGAGGTAAACATCTTTGACTTTAGCGCCGAGATCTACAACCAGGAGCTCCGGATGGAATTTTTGCACTTTGTGCGCGGCGACGTAAAGTTCGAATCGCTTGAGCAATTGGTAGTACAATTAGGAAAAGATAAAGAAGATGTGCAGGCACTGCTGGTTATCAACGGCCCGCAGTTTAATACCTAGTTTCACCCAATTTTCATCATTTCATATTAATTTCCCGTACCGTTATTTATTAATTAAGTGTTAATTAACCTTGTTTCTCTTCGCTTATTTTATAAATTCGTGTAACTGTAATTATGGCTAAACTGAATATCGACAGGCAGGAAAGTGAATTTTTGAACCAAACCATCGCGCATTGGGAAAAACACAACCTGCTTGATACTGCCCAGGCAGAAAAGCTCCGCAACTCTTACGAAGTAAAAGGTTTCGACTGGATGCGATTGGCCAAGTACAGTATTTGGGTGGCGCTGTTTTGCGGCGCCATCGCCATCGGGTCGCTTATTGTAGATAAGACTGTGCTCGACTGGATAACAAAATTATATGATACCCCTGATATCATCATCTGCATCCTATCCGGCGCAACTGCGGCAGGGTTATTTTATTTAGGCCGGCGGCGAGAGCGGTTATTCCCCGAGAAGATCTTTAGTAACGAAGCCACCATATTTTTAGGCGTTTTTTGCACAGCCAGCTGCATAGCCTACCTGGGCAAAACTTTCGATAATGGTTCCGGACATTATTCTATCCTGTTCCTGGTATCGGTATTTGTATATGGCTTTCTGGCCTACCGAATGAACTCCCGTTTAATATGGCTGTTTGCGCTGGTATCGTTGGGTAGCTGGTTTGGTACCGAAACGGGTTACCAAACCAATTGGGCGCTATACTTTTTGGGCATGAACTACCCGCTGCGCTTTGTATTATTCGGGTTGTTATTGGTGGGAGCCTGCCACCTGCTTAAAGGCAGAAAGTGGTTCGCTTACTTTTGGGAACTAACCTATGTGGTAGGGATGCTTTACCTGTTTATGTCGCTTTGGTTGCTAAGCATCTTTGGTAACTATGGCAGCCTGCAGGTATGGTGGAATATTAAACAGATCAGTCTGTTTTACTGGGGAATCATATCTGCTGTGGTGGCCGGTTTGTTCCTGTTGTACGGGTTGAAGTTTAAAGACGCTATAGCACGCGAGTTTGGTATCACATTCCTTATCATATTCCTGTACACCAAATACTTCGAGTACTTTTGGGATGGCACCAATAAAACGCTCTTCTTTGGCATACTGGCACTATCCTTTTGGCTGGTTGGCCGTAAAGCCGAAAAGATCTGGAATATTAATACCGCGAAGCCACAGATCTCAGAAGAAAACGCATAGCAATTTCTCAGGGTGTCCCACTAAATGAGACACTTACCGCATTGTAATTTTAATTTATTGACAATCAGTCGATTGTGAAAATTTGAATTGCAAAATTACCTGAAGTATTTCTGTAAGTAAAATACAGAATATTCTTTATTTTAAATAGTTGTGTTTTTTTCAGAGGTGTCCCGTTTTTTTTAAAAACGGGACAGAATGGGACACCTGATTATCGGTGCTTAAAATACACCAGGTAGATCTGCTTAAAAATATGGTATGCCGCAAATGAGAAGAATAATATTGAAATACCAATATCTACTGCCTTGGTGCTTAGCTCAAACTTCTTTTGCAGGAATTTCGCAAACTTTGCGTACAAATACAAGGCGATAAATGCCCCTGCTGCCGAACCGATACTAAAAATAACCAATGCTAACCTGCCATCCTCTATCCACTCGTGCGTTATTAAATAAGTGCCGGTCACCATCCAGAAGGGGATCTGCATAGGGTTAACAAACCCAAGCAATATGCCGTATTTAATGCTGGCATGGTTGCTGTAAGTCGTTTTGGGCGGCTTGTTACGGTTTAACCAGGTAATAGTACCCAGCGTGCCAAACAGCACCACCATTACCCAGTCTATAATAGTATCCAGCCTAACCTCTTCAGACAGCCATTTGGCGCCCTGCATCACCACATAAGTAAAAAAGAACTCAACACAACTAAACGCTATAATAAACTGCAGGGCCTGTTTCATGCCCCGGTTTATGGTGATCTGCATCAAAGTAAGATTGATGTTACCGGGAGGTATGTAGCCTATAAAGTTGGCGATGACCCCGATAAAGAAGGTTAGGAATATCATTACAAGCAAAGATAATATTTAAGAGGAAAAGAACCGGGATTAAGCGGATTAAGAAATTGTCTGAACCTGAATTTATAGAATTGAAAAATCTTCAGAATGCAACCCTCCCTAGCGATGGGTTTAAAACCCATCGCTACTTTTAAAAGCTGTAGCCCGAACTTAAAGTGGTGGGGCGGGAGTATGGCGGGAATAACTTAAAATAAAAGCACTATACTCACATAACATAGATGAACTCTTATCTCTCAATACTATTCCGCTATATTTCGCATATTTGCACCCAATATGTCTGCTCATAAAATAGTATCATTATTACCCGCCGCTACCGAGATAGTTTGTGCATTAGGATTAGAAAGTAGCCTGATTGGTCGTTCGCACGAGTGCGATTACCCGAAAAGCATTACGTACCTGCCTGTATGTTCAGAAGCAAATTTTCCCGATGGCTTAAGCAGCGCCGATATTGATGTAAAGGTGAAAGAGATCCTGTCCGATGCCTTGTCGGTTTACACGGTGAAGCGCGAGGTGATCAAACAACTTTCGCCCGATGTGGTGATCACCCAGGCGCAATGCGAAGTTTGCGCGGTATCGTTGCCCGAGGTTGAGCAGGCTTTAGAAAACTATTTAGATAAGCAGGCGCAGATCATTTCCCTGCAACCCAATAGCCTGGATGAGATCTTTAACGATATAACCACCGTAGCCCAAGCCCTTAATGTAGAAGCAGACGGCGAACGCCTGTTGGAGGACCTGAATGAGCGAGTAGATATTGTTCGCCATAAGCTAAAGTTTATGGAAAGCAAGCCAACGGTTGCCTGCGTGGAATGGCTGGAGCCGATGATGATCTCGGGTAACTGGATCCCCGAGCTGGTGCAAATTGCAGGCGGTACTCCCATATTAGCCCAGGCCGGCAAACACTCGCCTTATGTAAGCTGGGATGACATCCGCGAAAGCGACCCTGAAATTATCCTGCTGATGCCTTGCGGCTTTTCTATTGAGCGCACCATGCGCGAAATAAATATCTTGTTAGAACAACCCGGTTTTGCAGATTTAAAGGCCGTTAAAAACAACCGCGTCTATATTGCCGATGGTAACCATTACTTTAATCGACCCGGCCCCAGAATAGTAGATTCGGTAGAAATATTGGCCGAGATCATCCATCCAAAGCAATTTGCGTTTGGTTATGAGGGTGAGGGCTGGATAAAATTTGCACTTTAAAAAATATTTTAAAAAGTATTTCTACATCTTAAAAGCATTATATTTACGGTTACAAACCTAAATATAAACTAATGCGCCGTTTATTTACCCTATTGTTGCTTGTTGCAGTAAACGCTGTAACTGTGTTGGCCAGTGCGCCTGCTTTCGATATAAAAAAACTGCACCTAAGCTGGGAAGTTTTAGATAACAACTATCAAAACAAGCATGTGTCGTTAACCTCCCTGGTTATTACCAATAAGGGCGCGCAAACCATGCCTGCAGGCGGGTGGAAGATCTATTTCAACTCATCGCGTAATTTTATTGCTGATGCGGTTAGTGGCAACGCCAAAGTGTTACAGGTAAACGGCGACTTGTACAGCATTACGCCGAACGACAAATTTAAGGAGGTAAAACCCGGCGAAAGCATCCGTATTGATTACGTATGCGAAGCTATAGTAGTAAACTTTACCGACGCTATTGAAGGCCCTTATTTTGTATGGGATGCCGAGCCCGCCAAAGGGTACTCGCCCGGCGATTTCACCATAAAGCCATTTAACCCAACTTACCCGGGCCTAATCACGCCCGAAATATTGTATAATCAAAACAAAATTGTTCAGGATATTCCCGCCTCTCAACTGCAAAAAATTATACCTACGCCCGTAAGTTACCAGGAAAATGCAGGCAGTTTTGTAGTTACTAATGCTGTTACCATTGTAAGCGACCCGCTTTTTGCCAAAGAGAAAACATATTTTATTAATGGCATCGAGAAACTTTTGGGCAGTAAACTCAACGGTGGTTCAACAGGTAAAAAGATCATTTTTAAGAAAGACGCAACCCTTGGCGCAGAAGCATATACGCTTAACGTTACCCCTAACGATATAACCGTCGCGGCATCTACCCCTGCGGGTTTGTTTTATGGTATCCAGTCGTTTAAAACAGCTATTTCAGCATCACCATGGATGAAACCACAGGCAAGTATCCCCGTGCCTTGTATGAGTGTAAAAGACGAACCCCGTTTCCCATACCGAGCCGTGATGCTTGATGTGGCGCGCAACTTTCAGAGCAAGCAGCAGGTGCTTAAGCTTATAAACCTGATGGGCGTTTATAAAATGAACACCTTGCACATGCACCTTACCGACGATGAGGGCTGGAGGATAGAGATCCCGTCGTTACCCGAATTAACTGCCGTTGGCTCTAAACGAGGCCATACTTTAGATAGCAAGGGCTTCCTGCCGGCATCGCATGGCTCGGGGCCAGATTTTACCAATGCAGCCGGTACAGGTTTTTATACTAAGGCCGATTATATCGAAATTTTAAAATATGCTACCGAGCGCCACATAACCGTATTACCCGAGATTGAAACGCCCGGCCATGCCCGTGCATCTATCAAAGCGATGGATGCACGCTACGAGCGCCTGATGGCCGCAGGTGATAAAGCCGGTGCCGAGCGTAACTTGCTGCGCGATGTAAACGACAAGTCGGACTACCGCTCGGTGCAGTACTGGAACGATAATGTGATAGATGTAGCCATGCCATCAACCTATAACTATATTGAAACCGTTGTAGGCGACCTGGTAAACATATACAAAGAGGCAGGCGCACCACTGCCGGCCATCCATTTTGGTGGCGACGAAGTGCCCGCGGGTGTTTGGGAAAAGTCGCCTGCATATTTAGCGCTAAAGGCGAGCAACCCGGCCATCCAAAACACGGGCGACCAGTGGTATTACTTTTATGGCAGGGTAAACGACATCCTTAAAAAGCGCAATATCATACTATCCGGCTGGGAAGAAATGGCCTTGCGCAAAACGCTTGTTGACGGGAAAAGTACCTACCTGCCAAACCCGCAATTTGTGGGCGATAAAATGCAGGTTGATGTGTGGAACAATGTACTTGGCGATGGGCAGGAAGACCTTGCCTACAAACTGGCAAACGGCGGTTACAAAACAGTACTTACCTGTGTAACCAACCTGTATTTTGATATGGCTAATTACAAATCGTGGGACGAGCCGGGTTATTACTGGGGGGCATTCTTAGGGATAGATAAATTCTTTTCCTTTATCCCTTACGACTATTTTAAGAACGCCGATGTGGACAAGAACGGGCAGCCAATAAACCGTAACATTTTTATAGGTAAGCAACGTTTAACCGATTATGGTAAAACAAACATCATTGGCTTGCAAGGCGCGCTTTGGGCCGAGACGGTTAAAACGCCCGAAAGGATGGATTACATGATCTTCCCTAAGCTGATAGGCCTGGCAGAACGTGCCTGGGCTAAAGACCCGGCATGGGCTACCGAGCGCGATACCACCAAAGCCCGTGAACTATATAATGCCGATTGGAGCAAATTCCTGAATATACTTGGCAAACGCGAATTGCCGCGCCTGGCTTATTACAATGGCGGTTACAACTTCCGCATCCCTAAACCGGGTGTAATTATTGAGGATGGCAAATACAAAAGCAACATCCAGTTTCCTGGAATGACCATACGCTACACCACCAACGGCAAAGAGCCCGATGCCAACAGCCCGGTTTACGAAAAACCTATCCCTGCAAACGGCATTGTAAAATTCCGCGCGTTTGACGCCAGGGGCAGGGGCGGCAATGTAGCCGAGGTACAAAATAAGCAGGACCCGGCAATGTAGGCCGGTAGTTCATGGATCATAGTTAATGGGTAACAGAATTAAAAAACATGTTATTGACGTAAAGGGTTAAGATTTAATCATTCGTCCTCTTATTCTTAAGCCAGTACCAGCCCAGGTTAAATGCGATCACCGTGTGGTTAAATAGGGTAGGAATTAAGCCGTAATGGCGTTTCATGATATCAAAACGCTCTAAAAGGCTTTGCCTGTGCCTGGCTTTTGACATACCGCCTACCAAATATTTGGCAACGTAGCCATCAACCTTTACAATTTTAATAGCTTTTTTTGCCGCGCGGATGATCCAGTCGATATCGGCGCTAAGCTGGTATTTAGGGTCATAAGGTTGGGTAAGCGACCGCCTGATGTAAATAGCCTGGTGACTGATGCTCATACCAAACTTAAAGTCCCGCCAGGTAAATTTAGCAGGTGCTTTATGGCGGCGCTGCCCAAGGCTTTCGCGCTCATCATTCACCATTTCGGTTTCGCCGTAATATATATCGGCATTTGGTGCGGTGTCAAAAACTTTCTCAACAGTACCAATATCATAAAACTCATCTCCCGAGTTCATGAAAATAACATAATCGCCGGTGGCAAGCGCAAGGCCCTTATTCATGGCGTCGTAAATGCCTTTATCTTTTTCGCTAACCAGTTTGGCAATGCGGCCTTCATAACGTTTTATGATCTCCAATGTGCCATCGTTTGATGCACCATCAACCACAATATATTCTATAGCCTCGTAAGTTTGGTTGAGTACCGATAGCATGGTGCGCTCAATATCCCTCGCATTATTGTAAACGATGGTAATTACAGACAGGACTGGTTTCATAGGATACATTTGTATAGATCGATGTATTGCCCGGCAACCTTTTCGTTATTAAACATGCGCTTTACTTTGTATCGTGCAGCAGCAGCATATTTATCGTGATTGTTAGGGTTTAGTACATCGGTAAGCCCTGCGGCCAGGTCAATTGATGATTTAAACTCGGCCATATAGCCGTTCACCTGGTGGTCTATCAGGTCGGGAATGCCGCCGGTATTAAATGCAACCACAGGGGTACTGCAGCTCATGGCTTCCATGATCATGTTAGGCAGGTTGTCTTCAATGGCAGGCGACACAAAAACATCGGCCATGCTGTAGATCTCCGCCAGGTCGGATGGCGAGGTGATGGTATTTAATTGTTTCACCGGGAACGGTAGCGTTGTGGTATCAAAGTGCTTGTTTTTACCAAATATTACAACTTCCACTTCTTGAGTGGCGTATTGAGTCTTTAAAATATGTAAAGCATCCACTAAAAAGCTAATGCCTTTGCGCCGGTCGTTAATATTGGCGGCGCCAAACAAGATAATTTTTGCTGATGGGTTAGCGCCCCATTTGCTACGTGCCAAGGCTTTATCCTGATGCGAGAACAGCTCAATATCAATAGGGTTGGGTATAGCCTGTATAATAAAGCCTTTAAGTAAAGTGCTTTTCATAGCTACCTCGCCCAGCCAATGGCTACAGGTTACTATAGATAGGTTTTTAGCGATGCTTAGCGCGTCTTTCTTCCTGAGCCAGCCTTCATGAGACAGATCATTATCCTCCGGCTCGCGCAGGAAATAACAATTACCGCACTGGTTTTTGAAATGGTTACACGGCCCGGCGTAGTGGCATCCACCCGTAAAAGCCCACATATCGTGCAGCGTCCAAACAATGGGCTTGTTTAGGGCAATAAGCTTCTTAACATCTTTAATAGACAGGAAGCCGGAGTTGGTCCAGTGCAAATGAATAATGTCGGCCTCTTTAATCACTTTGGATTGGCTGATATCCGTACCGGCATTGGCCGGCGAAAATGCGAACCTAACCTGTTTATCGCGCTCCTGTAAAAGCATAAAAGGAATGCGCTCCAACAGAAAGTTAAGTTTAGAACGAAGCTTACCAAAGATGTTGCGCTCTATAGTGTAAACCGCGTCTTCCGCGCGCTTTTTATGCTGAACCACCATGGTTACATCTACCTGTTGCAGTTGCAGGGCTTTTAACAAGCGCATGCAAGCTTCGGCTGCGCCGCCGCCAGAATCTGATGTATTGATGAGTGCAACCTTCATTTATAGGGGCAAGTATAATGATACTAAAATTAAAAATTTTACTTTTGAATACTTCATTAATATCAAAATGAAGTTTAACAGTAAAACCAAGAAGCAATAATGAACTTTTTCGCCTACTTATTCCAGGATTGGAGCGCCAACCGGGGCAATATAAAAGGGCAATTAGTGTTGTTTTTATTCCGCTCCGTGCAGATAGTTAACCGGCACATCATCCTAAAAATACTTTTTTGCTGGCACCTGGTGCTTTACCAATTAATTGTAGAGTGGCATTTGGGCATCGAACTGCCAAGAAAAACAACCGCCGGCAAAGGCCTTATTATTTACCATGGGCAGGCATTAGTAGTAAACCAGGGCGTTATTATGGGCGAGGGTTGTGTGCTGCGTAATAGCGTTACCATTGGCCATAAAAAACATGCGGATGGTACCTTTAGCAGGTGCCCGCGTTTAGGAAACAATGTAGATGTAGGCGCTAACGTTTGTATTATTGGCGATGTTACCATAGGTAATAATGTAGTAATTGGCGCAGGCGCTGTAGTGATAAGAGATATACCCGATAATAGCGTGGCGGTGGGTAACCCCGCCCGCATATTGGAGCAAAAAACCGGGGCGGTAACCCGTATTGAAAATATTTAATGGAAAATAATTTAACCGACCGTTCCTTCTGGAAGTCGTTTTGGGAATCGCGCAAGGGGCTGATATTTAAACTGAAGCCTAATTATGTTTTTGGCGATATTTTAGGCAAACTGATCGCCGAAAGAGGTATTAAAAACGCCATTGAACTGGGTGGTTTCCCGGGCTATTATTCTATCTACCTTAAAAAGTACAAAGGGTTAAACACAACCCTGCTCGATTATTTTATTCATCCAGAGCTAGTTAACAAGCTTCTTGCAGTAAACGATCTTAAGCCCGGCGATATTGATATTGTTGAAGCGGACCTGTTCACTTACCAGCCGCCTGAAAAATTTGATATGGTGCTTTCATTCGGGTTGATAGAACACTTTAACGATACAAAATTCATTATTAACGAACATCTTAAGTTTTTAAAACCCGGCGGTACATTGTTTATTACCCTGCCAAATTTTAAAAGCGTTAACGGCTGGGTGCAAAAGAATTTTGATAAGGATAATTACGACAAGCACAACATCAACAGTATGGACCTCGACCTGCTGCGAGATAGCTGCAAGGCCCTCGGGTTAAAAGATGTGGAAGCGTACTACCATGGCAAGTTCACGGTATGGCTGGAGAATAAATCTGAGCAGAAATCAATTTCAAAAGCGATTGTAAAAGCTATATGGGTAGCGGGGAAGGCGTTTACAAAGATAATACCTATAGAGAGCAAAGCCTTATCGCCTTATATTGTGGTGAAGGCTACGATGTAGGGTGACCCGCTCTTTCCCGAGCGTCATTGCGAGGTACGAAGCAATCTCTTTGCTATACAGAGCCGCTCTGCCTATGTAGAGATTGCTTCGTACCTCGCAATGACGTGGTTTATTATTAAACTTAACAAGACCAAAAAAGCCCCGCATCTCTGCAGGGCTTTAGTATGTAATGTTAATAGGAATTATACTACGTAATTCCAGCCGTTTGTATCTTCGGTACGGCCGTATTTGATGTCATCAAGGGTGCTTAATACACGTTTTGAGAACTCGCGGGTTGCAGGGTCGCTCAAAAAGTACTCTTCACCTTCAAAGCTTATCGATGCTACAGACGCGATAGTTGCAGCTGTACCGGCACCAAAAGCATCGGTCAGCTTACCGTTTTTAGCACCTTCTATCAGTTCGGCAACAGATACTTTGCGTTCTTCAACTGTAATGCCCCAGCTCTTGGCTAAAGCTATAACCGTATCGCGGGTTACACCATCTAATATGGTGTCTTTAGCTTCGGCGGTAATTAGTTTACCATCTAACAGGAACATCGCGTTAGCAGCACCCATTTCTTCGATGTATTTATGCTCTTTGGCATCAGTCCATATCAATTGATCAAAGCCTTCTTCGGTGGCTTTGCGGGCAGGCAGCATAGATGAACCGTAGTTACCGGCAGCCTTGGCATAACCCATACCGCCTTCGGCAGCGCGGGTGTAGTGCGTTTCTATTTTAACCCTAAGGGGCTTTGAAAAGTACGGGCCAACCGGGCCAACAATAACCATGTATTTATAAGTAGCCGATGGCGTTACGCCCAGGTATGGGTCGGTAGCGAACATGAACGGGCGGATGTATAAAGCGTGGTTAGCTTTTGCAGGGATCCATTCACGGTCAATATCTACCAGTGCGGCTATGGTTTGTACAAAAAGTTCTTCGGGCAGGGTAGGCATGCAAAGGCGCTCTGCCGATTTATTAAAGCGGGCGGCATTCTTCTCGGGGCGGAAGATAGAAACCTTGCCATCGGCATGTTTATATGCTTTAATGCCTTCAAAAAACGACTGACCATAGTGCAGCGAAGAAATTGCCGGGCTCATTAATATGGGGCCGTATGGCAATATCTCAAAATTTTTCCATTCGCCATCAATGTAGTCAGCAGAGAACATGTGGTCGGAGAAAACCTTACCAAAGGGCAGGTTGTTAAAATCCGTCTCAGCCAAACGTGAGTGAGCGGTTTTGGTTATTTTTATGTCCAGCGTGTCGGTCATGGTAGTAGATAAATAATTCAGAAAGTGGCAAGTTAAAAATTTTTGAGCGAATTTTTAATTTTTAAGCCTTTTGAACACTATATTACAGCAAATTAACAAAGCCCTACATGCCCCAATACAAACTTAGTGCCGAAGGAAACGCGAAACTTAAAAAAACCTGGACTTATACCCTCTTAGCATCCTACGTGGTAATAATAGCCATTTTTGCCTTTAATTTGCTTTATCGTGGCGGTAGTACCAATAATATCATCATCTTCACGGTGATACTTGTGGCACTCATAGGCGGCTTTTTTTATGGGAGAAAGAAATATTTCAGAGGAGTAGATGCTACAAAATTGATCGTAGATCAGGAGAAAATAACACTGCACACGTTAAACCAGCCCGACATAACCATTAACCTTGCAGACATTAAAAAGGTAACCCATCGCGGCCAGGGCATTTTCCTTGTAAATAAATTTCCTAAGAAACACTCGATGATGATCATTAATAAGTTTGAAGGTTTTTATGAAATAGAAAGGTTTGTGAGTGATGCGGCGAAGGTTAATAGCTTACATCCAATTACTGATATCTAATGAAAAGCATCTTAGTTTTAATAATATTTACTTTCAGTAACTGGAATTATCAGCAATCGGAAACCAAATTGTCCGCATTCGAAAAAGTGCCAGATGACATCAGTGGTTGTGGCAATGCATATTATTTAACGCAAAAAGATAAAAAACTAAGCCGTTTAATTTGCTGGACAGACCTGACAATTGCATATATCTATATAAATGGAAAACCAACTAGGTTGAAGAATATTAAGAGCAGGGGAAAAGAAATGGAATTTAATATAAGCGATTATACCTTATTTATAAATAATTCCCCTTTAAAGCAAATTGACGATGAGTATTATATAATGAAGGCTACCATAACTTTGAAGAAAGGTAAACAAGTGGTTTGGAGAAAACAGGTCGTGGGCGACGGTGGTTGTTAATTTATATTTGTATTTATAAAATTTCGAGCGCCTGAGTACTATAGAGATCAGATTGATCTTGGAAGTTGTCCGAAATAATTTAATTTAACATAAGTAGTTACAACTCACTAACCACCTTATCAACCCAAGCCTTACCCCAGTTCTCCAGTTCATCAATGCTCCATAAAGATGGATAGAAAATGCGTCGCTGAAAACGCGGAGGCAAATACTTTTGCCAGTTGGTGCCGCCGGTTGCCTTAATTTCTTCGGGCTCGCGGTGCAGGTAGCGTACGGCTGATTTGTAGTGAGATAGCGGCCAGTTCACGTTTACATTTACATCAAGCTGTCTTAATTGCTCCTCTAATGCTTTAGTGCTTTCGCCTTTGTATTTAAATTGCTGTAATAGCGAGTTGAAGTTGGTATTGGTGACCTGCTTGCCCAGTTCAATAAATGTTTTGGCGTATTTTTTCTCGAACTGGTTTAAGGTCAATGTTTTTTTACCGGTAGATAATTCGGTAGCGCCATACTTCCAATAGATCTGCTCAAACTGCTCCTCAACCGGCGCGCTTGCCAATTGCTGTCTGTGGTCGGGCGCAACAAGATTTATAAAATCGGTAGCGTAAATTTCTATTAAACGGTACTGGCCGCTTTGAAAGCCGCTGGCAGGCAGCAAACTCATGCGAAATTGCAGGAACTGTTCCTTCTCCATACCATCTACCATTATCTCGAACGAATTGGTGAGTGCTTCAAAATATCGGTTGATACGTTTAATGCGGGCCGTGAAAAAATCGGACGACAGGTTTTCATGCTCCGCTATTTGCTTACACTCGTGCAGGCTAAGCTTAAAATATAGCTCGGTTATCTGGTGGTACATTATAAAGATCTCTTCATCCGGGAAAGGCGTTTTGGGGCTTTGCAGGCTCAAAAGCGTATCCAGGTGAATGTAATCCCAATAGGTAAGGAAATCGGCGTGCAGCAGGCCATCCAGGTAAGATGTCATATCCTGCCCCATGGCGTTGTATTTTTCCTGCAGCAGCGTAAGCCTTTTTTCTATTTCGGGAGAGATGCTCATGCTTCAAAGATAGTAGTCTTAAGTCAGAAGTCGAAAGTCGTTTGAGGGATCAAAATAAATTCGATCCCGATAGCTATCAGGATAAATATTCAATATGAAAATTTCGAAATGAAAACTATATTTGTGCCATACTAACAAGGCAATGGTGTTCTGCCTACTCGAACCGCTGCAAAGCTGATGACGCCTACCCAAATATTTGTTTATTTGCACGTAGGTTATGTTTAAAAATATCGTTTCAAACTCCGTTTCACTCGTAAAGTATCTTGTTCGCTGGGTTGCTATTATTGTCCCTGTAGCTGTGGCAATTGGCAGTATGGTGGCTTTTTTTCTGTGGCTTTTAACCTGGGCTATTCATTTTCGTTTTGCGCATACGTGGTTACTATACTTGCTCCCTATCGCCGGTGTGGTGATCCACCTGCTGTATAAGTGGTACGGGCAAAGCGCCGAGCGCGGCAATAACCTCATTATTGATGAAATTCACCAACCCGGGGCGGGTGTGCCTAAGCGCATGGCGCCGCTTATTTTAATTACTACCGTTATTACACATTTATTTGGCGGCTCCTCAGGGCGCGAGGGCACAGCCGTGCAAATTGGCGGCAGCCTGGCCAACTTGTTTGGTAACTGGTTTAAGCTGAACGAGGCCGATAAAAAAGTAATCCTGACAGCCGGGGTAGCGGCAGGGTTTGGGGCGGTATTTGGCACGCCGTTAACAGGTACCATCTTCGCGCTGGAGGTTATTGCCATTGGCCGCATCCCGTACAGGTCGTTTTTTGCCTGCCTCATAGCGGGGTACGTGGGCGATATCACGGTGTCGCTTTGGGGTATTCATCATACGCCTTATCATGTAGATATTGTTAATACAAGTCAAACAATATATGGCATCCATCTGCCGGTTAACTTATTGCTTTTAGGTAAGGTGATGGTAGCATCAGCCGTGTTTGGGATGGTAAGTTATGCTTTTGCACAAGCGGTGCACATGGTAAAAAACATTTCGCTTAAACTAATAAAAGTTACCTGGTGTATACCTATAGCGGGTGGACTGGCCATAATACTTCTTACTTATATTTTAGGCAAGCCCGATTATTTAAGCCTTGGTGTTGATGCCGAGTACCCGGGTGCTGTTACCGTTGTATCAGCCTTTCAGCATGCCGGGGCTGATGCTTTAAGCTGGCTTTGGAAGCTGATATATACCGCCATAACCTTAGGGACCGGATTTAAAGGGGGAGAGGTTACACCGCTGTTCTATATAGGGTCCACTTTAGGTAACACCCTTGCCGAACTAATGAATGCCCCCGTAGGCCTGTTTGCAGCGCTTGGTTTTATAGCCGTATTTGCAGGTGCTACCAATACGCCGCTGGCTTGTACCTTAATGGGGGTAGAATTGTTTGGCGGGCATTACGCTATATTCTTTGCTGTAGCATGCTTTACCGCTTACTTTTTTAGCGGGGATGGCGGCATTTATTCGGCGCAAAAGACAGCCCTGGCTAATACAGATCTTGCCAACAGGAAATACCTGATACGGATGTTTGGTAAATACAAACTGTAGTTGGCGGAATATTTTATTAAAACATATTGGTAATTGATTGTTTAATGTTTTTAACTAAGCCCCTGCAGCCATGAAGATCAGTAGAATACTTATTGGGATAGACGATAGCAAATTTGCCGAATATGCGGCATCCTATGGTTTTGATATTGCCCATACTTTTAACGCGCACGTTGGCCTGGTGCATATTGTAGAACCTGCTGTAATTGCAGATACTACAAATGATACCATTATGGGCCTACCGTTACAAACGCCTGATTATAATGAGGTAAATATGCTTAATATTCAAAAAGACCAGGCGGACAATATTATTGAGCGTACCATTGAAAAGTATGCTAAGGGGTTAGAGGTTACCCATTTTAACGAATATGGCTCAACTGCCGATGGCATACTAAGTTGCAGTAAAGAATTTAATGCCGACCTGATTGTTATTGGTACCCACAGCCGGAGTGGTATAGACCGCCTGCTAATGGGCAGTGTTGCCGAAAGCGTAGTGCGTAACTCGCATGTGCCGGTATTGGTAGTACCATTGGTGGAAGTTGGTGAATAGATAATAGTTGATGGTTCATAGAAGCTGCCATCAAACTTAGAGTAACTGATTATGGTTAGTTCGTAAATAAATGTAGCTGCTATTAACTATGAACCGTACGCTATGAACTTTTCTAATATAGCAGTCTAAACTTTATCGTTTGCTCAATGGCTTTTAGCTCGTTTAGTACTTCGGTGCCGTAGCCTGTGTTAACATCCGTTATTACGTAGCCAATTTGTGGGTTGGTCACCAAAAACTCGCCCACAATATTAATGTTGTGGTTGGCAAAAACCTCGTTTATCTGCGCCAGTATGCCGGGCACGTTTTTATGGATGTGAATTAACCTGTGCGCGTTGTTGATGCGAGGCGGCTGCAGATCGGGGAAGTTGCAGCTCATGTGGGTTTTACCCTCATTCATAAAAGCGATAACCCTGCGGGGGATAAAATCGGTATTGCGGGGGTTAGCCTTGGGGTCATCAAAAATAATGATGCCTTTTTCGCATGCCGCCTCGGCAAGTTTGCGGTTTACGCGGCCAAAGCAACCAATTACTTTTAAGCGGCCGGCATTTTCCAATTGCTCGGGCTTTGGCAAGTTAGCTTCAGTACAAAACAAAACGCCCGCTTCATCCAGGTACTTTTCTTCTATGCTATCGCGATGGCGAAAGTTGTAACCCTCGCGTTTCATTTGGGTTAATGCCTCTTCATCAATATCGCCAATAACCAAACATTTAATGCGGTTTTTAGGGTATGATATTGCCCTTGGCAGTTTATTGATGTATAAAAATTCGTCGAAACTTGGGGTGATATGGTCGGCTTTTTCAGCAACAGATTTACGTTCGATATTCTCGGTAAAGGCAAAGAATTTCTTGATCATGCCCGATTCCTTCAGCTGGAAGTCGGAGTAACCATCGCCAATACCAAAAATCTCTCCGGGCAGGTTCAGTTCCTTTAAAAGCTTAACCTTGCCACCCTCTTGCGATAGCGGGTTCTCGCGGTCGTAACCAATAATGTTGCCTTCCTCATCAAACACAAAGGTGTTGGCGTAGATATTGTCTTTTTTGATGTGGTATTCGGTAACAACCGGGATGATAAATTCCTTAAACCCGCCTGATACGATAAGTACAGTATCCTGGTGGTTCTTAAAAAATATGGTATTGCGCGAGAACGAGGTTGATACCTTCTTTTTCAGGTGCGTTATCAGCATCTTCAGATGGTCGCGGTTAGCGCAAAGCAGTTTTACGCGTTGCTCCAGGCTCTCGGTAAACGATAGGCGGCCCTCCATAGAAGCATTGGTAAGGTCTTCTATTTTTTTATAGATGGTTTCGCGCTGAGGATGATTTTTTAATGATATACGGGCTAACTCGTCTAAGGCCTCTACCTGGGTAAAGGTGCTGTCGAAATCTATTATGAAATACTGCTCCATTGGGGTATAAGATGCTGAGTTGCAAATGTGCAAAAAATGATCGAGGCAACAGCCAGAAAAATCATCCACAATAGGCTTTCATTTTCAACAAGCAGTACTTATTGGCTGCGTATAAAAACAAAAAAGAGGGGCCGCACCCCCCGTGCAGCACCCTCTTCTAAACTAAATAAAAGAAGCCTTTATTTGGTTGTATTTGCGGCCATTGCCAGTTTATTGGTTTGTACCAGGTTGTTTATCATTTTAGAGTTGAAGGCGATCTCCTGTTTAATTGCGCCGAGGTTGCTTTTGATGTACATTAACGATTTAAAGCCCTTAATACCTTTCATTAAACCGGCGCTTTTAATTTCGCCCGGCAGGGTTATAAGGTCTTTTGATGATTTTAACAAACTCGACCCCATGGCAAGGCAAAGTTTAGAAAAACCCATTAATTGATCCGGCGATAGTGGTTTTATTTCGGTAGCAGGCAGCCCGTCTAGCGTTTGGCCGGTTACGCTGGCATACATTTGGGGTAACAAAGCGCGGTTCTCTTTTAACTGCGTCATCATGGTGGTAACCAGGTTTGCTAAGGCATCAACGCCTGCAATGCCCACCTCTTTTGGTGCTTTTAGATTATCGGCCTTAGCCAAAGTTTTTTGAAAATCTTCCGATTTTAGCATCGCCACCAAATCGGCACGTTGTGCCTTTAACTCGTCGATGGTTAAAATTTTAGTGTCTTTAATTTCGGCAGGGTTTTCTGTAACAGTTTCGTCCTGTGCTTTTGCGGCAAAGCATAGGGTTAACGCAAATACTGCACTTAGTAATAACTTTTTCATGATGTTTTAGTGTTTAGTTTGTGATTGTAAAGTTCAATCAATCAGCTATTTGCGGCAATGCCATTAAGCGGGTATATTATAATGCGTACTAACACGCACCTTGCAACTACAGGTTAAAACATGTATAAGGGTTTATACCGGACTTTTAAGATTTTAAAAACCGTTGGCTTATTTAACAGTTATACTAAACAGCATTAAATCATACGGTTATGAGGTCTATTTGGAAAGGTTCGTTAGGGTTTGGGTTGGTGAGCATCCCGGTTAAATTATATTCGGCAGTGCAAACAAGCACTATCGATCTGGATATGCTGGACGCGCGAGATCACGAACGCATCCGCTACCAGCGCGTGAACGAAAAAACCCACAAAGAGGTGCCTTACGATAAAATTGTAAAGGGCTACAAAATAAACGACGACGACTACGTGATAGTAGAAGAGGCCGATTTTGAAGCCGCCGCGCCCGAGAAAAGCAAGGTGGTAGAAATAGAGAGTTTTGTAGACATAGGCGATGTTAACCCCATGTTTTATGAAACATCTTATTACACCGAGCCCGATACTAAAAACAATAAAGCCTACGCGCTATTGCTGCAGGCGCTTAAAAAATCGGGCAAGGCGGGGCTGGCGCGTTTTGTATTACGCAGTACCGAGAGCCTTTGTATTGTGCACCCGGTAGATAATGTGCTGGTGATAACTCGTATCCGTTTTGGGCAGGAGATAAGAGGTACCGAAGATTTAAATATTGCCGATGATGTTACGGTAAGTAAAAAAGAGCTCGACGTAGGTTTGGCCCTCATCAACCAATATGCCGAAGACTTTGATGTATCTAAGTTTAAGGATGAGTACAATGATGAGCTATTAAAGATCATCAAAGCAAAAGCGAAAGGGAAACGGCCTACCATTAAAAAGCTTAAACCGCGTACCACAAAAAGCGACGACCTTTATGAACAATTAATGAGCAGTTTGAAGACTAAGAAAGGTGCTTAAGGGTTTTTATAATTAAATAATTATCTTATTAGTAAAACTTTAAGATGTATGTGATGTTATCATCTTACACAAAAAATTAAACATCTATTATTATGGCAACTACTAAAACAGCTCCTGCTAAAAAAGCTCCTGCAGCTAAAGCAGCAACAAAAGCCCCAAAGGCTCCCGAAACAACCGAAATTGTAGAAGAGTCGGCATTGAACGAATTATTTATTGACGAGTTAAAAGATATTTATTGGGCCGAGAAGCATTTAACCAAAGCACTGGCTAAACTGGCAAAGAAAGCTACTACAGATGAATTGCGCAGTGCAATTGAAACCCATATCGAGCAAACCGAAAACCAGATCACCCGTTTAGATTCGGTTTTTGAATCGATTGGTGAAAAAGCTGTGGCTAAAAAATGCGAGGCGATGGCCGGTTTGATCAAAGAATCTGAAGAGATTGTTGAAAGCACCGAAGACGGGAGCATTACCCGTGATGCAGGTATCATTTCTGCTTGCCAGAAAGTTGAACACTATGAAATTGCCTCATACGGTACCCTTAAAACGTTAGCCGGTGTATTAGGCTATACAGAAGCAGTGGAACTGCTTGATGCAACCTTACAGGAAGAAAAGCAAACCGATGAATTGCTTACCCAGGTTGCAGAAAGTGCTATCAACCAATCTGCCAAAGCCGAAAAAGCTTAACGTACTACTACAAACTAAACTATAAAAAGGACTGCCCCAATGGGTGGTCTTTTTTATTTACATAAGCCTCGGTGTGAATTATATGGTTCATACAGCGTTTGTAAGCGTGGCTGAGTTTAATTACATTTAGCAAGATTTAAATTAAAAATTATAAAGCTTGAAAAAATATCTACTCCTCCTGCTTCCGGTATTTGTTTTATGCCTTGGCTCATGTAAAAAAGATCCCGTTGACTATACGGGTTATACATCTTCTGTAAATCCAAACAACCCCTCTACCGGTACCCCTACCACAAACCCTAATGCTAACGATAGTTATTTGCCAATAACAACAGGTAGCTCGTGGACGTATGAAAGCGATTTGACGGGTGTGGTGCAAAGCTCAGAGGCACATATTACGGGCGTTATTACAACTATTAACGGTCAAAATTATTACGAAGTAAAAAGTGCTACTCCGGGCAACGAAAATGCGCTCCAGTATTATTATGTAAAAGATAAAAAGTATAAAATAATGGCAACTACAGTACGGGAAAAAGTTACTGTAGAGTTTTTTATTTTAGATGATAACCTTAAAGTTGGCGACGAATGGACCGCCACAATGTCGCCGGATGGTTTAGTCAACGGAGTCCCGGGACGTACAGTAAGCAAGATCATTGAATCGGGCATTACAAAAACAGTACGTAATAAAACCTATACAAATGTGATACATACCCATATGATCGTACAATACAATTATGGCTTGGGCAATGGGTTTGAAGATTCTGGTACGTATGATTATTACCTGGCTAAAGGTGTTGGCCTGATACAAACAGATGCCGAATTATTTGGCTTCAAAAGTTCTAGTTATCTTTCTAAGTACACCATTAGATAAATGGAAACTGTGGCAGCACTTTGGGTTTATGATATCCGTTCGGGATAAATTTGTAATTTTTTTAATTTTAAATTAAACGTGGCATGGTGGTTGTATAAGTACTAACAAACAATTAGAATTTACTACCATGGAAACTACCTCAGAAAAATCAGTTGAAGTATTAAACGACTTAATAGAAATTAATAACGACCGTATAGATGGTTTTGACCGCGCATCAAAAGATTTAGGCGAAGGCGATGCCGACCTTAAAGCTGTATTTGAGCAGTTTGCAAGCGATAGCCGCCGTAATGTACAGGAGCTAAGCCAGGCTGTTGGCCAGGCTGGTGGCGAAGTTGAAACAGGTAACACTGCAACAGGTACCATTCACCGCGCATGGTTAGATGTAAAAGCTACCTTTAGCGGCCACGACCGTAAAAGCATTTTAGAAGAATGCGAGCGCGGCGAGGATGCTATTAAAAAAGCATACCGCGATGCATTATCTGAAGATAACGGCTTATCACCACAGTTTGCAACTGTTATTGCTCAGCAGCAGCAGTTGATCAACGAAGGTCATGACCGTATCAAAGCTTTACGCGATTCACAAGTATAAGCTTAAAATTAAATAATTTTTTCGAGCCGCCCTGTGTAAATAGGGCGGCTTTGTTATAAAAGGGATTTGTTAACAGTAATTTTAAATCCCAAATACCGTTTTAATCGTATATTTGTAATCATTATAAATAATACATAATTCCATTTTTTGTGATCATATTAATTTTCTTTCTTGGGCACTGGTTTCTGTCGTTGTTTTTCCAAACATTTTTTCTGCACAGATACGCCTCTCATAAAATGTTTACTACCAACAAATTTTTTGAACGTACCTTTTACGTAATGACTTACGTTTTTCAGGGCTCATCTTATTTAAACCCGCGCGCTTATGCAATTATGCACCGCGAGCACCATGCATACAGCGATACCGAAAAAGATCCGCATTCTCCCCACTTCTTTAAAGACGTGTTTCAGATGATGTATTATACAGCTATTAGCTACCGCAAGCACGAAAAAAGGTTAAAAGAACCGGAAGAACGTTTTAAAGGCAACTATCCGGAATGGAAGTTTATTGATTACGTAGGCTCATCAATAGCATCTCGTGTTGTTTTTGGCTTGCTATACGTTGCATTTTATGTAGTATTTGCTACACAGTGGTGGATGTATCTGCTAATTCCTATACACTTTATTATGGGCCCGTTACATGGCGCCATTGTAAACTGGTGCGGCCACAAATACGGTTACTCTAATTTTGATAATAACGATAAATCGAAAAACACAACTCCGTTTGATTTTTTAATGCTTGGCGAGTTGTTCCAGAACAATCACCACAAACGCCCAAACAGCGCTAACTTTGGCGCTAAATGGTTCGAGATAGATCCCGTTTACCCCATCATGAAAATGATGCACTGGGCAAGGATCATCAGGCTTAGAAAGGCGTATCTATAAAGGTAAAAGCTTAAAGTAAAAGGCGAAAGGTGATAAACTTTTCGCCTTTTTTTGTTAGTCGCATATTTTACTCACCCGGTCGTTGCTTCGCTCGACCACCCTCTCTCCGCAAGCGGAAAGAGGGTGAAGTAAAAACTTTTCACCCTCTATGCGAAGCAGAGAGGGTCGCGCACGAAGTGCCGCGGGGTGAGTAAACTCGTAAAGCGACAAAGCAATGCAAATCACACTTCACCTTTTTGGCCTCACCCAACCCCACTCCGATGAAGAGGGAACCAAAACTTAGTCAAGTTAAATTTCTCCCCTTACGGGGCAGAAATAGAGGGGGCTTTACTATCTTTGCCATTCGTAAAAAACTATAAATGAAAGTATCAGTATTAGCGCAAAATTTAAGCGGGTCCGAGATCATCAAGATAGCGGGTGAAATAAACGAGTTGAAAAAACATGGGCAAAACATTGCCAATTTAACCATTGGAGATTTCGATTCAAATATTTATCCTATCCCTACCGAGCTTAAGGACGGTATTATTGATGCTTATAACCATAACCAAACTAATTACCCGCCTGCCGATGGTATGCTTAGCCTGCGCGAAAGTGTATCGGCATTCCTGAAAAACAGGATGGGTTTGGAGTATGCCGCTAACCAGATCCTCATCTCGGGTGGTTCGCGCCCTTTGATATACTCTACGTATTTAGCCTTGGTTGACCCGGGCGATAAAGTGGTTTTCCCTACACCATCATGGAATAATAACCACTATTGTGATTTGACAGGTGCCGAAGCTATTTTGGTAGAAACCCGTCCCGAGAATAACTTTATGCCTACGGCAGATGAGATTGCGCCGCACTTAAAAGGTGCAACTATGCTGGCATTATGCTCGCCGCTTAACCCAACGGGTACCATGTTTGATAAAAAGGACCTGGAAGAGATTTGCGACCTGGTAATTGCCGAAAACAAAAGCCGCGGTGGCGATGAGAAACCATTGTACTTATTGTACGATCAGATTTACTCGCAATTAACCTTTGGCGAATACAAACATTACGACCCGGTAACCCTGCGCCCGGAACTAAAAGATTACACCGTGTTTATTGACGGCGGTTCTAAATGTTTTGCCGCTACAGGTGTACGCGTAGGTTGGGGCTTTGGCCCGACGGAAATTGTAAGCAATATGAAAGCCATTGTTGGACACATGGGTGCATGGTCGCCAAAGGCAGAACAGGTTGCCATGGCCGAATACCTTAAAAATGATACATACGTTAATACTTATCTCGGCAAACTAAAAAGCGACATACAAGCCAGCCTGAGCACCCTGCACGAAGGTTTCCAGGCATTAAAGGCCGATGGTTTTTCTGTTGATTCTATCGAACCGATGGGTGCTATATACCTAACCATTAAAATAGATTACACCGGTAAAACCACGCCTGAAGGGCAAGTGTTAAACAACAGCGCCGATGTAAATTTTTACCTGATAAAAGAAGCTAAGGTTGCTTTTGTGCCATTTTCGGCCTTTGGTACCGGCGATGAAGTAACCTGGTTCAGGGCATCGGTAGGGGCAAGCACTTTAGAAGATATACAGCAAATGATCCCACGCATCCGTGAGGCATTGGCTAAACTTAAATAATAAATAAATACGGTTTTCTTAAAGTCTCCACCAACGGGGGAGATTTAGAGGGGGCTAAAACGCATACACTATGGCCTACGGAACCCTTTTTTTAATACCTGTACCACTTGCAGACGAGGCCGCGGCCCAATCTTTTACACCCTACCTGGTTGATACTATTAACAACGTAAAAGAATATATTGTAGAGAACGAAAAAACCGCCCGCCGCTTTTTAAAACTGGCCGGTTTAAAAACACCGCAAAGCGAACTGTTAATTCATGATTATGGTAAGCACAACCGTGATGCAGGCCTAAAAGAGTTTTTTAAAGGCTTAATAGCAGGTAATGATGTAGGCCTGATGAGCGAAGCGGGTTGCCCCGGAATTGCCGACCCGGGCGCTGATATTGTAGCCGAAGCGCATAAAAAAGGTATTAAGGTTGTTCCCCTTGTTGGGCCAAGCTCTATTTTATTGGCGCTGATGGCATCCGGTTTCAATGGGCAAAGTTTTACGTTTAATGGCTACCTGCCTATTGATAAAATTGAACGCAGCAAACGCATTAAAGAACTGGAAGGCTTTGCCGAGAAGAACAAGCAAACACAGTTGTTTATCGAAACACCTTTCCGTAACGATAGCATGCTGCAGGAAGTTTTAAAAAGCTGTAAACCAACTACACGCCTGTGCATTGCCTGCGATATTACTGCGCCTACCGAATTTATTAAAACTATGTCCATAAGCGAATGGCAAAAACAAGTGCCCGATTTGCGCAAGCGCCCGGCTATATTCCTATTATTCCACGCGTAAAATGGTATGATAGCCCTGCCGCAACATACTAATGTGCTTATTGTGGGCGCAGGCCCGTCCGGCCTGATGATTGCTGCACAGTTACTACGCAATGGTGTGCAGCCTGTTATTATCGATATTAAGAAGGGGCCAACCAATCAATCTAAAGCATTGGCTGTTCAAGCCCGTTCGCTGGAGATCTACCGGCAGTTGGGTGTTATAGATAAAGTAATAAGCGGCGGCAAACAAGCCGGCGGAATGGCCTTTAATATGGGCGGCGAGCAACTTGCAGCCATTACGTTAAAGGACTTAGGCGATACCCAAACGCTGTACCCCTTTATCCACCTGTATCAGCAAAGCAAGAACGAACGCACCCTTTTAGAATATCTAACCACCGCCTGTTGTCCTGTCTACTGGGAAACTACCCTAATCAACTTAAAACAAAGTAAGGATACGGTTGAAGTTACCTTACAAAGCGGCAGCATTACACATACCCTCACTTGCGATTATGTTGTAGGTGCCGATGGCGCGCACAGCACAGTGCGTAAACACTTAGCTATCCCCTTTACAGGAGATACCTATCAGCATAAATTTTTCCTGGCGGATGTTAAGCTGGCAAGTAATATGTCTGAAGATGTATTAAACATGTACCTGGCTAAAAATGGTTTCGCCGCATTTTTCCCTATGCCGGAAGAGCGGTCGTTCAGGATTGTGGCGAGTTTGCCCGATAATTTAGAAAGTAAGGAAGACCTTAGTATCGATGATGTATTACCGGATCTAAAAGCTACAATAGCCACAGATATAGAAATAGAGCAGGTGAACTGGTTTACCATATACAAATTACACCACCGCATGGCCGACAGTTTTAGCTATGGCCGCTGCTTTTTAATTGGCGATGCCGCGCACATTCATTCGCCGGTGGGTGGGCAGGGGATGAACACCGGCCTGCAGGATGCCTACAACCTCGGCTGGAAATTGGCAGCCGTAGTGAATAAACAAATTAATGAAGCTATACTTACCAGTTACGCTACTGAGCGCATGCCTGTAGCCAAAGATCTGCTAAACACAACCGACCGCATCTTTAATGTAATTACATCCCGCACCTGGTTTAGCGGTTTGCTTAAACGTTACGTGGTGCCCAATGCGCTTAAACTATTTTGGAAGAACGAGAAATTGCGCGCATACTTTTTTCGCCGTCTTTCACAAACGGGCATCAGCTATCGCGATAGCAAAATAAACCTGCAACTTAGCCGCGATACCCAAATAAAAGCCGGCGACCGCCTGCCATACCTCAAAATTTTCGACGAGAAAAAGAAAACCGAAACCGATATACACGAGTGGTGCAGTAAGCCGGGTTTCACACTCATTACTCTTGGAGAGATTAAAGAAGATTACCTGTTCGCCATTGCCAAATGGATAACACAGGATTATAACGGCGGCATTAATTTTTTCCATCTGCCACCATCAAATACTAACTGGCACGTGTTTAAAGCATTTGAAGTAGCCCCCGGTACCCGTAAAGCGCTAATCATTAGGCCCGACCTGCATATTGGCTATATGAATGACCTGGTAGACATTGAAATGATGAACAACTACCTGCTTAATGTTTTGGGCTTTATAAAATAAGCGCCCGCTCATACCCACGGGCGCTTAACAAACCTATTATGAAAAAATTACGTGTATGCAGTTATTAGTAAGCCAACACTTTATTGCTGTTTAGCTTTGGGCTGTTTGCCTCCCGGTAGCTGCTTATAGCCAGCCCATTTTGTAGCTTAATGGTGAATGTTTCATCACTCCCGCCGGGGCTAAGTACCAGGTATTCGCCAAATGTATCAAGCAGGGTAAGGTCGCCGGTAATATAATTAAGCGCGACTTTATGTGCGGCCATTGTTGTGGTATCAGATTCTATCAATTCAAATTTTGGTACTTCAAAGGTAACGCTGTTCCCCAGGTTGTCGGTAAGTGCCGGAATTTTGTTCTTCAGCATTTCTATAAAGTAACCAATAGCAAAACTTAATTTATAATGCAGCGAATTGGCACGGCCATCGTTATTTTTCATCTCGCTAAACGTTTTTAGTTTACCGCCGGGATTATATGCCTGCGATTTTAGCAGGAATTCCTGGTATGATGAAAACAGCACGTTTTTTTCAAAATCGGTGCTTGACGACGCATCTATAATTTGTTTGTAAGTGAGTTTTATAATTGCTTTTGACATGATAGTAGGGTTTTAATAGTGATGTTATAATGCGATACCGAACGTGTAAGTGCCGGTGTACCCATCTGCTATACTGCCGGTTAAAGAGGGTGTTTCGTTAGCAAGGTCGGTAGCTGAATTGCCAAGGATGCCGTCGCTGGCATTTGTTGTAGGGTTTGTACCTACGCCGTAATTGGCATGTACTGCGTTTGATATGTTTTCGGGAAAGGCAAACTGGGCTGCTTTTTTAAGTACGCCGTTCACAAATATTTCGAAGTGGATATGCGTGGCCCGGCCGCTATACCAACCGGGATAAATGGTTTTAAATGTTACCGCGCCTTTATCGTCGGCAGTTTGATAGCCGCGTAAAAAGGTTTCGCCCACAAAGCTTTTGCCGTTTTGATTGGCATGGCCAGAGTAGTAGCCGTCTTTACTGCAATGCCATATATCTACACGGGCGTTGGGTACCACGTTACAATTATCGTTAACGTTTACTACCACTAGGTTTAGTGTTAACGGAACGCCGGTTTGTCCGCCCAAAATATCAATTCGGTTTAATGGGTTTTTATATTCGCCGCCGGGGTATGGGTAAGGGCCTTCAACTTCGGTAGGTGTTACGCGGCAGGCGCTGCTACCTGCGTTTGTATCGGTTGCAGAGGTAACGCCCGATGGATCGCTTACCGTAGTACTAACCGAATCTTTTTTACACGCATCTATCAGTATGGGGCCTGCGGCTGCGGCCAGTACAAATGTTCTGAGAAAGTTTTTCCGTTCCATAATCACATAAATTAAAAAGGATGAATGCCTTATTAACTAATGTAAATGTAGGGGAGGGGGACGGGCGGTGGAAGGATGTGTCGGTAAACGCCGTTTATGTGTCGACTACCTCAATTATTTATCTCATTTTCATCCAGCGGCGGGCAAAATCGGCGTAACTATCGCTAATAGGCAACTCTACCGTTGGTAATTTTACTTTACGGTTTTGGATAGATATGATCTTACCAACGGGGATAATGTAGCTGCGGTGGATGCGCTGGAATTTATCTTCGGGCAGTTTTTCCAACACTTTTTTAAGCGGCATCAGTGTCAGCACGGTTTTATCAAACTGCAGGTGAATTTTGATATAATCTTCCATGCTTTCAATATACTCAATGTCCTTTAGTACTATTTTCACCATCCGGTATTCCGAATGTACAAATAGGTTTTCGTCTTCGCCCTTGGCAGACGTAGCTGTTTTATAGCGGTAATAATCGGCCGCTTTTTCTATTGCCTTACCAAAGCGTTTTATATCAATTGGTTTCAAAAGGTAGTCGATCGCCTCCAGTTCAAAACCCTCAAACGCGAAATTTTTATAGGCTGTGGTAAATATTACCATGGGTTTATTATCAAGCGATTTTACCAGGTCTATCCCTGTAATGTCGGGCATGTTAATATCAACAAAAAGCAGGTCGACAGGGTTATTGCGCAGGTACTCGGCACCGGATACTGCATCTTCAAATGTTTGCAGTAATAGCAGGGCAGGAAACCGCGAAACGTAATTACTGATCAGTTCTAAAGCCAGTGGCTCATCATCAATGGCAACACATTTTAAAATCATAACTTATGTGTGCAAGGTTAGTATCACGGTAAATTTGTTGTTATCGTCTGTTATATTTAAAGTATGCTTGCCCGGGTATAAATGCTGCAAACGTTGCTTTGTGTTACTTATACCTATGCCTGTGCGCTCAATGTTTTCCTTTCGCTCAAATATCGGGTTTATGCACATAAACGTAAGCGTTTCGGCAGTTACCATCAGGTTAATATCAATTGAACTTTCGTGCTGTTTGCTTACGCCATACTTAAACACATTTTCTACAAAGGTCATCAGTAACAAAGGCGCAATTTTTTGCTGCGCGATAGTTCCCTCAGCTTTAAAATAAACCTTTGTTTTATTACCCAGGCGAAGGCGTTGCAATGCAATATAATCCTCTACGCAATCAACCTCACTTTGCAAGGGTACAAAATCAAGCGTAACATCATCGGTAACATACCGCATAATGTTAGATAGCTTCATGATACTTTCGGCTGTGTTTTCATTATTGGTAACAGCCAGCGTATAAATATTATTAAGCGTGTTAAACAAAAAGTGCGGGTTTATCTGCGCTTTAAGAAATGATAGTTCGGCACTGGCCTTTTCGGCCTCGGCACTTAACACACGCTGCTCTGTTAGCTGCCATTGCTGTACTGTTTTAATGGCTGTGCTTAATGCCATTATCATTAAAAACAGGAATAGGCTGATGGTATCGAAATGCTTGCGCTTACCACCCTGCCAGCGCCTGCCAAATGGTGAGGGTTGCGGGTGGCTTTTAAATAAACTATCGCGCGTGGCCATTTGTCCGTTTGCATCCGGGGGCGGGCCACCGGGATTGAAATTCTCACTGTTAGGCGGCCCAAATTGCTGGCGACCCTGTTGTTGCATGCTGTTATTGCTTCGCCATCCTTCGCTGTTGCGTAACAATCTTTCAAAGGGTTTTAAAAAGTACAGTGCGCTTAATAAACACACGCAGATAATCGCGTAATCAATATATCGTTTTTTAAGAAAAAATAGCGGGAACATAACGGCGCTATTCAAATAGAACAGGCAGATATAAGTTAAGCAAAACAGCCAGTAATATGGCGAGGCAAGTAACACCAATAAGCTGGAGCTGCCGTTGCGCCCGTTTACAAAAAGCAATGGCAGGGCCATAAACAAAAGCCAGCAGGCAACATGTATAATTACCGAAAAGGTTTTTAAACGTAACATGTTCAAAATAAGGGTTAATTAACCAGTAAGTTACGCAATGTATCGGTAAGCGGGTGTTTTGTGTAGATGAATTAACCGTGTACGGTTTCGCCCTTGCCGTAATTTTGTATTACCTGTGCTTCGTAAGCTAAAAATTCCGTCCAGCGGGCATCTACATCAATACCCGACGCATGTTTGCGTGCAAGCCTTAAAAACATGGCGTAATGGGTAGCCTCGCTGATCATCAGTTCGTGGTAAAACATGGATAACTCTTCGTCGTTAATGTTTTCCGACAATACCTTAAAGCGTTCGCAGCTGCGGGCTTCTATCATGGCCGAAAGTAATAACCTGTCAACCAGTTGCTGTTCGCGGCTGCCGCCTACTATCATGTATTTGCGTAATTCATTCACGTAATTATCCCTACGCTCTTTACCAAGTACAAAACCACGTTTAAGCATTAATTCGTGTACCAGTTTAAAATGCTCCATTTCTTCCTGCGCAAGGGCAATCATCTCCTGCACCACATCGCTCAGGTTGGGGTTTTGAATAATGAGGGTAATAGCATTTGTGGCCGCTTTTTGTTCGCAATACGCATGATCTGTCAATAGCTCTTCAATATTGCTTTCTACCACGTTCTTTACCCATAGCGGGTCCGTAGGTAATTGAAGTTTAAGGATGGTTTTCTCGCTCACAAGGGCAAAGATAGGGTGTTAGAGCGGAAAGGCAAAAAGACTAAAGCACAAAGCTGAAGACAATGCAATTATCTAAGATGCTTTTAGCTTTGTGCCTTCAGCTTTTAGCTTTATTTATAAAGATTTTTACTCTCTATAAAGTTCAAGACAGCATCTGGCACAAAATACTGTACGTTTTTTTTCTCGGCGATTGATTTGCGGATAAAGGTTGCAGAGAGTTCCATCTGCGGCGTCATGGTAATGGTTACCGCCGGGTGCGAAGCCAGCTCGGCGTTTTCATAACCGGGGCGGGGGTAGACAAAGATCTTATAATCGCGTAAGATAAGCTTATAGTTCTTCCACTTATGCAGGGTAACCAGGTTGTCTGATCCCATGATGAGGGCAAACTCGTGTTCGGGGTGCTTTTCTTTTAAATGAGCAAGTGTATCTATAGTGTAGGAGGGCTGGGGCAGTTTTAGTTCTACATCGCTTACGGCAATATTCGTGGCATTATCAGTAGCCAGTTTAGCCATTTCCAGGCGGTCGTAAGTGTTAATCAGGTCGCCGTATTTTTTGAGCGGGTTTTGGGGCGATACCACCAGCCATACCTTATCGAGCGTGGTATAGTTGGCCATGTAGTTGGCAATTATTAAATGCCCAATATGTATTGGATTAAACGAACCAAATAGTAAACCGACCTTCATAAGTTGTGAATGGTTAATAGTTCATAGATGATAGTAAACAGGGTGTTTGCTATGTATAAATTAACTCGGGTGGCTGTTAAACGAATTTTGTAATGGCTATGAACAGTGAACCATTCGCTATGAACCAATAAAATTGGTGACCAATTCCTTTGCCTCTTTGCAAGCCGTTTCAAGATCGTAATTTTTCAGGATAATATCAAACTGCGGCGCGTAATTAAGCTCTTTTTCTGCTTTTGCAAAGCGTTCTTGCAGCTTTTCGTTACTATCGGTACCACGGCCGGCCAGGCGTTCTTTTAAAACTTGCAGCGATGGCGGTTGTACAAATATAGCCAGGGCCTGCTCTTGGTACTTACGTTTTAAGTGCATACCACCTTCTACGTCAATATCAAAAATTACGGTTTTGCCTTTTGCCCAAATGCGTTCGATCTCGGTACGCAGTGTGCCGTAGAAAGTGCCGGCATAAACCTCCTCAAATTCAACAAATTGCTTTTTTGCTATACGGTGTGTAAACTCGGGCAGGCTGATGAAATAATAGTCCCTGCCATCAACTTCGTCGCCGCGAGGTGTACGGGTAGTGGCCGAAATAGAAAATTCCAGTTCCGGCATTTCGCCAAGCAGGTGGTGCACAATTGTTGTTTTACCTGCACCCGACGGGGCCGAAAATATGATGAGTTTACCTTCTTTCATTATTGTTAGAAAGTTGTAAGGTTGTAAAGTTTGAATGTTGTAAGCTGCGAAGTTTAACATTCCAACTTTACAATATTCAAAACTTAAAACGCCTTACAACACGTTTAAAAGTTGTTCTTTAATTTTTTCGAGCTCTTCTTTCATACCCACAACAAGCTTTTGCATGTTGGCATCGTTAGCTTTTGAGCCCAGAGTATTTATTTCACGGCCAATCTCCTGCGATATAAAGCCAAGCTTTTTACCATTGGCATCTGCGTTTTTCAGTGTTTCGATAAAATAGTCGCAGTGTGCCTTTAGTCGGGTTTTTTCTTCGGTGATGTCAAGCTTATCTATGTAATAGATCAGCTCCTGCTCAAAGCGGTTTTTGTCAATGCTTTCTGCACCTACGGCCTCGCTTAAAAATTGGTTAAGCCGCTCACGGATTGCAGGAACACGCTTGGGTTCTTCAACCTCCACAAGTTCCAGGTTCTTTAGGATGATGCCAATACGCATCTTAACATCGGCTTCTAATACATTACCTTCATCGCTCCTAAACTTTTGAAAGTTGGCCATAGCCTGCTGAAAAGTTTTTTCAACAAGTTTCCATTCTTCTTCAGATACGGTATCTTCTTCGTACTTAACCACCTCCGGTAAGCCAAGGGCAAGCTGCAGTAAATTACCGCCTTGCTCGTTAAGCTCATCGCTTACGCTTTTAAGCTGGTTATAGTAATGTTTAAGCAATTCGCGGTCAATGCCGGCTGCTTTAACGTTTGATGTTGCCTGCTCTACGTTGATAGACAGATTAACCTTACCGCGATCGATCTGCTTGCTGCAATCGTTACGTAACTGAAACTCTTTTTCTGAGAAGATCTTTGGTAAGCGCAGGGAGAGTTCAAGAAATTTACTGTTCAGGGATTTTATCTCAACGGTATATTTTGTTTTGCCGGAGTCATAGCTGGCAATTCCATACCCTGTCATGGATTTTATCATGTGCAAAGATAATATTTTTGTTAGAGATTAGAGTTTAGAGATTTGTGATTAGGCTGTTCGCAACATTGATGTAACTAATCTCCAGTCACTAATCTCTAATCACAGGCATTTAACACTTTTTCACACTTTGGCAGCTATACATTTTATAAGTTTGCTACGTTAAATAACTATGCCTTTGAAATTTATAATAGCCTGTACAATAAGTTTGTTTTGCGTTACCCTCTTCGCTTCGGCACAACAGGTTACTATAAAAGGGGCTATATATAAACGTATCTCGTCCGACAGGCTTAACCAGGTTTATATTACTAACCTGAAAACCAACAAAGCAGTTTACTGCGATAATTTTGGCGGTTTCAGCATCGAAGCTGTCGTTGGGGATACTTTACTATTTACCAAAACCGGTTACACCCCGCAAAAGCAACAGGCAACAAGCTATGGCATGGTTGTTTACATGCAACCAGAAATGAAATTAAGCGAGGTGCGCATTCAAGGGCAAACCAAGAAGCAAGAACTTAATGATATTATGAACGTTTATCGTAGTAAGGGATTATACTTTGATGGTAAACCACCCGCCACAATTTTCTTACCTTTTGGTGGTTCACCATTAACGGGATTACGCGAATTATTTAGCAAGGACGCTAAAAATTTGCGGCGTTTTGCAGCCTTTTCTAAACGGGAGGTAGAAGCAACAGAAGTTGACCGCCGTTATAATAAACCCCTGGTAATGCGTGCAACAGGTTTAACAGATAGCGATAGTACTACTGTTCGTAAATTTATGGAGTATTACCGCCCATCATTTGAAGACCTGAAAATATGGGGCGATTATGACCTGATCAAAAAGATAAAGGCCCAGTACGAATACTTTCAGAAAAGCGGTGATAAAGGGGGATTGCAGAAGCTTTATTAGCCGAAATTTTGTAGGGCGGCAAGATTTAATATCGAATGATAACATGGAATGTTGAATTTCGAAGGCAGCTTCATTATTCGAAATTCAATATTGGGTGTTCGATATTGTTTTAGACTTGCGCTTTCAATAAACCACGTTTATTGATCTCTAACCTCTATATACCCAACGCCGCGCAGGCTTTTTCGGCAGCCAGTTTTTCAGCATTTTTCTTGCTGAATTCCTTGCCAGATCCCATTATTTCGCCATCTACACTGGCTTGTACGGTGAAGAGTTTGTTGCTTTCGCCTTCCTGGTTCTCTATAACATCAAAGCTGATGTCTTTACCATGGCGCTGGCACCATTCAATAAGTTTACTCTTAAAGTTTGTTTCGGTTTGCTCCAGGGTGTGGATATCAATGTGCGATTTAATGATGTGGTTTACCAGAAAGTTACGGGTAAAATCGTACCCCTTATCTAGGTAAACGGCACCTATCAGGGCCTCAAAGGCATCGCCCAGTAAAGAGCCCTGCCTGCCCGTATTTAATATTTTGGTATCAAACTCAATAAGCTTATCAAAACCCAGCTTGCGGGCAAGCTGATTAAGGTTGTTGCGGCTTACAATTTTTGATCGCAGCTCGGTTAAAAAACCTTCATCCTCGTATGGGTATAGCTTAAAAAGCACCTCGGCCACTACGCTTCCTAATACCGCATCGCCCAAAAATTCTAAACGTTCGTTACTGTTTTTAACACCCTTGCGAATGTTTTGCGCTACAGATTTATGGCGAAATGCCAACTTGTATAACGACAAATTGCCCGGCACAAAACCGAGCAAATTTTTTAAAACCTTAACATACTTTCTGTTTGGCGAAAGGTATAGCTTATAAAAGCGACTTAATGGCATCCAGGCGAAATTATTGCTGGTATTTTTTAAATATAACTGAAGCATTGTGGCCGCCAAAACCAAAGCCATTGCTTTGTGCAATGTTAACTACACGTTTTTGGGCGGTGTTGAATGTAAAGTTAATTTTAGGGTCAAAGGCCGGGTCGTCAGTAAAATGGTTGATGGTTGGCGGTATAATATCGTTTTTCAGCGCCAGGATAGAGGCAATTGCTTCAACAGCACCAGCAGCACCAAGTAAGTGGCCTGTCATTGATTTTGTTGAACTGATGTTGATATTATAAATGTGGTCGCCAAAAGCATCGGTAATTGCTTTTACTTCCTGTGGGTCACCAATTGGGGTTGATGTACCGTGTACGTTTACGTAGTCGATATCCGTTGGCTGTAACCCTGCGTCTTCTAAAGCGGCTTTCATTACCAGCGATGCACCTAACCCATCAGGGTGTGGGGCAGTCATGTGGTAAGCATCGGCACTCATGCCACCGCCTACCATTTCGGCATAAATTTTAGCACCGCGTTTAAGTGCGTGCTCCAATTCTTCCAAAATTATGGTTCCTGCACCTTCACCAGCCACAAAGCCATCACGGTCCAGATCAAACGGGCGCGATGCAGTTGTAGGGTCGTCGTTACGGGTGCTTAAGGCATGCATAGCGTTAAAACCACCAATACCCGCTTCGTTTATAATAGCTTCAGACCCACCTGTAATAAACATATTTGCTTTACCCAGGCGCAGGTAATTAAAGGCATCAATAAGCGAGTTGTTTGATGATGCACATGCGGAAACCGTGGTAAAGTTTGGCCCGCGTAAACCATATTTAATAGATATATGGCCCGGTGCAATGTCTGCTATCATTTTAGGGATAAAGAACGGGTTAAACTTGGGTGTACCATCGCCTTTGGCAAAGTTTACAACCTCATCTAAAAACGTTTTTAAACCACCAATGCCCGATCCCCAGATAACGCCAATACGGCTGGTATCCAGTTTCTCGAAATCTAATCCGGCATCTTTAACAGCTTCCTCTGTAGAGAATAGGGCGTATTGTACAAACGGATCTAGCTTACGGGCCTCTTTACGGCCCAAAAAACCTTCCGCGTCAAACCCTTTTACTTCGCAGGCAAATTTAGTTTTGAATTTTTCTACATCAAAACTCTTGATAAAGGCAGCGCCGCTTACCCCATTAATAAGGCTGTTCCAATATTCGGGAACAGTGTTACCAATCGGAGTAAGCGCTCCAAGCCCGGTTACTACAACTCTTTTAAACTCCATTGAACAGTTTTAGGGAGCTTTAAATTAAGCTTTAACGTTTTTTTCTAAGTAAGCAACAGCCTGGCCAACAGTACCGATAGTTTCAGCCTGATCATCAGGGATTGCAACGTTAAATTCTTTTTCAAACTCCATGATCAATTCCACGGTGTCTAAAGAGTCAGCACCAAGATCGTTGGTGAAGCTTGCTTCTGGTGTAACTTCACTTTCGTCAACACCCAGTTTTTCCACGATAATTGCTTTTACTCTTGAAGCGATATCAGACATAGTCTTTATAGTTTAATGATTAATAAATTCAGTGCAAAGAAAAATAAATTATGTTAAATATCAAATCTAAAAACTTTGACAATATTGAGTGAACAATAAATTGCGGCAAAAGGTTTCAGCTTGGGTTTTTAACCGGCGTAAAAGTAATGATTTTGAGTAGAACTATTAAAGTTTAATATCTATTTCGGATTTATAGTAATAAAGTTACACTGTGTAAATTTATCTTATTGTTTATTAGGTGTTTAAGTATGCAGTCTGAAAGGTTGGATAGGCTATATTTAATTAAAAACGGATGCGATAGCTTACATATTAGGAATGTTTTTCCTTTTAAAGTGCTTTTACCTGTTTACCGGATCGTGAAAAAATAAACTTGTATTAATTATAACTTATAAAACAAAAGTGTTCACACTATCGTACAAGCAGCCGCAACCTTTTATTTTTAATTGTATCAACAAAATGTATGGTAAGTGCAGGGGTTTCGTATTTTTACGGCTTTAAAAAGTAAATGGTTTTGAACAGGAAAGTTTTAAAGTTTGAGATCGATCTGGATTTTGTGCTGATAGCGGTTACCACATCTTTAAAAGATTACCGCATTTGCTACCATATAAACAAATGTTTAAATTTTAATTTTACCCGGGTAGATGACCTAACGCTGGATACTAGTGTAAATAGCAAACCCTTGCTTTTTTCGTTATATCATTTTAGCTGGGAAACCACCGAGACAGATTTCTATTTCATTGGAAATAAGGGAAGTGAGGGTTACCTGGTGCCCGAAATGCGCGAAGCGGATTATTTTATAATGATAAAAAATTATATTGATGATGATGACCTGGATAACGTACTTTCGTGCTTAAATAAGATACCGGAAATTGTTGCGGCGGTAAAGATTGACCCAAAAAAAATAAAATCACGCGAAAATCTATTATTTTAGCGGAAATTTAGATGTGTAACTTATACACAATACAGTAATAATATAGCCTGAATTTAACCTGAAAATATGAATTTTTATTATAATCGTACTAAGATTGTTGCCACAATGGGCCCGGCGTGCTCAAAAAAAGATGTGTTATTATCAATGATACGTGCCGGTTTAAATGTGTGCCGATTAAATTTTTCGCACGGTAAACCCGAAGACCACAAAAAATTTATTGACCTTATCCGCGAGATAAACAACGAGTATAAAACCAACGTAGGTATCCTTGCCGATTTGCAGGGCCCTAAAATTCGTATTGGTTTGGTTAAGGATGGCGGTATACACCTTATTAATGGTACGCGCATCAACATTACCACCAACGAGTGTATTGGTGATGATAACCAGATCTACATTACTTACGAAACCTTCCCGCAGGATGTGCAGGCTAACGAGATCATTTTGTTAGATGATGGTAAACTGCAGTTAAAAGTTATTGAAACCAACCGTAAAGACACCGTAGTTTGCGAGGTTATACACGGTGGTATATTAACATCACGAAAAGGTGTTAACCTGCCAAATACAAAAGTATCTATCCCAAGCTTAACGCCCGATGATTTGGTTAACCTGCAATATGCCCTGGAGTGGGATGTTGATTGGGTGGGCCTTTCTTTTGTACGTACCGGCCAGGATATTATTGATCTTAAACGCATCATTCGCGAGAGTGGTAAAGCTGCACGCGTAATTGCCAAGGTTGAAAAACCGGAGGCCATTGAAAATATCGACGAGATCATCGCTGCTACCGATGGTGTGATGATTGCCCGTGGCGACCTTGGCGTAGAGTGCCCACTTGAAGAAGTGCCTTTGCTGCAAAAAATGATAGCCCGTAAATGCCGCGACGCCTCAAAACCGGTTATTGTGGCTACGCAGATGCTTGAATCGATGATAACTACCCCGCGCCCTACACGTGCCGAGGTTAACGACGTTGCAAACTCGGTACTTGATGGCGCCGATGCAGTGATGCTAAGTGGTGAAACATCTGTTGGTGAGTTCCCGGTTATTGTAATCGAAACTATGGCTAAGATCGTTCGTAATGTTGAGGACCTTGGTTATCCGTTCAACGCATCTAAAGTTGAAAACACTGATGCGGCTTCTGCAAATTACCTGAGCGACGCGCTTTGCGGTTCGGCAGTTTATTTGGCCGAGCATACCAATGCAAAAGGTATTGTAAGCATGACGGTTAGCGGCTACACCGCTTTCGAAATATCGAGCTACCGCCCTAAAGCAGGTACTTACATCTTTACATCAAACAAGCAGCTTTTAAACGCATTAAGCCTTGTATGGGGTGTACGTGCGTTCTACTACGATAAATCTGACAGTACAGATGAAACCATTGCCGACGTAAATAACATACTTAAAGCCGAGCAATTGCTTAACGCAGGCGATGTGGTTATTAACACTGCCGCTGTGCCAATTTACAAGCAAGGCAAAACCAATATGCTTAAAGTAAGTGTTATTGAGTAGATTTTAGAGATTAAAGACAGGTGATCGGAGATTAGGTCTGATCCCTTTAAACAAAAAGAGGGTTATGCTTGTGCGTAACCCTCTTTTGTTTTGGCCTGTTTAATCTAAAGGCGCGCTGATTAGCTGTCGATTGAAAAACCGCTAAGCCCTAATCTCTAATTAACTAATCTCTATTTAGCCTTCTCCTCATAACTCTTAGGGTCCAGTGCCTTGGGCGACCAGTTCTCAAAAAACTCCATCACTTTAGCTTTGCTATGGCCTTTGCCCTCTTCCAGGTAGCTCGAGTTTTGGGTATGCAGGCGTGTGCCTTTACCATCCAATATCACAAATACCGGGAAGCCAAAACGCTGTGGGTAACCCAAATCGGCCAGTACTTTTTCATTCGTGTTCTCTTTACTGTAGTTTACATGCAGCACCACATAATTATCGTTCATGTACTTGTTAAGTTCGGCATCTTTGGTAACCAGGCCGTTAAATAACAGGCACCAGCTGCACCAGTTACCGCCAATTTGCAGCAGTACATTCTTGTGTTGGGCGTTAGCTTTTTTTACCGCTGCTGCAATGTCTGCTTTTGCATCTGCAGCAGGGTTATATAAATTAGGCATTACCTTTTTAGCCGTGTCTGCCGGCTTTGGCGAATTGGTTGTTTGTGCATTCGCTGTAAAAGCAAATGCAATTATGAATGCTATAAATAGTGTTTTCTTCATGATGCTTGGTATTTTTTCCTAAATATAATAATATATAATATGTAGAGCAAAGAGGAGGTGATGGCAGATGATTTTTAATGGCAATAAAAGCCCCGTTTGTACAAGATATTGGTAACTCATTATTCAAGATGAGGTCAGCCGTCCGTCCGTTTTTAGGAGCGAAACAGTTTGGACGGAAAGCGGACAACCTTAAAACCTTTTCAAGTACTTGGCATCTATCAAATCACCGTAAGGTATATCGGCTGATCTTTCCAGACTAAACCATGGCGAGCCATTTTGCAGCACCTGTATGTTTTGGGCGGGCATAAAGCTTTGTGCCAGCAAGAATTGCTTTTTATGCCCTGCATTCCCGGCCACATCCATCACTATAAAGCAATGGCCCGGCGAACCGCCTTTAATAAATACATCCCCCGGCTTAATATCGTTAGGGTTGGCAACAGGCTTTAATTCTTTTTGGAGGGATAATGTACCGGCGTAGGAGAATACGAGGTTCATGTACCGTAAAAAGTTTGGGTAACTGTAATCTTTTTTGCCTTTAAGCATCCAGCGCTCATTTGCATAACGATAGCCATCGGCAAAGTGCTTGTAGTCGCATTTAAAACCGCTTGTAAAATTAAAGGCAATGGCGCTGTAGTTTTTCTGTTGATATAGGTACTCGGCACGCAGGCGCATTACGGCGTCGGCACATTGTTGCAGGTCTTGAGAGCCCACGCTCATATCTACTACGGCTGCTGTATATGGGTCGGTACGGGCAATGGTGCCCGTGTAGGTTTTGGTGTGGGTGCCGGCGGGTTTAAGCGTTAAGGTTTGCAGGTACGCCCCAAAGCTGCCTGGTACGGTAGTAACACGGCTATATCCTGCCGGGGGGCTAAAGCGGGTGCTTACATTATCTGCAGGTATAACCGCCATTAATGCAAGCAATATAAAGGCTAAAATGCTTTTCATCTTTTTGTTGATTTAACCAGTTGCTGATAGGGATTGAAAGGGACAGGTAAACCATTCGCAATTCTAAATGCCGAAAAATGCAAATGCGTGGGCGAGCGTTTTTTGTAAGCGTTAAGCCCGGTACGGCCAACTTCGGCAATTTTATCACCTGCTTTAAGCGTATCTCCGGGGTTTACAAATATGGTGCGGTTATGGGCGTAATAACTAAATATGCCCGATGCAGGGTGATAAACCCAAATGAATTTGCCGCCACGCAGGCTGCTGTTTGGGTCCCAATTATTTGCACAGGCTATTACGATACCATCATCTACCGCTAACACATTTACGGGTTTAAGCGTACGGTCGTCTAAATCATCCTGGTTAACATCTTTAATAAAAATATCATGTGCAGGGTGGGCGCTGTGTTTATTGCCATCAAGGTAGTTGTAACCCTTGTCACTATAGCCATTACCATTAGTGCCTCCAATGGCGTTACTTTTATAGCCTTGTAAAGGGAATACCCAGGGTTGGGTACCATGTCCGGGGCGGCCCTTTAATTGTAATAACAGCGTTTTAAATTGCTTTGCCGCATCAGCCCGTTTAATGGTGCCGTTTAGCACTTGGTTGTTAAGCTCATTAATTTTTTGGCAGATGGACCTGGTATCTTGTGCAAATACCGAAGCGGTGAATAATATCGCAATAAATAACAGCAGCAGCTTCTTCATAATTGGTGAATAAATTTAGGTAAAAGCAACCCGTAATGCAATTTTCCTTTTTATATTACACTCATGAAAAAGATGTTTATAACACTTATCGCATTGTTGTTTATAGTAAGCAGTGTAAAGTCGCAGTCGAATTATACAGATGCCGAGTGGAATAAGCTGGTAGGGTTTCTTTCGGCCGAGCAGTGGGGTGATGCAAACACTTTGTCTCTTCAGATCTTGAAAAGGATCCCGGCTACCGAAATAGACAGCGACGATGCTGCGGCTTTTAGATACATGTACATATACTCTGAAGCGGGATTGATGAACGAGCGGAAGGTAACTAAAGAACAAGCCCAAAAAAAGATAACACCTCACATAGGCCATAAAGTGTTGTTAGCCGCGCATCCAATAACATCAAAGCAAGGATTTAACAGTATAACTTTAGTAAACGATAAAACCGATACTCTGATGATAACGGCAACCAATAAAACTGCTACTCAAATTTTTAGCTTCGAGTATATAATCCCTAAGAAACGTTTTTCGTTGGATGAGTTTAAAAATAATGAAGGCAAGTTCTACGGGGTAATAGGCCGCATAAAATCTATAAAGGCAGGGGGGAATATGTTCCCCCGTTTTCAGATAGATGTTGACGAAGCCGAAATGGTTGCGCGATAAAAACTGTCAATAGTCGGCCGTCCGTCCGTTTTTAGGAGCGAAACAGTTTGGACGGAAAGCGGACGGATATCTAACTTATTTTTAATAACTATTATCACCCTTTACAAATGCTTCACCTGGTAGTTCCTCACTATAAAACCTGCACCCAGGAGCGCTATATTAATTGATAATACCACCGCTAAATACATGCTGCTATGTGGCATGCTGCCCAGGTAATCGGTAACATCAATTTTATTGATAGCTGCATAGGTCAGCATAAAAAATATCACCTCGAAAAGCTTTTTACCACCACTTAAAATGCCAAGCGTTGTTGCCAATAAAACAATCAATATACAGCCGTTGATAATGTTTAAAATGGCATAGCTGTTTAGTAGCAAAGCATTACGCGCTATAACAGGCAGCGCTAAGGCAAGCGCCAGCAATATCCCGGCTAAGATCTGCGCCGGCAGCATGCGTAACAGTGGCTTGTACGATGCATAGGCGAAGTAATGTACCCGGTTGGCTTTTTCTTTCGTAACCAGGTCGCTCCAACGCGTTACCTGCAAAAATAAAAGTATAGGTAGCAGGTAGCCATAGGCTATTGGTAAAGGCGCTATAAATAGGGATAACCAAAGCCCTGCATCTAGCAGCCATAGCCATTTGTTGCCCTGCCTAACCAGTAGCAGCAATTCGGTTTTAATAAAAGGGAATATGCCGTAGTTAAAAACCAGCGGGGGCATTGCCTGGCGCGTAATGCCTGCCGGGTTAATTATTAGGTTATCTGTTTCGGCTGGTTGCTTTGCGGCCTTTATCTTTTTCTTTTTGGCTGATGCCTGTTTAATATCGAACCGGTGAAAAAATAACGAGGAGAAATACACAAGCCCCAAGCCAAGCGCCATCCACAACAAACGACTAAACACAAACACCGCCGACCAGCTGATACCGCCCCATACAAAGGGTTTATACGTACGGTGCCCGTTAAAAATAAAACCGAAGGATACACTTTTAACATGGTCGTGAAACTGGGTGTTGATTTTGGCGGTGATGCTCTTGGTTACGAGGCTTAAGCCAAAAGGATCCAAAGCGCCGGTGGTGTTTTTGCCGCTTTGGGTAATGGTAGCCATTACAGCGCCGCATAAAAAAAAGTAAATAATGTATTGCAATATGCTGCGCTTACCCAAAAATACCTCGGCCACTACAGCCAGTGACGCTACCACAAACAATGCCGGCACAGCGAAGAACAGGTAAGGCAGAATGAAGTTGGAGAGGATAAAAGGGTGCCCGCCACCCCGAATAAAAAACAAAACCATGCTTACCGCGAAGGTGCAGCCTGCAATGGTTAGCAGCACCAGGTAATTGCTTAGCTGCTTGCATAAAAGATACTTAAAATTGCTGATAGGCGTAGTTGCTATAATTAACCCTACTTCGGTATCAATATCTTTTTTAATGCCGCTGTTAACCAATAAAAAGCCGTAAAGGGATAACATTACGGTGGTCATGGTGGCGGATACATAGCCCACCCATGCCGAGTTATATACGCCTCTGTAGCCCGAAGCGCTTAGCGTTGTGTAACCGGCAGTATCCGGCGGTATAAACGAATAGGCCGCGTAAACCGTAACTATCAGCGTTATTAAAAACGAATAGCTGCGGGTGCGCTGTAAATAATCTGCCTTGATAATATTGTAGATATATGGCATATGCTTAGGCGTTGTTTTGGGTTAAAAACAAGTAAGCATCCTCTAAAGTAGCTGTAATTGGGGCCGATGACGGGGCTGCATCCGCAGCCGTACTAATATAGCGCGTTTTTATACGGTCGTTTTGGCGGGAGGTATCTATTACCTTGTAGCGGCTTTTAAATTCGGTAAGGGCGGCGTTATCTAAAAAGGTTTCAAAAATGCGGCCGTCAGCCTGCTTAATAATATCCTGCTGGTAACCTTTGGTGATGAGCCTGCCGCCCTGCATAATGGCAACCTCATCGGCAATGGTTTCGATATCTGACACGATGTGCGACGACAGGATGATAATACAATCCTGCGCCAGGTCGGCAATAAGCTGCCTGAAACGCATGCGCTCTTCGGGGTCGAGGCCAACGGTTGGTTCGTCGAAGATCAACACCTTGGGGTCGTTAAGCAGTGCCTGGGCAATGCCTATACGCTGCTTCATGCCGCCCGAGTAGGTGCCTATGGGCCTTTTGGCATCTGCCGTAAGGTTAACGCCCTCCAGTAAAATATCTATACGCTTGCGCAGGCCTTTGCCGCCAACGCCCTTCATGGCGGCTATATACTCTAAAAACTCGTACGCGTTAAGGTTGGGGTATACGCCAAAATCTTGCGGCAGGTAGCCCAATACTTTGCGGATAGCATCCGGGTGCTGCACAATATCGGTACCATCTAAAAGCAGGCTGCCGCCGGTAGGTTTGCTAATGGTGGCAATCAGTTTCATGAGGGTAGATTTACCCGCGCCATTTGGCCCGAGCAAACCCAGTATACCTTTATTAATATCGATAGAAAAGCTGCTTAAAGCCGTTTTTTGGTTGCTGTACTGTTTGCTAAGATTGGTAATAGATAGGGCCATGCGGTGGTTGTATGGCTGTTTGACTGGCCTATACATACCAATGTTACAGGTAAACGTAAATAAGGCAGTGAGCCTACCGAACCACTTGCCGCTTGCAGAGGTCTTCGACAAGCTGAGACTGGCAGGTTAAGTTAGTTTGTCATGGTGAGCCCTGTCGAACCACTCGCCGCTTGCATAGGTCTTCGACAGGTAGACTTAAGGCAACCACTCACCATTCAACTATTCACCACTCACCAACCCAGGTGTCCCACTATTTATGACACTACGCGGTACAAAAACGAAACACTTTGATTATCAATTGATAACAAATTTTATAAATTTTATTTGAGCTCAAGTATTTCTTTACTTAAAATACAGAATATTCTGTATTTTAAGTGTTTGATGTTTTTGGCAGGGGTGTCCCACTTGTTAAAAAACGGGACAGAATGGGACACCCTGTTTTTTTGGATCTTTTAAGTGATGGTTAGTAGTCGTGAGTGAGGTTGCTTATAGGGGTATTTAATTAGTTTTTAGTTAATTGAAAAACAGGTATTTATACGTATAGGATTGTTGTAAGTTTAATCACACCTTACATGTGACTAAACATCAAAATATGGAACAAAAAAAATCGCGCATACAAAGTGCTTACAATTATTTAACAGGATTTTTTACTGATGGGGAGCAATTTTATGTATGTATCCCTTTTGATGAATATCTCGAATGTAAAGATTTAGATAAGTATAAGCTTCCTAAACAGTTTGTTGAAGGAAAGCCGTTTCTTCCTGCTCCAGTAGGTCCAAACACCAAATACAATGTGAATGGCAAATTAATACGAAAACAACCAGAGGAAAAAATTACAGAAAAGGTCCACATTAAGTATGTCCGTAAAGATGGAACAAAAGTAGAATTTGACAGAAAATTTCATAAATACGTTAAGGTAATACAGCACCATTTTCGTGTTCCATTTATGTTTCAAATTAATATCCACAAAGAGAAATTTGTAATTACGCCTATAAGTGTGGTTAGTAATGATTATCAAACCAATTTATATAATACCCATACTATTAATATTTTTTTGGAGATTTTTTCAACTTATGAGGTGCTTACGAGTAATCTCGAATTACCTCTGAAATTCACTCGCAAATATGATTTTGAACTTTTGCCAAAAGGAAACTTTGATAATGAGCAAATAGACCATATTGTAGATATTTTTGATAAGTTTAATAATGATCCAAAAGAAAGGGTTGCTCTTCATAAAAGATTAACAATTATTAGCGATCTAAAGCCAACCGGAGGAATTGAAAAGGGTAAAAATGGGTTCAAGGGTTATATCGCTTTTAAATTCCCTGAAAAAGGAATAGCTATAATAGAGTCGATGTATAAAGACCAAGCTACTTATATTTTTGATATAGAAAATTGTGATGAATTAATACAAATGGATAAGCAGACGATTTTGAATCAAAAATTACAAAAGGACTGGATTTTTCACCATGAAAATTGGGAAGAGAAAATCAAAAATTGGCTAAAATAATATCATTATTAAATATAAATGAATCCAAAAACCTCCATCGGCATACGCTCATCACCTACTTGTATATATTATGCGGTTGTACAAGAATCGGATGATTCTATTGAAATTCTCGCTATTGATAAACTTGTTGTTCCCACCGCACTACTAATTCCTGAACAATTAAAGTTTATAAGACATAATCTTTTAGATATTTTAAATGAATTTGAAGTAAACCTTGCATGTATAAGGGTTACGGAAGCTAATGCACAATCAATAAACAGATTTAGAATTAGTATCGAAGCTGTCATTCAGGAGCTTCTTGCAAGCTCTATAGTTAGTCATTATTTTTCAGGACAGATATCAAGTATTTCTGCAAAACTCGGTTTTGACCGTACATTATTTAAACCCTTCATCGAAGGCCAAAAAGTCTTTTCAGATTTACCAAACTGGCTGACCCAAAAAACAGAACATCGAGAAGCTCTTTTATCTGCATTTAGTGCATTAAATTTAAAATAACATGCCATTAGGATTACAATCAACGAATTTAAATTTCGAAACGATAAGGGAAATTGGAGGAGCTGGTAAAAACTCGCAAGTCTTTATAGCTCATGACAAACAATTAGATAGCGAAATAGTAATTAAAAAGATTAAAAAAAATAGTTTAACATACGCAGGTGAATACTATAAAGAAGCGAAAATCCTTTATAATAATGAACATAGCAATGTAGCAAAGGTTATATATGGATGTGAAGATTCAGAGCATGCCTATATTGCAATGCCATTATATGAAAATGGTTCCTTAAAAGATTTGATTAATAAACGTTTTTTAACAGTTCGCGAAATAATACGGTACTCTCTTCAATTTTTATCAGGATTAAATCATATACATTCAAAAAAGCTAATGCACTTCGACATTAAGCCAGATAATATTTTCCTCACTAAAACCAATGAAGCTGTATTAGCAGATTTCGGCCTTGCAAAAGCTATGAATTTGCTTGATAGGGCAGAACAATCTTATATTTATGGTAAACTTTTACCACCTGAATTTTTTCAGGAGACAGAATTTACGCTGTCATTTGACATTTACCTTTCCGGTCTTACATTATACAAATTGTGCAATGGAAATCAACATTTTGAAGATCAGCTTTCATCAATAACCGACGAAACTCATTATGAAAATCAAATTTTAAACGGATTGTTTCCGGATAGAACTAATTACTTGTGGCATATTCCATCCTCATTAGTTAAAATTATCAATAAAGCGTTAGCGCCTGACAAAGCAAACAGATATCAAACAGCTTTACAACTGATGAATGATTTAAGTACAGTTACTGATTTATTAGATTGGAATTATTCACAAAATTCTTATATTTCAACGTGGATTCTTAATCAAGAAGATAAAATAATAACTGTTGTGATGTCAAACAATGGTAACAATTTCAGTGTCATAACGAAAAAAACTATTAAAAGTAGTGGAAATACAACAAAAGTTTCCGATTATTGCAATGCTAATATAATTAGCAAGGATATTAAAAAATTTATATTGAAAACTTTGAAGAGTTTTTAAATGAAAAAAAAGGTAATAATAAATAGGCAAAAGCTTACGCGTGAGGCAAATTTATTTCCGACCTTAAATCAAGGTATTCAAAATAGCTGTACTTTTGTTCCATTTGCAAAAGAACACTCCATTGAAAAGGTAAATGGATTTTGGAAAATAAATTTCAAAAACAAATAATCACATTAAATTATATTGCGTAATTCATAAGATAGGTTCCATTTCCCTAAACCCGATAGCAGCGGATATGGGCCACGTGCCTAATGCCTGCAGGCGTATAAGCGCATAGCGGGGCTACCGCATCCGAAGCACCATTACAGCACATTTACTTTGTTATTTACAGCGGCTATGCCTGCTACGCGGGTTGCTTGTATAGCGTAGAACACACCCATAGCCTTTCTCGAGAGGGGAACTGGTATGACAAAAAAAACGAGGGTAAGCTTTGGGCTTCCCTCGTTTTTTGTTTGTGGTTATGCGTTTTTGGCTATTTATCCCACCATACGTGTGTAGATAGCAGATCGGGGCCTTGCCTTGCAATAACTTCGTTATAGTTTTGCTTGTTAAGGTCGTTTTCCGATTGCGGGTATTGCTGCCTGCGTGGTATATGCTTATCTGCATTGGCCGCGCTTGGCACAGGGTCAAGTAACCTTGGGAAGCCTGTACGGCGGTATTCTGCCCATGACTCCCAGCCGTTACCCAGGTAGTTGGCAATCCATTTTTGCGTAGTAATCTGCTCAACAGCGTTAGCCGCGTTAAACACTACGCCGGGCTGTGTTAAATAGGTAGCAATGGAACCCGGATCAACATCGTTTAGCTCTAATGAAGCGGTTATACCTTGTGTATAAAAGGTAGCCGCGGCACCATCGCCTCCCGGAATCCAGCCAAGGTGGGCAGCTTCTGCTTCCACAAACAGGGTTTGCGCATAGCTTGTCCAGGTAGTTGGGCTGCTTTGGTTAGAGTAAGCAATACCGATCTGCGAAATATTACCAGGTCTGAAAATACCCTGAGATACGTTCCTGTTACCTATCCTGTATGCTTTTAACGCGTCGGCAAAAGTGCCGTAAGGTAAACCTACATAGGTGCCGGCTGCAGTTGGCTGCGCGTAAACAGGTAAACGCGGGTCGTTATTAGCTTTCAACCTGTCTGCTACCTGGTCGCTAACGGCGTAGTCATAACGGTTACGGTAGTTACCAAAATACGGGTTCTCGTTATTTTGCTCTGCCAGGTAATTGTACGTAGCGTTATCTTCGTTAGAAGCCATTACGCCATCAGCAATAGCTTTTTTTAACTCGGCAGCACCTGTTGTAGGGTCAACCTTGCTTAAACGTAAGGCCATAACCGCACGTAACGAATTTGCCCAGTGTTTCCACTTAGTGTTATCGCCACCAAAAAGGATATCGCCAGCCAGCGTCGCGCCATTATCAAACTGCGCCTGTGCTTCGGTTAGCTCTTTAAAAAGATCGGTATATATATCCTTTTGCGCGTCAAATTTGGGCGTTAAGTTAGCGCTTCCCTGTAAGGCTTGCGAGTAAGGGATATCACCCCAACGGTCCGTCATGGTCAGGAATATGAACGCCTTTAGGATACGTGCCGAAGCGATCTGGTTTGCGTTTGAACCATATTTAAGCGTAGTACCCAAACTTTTGGTTGCTTCATTGGTGTTAAAATCAATGATCTGTTTCAGGTCGGTAAGCGGGCCGGTATAGTATCCCTGGTAATCATACTGAGCCAATACAAACCTCGATTCGTTTGTGTAAAGCGTTTCAGAAAGATACTGCGAATACAGCTCGCCCGCATAACTGTTAATATTGGTTGTGGCGCCGCCGCCGCCTGTGCCCCCTATGTACTGGATGGCACTGGTAAGCGCGTAGCCGGTAGAAAGGTTGGCAGGCTGGTTAGGGCTGATGTTGATATCGTCAGTTATTTTTTTGCACGATGTAAATGCTACACCGGCAATAAAAACAACTAAAACTTTATTTAAAAACTTTTTCATAAATCTCTAATTCTTAAAAATTCAAATTAAGGTTGAAACCAATTGTACGTGTTGCCGGCAACTGGCCACCTTCATAGAAAGAGGTTTGCAGCTGTGATGGGTCGATACCTTTAACTTTTGCTTTGGTGTAAATTAACCATGGGTTTTGCGCCACAATAGAGAAACGGGCAGACTGTAACGGGATACGGCCGAACCAGCTCTTAGGTAAATTGTAGCCGATGCTTACTTCCCTTAATTTAATATAGGTAGCATCATAAGTATACTGTTCCCATAGCTGGCTATAGTATTGCTCATTTAAGGTACGTGTATCAACGTAAGTGGTATTTGGCGTACCATCTTCGTGTACACCTTTTACCAGGCTACCGCCACCTGTTGATGGATCGTTCCTGCGGGGTACGCCATTCTCGTTGTTACCAACGGTTGATAGCGCGAGGCCCGAACCGGCAAGGTTTTGCTGTGTTACCGATACAAACTTGCCACCGTACTGGTAATCAATAGAGAAACCGAAGTTGATGCCTTTGTAATTAAAGTTATTAGTAAAACCACCGGTAAATTTAGGCAGGATGTTACCCAGGTTTACGTTATCATCACGTTCAGGATAACCATCTGCATCAACAATAACATTACCTGAGGCATCTCTTAAAAAGCCTGAGCCGATAAGCTGGCCATAAGGCTGGCCTACCACACTGTTAACAGAAAAGCTTGGTGAACCTACAAAACCAAAGCCTGTTGAGCCTGCGGCCTGGTAACCGGAAATGGTTGAACCACCGCCACCTTCGGGCGAGGTTCGCAGGGTGTTAAAGCCAGGATACAGCGCTGCCACCTTGTTACGGTTAAACGCTATGTTAAAGCTAAGGTCGTAAGTAATATCACGGGTTTTAACCGGTGTGCCACCCAATGACATCTCTATACCGTGGTTAATAATCGAACCCGCGTTAATAGCAATTGCACCGTAGCCGGTATTGCCGTTAACCGGCAGGTTAAGGATCTGGTCTTTAGTGTTACGGTAGTAATAGTTAAAATCAAAACGGATGCGGTCGCCTTTCAGGAAGTGCAACTCGGTACCTAACTCATAAGATGTTGACAAAGTTGGCTTAAGATTGGCGTTAGGTAAAGTGTTAGGTACAAATTGTACCGGGCTGCTGCCGTAAGGCGTTGTGCTTAAGGTATAAGTTTGAAAAATTTGATAAGCCGGAAGATCGGAACCTAATTTGGCTACCGAAGCTCTTAACTTACCAAATGAAAGCACATCGTTTTTAGGGATAAGCCCCGACTCTGTAAACACGAATGAACCTGAAGCGCCACCGTACCAATATGAGTTATGATTGGTTGGCAGGGCTGAAGAAACGTCATTACGGATATTCAGGTCGAGGTACAGGAACTGTTTATAACCAAATGAAGTGTAACCGTAAGCGCTGTTAACCACCTTAGTAGAGCGGATAGAAGTGGTACTTGGGCGGTCTAACGAGTTGCCTACCGTATACAATTCAGGTACCGATAAGCCACCATTGGTTCCAGATGATAAATATTTGGTGACATCTTCCCTTGATTCGACATAGGCGCCCGCACGGAAAGAAAGGTCTTTACCAAACATGTGATCGTACTCTAAAGATGCTACATAATCGTACTCTTTGTACTGGTAGCTGTCTTCACTGTAGGCATCAGGGTTGATGGTGTATGAACCTACACGGCTGTTGGCGTCGCGGTTCAAATAATCGCCGCGCGCAATAACCGATAATTTAAGGTCCTTGCGGATGTTATATGCCGCGGTTACGTTACCATAAAGCCTGTTGTTATTGGCTTCAGAAGTATTTACGTAAGCCTCGGTATACGGGTTATCCCAAAATTTTGGGGTAAGGTCTGTAGGGTCGCTAATGTTCCATGTAGTATAAGTACCATCCGCCCTGCGGTAGTTTTTCAACTGGTTCATTTCAATATCGCGGTGGAACCACTGGTTGAAAGAGCCTGATGTTTGTGTACCGTAACCTTCGGCAGGTACGTTTTTCAGGTTTTCCTGGAAAACGTTGATGTTAGCGCTTACTGTTAATTTAGGTGTTAATTTCACATCGCCGTTAAAGCTCAGGTTATTACGCCTTTGTTTGGTATTAGGGCTTACACCTGTACGGTTAAGGTTGGTGTATGAGATACGGGTGCTGTAATCATCACCAGCTTTTGAGAAAGCCACGTTGTTGTTGGTAGCAACACCGGTTTGGTAAAAGTCGCGAATGTTGTTTGGTTGCGCAACAAAAGGCTTTAGTTTACCAAATCCCGGGTTTGATGGGTCCCAGAAATACCACGGGGCGTATGGAGTGCCATCCATTTTCGGCCCCCAGCTCTCATCAACAGAATAATCGTAATATTTAATGCCGTTTAAACCTTTCAGATATTCGGGGTCGCCGGCCTGGTAGTTGTAAACATTCCAATCCTGGCTGGTACCGCCACCGTATTCGTTTTGGTATTTAGGCAAGGTGTAAACACGTTCAAGCGTGGTGGTTTGATTTACGGTAACACCAATGCCGTTTTTCGATCCTCTCTTAAGCGTGATCACCACGGCGCCTTCAGAAGCTCGCTGGCCATACAGTGCAGTAGCGGCAGGGCCCTTTAGCACAGTAAGTGATTCCACATCATCGTTATTAATGGCATTAGGATCAGTAATAACGCCGTTAACTACGTAAATAGGATTACCACCCTGCAATGAGTTTATACCACGGATACGTATGGTTGATGCACCAAATTTAGCGCCCGAACCACCCAGCAATTGCACACCGGCCACTTTACCGGCAAGCGCGGTATTAAAATCGGGCTGGCGGGTCATGGTGAGGTTTTCGCCTTTAATTTGCTGGGCAGCATACCCCAATGATTTTTGCTGGCGCGATATACCCAGCGCCGTAACAATTACCTCGCCCAGTTGCTGGCTGCTTTCGGCAAGTTGCACGTTAAGGGTAGTTTGGTCGCCAATGGCAACCTCTTGGGTGGTGAAACCCACAAAGGTAAATACAAGGGTTTTACCACCGGCAGGTACACTAACGCTAAACCTTCCGTTCGCATCAGTAACAGTACCCGCCTGGGCCTCTTTAACCCTTATGCTAACGCCTGGCAGCGGCCCCTTGTCAGACTTTGCTGTAACCGTACCCGTAACCGTTCTGGTTTGGGCAGATACAACAGCAACATTAAACACTAAGATGATTAGTAAAAATAATCTATTCATATTGGTTACTCCTATTCATAAAAAATTAACTTGAATTTGGCATTGTTAGTAAAAAGTACGCCTCCCACGCTTGGGGGAGGCGCATTAACTAATTAACTGATCTTATAAAGAACAACAAGCGTGGTTGTATTTTTAACGGCACAAAAAAGCCGGGCATGTTAAAACCATAATGGGCACAGGTATCCTGTAAAAACAAAAAGTTTAAATAATAGGGTAATTAGGGGTTGGTGCTAAGCACGCAAACTTGGTAGGTGCGCCATTCGGCCAAATGATAGAGACATCTACAATGCAAACTTATTAATTTTTGATTAAAAAAAATTGGCATTGAATTAATCAAAGGCCAATATTTATAATAAACAAATCGCTTAACGAAATATTTATAATAATTAAGGTTGCATAACAAAAGATGTGCTCATAATATGGCGTCATACAACATAAATACCCTATATCTAAATATCATATTATGGTTAATAACCTCATGTAGATCTTGTGGTAACCACTTTTTTACAAAAAACGCCCAAAAACACGTCGCAATTGCCCCTTGTATGAGCAAATGCGACATTAGAAAGGCATTAGAATTTAATTAACTGATTAAAAAACGAAGGGCTTGTGAGCGGTGTAGCTGCGGTTTGGCCCCGCTTTTTGTACAAGTTTTGCCCCCGATGCATCAGGGCGCGGGCGCAAAAGCTTTTCCGCCTATCGGGTTTAGGGGTGAAAGGGTCCGCCAGCGTCAAGCCGAAACTGTTCGGAATCCCACTTGCAGCGTAGACCGCCTTTTGGCCAAATTGTAACGTTGACAGTTATTTGGTGCTTAATTGCGCATTTATTATCGGCAATAATTGTGATACCCAAAGGCTATACATTGTGGCTGATGGGTGCAGGCCATCGCCGGCTATCAGGTCGGGTGTGTAGCTTGCCCGGCGGGACGCGGGGGTGATATCTACGTAAGTAACACCTGTTCTTTCGGTTTCCTGTTTATTAACGGCGTTAAACTGGTCTATCTCGGCGCTTACCTTTTGGGCATCGTATCCGCCGTTTTTAGCGAACGGTGTAACACCCCAGTCGGGGATAGAAAGTACAAATACATGCTGTTTGTTACCATCCGCGTAGTTAATAGCGGTATTCAATAGTTCAATAAATTCTTTCCGGTAATCATCCTTACTATACCCGCGAAACTGGTTGTTGACGCCAATAAGCAGGGTTACTATGTTGTAATCGTGCTTGGTGATGCCACGTTGGGTAATGCCTTGCTTAAGTTCGCCGGTGGTCCAGCCGGTAACGGCTATTATATCGGAGTTGGTAACCACATGGTTGCTTGCTTTAAGCCTCGCCGCCAGCTGGTAGGGGAATGATTGCTGCTGAGGCACAGCTTCGCCAATGGTGTACGAGTCGCCAAGGGCAAGGTATGTTAAGGTATCGGTAGCAGGCATAGGGTTATTGGTATTTTGAGTAGCCGCCTGTGTAGGCTCTGTAGTCTTGGTACAGGCCGCAAAAGTTCCCATCAAAAGTAATAATGTTAATATCCGCATCATATTATCTCCATACCAAAAAGTACGGAAATATGATGTTTTAAGATTTCTTTTACTTCGTTTATATCAACCGGGTGGCCAAGCTCGGCCTGCATAGAGGTTACGGCCTTGTCGTCGATACCACACGGGACAATATTCTTAAAATAATTAAGATCGGGGTTCACGTTAAAGGCCAGCCCGTGCATGGTAACCCAACGGCTGCAGCGTACACCCATAGCGCAAATTTTGCGGGCACGCTCGTTATCGGCATCAAACCAAACACCGGTATAGCCGGGGTAACGGCCAGCGGTTAAACCATAATGGGCAAGGGTGAGGATAACGGCTTCTTCCAGGGTGCGCAGGTAAAGATGTATATCGGTAAAAAAATTATCGAGATCTAAAATAGGGTAACTCACCAGCTGACCGGGGCCATGGTAAGTAATATCGCCGCCACGGTTAATGGGGTAATAAACGGCGTTCTTTTCTTTAAGGCCCTGTTCATCTAAAAGTAAATGCTCGGCCTTTCCGCTTTTGCCAAGCGTATATACGTGCGGGTGTTCGCAAAAAACAAGATAATTTGGTGTGATGGCATCCATCAAAACCTCATCGCTCCCGGCAAGTGCCAGCGTACGGTTGCGGATGTCGGTCTTGAGTTTAACGGTTTCGCCAAACAGCTTTTCCTGGCGGTCCCAGGCAACCTGGTAATCGGTCAACCCCCAATCCTGAAAAATTACTTTTTTGTTCTGCATCTTTTTATCCCTTCACGTATCCTATCATATAATCTTCGTACTGCATATAACCCACTTCGTAATCAATATTTACGTCTCCTTTATGCAATTTAGCCTGCAGCACATCGTGGTGCTGAAACGCAAACGGCTGCAAAGATATATTATCTGCAAACGATACTTCCTTTTGTCCGTAGCATTTGTAAACCGCTTCTTTGGCGCACCAGCAAACGTAAAGCTGCTGTATCTTATGCTCATCTGTAATAAAATCCAGCTCGCGGGGCGGTAAAAACTTGTGGGCAATGCGCTCTACTTTTTCCTTTATTTGCTCAATATCTATCCCCACAGGCCGGGTCTTGCTTATCATTACGGCGGCATAATCAAACGAGTGGCTTAGCGAGATATGGTATGGCTGGTTCACCAGGTAGGGCTTGCCATGGCTGTCAACCTTAGCATCTATATAATCATCGGTACCCAACATTTTACGCAGCAATACACGTGTACCCAGCCAGTGCAGGTAACGCTTGCTTTTGCTTAGCTTTTTGGTGTAGGCTTTCTCGGTTTCGTCAAGCTGGAGTTGTTTGTAAAGGTCGTCGGCGGTTTCTTCTATCCTCCACAGCGCAAACTCTGTATCATCATCAATCTGTTGTCGGTACGCTATAGCCATGGATGGTAAAATTGCAAAAAAGCTTGCCAATTTGTATCAGTTAAATATAATAATTAGCGTAAATTTTTTTGACCTGTAACTAATGGCTATAAACGTACGTCATACTAGTACTAAACATTTTAACCATCACAATTAACACATTATGAAGAGGATATACATAGCTGCTACAGTTTTAATAGCCGTAGCCATAACAGAGGGGTGCATAAAGCAGCGCGTTGCCGAAACCCGCGGGGTAAAACATTCCGCCGCGAAAAGAACGCATTAAGACCTGGGGTAGGATTAGTGTAAAATGCAGCACCAACTACGCTGCATTAGCCGCATTGTACAATTGTATAATGCGGTTTTGTTTTATATGCCTGTTGGCGGTTAGGGCAATTAATCATAATTTTAAGCCCAGTATTTTTTATAATGATTTTATCAGACAAGCGCATCCTCGAAGAGATTGAAAGAGGGACTATTATAATAGAGCCGTTTAAGCCCGAGTGCCTGGGTACAAACTCGTACGATGTGCATTTAGGCAAGCACCTGGCCACATATAAAGACCGTGTGCTGGATGCCAAGCTACATAACGAGATTATTGGTTTTGAGATCCCGAAGGAAGGCTTTGTACTACAACCCAACACGCTTTATTTAGGCGTAACGGTAGAGTATACCGAAACGCACAAGCATGTCCCGTTTTTAGAAGGGAAATCGAGCACCGGGCGTTTGGGGATAGATATACATGCCACCGCAGGTAAAGGTGATGTTGGTTTTTGTAACACCTGGACGTTGGAGATATCGTGCGCGCAGCCTGTAAAGATTTATGCGGGAATGCCAATTGGTCAGCTAATTTATTTTGTGGTTGAGGGGGAGATAGAAACCATGTACAATACCAAAAGCAACGCCAAATATAACAACCCTACTACACGCCCTGTTGAGAGCATGATGTGGAAGAATAAATTTTAGCGCTACAGGTAAGCACAATTACTGCGTAGCATTGTTTATATTGTGACTTACCTGTAGATGTATGACTTACAAACGTTTTATAGCGGGCTTTTTACTAGCCATTGGTGTTATTGGCGCTTATAGTTTTAGTGCCGATGATGATATTATTGCCACCGTACAACGCCAGTTGGATAAGTGGACGGGCACGCACCCTACCGAAAAGGTACACCTGCAATTTGATAAGCCTTACTATGCCGCCGGCGATGATATTTGGTTTAAAGCCTATGTAATTACCGGGCCGCAGCACCGCCTGCAGCCCGATAGCGGTATACTGAATGTGGAATTGATAGATGAGCAGGATGCCATTAAGCAAAATATAAAGTTACAGCTTAAGAACGGCCTCGCCTACGGAGATTTTGCCCTGCCCGATACGCTGCATGAGGGCAACTACCGCATACGTGCGTACACGCAATATATGCTGAATGCAGGCAACGATTTCATTTTCGATAAAGCCATCAGCATAACCAATATCATTACCAATAAAGTTTTTACTAAAACTACATTTAACACCACCGGACAAAACGGCCACAAAGTAGTTAGTGCCGATATTAATTATACCGATGCTAACGGCGCTGCGTATTCCGGTAACGCGGTAACTTATTCTGTTATGCTTAATAATGCTGTTATAGCGAAGGGTAAGGACGTAACCGATGCAAATGGTAGCCTGCATATCAATCTTCCGGCTGATAATGCGGCCTTACTAAAAGCAGGCAGGATAGTTACCGGCATTAGCGGAACAGGGCAGGGTGGCCCGGTTTATAAAAGCATCCCCGTAAGGGCAATGGCAGGCCACGCCGATGTGCAGTTTTTCCCGGAGGGAGGTGTGCTGGTGAATGGTGTAGAAAGCAGGGTGGCATTTAAAGCTATTGGTGCTGATGGTTTAGGTGTGGATATAAAAGGTGCCATAACCGATAGCAAAGGCAGGCAGGTAGCTGTAATATCCACAGCGCATTTAGGTATGGGCGTGTTTTCTTTTACCCCGCAGGCAGGCAATGTTTATAAAGCAAACTTAATTTATGCCGATGGTTCAAAAGGATCGGTTAATTTGCCTGTAGCTACCGATGATGGGTTTGTGCTGAATGTGTTTGACGCAGGGGCGCAAAACTTAAGGGTAGTGGTAAGTACTACAAAGCAAAATACCAACAGGTTTAGCCTGGTAGGGCAAAGCGGTGGTAAAGTTTATTACGCGGCTAATAGTATACCGGGTAACACGGTATTCTCGGCTACAATAGCCAAAAATAAATTCCCATCGGGGGTAGCACAGTTTACTTTGTTCTCATCATCGGGTATGCCCTTAAATGAGCGTTTAGTGTTTATTGATAATTTGGATGACAGGCTGAATTTAACGGTTAATACCGATAGGCAAACTTACTCGGCAAGGCAAAAGGTAGATTTAAGTATCGATGCAAAGGATAACGAAGGCAAACCCGCGGTAGGCAGCTTCTCTGTAGCGGTAACAAACGAAACCAAAGTGCCGGTTGATGAGAATAGTGAAAATAATATATTGGCCAACCTGCTGCTAACCTCAGATATTAAAGGTTTTATCGAACAGCCTGCTTACTATTTTAATAATCCTACCGATAAAACCCGCGCCGACCTGGATGCACTGATGCTAACCCAGGGTTACCACAGATATGAGTGGAAGGATGTGCTGAGCACGAATCAGCCTGTAAACAGGTATGACAATCAAAAGAATTTTACCATATCGGGCAGGGTCACCACACCATCGGGCAGCCCGGTAGCCGGCGGTAAGGTTGAACTGATAAACTTTGGCGACGGTATATTGCAGGTAGATACCATTACAGACCAGGCAGGTCGCTTTGCTTTTAATGATGTGATATTTGCCGACAGTATCAAATTTTTGATCCAGGCGCGTACGGCTAAAAACAAGCGTGATGTGATCATCACTATGGATAGCATCCCGCCACCTGCTACAAGTAATTATAAAAATATCGCCGATTTTAAACTGACCACAAATGCATTTCTTGCCACCTATGCGCAAAGCAGTAAGGCTTTATACTACGAACAAATGAAGTATGGACTGGGCAACCACGTTATAAGCCTGCGTGAGGTGCAGATCCGCCAGAAGCGGAATGCCCTTAAACATTCGGCAAACTTAAACGGACCGGGTAATGCCGATCAGGTTTTTTTAGCGAAAGATTTTTACAACATGGGTTGTCCGCAACTTGCCGATTGCCTGCAAGGGCGCCTATTAGGTGTTATATTTAGGAATGGTGTGCCTTATACAACACGCGGCTTTGGCCGTATGCTGGTAGTAATTGACGGTGTTTACACCGATGCCGGTTTTATGAATACCCTTAACGTAAACGACGTACAATCTATAGAGGTGTTGCGTAATGTTGGTAATACCGGCATTTATGGCGGCAGGGGCGGTAACGGCGTATTGGTTATTACCACCAAGCGTGGTGATGAACCTGTGGAATATCCGCAAACATTTGGCCGTGGCATAAAACCTTACGCGCCAAAAGGCATCTATCGCTCACGTAGTTTTTATTCGCCTAAATATGATGTTAAGAACCGCCAAACCCTGGCCGATCTGCGTAGCACTGTTTATTGGAACCCTAATATTGTAACAGTGGGCGGGAAATCATCCATTGAGTTTTTTAATGCAGCTAAAGGGAATTACCGGGTTGTGGTTGAAGGTATAGATGATGAAGGCAATATTGGCAGGCAGGTATTTAGATACAAGGTAGAGTAGCGTCAAAGGTCAAAGGTCAAAGGTCAAAGGTCAAAGGTCAAAGGTCAAAGGTCAAAAATTCGCCTGGCAAATTTTTGACCAAAGTAAGATTGTACTTTTTGTATTGTTAGTTTTGACTTAACACGAATTTCTCCCAAAAATCTATCGATTTAAATATCTCGCTGCGGCTGGTATCGCCGCTTTGCGCGCCGCCACGGCCCATTCCTCCACGCCCGCCTCCTCTGCCACCACGTCCTCCGCCCATTCCTCCGCCACCCATGCCGCCACGCCCGCCGCCTCCCATACCACCTCTTCCACCGCCTTGCATGTCGCTGCCTTCGGCGCCGCGCTCGGGTTTCTGCATGCTATTTATTTTAAAGTTGAATGCCCATTCGTTTTTGGTAATATCATCTGCATGGAAAAATTTTAGGGGTATGGCGGCTTCGTATACCAGGTTGCCGTTAGCATCATAATCAATAGCGGCTTTTATGCCATAGGTGTTTGATGTGGTGATCATCTCGTTCTCAATATCCTTAAAGCCCGTCATTTTTATATTGCGCAGGGTGGTGATGCGTTCGCGCATCAGTTCGTCGCGTTCTTCTTTAATAATATCTCCTCCATCGTCTTTGTGGCCGGTAAATGCAGGTATTGGGCTGCCGGGGTAGCGCAGCGGGAAAGTCATGCCAAATGTTTCTTTCTTTTTGCCTTTTGTATCGATGCTTAAAGTGATGCCTGCATTTAACACACGTGCCTGCTCCAGACGGTCGGTTATGCGAATAACGGCATAGAGGTTCTCTCTATCGTTAGATAGGGTGTAATTAAGATTTTTATCGTTGTTATGGTAACGCAGGCTATCGCCCCAATCGCTTAAGTTACCATCAATGGTAAGGTTTGCAGGTGGCGGCGAAAGTTTTTGAATTTTTTTGGGCTGTGCGATTGCTGTTGCCAAAGTAGTTGCCAGAATTAGAAGCAGGGAGGAACTACGTTTCATTTTTTGTGATTTATTAAGGATAAGTGCGTTGCGCGTAATTTTTTATAGAACGATAAACATCATTTTAACACATTTATTACTGTTTTTGAGTAAATTTGCTGATACATATGCCAACTGAAGTACAGGAAGAGACCCTCACCTTAGAGGAAATATTAGCCGGGCTTAAAGAAATGCACCGCCTTATTTTGTGGAACGATGATCATAACACCTTTGAGCACGTTATACACTGCATGATGAAATACCTGGATTATACCGAAAGCCAGGGCGAAAAGATTGCCTGGAAGGTGCATAACGAGGGCAAATGCGCGGTATTAGAGGGCTCGTTCACCGAGATGGAGATCTACCGTAAAATATTACAACAGGAGGGCTTAACCGTTAGTGTTGAATAACGCATCAATATGAAAAAGCAAAATAATTTTCTACTGTATTTAACATTAGGGATTGCATTTGGGCTGATATTTCATAAGCTGGCCATTGGTATGATAGTAGGTATGGCTATTGGTATTACGCTTGATGCGCGCGCTGCGAAGCAAAGCGCTCAGGATAAAGCTAACGACACTAACGAAAATAAAGGGAATGCAGACGGAGAAAATGTCGATCTAAATGATCCCCAATAATTCATAACTGACATGAAAAAGCCTCTTTGATATCACAAAGAGGCTTTTTTATGTCGTTACATTTTTAAACCGATTTCGCGCAGGCGCTCATCAAGGTATTCACCTGCTGTAATATCAGTATATAGTTTTGGGTGCTGCTCATCAATGGTTGATGGCAGGCTGGTAAGATCCATAGTGGTTTTTGGGTGCAGGAAGAATGGTACAGAAAAGCGGGAATTCTTCATTTGCTCGCGTGGCGGGTTAACAACCCTATGCGTAGTTGATTTTAGTTTATTATTGGTTAAACGTTGCAACATATCGCCCACGTTTACCACAAGGTCTTCGCCAAAGGCCGTAACCGGGAACCATTGATTGTCGCGGGTTAACAATTCCAGTCCATCGGCGCTGGCACCTATTAACAGCGTTATGAGGTTAATGTCCTCATGTGCCCCCGCACGTACGGCATCGTCAGGTAAAGCATCAGGGTTTTCAATAGGGAAGTAGTGAAGCGTACGTAATATGGAGTTACCGTTGTGTACTTTATCATCAAAGTAATTCTCATCTAACCCCAAATAAACGGCAATGGCCCTTAGCAGGTGTGTGCCTGCTGCCTCAAGCTTTTTGTAAACTTCTAAAGTGGTGCTGTTAAATTCTGGCTGTTCGGCCACCTGGATGTTATCCGGGTAGGTTTCCTTTATAGGGTCGTTATCAGTTACGGTTTGTCCTATCTGCCAAAACTCTTTTAAGTCGGGCACTTTAAAACCTTTAGCAGTTTCTTTGTTTTTGCCCGTGTAGCCGCGCTGGCCTGCAAGGCCCGGTATCTCATATTTTTGTTTAACATCCTCGGGTAAGGCAAAAAGCGCTTTTACCTGGGTGTAAAGCTTATCTATCAATTCCTTACTAAGGCCATGGTTGGTTATGGTTACAAAGCCGGTTTCGTTAAAGGCTTTACCAATACTGTCAGAAAATGCTTTGCGCTCTTCGGCGGTGCCGTTTATGTAAGTATTAAGATCGAGACGAGGGATGTTTACTGTACTCATGTATTTGAATATTATAGGGCAAAATTATCTATTTTTTTGTGGAGATATGGCGCGTAGTTAATAAAATATCTCTTATGATATAATTGTTTTATATCATTGGGTATTAAAACAATTGGGCTGTTAAACGTTTCAATCAATATCCAGTCGAATACAGTATACCAGTTATATAAATACCAGCGTATGAAAATCTTAAATAAAATATTGAGCATAGCGTTATTGGCGTTTTTGTTCACATCCTGCGCAGAGAGCAGAATTATGGCCCAGCAGGGGGGCGAATATATATCCGAACAGGAGTTTTACGACGAATTGCAACCTTACGGTACCTGGGTATACGACCAGCGTTATGGCAACGTTTGGATCCCGGATGTGGAGGAAGATTTTAAGCCATACGCAACCCGTGGATATTGGGCTATGACAGATGCCGGTAATACCTGGGTGTCTGATTACCCATGGGGTTGGGCCGCATTCCACTATGGCAGGTGGCATTACGATAATTACTACGGTTGGGAATGGTCGCCGGGCAGTGAATGGGCACCTGCATGGGTAAACTGGAGAGATGGCGGCGGCTATTACGGTTGGGCACCTATGGAACCCGGTGTAAATTATGATACCTATTATGATGACAACAATTATGCGATAAACGACAATTATTGGGTGTTTGCACCATACGCATACATCAATAGCCCCAATGTGTATAACTACTATGTGCCATACAATAGGGTAAATGTTATAATACGTAATACCAGCTGGGTGCGTAACCGCTATACTTACAATAACCATAGCTACTATAGCCCAAGGCGAGAGGATATACAACGGTACAGCCCAAGGCCGGTAAGGGTATACAACATAAATAATGTAAGCAGGCCTTCGCGCGTTACCGTTAATAACAATAATATAAATATTTACCGTCCCGGGGTTAGAACCAATACAAGTGCACGCCCTGCAAGGGTTGTGGATGCCACAGCCTACAGGCAGCAAAACCCTGCGCAGCGTATTGGTGGCACAGACAGGAGTCGTGGTACACGTTACAACCCTACAAATGCCTCTAAACTTGCCGAAGCGGCAAGAACTAATAACCCCGACGGACGAATAGTGAGAGTAAATAACAATAATGCCAATGTTGATGGCAGGCCTAATAATGGCAGGCCGGTTTCAAACCAGGTTGCTCCGGGCCGCCCGGTAACAAACCCGGCTACTACAGTACCCGAAAATAATAATAACAGGCCAAGTCGTGGTACACGCCCCGTAACCGGTGACGCACAACAACAGCGTAATATTGACATGCAACAAGGGGATGCGCAACAACAACAGGTTCGCAGGCAGCAACAGACGCGTGAACAACAAAGGCAGCAACAAGCCGCACAGCAGCAAGCCGGGCAACAAAATCAAAATGTCGACCAGCAGCGCCAGCAACAGCAACAAGCCCGCGAACAACAAAGGCAACAGCGCGAACAACAGCGCCAGCAGCAGTTAAGCCGTGGCATGCGCTCATCAGATAATGACCAGGTGCAGCAACAGGAGCAGGCCCGCCAGCAACAACAGCAAATGCGTCAACAGCAGGTTCAGCAACAGCAAGTGCGCCAACAGCAGGAGCAGCAACGCCAGCAAGTACAGCAACAACAGCAGGTGCGCGAGCAACAAAGGCAACAACAGGAACAACAACGCCAACAGCAGGAGCAACAACGTCAGCAGCAGGCCCAGCAAGAGCAGGTGCGCCAACAGCAAGAGCAGCAAAGGCAACAAGCACAGCAGCAACAAAGGCAACAAGAGCAGGCTCGCCAGCAGCAAGAACAGCAAAGGCAACAAGCGCAGCAACAGCAGCAAGCCCGTGACCAACAAAGGCAACAACAGGAACAACAACGCCAGCAGCAGCAAGAACAACAAAGGCAACAACAGGAGCAACAACGCCAGCAGCGCCAGCAACAAGAGCAGCAGAGGCAACAATCGCAACCAGCAGAGTCTTCTGGCGGCGGGAGGCCGGTTCGCAACTAACGATATATTTTAAACAAAAAAACGACCGGCTAAATGCCGGTCGTTTTTATTATAAGATAGGTGTTTAAGTAGTACTAATTAACAACTATAAACGAACCAACAACTAACGCAACCACCTGTTCTTTAGTTAAAGGCTCATCAAACGATGCAGTAGCTACAGCGGTAGATACCTTTAATGCAGTTACAAGGTTTACACCACCCTGTGTTACATTCTCTTCACCAGCGTAATTGTTGTTAGCAGCAGCTACACCGGTATCATTACCTAAAGTAGCTGTACTAACTATATATGGCTTAATGTTAGGTGCCTGGCCTAAATCATGACGCAGTTTACGGATAGCCGATGCATGGCGCGCCTCAACAGCGTGAATGGATAATGCCGGGGTAAGGATATCTTTATTACCAATAAGGTTTGGTGCCTGGCCTTTATAAGCGCGTACGCCTGTATCTTCCAGCACTTGTGCTACCGCTAAAAATGTAGCGTAGTTGGTAAGTACATCAGGGAACGGGCCGTTACCTTTATTATTACCACCTGTAACATCATAAGTAGCAGGCGCAACCGGCGTACCACCAAGGGATGTAATAACACCCTGTAAAAACTTAACGTGGGCATTCTCATCTCTCCTGATCAGGTTAAGATAAGCGCTGTCTGCAGCGGGTATCAAACCAGATTTTGCAGCACCTGCATTGTAAAACGCAGCCTCGAGATGTTCTAATGTTAAAGCAAAGTTTAAAACATCAACCACAGAGTTTGACGTTTGGCCATATGCTTTTTTAAACATAGTGCCAATTGCAAATGGCATTGCAGCTACAGCTACTTTTGAACCAAAGCTGGTTATGTTTTTGATAGCGGCACGGCGGGGGTTTAACCTCTCGTGTATCTCGGGATCAACCTTTTCTATTTCTTCTATTATATTTAATAAATTCATGGCGATGTTTTTTTATGCTTTGTAATTATAATTAACCGCGTTTACCTTGGTTTTTAAGAAACCGTTAGCGGCACCTAATACCTCGGCAATAGTGTTTGATTTATTTAAACCATTTGCATCCACCTGGTCGTCTCCAACAAAGCTACCCGGGGTGATCAGGTTAGATATTAAAGCAGCGTGCCTTGCCTCTACAGATACAATTTTACCTGCAATGGTTAAATATCCCGGGTCTTTAATTAAATACCCGGCACCATCATAAGCACGTACGCCTGTATCTTCTAACAGTTTAGCTGCACCAAGTACCGAAGTACGGCTGCTAAAATCTATCGAAGAAAAATCGGTTGTTAATGTTCCTATAGCGCTACCGCCAATGGCAGCTTTAAAGAAATCGCGGTGTAAAACCTCGTGGTCGCGGATGTCGGTAAGGTAAGCGGTTTCCATAGCGGTAATGCCGCTGTAGGGGGTAGCTACCACCTGTAAATAAAACGCGGCCTCTAATTGTTCAAGCGCGTAGGCATAATTTAAAATGCCTATATCGCCACTACCAATGTCGATACCGCTTGTTGGAATAATTTTGTCTTTTTTACAGGATGCTGCAGAGCCAATAAGGGCTATCCCCGCTGCACTAGCACCCGCATAACGCAAAAACGACCTTCGGGCCATATTTGCCCCGCTTGTAGTTGGGTTGAGTTCTGATTTCATAATTTGATGTTTAGTAGTTTTTTTGTAACTTATAGTACAGTCACTTACGCTCAAAGTTTTAACTCAGATTTTAAAAAATGTCGTTTATAGCAATTGGGAGTGAGTTATAGCAAATAGGAGTGGCAAGGGTATAAGCACAAAAAAGGCCGAAATACTCTCGCAGTATTTCGGCCCTACATCTACCTATGAAAAACTCCCTTTGAGAAGGGTTGCTAAATATATACAAACCTGATGCCCAATCAACAAACGGCTTAATTGACTTTAAAAACGCATAGTTTGATGCACGCCATATTTTTGAATGTAGAATTAGCTTCCCATAATGTAGAACATGTATTCCCCGATACTACACCGCTATATTCTTGTTCGCATTTATTGCGGTATAATAAATTATTAGAAACTAATTATAACTAACAATGTTACAACTAGTATGGATTACAATGTGTATTTATTGGCCACCGACCCCAGCAACCCTTGCAGGGATGTGATACACTCACGCGATACCGGTTTAAAGATCCGTGTGTTTTGTCTTACTGAGGATGAGTTTACCCCAAACGAAAGCGAGATTCAGCTTTACGGGTATGCTAACAATAAGCTCTACGCTTTTGAAACCATTAATATTACCGCCGATGACGCGCTGGATGTAGTAGGTGCAATACAGTGGTATGCGGATTATATTGAATTCCCGGAGATGGAAATTTTACCCGAGGACCCTCGTGGAAGCCAAAATATAGCGATGTAGTAAAATACAATAAGCTGTATATCTATTAATTATAAATTATTTGAAATATTTTTTTGACAGATAGACTGTAATTTCTATATTTGCAATCCCAAACGAAGGGAGTTTAGCTCAGCTGGTTCAGAGCATCTGCCTTACAAGCAGAGGGTCACT
>JAZKAL010000003.1:0-88796 GCA_040389205.1 Bacteroidota bacterium
TGCTAAATTAGCTAAACGCAAAAATGCAATCCACATTAGTAATTAACAAATGTGGATAAGCACTTTTTTTAAACGGCACTTATTGCAGGCATGGTATACCTGTGGAAAACTTTAAAATTTATACGCTAACAGCTTGTATTACTATTAAATAGTAATGATGCAGGGGCACAAAAATAATTAATTGCCCAAAGCGTTTAAAATATAAGATGTTTAAAAAGTTCTGCTGTTTATTATTTATTCCCTTAATATTAGTTTGCATTGCCTCATTTAAAACTGATGCACAGCCCACTAATTACATAACCCTGCAAAACCAGGCGCTTAAAGTTACCCCAAAAGAGTTTTATATAGCAGCTGTTGAAGATGGCCGCAGTAATAGCAATTCTATAGGTACTGTACAATCAACAACAAATATCCCGGGTAAGCCGGTTGTGTATAATATTGATTTGAAAGGTGGGATAGCCGCCATCAAAAACTTTGTGGCTTACAGCCTGCCGGTTAACAAAGCCCTGCGACCAATAATTATAAAACTAAACGAGTTGAAAGTTACCGAAGCACTTGCGGCAACGGGCGCGGTGAAAGGAGATATAAAACTAATGGTATCATTTTACCTGCAAAAGGGTGATGAAGCCGTGCATTTGGCCGATTACCGTACCACAACAAACTATCAGCGCAAAGCGGGGCCGGCTCAACAGTTAGAGCCTTTAATACGTAGCGCTTTAACCAATTGCATTACCTACTTAAATACCTGGATGGATGCGCAGGCGGCGGGCAATATAAAGCTTGCAAAAAATTTTAAAATAAAGTTTGTTGACTACAACGAGCCGAAGGAAGGTGATACGGTGTATTACAACACTGGTCGCCCGTTAAAATGGGATGATTTTCAAGGGAAGAGGGGTACTAATATCAAACACGGCGCGGAAGTATTTGCAGGTTTGGGTTACGACGAAGATGTTAAAGTGGAGAACAGCACGGTGAATATGAAATTTGCTGTAAAGGTATATGTACCTAAAAGTGCGTGCTGGGTAAACCCGGCGGCAATAAACAGCTATAGCCTGAACCACGAACAGCGGCATTTTGATATAGCTAAATTGGTTGCAGAGCACTACAAGCAAAAGATACTGGCTGAAAAGCCCACGCCGGATACTTATGACGCTGTTATTAGTATGGAGTATTTGGAGGCCTTAAGAGAAATGAACAGGCTGCAAAGGCAATATGATACCGAAACGGCACATGGTATTGATACCTACCGGCAAGGTTTGTGGAATGATAAAATTGACGAGGAACTGGTGCAGCTTGGTATCAAAAATAAAGCCTCTTAAGCAGCAGCCGATTGCGATAGGTGCTTTTTAACAGAGTTAAGCAATACATTAATATCAAATGGCTTTTCAATAAAATCATTAGGGCCATTTTCCTGGTTTAAGGTGGTGCCTACATTATGGCTTGCCGATATCATAATAACGGGGATATTATGGGTGCTTATTTGCCTTTTAACTTCTTTACAAAGTTCGCGGCCATCCATATTGCCAAGCATAATATCCAGCAGTATAAGGTCGGGATGTTTCTCCTGTATTGTAGTCATTAATTTGTGCCCGTCAGAAAGGGTTTCTACTTCATAACCCGAGTCTTCCAAGATGAATTGTAATACTTCCAGTATATCATGATCATCATCCACAGCTAATATCCTTCTCATCGCGTATCTTCTTAGTATCTATAATGTTATATACCCACACATAGCAATACTTATACCAAAATCAACTTAGGATGAAATTACTCGGCCTTTTTTATCACATACCTGGATTTTTTGCAGTTGGCGCAAAAGTATTTTTTTAGTGGTACAAAAAATAAAAGGGTTTTTACAAACCAGTTCCTGTGTAACTGGTGATGAAATAAGTTGCCGCATTTAGGGCAATAGGTGCTGGGAGATTTCGCTGCTTGGCTCAATTTATAATTGCTGATTAATGCTGTAATTACGTTAGCTGTTAAGATACGGTTTGCCTAGCATGTATTTTAATTGTACCGTGCTTGGAGTATAACATTTGATTGGTAATTCTCTAATTGATTTTTAGGGTTACAAAGCTAAAAAAATGCCTTTTTGTAAATTAGCCAGTTTGTTCATTTTAATGTTTGTGCCAATTTTTTTGTAAAAACAATCTTAATTCGATATTAAGTTAATATAAAATATAAGGCTTTTAAAATAAATTTTTTGAATCCATCGTATTAATTAAAAACACCAATTGATAAGCAATTCTGATCTGGTATTTTGCATTGATAATTAAAATGTAGGTGATTAAAGCTTGCTAACGCGGTGGCTTACAGGTGTAAAATACTTTAATGAGCTTTTGCGGTAATAAAACAAAAAGCCCCCGTTATGGCCATAACGGGGGCTAATAATATTTACCCGGTGTACTTAATCCCAAAGGTTGCTTGGGTAAGTGCCGTTGTTAACCAGTTCAGATATTGATGCCTGTACAATTGGTTTATCTTCTTTATAAGTTACGCCAAACCATTTGGTAGCGGTTGGTATAACTTTGAATGATGCGGTACCGCTTTTTATAAGTTCATCGGCCACCAGGGGGATAAAAAATTCCGATTTAGGATTATTTTTATTTGCCTCAACAAACTTTTTAAACAAGTCTTCGCTTTGGCCAAAAACAGCCGGTGTAAAACCCCAAAAGTTCATCGATACACGGGTGTCGTTAGCTAAGGGGTATTCGCCTGTTGTGTCTTTATAAGCCACCGTGCCGTCTTCTTTAAAATACACTTCTGTACGTTCGGTTACTTCGGTCATGTTGCCATTATCGTCAACCGCGCAAACGCCGCGAGATACGGTGCCATGGTCTGACAAGGTTTTATCTATCTGGTAACCAATGATTGCATATTTATCATCGGCCACTTCGGTGGTCAGGAAGTTAGCCATTTTTTTAAAGGCATCGTAACCATAGTAATCATCAGCATTAATAACACAAAATGGCTCGTTTACCTGGTTACGGGCTGCTAACACGGCATGGGCGGTACCCCAGGGCTTAGCACGCTCAATTTTTTCGGTAATGCCAAACGGCTCAAGATCAAAACTTTGAAAAACGTAATCAGTTTCGATACGGCCGGCTAATTTTGGCTCAAATATGGCTTTGAACGGTTCTGCAAATTCCTCGCGGATAATGAAACTCACTTTTCCAAAGCCTGCTTTAATAGCATCGTAAATAGAATAGTCTATGATGGTTTCGCCGTTAGGGCCAAAGCCATCAACTTGTTTCATGCTGCCGTAGCGGCTGGCCATACCTGCGGCCAAAATTAATAATGTTGGTTTCATGTTAAATGTAGGGTTTGTGAGTTGGTTTATACACAAATGCTTATAGCATACAAATGTTTTAAATTATTTAATGTATCTAAAATCCTGTCCGTTTTGGATGTTTAATAAACTCTCGTATATCAAACGGATAACATTGTCAACATCCTCTTTGTGAATCATCTCTACCGTGGTGTGCATATAGCGTAACGGTAACGAGATCAATGCCGATGGTACACCATCGTTAGAGTAAGCAAAAGCGTCGGTATCGGTACCTGTAGACCTGCTTGATGCCTGGCGCTGGAACGGGATGCCCGCTTTTTGTGCCGATTCTATCAGTAATTTATTAAGGTTGTTTTGTACCGCGGGTGCGTATGATATAACCGGGCCTTTACCACAAGCCAGGTCGCCCTGGGTAATTTTGTTGATCATTGGGGTGCCGGTATCATGCGTAACATCGGTAACAATGGCAACATTTGGTTTAATGCGGTGGGCTATCATTTCGGCACCACGCAGTCCTATCTCTTCCTGTACCGCGTTTACAATGTAAAGGCCGAATGGCAGGGTAACATTGTTTTCTTTTAGCAAACGGGCAACCTCTGCAATCATAAAACCACCTGCGCGGTTATCTAATGCGCGGCCAACATAGTAGCGGTTGTTTAGTACCATAAACTCGTCTTCGTAGGTAATTACACAACCCACGTGGATGCCAAGGGCTTCAACTTCTTCTTTGCTGGTGCAGCCGCAATCTAAAAAGATGTTCTTAAGGGTAGGGGCCTCTTCTTTTTCTCCGCCTAAACGGGTATGGATAGCAGGCCAGCCAAATACTGCTTTAACAATACCGTTATCGGTGTGAATGTCCACTCGTTTTGATGGCGCTATCTGGTGATCACTGCCGCCGTTACGGATAACATAAATTAAACCATCGTTAGTAATATAATTTACAAACCACGAAATTTCGTCGGCATGTGCCTCTATAACTACTTTGTACTCGGCCTGTGGATTAATTACACCAACCGCGGTACCATAGTTATCTACAAAATGGTCGTCGATATATGGTTTAAGATAATCGAGCCAAAGCTCCTGGCCTTTATATTCAAAGCCGGTAGGAGAAGGGTTATTAATATATTTTTCGAAAAACGCTAATGATGTTTCGTTTACTATAGCCGGTTTTTGTTCGGCCTCTGGTTTCTTTTTTGCCATATCTTGTTTGTAATAAAGCTACCCGGGGGAGGATAGCCGTTTCGCAAATATAATAAAGCAATTGTGATAACAAAGAAGTGTCTGTTTAACAGTTATAAAGCTTGTTTATAATTTAACATTTACTTTATAATGTAACCGCACCTTTGCAGCGTAATAAAAAGATCAGTTAATTAGTTAAAGTCTCAAGAGGTCAGTTTGCGCAAGGCAGGCTGACTTTTTATTTTACCGGCAGGTTTCTTTCCATTCTAATATAATCAACCCCATTCTTATTGAATTCTTCTCCAACTCTGCTATATCCCAATTTTTCATAAAAGCCGGTTGCCGATAGCCTTGCATTACACCAAATTTTTGTGCCGTTCTCCCGCTCAACAAAGCCGGTAATGTAGGCCAATAATTGTGTACCGATGCCCCTTTTTTGTGTAGCTGCAACCACCGCCAGTTTGCGAAACTGCCAGTCATCGGCATGTTTAAACAGCGACACTGCGCCTACCAATTTATTATCCTCAAACGCGCCGAAGTGGTAACCCTGTTCATCCTCTTCCATTATCATGCTATTCACGGGCTGGTTTGGGTAAAGCACTTCGCTGCGCAGGCGCCAGGTTAGCCGGGGAGTTATTTGTTCGATGCTTAACATAGGTAAGAGGACAAATGTAAAAGGTTTTTTAATATCGAACACCGAAAGTTGAACATCGAACACCGAAGTAAGGGAATCATTGCCGTTGGCTTTTAGCCAACGGATAGCCAGTAAAAAGATATGGCTTTAGCCGAAATAGATGGTTTGCTATTTTGGCTAAAGCCAATAGTATAGTTTTTATGATCCGTCCCTTAAAAGGGACGGCAATGAGTTAAAGGTATTTGTATTAAATACCTTAGGGATTTACAAAGTATACTAAGACACTTTCCCCATCCTTAAAAAAACCGATATATGTAAAATAGTCTTTACCGGGAATTTTCCTTGAAAAAGAACGTTTGATGTCGCTGATGTTTCTTGTTTTCTTAATCTTATCAAGTTCCTCACTCCCGCCAATGCCTGGATTTTTTATAATGGTTGTATCCTTGGTGAGGGTATTCAATAATGCGTTGTAGTCTTCTTTAGATAGTTTGATAATGGAACATGATATATAATCGCCATGAAAATCTGGGTATGAGGCCGTTTTATCTAATACCTCAGCAGATTTAGGAATTTCTAATGAGGTTACTTTTTTGAATTCATCAAAGTAAAAGCGATCTTCTGGATATATTGCTGTAAATATCTCATAAACGAAAAAAGAAACTGATATAAGAATAATTAATAAGCCAATCCATTTGAAGCCCTTCTTATTAAGCCATTTAAACACTAAATATAGTATGGCTATTGGAATACTTGCAAGTATAACTCCAATAATAAGTATAAAGAAGTAAAACCCAATAAGGTCAAAATTCATTAAGAATGTTATAAGTTACAAATCACAACGGTATATTCCCGTGCTTCTTCTTAGGGTTATTCACCACTTTATTCTCCAGCATCTTAAAAGCATGGATCAGTTTAACGCGGGTTTCGGCAGGGGCAATCACTTCATCAATAAAGCCACGCTCGGCGGCACGGTATGGGTTGGCGAAGATGGTAGCATATTGCTCTTCCTTTTCGCGCCACTTGGCTTCCGGGTCTTCGGCGGCTGTTATCTCGCGTTTAAAAATGATCTCGGCAGCGCCCTTGGCACCCATTACGGCAATCTCGGCACTTGGCCAGGCATAGTTCATATCGGCACCTATGTGTTTGGAGTTCATCACATCGTATGCGCCACCGTAGGCTTTGCGGGTAATTACCGTGATACGCGGCACGGTAGCCTCACAAAAAGCGTAAAGTAATTTTGCCCCGTTAGTAATAATGGCATTCCATTCCTGGTCGGTGCCCGGTAAAAACCCCGGTACGTCTTCAAACACCAGCAGCGGTATATTAAAGCTATCGCAAAAACGCACAAAACGCGCGCCTTTGGTAGATGAGTTGATATCCAATACCCCGGCCAAAAACGCGGGCTGATTGGCTATGATACCAATACTTCGGCCGGCTAACCGGGCAAAGCCCACAACAATATTCTCGGCAAAATCTTTATGCACCTCCAGGAACGAACCACCATCTATCACCTGCTCAATAACCTCGCGGATATCGTATGGCTGCGAAACGTTTTCGGGCAATATATCCGTTAATGCGGGGCGTTCCTCGTTCTTTACCTCGTAAGGCAGGGCAGGGGCGCGGTCTTCGCAATTCTGCGGCATGTAACTTAACAGTTTTTTTACATGGTTGATGGCTTCTATCTCGTTGGCACACGCAAAATGGGTAACACCGCTTTTAGTGGCGTGTGTATTGGCACCGCCCAACTCTTCGGATGTTACTTCTTCATGCGTTACCGTTTTTACCACATTGGGGCCGGTTACAAACATGTAGCTGGTATGCTCCACCATTAAAATAAAGTCGGTAATGGCAGGAGAGTATACCGCGCCACCCGCGCAGGGGCCCATAATGGCCGAGATCTGCGGTACTACACCGCTGGCCATGGTGTTTTTATAAAATATATCGGCGTAACCACCAAGTGATACTACACCCTCCTGGATACGTGCGCCACCGGAGTCGTTAAGGCCAATTACAGGCGCGCCGTTCTTCATGGCCAGGTCCATTATCTTAACTATCTTTTCGGCATGGGTTTCTGAAAGGGAGCCGCCAAATACGGTAAAGTCTTGCGAGAAAACGTATACCAGTCGGCCGTTTACCGTACCATAACCGGTTACAACACCGTCGCCGGGGTACTTTTCTTTCTCCATACCAAAATCGGTACTGCGGTGCGAAACCAACATGCCTATTTCCTGGAACGAACCCTCGTCCAGCAAAAAATGCAGCCTTTCGCGGGCCGTTAATTTTCCTTTTTTGTGCTGACTCTCAATACGTGCAGCGCCTCCGCCTTCAAGCGCCTGATCGCGCTTTTTTTGTAAAATATCCAGCTTTTTATTCACAATGTGGTTTATTGGTAAAGCGATAAAATTAGTAATTAAATTGTGAACTAGTGAAGCCTCACCCGGCCCTCTCCTATAGAGAGGGTTCTAAAAAGTAAAGTTTAAGTCCTCTCCTTTGGAGAGGATTTAGGTGAGGCTCTTAGTAATTATATTGTAAGATTAGCTTTAAATGGCATACGGATACCTTGCCTTTCTAAAAAACATTATCTTTGTGACGCATGAAAAACAGAATTTTCAAAAATTCCATTGCTGCATTGTTTATGGGTATCTTTTTTATAAAGATGGTCATATCCATTGCACCTGTTTTTTTATGCCTGGATAATAAAGCCGTTCGCGCGGTGATCATGCAACTGGAGCACGAATCAAAAAACGAGAAGGATGACACCGATAAGGACGCCTTTAAAGACAAGAAGTTTTTTGATGAAAATGTAAACCACCTTACCGTTTACAGGCCGCTTGTAGTTGAGATCAATATACTGCACAACCAGGAGCGCTCTCTTTATAAACAGGTATTCCACCCACTGGTACCTACCCCTCCTCCCAACGCATAACACACATAGCCGGATATTTCCATATCCGGTGATCCTCGACACATCCCTGTTTTTTAACAGCCGGAAAGACTATGCACTGCTTACAACCCGGTTTTGGTGTTGCTAAAGTGCTGTTACTTAAGTTTTCATTATAAAAATATTGTTTATGCAAATCAAGCAAGGCGGCGTTTCCGCCGGCGACCTCAACCTGAAAAAGTATTTCTTACCTAAAAATTTAAAGAAGGACCTGCCCGCGGGCTTGGTAGTGTTTTTAGTAGCATTGCCATTATGTTTGGGTATAGCCCTGGCATCGGGCGCGCCATTGTTCTCGGGAATTTTAGCTGGTATTATTGGCGGTATAGTAGTAGGGGCGCTTAGTGGCTCGCAATTAAGTGTGGCCGGCCCTGCTGCGGGATTAACCACCATCGTTTTAAATTCTATAACCAGCCTGGGCTCGTTCGACGCGTTCTTGCTTGCATTGGTAATAGCCGGGGTTATGCAAATGATATTCGGGTTGGTAAAAGCCGGTACTATCGCTAATTACTTTCCGTCGGCGGTTATTGAGGGGATGCTTGCCGCAATCGGTATCATCCTTATCATGAAACAATTCCCCCACGCCGTTGGGTATGACAAGGATTACGAAGGCGACGAAGGTTTTAGCCAGATGGATACCGAGAACACCTTTTCGGGGATACTAAGCGCCCTTGCTAAGATCAACTACGGGGCGGTTATTATCACCTTGGTATCGCTTGCCATTATGATATACTGGCCCAAGGTTAAAAAGCTTGCGCTGATACCCGCGCCACTTTTAGTAGTGGTTATAGGTACAGTGCTGGCCGCCATATTTTCGGGAACCAGCTTTGCACTTTTAGATAAACAATTTGTACAAATACCTTTAGTACACAGCACAGGCGAGTTCTTCGGCCTGTTTAAAACCCCTAATTTTAGCGGCATAGGCAATAAGGCGGTTTGGATAACCGCGGTTACAATAGCCATTGTAGCCAGTTTAGAAACCCTGCTAAGCCTGGAAGCGGTTGATAAAATTGACCCTATAAAAAGGATATCACCCACAAACCGCGAACTGGTTGCACAGGGCGCTGGTAATGTTATAAGCGGGTTATTAGGCGGCTTACCTATGACAGCCGTTATTGTACGTTCATCGGCAAATGTGGGTGCGGGTGCACGTACCAAAGTAAGCGCTATATTCCACGGGTTTTTACTGCTGATATGCCTGCTGGCTATCCCATCGCTGTTAAATAAGATCCCGCTATCGTGTTTGGCGGCTATCCTGTTAACAGTGGGATATAAGCTGGCGCGGATAGCCTTGTTTAAGCATATGTGGCATAAAGGGTTAAATCAATTTATCCCGTTTGTAATAACTATTATAGCCGTTGTATTTACCGACTTATTAATAGGTGTGGGTATTGGGATGATGGTAGGGGTGTTTTATATTTTACGCACAAACCTGCGTAACCCTTATTTCTACACCATAGTGCCAAACGGCGAAAAGAATACCATCCGCATTAAACTGGCCGAGGAGGTTTCATTCCTGAACAAAGCGGCTATACAAATAACCCTAACCAGTTTGCCAAAAGGCAGCGATGTAATTATTGATGGTTCTAACTCGCGCTACATTGACCCGGATGTACTGGAGACCATTAATAACTTTAAACATAATGCATACACCAAGGGCATTATTGTACAATTAAAAGAAATAAAGGAACGGTATGACATACCTCCTTTAAAGGATTTAGTTTACAATCCCGATGCGGATAATCAAACAAAGTAAAGCCTTCCATAAGTCTCCCCTTTCGGAGGAGATTTAGAGGGGGTTATTTATAAATCAGATAATTAAAACTACCATGAGCATTACAGAAAATAAAAACGGAAAAAATGGTATTGATATCAATAGCATAAAACTGGCACAAAGTGCCAGCTACAATAAGTTAAAGCAAAACAACAGCGAATGGGTTGCCAAACGCGTTGCAGAAGACCCTGAGTTTTTTACCAACCTGGCCAAGGGCCAAAGCCCCGAAGTGCTTTGGATAGGCTGCTCAGACAGCCGCGTGCCTGCAAACGAAGTTACCGGTACCAAGCCCGGCGAGGTGTTTGTGCACCGTAACATAGCAAACGTATGCGTACACACGGATATGAACATGCTTAGCGTGCTTGACTATGCCGTGAATGTACTTAAAGTAAAACATGTAATTATTGCAGGCCACTATGGCTGCGGTGGTGTAGCGGCAGCTTTAACAAACAAACAGTTTGGCATTATTGATAACTGGTTGCGCCACATTAAAGATGTTTACCGCATACACGCCAACGAGCTTGACCGTATTACGGACGAGAAAGCAAAAGTGAACCGCCTGGTTGAGCTTAACGTTACCGAGCAGGTGTACAACATCTGCAAAACATCCATCGTACAAAATGCGTGGATGGAACGCCACGACCTTGAAGTACACGGTTGGGTGGTTGACATAAGCACAGGTTTAATTAAAGACCTTGGCGTGAGCAGCAGCACCCCGCATAAACTGGGTTACGTATATGAGTTTGATAACGTAGAAGCCGCTGCGACGCATTAATTAGCCCTAATATCTATCTATATATTTGCCCCTGGCTGCCTTGCAGCCGGGGGCTATTTTTTATTATAATCAAAACATGATTTTGTTGTATATGTTTAACGAGCAAAAAAACTACGCATGTTAAGGCAACCGCAAGAGAAACGTACATTAAACCAAAACCTGATGCTGGCATCATCGTCGGCATTTGTGGCGGGTATTACCGATGTGGTGGGGCTGCTGGCATTTTTAGCCTTTACATCAAATGTTACGGGGCATGTGGCTAACCTGGCCAAAAATATCCTTCAGCAGGATTTTAGCGACGTAACCATATTTGCCATATGGCTAATGATGTTTATGGTAGGCTCGTTCACATCAAAATTTATTGTACAATCGTTAAAACATAAAAGCGCTTACAAAGCGCATGCTACTCCCATTATATTAGAAATAGCGGTGTTGTTATTTGTTGCCATTTACGGCAATAAATTTTATAATGAAAACGATACCGAACGTAAAGTAGTTATTGGGGCATTGCTGTTTGCCATGGGTTTACAAAACGGGCTGGTATCAAATATATCGGGCGGATTGATCAAATCTACCTATCTTACCGGTTTGTTTACAGATCTGGGCAGCGAACTTGCTGAATGGTTGCACCCCCGAACAGAAGACAGCCAAACCGTAAAAAATAAAATTTATGTGCGCTTAACTGTGCTTGTGTTTTTTATTACGGGAGGATTAGCGGGTGGCTATTTTTTTAATATTTATGAGTTTAAGGTGTTTTACTTTGTACCTGTTATATTGCTCACTATATTGTACTACGATTTGTTACCCGTATTTTTCCATAAAGTATATCAACTCATCTATCCCAAAAAAACAAAAATTACAAAATCCTAATAAAATCAAAATACTATGTGTGCTACAAGATTAATTCACGACACAAGCCATATTACGTACCAAACCCTGCTTGACGGTAACCGCCAGTTTGTTGAGGATGCTATTAACGAGGACCCTCAATACTTCGAAAAACTTGCAAACGGCCAAAAGCCGCCTGTATTATGGATAGGCTGCGCCGATAGCCGCGTACCTGCAAACCAAATCACCAATACCAACCCCGGCGAGATATTCGTGCACCGTAATATTGCCAATATGGTGATACATACCGATATGAATATGCTGAGCGTGCTGGATTACGCGGTGAATGTTTTACAGGTAAAACATGTGATAGTAACCGGCCACTACGGCTGTGGGGGTGTACTGGCAAGCATGACCAACAAGCAATTTGGCCTTATTGATAACTGGCTGCGCCACATTAAAGATGTTTACCGTGTGCACGCCCGCGAACTCGATGCTATTGAAGATGAAACCAAGCGCGGCGACCGCCTGGTGGAGCTGAATGTGATTGAGAACGTAAGCAACCTTTGTAAAACATCCATCGTGCAAAACGCCTGGGCAAACGGCCAGGAGCTTAATGTACATGGCTGGGTTTACAGCCTTGCAACCGGCGTTATTACTGATATGAAGGTAAGCACCAGCAACAACTCTAAAATGGATGAGGTGTTTAGGTTTGCTAAGTAAGGAAGAGTCAAGAATCAAGAGACAAGAGTCAAGACCTAAAACAACTGGTTTCCGTCTCCGCAAGGCCTTCTAGCCTGTTTGTCATCCTGAACGTAGTGAAGGATCTATTATTGAACTTTGCTTTCGAAGATACATGTCGGCGATTAGATTCTTCGCTATCGCTCATAATAACATTTGGTAAATAAGAAGGGCCGGAATATTTTTTCCGGCCCTTCTTATTTTGTCTTGGCTCTTGATTCTTATCTCTTGAATCTAAAATTAGTGCTCAGGCTGTAAAAACGGATATCTGTAATCTTTTGGTGAATCAAAGGTTTCCTTAATAGTACGTGGCGATACCCAGCGCAGAAGGTTTATCATAGAGCCGGCTTTGTCGTTAGTGCCCGATCCGCGTGCCCCGCCAAATGGCTGCTGGCCAACTACCGCGCCTGTTGGCTTATCGTTTATGTAGAAGTTACCCGCAGCGTTGCGCAGGCGTGTGGTAGCCTCGGTAATGGCATAACGGTCTTGAGACAGGATAGCGCCTGTTAAAGCGTAGATAGATGTCTTGTCTACAATATCCAGGATGTTATCCCATTCGTTATCCTCATAAACGTAAACGGTTAATACCGGGCCAAACAATTCCTCGCACATGGTTACATAGTACGGGTCTTGCACCTGTAGGACAGTTGGTTGGATGAACCAGCCCTGGCTTTTATCGTAACCGCCACCGGCAATTATTTCAACGCCATCATCCGCTTTCGCGGCATCAATATATTTGGCCAGTTTATCAAACGATGCCTCGCTGATAACGGCATTAATAAAGTTCTCAAAATCTTCGGTAGGGCCCATTTTAAAGGTAGCCATTTCGCGCACCATATGTTCTTTAACCGCAGGCCAAAGGCTTGCCGGGATATAGGCACGTGAGGCAGCCGAACATTTTTGCCCCTGGTATTCAAACGCGCCGCGTAACAATGCAACCGCTACCGCATCGGCATTAGCGCTTGGGTGGGCAAGCACAAAATCTTTACCGCCGGTTTCGCCTACAATGCGCGGGTAGGTTTTGTATTTATGGATGTTGGTACCAATAGTTTGCCAAATGTGCTGGAATACCTTGGTAGAGCCGGTAAAGTGGATGCCGGCAAAATCGGGGTGGTTAAATACCACGTCGCCAACTTCGGGGCCATCAGCATAGATCAGGTTAATAACACCTGCAGGCAGGCCTGCTTCAATTAGCACCTGCATAATTACGTTAGCGGCGTAAACCTGGGTATCGGCTGGTTTCCATACCACAACATTGCCCATCATGGCAGCAGAGGCGGGCAGATTACCCGCGATAGCCGTAAAGTTGAACGGTGTAAGCGCGAATACGAAACCTTCCAGCGGGCGTTGCTCCAAACGGTTCCAAACACCTTTGCCTGATACAGGCGGTTGCTGCTGGTAAATTTCGGTCATGTATTGCACGTTAAAGCGCAAAAAGTCGATGAATTCGCAAGCGGCATCAATCTCGGCCTGGTAAGCGTTTTTGCTTTGGCCAAGCATCGTGGCAGCGTTAATGGTAGCGCGGTAAGGGCCGGCAATAAGCTCGGCGGCTTTTAAAAATATAGCGGCGCGCTGCTCCCACGGCAGGTTTTCCCAGTCGGCCTTAGCGGCAAGGGCAGCATCAATAGCGGCGGTTATATGGCTTTTATCGCCATAGTGAAAAGTACCTAAAAGGTGTTTATGATCATGCGGCGGGCGCAGTTCTACCAGTTTACCTGTACGAACTTCTTTGCCGCCAATATACATGGGGATATCTACTTGTTTTGAGCGGGCATCTGCCAAAGCGGCTTTTAGCGCCGCGCGTTCTACACTGCGCGGGCCATAGTTTAATACAGGCTCGTTTACAGGGGCTGGAACATTAAAAAATCCTTTTAACATAGGTGTTTAATTATTTGCCGCAAAGATAGGGCTAAAAGTGCAGATGTGCCAATTTGCAGATGAGCAAATTATAATTGTGACTTGGGGTTGATGTATAAATTAGCGGCTAATCCATCGTAGCATTAAAACTATTTATATGGTAAAAAATAAGGCTATTGCTGCCGCACCCATAATAAAAAAGGTTGCCCACAGTAAAGTTTTTGATAGCCACCTGCTTTTATATTCTCCCATTATTTTATCACTTGCGGCAATTTTTATAATTAAAAATAATAAAGGAACCGCTGCAACACCGTTTATTACAGCGGTATAAATTAAAGCTTTTACAGGGTTAATACCCACAAAGTTTATAAATAAGCCTATTAATGTAGAGATTATAATTACGCCATAAAAGCCATGTGCTTTTTTAAGTTTAAGATTTAAACTGGCATTCCAGTGAAAGGCTTCGGCTACGGCATAGGCTGCAGAGCCCGAAAGTACAGGAACGGCTAATAAGCCAAGGCCTATAACACCTACAGAGAAAATTAATTTTGCCAGGTAGCCCGAGTTTGGAAACGAATGCACTAATGGCTCAATCGCTTTTGCGGCGTCGGCAGCATTTTTTACATCGGTTATTCCGTTGTTATGCAAAACAGTTGCGCCAACTACAATTATACACCAGGTAGTAAATTCAGAAATAACCATACCTATGTTATTATCTTTACGCATGGCGTGGATATTTGGCCAGCCAATTTTGGTTTTTCCGTCTCTAATTAATCCTTTGGCATTTTCTTCTTCAACCTCTTGCGATGCCTGCCAGAAAAACATATACGGCGTAATTGTAGTACCAAATACACCGGTTATAATAAATAAAAAAGTAAAAGATAACTCAAAGTGAGGGATTACTGTTGCCCTTAAAACGGTGCCCCAGGGCTGTTTAACAAAAAACAACGTAATGGGATAGGCCAGTAATGCCAATGCCAGCCATTTTAATATTTTTGAATAAACCCTGTAACTGGTAAAAATTTCAAGCAGAAGTATAATAATGGTAAAAAGCAGGGTAAGTATTATAAAGTTTAAGGGTATAAGGAGTTGTGCAGCAGCAGCCATTGCGCCAATATCTGCACCTATGTTTATTGTGTTAGCAACAACCACAAGGCCTACAACCGCGTAAAGAACTTTGCGGCTGTAATGCTCTTTTACAACTGCCGAAATACCTTTGCCGGTAACAAGCCCTATTCTTGCGCAGGCTTCCTGCACTGCTATCATAAACGGAAGCATGTATAATGCTGTCCATAACTGCCCGTATCCAAACTGTGCGCCTGTTTGCGAATAAGTTGCAATGCCCGAAGGGTCGTCATCAGCCGCGCCGGTGGTTAATCCGGGTCCTAATACGCCCAAAAACTTCCGTAATTTTCTTATCCTGAACCTGAAGAATTGTTTTAGGGGCATAACCTAATTTACTAATAATTGTACACGATTACATATAGTATAATTTTAAGCAGGCTTTTTCCCTTGCTATTATTAGTGGCGACTTGCAGTAGTAGTGTAAGCGTTATTTATTATTATCTGTAAGCGGGGACTTGGATGTGTACTATAAGCTATTATAATAATCAAATAAATTTTTAAGGTCTGCGTCACTCTCAAAGTTTGTTTTGTAAGTGTTTATATATGTATTTACCTGGTCGGCTTTATCTGCAAGCGCGGTTGTAATAGCCTGCTGATTGCGTTTTATTTTACTTATTTTTTGATCTTTAAAAATGTAGTAGTATTGGGTTTCGGTGAACTGGCCTACAACCATGGCGCGGTTTTCGTCCCTAACGGTTTTCAAAAATGGCCGGTGGTGTTTTAACAACATGGTTTTACCGGCGGCAATTACCTCGTAATAGGTGTCTTTGTTAAGCCCGTCTGTTTTAGGGAAACCGTTTGCAAAAACACGCATGGTTTCGGCATACATGGTAAACACCCGTACCGGGTCTTTAAAACGTTGGGGTTCGTCATTTTTATTGTAAGCAAAAGTTAACAGGTTATGGGTTAAGTCAAACTTAAGTAACAGGTCCTTGTAAACCTGCCCCTCGTTAGTAGTAATTTCGCCATTAACCCATTCGTCATATAAAAAAGGCGAACCTTTAAATTTTAAAAAATCGCGTGTAGCTACAGGCCTGCCAAGTGCATCTGTGATAGGTGTTTGTGAATTAGAACCGTATCGTTGTGCAAGAGCATTTAATTGCGACAGCGAAATGGTTATTAATAAAAGTAATACCGCTTTCTTCATTATTGGTGTGTATAAGGCAAAATAACAGGTTGTAATATGCAGCCAATATAATCAGAAGCTTTCAATATAAGATGTATTTTCTTGATCTTGCCATTAGAGTACCCGCTTGTGGCGATTGCCAAATGTATGCGTTATTTATTGTCATTATAACTGCGTACAAGAACGCTTGCAGGAGTTATGGGATTTGTGTAAACCTATTTTAGTACTTAACTTTAAAGTGTAAATCAACCCCAGTATTAACAACCAATAAGTGTAAACTTTTTTCAGGACGGGTCATAACACAGGGTGTCCCATTGTGTCCCGTTTTTTAAAAAGTGGGACACCCTTTTATAAATTTAATTTATTGTAGATCAGTTTATTATATTTTTATACTGACTTTTATTTAAGTATAGTCAATTTTTAATTAATTGATTATCAATATTTTGTATATTTAAATTTTTACTAACAAAAAAAGTGGGACAGCAAGAAAAAGCCAGTTGGTTTTTGACAAAAATATACCTAATTCCTAAAAATGTTTATAATTGCAGCATGTCTGACGAAGCAGTTGTAAAGCGTATTAAAGTAATTGTGAAAGAGCATGGCGGGCAGCTTGCACTGGCTAACGCTATAGGGGTAGACCAGGGGTTTATAAGCAAGGTTATAAACCAAAAGCAGGATATTAGTTACTACCTTATCCGTAAGCTTTGTTTCCAGTTAAAGTACTCGCCCGAGTGGCTGATACTGGGCACCGGCGATAAGATGATCCACAAACCGGACTCGGCCAAGCTGATCACCGAGATCCAGATGCTGCGTACCGAGGTAGATATTTTGCACGCCAGGATGCGCGCCTACGAGATACAACTGGAAGAATTAAAACAGTATAACTTAACTGATAAGCAAAAAGCTGGTTAACAGCGAGTTTAAGGCACTTGTTAACATTTGCATAATATTAAGTGGCTGTTATGGTAATGCATTCATAACATTCAACTAACATCGCGGTAATAGTTTTGCGGTATTAAATTAATACACGTGAAAAAAGTTTTATCCGCAATCACCGTTCTATTCGTTTTAACCCTAACGGCAGGCAATTTGCTTGCACAAACCACGGGCCGCATATCTGGTAAGGTTATAGACCAAAAAACCAGCGAAACCTTAATCGGCGCCACCGTTAATATAGAGGGTACCACTAAAGCCGCAGCTACCGATGTTGACGGCCATTATGTATTAACCGGCGTAGCGCCTGGCAAGTACACCATATTGGTTAGGTATATAGGTTATCAAAGTAAAACCGTTTCTGATATTGAAGTAAAGCAAGGGGCCAACACCGCGCTTGATATTACACTTGGCCAGGCCGAATCAAAGGCGCTTAACGAGGTTGTTATTAAATCAACTTATCGCCAGGCGTCGGTAGGCGCTTTGTACGCCATGCAAAAAAACAGTGTATCTATCTCTGATGGTACCTCATCAGAAGTTATCAAAAAATCGCCCGACCGTAACACTGCCGACGTTTTAAAACGTGTGAGCGGCGCTACCGTGCAGGATAACAAATTTGTAGTTATCCGTGGTTTGAGCGACCGTTACAATAACGCTATGCTTGATGGCGCATCGTTACCCAGTACTGAGCCAAACAGAAAGGCTTTCTCGTTTGATATTGTACCATCAAACCTGGTAGAAAACTTAACCATCACCAAAACAGCTACGCCAGACCAGCCCGGCGATTTTGCAGGTGGTTTGATCCAGATCAATACTAAAGACCTGCCAGAGCAAAACTTTATATCGTTTGGTATTGGTGCAGGCTATAACACTGCATCTACTGGTAAAACCTTTTTAAGCGGGCAACGTAACGCAACCGATTATTTTGGTTTTGATAACGGCAAAAAACAATTGCCAAACGGCTTTTTGCCATACTCTACTATTGTTAACGGGTTAACCCAGCAACAAAACAATTCGTTATTAAAAAGTATCTCTCAAGATTATAACATCTATAAAAACACCGCCCTGCCAACGCAAAACTACCAGTTTACAATTGGGAGAGTTAAAGACAATGAGAAAAACGGAAATCGCTTCGGCGCTATTTTTGGTGTAACCTACCGCAATTCGCAAAACATTTTGAATGATGTTAAGCGTGATGCTTATGGCTATAACTACAATGATGATATCTACAAGTTCTCTACCAATCTTGGGGCTATATTAAACCTGGGTTACTCATACGGTAAAAATAAGATCACGTTTAAAAATGTGTACAACAGGATCTACGACGACCAGTTCCTGCAACGTACAGGCAGCAACCAGTCAACTGGTTCTGATGTAAAATACTATGCTTTTGACCTTTTGCAAAAAGCTTTGTTAAAATCGACTTTAGAGGGTAACCACCCAATTGGCGAAAAAGGGGCAAAAATTAACTGGGATTTAAGCTATAGCAATGTACTTAACGATCAGCCCCAACAACGTAAAATAAGCTATTCCCGCAATATTGGCAGCGGCGACCCTTTTGAGGCAAACGTTTCTACCCTGGGTAAAGATAACGCCACGCTTTATGCTAAGCTTAACGAAAACTCATACTCGGGCGCGGTTAATTACTCTATGCCGTTTAAAATGTTTTCGCAACCGGCAACTTTCAAAACAGGCTTAACCAGTTTATACCGTAAAAGAAATTACAATGTAAGGTTTTTAGGTGCCGTAGTTGACGGAAGTAATCCTGACATCAACGATCCTGATTTCCTTCGTCCATTAAAACAACGCCCGTTAAATACACTTTTCCGCAGCGATGTTATTAACGCAGGTGTTTATAAGTTAGATGAGATAGACGGGTCGGACGACTCATATGATGCTCACTCATTAACTAACTCGGGTTATGCGATGTTAGATAACAAACTTGCCGATAAATTGAGGTTAGTTTGGGGGGTGCGTGTAGAGCAGTTCGACGTAAATGTTACTCCGGTTAGCAAAAGGGCCGACGGTATTGTAAATCAAAATTACGTAGACGTTTTACCATCTGCTAACTTAACTTACAGCTTAACAGAAAAGATAAACTTAAGGGCATCATACTCGCGTACACTTGCACGCCCCGAGTTTAGGGAGTTATCTATCTCACAATATTATGACTACGAATTATTGGCCTTGCAACAAGGTGATCCTAATTTGAAAAAGTCAAACATCGACAATTTCGACGTTCGTTTTGAGCTTTACCCGCAGGCCGGCCAGATCATATCGGTATCGGGTTTCTACAAACGTTTTAAAAACGCGATAGAAACTTATAATAACGATGTTAACTCTACCCGTACCATTACTTACTTTAACTCTGATAGGGCTACTGTAATTGGTGCCGAATTAGAAATTCGTAAAACGTTGGATTTTATTTATGCCAACGATTTTATGAAGAACACAACCTTATATGCAAACCTGGCCGTTATTAAGTCGACAGCTTATAACCCAACCAATGCGGGTATTAACTTTAAATACGCCAAACGCTCGTTAGTGGGCCAGGCGCCCTACGTAATAAATGGTGGTTTACAGCATTCATTCCTTAACAATAAGCTAAACTTTAACGCCTTATACAACAGGGTAGGCCGCAGGTTAAACGTTGCAGCCGGCGCATTGTATGAAGATATTTGGGAAGCACCACGTAACGTATTTGACGCGCAGCTTGGCTTAAAAGTGTTTAAAGGTAAAGGCGAGATTAAAGTTACCGCTGCAGACATTTTTAACAACGCCAGCACTTATTATTACGACAACAATTTTAACAAAAAGGTTGACGCCGGCGACGGTATTCAAAGCAGCTATAAACCAGGTTCAACGTATTCATTGGCCTTTACATATACCCTTTAATATTAATACAGGCTTAATATTAAGCCATGTTATTTAACATATACATAAACAACCCTTAACCTTAAGTTGAAGGTGCTTATGTTTCTTTGAACAGAAAATTAAAAATCAGAAAATGAAAAAAATTCTATTAGTAGCAGCAATTGGCTTCACAGTATTTGCCTCAAGTTGTTCAAAAAACACTGTTGACCCGGGCGACGGCGGTGGTGTAGTTGTTCCACCAACAAACGATGGTGTTGTAACTGTAAACGCTGATATTACCACAGCAACTACCTGGACGGCAGACAAAATTTACCTTTTAAAAGGTAACGTGTTTGTAACCAATAATGCTACCCTAACTATCCAGCCGGGTACTATCATTAAAGGTGACAAAGCAACTAAAGGTGCTTTAATTATTACCCGTGGCGCTAAAATAGAAGCCGTGGGTACTGTAGATAAACCAATTGTATTTACATCAAACGTAGCTGCCGGCGGCCGTTCACAAGGCGACTGGGGTGGGGTTATCCTTTTAGGTAAAGCTCCTAACAACGGCGGTTCTTCTATATCAATCGAAGGTATATCTGATGCTACTGATAAAGGTAAGCACGGTGGTACTGATGATGCTGATAACTCTGGTACAATGAAATATGTACGCATTGAGTATGCCGGTATAGCTTTAAGCCCCGATAACGAAATTAACGGTTTAACTTTTGGTAGCGTTGGTTCTGGTACTACTATCGATTTCGTAGAAGTTTACCGTTCTGGCGATGATGCTTTTGAATGGTTTGGTGGTAGCGTAAATGCTAAACACTTATTAGCTATTGATAGCTGGGATGATGATTTTGATACCGATAATGGTTTCTCTGGTAAAGTACAGTTTGGTTTAGCTCAGCGTTTAGCTGCAACAGCCGATGTATCTGGTTCAAACGGTTTCGAATCTGATAACAACGCAACCGGCACTAACGGTACGCCACAAACAAGCGCGGTATTCTCTAACATGACTATTTTAGGTCCAAAAGAAACTGCCACTTTTACTGCGATCAATGCTAACTTCCAGCATGGTGCTCAAATCCGTCGTAACTCTGCAATCAGCATCTTAAACTCTGTTATAGTTGGTTATACCGAAGGTGTATTTTACGATGACGCATTACCAGCTGGTAGCGCTGCTAATTCATCTGCTAACTTAGCTTCTGGTGCATCTGTATTTGCTAATAACATCGTAGCCGGTAGCAATGTAAAAAGCAACCAGATCAAGGCTTCGAATGCTACTGCCTTAGCCGCAATTACAACTAAACTGTTGTTAAACAATACATTCTCTCCAGACCTATATGCTGCTGGTATCTACACAGATGCTTACAAGTTTGGTGCTGATATTGCTCCTGCTGCAAGAGCTGGTGTTCCTAACTTTACTCAAATAGGTACTTCACCTGCTTTAACAGGTGCTGTGTTTACTGATGCAAAAGTTAGCGCTGACTTCTTTACTAAAGTTGCTTACAAAGGCGCTTTCGGTACCGAAGACTGGACTGCTGGCTGGGCTAACTTTAACCCACAAGCTATGGCTTACACCACTCCTGGTGCTGTTAAATAGTAAAACTAATAATTCGATACAAAAGGCTGCCTCACAAGGGTAGCCTTTTTTGTTGGTTAACATTATCTTAACATTAATAATACTATTCTAATCCCATTCTAATTTGGGGGTAACAAACGGATAATGTTAAGGGGGGACTTTTGAGGCAAATAAAATCCCCTTAAATAATGAAAAAGATTTACCTGATCATTTTAACCTTATTGGTAACAATAACGGCTAACGCGCAGATCACAACTGCTGTTATAAGCGGTAAGGTTGTTGATGCCAAAGGCGTTACTATGCCGGGTGTTACCGTATCGGTGTTAAACACCAGCACCGGTACCCGCTACGGTTCACAAACCAATGCCGATGGCCGCTATACCATTCCCAATGTTAACCCAGGAGGCCCATACACGTTAAGCGCTTCTTTTGTTGGTTATAAAAAAGATGAGCATTCTGATATCACGCTCTCGTTAGGTAGTACAACCTTCAACTTTATTTTGGCCGATGAAACAACGTCTTTAAAAGAGGTTAAAATTGTTGGTAATGCAGGTGGTACCAAAACCGGTGCAAGCACCCGCATCAGTCAAAGCCAGATCAAGAATATGCCGTCGATAAACCGCAGTTTGCAGGATCTGACACGCGCTACCCCACAAAGCAATAACAACTCGTTTCAGGGTACCAACTATCGTTACAACAACGTAACGCTTGATGGCGCTATTAACAATGATGCTATAGGCTTTAGCCCTTCACTGGGCGGGCAAAATAATGCATCGGGGCAGGTTGGTAGCAGCACACGCACCAGTCCGGTATCGCTTGATGCCATACAAGATATCCAGGTGCTTGTAGCGCCTTATGATATCAAGATAGGTAATGTGTTGGGTGGCAGTATCAATGCTGTAACCCGCAGTGGTACAAATGATTTTACAGGTTCGGTTTATGGCTATGGCCGCGGCGCTTTTATGGTTGGCCCAAACAACGCTAAGGCAGCTTCGGGCGGTGATGGCTCCAGCTTGCCGTCAACCTTTCATGATTACCAAACAGGTATCCGGTTAGGTTTCCCTATCATCAAAAATAAATTATTTTTCTTCACAAACGAGGAAATAGCCCGCCGCCAGGATCCGGTAATTGCTGCTGCAGGCACAGCAGGATCAGCTAAAGTGCTTACCTTGCAGGATGCCATTAACATTAAAGATAAAATGGCATCATACGGGTTTGATGCAGGTACATATGATAACACCTCTATATTCTCGCGCTCTAATAAGTACTTTAACCGTTTAGACTGGAATATTAACGATCAAAACCAGTTAACCATTCGTAACAACACCATATCGTCTACCGCTACCAATCTGGAGCGCGACCAACAGAATTTCCGCTTCAGCGATATTGATTACACCTCACATAATAACAGCAGCTCTACAGTTGCCGAATTAAAAACAAGGTTTAACAATAACCTTAACAATAGCCTGGTGTTGGGCTACTCAAACGTGCACGATTACCGGTCTCCTAATTCAAACCCTGCATTACCACAAATTGAGATAACCGGTAACACACCCGGTACTACCATATTTTTAGGTACCGACAGGGAGGCCGCTATATTTGACATGCGCCAAAAAACTACAGAGTTTACCGATAACCTTACCTATACAAAAGGCAAACACACCTTTACATTTGGTACACATAATGAGCTTTACGATATTACCTACAACTTTGTGAACGCCTGGAACGGCCGTATCGCTTACAGCAGTGTCGCTAACTTTTTGGCGAACACCCCATCGCGTACACGTGCCAACTATAACTATGTTGATAACACCCGCGATTATATTCTATCGCATCCCTCGGCACAGTTTAAGGTTGATCTGTTGAGCTTTTACGGGCAGGATGAAATTCAGCTAAGCGACAAATTTAAACTTACAGCAGGTATTCGTTTCGATTATGCAGGCGTGCCTAACAAACAACCCTTAAGCACCAAAACAACAGGCGCACCGGTTGATGCCAACTACGGCAACACCTTTACCTATACTAAACCTGCGGACATTAAGAACAATTATTTAAGTAACTTAGAAATAAATCCGCGCGTATCATTCAATTACGATATTAATGGCGACCAAAGCGCGGTGTTGCGTGGTGGTAGCGGTTTATTCACCGGTCGTGTTCCGTTTGCATGGTTTGGTTACGCGTTTTATAATAACGGTAATACTTATGGCGCTTATGACCGCAGCCCAAGCGCCACCGCGCCAATTACGCCGGGTACAAACCCTGTGCAGGCACCTGCTAACGGCGGTTTAGGTTATGTGACACAACAAACCAACCCTGTCGAAAATACAAGCGCCGCCGGCCCGACACAGGTAGATTTAATTGACAATCACTTTAAAATGCCGCAGGTTTGGCGTACCAACCTGGCGTATGACCATCAAACCGAAGATAAATGGAAATTTACGGTAGAGGGTATTTATACTAAGGTGATCCACGACCTGAAGTTTCAGCAGGTAAATACTGTTGACCAGGTTACTTATTACCCTTACGACAGCAACCAGCAACAGCCGATCTTCGTAAATAAAAAGATCAATCCTTTATATACCAATGCGTACCTGTTATCAAATACCGATCAGGGTTACCGTTACAGCTTAACCGCTCAGGTAGCAAAAGCCTTCCCGTTTGGCCTTAACGCGTCGGTAGCTTACACTTATGGTCACTCTAAAGATGTTACCAACGGCATCCGTAACTCTATGGAATCTAACTGGCAGCTAAACCAGGCGCTTAATCCAAACAACCCGGGTCTGGCTAATTCTAACTTCGATATCCGCAGCCGCATCGTATCAAATTTAAACTATATGGTAAACTGGGATAAGGCTAAAAATTACTCGGCTAACTTTACCTTCTTCCTGAGCGCGCAAACCGGTAACCCGTATACATACGGTATTTACCCTAAAGCTATAGATGGTACAGGCCAGCAAGTTAGTTTAGCCTACATCCCTAAAACAGGCGAAACTGTTAACTTCTTCAGTGACATAGCCGGTGGCGCAACAGCGGCACAACAAGCAGCAGCGTTTGACAGTTATATTGATGCTAACAAATATCTGAGCTCTCGTCGTGGTAAGTTCACCGAGCGTAACGCCGCTTACACCCCCTGGAATAACAACTTAGATTTCCGTTTCTCGCAAGACTTTAAGTTTGGCAGCGGCAAGCGCAAACAGGTGTTAACCTTTACGTACGACATTATCAATTTAACCAACCTGTTAAACAAAAACTGGGGACAGTACTATTTCTCGGCCAATACATTTAACTCAACAGCGAGCGTTGGTTTAACACCAAAAACAACTCCGGCATTCGCTGCAGCGTCAACCACCTATCCTAAATACACCTTCTCAGATCCGGGTGTACCATATTCTGTCGACTTGTTTGCTTCACGCTGGCAAATGCAATTTGGCTTACGTTACGCATTTTAATTTTCACTCGTTCTTTATATTTAATCAAAACGCCCCACGAGCAATCGGGGGCGTTCTTGTTATAATCAAAATGTATTACCACAGGCTATAACACAATTTACCTGTTAAACGGATACTCATTTACCCAATGAAAGCCACGGTTTATCAACCTGAAGTTATTCAAGTCATATTTTTTTAAAGTGATGTTTAACGAGTCGTTTTTAAATTTGCCCTTAAAAAATAATATGTCCTTTTTGGGCTGTGTGTAAGTATAGTAAGCTTTGGTTATGGTATCGGTGTAGCTATTTAAAACGATGGTACGCTTAACGGTGTCTACCTTAAAATCATAACGCTCGCTGCTATCGGTTGTCATCACTATTCTGGCAGCGCCTGCGTAACTAATAACAAGTTTATCCCAGCGGCTATTGTCAGTTTTCAGTGGCGGTATGGTATCTCTGTTACGCACAAAACTTTGTACATTATAAATGCCATAAAAGGGTGGTTTTTTAGCATTGTCGCCGTATTGGGTGGCTGCCTGCACATCACCATAAAAATTCATAATTAGCGTGTAAGCAACCAGTATATACTTTACGCTGGTTAGCGTAATGTTCTTCCATCGTTTTTTGAACTGGTGCCCACCAAGATTAGCAGGTTGCGCCGGTTTATTAAAAATGAAAAAATTGAACAGCCGGATAAGATCCTTACTTAAAATGTACAGGCACATAATAACCAGCATGGTTGATAGTAGCTTTACAGGTACATCAAATGCATAGTTAATAGCCATAATGTTGCCGGCAACCACAAGGCCTATAATTGCCCCAAGCGTAGCAGTACGGCGGAAGAACAAAAGCAAACCGCAAATCAATTCGGCAAAGCCTGTAAAGTAATTAAAACCTGTAGAGTAACCCATATAAGTCCATGCCAACCCCATCGGCGATGCATTGCCGAACGGTTGCAACAATCTATCCGGCGACGGGCCGGGGAACTGTAGTTTGATGATCTTTACACAACCATAGGTAACCATAGTAATGGCAACATAGTAGCGTACTACAACGGTTAGCCAGTAAAACAAGTTGTTATAATTGCGCGCCTTGCGGTCGGCCAATGTCCATATCAGGGCTCCAACTATTGCCAGTACAAAACCAAAAAGCAGTAATACATAATCATAAGTAGTATCGCCGCTGCCGTTGGTGAAAGTGGTAATTGGCAGTGGCAGGTGTAGTACATTAGCGCCTATCCAAACAATTAGTTTGTGCATGGGTGCAATGTATACTTCGTACACCTTATCAATACCCGGTAAAACGCCGTTGGGGTTAAAAATAATGTATTGAATAAAAAAGATAAAGGAAAAGCGCAGGGCAACCTTGCGCCCCGGCGACCAGTAGGCTGGCTCGGCAACAGTTGTAGTCATTTGTATGAGGCTTTGTTGCCCCAAAATAGTAATAAACTACTTATGATGAAAGGGTTACCGCTTCTTTTAATTCTGCTGTAGTGACACATCCTATATGGTTGCCTTTTAAAAGCAAATCAATTGTAGCCAACTTTTTATGCAATTGCAGCCTGCCTTTAAATAGGTTGGCCTCGGTAGATGATAAAAAGTTGTTGAGTTTACCACTGGTTTCTTTACGGCATGCCAGCTCGGTGATACCATCGGTAATTACTAGCCTCAACTTTTTATTGTGGCATTCAATAAGCAGGGAATGGTTATCGGTTAGTTTTAGGGCTGTCATCTATTTTTAAAGTTAGGAATTACGCATTAACCCAAAAACCTTTTGTTTTCACATTTGTCAATTACAGTAGTTATATTCTATAAAAATGACACCGATATTTTTTACCGTTGGGAGTAAGAGGGCCGTTAAGGTTATACCCAATACACAGGCACAGGTAGATGGGCACCCTGTATTAACTTATACCTACAATATTTACAGTGATAGTGAAACAGACGACGCTTTAGAAAAATTGCAGCGTGACGAACTTTTGCTGGAAACCAAAACAGACCCTACTTATCTTGGCTATATTACGTTTGAAGACCCCGGTAAACTATTTACGTATACTGCCGACGGGCATGATGAGCTCTCTTCGCAGGAAGTAGAGGAAATAATCGAAAATATCTCACACTACCGCGACCATCCCGGTTTTTGGAGTGTAGAAGGGATGAGTTAGGTTCAAGATAAATAAATATGCATCGCAAGAAAGTTCTATGCAATTGCAACAATATAATACGCTATCCCTCGTCCTTTAACCCATGAAGAATATGCTATTTTTTGGCGATAGCCTTACAGCCGGTTACGGGTTAGCCAATACAGCAACACAATCATTACCGGCCCTCATTGGCGCTAAACTAAACCTAGAGGGATTCGATTACCAGATAGTTAATGCGGGCGTAAGTGGCGATACAACTGCCGGTGGCTTATCACGGTTAACTTATTGGTTAAGCAGGCCTGTTGATGTATTTGTGCTCGAACTTGGCATAAACGACCTGAGAAGGGGCGTGCCGTCGCATACCATCGCCCACAACCTGCAGCTCATCATTAATAACGTAAGAGATAAATTCCCAAAGGTGAAAATTGTGCTATTAGGGATGGAGGTGCCTGTATTTTTAGGGGGCAACATTGCAATAGCATTTAACGGGATCTACAAAAAGCTTGCGGATGACAATGGGTTAGCTTTTGTGCCTTTCTTATTGGCTGGGGTAGCGGGCGTTAAGCACCTAAATCTCTGGGACAGGCTCCACCCATCTGCCGAGGGTTATAAGGTAGTAGCAGAAACCGTATGGCCGGCCATTAAAAGTGTTTTGTAACAAGCCATCATAAAACGCAAACAAGCCCTTGTTGCTGTTTTCATTTACAATCGCTACTTTCAATTTCCAAAACCAATTATAATGGCATATGTAAATTCAAACGAATTTGCGGCTAATACCTTCGACGCTATTGTTATAGGGTCGGGTATAAGCGGCGGCTGGGCAGCAAAAGAGCTTTGTGACAAGGGCCTTAAAACGCTTGTTTTAGAGCGCGGAAAGGATGTGGTACATTTAAAAGATTACCCCACAGCCACTAAAAACCCCTGGGATTTTCCGCACCGCGGCCAATTGCCATTGAGCGTTAAGCAGGATAACCCCGTTGCAGAACGGTGCTATGCCTTTGGCGAGGCTACCGAGCATTTTTTTGTGAAGGATAAGGAACACCCCTATATACAGGATAAACCTTTTGACTGGATACGCGGCTACCAGGTGGGCGGTAAATCGTTGTTGTGGGCAAGGCAAACGCAGCGCTGGAGCAAGTTTGATTTTGAAGGCCCGGCACGTGACGGTTTCGCGGTAGACTGGCCCATCCGTTATGATGATATTGCAGCATGGTACACCCATGTAGAACGTTTTGCAGGCATAAGCGGCAACAACGACGGGCTTGATACCCTTCCCGATGGCGACTTTTTGCCACCCTGGGAGATGAACGTAGTTGAAAAGGAGATTCAAAAACGCATAACGGCCCATTATAACGACCGTGATGTTATTATTGGCCGCTGCGCCCATCTTACCCAACCAAAAGAGATACACCTGCAACAGGGGCGCGGGCAGTGCCAGGCGCGCAGCTTGTGCGAAAGAGGTTGCCCCTTTGGTGGCTATTTTAGTTCCAACTCGTCAACATTGCCATGGGCTGCTAAAACCGGTAACTTAACCCTAAGGCCCGATTCGGTTGTGCATTCTATTATTTTCGACGAAAAAAAGCAAAAGGCAATTGGCGTTAGGGTAATTGATGCGCATACCAACAAGGCTATAGAGTATTTCGCGAAAATTATTTTTGTGAACGCAGCCGCGTTAAACACTAACCTTATATTGCTTAATTCTACATCAAACCGGTTCCCTAACGGGTTGGGTAATGATAATGGCTTGTTAGGTAAATACGTGGCTTTTCATAACTATCGTGGCTCTATGTCGGCCAATTTCGACGGGCCGATGGACAGTTACTACTATGGGCGCAGGCCAACCGCGGTAATGATGCCCAACTTTAGAAATGTACACAAACAGGAAACCGACTTTTTACGCGGCTATATGACCTTTTACACCGCTACCCGCCCCGGCTGGGGACATGCTACCGAAGGGCAGCAAATTGGTGCCGAATATAAAGATGCCATAGCCGAAGCCGGCGGCCCATGGGGTATTTATATGATGATGCAGGGTGAAACCATTCCCAAAGAAAGCAACTTTGTGCAACTGAGTAATGAGCAGAAGGATAAATGGGGCATACCGCAACTTCGCGTTTCGGTAGATTATGATGATAACGACGAAAAGTTACTAAAAGATTTTTTAGTGCAGGGGGCAGAAATGCTTGATAAGGCGGGCTGTAAAAACATAACAACTAACGACAGTAAGCAAGCGCCCGGGCTGGATATCCACGAAGTTGGCGGTGTACGTATGGGGAAAGACCCAAAAACCTCGCTGTTAAATAAATGGAACCAGTTGCACGACTGCACTAATGTATTTGTAACTGATGGTGCCTGTATGACATCAACAAGTACACAAAACCCATCGCTTACTTTTATGGCACTAACAGCCCGCGCGGCAAACTACGCGGCGGATGCTTTAAAAAGGGGAGAGGTGTAGCTCTAAAAACTGCTTATTTAAAATCGTTGATAGCTTCACCCAGATCGTAAACCGGAACTTTGCTTATGGCAGCTTCAATAATGCCTGCCGCTGCTGTAGAACGGTAACCTGCGGCGCAATGTACTACAATAGGCTTATCGGTCGGGATCTCACCAACGCGCTCACGTAGTTCGGGTAAAGGAATGGTAAGCGAATTGTTAAAGATCTTACCGCCTTTTATCTCGGCCCAGTTACGTACATCTATAATGGTATAGTTATCAGGGTGTGCTTTAAAATCAGCATAATTTATATCGGCAGATTTTTCATTGGCATTTGCCGGGGTTATAATGGCGGCGATGATATTTTTCTCGTAGCCTATCTTAGCCGTTTTGCCTATAACCGCTTCCAAATCTTCGTCTGTAGCAGCTATTAAATAAAACTGTTCATCGGGGCCAATTACCGATCCTAACCAGGTTTCAAATTTCTCGGCATCCTGCAGGTTAATGGCGTTTTTTACGTGGCCGCTGCGGTATACCTCTTTGGTGCGGGTATCAACTATTAAAGCTCCTTGCTCCAATGTAATATCTGTTGACGGGCGGGTTACCATGCCAATACTTTCTTCAAAATTTGGTGCGCCATTTTTGTTCAATTCTACATCGTAACCAAAGTATTTTGGCATAAAGGGTTGGTCGGCCATCAGGGTGTTCACGAAACTCAACTCGTCCATTAATTGCAGGGCGTAGTTATCACGCAACTCTTTGCCTATGCTGCTTTGCAGGTCGGGGCTCATGCTTTTACCACACAACGAACCTGGGCCGTGTGCAGGGTAAACGGTAACATCTGCAGGTAAAACCATCAGCTTTTCGCGGGTGCTGTGGTACATCTGGCGGGCCAAGTCTTCTTTCCTGGCGGTAATATTACCTACGTTTTCGCGCAGGTCGGGGCGCCCAACATCGCCTGCAAACAGGGTGTCGCCGGTAAATATGGCGCAGTCGCGGCCCTGCTCATTTTCCAGCAAAATACAGATAGAATCGGGCGAGTGGCCGGGAGTATTGATAGCCTTTAGCTTTATGTCATCCAGTTGAATAACGTCTCCGTCGTCAAAAGTTTCGTGAGGGTATCCGGCACCGGCAAGTTTGCTTACATAAATAACCGCGCCGGTAGTTTGGTGGATCTCGAGGTGAGAACTTACAAAATCGGCATGCGGGTGGGTTTCTATAACGCCTGTAATATCTGCATTATGCAGTTGGGCAAAATCGTAGTAAGGCTGCGGGTTACGGGCAGGATCAATAACAACCATTTTGCCCGAGCGGATAATGGCGTAAGAAGCATGCGCCAACCCCTTATCGTAAAATTGATGAACTATCATATAATGTGTCAGTGCCGCAAAGATATAGGTTTAGTTTAAAGTGTTGTAAAGTTGAATGTTTGAATGTTGTAAAGTTTGTTTGTATCTTCAAATCAAATATTTGAAATGAGAATAACATTTAACGGAAAGTTTAAATCCATAACTGATTTTGTTTGGGAAAATATACCAGATTTTGTTGTAATTACTGGCCCTAATGGTAGCGGAAAGACGCAATTATTAGAGCTAATTTTTGACACAGTAACTAATAGCAAGCAAAATTTTCAAAGAGTAAATTTTGAAAATGTTTCGTTCAAACCAATTGAAGTCACCTTTTTACAAGGAGAGTGGCATCTTCAGAATACTAGGCACGTCGATTTAGCTATTTTACAGAGTAATAGTAATAATAGATTTTCTCAATTTAATAGTGAGAGAGGATCAAACTTTCATAGTTTAAATCAACAAGGTAAATACAAGTTTTTAGCAGCAATTGAAGATGTAAAAACCAAGTCAGGAAAAGAATACGCCCAAATCACCGCAGATGATTTTAATAAATTTTTCCCGGACTTTTTTATCGAACAGGACAACGAATTAAGTCAAAAAATCAGTGAAACTTTTTATAACTATAGGCTTTCAGAAATTGAATTATTAGCACAACAGGTTCATCCAAATCAAATTGTAGAAAGAATTGGCGAGAAACCATGGGAAGTTCTAAAGGCAATTCTAAAAGAGGCTAAGTTACCATTTGTTATTAATGACCCATCCAATAGTGGTTTTAGAGATAAGTTTAAACTTCAATTAAGTAATTCCGTTACAAATGAAAATATAGAATTTACTGATTTATCGTCTGGGGAGAAAGTCTTGATTTCACTAATGTTTTACTTATATAGTTCTCAAGAAAAAGCGGTTTTTCCTAAACTTCTGCTATTGGATGAGCCGGATGCGCATTTGCATCCCTCTATGTCACAGCAATTTTTAAATGTCATCAAAAATGTATTAGTAGATAAATTCAAAGTTAAAGTAATTATGACAACTCATTCACCATCAACAGTGATTTTGGCTCCAGTTGATTCGATTTATGAGATGTCTAAAGAGGAGCCAAGAATAAAAAAATCTCCATCGAAAAATCATTCTGTATCTCTTCTAACTGCTGGTTTAGTATATGTTGGTGAAGGAACAAAATATTTTTTAGTTGAGGATAAAGATGATGTCGAGTTCTATTCATATATATACAATCAAATGGTTTTAGATCAAATTATAGAATCAGATATACCATTAGTATTTATACCAGCATCTACTAATAATAAAAGCGGTGGTAAAGATGTTGTTCAGAACTGGGTTAAAAAGCTTGAAGATTCGGGTTTGCAAAATATACTCCACGGATTAATTGACGAAGATAGTGGAAACGCGGTATCTGGAGAGGTTTATAAAATTGACAGATATAGCATAGAAAACTATTTAATAGATCCTCTAATAGTATTTGCAATATTGATTGATAAAGAGAAAGCGCCGGAAGTTGATGGTTTAAAATTAACAATAGGTGAAGAATATAAATTGAAAACCTTAGAAGCAGAAAAACTTCAAAAAATAGTTGATTATGTATTCAATTCAATTGAACCTGAGTTACCAAATTTTTTCGCTGATTTCAATGCGACTGAGCTTGATAGATTGGATATAAAATTTACAAATGGCATTGTGTTATCATATCCTAAATGGATTATTAATAGAAGAGGTAAAACATTACTAAATGAAGTTTACAACAAAGTTTTTACAAGCTCAATAGTTAATCACACAACGTTGTTCAAAGCAATGAGGAAATTGAATTTTTTCCCATTGGAACTTTTAGCGAAGTTTAATGAATTAAAAAGCATAAGTCATGAATAGAAAAAGTAAGCCCGGTTAAAAGACCGGGCTTCGATTTTGTCTAATCTCTAACCTCTACCATACTTTAATCCTTTCCTCGGGCTTCTTATACATCTTGTCACCTGGTTTTACGTCGAACGCGGTGTACCAGGCATCCATATTAACAACAGGCGCGTTGGTGCGGAACTGCTCGGGCGAGTGCGGGTCTGTTAGGATACGTTGCGCGGCAGCCTCGGGGCGTTGTGCGCTTCGCCAAACCTGTGCCCACGACAGGAAGAACCTCTGGTCGGGCTTAAAGCCATCAATTTTAGTGTTCGACTGGCCTTGTTTGGTTTTCTTGTAGGCTTCATAAGCCACATTTAGGCCCCCAAGGTCGGCAAGGTTTTCACCAAGGGTAAGTTTGCCATTCACATGGATGGTATCAAGCACGGTAAAGGCATTGTATTGGCCTACTACCTGGTCGGCACGGGTTTTAAATTTATCGGCGTCTGCTTTGGTCCACCAGTCGCGCAGGGTGCCATCGGCATCGTACTGGCGGCCTTCGTCATCAAAACCATGCGTCATTTCGTGGCCTATAACCGCCCCTATACCGCCATAATTCACCGCGTCATCGGCCCCAAAATCAAAGAATGGGAACTGCAATATCCCCGCAGGGAAAGCAATCTCGTTATTGGTTGGGTTATAAGAAGCGTTAACGGTTGGCGGGGTCATCCCGAAGCGCGTCTTGTCAACAGGCTTACCCAAACGGCTTACGTTAAAATTGTAACGCCAAACGGCAATACGTCTTAAGTTACCGACATAATCATCGCGATTGACTACCAGGCCGTCATAAGCCTCCCATTTATCCGGGTAGCCAATTTTTACAGTAAAGGCAGACAGTTTTTTTAGTGCGCGTGCTTTGGTTTCGTCGCTCATCCAGTCAAGGCGTTTAATGCGGTCGCCAAGGGTCACTTTAAGGTTATTAACCAGGTCTATCATGTATTTTTTAGCGGCCGGCGTAAAGTATTTCTCTACGTAAAGCTGGCCTAACAGTTCGCCTATGCTGCCGTCAACAAGGCCGCTCATGCGTTCGTTACGCGGGGTTTGTGCTTTTTGGCCGCTTAACGCGCTGCTGTAGGCAAAGCTTGCGTTCACAAAAGGCGAGCTTAAGGTAGAGGCTGAACCACGCAATATGTTCCATTTTAAATAGGTTTTCCAATCTTCAACCGGTGTAGAAGCAAGCAGGGCATCCACATCTTTAAAGAAAGCCGGCTGGCCCACTATTATGGTATCCTGCCCGGCGGCTTTCAGCATTGGCAATATTTGTACCCAGTTTAAATGCGGTGTGGTTTTGCTGAAATCAACAACTGCTAATTTGTTGTAGGTAACATTAGGGTCGCGCTGTGCTACACGGCTTAACTGCGATTTTGCCAAGGTTTTCTCTAGTTCAAAAATAGTACCTGCATTTTTTGCCGCAGTCTCAGCGTCTGTACCGGTTAGGGTGAACAGTGTGGTGATATACGTCTTTAACGCATCCTGAATCTTTTTACTGCGGGCGTCATCTTTCAGGTAGTTGTCCCTGTCGGGCAGGCTGGTGCCGCCCTGCCTAAGGCTAACGATGTAGCGGTCTACATGCTTTTCGTCCTGGCCAACGCCAAAACCAAACAGCGGGCTTCCTATGCCGTTAACACGCTCGTATATCAGTTCATTTACAATGCTTTTAATATCAGTTATTTTGTTGATGCGGGCAAGGTCGGCAGTGATAGGGGTGTAGCCTTTCTTCTCGATGGTAAGGCTGTCCATACCGCTGGCGTACAAGTCGCCCACGCGTTGTTTAAGGCTTCCTTTTGGCTGTCCCGGCGTTTTACTAACTGTGTTAAGTAAGCCTAACAGGCGGTTGGTATTTTCCTGGCGGAGGATGTTGAAGCTGCCCCAGCGCGTTTCTTTAGCAGGGATGGCGTTCTGTTTTATCCAGTTGCCATTGGCATAGTCAAAAAAATCGTCGCCGGGTTTTACCGACAGGTCCATATTGGCCGGGTCGATGTATTTTTTTGGCGGATCGGTTGGTGATTTCGTTTTGGGATGCTTATCGCCGCCAGTGGCAAAAACATTGGCCGACAGGCACAGGGCGCCCATCAGCATTAAGTTGGTTAACTTTAGTTTCATGATAAATCAGTAAAACGTGAAGTTAGTTATTTTATCTGCCGCGAGGCAAATGTCAACGCAGCGCTAACTATTTATTAAACCAATTAATGACGAATGATAAGCGGGACATTTTTATAAAAGCCGCCAAAAAACGATTTACAGGCAATATTTTCATACCGGATGCAAAGTTTATACAATACAAACGGCCATATGTAAAATTATTGTTGCTGATTGACGTATGGCGATAATTTATAATGGTTATGGATAAAAGCCTCACCCAAACCCTCTCCAAAGGAGAGGGCTTAAAAAAAGGAGAGGGCTTAAAAATTAATTTCAAAAATAATGATTGGCTCCCTCTCCTTTGGAGAGGGCCGGGGAGAGGCTTCCTCATTTTACCTATTCCCAATTAGCGCCAAATAGTTATTTTTGCGGGCTATGAGTATTGCAAAAACCTATTCGCCCGCAGAAGCCGAAGAAAAATGGTATAGTTACTGGTTACAACACAACTTTTTCAGGTCCGTGCCTGATGAGCGTGAGCCGTATACTATCGTCATCCCTCCGCCAAATGTTACCGGTGTGCTGCACATGGGCCATATGTTAAACAATACCATACAGGATGTACTGATACGCCGCGCCCGTATGAAAGGCAAAAATGCCTGCTGGGTACCGGGTACCGACCACGCCAGCATCGCTACCGAGGCAAAGGTGGTAGCTATGCTAAAAGAGCGCGGCATCAACAAAAAAGACCTTAGCCGCCAGGAGTTTTTAAATTACGCCTGGGAGTGGAAGGAAAAATACGGCGGTATCATCCTCGATCAGTTAAAGAAATTAGGTGCCTCATGCGATTGGGAACGTACCAAGTTCACCATGGACGAGGACATGAGCGAATCGGTTATCGATTACTTTGTACACCTGCATAAAAAAGGCTGGATCTACCGCGGTGTGCGCATGGTAAACTGGGACCCACAAGGCAAAACAGCAGTAAGCGACGAGGAGGTTATCCGTAAGGAAGTAAACCAAAAGCTTTACTATATAAACTATAATGTAGCAGGCGAGGACGGCCATTTAACCATTGCCACCACCCGCCCCGAAACCATTATGGCCGATGCTGCTATCTGCATTAACCCTAATGATGAGCGTTATACGCATCTGCATGGTAAAAAGGTGTTTATTCCCCTAATAAACCGCGAGATCCCGGTAATACTAGACGAGTATGTTACCATGGATTTTGGTACGGGTTGTTTAAAGGTAACCCCGGCGCACGATCTGAATGATTACGAGCTTGGCCAAAAACACAAACTACAGATCATTGATATTTTAAACGATGATGCGACGCTTAACGAGAAAGCGCAGATATTGGTTGGCGAAGACCGTTTTATAGCCCGTAAAAAAATAGCCGTACTTTTAGAAGAAGCCGGCGCGTTAGAAAAAACAGAAGATTATACTTCGCAAATAGGTTACAGCGAACGTACCAACGCGGCTATCGAACCAAAACTAAGCATGCAATGGTTTTGCAAGATGCCTGAGCTGGCTAAGCCCGCGTTGGAGTATGTGCTGAATGGTGATGTAAAACTCATTCCCGAGAAATTCATTAACACCTACCGCCATTGGATGGAGAACGTAAGGGACTGGAACATCAGCCGCCAGTTATGGTGGGGCCAGCAGATCCCGGCTTATTACCTGCCGAACGGCGAATTTGTAGTAGCCAAAACCAATGAAGAAGCTTTAGCCGAGGCGCACAAAATTGATGCATCGCTTACAATAGACCAGCTTACACAGGACGAAGATGTTTTAGATACCTGGTTTTCATCGGGCCTTTGGCCTATATCGGTTTTTGATGGTGTGCGTAACCCCGATAATGCCGAGATAAATTATTACTACCCAACAAATGATCTGGTAACCGCACCCGAGATCTTATTCTTCTGGGTGGCCAGGATGATCATGTCGGGCCATGAACTGCGCGAGACCAAGCCGTTCACAAACGTGTATCTTACCGGTATAGTAAGGGATAAGCTGGGCCGTAAAATGTCTAAATCGTTAGGTAACTCGCCCGACCCCTTAGACCTTATTGCAAAATATGGTGCCGATGGTGTACGTGTAGGCATGTTACTATGTTCGCCTGCCGGTAACGACCTGATGTTCGACGAGAAATATTGTGAGCAGGGAAGCGGTTTCGCCAATAAAATATGGAACGCCTTTAAACTGGTAAAAGGTTGGGAAATTGATAATAGCATCGCTCCAAAAAATGATGTAGCAATTGAATGGTTTGCAAGCCGCTTTAGCCAGGCCCTGGTTGAAATTGACAGCGACTTTACCCAATACCGTTTATCTGAAGCGTTAATGACCACCTACAAACTGGTATGGGACGACTTTTGTGCCTGGTACCTGGAAATGGTTAAACCTGCCTATCAGCAAGGGGTTGAAAAACAAAAAATAGATGCCGAGACTTATAATGCTACCGTTGCATTTTTTGAAGATATTTTAAAAGTATTGCACCCATACATGCCTTTCCTTACCGAGGAGCTTTGGCATGACGAAATATTTGGCATACGCGCCGAGCTGGATTGCTGCATTGTTGCGCAATTGCCTGCCATCGGGAAAATAAATTCCCAACTTGTTGCAGAGATCGAGATCGTTCAGCAGGTGGTAACACAAATTCGCAATACACGTAACAGTAATCAATTATCGCCAAAAGAGGCCTTGCCACTTGCTGTAAAAACAAATTCTGCAATTAATTATGATCGTTATGAACCTATCATAAAACAACTGGGTAACATTACCGAACTAAGCAAGGTTGATGACGCTATAGCCGGCGCAAACAGCTTTATTGCAGGTACAGATGAGTTTTTTGTTACGCTAAACATCGCTGTAGATAAAGATGCTGAATGCGACAGGCTTAAAAAAGAAAAAGATTACCTGGAAGGTTTCCTTAAATCGGTTAATGCCAAGTTAAGTAATGAACGCTTTATGGCTAATGCCAAACCCGACATTATTGATAACGAACAGAAAAAGAAGGCTGATGCTGAAGCGAAATTGAAAATAGTGGAAGATAACCTGCGCGCATTGGCCTGCTAATTGTATAAAATTATGGTTATTAATAGCCAATAATAACTTAAAGTGTATATTAACCACTAATTATTATTGCACTAACCTAATTTAATACGGTAAGCAAGAAAGTGAATTTTTTCAATTTTTCTGTTCATAAAATTCTGAGTCGCAACCTGTCAATTCTCGACCAGGCCCGCATTCGTTTGCTATATTATGGAATGCTGCTTGCTATTATAGGCTTAAGTGCTTTGTTTTTAAGCATCTACCTTCAAAACCTGCGGGTTATGACCATTACATGCGGCTCGGTATTAATAGCTGTGCTGGCATTGTTTAAGTACATTACCTACAAACCCCACTGGCATACTATATCGCATTTATTGCTGGTAATAGGCACATTGGTTAACCTGGCCAGCGTATTTGTTATACTGCAGGATGTAAATATTATTACCATACAAATGATAATATTGGTAATAGTGTTTAGCTTTTATATGCTGGGGCAAAACTGGGGGATGTTTTACTCGCTGCTTAACCTGTTGCCTGTGCTGATTTTTATGGTAATGCAATATGACCATAATTACTTTATTGATTTTAAGCCCGAAAATGCCGATCAATCGACCACTATCATAGCGGTATTTGCCAACTTTATACTCATCATATTTATTCACAGCCACTTTTACAGCGCGTTTTTAAAGAACATCAAACAGCTTAAAGATAACAGCGAAGAACAGGCGGCCCTTAATATAAAGTTTGAGCGGGCCATAGAAAAAGCAGAAAAATCATCACAGGTACAATCGGAGTTTTTATCTACCATGTCGCATGAGATACGTACGCCGTTAAATGCTGTTATTGGTATGAGCAACCTGCTTTTGATGAATAACCCAAGGCCGGATCAAAGCGAAAACCTGGAGATATTAAAATTTTCGGCTAATAACCTGCTGGCTATTGTTAATGATGTGCTGGACTTTAACAAGATTGAATCGGGTAAGATTGTGTTTGAGAAGATCAAGTTTAACCTTGTGGACCTGATGCAAAATATTTGTGGCGGGCAAATTATCAAAGCCGAAGAAAAAGGCCTGTTATTTAAGCTTGACATTGATAGCGCCCTGCGCCGTAAAGTAATATTTGGCGACCCAACCCGCTTAACACAAATAATATTTAACCTGGTAAGTAATGCCATTAAGTTTACATCCGAAGGGAGCATTTTGGTAAGGGCCACTTGTTTAGAAGACCGGCACAATAACATCATCGTTGGCTTTTCGGTAAAAGACTCGGGCATTGGTATCAAAAAAGAAAACCTGCAGACCATATTTGAACCTTTTACGCAGGAATCTATTACTACAACGCGCCAGTATGGTGGCACAGGGCTGGGCTTAGCAATTGTTAAGCGTTTGCTTGAACTGCAGGGGCTGCAAATGCATGTTAGCAGTAAGGTTAACAAAGGGTCGGAGTTCTCATTTAATATGGAATTCCCCGTGGCTACAGAGGTAGCTTTACCTAAAGAAAAGACGGCAGATTTACAGCAGCGATCGCAAACTATAGAACAGGCTATGGAGCAGAGCAGCAACCTGCGTATTTTGATAGCTGAGGATAACCCGGTTAACGTAATGCTGATGAAAAAGCTCTTCTCTAAGTGGAGAATAGTACCTACCATTGCCGAAAATGGTGAGCGCGCGGTTGAGATTATGCAATATGGAAATTTTGATGTAGTACTTATGGACCTTCAAATGCCGGTAATGAACGGCTTTGACGCGTCAAAGGAGATCCGTAAGATGACCGACCCTGCAAAGGCTAACGTGCCTATTATCGCGTTAACAGCCTCTGCATTGTTTGACATACGCGACCAGGTAACAAGCGCCGGTATGAATGATTATGTGGCCAAGCCGTTTAAGCCGGATGAACTAATGGAAAAGATCCAGAACCTTGTTGCTACAGTAAATAGCTAAAGCTCTTTATATCCCGGCAATTCCTCTATAAACTTATAGGTTTGATTTTCGTGATCGATGCTGCAATAGTAATGTTGCAAGCCGTTGCTAACGGCCAATAGCTTAACCTTATGCACCATGTTGTAGCGTGCGGCCTGGTCAAAAGTGGCTTGGGTAATGGCTACCGATGGCGCTTTACACTCCACCAGTAAAATTTTCTCTCCTTTTGAATTAAACACTACAATGTCGGTACGTTTGGCCATGCCATGTAATTTAAGCCCACCCTCAAGTTTTATTAATGATTTTGGATATTGCTTTTGGCGGATAAGATATTGCACAAAATGCTGGCGTACCCATTCCTCGGGTGTAAGTATAATGTTCTTCTTCCGTAGCTCGTCAAAAAGTGTAAGCTGCCCTTTATCATCAGTAAGTTTAAACGGGTATGGTGGAAGATTAAGCGGCTGCAGCATTAAGTTAAATTCGGAAGCCAAAAGTAAAAGTAAAAAATAGAAAGTTGCAGATACATTAAGTTATTTGATCGCTTTATTATCCACAATACAAGGTTTTTGAATTTTTACTTTTTACTTTTGACTTAACCCATGGCTACTGCTCCAGACATTATAAAAGACCTTAAGAACCGTAAACTTAAACCCGTGTACCTGCTGCATGGCGAGGAGCCTTATTATATTGATCTTATAAGTAATTATATTGAGCATAACCTGCTATCCGACGCTGAGAAGGGTTTTAACCAAACGGTGTTATATGGTAAGGATACCGATGTGATGACGGCTATAAACGCCTCAAAACGCTATCCTATGATGAGCGACTACCAGGTGGTGATGGTAAAGGAGGCCCAGGATATGAAATGGGGCCGCGACGACGATGATAAAAAGAGCATCAACCCGGTTTTAAGCTATCTGGAAAACCCGCTGGCAAGTACTGTTTTGGTTTTTTGTTACAAGTACGGCAAGTTTGATAAGCGCAAAAAAACATACAAGGCTATTGAAAAGAACGGGCTTGTTTTTGAATCGACCGCTTTGTATGATAATAAGATACCCGGATGGATAGAGGGCTATGTATCTGATAAGAAATATAAAATAAACCAGCAGGCATCGGCTATGCTATCTGAGTATTTAGGGAATGACCTATCTAAGATAGCCAACGAGCTTGATAAGCTGATGCTAAACATAAACCCCGGTCAGGAAATTACATTGCAACTGATTGCCGATAACATAGGCATCAGTAAAGAGTATAATGTTTTTGAACTGCAAAGCGCACTTACCCGGAAAGACGTTTACAAGGCAAATCAAATTGTAAATTATTTTGAAGCCAACCCTAAAGCTAACCCTATTGTATTGGTACTGGGCAACCTGAATAACTTTTTCAGCAAAGTGCTGGCTTATCACTACGTAAAAGATAAAGGCAACGCCGCTAAAGAATTGGGCGTTAACCCATATTTTTTAAAAGATTATGAGCAGGCGGCGCGTAACTACAGCCTCGGCAAAGTATTCCAGGTGATAAGTTACCTGCGCGAGTACGACCTAAAGAGCAAAGGCGTAGAATCAAACACCGATCACGGCGGATTGATGAAGGAGCTGATGTTTAAGATTCTGCATTAATAATAAGCAATTATGAAACCACAATATTTGATTTATATAATAGCTATAGTGGTAACTGGTTTTTTTATTATTAGTAAGGTTAATGATAAAATAATATCAAATATGAATTTTCAGGGAGTTGTAGAAAAAGTCGAATACTCCGAAAATAAAGGAACTCCAACCGTTACTGTAAATCACATATCACATTTTTTGTCGGCAAATATTGATTTTAAACGGGATATTCAAGTTGGTGTACCATATCCAAGAAAAAGGGTGAATCAATTTTTAAATTGACAAAAAAGAACACCGGGAAAACTATCGTTTTTTTTGATTAATACTGCTGTTACTTTATCGTATTCTCTACCCGGGTGTTAATGTCTTTAATGATATGATCGAGCTCGGTAGCGCTGTGCTTGAGCAATTTTAGCGGCTCGGCCATGTGCTCCTCGTCGCAGGGCATATCCTCTAACGAATTAATGATCCCCAAAATGTTAGCCAATGGCTTACGGATAATATGAGAGTTGATGTGCGCTATTTGATCCAGGCTGGCATTTTTAAGGTTTATCTGTTCCTCGCCGTGTTTTTGCACCGTAATATCCTGGAAGTATACTGCAAGGCCCTCGTTAGGGTAAACGGTAAAACATACCCACTTTTTTAACGGAGCGATGTATTCTTCAAACTTGGCAGTTTGGTGAGTTTTTAAAGCCTCCTTAAACTCTTTATAAACCTTTAATTGTTTGTAGTAAGGGTAAATCTCCCAAAGTTTTTTGTGCAGCGCAGTGTCCTGGCTGATAGATAAAATGCGCGCGGCTTCTTTGTTCCAGTAAGTAACCCTCAGTTTGTTATCTAGGGTAATAAAACCATCTGTAATGCTCTCCAGCGTTTCCTTGATCTTATTAAGGGCTTCGGTAAGTTTAAGGTCTTTTGTTTTTTGCTCGGTTATATCATGTATAATTACCATTCGGCAATGGCTGCCATCATAACTAACCGTATACGATGTAATGTGTACATACATATAAGTGCCGTCCTTTTTTATGTGGGTAAGGTCGCGTTTAATGGTTTGGTTATGCTTGATATTTTTAATTAGCGTAAGCATCTCAGGCCGTTCATTCGCCGGGCGGATGTCTGACAGGATAATATCATGTAAAAACTCGTGGCGCGAGTAACCGTAATGTTTTATAGCCGCATCATTTACTTCTTTAAATTGCAGGGTATCCACTTCAACAATCCACATGGGGTTAGGGTTGTTGTGAAAAAGTACTTTAAAGCTGGCGTCGTCATTACGTATCTGTAGCGGCATATATAAATGTCCCAAATATCTTTATAACAATAATATAAAATATAATGATACGATTAATTACTAATTAAAAGTTTTAGCGTATATGTTAGCTCATATTTAATGAGCGTGTTTTCCTGCAAAATTCCTAATTTGCCGCTTTATTTAGGATACGTTATGAACCATTGGTTAGTCAAGTCGGAACGCCAATATATAGAAAGTGCCTTTAGAATAGCAAGAACAAAGATTTTATTTTTGAAAAGTACTGTTTTTGATACCTTTTTGAGGGGTTTTGACACCTATTTTGACACCTGTTTATAGGTAAAATCAGGCTTTAAAAATTGGGATTTTTGTATCAAAATCGGCACTTTGGAGAGTATTGAAAAGTCAGGTTAGCAGCACCTGAACCAGAGTATCTTAACCTTGAACCTTTATTGTAAGTATCATACTTTGATTAACACCCGATGTATTTATGCACATCAGTAGGATACCAAAAATAGCGTTGTTACCTTTGGGGAAATATACAGGGAATAATATTGTACCTATTGGGATAGTGTTAATATTTGCTATTTTTCAACATTATATCCGCAAGCGAAAGTATGCTCATTTATAGCTGTATATTTGTTTTAAAACAAAAAAAGCCATTCAAGAATTCGCAGTTCTCAAATGGCATTTAATGTAATGGTATACAAATTAAACAGGGAATTAGGTAACCGGATGTTGCCTTCCCCGCAGACCAACCGTTGTAGCGGTAAATCTTACTACAAAAATGGTAATTTATTTGAATTAATTGTTTGCAACAATCAAATTAATTTTCAACAGATGGTTACCGTAGTTACTCACATTAGTAGTTTTTTACTACTGATATGGAAACTATTTAGTGTCTTGATTTGGTGGTTACACCAACGACCCTACATTATCTAAGGTTGAACAAATCTATGACCCTCGCAGTGGATGCGGGGGTTTTTTGTTGACTTGTTTTTAGGCAATCCCCCTTACCTTTTCTTGGTAAGAAGCCTTTTGGTTATGTCTTCAACCTTATCAGATTTAACGTCACCTTTTTTGAGGTCTTCGGCAGAAGATTTTGTGTACCGGGACTTGATGTAATCAACGCCTTCGCTGATGCTCTCAACCTTAGTTACAAGCCCTGCCAGACCTGTAAGCTGTTTAATCTGATTGGTAATATCCAACTGTTCTTTTGTCACTATGACGTGGGTATCAGGGTTGAAATCCCTAACCTCTGGCGGTAATGGTTTACGGGTGAACTTCTCCTTTATCAAATATTTGTTCATCCCGGTCATTTGTACCAGTCCGATACCCTCGGTGTCATCTGCGTGAAGTGAACTACCACCCAATTCACCTATCCTAAATTTTGCCATAAGACCCAAATTTAAGCATTCTCAAATTGGCAAAACCTGTCATCTGGTGACCGAATTTTGATATATCAAAATTCTAAATTTAGCTTTTAAATCACTCCGGCACGTTGCATTTAAAACAGGGTTTTTGAACCAGTTTTCCTTTCGGTTCAATTTTGTCACTTTACAAAACTGTGACACTCCGGGTAAAAACTGGACTATATTTACAATATAAAAAGTAGGTTTAGAGCGTTTAAATGAAGTTTTCAACAAAAATTGACTTTATAGAGAACCAGACTATGTTTGCTAATTACGATACCAATACGAATACAAAATCAAATTATTTTTTCACTAAAAGCGAATAAAATGAAAGTACTGAGTATTTATCTATATACGGGGGATGTCACGGACTAAGTTTGTTTTGATTCATTGTTAAAGCTTAGTTCGCCCCCTTACCCTTTTGACAGAGGGATTAAACAGTGAAGGGTAACTATTAACAAAATGAATCAACATCTACTAAACGAGTACGACAATATCCGTACGTCTAAAATTTCTAAGACTACAACCATTGAACAATGGTTTGACCTGATTAAAAAATCAGAGTATTCAGCTTCAATTACAGCAGCAAGACCTTTCGGTAAAAAACACCCGATGTACGTGAATGTAAAATATTCTGTACCCGCAATTACCTATAACTTCACTTTTCAATCAATGAAATCTAATGCTACCATTTCCGGGGCAACTGGTTTAATGTACATTGATGTTGATGATTTATCTTACGATATCAACTCTCTGGATACCTCCAAAGTATTCGCCTACTACAAGTCATTTGGTGGTGCAGGTTACAGTATTATTGTTCAGGTGGATAATCTATCATTGGAGAATTATAGTTCAACCTATGGCTTTATTTTAGATGATTTAGGATTATCTGATTTCTTTGATTTGGGTGCTAAAAAAGCTACGCAGTTCAACGTATTAAGTTATGACCCTGACTTATTCATTAACTATGATTCATTTGTTTTTACTGCTACCGATACCATTTCTGAGATTGAAAATGAATCCCCTTCTATCATAATTAAAGAAAAGAAGATATATAAGGCAGAAGGGGATTCATCTATAGCTAATTCTTATCAACCAATTAGGTACAATAACCTCAATGAAATTGAAATCATTGGTAATTATGCCTTCAACTGGTCGGGTTGGGTATATGTAGATGCTTGGTTACCATACAACAGAAAAATTGAGATGGGTAAACGCAACAACACGCTATTAAGCTACACCAACAATTTAGTCTGGCTTAACCCGCAATTAAGTGAGCAAAGTATGTATAACATCCTGTGTGCCGTAAACAATAAAAAATGTGAAGAGCCTTTAGATAAGGCACAAGTCAAAAGTATTGTGCGAAGTATATTTAGGTATAAGGAATCTGGTACGCTTAATCCCAAATTTAATACCCGGAAACGAAAAATCCTATTTGCCAACCAGACCGGGTTAAGCCGGGAACAAAAGTTGGAAATATGCCGTACGCTGTTAGCAGAAAAGAAGCAGAACGATAGCTTGCAAAAGATTGATGTGGCAATCAGGGAATGGGATTTTGAAGCCAATGGTAAGATAACCATCAGAGCAGTTGTTAAGGTAGCTAAAATGAGTTACAAGACGGTGGTAAAGTATTGGTCAGAGTTCAAAGAAGACGTTAAACAGCTTAACGATAACAGTAAAAATAAACCATTAGAAGCCCCGGTTGAAGCACCAGTGTTAGGCATGGCCGTAGGCCATCCCCAACCTGACTTTGTTAACCGGAAACTTATAATCACTAACCCTGAACGTTATAAACGTGGTACGCAATTGCTATCGTTTATGGATAAGTATGAAATGGAAGCCCGGTTATCGTATCTGGTGAAGTCAGGCTTTACAGGTGAAGTTGAAATAGTAGCTGATGATACCGCATTCGTGTTTGACTTACAGCAGGAAGTGGAGTTTGTAGGGTTTGGCGTACTGGCAGATGCAGCTTAATCTACAAAGAGTAATGAGGGTTTTATATCAAGGGCTTTTGCTATAGCGTACACAACGCTGATAGATGGGTTGCTTTTCTTTGTTTCGAGCCGGGCAATAACACTGTATTCAATACCGATAAGGTCAGCAAGGGTCTCCATACTTACACCTTTCTCGGTACGGTACTTACGTACGTTCCGGGACACTATATCAATAGCTTCTGGTGATATGAAGTGTTTTGCCATAAGAGCAAAGCAAAAAATAAATAATGTTACCGGGTATGGCTTAAAAGCCATACCTTTACAGTTTAACTTTAAACCTTAATCAAATGTCAGAACAAGAACAAGAACCAAAGAAAGAAAAAACCAGTTGGGGGTGTTTAGGAATGATAGCGTTGTTTTTTATACTAAGCTATTACTTTTATAACGCATCAGATAAAAAACTAACCCGTATCCGGGAAGAACAACACTCAGCCAGAGCAAATGACGGTACGCCCTATGGAAAAAAGAAATGCCCGTGGTGTGGTGGTATCGGCAGGGTGGGATATTCTGGTGATTCCAAAGCGCAGGTAGACCGTACCGGGATGGGCTTAGGTAACTATTGTACAACCTGTGTAGGTACAGGGTACGTTGATGAAAAATAACTATGAAGAAAATATTATTATTGACTGTACTGTTAACCGGGAGAGCATCAGCAGCATCAGCGCAATCAGCCATATTCAACCCGGACAGCAGCGTAACCTACCTTAAAAATAACTTTAAGAAAGGTCAGGAAGTTCAACTTTTTTATGGTTCCGATGCTAACAAGAATTTCAAGTTTGTGGAACTGATTAACTTTGATTTGGTACACCACCCTAAAATGCAAGCTAACTATTCTAAGCAGAAGTTTAATATAGATTACGTATATGTTAAGGATGGTAAATGTACCATAAGAGGTAAAGCACCTTGGTCTGATTGTGATGGTAATTTTGTAGTGGTGGATGTAGAAGGTGCAATAGATAATAAAGAAATTGTAGCCCCGGATAATATCACTCAACCTGCTAAAAAAATAACAGTTCAAAAGAAAGTAAGACCAAAGAACTAAGCCTACTTATTTAATAATATCTACAGCCCCTGTCATTAATTTGGTTGGGGCTTTATTATGTTAATAACTTTTTTCTTTTTTTAGTGCATTTAATTTTTTTCCGTGTATTTATCTATATGGAACAACAACAAGAGATACCCGATTTGGCAAATTTATCGGCAGCAGAAATTAAAATTGAACTCTTTAAAGAGATAAGCGCATTGGTTGAAGATATTAAAGAATTAAGATAATGAGTGAATATGATATAGAAGAACTAAAAGGTAGAAACTATTATTCAATGCTGTACCCGAAGGTACTAACTGATTTTAGCCCCTTAGAAAGTAAAGCAGTTTGGGATTGCTCAGGTTCAACATTAACTAATGATTGGTTAGGGGAGATTAAAATTAGGTACCAGTTAGTAGACAAATTTTCTACATCTTTTTTAGAAGCTAAAAAATATCAAGCTTTAAAAGAGTTAGCAGACAAACTAAATTTGGTAATGTTCTATTTCAATGTGTACGCTGATGCTACACTGGTTTATAATCTATCTAAGTTACCAGTTAGCAGCTATGAGATTACATCTGAGTATTGCCCGGTGGCAACATCAGAAGATGCCAGAGGATATACATTTAAGGATATGATAAACCTGCCTAAAGAAATGGTATCACGTAAAATAAATAGAGGTTTCACAAAATTACAGATATGTTAACATCAATACTTATAGCAATAGCGGTAAATGGCTTAATGATTAACCCGGCTTATCAGTGGTTACTTCACCAATTAAATTTAGGTAAACCATTCAATTGTGTGTATTGCTTTGCGTGGTGGGCGGGTGTAACTTATACGCTAATACAAGCGTTCTCAGGCACTTTTAGCCCGGTGCAGGTCTTAGTACCATTAGCAGCTTCTTACTTAGCTGTAGCCCTTAGCAGATGGGTTGAATCCCTGCCGATAACGATTAAATAACCGGGTGGATTACATAAAACGAAAAGACCAAATACTAACAGACTTTTATAACTCAGGAATACTTAAAATAAAGATAGACGGATACTACAAAGGTAAGCTATCAATCCCCCGGCAAACTAACATAGGGGAAGAAATTTACCTTGAAACACTGTACCAGTTAGCTAACTATAATGCTGAAAAACTGGTTAAAGCCTACGATGAAAATCCAAAAAGCATTGAAGCAATATCGGTAACGATACTGAAACGGCAGTTAATGCACAAAGCACCTAAGCAACCTGATTCAGGGTCAACCCGTGCTTACGTCAAACCAATAAGCCCTAATAACAGCTTTGGAACCAAATTGCTTTTTGGTTCAAACTACTTCGGTCTTAACTATATATCACCAACTGATTCATATAACGAGAACACCGAAGACTTTACCGGGATACCGATACCAGATGTTGAAGACGGTAACTTCTTTGCTGACCGGGATTATTCAATAGATAGATGGCAAGAAATCCAAAAGCGATTAGCCCCGGATGAAATCGAATTCATTACTGCCTTATGGAACGGTGAACGCTTCTATAAAAGAAAGCCCACCAACGAATATAAAGTATATAGAGATTACATCTACAAAAAAATAAACGAAATGAATTTACATAAACCTCTAACAGAATTGGAACTAATAAAAGCCAGACTTTCAATGAAAGATGTGCAACTTTTTAATGTGATGTATGATGATGACCTAACCTATGCTGAGAAGCAAAAGGTTTTAGGGTTTTCTGAATCTAAATATATAGCGCAACGCCGTATGCTAATCAAAAAGATTAAAGCTATTAAAAGTAATGACTAAGAAACTCTCGCTGTTTGTATTTAACCGTATCAACCTGCAATCTACATTAATCATTAGCAGGTACCCGGATGTGGAAGATTTGGTAAATGAATGGTATGCCGATTTGCTACTAAATTCAGATGATGAAGTAAAAGCATACCGTAACTACTTAACCAATTTAATAGCCTTATTAGAAGTCAGGTTTGAAGATTATGAAAAGTGTGCTACGCTACTAAAAATAAGAAATAAGATAAAATGACTAAAGAAGAAATACTAACTAAAATAGAACTGATACTGCCTAAGCTACAATACTATTCAGTTCACAAAGAAGCAAGCTTTGATTCAGAAGAAATAGCTGTATTGAAGGAAGTGGTCAAAGCCATTATGCCGAACAGGATTATAAGTTTTACGTGTTCACCCTGTGTTGGTGAATTTATTACGATAGTTCTAAGCTACTACCAAAGAGAGTCATCAAAAAGTAACAATTCATAAAGTTTAACAACTTTTTTCAATAATTACATAAATGAATTTATGAATCAAAACATACAGGTTTTACCACCATCAAGGATGGAGTTAGCCAACGAAACAATTAAAAAGCAAACCGAAGCTTATTTATTATTAAAACCGCTATTTAATGTTAACAAGTGGGAATATAAATTCTGCGGTATTACAGCAGTCTTTGAGGTAGTAATCTATAAAGACCAATGCTTAGTGTATAACACTATGTTTTAATTAACTCCATTAGTTACTTATAAAGCCCTGCCATTTGACAGGGCTTTTATGTTCCTATAAATGTTGTGCAATAGTAAACTGCTAATCGATGCGTGACCTGTTTTGATGCTTAACAATTTCATTCAGTAGCCGTGTCTGCTCTTCTAAATTTCTGACTATAGTTGGTATTCTAAAAATAGCCCTCATAATTAAGGCTGTTATCAAAATACCTACTCCAATAAAAATGAAATACATTATGAGCATTCCAACCAATTCTCCACCATTATTCATTGTAATAAGTTTAAGTTTTATATAAATTTTTATGAAATGAATTTTATCAATAGCACGACCGCTACAACAACGATAATCAGTACTAATAGAATTGTAGTAGCTGATTCCGGGGCAACATATTTAGGGTTATTGATATAACTTTTCGAAGCTTCATCCCAAATTAATTTTGGTTCATTAGCACCTTTGACTGAAACAAACTTGGTTGACTGTTTTGCGATTGAAGGGTCAATAGTCTTCGCAGGATTTTTTTTATGTTCACCGGGTTTGAATTGGTTACCGCAATTCAGACAAGTGATGATGACTTTGTTACTACCAATAGTACCTGCTAATAATCCGATGCCGCCTGTCAGTAAAGCCCCGGCAACAGCCTTGCCACCACTAAAACCCTTTTTGTTAGCTGTAAGTTGATTGGAGGCACACTTTGGGCATTTGATTTCCTCAGACATAAAATTAGATAAGTTTAGTATGGTAAATATACAGATTTGATAATGTTTAAAAATACGGTTTCCCGGAATTAAATAAATATGTATATTTACAATAATGGCACTACAGCAGATTATAGACTATTCAACTATTGCATCCAATATAATGGGTGTGAGTGCAGGTCTATACGCTTTATACCATTTTTTAAAAAATTCATTGAGTTTCAACTTTGAAACTCCTTTTTTAAAAAACTCTGTGAATGTTGAAAAATACATCGGGTGTTAATCGTGAAAATTTCAGATAAATTGTTATAGTTTATTGATATTAAATTCAAAACATACTATCTCACATATAGGGCTAACACCTTTCCATTCATCTTTATAGATACTGGTATCAACTCTAATAATAAAGCCCCTTACTTTTCGCAAGGGGCAGTCATATTTTTTCCATAAATTTTAATCTTTCCTATTTCCGTTTACCACTTGATTGTGATAAAAGAGATGCAGCTAAGATTTTTGTCAATTGTGACGAACGTGGGTTGCTTAATGCTTTGGCAGCAATGGTTGCAACTTTAGGGGATGTTTCTTTTTTATTGGACATTATAGAATGGTAGCTGATTTTATGCTACTTACAAATTTAACTATAAATTCAAGACGATTTTGGCGAACTGGAACAACAATCAGTTACTTTCATCAAATAGTATGTAATAGCTTTTTCACTTTTTTAACAGCATTTATTTAACGTACGTTTTTGTGAAATCTATTTTATATTCTCATTTACTCAGGGTACCTTTTCTTGCTTTACTTAACTAAAAAGCAGACCAATTTAGTAATCAATCAATCTCTTTTTTCTCGCACATATACTATTACCTAATCAATTAAAATAGAATAGGAAAAGAATATGCCGTTTGAAAAAGGAAAAGAGAAAACCGGGGGTAGAAAGCCCGGTGTTAAGAATAAGACTACTGACCAAATCAGAGAAGCTATAGGTCAGGTTCTATCTAATAAGATTGATGAACTTGCAGATGACCTATTAACTATGTCACCGTTTCAGCAATGGATGATACTTGATAAAGTTGCTAAGTACCGGATACCTGCATTAAACAAGAACGAAGATACCGTTGCTCACTCCGGTGAAGTTAAGGTTATCGTAACCTACGAAGATACCCCGACCGGGGATAACAGCACTGAATACGGCGAAGACTAAGCCGTTGGTTAATCACAGGTTGATAATTTACTAACCTCTAAAGGGCTTTTAAATAGCATTCAAGGGCGTTTTACTTAAAAAATGTCAGAATAGGTGTCAAAACCTGTGATAATTACCAGAATAAGAGCATCCAAAGCTTGAACGAAATAAGATTAAAGTTGCCCCGCCCACATCCCGGTCAGCAGCAAGTATTGAACAGCACCGCCCGGTTCCGTGTGATTTGTGCCGGACGTAGATTTGGGAAAAGTCTGATAAGCCAAATCATCAGCATTCAGGGCTTATTAGCTAACCAACATATAGCGTACGTTACACCAACGTATCAATTATCAAAGGTATTCTTTGGTGATATCCTAAAGCTGTTACCAAAAGCTTTAATTAAATCATCTAACAAAACGGACTTAGTTATAGAATTAATTGCCGGGGGAACCCTAAGTTTCTTTACAGGCGAACGTCTAAGCAATTTCAGGGGTAGAAAATTTCACTGTATAATTTTAGACGAGTGTAGTTACATCCCCGATTTAGAAAATGCTTGGTTGAATAGTATAAGACCAACGTTAACGGATTATGAGGGTAATGCTATCTTCATATCTACACCACGTTCAAAGAACTATTTCTATAGCTTATACATCAAGGGCTTAAACAAAGAAGATGATTTTGAATCATTCCACTTTACCAGTTATGATAACCCGCACATCAAAGCATCTGAGATTGATTTAGCCCGGAATGAACTACCTGAAAAAAGTTTTGCTCAGGAATACTTAGCTGAACCCGGTGAGAATATTGCTAACCCGTTTGGTATAGATAACATCAACAATAACACCCTATCTAACCTATCAGATAAGCCCGCTAAGGTCATAGCGATAGATTTAGGCAAGCATAATGATTGGACTTGTATAACATCATTAGATGAATTTGGGGCTATGTGTCATCCCTTTGAACGCTTTAAACTACCGTGGGCTTTAACCATCGATAAGATAAAAGCTTTACCTGACTATGTTCTAAAGGTAGTGGATAGTACCGGGGTTGGTGATGCAGTATTTGAACAGCTATCAACCACCTGCCAGAACATTACCGGGTTTAAGTTTACCAGTACCAGTAAACCGCAGATTGTTATGGAACTGGTAAAGGCTTTAGAATTAGGTAAGGTTAAGGTGAATGAGATTACAGCTAATGAAATGATGGTATTTGAATATAAGATTCAACCATCTGGACACATTAAATATGAAGCGCAAAGCGGTTTCAATGATGATACGGTAGCAGCCTTAGCTATGGCTAACCATTACCTTAAACAAGCCCACCTAAGCAACTATCAGGGATGGCTTTATTAACAACTAACCAAATGAACTATAAACAGATATACGATAAACTGCCGGGCAACTGGAATGAACTGTTACTAAAAGATTACATCAAGTTAGCCCCGGTGATAAACGAATCAGATAAAGAACCAGACCTAATTGATTTTGATATTTATACAGTTAATCACCTGTCAGATATTGAAAAGAATATGAACCTGATTAGCTTGTTAACTGATATACCTATGGATGTGTTAGATGAACTACCTACTTCAAAGGTCTTTGATATGATTAACAAACTAAGCTTTATGCAAACCCCACCGGAAAAGCGTAAACCATCTATAAGCTATATTCAGTTTGATGAACTTAGCTATGATGGGTTTGTTCACTTCAATAAGTTATCCTTAGAGTTTACAGAAGCAGGTATATTATCATCAACCGTAGAAAACATACCATTGATGTTAGCGGTGTTTGCCAAAGATAAAATCCATAATGAAGACTTCTTCTTAAATCAATCTATGGTAGAGGTCATAGCAGGTTTTTTTACTGTTCAGAAGAACACCGAAAAGTTTTTACAACGTTCTCAGCGTTCTTCATTTCTTCAACTGAAAAAGATAACACTGAAAACCGGGATGCAGATGTTGATGCAATCATTCAAGAATCTCAATCCATTCAAGAAGACTTTAACAAAAGATGGAACTATTTTATGATAGCCAAACAGGTATCAGAGTTTACCGGGGAAACCTTTTGGCAGGTAATGAATAATGATGTAATGAGTGTACTAACAATAGCTACATTACTAAAAGAACAGGTAACGGTAGAAGAAAATAAGAACGGTAAACTAAGTTCTTAAACAGGGCGATTTAAGACGCTCTAATCAACTTTAATCTTAATCTACACCATTGCATCAAACATTAAATACAATGCCTTACACTAAACCTTTATATGGCTAAATCACTTTCACAAGCTAATGCAGCAGCACTTGATTCTTTAGGAGAATCTAAGGCTAACTTTACTACTGCTATATCAGCAGCAGAACAAGCTTGTGCTGACTTTATTTTAAGGATAAAGGAAAATATTCAGGGGATACCAAACTTTGTTAATACGGGTAAGATTGAAAATATAACCTTAGAATCAGAAGGTCAGGAAGTACACATAAAAGGTTCTGAACACCTACTTTATCAATTTTACGGGGTTAATGGCGTAAAGGAAAAACTTTACGATACCAAATATTCATACGGTGATAAACGCCCACCTATAGCACCCTTCTTAGCCTATATCCAGAGTAAGAACCTAAGTCTGGTTCACAATCCAAAGTACTATGGTAAGCCTTCGCCTTTCAAAGATAAAAAGGAAGGTGCAGAGCAGGAAGCCTTAGCGTGGGCTTTATCTACAAGTGTATATAACAAGGGTATTAAACCTAAACCTGCTATTAAGTGGACTGAGGAAAAGGAAAAGCTTCGGCAGGATTTAATAAAGAACGCCAAAGGTTTTGTTATCCAAAACCTAAAAGCTAAAATCTATAACAAAGAAGGTGATAATGTAGATGAGAAATGATTTACCAGTTCCTATTTATCTTACTGTTAGTTAAAGGAAAATAGACTTTTTTTTATATTCATCTTTATGAATATGAACATCCGGTATTTTTTAAAAAAAAGGTGAATGAATGAACCATCTTCTGATTTTTTTAAAATCTGGTTTACACAGTGTAAACTTTCAGCTTTTTTTAAAAAATGGTAGAACGCATATAGACCACCGCTAACACCAACGAAATTGGATGCGATTGTAGAGTAATTTATAATTTGTTCAATGGTCATTCTCAAAGTTATAAATTATCAGTAAGCTTTCCTATTACCTAAGAAAAATTAGGTGAATGATTACGATATTAAAGCAACCAAATAAATATACCCCGGCTTCAAACCCTGTCATTTTCCAAATGAACAGTAATGACCCTGCTATTCAATTCTTTCAGGTTCAGGTATTAGCTGATGATAATAGTGTAATTGTTTCTTTAAGACTGTTTACAACCCCGGATAATCGTACGGGCAGTTATACAGACCTGTCAGGTATCCTTTCAAACGTGGTTGATTATCAGCTATTGGTTACCCCTAATATGGTTGATAACCCTTCAAAGCTAATTCAGGCTTACAAGCTAAAGATAACCGAAAAGCTTTATACTGAACACGGTATAATTGACGGCGTTACAATTACTACCAACCTGTTTTATGTCTGGAATGCTGAACTTAACCCGGTTCTGTTCAATGCTTACAACTTCAATAACTACGTTATAACGGGTACCACTGGTACCACCGCACAATTCTTAACCAGTAAGCCTAACTATACAAAGGTAAACGGGGCTACTTCGGAATATCTTTACTTGTTAAATGACAATTTGAATGATGCCGTTATCAGTTATAAACTATATGGTAATCATACACAGCTTATAGGTAGTTACGCTATTTCAGGTGTAACCCTAAGTAGAATATCCCGGATAGATGTTAGCCCCAAAGCTATATCTGATAAGTTTGTGGTTGACCTGACCCCGGTTAAGTTTTATACCGTACAGGTTAAAGATTTGAACGGACTTAACAAAACCAACTTAAAAACCTACACCTATGAAATACCTAAGTGTAACAGGTTACCAGTAGAAGTTTTGTTTGCTAATAAGTTGGGTGGGTTTGATTCCTTTAGTTTTTATGCACCCCGTGAATCTGTAGATGTTCAAAAAACTACTATCACAAGAAACCCTTATGTGTTTGATGATGCAGGTAATTATACCAATGTAATCAACGGCGTGATGAACCCTACTACAGATACAATTAATTCTACAAGCACTTCAAAATACAAGGTCATTTCAGCCCCTCTGACAGACCTTGAAACAGTCTGGCTAAAAGAGTTAATCCAAAGTCCTAAAGTTTATGTAAGGCTATCTAATAGCCTGATGTACCCCGTGCAAATAACTAACACGAATTACCCGGTGCTGCAAAAGAAGTTTAGTACTTCTTTAATGAGATTAGAGATAGAAATGTCAGCACCATCAGGTATAGAATTAACATCTGTTTCAGATTTGAACGCTAACTATAACCCGCCTTCAATCCCGTATATCACTATTGAAGGTTACTGTTATGAAGACGAATGTTTACCAACGTTCGGGTATGTAGAACCAGATTCAGACGGTGAAGCAATTATAGAAGATGGTCTTTCCTAAGACCCCAAAAAATAAAATATGGCAAAATTAAATAAGATATTATTGAATGCCGATATCATTATTGATATCGGAACACCTATAAATGGTGAAGTTGGTAAAGTTATAATTCAACAAGATAGCGTAGGTTTTCACACAGTAAATTTACCCGAAGGTCACTATGGTAATATATACTGTGAACCAACCCCCGGTAAGTCTACCTTATTAGAATATTATGTAACCCCTACGGCTACCTACTGGAATTCCACTATACTTACTCCGGCTGATGATATTTCAGCCCCGACTACTATAACAGATTTGCATTGGAATTACCTCGATGCTACAACAGCGCAAATTCAATTTACTGCACCATCAGGTAACCATACCTTGAAGGCTGATAAGTACATTATATATTGCAGCAATGCACCTATTGATTCAAGTGTTCAACTTAATTCTTTACAGGTTTTCAAGAATAACTATGTACCAAAAGATGCAGGACAAATTGAAACCTTTAATCTAAGTAAGCTAACCCCAAAACAGGTTTACTATATCGCTGTAGTTGCAACTAAAACAACTTTTGGTAAAACGTTATCTGGTGCTTTATCAAATGTGATTACCTTTAATACCCTGCCTTTAGAAGGTGGCGGTGCTGAGGGCAATGCCGATATACTTATACCTGTAAAAGCTGATAACGTAGGTACTTACTATACTTTGTTTGATGTAGATGCGGATGGTGTAAGGTATGACCAAAAAAATCTGGTTGATTATAGTAATATCAGTTTAGTAGGTGGTGTACCTGTAGGTACATCTGCAAAGCCTATGACTATGGTACACACTAACCAGTTCAAAGATGATTACTATAATCAGAAGCAGTTATTTATTTTTGATTTAGAAGACCTTTATACGGTAACAACTGTTTTTTTAAACCCGGCGGTGGGTTCTGACTATAAAAATATCTTCACTTCAACCGATGGTACTAACTATAACTTAGCGGGTACATTCACTGGTGAAGAACCTAAAAATGAATGGACTGGTGCGGATTTGGATACCGGGTTTAATTCTGATGTACGCTACATTAAGATTGAATTGTCACCTAATGAGCGCAGCAAATGGAACGGTGTAGTATTTACCGGTAAAAGGCAGTCAGCCCAAAATATAAAAGGTTCAAAGTATAAAAACACTTCGCCTTCATTGTCATTACCTGAACGTATTGGTACTAATTCAAACATTGTAAACGACCCGATTTTTACAGCTAAGGTTGCCAAAACGGTTAGGCTTTATAGTAACCCCGCTTGGTACACAGATGATATTCCTAAGTATCAACAGGGCGGTGGTTCTGGTGTAACCTTATCAAATATTCAGTACAAGTTCGCTACAAGTAATGTAGGTGACAGTGATGCCTATTTCAAATCGGTTAAAGATGCAGGTGTTGAAATAATGGTGTGCCTGGTTAGTTCTCCATTCTTCTTATCTGGAACCGATGTTAGCCCGGATGCTGTACGTGAGCGTAAACCGCTCGATTGGGGGTTAGAAATGACTTTAGAAAACACAACTAACCCTATGAACTACAAAACAATTGCTCAATTTTATTGGCAATTGGCAGCCCGCTATGGTTCAACCTCTGGTCAAAGCAACAGTTTGTTCAGGATTAGCCCTTCTGATACCATTAAAAAAGGTCTGAATCTGGTTAAATACTATGAATTAGGCATAAATGAGTGTTCAGCAGCAGGTACCAGTGTTGAAAGACACACCAACCCCGAAGAATTAGCAGCTATTATATCAGCTTGTTATGATGGGCATAAGGGCGCAATGGGTGCTGGTTTCGGTATCAAGAACGCAGACCCAAATTCAATACCTGTGATGGTGGGTTTAACATCTGTACCTATCTATTACAAGGAAGCAATGTTAAGATGGTGGGATGCAAACCGTGGTTTAGGTGACTATCCTATCAAAATGATAAATGAACACTTTTACAACGTGGTTGGCGGTGCTATCAACTATGATAACACATACGGTAAGTATGGCTTATACGGTATGCCACCTGAGAAGGCTGACTTCATAGATTTTGTGAATAGCCATACCAGTTTTAGAAACAGGTATCCATCAGCGCAACAATTACAATTTGCTATAACTGAATTTGGTTACGATGAACATTTAGGTTCAATAATTGCCCCGCACGATAGTGATGTTGTGGTTAGGGGATGGAAAAAAGCCTTATGGACTATCCGGGCGTTCTTGCTTGCTGACTACTTAGGGATTGATATGTTTTTGCAGTATGCCATATTTGGTATCAACTACTTATCAGTTTTCCCACCTAATCAGGAAAACATTTACACAACGTTTCATACATCAGGTTATCTTGATGGCCCGAACGGTGCATCAGGTAGAACACATATGCAGAACTATTACTATTCAACCGCTTTGCAAAAAGCTATGGTTGGTTATAAGTATAGCCACGCTGTTAGGGTGAACGGTACTTCATTGACCAATGATATTGTTACTAAAACTACTGACCCTGATTTATGGGTTTTAGCTTACAAACCAGATGACAGTTCTAAAAAGTCAATGTTGGTAGCGTGGTTAGGTAATGATTCTGTAACTGGTTCTGTTAACATTGATTTTAAAGTAGCAGGTTCTGAAAATTCTATCAACACATTAATTTTTGATGATTTGCACAACTCACATTTAGAAGTTGGTACCACTGGTACAACTGCTACTGTTATAGATGGCAGCGCAAGAAAGTTAACTATGGCTGTTACCGCTACACCTAAAATAATTTACACAAGTAATATCAGTACAGGTAAATTGAGTGACCCTACAGATATAACTATTCAGGCGTTAACATCTTCGCAGATTAAACTTGCTTGGACGGATAAAAACTTAGGCAATAATAACACCAGAGTTTATAGAAGTACAAACGCTGCAAGCGGGTTTACTCAAATCTACGATAGCTATATTGATAACGGTACCTTCACTGACACCGGGCTAAATGAGTACACCACTTATTACTATCAAATTCAGTTTGAAAAGGATGCAGTGACTTCAAATACAAGTACTTCTTATGGTGTACAAACACTTAAAGTAATTGCTGTACCATCAGGATTTACACACACTGCTCAGTCCCCGGCTTCAATCACTTTGGGTTGGGGCTACAGCCCGGCTAATGCAGCTTATGTAGATGGTTTTGAGTTATGGAGAAGCAACGCTTCGGCAGGTATTTATACCAAAGTGGCAACTATTGCTAATAACCTGACTTCTTATATAGATAATGGTCTTGTAGCTAACACTACCTATTACTATAAACTAAGAGCATACAAGGGATTATCATTTGGTAACTATACGGCAACACTGAATACTACAACCGACCCGGTTTCTTTGGTACCGCCAACATTGGTTTCAGCGCAAACAGGATACGCCGGGGATAGATTAACCTTGAAATTCAGCTTGCCAATTGATGACCCTTCTGGTTTGGAAAGTTATTTTACTGTAATAGAAGCACCGGGTACTTTGAACAGGTACATTAGTGCTATAAATGTTGCTTTAAACCCTACGGATGCAACTAAGGTTAACGTTTATTTAGCATCTGGTGTAACTAATAATACTAACAGCATTAAGTTCTCTTACGATGGTGTAGGTGGTACGTTACAATCAATCTATGGTGTTAAGGCTGCATCTATTTCTGCTCAAACTATAACAAACAGATTGAATGATGCAACGCTGTTAAGCAAGCGTATCAAAATTAATTTGACCAATGATGCTAACCTATCAGGTTTAACTGATTGGAATTATTACAGCTTAACAGGCAGGGCTTACAACAGTACACAGCTTGTTACTAACTTGAAAACTGATACAGGTGCTACAACCGGGTACAAGTTTGTTATGGTTGAAAGTAACCCTGATTCCCACTTACAAAATATAATTGATGTGACCTCAAATCCATCATCTTATTTTGCAACTGGTGATGCAGTAAATAGTCAGTTCCCTATTGCAGTTAGAACCATAACTGCCGTGGTGGGTTCAGATGCACAAGCGTTTTTAACTTTTGCATTAATGAAATTGGATACCACTAAGATATACAATATCAAACTTTACAGTTGGTTGTATCCGGGCATTGATGGTACTATGATAGTTAAAGCTAATGGTACCGGGACTGGTAAGGTTATCAATGGTGACGGTAACGTATCACAAATACTTAGTTTGAATAACGTTTCGCCTAAGCTAATATCATTACCCGCCGTTTCAGGGGATGCTATCAATGATGGTTACAGTTCACCAATGATTAGTATCAACTGTGAGAATACGAGCGGTGACAGGTCAGGGGTTACAGCCTTCATAATTGAAGAAGTAATCAACAACTAAAAAGAAAGGCTACCTTAACCGGGTAGCCTTCTTTATTTAGTTTAGTTTGTTAGCCCTTTTATAGCTACCTAATGCTGCATTGATTTGATTTTTTGCCTCTTTAGATTCAATATCTACAGATGGGTAAAGTTCAGCTACCTTAGCGAAAACTGCTTTTCGTTCCGGGTTTGCGGGTAAAGCTTTGTAAGCTGCATCAAATTTCTCATTCCAGTTTTTTGATTCCCTCTTACCTGTAGGTGTGGTTGAAGTCTTAGCTACTTTAGTTGATTCCCCGGTTAAAGCTTTTAAAGCATTTTTCAATTTAGCTATTTCTGCATTTTCCGCACTAAACTCTGTTAACGATTCCTTGAAAGTTTTTTCTGCTACTGCTAATGCTTCTTTATGGTTTTTATTTGCTAAAGCTACAGCTTCTTTATAGGCTGAACTGATTTCATTTTTTCTACCTGCTATACTTGCTTCAAGTGTAGAAAGTGTTTCATTTAAGATTGCTACTGCTTTGTCGGTGGTTGCCATATCTATATAGATTAAGTTTTTAAATCGTTTGCACAAACATAGAATATATTTTCTTCATTCCTATTACCTAAGAAAATTTTAATGGCAAAAAATACTAACTATCAAATATATTTAATTGATTCTACTACTGGTTCTACCGGAAACTTTGCCCGGTTAGATACCGAAGGTATTGACTTTTCTAATGTCTGGCAGGTTGCTGATGTAGCAGATATTACCAAACGTAAAGATGCTATATCGAAGACCCTGACTTTTAAAGCAACTAAGAATAACAACATCGTTTTCGGTAATCTATCAAATCTTAATAGGATGGTAGATGATTCTGTTAACCTATCTTTCTTCTTTAACTTTAACATTACTAAAGATATTGATTGCATAGTATATGAGAACACCACGCTAATCTTAAAGGGTAAATTACACTTTATAAGCTGTAACCGTGATAGCTTAGGTAATCTTAGTTATGAATGTAGCATTAAGGGCTATATGGTAGATTTCTTCTCAGTAATTAATGATAAGTTACTATCTGAATTGGATTTTACACCTTTCAATCACACTTATAACATTCAAAATATTCAAAATAGTTGGAAAGGAATCTATCAAAAGAATAATGTAACGGTAACCGGGGCTACTGGTACAGGTTACGTGTACGGTTTAATTGATTACGGTGAAGGTGTAACTACTGATATAGCCTTTGATAATAAGATAGATTACCGCAATTTAAGACCGTCTTTCTATGTAAAAGAATACTTTAACGCTATTTTCAATCAATCTGGTTTAACTGGTGATTACCGCTATACGTTAACAGGTTCAACTACCTTTTTAGATGAAATGAATAAGGCTATTATACCTAATAATGATAGTGATTTTAGCTATTCAGCAGCCCCGGCAACTATATTTGAAGTAGTTAAAACGTCAAATCCGGCGCAATACACAGGTAAAGACCAATTATACAGGGATAACACCTATAACAGGATGGAATATAACCACCTGATAGGTTTTGATACGGTTATTTCCGGGGGTACAGGTCAATTACTATTTAATCCTGCACTGATAAATGGGCAAAGAATTGTAGTTAACAATAAAATCAATACTACATTAACCGTATCTGCAACCTATTCATCTATTCAAACGGCGGGGACTGATGTTACCTTGAAACTAATGTGTTTATATCGTACATCATCAACCGCACAGTTTAATATAATAGCGGAAACCGACAAAGAATACAAATTTAATTCGCCAATTTTTCAGGCGCAATACAACCCTGTAGATACTCTTAATTTAACCTTTACCCAAACATTTGAAGCAGGTTCTGAAATAGCATTTGTAGTTTATTTAGAGGGTGTTAGTGTAAATAATTTTATTGTTAACTTAACTAATGCAGATGTTAAAATAGGTAGCACTTTAGCAGCCTCACAGGTGACTTTGAACTTAGGTGATAAGGCAGTTTTGGTAGGTCAGAATACCCAAAGCGTTAAACAAATTGATTTCTTAAAAAGCTTCATCCAGATGTTTAACCTATATGTGTACGCTGACCCCGAAGACCCTAAACATATCATATTCATACCTTACAATGATTACTATGAAAACTTTGTAGAAAGTAAGTTATTAAACAGTTCAATTAACTGGACAGAAAAAATAGATAATGCGAGTTTTACACAAACCCCGGTTTCAGATATCTTCAAATTATACACTTTCAAATTTAAAGATGATACTGACTTTTATTCAAAATACTATAAAGATAAGTATGGTGATACTTATGGTAACTTAACAATTACAGGTACAACAAACGGTCAGAACAAGAATATTGAATTGATATTTGGTAGCACCCCGGTAGCATCATATAACGGGCGTAACGTCCCCGCATTGTGGGAACTGGATACCAACAATACTAAGAAAATTAAGGTAACTGTACCACGTGTTTTATTTTACAATGGGTTGCAGAATTGCCCCGACTATGAAATAGGTAAGATTTTATTAAGTGCATCTACACAGACTTATTACTTTCAATCTATCGCATCTACTGGCTATTCTTTTGGTCAATACCCGGAAGTTAACGAGTTTACCAAATCGATAGAATATGAATTCGTTGATTTAACATTTGGTATCCCTAAAGAGGTGTTTTACACCGGGGGCGGTATTATTCAAAATTACGGTTCAGGTAAAAAGACTTTGTATGATAGATACTATGCAGACCAGATAGCAGAATTAACAGACAGCAATGCCCGTATCATCGAAACTACAGCTTATCTAACCCCGGTTGATATACAAACTCTGGATTTTAGAAAACCTGTGTATTTCAATAGTGTATTAGGTCAAAATTATTTCAAGTTATTATCAGTAGAATATTCTAATGTTAATGAACCTGCTAAAATTAAATTACAGACAGTTTACCAGAGTGATAAACACGTAGACTTTGAAGGGTACCGTAGTTATTCACGTTCTAACTACATTAAGAAAAATGATTGTAGTGCATCTGGTTACACGGGTGAATTAGTTTACTACTTTGTACCAGAGGGTAGGTATATATCTTATGTGTCCCGTGAAGATGTAGAAGCTAAAGTTACTTTAGATGTTAGTACGTCTGGTCAGACCTTTGCTAATGCCAATGGCGTATGTATCAATACGGGGGTTACGTTTAATTTGGGTGCTGATGATTCACCTACGATTGCTTATACCACAACTGGTAGAACTGATTACGTAACAAGTACAGGTACTTTGAACACTGGTTCAATTCTGTTTGGTTTCAATGGTACACAGCCGATTAGGAACTACAATCAATATTACGCTAATGATAACTATTACTATTTAACAGATACGCATTCACAAATAATATCTTCTGGTTCTACTGCTTCTTTATCGGGTGTTAGTTACAGTGTATCCCTTGTATCAGGTAGTACTAACACCCTAAGCTGTCAATATGCCAATAACAATACTTACCCGTATGTTAATTACTCAATCAGTAACCCTTACATTACGGTTAATACTATCATAAAAGATGCGGTAGGCAGTGCAGTAGTACCAGATGGTTATTATTCAGATTCTACTTATGCTTATTTAGTTTCAGGGGGTACAGGTAACGTTACATCAATTACAACCTGCCGTGTACGACCACCATTGATTAGCTAAATGTTTTTTGAACCCTTGTAACCCATTACCTATAGAAATATAGTTTTAATGGATAACAATAATGAAGAAATATTACTTAGGGTTGGTTTAGATACTGTCAGTGCTGAACAAAGTGCTGTAAACCTTAAAGCTAAAATACAAGCGGTAGGTGATACCCCGATTAATGATACCCCGGTTAAGGGTTACAAAGCAGCTATCCGTGACCTGACCGCACAGTTACAAATTCTGGAACGTACTCAGGGTAGAAATTCGCAAGCCTTTAGGGACGGTGTTACTCAATTAGGTAAACTGAAATTAGCTGCACAGGATTTTAAAGATGTAGTTGAAAACTTTAACCCGGCTAACAAATTTGCGGGTATCGCTAACATAGCCAAAGGAGCAGCAGTAGGTATGACCGGAGCAGCCGGGGCTATGGCAATTTTTGGGGTGAAAGGCGAAAAGGCAGAAGAAGTAATGTTAAGGCTTCAAGGTATATTAGCCCTATCCCACGCAATCAGTTCTATTCACGAGTTAACATCTGGATGGAACTCTTTCCTGACCCTGTTAGGCTTTAACGCTAAAAACGTACAAACCCTTACCACGGCGCAACAAGAGGCTTATGCAGCTTCTCAGGCAGCTAAAACAGCAGGTGCAGCCACGGCAGAAGCAGAGGTTGTAGCGGTACAGGCTACTACAGAAGCTACCGTTGTTCAGATATCAGCTACAGAGCGATTAGCAGCAGCTAAAACTGAATTAGCTGAGATTACTGTAGAAGGTGAAGCAGCTTTAGCAGCAGCGAGGGCAGAAGGTTTAGATGCTACAGTTGCAATGACGGGGGCAGAACAAGCCTACCTTGAATTGATGACCGCTAAGTCAGCAGCGTTGTTAGAGTTAACAGCAGCACAAACGGCTTACAATGAAGCGGTATTAGTAGGTACAGAAAATGTAGTTGCACAGGGTGAAGCCAACGTAGCAGAAGCAATTACTACAGAAGCCGTAGTTGTAGCCGAAGAAGCAGCAACGGTAGCTTCTGTAGGCTTTGGTACAGCACTCAAATTTTTGGGCATTGGACTTTTGATTACGGCTTTGGCTTACTTAGTCAGTAACTGGAAAGAATTGAAAGCATCTATCTCTGATTTGTTCCCGGTTTTATCTCAGGGCAAATCAATTTTTAAGGAATTTCAGAATGATATTTTAGGTGTAGGTAGTGCTGTAATTCATATTTTAAAAGCACCTATTGACCAAGCTATCACCACTATAAAAATCCTTTGGGATTTATTGAAATTAGATTTTAAAGGTGCAGCAAAAGATTTTAAGGATGGTATCAATCAGCAGTTAGATGACTTCAATGTTTTAGCGAATTTCAAAGCAGGTAAGGCTAAAGCAGAAGCCAAAGATGCAGCAGAAGCCAATAAGAAGCGGGTAGAAGCTGAGATTGATGCTAATGAACGTATCATCAAAGAGCGTAAGGCTTTAGGGCAAAATACTTCTGCTTTAGAGGTTAAGAATCAGCAGTTAAAAAACTCACAACTTGATAAGGATGCTGACGACTATGCTAAAAAGTTAGCTGATGGTCAATCAGAAATTACGGTTATTCAAAATACAGAAATCAAGAAACGTAATGATGCAGCAGAAAAGTTAAGAAAAGAAGCGGAACAAAAAGCCTTAGCAGCACAAAAGGCAGCAGAAGCCAAAGCAGCAGCAGCTAAGAAAGCTGAACTTGACAAACTAAAAGCCGGTAATGATGAAGCTGCAAAAGTGATTCAGGGCGGGTTACGTTCACAACGGGATATTGAACTTTCTGATGCTGATTTCAAGTATAACAAGCTGTTAGCGATAGCTAAAAAGTATGGTCAGTCTTCAAGTCAGTTAGAAGAAGCTTTAGGTATCCAAAAGGCGCAAATCAACAAAAAGTATGCAGATGAAATCTCTGAATATCTGAACAAGACAGATGATGAAAATCTTAATGAGTTCAACAAGAAACGTAAAGATATTTTAGCTGATGCACAAAAAGCTTTAAAGAACGCTGACCCCGAAGAAGCAGCCGTTATCAACCGGAACAAAGATTATTTATTAGCCCGGACTGATAAAGAAGAACAGGTTACTTCTAAAGCTAATGATGCTGATGTTAATTTAACAGCAACAGAAACCGCTAACCGTGCCGGGGTGGGCAGGGTACCAGATTCCCCGGAGGTTCAGTTCAGTAAAGAAGAAGCTATCCGTAACGCTAAAGAATTAGCTTTAAAAGCTAACTATGAAAAAGAACAGTTTTTAGCACAGGGTAACGCTGATAAGCTAAATGAAATTAATGCGAATTTTCAAAGGGATTCAGCAGCCTTAGAAGATGAAGGCACCAAAGCTAAAATTCAACTTTCAGATTTGGAGCGTGAACAAAAGCTTAAAAACCTTAGTGCTATCGGTAATGCTTTGGGAGCCTTCGGTGAGATAGCAGGTAAGCAAACAGCAGCCGGGAAAGTGTTAGGAGTAGCACAAGCTACAATTTCAACCTACATAGCAGCTTCACAAACTTTAGCTGACCCTACTTTGCCATTCTTTGCTAAAGCCTTCGCCGTTGCAGGTACAATAGCAGTAGGTTTAGCACAAGTTAAGAACATCTTAGCGGTTAAGGTACCCGGTACTTCTGGTAGCGGTGCATCAGCACCAACATATTCAGCACCAACCATAAACAGTACGGTATTGAACCAAGCACAAGCGGGTATCCAACAGGTTCAGGTAGTAAATCAAAAAGAAACCGAGCAGGAACCTATAAAAGCTTATGTAGTAGAAAAAGATATTACTTCTAAACAAGATAGAGCAGCATACTTAAACAGACAATCTACTATCTAAAAGGTCAATTATCTAAACCTTTAAGCCCCGGTTCTACGGGGCTTTTTTATTCCCTTTAAATGCTATTACCAGTGTAATGAAATTACCTGTAATAGAAATGCAAATTGATGAAGCTAATGAAAGCTTCATATCGGCTATAAGTCTGGTTCACTCTCCGGCTATAGAATCTGATTTCTTATCCTTCAATGAAGATAAGTTTAGATATTCCTTTTCATCTGATGAAAAAATGGAACTTATCGGGGCGGTTATGCTACCGGGTAAGCCCATTTTTCGCACATCTCCTAAAGGAGATTTTTATGCGGTTTTCACCAAAGAAACAATCAGGGATGCAAGTCAGATATTTTCAAAAAAAGGCTTACTACAATCATTAAATATCAACCATAATGCAGATGACCCGGCTACTGGTTCCTACATCTTTCAATCTTATTTAACCGATGCGAAATTAGGTGTAACTGCACCAACAGCTTTAGGTGATATACCTGATGGTAGTTGGATTTGTGGGATGAAGATTACTGACCCGAAACTTTGGGCTGATGTAAAAGCAGGTATGGTAAAAGGTTTCAGTGTAGAAGGCTTGTTTAAACTCCTGCCAACCGACCAGACTGTAGATTCAGACGATTTAGAACTCAAAAATGCAATACAGGAATACAATGCAGCACTTGCAAAAGTGAATAACAATAAGTGGTAAAGGATTTATTCTATAGCAAATCCTATTACCAACAATAATTAACAAAGATGACAAAGAAAGACGCAATAGAATCTATTAAAAATGCTACTAAAGCTATCAGTATGCTATTCACATCAGAAGATAAAAAATTTGAGGCTGTGAAGGTAGAAGATAGTTCAGAAGGTGTAAATGTAGAAGGTGAATTAGTTAAAGGTACCAAAGTATCTGTAACCAGTGCTACAGGTTCAGAACCTGCACCTGATGGTTCTTATGAACTTGCTAACGGTGTTTCAATTACTGTGAAAGACGGTGTAATTGATGAAGTAAAATCAGAAGGTGATTTAAAAGCCCCAAAAGAAGCCAAAGAACCAGATGCTAAAGCAGAAGATTTAGCTGAAAAACCTAAAGAGGCTGTAGCCCCGGTAGAAGGTTCACCCAAAGAAGAAGCTACAGAAGCCCCGGCTGATGAAGTTAAAGAAGATGAAGCTAAAGATGGTGATGCAGTTAAAGCATTAATTGATAAGGTTGCTTCATTAGAGCAAGCAATTGCAGCTATTCAAGAAGCCTTAAATGGCAAAACTTCTAAAGAAGATATGAGTGCATTAGGTGAAAAATTCACTGTCATTCAATCTGCATTTGAGATTTTATCCGATACCCCGGCTGAGTTCTCAAAAATCAATAAAACCATTGAAGCCAAAGAAGATAAAGCTAATAAGCTATCTGCACTCGCTTCAATCTGGAATGCAAAATAATATCCTGAAAAGGAATAATACCCCTAAATAATTTAACAAAGAAAATGGCATTTAACATTTCAACTTTACCAAACTATGTTGACCAAACTTCAAAAACTCTTTTGGTTGATACAGTATTTGGTTCACAAACCGCTGACGTACTAAAAGGCGCAGAAAGCTCAGTAACATTAGGCGTTAAAGGTACAGTAGCATTACAGCTAATGTCTACCGATATCGCCCTTCAAACTAACACAGGTTGCGGTCGTAACCCCGTAGGTGATACGACTTTTGCTCAGGCATACATTTCTGTAGTTCCCTTAAAAGACGAACAGAACTTTTGCCCAAAACCGCTTGAAAATAAGTGGACTGTACAGTATTTGACCAAAGGTCAGACTTACACTGAGGCTTTATTTGCTAACGAAATTATGGCAGCACGTGCAGCTAAAATTGCCGAAGCTAATGAGCAACTTATGTGGAAAGGCGACACGGTTGCGCAGTCAGGTAATACTGCTCTTAACAAATTTGATGGCTTCATTAAGCAGCTTGCAACTGGTTCAATCTCTTTATCTGGTGCCACTGGTGCTACTGTAGTTGAAAAATTACAGAACGCATTCATCGGAATGCCTACAAAGGTAACTGCTCAAAGTGATGTGGTTATGTTCATTGGTACTGATGTATTCAATGAATACAATGTAGCCTTAGCTAACAAAAACATCTTCAAGTCAACTGATGACAAAATCCTTTTCGGTACTACTATCAAGTTGGTTCCGGTTGATGGTTTGAACGGTACACGTAAAGTATATGTAGGTAGACTAAGAAGTTTCCAAATGGCAACTGACTTAATGGGCGAAGAAGACAAAGCAACTATGAACTATTCTATAGAAACTCAAAACATCTATATGGACTTTCATTGGGCTTTAGGTGTAAAAGCAATTTACGTTTCAGAAGTTGGTGTAGCTACTGTTTAATTACAGATAAAAATAAAATAGGATTGATGCGGGGGTTGCCAAATGGGTAATCCCTTCAATTAATCTACTTAATAGAATAGAAAAAAATGGCTTGTAAAAGTGTAACATCTTACGCAAAACAGTGCGGTCGTGGCATCTCAGGAGGTGTTCAAAAGCTTTGGATGATAGGTTATAGTGACTTAGGTGTAATCTCAGGTTCTACAGAGAACTATGCTTTAGCATCTGGTTCAACTATAGTATCAAATATTGCTTTAGCATCAGGTTCAACAAAGTTTGTATCAGTTGGATTACTAAAAGAAAGCGTATCGTTTAAAGGAACTTCTAAACGTGATAGTGCAACTGGTTCATTTGAGAACCAGACCGAAACGTCTATATCAATTTCAAATATCTCTGAGGCTGCAAAAACCTTCATTGATGGTTTGTTTGACCAACCAGTAGCGATACTGATTAAATTACGTTCCGGTGCTTATATCGTTACTGGTTTAAACGGTTTTACTGAATTAACTGATGTTGAAGAAAATTCTGGTACTAAAAACGCAGATATGAACGGTTATACCCTGAAACTAACAGGTGTAGAAGATGGTTTGACCAGAACGGTTGACCCTACTTTAATCGCTTCAATTGTTGACAAAGTTTAATCCTCAAATTAAATAGCTAAGTTAAAATCTTAGACAGCCCTTATTCATTCGAATAGGGGCTTTTTATTTAATAGCCAATTCCTATTACCTACAAAATAAAGGTTGATGATTCTATTAAATAAAAGCTTACTGGTACAAGATATTATACTTACACTATCGGAGAATACTTCACTGCAAAACCCGGTGTATTTGTTGGTACTTACCAACGATTTTAACAAGCGTGTGTACAGGTTTCTTTTAGAAAATAATATTAGTGCATACAAAGGCAGATATGACCATTTCGCAATTGATACTTCTTCAATCCGTGAGTTAGATAGTGGTTCATACAGTTATGCTGTTTACGAATCAGCATCTGCAATAGATGATGAAAGTTTATTAGGTAATGCTATTGAACGTGGTAACGCTAAAGTAATAGCCCCGGCTGAAATCATTGAACCTATAATCTACAAGTCAGATGAAGACCTGACTTACTATACTTACAATTCTATTAATGACTAAAAAAATAAATAACGATGCAGTAAATACAACTGGTAAGGAATTAATAAAATTTAATACCCATAATACGCCGTTACCGATAGAACGTATAACTACTAATAGTGAATTGCGCTACGTACCGTACGGGCTTGATAATTTGTACCCAAACTTTCTGCTAAATCTCTATAACAATTCTCCTTTGCACAAAGGTATTATTAACAGTAAGATTGATTACATTATTGGTGAAGGTATAACCGTTAAGGGTTCTGATTTAGAATTAGATTTTAAACCAAATGTTAATGATTCTTTTAATGATTTTATATCAAAGATTGTTAACGACTACCTAATCTTTAACTACTATGCAATTGAAGTTGTATATAACAAGTTAGGTAAGGCTATTCAGTACAATCACATACCCGGTCATAAAATCAGGGCTAACCGGGATAGAAGCCGTTTTTGGTACTCTAATGATTGGTTCTTTGAACCAAATATTTTAATTGATTACGACCACTGGAAACCGGGCAATAATGAAGACGGTACCAGTAAAATTTTCTTTTATACCTCTTATTCACCATCAGTAGCTAATGTTTATCCTGTACCTGAGTACTCAGGCGCAATCAAGTCATTAGAAACCGATATAGCTATCAGGGACTTTCAGATTAACAATATTGAAAACAGCTTTTCGGTATCATCTATCATAACCTTTTTCAATGGTAGCCCTAATGATGAAGTTAAGCGTTCAATGGTTAATAAAATCCAGAATGCTTATACTGGTACCAACGGTGGTAAAATGATTATTGGTTTTGAGAATTCAACATCACAAGCCCCAGACGTTAAGAACATAGCCCCTTCTGAATGGGAAAAAGCTTATTTAGAAGTTAAGAAGGATGTTACACAGGATATATTAACCGCACACAGTGCTGTATCTCCTATGCTGTTTGGTATAAAGACCGAAGGTCAGCTTGGTGGTGCAACAGAATTAGAAACCGCATACGAAATCTTTAAGAACCTGTTTGTAAAGAACCGCCGTAATGAACTTGAATCAGGTTTAAATAAACTATTCGCAGATTCAGGTTTAGGCGTATTGGAGTTCAAAGACCGGGGTTCACTATTTGCAGCTACCTTATCAGATGACCTTAAAACAAAGACCTATACAATCAATGAAATCAGGTTTGAAGCCGGGTTGCCACCGTTACCAAACGGTGACAGGCTAATTGATGAAGTTAAGCCTGTACCTACACAGGAACCAACGGTAACCGGGGATATTCCTAAAGTAGATGCTACTGGTTCTGAAACGTCTTCAACTGTATCTTCTACAGGTGGTACCGAAACTAAATTTAGCTATCATCTAACTGATGATGACTTTGATAAGGTAAAACACTTAGGTTATTCAAAAGATGCAGTAATTCACTTCAAAAAGCTGGATTATGCAGTAGAATCATTTGCTGATACCAAAGCTATTGAACTCAAATTTGATGATGAAAAGGATATATCTGATTACCTGATTAAAACAGGAATCAAGAACCAGTCATTAGGTCAAATCAAGGCAGCTATCCGCAAAGAATTAGGTATAGCCGTTACTACTGATGAATTAAGTAAAATCATTTCTGGTTTAGCTGATTCAGGGGTAATCAACAAATCTGACATTAACGATAGTATCACTATCAAACCAGTAACTAAAGGTGTTGACCCTGCCTTAGAAAATATCCGCAGGGTAGAGGTTATGTATAGTTATGATGGTGTGGTTGATGACCGTAACAGACCATTTTGCGCTAAACTAATGGCTAATGATAAATATTATACCCGTGAACATATTTCTGAAATGAGTTTGCTTTTTGGCTACTCAATTTTTGATTACCGGGGTGGATTCTATCACAACCCTGCAACTAATGTCACTACACCTTACTGCCGTCATAGATGGGTAGCTAATTCAGTAGTAAGAATTAACCCCGCAAACTAATGAAGAATATAAGATTTATATCGGAAACTGCTATCAAAGAAAATAGTGTTATAGAAACTAATGTTGATGCAAAAATCATATCTAACACCATCAGCGAAGTTCAGGAATTAGAACTGAAACCTATTTTGGGTAAAGACCTGTACAATGAATTAACTAATGAAGTTGTATCAGCTTCAACCATATCCGGGTACATTATTTCAGCTAAGAATATTGAATTGTTAGATGACTATATCAAACCGTTTTTGATATATGGTACCCTGTCATACGGCTTCATCCCTTTACATTACAAAGTGACCAATAAGGGCGTTAACCGCAAAAATGATGAACGTGCTACTACAGTTGATTTAAAGGAGTTAGAAGCGGTTAAAGACAATTACGATAACAAGTTCAGTGCATATAAGATAAGGCTTGTAAACCACCTTGAAATCGATTCTACAGCCTGTGATACTACTATTGATAGTACAGGCGATAGCACCGGGTGGTACCTGCCAGATAATACCGCTAATCTTCAAGATTACTTTGAAGCCTTAGCAAATAAAACCGGGTTTTATCCCGGTTATTACAGAGGCTATTAATGTTAAGTATAAACCAACTCAGTAAACATTTTATTGAATTTTTTAAGAACCACGGTCAAATCAACACAGTGATTTATGCTGATGATTTTGATTTTTCGGCGTATCCAGATATTCTATACAGGGTTGTACATATTCAATCAGTTGATAGCACTGTAAGGGGTAAAGAACTGGTCAGCCGTTTCAAGTTTATGATAGCTGATATTGAGAACCCCAATAATGGAAATTCAGAAAATGAAATCTGGTCAGATACCGAAAGAATTGCTGATGACTTTTTAACGTTTTTTGGTGATGATGACTTTGAAGATTTCTTAACTGATACAGATACAACGATACAAAGATTTTCAGAATCAGGTACCGACCGTACAGCAGGTGTAGTATTTACAGCTAATGTCAGACAGGTACGTGAACTTAACCCGTGCGCTATCCCGGTAAAGGATTCATTCAATATTGTACAGCCCCCGGCGGTGTATTACGGCGCAATATCAGCTTACCCGGATGTAACTGTTTTAACGGCTTTAGAGCATTCAACAGGATTAAGGGTAGAGTTAGCAACCGGGCTGAATAATACGTTCCTAATAGCTTTGTTGCAGGGTAAAACACTGGAATCAGTAATTGATACCACTGCATCAGATTTAAACCTGACTGAATTATATGAACTACAAGGTTCATTAACCAATAACGACTTAGTTTATAATTTATACATAATGGCACAAGCTGTTAATTATTCAATAAATCATAAGCACCAAATAACAATTAGATAATGATAGGTGAAGAAAGACCAATAGGTATAAAATTAACTAACCCCGGTAATGTGGATTGGTATTATGGCGGTGGTCAAACGGCTTACAATTCATTTGAAGAAGCCTTAAATACTGTACCTGAACCATTGCGTTTAGGCAAAACTGTAGGTGTTTTTATAGATGGTGTTTTAGTTGAATACTGGTTTAAAGAAGGTGTTGATGATGAAGACTTGGTTGTTAAAAATTCAGGCGGTTCAGGTAGCGTTGATAGCTATACCAAATCTCAGGCTGACACCAGATTTCAAGGCAAGGGAACTTACTTGACTGGTGTTACTAAAAGTGATGTAACCGGGGCTTTAGGTTATACACCTCTAAGCGGGTTCACGGTTGATTTAAGTGGTTACTACACTAAAGCACAAGCTGATGTTAAATTTCTTACAGGTGTTACCATTGACCTTAGCGGATACTATACCAAATCTCAGGCTGATGCAAAATACCTAACAGGCTACACCGTTGATTTTAGTAACTACTATGATAAAACTGCAACTGACTCAAAATTTCAGATTAAAGGGGCTTACTTAACTGGTATTACCAAAAACGATATTACCAGTACATTAGGCTATACCCCGGTAAGTGCGGTAACGGTTGACCTTAGCGGGTACTATACCAAAACACAATCTGATGCTAAGTACTTAACAGGTTTTACTGTTGACTTTAGTAGCTACTACACCAAATCACAGTCTGATGCTAAATACCTAACAGGTTTCACGGTAGATTTTAGTAATTATTACAACAAGTCAGCTTCTGATAGCAGGTTTCAACCTGTAGGTTCTTATGTTTCAGCAAGCACCTTACCGGGGTTAGCTACTACTGCATACGTTGATACGGCATTAGCATCTGCATCTGGTGACCCTGATTTTTACGATATCGTTAATGACCTTGGTTACCCGATTAAATACAGTACGATAGGTTCACAATTAGCAAATGCTGAATTAGCAACCACTTTAGGTTCTGACCAGTTGAGGTTAGTAGTGTTGAATAAGATAGTAGCAACCACCGTTTTGACAGGTGCTGTTTTCTTTCAGTACACTACTGGTAATTATGTTGCTGATGATGAATGTTCATTATCCCTTTATAAACTCGATAGTACAACCGGGGTGTTAACACGTGTTGCTACAACTGGTAACCTACCAGACCTGTACAAGGCAGAAGAATTATCTTATGTTAAAACGCCGTTTACAGCACCGTACACAGCAACGCCCGGTATCTATTTTATGGGTATCCTTTACGGGTGTTCATCACAAGTAGAACCGCCAGAAATTGCCGGGGATTCTAACATAAATGCCTACATTTTGAACCCGCCGTTGGTAAACGATATCAAACTATTTGCTATCAAGTATTCTCAATACGCAGCACCAACTACGGTAGCATTATCAACTTGCTCATTGAATAATAACCGCCCGTGGGCGGGTGTATATTAACTAAATGCCTACTTAGTAATTCTGTTGAATACCCTATTACCTAAAAAAATAGGTAATGAAAATAGACAGTATTGGTAGGGATTTTATTTACAAGCACGAAGCCGTACGGCTTAAAGCTTACTTAGACGTGGTGGGTGTTCCTACTATCGGTTGTGGTATGACTTTTTATCCCGGTGGTAAGCCTGTTAAGATAGGTGATAACATCAGCTTAAAACAGTGTGATGATATGTTCACCGCCGTTGTAGCAGATTTTGAAAAAGCAGTATCAGCAGCTATTAAAGTACCTATCAATCAGAACCAGTTTAACGCTCTGGTAAGTCTGGCTTACAACATTGGCACCGCCGGGTTTGCTAAATCTACACTGGTTAAGCGTATCAATGCCGGGGCTTCACCTGACCTTATCACAGCAGCCTTTGCTATGTGGAACAAAGCCGGGGGCAAGGTTAATAGCACCCTTAAACAAAGACGTGCTGATGAAGCTAAACTATATTTCAAAATCTAATATAATGCCCTTAAATGACCTATTCCTCTAAAAAAATAATGTCTAACCTAATCAACTTTTTCAATGGTTTAATATCATTTGCAGTAAAATACTTTCTGATTTTTTTGGTGTTTCTGACACCTATACACCCGCTACTTTACACCATCTACATCTTACTGATGTTTGATTTGGTAACCGGGATAACTAAAGCGGTTAAATCAAAAGAACCGATTACCAGTAAACGGATGCGGGATAGCATTCTCAAATTTATTTTTTACTCAATAGCTGTATATATCGGTTATCAGGTTGACATTACCTTGTTCAGCAAAATAGCCCTGTACCTATCTAAATTGGTAGGTGGTTACATCATCTTAATTGAGTTCCAAAGCAATATTGAAAACATTAGTACAATCACCGGGGTGAACCTTTGGATGATGATAAAAGACAAGGTTATGGGCTTTTTTGATACCAAACTTAAAGAAGCTGATAAGGAGAAAAAGAAGGATGAATAACTACAAAAGGAATTTTTACCTGCTACTGACTATGGCTTTTTTTGCCTGTTTAGTAATAGGTTACTACACATACCACCAACGTGTTCAACTTATCACCAAAACTGAACAGGTAGCAGCCCTAACAGATACCGTAACCTTCTACAAAACCAAAGCCGGGGCGAGCGGTGCAACCCGCCGTATATTCAGGGGTTCTAAAGATGAAGTCTTAGCAGCAGCTAAATTTCAGGATGCCGAAGCTTACCAGACTATCAAGAAAACGCCGGGCTTACACAGCCTAACTAACTTTACCACAGTTACCCGGATTGATACCGTAGTAAAGGCTGATACCGTCTATATACAAAAGGATTCAACCGGAAAAGTCAATCATTACCTGTCAAAAGAGATAATTGAACCGAAAGGATATTACACGGCTAACATCGATGTTAAGAATGATTCAGTAGGGTTAAAGCTACAGTTACAGGATAAATACAAGGTAATTACTCAGGATAAAAGTAATGGTTTCTTGAAACCGAAATCTTATGTAGTTGATGTTCAAAATACAAACCCGTACGTGAAAATTGATGGTTTAAAATCCTTTGAGATTACCCCCAAAAACAAAATCAAAACTGGTATCAAAGTCGGTGCAGTAGCTATTGGTTTGGGTGCTGTTTTTCTATTGCTTCATAAGTAATAACCTTTAGTTATGACCCCTCTTAGAGTATTTTTCTGTATGTGCAGAACGATACAGAAGGGAAACGGTTCATTTATACATTAAGCCATCCGGTAACAAAAGAAGTTAGATATGTAGGTCAAACCAACAATCTAAAAGTCCGTTTTTACGGTCATATTAGCGGTTGTAAGAACCGCAAAAATCATTGTCAGAATTGGATGTATTCCATAATAGTTAAGGGGCTTAGACCATTTATGGAGGTTCTTGAAGAATGCAACATTGATGATGTTGATGCAAACGAAATACTTTACATAGCCCTACTAAAAAGTTGGGGATTCAAATTGACCAATATTGAAAGTGGTGGCAGTATCCATAAATCACTTTCCGAAGAAACAAAAGCAAAAATCAGTGCATCTGGCAAAGGTAGAATCATATCTTTTGAAACCAGAGACAAAATGAGTAAGGCAAACGCAGGTCAAAAGCGGTCAGATATTACTAAACAAAATATGAGTAAAGCCCGTACCGGAATGAGGCTTAAACCGCTTACCGCAGAACATCGCAAAAAAGTAAGTGAATCCAATATTGGTAAAAAGTGGTCACCGAAAACATTGGAATTAAAATCCAAAATTGTATTCGATACCAACACGGGTATCTTCTACCAGTCAGCAAAAGAAGCGGCAGCAGTATATGACATATCATCAGATAACCTTAGAAGATATTTAAGGGGCGACCGCACAAACAAAACTTCTTTAATCTACGCTTAAAACCATCATACCGCTATCAAGATAGGGGTGTTGGCAATAGGTGTTTCCGCAGCTATTTTATTGTAAAAATAAAAAACCGCATCACTCGGTGGGAATTTCTTGTATAATAAATATACGAAAAAGCATTAACTTCGTATATTAACCATTAGTTAGACTATGAAAAACTTAAAAATAATAATAGGCGTGTTAGGAATAGTTTTATTTATCATAGGTGCAGTCGTCAATTTAGTCGCTTATTTTAAACTTAAAAAGCAAGGGGTAGAACTTGTTTTTAAATACGTAAAAGCAAATCCTAACAAAGTAAAAAACGCAAAGAAATGGGGAACTATTAGTGGTATTGGATTTTGGTTGGTGTTAGTGGCTTTCTATATAAAAGATTAATAATGACCGACGATAAGAAAAACCCTAAAAACAGCCATACGGCAATCAAGATAGCGGGGGTGGTTGCTATAAGTGCAGCAGTGTTATTGTTAGTAAAATAATGTTAGGGTTTTTCGAGTAATTTTATAATTAACAGGGTAGCACTTATCAGAAGCGCAATTAATGACATTCCGAACGTATACCAATAAGTAGAATGTATTCGTTCAGCATTTTTAACATCAATGCTTAATTTTTTAAATTCTAAGTCCGCTTTTTCGTTAGCCCGGTTTTCTAAATCTGTAAGGTATTTGGAAAGCCCGACCCTGTAAGCCTCTTCACCACGTGGCGTAATGTCCGCTATACTATTTGATGTTATGCTGTTACTATCAGTTCTGAAATTTATCAGTCCATTTTGAGTTAACAATCTCATTGCATTACGACCATCTGTTTCGTATAATGAAATTACCGTGTAAGGGGCTTGCCCTCCTTCTGATAAAAATTGCAATGCCTTTTCTGCAAGTGTTACAACTATTTCTTTTGACATAATTAATGACTTAACCATTTAAGTAACCCGGTTGAACCACCAATGGCAAAAGCGATACCACCAAAGATTATAACAGCAATTACGTAAATCAGTACCTCATTGGAGTTCTGGTTTGCTCTTTCTTCTGGTGTCATTAAGGCTTTACGCTGATAATATTCTTCACGCTGCCGTTTACGACCGTATGCAGTATTAGGGTTAGGTGGTCTTTTAGAAGCCATTTGCTTAGGTTTAGATTACTAAGTTAAATAAAAATCCTTTATCAATAAATTAAGAACTTCTAAACATTATTTGCAGATGTGCTAACTACTTTAGCATTTTTGATGCGTGATACTGGAAGCTACTTTAACTTTAACCATAGACGGCAATTTAAAACGTATTGTCTGTAACGTTTATGACAAAACTTATCCTATCCGGGTTAACGGTTATGCCGTTGGTAGAATGATGTGTGCTGATGGTAAATGGGTATGCGGTGCTACTGAATTGAACCCTTATGCTGAAAGTATAATCAATAGTTATGCTGCGGTTAGAAAGAAATTTAAGTGGAACTTACCAGAGCGTTTACGCAATGCCATTCTTTGGGGTAAGTATAACATAGATACTAAAGACTTTGAATGTGCAATTGTTGATAGCGTGACCTTTGAATGGTTTGAAGCTGAATTAAAGGCTGCACTGGCTGCAAATAATATTCAACCTGATTTACTGCTCAGGCTGTATCAGCCCCGGATAATCACCTACTATAACGATGGCATAAAGCTGTAACCCTAACCTTAGAATATGAAGAATTACTTAAACCGTGTGTTTATTTACCTAAAGCAAGAATTGCCAAACGCATATCGGGAATCAATCACAGTTGATAATGATGTATTTGTTATTACCGTACCTGATGATATAGGCTTCAATGATTTGTTTAGTGAATTGCACGAAAGCATTGTTGCCAGTATCGAGCGGGTAAGGAAACGTGACTACGATTTGAACTTCACTATCAAATCAACCCGGCAGCTACGGGACTTTACTATTCTCCGGTAATCATTATCTTTACACTATTGGCTATTAAATAATCACGTGTAATCTAACTCCTAATTTACAATCAATGAAATACCTGTTCCTTATACTCACACTAATCAGTACAAACATTTTTGCTCAAAAAGCTAAGAAAAAAACAGCTACAAAGCCAGTGTCAAATAAAATTGACTTCAACAAGTTTTTGGGGGTGGGTATTTTTAAGATGGGCAGTGATACAACAGAATTAATAAGCTATGCTGATACACATACCGAATTTATTCGCAATACCAATTCTGTTATGCGATACATCGATTTTAAAATGATGAATGATGATAAGGGCGGTGTTAACGGACTTATCAGGTTGAAAAAGAATGTCGGTGATGAAACCGTTCGATTAAGTAAAAATCCGGAGGTAGATGAATTTTACTTAACTAAGTACGAAGTTGCAGGAATCAAGTTAGAAAACTTGAAGCTAAAGTATTTCAAAGGAAGACTTGTTGATTTTACTTGTGATGATAATGATGATTTAGTGGATGCGTTAACCCAAAAATACGGTAAACCTAAGCTTGTAACCACTAAGAAGCAATGCCAATGTTTATATAGCTTAACTGGTATAACGAGACAATTAGAAGAAGTTACCTACATCCAAAGTTGGGAAAATGGTTCACTGGTTGGATACAGCTATCTGAACAAAGGCTATGATAAAAATTGTAAAGAGGAATACTTTAGGTATTTCAGTGTAAACGTAAACGTACCGATTTTAAATAAGTGGGAAGAAACACACCCTGATTATGGTAATGATAAACCAAAGAAAGACCTTAAAGACTTATAAGATACCAAATAGAAAGGGCTGCGAGATGCAGCCCTTCTTTGTTTTAAAACATTGTACTCTCAGATGCTTTGATAGCATTCTTATAGAGGCGTTCCCGGATGTACAGGGTTGTTACCTGTAAATTGCCGTGGCGGTTACGCTGCCGGATTTCTTCAAAACTTGCACCTCTTTCTAAGTCATAGTAATTGGAACTATGTTTAAGCGCATAGAATTTTAGGCGTGTAGGTACATCGTATTTTAGCCTGAATGTACGCCACTTCTGACCGAAGTAATCCTCTTGAACCTGAGTTGCAGAAGGCTTGCAACGGTGACCGAACACATAGTAGTGAGATGGCTTATTAGCTACCAAATCATCTAACAGGTTATACAGTTCATCGTTAAGTGCAAAGATTGCCTCTTCTTCATTCTTAGTTTTATCCGGTGGCAAAGTCAGGGTTCTTTTAGAAAAGTCTATATTCTCAACCTGAATCCGGGTTAATTCCACCGGGCGTATATTGTAATGAAACACCATCTTAGAAGCGATGTACAAGCCGAAGTATGCTTTATCCATTGCTAACAACGTAACCACGTTTTTAAGTTCATCAGTTTCAAAGATTTTAAAGCGTGATGAATCCCTTTTGGTGTTTTTCTTTACAGATAGCGGAACCGGGTTTTCATCGGTAATCTTCAACGTTACCAGAAAGTTGAAGAATGTACCTAAGTCTGTACGGTAACAATTGTAACTTACCTTACCCCACTTACGGGCAAGGGCTGTAGATTCCATAAAGTGGTCAACATCCAGTTTGGTAAACGTGCTTGGTTTGCGCATTAGATACTTCTTTTCAGTCAACCATTCAGTGAAGAAGTTCATTAGGTAGCTATTCATTTTGAAAGCTTTTAACTTCATACCCTGATTTTGAACTTTTAGTTCACGTTGCTTCAACCAGTACGGTATGCAATCCTTAATCGGTGATAGTGGTGTTATAGGCAGGTCATTGAAGGTGTTGGTAATCGGATTCCACCCCTTGGATAAAAGGGTTATCAGGGCTTCAACAACATCTTTAGCATCTTTCTTCAATACCGCTAAGGTTGCGCCCGGTTTAAGACCTGTTAGCTTACGTTGCCGTTCTAACTTGCCCGTGTCAGGGTTTGAAAATTGAAAGTGTACGTAGGGCTTAGTGCTTGCAGTTCCGGGGAATAATTTGAATTCGTAATCTTTCCACGTTTGGATGACAACCGATGTGTCTTTTTTCTTGGCTTTTAGTTCCATTTTTTTAAAAGGTTAAATGATTTAAAATCAGCCACTTTGAACACTTAGTAAAACTAAATTTAGATTTACTAATTTTTTGGCTTTTTTTTTATCACTTAGCCCCGGTTTTGTGGGAACTAATGATGCTAAAGTAGCAAAAAGAAGCCGTATTTCAAAATGGCATTAACCCGATTACCAGACCAGAAATGCTAAGGGTTCGCAAAATCTTTTTACTTTTGCCACCTGTCTTGACACCTTAGTATGAAAAACAGCCCTCACAACAGCAAAAACGTACAATTCTGGTTAGTAAAAAGTGAACGTGACTTTGTTTCACTCTTTCTTTGCAGTGTAGCTTTTCTGCTTATTTTGACACCTGTCTTGACACCCGTAGTATGAAAAACAGCCTTAACGATATCAAAAACCCACAATTCTGGTTAGTCAAGTCAGAACCGTTTAAATACAGCTGGGAGAAATTTAATAAAGAGGGCCGCACCTTTTGGGATGGCGTGCGCAATTACCAGGCACGCAATAATCTTAAAATGATGAAAGAGGGCGACCTGGTAATGTGGTACCACAGCAACGAGGGGAAGGAAATAGTTGGTATTGCCCGCGTAGTAAAAGAGTTTTACCAGGACCCTACAACCGATGATACCAATTGGGTGGTGGTTGATCTTGAACCTGTTGAACCGCTTAAAAAGCCGGTGACCCTTGAGCAAATAAAAGCCGACGAACGCCTGAAAGATATTGGCCTGGTTAGACAGGGCCGCTTATCTGTAATGGGAATGAAACGCGAAGAGTTTGACAGGATACTTGAGCTGGCCGGCGAGTAGACTTTTAATACATAACTTACAGGGCAGGGCTGATGTTTTAATCTTTTTCCTTATCAACCGCGCCAAAAAACAATGCTTTTAGTTCTGTAGCATCATCCGGTTTCATCTTTCCGCCTAAAATTAAACGTAACTGGCGGCGGCGTAATGCACCTTCGTAAAGTTCAATTTCCTCGGGTGTTTCCGGCAGCATTGCAGGTACCGGAATGGTGCGGCCATTTTGGTCTAAAGCTACAAAAGTGTAATAAGCTTCGTTGCTTTTGACTTTCGTACCGGATGGTATGTTTTGGGCATATACATCAAGCCTAACTTCAACAGATGTGGTAAACGCGCGCGAAACCTTGGCTTCAATAGTAATTACATCGCCTAATTTTATAGGGTGCTGAAAAGAAACATTATCTACAGAAGCGGTTACCACAATGCGGTTACAATGCTTTTGTGCCGATATAGCTGCCGCGATATCCATCCAGTGCAATAAACGGCCCCCCATTAAATTGTTTAGGGTATTGGTATCATTGGGCAATACCAGCTCGTTCATGATAGTGAATGATTCTTTAGACGATTTTCCTTTCATGCTGCAAAGATAGAATTTAAGGGGAAAGTACCTGCTTAACACATCTGTAAGCCAAAGGTTTTGTATATGAAGCTATGGCCTTACAGTATTTAACAGGCTATATCCAACCAATTGCTCGTAACGCGAGCCGGTTTGGCGGTAATAAACCAGTAGCTGGTACTCGTTCTCGGTCTCAAAATAGTTACCCTCTAAAATAGTATCATCGGGCTTTTGGGTGACTTTATTCACCCAAATATATTGGTAATCGTATACGCCCTGTTTCAGCAGCAAGTCGGTAAACCAGCGGCCACGGCTGTCAAAGGTCATTTTGCTGCGGTCGTCCAGCTTGTAATCGTTAAACTGGCCTACAATGTAGGGTGTACCATCCTCGGGCGATTTATTGGCCGCCAGGTTAAAATACATATGGGCATAATCGGCATCGCGGCGGGCGTCGTTGCCATCCTGGTTCAGGATGAAAAACTTGCCATCTATATCATAAAGCAGCGTGTAGTTTGGCAGGTTGCGGTTGGCATCGCCCAATAATACCACGGTGTTGGCTGTGTCTTTATAGATCTTGGAAATGCGCTCCGAATTCAGTTTAAGCGTCCTAGTATCAAAATGCCTGAACTCGTTCCTCCCGGCAAAATCGTTGATATTAACATCATTATAAACCAATTGAGTGCCACGGATGTAAGTGGGTACATTGTTCATGATACCGGTTTCGGGCCTTGCGTTCTGCATTAAAAACGCGCGGATATCGGTATTGGGGTTTTGCACCGCCAGGCCGCTGTAATCTATAGTAAAGTTTACCTTTTGATTGGTGCGCCTTAAAGAAACATTGTTAGAGCTGATGATACTGGCACTCATAGAAACACGTTTACCTACCACATAAAGCCTGCGGGTAAGGATAAGGTTGTTTTGGTCGCCATCCTCATAAACCTTTAGAATGTAGTTGCCCGATACTTTTGGGATGATGTTACGGTTGGGGATCTTGACCTCGTAGTGCGTATATTTTTGGAATGTGCCCGATGAGTAAGTATAATCGTTCAGGCGGTCGTCGGTGAAGCTCTCCAGGTATTCGGCAGGGGATAGGCGCGAGGGGTTCCAGTTGGCATCGCAATGCTGTATGGTGTAGTTAAAAGTACGGCTTGCACCGCTCAGATCGTCGAAACCAAGGGTTACGGTTTCATTACCACCCAGATCAATAGCCGGGAACGAGGCCGCTTTTTTTGAATTATAAAACTCAACGCTTTTTATCTCGTGCTTGTAAACGTTATTATTAAATGACGAGTTTTGCGCGAAGCAGTTTAGGCTTGCAAGCAGGCAAATCAAAAAGGCGCAGAAACTATTTTTCATCAACACAATATAGCAACAAAACGTTGGCATGCGGAAATATTTCTGGCTGAATATGGATGTTTTGTCGAATTTATAGAAGCTTGCTTGTACGCAACCTTAAGTTTTACTTACCCAGGATGATATCCCTAGATTATGCTATATCGTTTAACTTGTTTATAACTAAGTCTATCCTTTGCTCAACACTTACGTCGCCATCAATTGTCAGTACAGGACAACTTACTTTTGACAGCCAGTTTTGGTGGACGCTTAGGTTACGACCATTTGTAGTGTTGTCATCATAACCGCTGGCCCAGTCTCTAAACTTCTTATATAAGTCAATTCTTAAAGGATCGGTAAATATTTTATCACCATAACGTTCAATTTCACGGTTATGTAATCGCTCCATTCTTATTTTGTGGGGTATGTATAAAAACACCACCAAATCGAATGCTTGTAGCCAATCGTCACCCCAACTAACTAATGAACCGCTTACCACAACGCTATCATTGCGCAGCACGTCGTTTTTTAACATGGCTATTCTTTCTCCGGCTTCTCTTTTTGATGTATACGGAATAACCGATGGAAGCCAAAAGTATTCGTCGGTATCAAAATACGGGTAATTAAGAAAGGCAGACAATGCCTTACCAAGGGTAGTAGACCCGGCGCAGGAGGCACCCATAATATGTATCTTCATAAATATTATTAAAACAAAAGGCAGCTACTTCCGCAACTGCCTTTCCAAAATTAAGCTTCCAGTTCCATTATCTGCTCGGCGAGGGCTTCCCATCGGGCCTGTTGCTCTCTTAAAGTGAGCTTTTTAAGCTGATAAGTATCTGTCATTTCCTGCAGTTTTGCTGCCTGGTTGTAAATGCTGTTATCGGCCAGCTGCACTTCCAATGCTTTTACTTCTTTCTCCAAAACCGCTATCTGCTCTTCCATTTTGGTTAAGTCCTGGTTAAGCTTTTTTAGCTGCTGGGTTTTGTTCTCGCTTTGTGGCTGCTTGGCAGGTTCAGGCTTTTTCTCTTCCTTTTTAGGCTGAGGGGCCGGCGCTTCTACCATAGGGTCAACCTTGCGGTTGGCGTTCCACTCGTCGTACTCGGCGTAAGTACCCGGATATTGTTTTATTTTTTGATTTTCTATGAACCAGATCTTATTGGCAACATTATCCAGGAAGTACCTGTCGTGAGATACCACGATAACGGTACCCTCGTACTGTTGTAGCGCCTGGATCAATATATTTACCGACGCCATATCCAGGTGGTTGGTAGGCTCATCCAGTACCAAAAAGTTTGCATCAGCAGTAAGGGCCTTAGCCAGCGCCACGCGCGATTTTTCGCCACCCGATAGTACTTTTATCTTTTTAAATACATCGTCGCCCGTGAACAGGAACGAACCTAATATCGAGCGTAACTCTGTATCGGTATGTTTTGGTGCGAATGACTGTAGTTCCTGTAGGATATGATGCTCCAGGTGCAGGCTTTCTAGCTGGTGCTGTGCAAAAAACGTTTGGGTAACATTATGGCCGGTTACGGCAGTGCCTTCAAAATCTTTATCGGCTCCCGCTACAATACGTAACAGAGTAGATTTACCTTTACCGTTGGCACCGATGAGGGCGATCTTGTCGCCTTTTTCTATAATGGCTTCTGCATCATTCAAAATATCAATACCAGGATATTTTTTGGTGATATGTTCTAATGTAGTAACGTGGCGGCCCGATTGTTTGCTGAAACGGAAGCTGAAGTTTACCTCCGGGTTCTCATCATCCACATCATCAACACGCTCCATTTTATCGAGCATTTTGATACGCGACTGCGCCATTTTTGCTTTAGATGCCTTGGCACGGAAACGTTCAATTAAACGCTCTTCCTGTTTTATTTTTGATTGCTGGTTTTTAAACTCGCCGCGTTGTATTTCGGAACGGAGGGCTTTTTCTTCCAGGTAGAAGGAATAATTACCGGCATAAACATTTAGTTTACCCTTGCGCGATTCAACGGTGCGGTTAATAACCTTATCCAAAAACCACCTATCGTGAGATACGATGATAATAGCGCCGTTAAATGCCTTTAAATAATCTTCCAGCCATTGTATCGATGGTAAGTCGAGGTGGTTGGTAGGCTCATCCAGTAAAAGAATGTCCGGTGCCTGCAAAAGTATCTTGGCAAGCATTACGCGCATACGCCAGCCCCCGCTAAAGGTGCTTAACTTACGCTGGCAATCTGCCTCGCTAAAACCTAAACCGGCTAAAATTTCGTGTGCTTTGTACTCAATGTTATAACCGTCAAGCAGTTCAAACTCGTGCTGTTTGTCGCTTAGTTTATGCAGCAGGTCTTCGGTATAATCTGTCTCCAGTTTTTTAAGTAGTACCTCTATCTCGTCGTGCAGTTGATTTTGGCGCTCAAAAGCCTCCATGGCAACGTGTACAATGTTTTTGTCAGACGAGTATGATAACAGATCCTGGTTAAGGTAACCCATGGTAAGGTCCTTAGCCATAGAAATGGTACCCGATGTAGGCTTATAGTCGCCCACAATGATCTTTAACAGCGTGGTTTTACCCGTGCCGTTTGCGCCTATAAGGCCAATTTTTTCGCCCGGTTTTATGTGCCAGTTAGCATCATCATACAGGGCCCGTGCACCAATCTCGAACGTAAGGTTATTTATAGCGATCATTTGCCGCAAAGATACGGTTTTGCGGGGAGAGGCGAAAGTATAAGTAGCTAATAACGAATTATGAATATCGAATGATAAACGCCCGGGTATGGGTATTACTTCATTATTCGGCGTTCAACATTTGGTGTTCGATATTCTAATTTTTGTAAATTCGCGGCATGTATCAATTGCTTAAGCCCCTGTTGTTTCAGTTCGACCCTGAGAATGTGCATTATTTTGTAACGCGCAACCTCAGGCGATTTAACCGTTTCCCGGGTGGCACTGCGTTGAGCAAAGCCCTTTGGGAGGTAAAAGATAAGCGATTAGAACGTGAGGTTTTTGGCCTCAAATTTAAAAACCCGGTAGGCCTTGCTGCGGGTTTTGATAAAAATGCCGAACTGATCAGCGAGATGGGTAACCTGGGCTTTGGTTTTGTTGAGGTTGGTACCGTTACACCATTGCCGCAACCCGGTAACGATAAACCAAGGATGTTTCGCCTGCCCGAGGATGAGGCGTTGATAAACCGCATGGGCTTTAACAACCACGGCGTTGATGTGGCTGCCGAGCGTATTGCCGCCTATCGCAAAAGCCTTAAACCCGGCCAGCAGGCGTTAATAGTAGGCGGTAACATAGGTAAGAACAAAGTGACCCCTAACGAAGACGCCGTAAGCGACTATATAAAATGTTTCGACAGGCTTTTTGACGTGGTTGATTATTTTGTAGTGAATGTAAGTTCGCCAAATACGCCCGGACTGCGCGAGTTACAGGAAAAAGAGCCGCTGATGCATATTTTAAATACGCTGCAGCAACGTAATAGCAAAAACGGCATAAGCAGGCCTATTCTGTTAAAAATAGCGCCCGACCTTACCAATGAGCAATTAGATGATATTGCAGATATTGTAAAACAAACAGGTATAGCCGGCATTATAGCTACTAATACCACCATTAGCCGCGAGGGTTTAGCTTCTAAGCATAAAGGCGAAACGGGTGGTTTAAGTGGTGTGCCGTTAACCAAACGATCTACGGAGGTTATCAGGTATTTGTACAAGGCATCAAACGGTTCGTTCCCCATCATTGGGGTAGGAGGTATCCATTCGGCGGAAGATGCGATGGATAAAATAGCAGCCGGCGCCTCATTGGTGCAGTTGTACACGGGCTTTATTTATGAAGGCCCGGCTTTAATAGGAAGAATAAACAAGGAAATATTGAATAAAAAGTAATGAGTGTAGAAGAATCGTTAAAAAAGGTTTGTAAGGCCTTAAAGATTGAGTTTGACCCGGGCGATATGCAGGATTGGGGTATTGTAAACTCCGACCCAACAAGGGTAGCCGAGTTTATTAACTATTATAAAAGCGCTGATCTGGATGATGAAACCAGGTTCCATGTGTTCGAACTGGTGGTTGCATCATATAATGACGCCATATTGGGCCGATTAACCAAAGGCCAGGTTAAGGCTGATTTTGCAGAGATCGTTAAAGAATCGCAAAATATCCCAAGCCTTAAAGTGGTACGCGATTATTGGAAAGAGATCTACAATAAAGAGAACTTCCCGGTAGGGAAGCTTTTGTAATAACAGCATATAAGCACAAAAAAGGCGTACCGGTTAATGGTACGCCTTTTTAATTTCCTTAAAAAAGAAGAATTAGTTGCTTGCAGCAGCTTTAGCTAAAACCTCGTTGTTTTTATCAATCTGGTTGCCTTTTTTCTGTGCAGAACGATCACCTAACTCAATGTTAGTAGCTAATTTCAAAAACTGAACTTCTAAACGTGAAGTAGTTTTGTTCCTTCTATCTTTTCTTTTTAAACGAGTAACGCCCATGACTTTTTATTTTAAATGTTTTTAACCTTGAGGTCGGGAGCGGATTCGAACCGCTGTACGAGGTTTTGCAGACCTC
>JAZKAL010000004.1:0-67818 GCA_040389205.1 Bacteroidota bacterium
TTAAACCTTTTAAATTAATTATTATGTCAATGGTCACCTCCGCGCTTAAACGGCCCATCACTGTGGTAGTTATTACCATTAGCCTGATGATCTTCGCTTTGCTTAGCGCCATTAAAATACCAATAGATATCTTTCCACAGTTGAATTTGCCGACCATTTATGTGATCGAATCTTATGGCGGTATGTCGCCGCAGCAAATGGAAGGCTTTTTCAGTACCCGTTTGCAGGATCAGTTCCTGTACGTGAACGGGATCAAAAATATTTCCACCAAAAACATCCAGGGCCTCACCATGCTCAAGATCAGTTTCTACGAGAGCACCGATATGGCTGAGGCACAGGCACAGGTCGCCTTGCAGGTAAACCGCGCTATGAAGTTCTTTCCGCCCGGTGCTTTGCCGCCGCAGGTGATCCGCTATGATGCTTCATCGCTGCCGGTTGGCCAATTGGTCTTATCCGCGCCTGGCCGTAGCTTAAAAGAGATCTACGATATGGCGGCTACCCGAATCCGGCCAATGTTTGCTTCGGTACCCGGTTTATCCGCCCCGCCGCCATTTGGGGCGAATTCCCGCTCTATTACGGTCAGTGTTGATCCGGCCAAGATGAGAAGCTATGACTTGACGCCCGACCAGGTCGTAGAAGCCCTGGCTAAATTTAACGCGATGTCACCTTCGGGTAATTTACGTATCGACAACACCATGTTTACAACCACCATCAATTCACTGGTAAAAAAATCGGAAGAATTTGGTGATATCCCCATTAAAACAAAGAATGGCGTCTCTGTGCTGATCAAAGATGTGGCGCGGGTAGCAGATGCCTCCGATATCACGGTAGATTATGCATTGATCAATGGCAAACGGTCGGTTTATATCCCGATCGTAAAAACAGCTGATGCGTCTACCTGGTCGGTTGTTCAGGGTTTGAAAGCGAAATTGCCGGAAATGCAAAGCTTGCTACCGGATGATATTAAAGTATCGTATGAATTCGATCAGTCGGTCTTCGTTATCAACGCAGTGAAAAGCTTAATTACCGAAGGCGGCCTGGGCGCTTTGCTGACCGGTTTAATGGTGTTGCTGTTTCTGCGCGATTGGCGAAGCAGTCTGATCGTTGTGATCACCATACCTGTTTCCATTTTACTGGGCGTAATGCTTTTAGGGGCTTTCGGTCAAACGATCAATATCATGACCTTAAGCGGATTGGCCTTAGCCATCGGCATCCTGGTCGATCAGGCAACGGTAACGATCGAAAATATCCACCAGCACTTGGAAATGGGCAAATCGAAAAAGCTGGCTATTTATGATGCATGCGAAGAGATATCCTTCCCATTATTGCTGATCCTATTGTGTATCCTCGCTGTATTTGCACCCTCCTTCCTGATGAACGGTGTGCCCAAAGCGATGTTCCTGCCGCTGTCCATGTCCATTGGATTAACGATGATCGTGTCTTACATACTTGCCCAAACGCTCGTTCCTATTCTGAGCAACTGGCTGATCAAAGAAGAGCAGTACCAGCATTACGTTCATGGCGAACTGCATGCCCATGCGGGTGAAGCGATGGACAGTCAGGAAGAGGGCCAGGTAAATCAGCATTTGAAAAATGAACAGGAAGAGCCAGAAAAGAATGACCTCTTTGAGCGTGTTAAAATGCGTTTCATGGCAATCATTACCCGGTGGATGCCGAACAAGAAATGGATCGTTCCGGTCTACCTGGTTGTGGTGGTCATACTGGCAGGCGTTGGGTTTGTCATTATCGGTAAGGATATGATGCCCAAACTAAACAACGGACAATTTCTGATCCGTATCAAAGCGCCCGACGGAACACGCCTGGAACGTACCGAAGATAAATTCAAACAGGTGTTAAGCATTATCGATAAAACAGTTGATCATCATATCGAGATCAGTTCGGGCTATGTAGGCATTATCCCCAGCAGTTACGGCAGCAGTAACCTGTATATATTTAATACAGGTACACACGAAGCGGTATTGCAGGTCAAACTGGACGAAAGCTACAAAGTCAACATGGATGAATTGAAAGACGCGCTGCGCAAAAACATCGGACATGATATGCCTGACCTGCGGATCACCTTTGAACCTATTGATATGACCGAGAAGATCATGAGCCAGGGCGCTGCAACACCCATTGAGATCAGGGTTGCCGGAAAGGATATGACGCAAATTGAAGCCTACGCCAATAAAGCGGTCGCCGGGTTAAAGCAAATACCGTATTTGCGTGACGTGCAGATCGTGCAGCCTTTAAAGATCCCGGTAATCGCCATTACCCTTGATCGTCAGAAGGTTTCCCAATTCGGTTTGAACGTGACGGATATCGCCCGCTCGGTTACGGCCAGTACATCCTCCAGTCGTTTCACGGAGAAGAACCAGTGGCTGGATGAAGACAAACAATATACTTACCAGGTGCAGGTACAGATCCCGGAATACACCATGAACACCATGGATGAATTAAAGGAAATCCCGTTATTGAAAGGACAAAGCACGCCAACCCTGGCTGATGTGGCCGACTTTAAAATGACCTATGCACCTGGCGAATACGACCGCGCCGGCCCGCGCCGCTTTTTAACGGTAAGCGCTAATATCAATAACATGGATCTGGGCACAGCCACCACTGATGTGCAAAAAGTTATCAAGGGCTTAGGCACACCGCCCAAAGGCCTTGTTGCCGAATTGAAAGGAATGACCAGTTTACTCACAGAAACCATGGGCAGCCTGCAAAGTGGCCTTGGCTTTGCCGTATTAGTGATCTTTTTATTGCTGGCGGCAAATTATCAATCGTTCAAGTTGTCCTTAACCGTGCTCTCCACTGTTCCGGCGGTGATATTAGGGTCGCTGACCGCGCTGCTGTTAACCGGGTCGACGCTAAATCTCCAATCTTATATGGGTATGATCATGTCAACCGGCGTCTCGGTAGCCAATGCCATTTTGATCGTGACCAATGGCGAAAAGCTCCGACTGGAATATAAAGATGCTACCCGCGCGTCGATCACCAGTGCGGCAATCCGTTTACGACCGATCCTGATGACGAGTTTGGCCATGATGGCGGGCATGGTCCCTATGGCCTCTGGCTTAGGAGAAGCAGGTGAGCAAACAGCGCCTTTAGGCCGCGCCGTGATCGGCGGGTTATTCGCTTCAACCCTTGCTGCCCTGTTCATATTACCGTTGGTTTTCGCCTGGGTACAGGATAAGACAACTTATCAATCACCGTCATTAATGCCGGAAGAAACAATAATTATTGATCCCTCAACAATATAAAAAAATGAAATTAAAATTAATCATCATAGCCTCGGCAGTAAGCTTACTAGCAGCCTGCTCGGGCAATCAAAAACCGGTAGACCTGACGGAAACAAAGTCATCCGGAACCAAAAAATCAGAGATCGGTACCGTCACCGAAAAGGCTTTATCCAGTTATGCCAGATTACCCGGACAATTGAACCCTTTCAACGAAGTGAACCTGTTTCCGAAAGTAAATGGTTTTGTTAAACAGGTGATGGTGGACCGCGGTTCACAGGTAACAAAGGGGCAATTGCTGATGACTTTAGAGGCACCCGAGATGGAATCCGCTTTACAAGCAGCCAATTCGCGGTATCTGCAGGCGCAGGAAAATGCTAACGCGAGCAGAGAAAAATACAACCGCCTCAAACAAGCCGCTGCTGAACCGGGCTCGGTTTCGCCGCTTGACCTGGACAACGCGGTTTCCCGCATGAAGTCGGACCTGGCTATAGCAAATTCGGAAAAGTCGAATGTAGCCTCCGTCAAAACCATGCAGGGCTACCTGCGCATTTATGCGCCTTTTAACGGGACCATCATACAACGCAATGTATCGCCGGGCGCACTGGTGGCTCCGGGGAAGGCAACTGATCAACCGATGATGATATTGCAGGACACCCGAAAACTTCGATTAGAGGTTGCTATACCAGAGAATTATGTTGACAAGGTTGATTTGAAACAAACAGTTAAGTTCACCTTTAATGCAATGCCCGGTGTCGAGCATACCGCTAAGATCAGCCGTTCTGCCAACGCTTTAGGCAGTATGCGTTCAGAAGCTATAGAGATCGATGTGATCAATAAGGGCAATCAATTAAAGCCGGGAATGTACGCAGAGGTAAAAATCCCGATGTTATCAGGTGCGAAGTCAATTGTCGTACCCAGTTCCGCTATAGTCCGCTCAACCGAACGTAAATATGTGATTGCCGTAATCGATGGCAAAGCGAAGCTGATCGATATAAAAGAGGGTCTTACGGGCAAGGATGATACGGAGATTTTTGGTGCGTTGAAAGCGGGCGATAAAATTCTCCTGAAAGGCAGCGACGACATGAAAGACGGAGATGCCATTAACTGATCAGTTAAGCCACCGGCGAGCCGGTGGCTTTCACTTTTAAATATAAAACAGATGACAGTTTTAGTATCCCGGTCATTACGGCGGCTAAGCAGGAAATATATCCTGTGCCTGGCCAGATCACTTCCCCTGATCACATCGGATTGGGTTGCGGAGATTTTGCTGGTGCTTCATGGCAGTAGTGGCAGTGTTTCACAAAAACAATTGAGTGGGCAACTCGAAATTGATGAATCCAGGATTGTGACAATGATAAGGGAGCTAACAATCTTACAATTAATAGAAGTTGCCATTAATCCGGAAGACAGAAGAGAACATATGCTAACCTTAACGAACAAAGGTCAACAAATGGTTGTAAAAATCCGGGAGGCGATTGACATGGTAAATCATCATCTCAGTCAAGGTCTTTCCACCGAACAACTACATTCTTTTTTTGAAGTGATACAGCGGATGGAAGGCAATTTAAATCATTGTGGGCATTTAAAACAAAGGAAATGATAGCTAACGATTTACGGCGGATTGGTAAGCTCTACATCAGCGTTCTTGGTCAGCATTTACCTCCGCCTCATTCAGAATTTATGGCTGAAACCTTGCTGTTAGTGGCGCGCAAAAAAACACCGGTTACGGTGGGCCAGCTCATAGCTCACCTTGAAAATGATAAACGCACCATTATTAAATCTTTAAATGAGCTCATTAGCCTTGGGTATGTCGAAGTTAAGCAGGCATCGGCTGTGCGTATAGACGATCAGTTGATACTTACTCCCATAGGTAGAAACCTGCTTCCATATATCGAAGAGGCTTTGATGATAATTGAGAAGAAGATCGCAGACACATCAGAAGAAATTGATCTAAATTTGTTTAATAGCCTGTTAAGAAAGTTAGAGGCCAATTTAAGGAAATAGTAATTTACATCGCAGCGGATTTGTTTGGGCAGGCTCGGTCCACCATGTTGCTTTTCTTGTGGAGAATGAGGAAGTACTGATGTATTTCAGCCATGAGGTAATATTAGAGGCCAATTTACGGAAGTAGTGATTTACATCGCGGTAAACCGGGCGTTTAATATCGGCGCCATCCTGGCCGGCCTGGTGATTGGTTATTTATGAAAAGGACATTCAACACCGAACAAATGAACGCAAAAATATTTCCTTTAAAACGTATGGCGTGGCGCTTGAAGCGAAGGACGAACAAATGAATTGATCCTAAGTTTTGCCGCAAGGAAGTACCGGCTCCCCTAACAGATCAGTTTGAAGCGGAAAAAGTATAAAATTGAGGAAAGCTCATTGAGTTATAAAATGATCGACAACCAGCTTTATATTCAAGGCCATTCTGCGGAAAATGAAGCACCGAAGACAGTCGGCTTCCAGTTCAAAAAAGCCTAATACAAACCGGCAAGCAGCGCTTTGCGCTCCGGAGAAATGTGATGTTGAAAGCGCCTGACCAGCTCTTTCAGCTTGGGGTTTACAATGTTTTGGCAGAATGGCTTTGAAGGGTCTTTGTAATAATAGTCAAGGTAATTTTCGTCATTGAGACTGAATGTTTGGAATGACAGCACTTTGGTGATGATAGGTTGGTCGAAATCTGCTTGTAGTTCGATTATCGCTGTTTGAGCTTCCGTTGATTGCGCATCATCGAACGTATAAACTGCAGACCTGTACTTGCCCCGCATGCTGTGTTTAGCTGTACAGCTATGCGTATGCAGATGAATAGCGATCAAGGTCTGTAAGCTTATTTCGGTTTGATCATAGCTGACAATCACCCCTTCCGACGGCGCAGTATGTTCGCCATTAGAGGAAATCCAACCCTGTTCGACTATAGCGACCCCTGTGAGGGACTGAAAGATCGCTTCCGTACACCAATGACATGAACCGCCAAAACCGATTTTTCGCATGGCTATTTATTTAAGGTTTTATATGTTTTGCCAGATAGGGGGCGGTGCGGCTATTCTTCACTTTAATAATATCTGTCGGTACACCTTCGGCAACGATCGTCCCGCCGTCTTCACCTGCACCCGGACCGATATCGATCACCCAGTCGCTTTCGGCGATCACATGCATGTCGTGTTCTACCAGGACCACGGTATTGCCCGCGTCGACCAGGCGGTTCAGCTGTAACATCAGGCGTTCGACGTCGGAAGGGTGAAGCCCTGTTGTTGGCTCATCCAGTATGTAAAGTGTTTGCCCGTGCTGAGCCCTTTGCAATTCCGTCGCAAGCTTGATGCGCTGCGCCTCACCACCCGAAAGCTCTGTAGCCGGCTGGCCTAAACGTAAGTAACCCAAACCGACCTCCCGAACTACCTCCAGAGCGCGGCTTATCGCAGGTTCTTCGTCAAAGAAGTTGGCCGCTTCATCAACGGTCATGCCAAGCACTTCGGCGATGTTCATGTCCTTGTAATTTATTTCGAGCGTTTTCGGATTGTACCTCGTCCCGCCGCAGGTTGGGCAGGGCGTGTACACGCTCGGCAGGAACAGCAGTTCTACCATCACCATGCCCTCGCCCTCACAATGGGGGCAACGGCCCTTTACCACATTAAAAGAAAAACGACCGGCATCATATTTCAGGGATCTGGCCATTGGCGTAGCTGCAAAAAGCTTACGAACATGGTCAAACAGACCCGTATAGGTGGCGAGGTTAGAACGCGGCGTACGCCCGATTGGCTTTTGATCGACCACGACCATGCGTTTGATGTTTTTCATGCCGCCGGCGATTTGCCCTCCCAAAGTGATCACTTCTGTTTGCTCAAGCAGATCAGCTTCTGTATCACCGGAAATATCGACCTGTAACCCCAGTTGTTCCGCAACCAGTTCTACCAATACCTGGCTTACCAGGCTGCTTTTACCGGAACCCGAAACGCCGGTGACGCTGGTCAATACTCCTAATGGAAAAGCTACGTCCAGATAGTTTAAATTATTTCGGGTGACGCCCGTTAATTTCAGCCAGTCTTTCGGGACACGGGGATCGCTTACTGCTTTAACAGTATCGTCGTAAATATAATGTCGGGTCAAAGAATCTTTTACCTCGCGCAAACCTTCGGGCAGACCGCTATATAAAATATGCCCGCCTTTTTCACCGGCCGCCGGGCCGACGTCCACGATCCAGTCAGCGTGACGGATCACATCGATCTCATGTTCGACCACGAACAAAGAATTACCCGATGCCTTCAGTTTATCCAACGCACGTAACAGCGCTTCGGTATCGGCAGGATGCAGGCCGGCAGAGGGTTCATCCAACACGTAAACCACCCCGAATAAATTTGAACGGACCTGCGTGGCCAAACGCAGCCGCTGCAGTTCTCCCGGTGACAGGGTTGGCGTGCTTCGTTCGATTGTCAAATATCCGAGCCCCAGATCCAGCATCACCAGTAAACGAGCAATAAAGTCTTCGGCGATCCGTTGGGCTACGACCACTTTTTCAGGGTGCGCATGCGCTATAGCTTTCAAAGCCGGCGCATCACCATTTGCATAAGGTGCAAAGATTGCCGCCAGCTTATTTAATGCCAAACGCGAAAGTTCAGCTATATCATGGCCCGCAAACTTGATACTCAGCGATTCCTGTCGTAAACGCTTCCCATGACAAAGCGGGCATTCACTGCTCAGCATGAACTGGCTGACCCTCTTTTTCATCAAGGCACTTTGCGTATTGGCAAATGTATGCCTTACATAGCGGCGTGCGCCGGTAAACGTCCCCATGTAATCCGGCTGACGCTTGTTTTTGATAAAACGCTGGATCTCTTCGTGGGTATGGCCCGAATAAACCGGTACGACCGGCTGTTCCTCGGTAAATAAGATCCAGTCCCGGTCTTTCTTTGGCAGATCTTTCCATGGGGTATCGATATCTATTCCCATCGTGGTTAAAATATCGCGTTGGTTCTGTCCCTGCCAGGCCGATGGCCATGCCGCAATAGCTTTCTCCCGGATGGTGAGCGTGTCATCCGGCACCATCGTTTTTTCGGTAACTTCGTAAACCCGTCCCAAGCCATGGCATTCGGTGCAAGCCCCTTCGGGTGTGTTCGGCGAAAATGACTCGGCGTAAATAATAGATTGTCCTTTGGGATAGTCACCCGCCCGTGAATAAAGCATCCGGAGCAAGTTGGAAAGCGTGGTCACGCTGCCGACGGAAGAACGGGTAGACGTACCACCGCGCTGTTGTTGTAAAGCCACCGCGGGTGGCAAGCCTTCTATTTCATCGACTTCCGGGATGGCCATTTGATTGAATAGCCGTCGGGCGTAAGGTGAAACGGATTCCAGATAACGGCGTTGTGCTTCCGCGTAGAGCGTACCGAAGGCCAGAGAAGACTTCCCGGACCCGGATATACCGGTAAATACAACGAGCGTATCCCGCGGGATCTCGAGGCTCACGTTTTTAAGGTTATGTTCACGCGCCCCGCGCACCCGTACAAAGCCGTTGAAGCCTGGTTTTTTTTGATCAGCCATTTATTTTACGGTTTGGCCGCTATTTAAGTCTACCGGAGCCGGATAACCTTTTCCTTGTAATGCAGTTATAGCGACTGACATTTCTTTTTCCCCCTTCACTTTGGTAGTCGTTCTACCTTGTTTAGCGCGTGCGATCTTACTTGGCGCTACGCCATTCTTAGTGTCTTTATCGCTGGTTGTGTCTACCGTATTGCCTTTTGGGTCCCGGTTCATCTCTGCAAGGGCAGCATTCAAATCGGTTTTTTCCTGTTCAGTCAGGCTTTCGTATTTTACGTTATAAGTTGACAGGATCCGTTTAGCTTCGTCCAGCGAATTTGTACCGCGTTCGTATACATCCCGGTAAATATGCAGGCTGCCGTTCTCGGCGACAATGGTCTCGTATCGCAGGTCAACAGGAACCGGGGTTGACAGGTTTACAGATTTGGTTTTGCCCAGTTTGATCAGCGATGCGATTTTTTCGGAGGTAAGGCCCGAACCACCTAATTTTGCTAGTGTCGCCGTAAAATCTTTCACTTGAGTATTGGTCAGCCCTACACAACCGTGGGATGCAAAACTGCCGATCTTTTCCAGCTGTTTACCCCCATGGATCAGTGAAGGCAACCCGATCGGGATCTTGATCACGCCCAATGGGTTAAGGTCGCTCGACCCTGATACCTTTTTGCCGGGCTGAAATTTGCCTTTTACCCAGGGCTCGTCAGGCGGCGTCCAGCTTGGATTGAAAATCAGCGTGTCGGCCCTGCGCATGCCTGTAGGCAAGGGGAACTCGGGATAACCAATGCCAACTTTATAACTTTTAATTAGTTTACCCTCCTGGAAGACATCCATACGGAATGCGGGTGCGTTCACTACGATGCGGGTATCTGTTGGTACAAAATTTGGACGGGCAGGAGCCAGTCCTTCCAAGCCTTTGCCGTATAGCTGAGCAACAAGTTCCTGTAATTGCGGGAACTTATCTGCACCTATGATCTCTCTGATCTTTGCTTCATACTGCTGTGTCGCGGTTTTCGCAGAAGCAGCATCCGCAGCACCGTCTTCATTTAATTCACGAAGCGAGGTACGGGCCGCTGTTTTTAATTTTTCGATTTGTTCCGCAGTAAGGCCCAAATCTGATTTTAATTTTTTTGAAAAGTCGGGTTCATAAAATAAAGCGTCCAGCGCTGGCAGTGTCAAAAAGGCTTGTGTGGATGGGGCGGGCCTGTTGGCCGTGGTATCGGTCTTTTTTTGGTTGGCTTCTTTTTTGGATTCGGGTTGGTTGCAAGCGACTACGGCTGTCAGGGCAATGCATGCGAATTGGATGAGATATCTCTTATTCATGCTTGGTCAACAAGGCGATGTGTAAAATTGTTTAACGGTTGGTGCGCTTTGGAACAGCTATTGCATGCTGTTGGTTATGAGTGATGCAAATGAACATAGTAAACAAGAAAAAACAGACACCGCTGCAATATCGCCGATAGAATCCCAGACAGGGCCTGATGATATTGTCGAAACGGACGCGGACGAAGCAGACGTTAAGAAGGACGAAACGCAAAAGAGCTTAGCAAATGCCCGGGAATAGCCGGCCGCGAAAAATCAGACCGTCCGCAGATACGCGCTCGATCGATGTTGATGACCCGCATGCGATGGATTTTTGGACGCGTGAACTGGCAGTGACCCAATCGAAGCTGAAGGCGGCGGTGGAAACGGTTGGTACGGCGGTAAAGGATGTGAAGCGTGAACTTAAAAGGTGAAGTTCGGATTTAAAGCAATTGGTTGAAAGTTATGCAAGCAGTCGATCCGATGCTTTGCTAATTAAATTAATTAAATAATTCCTGAGCCGCTGTATAGTACGTAGTCCGGCCGCCAATTTTGTCAGTTTTGATCTCTTCACCTTTTGCGGTCTTTTTCCTTTTCGGATCGTGTATCGCCTTTATTTGCAGCTGTGGGCTGCGTTCATGCGTGTTCACGTTCACTACACACATGCAGGGTGTACCAGATCTTTATTGGCCGCCATGACGCTTGTCCAATCTTTTTGAGTAATCCAATATCGCTTAATAATTGGCCAATAAAGCAAAAGCATTGTTGCGGGGCATACTTTTCCTTTGTATGCTTATATAGATCTAATTGCTGTGGTGAAATAAAAATGTTTTAGGTTAGATACCACTATCAAATATTTAACGCTATTATTTTGAACAACCTGTATAAGCGCATTATTTTTACTTGAAATTATAACCACATAGCCGGGTGTGCTGTTTAGCTTCCCGGTAACAAACGGATGCCACATCCGTAACTATAAATATTATGGTAGAAGAAGTTAAACGTACTTTTTTACACATCCACCAGGCCGATAATGTACTTGTTGCACTTACCGACCTGGCAAAAGGTACCTATATTGAGCATGAAGGCACAGGCTTTACCCTTGCCGATGATGTAGCAGGCAAACACAAGTTTACCATAACAAACCTGGCCCCCGGCGATGAGGTTTATATGTACGGTGTACTTGTAGGCAAAGCCAGCGAATACATTCCGCAGGGTGGGGCCATCAATACCAAAAACATTAAACATGCCGCCGAAGATTTTACCCTTGGTAACCGTAAAACAACCTGGGCGCAGCCCGATGTAAGCACGTTTGCTAACCGCACATTTATGGGCTACCACCGTGCCGATGGTTCGGTAGGTACGGCTAATTACTGGCTGGTTATACCCCTGGTATTTTGCGAGAACAGGAACATCAATGTGTTAAAAGATGCCCTGCTGGATAAACTGGGTTTCTCTAAACCCCGTGGTTACGAGAACGAGGTTGACCAGTTGGTGAACATGCTGCAGGCAGGTAAATCGGTAGAAGAAATTTTACAGGCCGATCTGCAGATGACGCCCGAGGCGGATGTATCAAATAAACTATTCCCCAATATCGATGGCATCAAATTCCTGAACCACGATATGGGCTGCGGCGGTACCCGTACCGATTCTGACGCGCTTTGCGGGTTACTGGCCGGGTACATTACCCATCCCAACGTAGCGGGCGCAACCATATTGAGCCTGGGCTGCCAACACGCGCAGGCCAGTATCTTGCAGGACGAGATCAAAAAACGTGACCCCAACTTCTCCAAACCTTTAATGATCTTAGAGCAGCAAAAGCTGGGTACCGAAAGCCGCCTTTTGCACGAGGCGCTTAAACAAACATTTGCGGGTTTAATGCAGGTTAATAAGCAGCAGCGCGAGCCTGCGCCAATCAATAAACTTTGTATTGGTTTGGAGTGCGGCGGGTCTGATGGTTTCTCGGGCATTTCGGCAAACCCGGTTTTGGGTTACCTGTCGGATATGATGGTAACTATGGGCGGCAGTGTTATACTGGCCGAGTTCCCGGAGCTTTGCGGTGTAGAGCAGGAGTTGAGCGACCGTTGTGTAGATGATACCACCGCATTAAAGTTTATGGACCTGATGCGTACCTACAATGCCAAAGCGGAGGCAGATGGCTCGGGCTTTTACGCTAACCCATCGCCCGGTAACATCAGGGATGGTTTAATTACCGATGCTATAAAATCTGCCGGTGCAGCTAAAAAGGGTGGTACATCGCCCGTAACAGCGGTGTTAGATTACCCCGAGAAGGTAACCCAACCCGGGCTGAACCTGCTTTGTACCCCCGGCAGCGATGTGGAAAGCACCACGGCCGAAGTTGCGTCGGGCGCTAACCTTGTATTATTTACCACAGGTTTGGGCACACCAACAGGTAACCCTGTCGCGCCGGTAGTAAAGCTGTCAACCAATACTACACTGTTTAATAAAATGCCGGATATTATGGATTTTAACTGCGGTACCGTAATAGAAGGCAGTGAAACCATTGAGCAATCGGCACACCGTTTACTAAATTATGTAATAGATGTTGCCAATGGCGATATCAAACCCAAAGCGGTACTGCTTGGTCAGGACGATTTTATTCCATGGAAACGTGGCGTTTCATTATAAACCATTATAGATGTTTAGCTTAAAAAATAAAATAGCCGTTATAACCGGCGGCGGTAGCGGCATCGGTAAAGCAATTGCTTTGCTGTTTGCCCAACAAGGTGCTACTGTCCACATTGTCGAATTAAACACCGACGCGGCAAATGATGTCATCGCCGAGATAAAAACCGCGGGTGGCGATGGACAGGCTCACGCCGCTAACGTTGCCGAGCAGCAATCGGTAGTAAACGTATTCAACACCATTGGCAATGTTGATATCCTGGTAAACAACGCGGGTATAGCCCACGTAGGTAACCTCGAAAAAACTTCGGAGGCCGATCTGGACCGTATTTACAATGTAAACGTAAAGGGGGCTTACAATTGCCTTTTCGCGGCAGTGCCGTTAATGAAGGCCGCCGGCAAGGGTGCCATCCTCAACATGGCGTCGATAGCGGCGCATGTAGGTATCAGCGACAGGTTTGCCTACTCCATGAGTAAAGGCGCTATATATGCCATGAGCATGTCGGTAGCGCGCGATTACCTGGCAGATAATATCCGCTGCAACAGCATTTCGCCTGCAAGGGTACACACGCCGTTTGTAGATGGTTTCATCGCCAAAAATTATCCTGATAACCAGGCCGAAATATTTGATAAGCTATCTAAAAGCCAGCCGATAGGCCGTATGGGCCAACCCGCTGAAATTGCCGCGCTGGCGCTATACCTATGCTCTGACGAGGCAAGCTTTATAACCGGGGTAGATTACCCGATAGATGGCGGATTTATAACATTGAATAATTAAACAACCTATGAAATTTATACGATACGGAAACCCCGGACAGGAACGCACCGGTGTGCAGATAGATGGCGTTAACTACGATACTTCTTTTTACGGCAAAGATTACGACGAAAAGTTTTTTGAAACAGGCGGCCCGGCACAACTGGCTAAATATGTAAAAGAACACCAAAGCGAATTGCAGCCTATCCCCGAAGGATCGCGGTTGGGTAGCCCTATAGCAAGGCCATCAAAAATTGTATGTATTGGCCTCAACTATGCCGACCATGCTAAAGAAACCAACGCGCCGTTACCTGCTGAGCCTATCATCTTCATGAAAAGTACCACCTCGTTAGTTGGGCCTAATGATGATATTATTATCCCTAAAAATTCGGTAAAAACAGATTGGGAAGTAGAGCTTGCCGTAGTTATCGGCAAAAAAGCATCCTATGTAGAAGAAGCCGACGCAGCCAATTACATAGCCGGATATGTGCTGCATAACGATGTGTCTGAACGTGAATTTCAACTGGAGCGTAACGGTACCTGGGATAAAGGCAAGGGTTGCGATACCTTCGCGCCAATGGGCCCATACCTGGTAACGCCGGATGAAGTTGGCGATGTAGATAACCTTCGCCTTTGGCTAACCGTTAACGGCGAAAAAATGCAGGATGGTACCACCGCTAACTTTATATTTAAAGTGCCTTACCTCATCTCTTACGTAAGCCAGTTCATGACCTTGCTGCCCGGCGATGTAATATCAACAGGCACACCTGCAGGTGTTGGTCTTGGTTTTAAACCGCCAATATATTTAAAGGCAGGTGATGTTGTAGAGTTAGGTATCGATAGTTTAGGTACATCAAAACAAAACGTTGTTGCTTATACCAAAGCTTAGTTATAACCATACAGTTAAGTACAGTTAAATGCTGCGGACTTTCTAATTTACGCCCATAAACCACGGCAAATATTAGCCGACCCATTATGAAAGTAGGCCTTTTTATACCCTGTTATGTAGATCAGTTTTACCCCAACGCGGCCATAGCTACTTTAGAGCTATTGGAGAAGCTGGGTGTAGAAGTAGGTTACCCTACGCAGCAGACCTGTTGCGGGCAACCCATGGCAAACTCGGGCTATGAGCATCTAACGAGCGGCTGTAACGATCTCTTTGTAGACAACTTTACGGGGTACGATTACATTGTTTCACCATCGGGCAGTTGCGCGCTGCATATCAAAGAGCATTTGCATTCGGAAAATAATGAACCTGTTGCACAATTTATCCGAAAGAGAATATACGAGCTGACCGAATTTTTGACCGACGTATTGAAAGTTGAAAAGCTGGACGCGTCGTTCCCGCATAAGGTTGGCCTGCACCAAAGTTGCCACGGGCAGCGGGGGCTTAAACTTGCGCAGATGACGGAGCTTACCGCTTCACCATTTTCTAAGCCTGTTTCGTTATTAAATATGGTAGAAGGAGTGGAGCTAATAAACCTTACCCGACCGGATGAGTGCTGCGGTTTTGGCGGTACATTTTGCGTGGCCGAGGAGGCCGTATCATCCAAAATGGGAAAAGACCGGGTTGCCGACCATGAACATAACGGCGCCGAATACATCACCGCTGCCGATCTATCATGCCTCATGCATATGGAAGGCATCCTGAAAAGGAAAAACAGCAAGGTGAAAGTGATCCATATTGCCGAGATACTAAATGGTGTAAAGGAGGTGGTAGCATGAAAGACCACGCCAAACTTGCCGAGGTATTTAATAAGGACGAACAGCGTGTAGACTGGCACGATGAAACCCTTTGGTTTGTACGCCAAAAGCGGGACAAGGCATCACACCAAATTCCCGATTGGGAAGACCTGCGGGAAACCGCATCGCAAATAAAGCATAACGTACTTTCAAACCTTGCCAATTACTTGGAGGAGTTTGAAAAGAACGCCATCAATAATGGCATTACGGTACATTGGGCTGCCGATGCTAAAGAACATAACCAGATAGTCCACAGCCTGCTGAAAAAGCATGGCATTACCCAAATGGTTAAAAGCAAATCGATGCTTACCGAGGAATGCCACTTGAATCATTACCTGGAAGAGCAGGGCATTAACGTGGTAGATTCTGACCTGGGCGAATTGATAGTGCAGTTAGCAAAAGAACCGCCAAGCCATATTGTACTGCCCTGCATCCACAAAAAAAAAGAGGAGATAGGCGATATATTTTACGAGCACCTCGGCAGCGCCAAAGGAGAATCTGACCCGCAGATACTGACCGAAACAGCGCGCATCCACCTGCGTAATACATTCCTTACCCGTAAAGCAGCCTTAACGGGTGTAAACTTCGCGGTAGCAGAAACGGGCGAATTTGTGGTTTGTACCAACGAAGGAAATGCCGATATGGGCGCGCATTTATCAGACATACATATCGCCAGCATGGGCATCGAAAAGCTGATCCCTAAACGTAAAGACCTTGGCGTATTTTTGCGCCTGCTGACCCGTAGCGCAACGGGTCAGCCTATAACTACTTATTCCAGCCATTTTAAAAGGCCAAGACCGGGGCAGGAGATGCACATCATATTGGTTGACAATGGGCGCAGTATTCAGCTTGGCCGCGAAGATTTCAGGAACTCGCTGAAATGTATCCGTTGCGGGGCTTGTATGAACACCTGCCCGGTTTACAGGCGCAGTGGTGGGCATAGTTACCACACAGCGGTAGCGGGCCCTATAGGGTCTATATTAGCCCCAAATCTGGATATGAAGCAATACGCCGATCTGCCTTTCGCATCCACGCTTTGCGGGTCGTGTACCAACGTATGCCCGGTTAAAATAAACATTCACGAGCAACTGTATAAATGGCGGCAGGTAATTGTAAAGGAAGGTTACGGCGATAAAAAGAAAACCGCCGCTATGCAGGCAATGGCCTATACGCTATCGTCACCAAGGGTTTACCGCCTTGCGGGTAAAGTGGGCAGGGTGGTCATGAAATATGCGCCATTCGCGGTTAGCAATGGCTTAAACCCATGGTATAAACACCGTGATATGCCCGAGCCACCGAAAGAATCGTTCGGGGAGTGGTATAGGAAGAATAGGGGTTAGTGATTGGTGAATAGAGATTACAGATTAGTTATTTGAAGATTAAAACCTTATCCTGATTGCTTAGCTGACGCAAACCCTAAATTATAATAATGACTGCAAGAGAAAAGATATTAGCTGATGTACGCAGGAACCAGCCACCGTTGGTTGCTGCGCCGGATATTGCTGTTTGGGAAAGTAAGCCAAAGGCAGATGCATTGGATGTATTGGAAACTTTTAAAATAGTGGCGGGAAATGTTGGGGGTAAGGTTATCTCAGTTGGTAGTCTTGGAGAAGTTAAGGCACACCTTAACATAATTACAGGTACCCGTGTACTTACTACTATCCCCGAGTTTTTTGACATTGCTAATGATGCCGCCTCATTTGCCGGTGCAACGCCCCATGAATTAGAAAATGTGGAGCTTGCCATACTTCAAGCATCTTTTGGCGTAGCCGAGAACAGCGCCCTTTGGGTTACCGAAAAACAAATGGGTACACGCGTGCTGCCGTTCATTTGCCAGCACCTGGCTTTTGTAGTGAACGCCTCAGATATAGTGGCCAATATGCACCAGGCTTATTTGCGTACCCAGGGCAGCGACCACAGCTTTGCATCCTTCATAGCCGGCCCATCAAAAACGGCGGATATCGAACAATCGCTTGTTTTAGGCGCACACGGGCCGCGGAGCCTGGTAATATTTATAGTGGGCTAATTATTGCTTAATGTACGTTTTTTGATAGGTTAACGGGCTTTTGCCGGTTATCTCCTTAAAGTATTTGTGGAAGCTGGCAAAATTGTAAAAACCACTTTCGTAGCAGATCTCCTTTACATTTTGCTGGTTATTGATCAATAGCTTACAGGCATTACCTACCCGTATCTCGTTTATAAACCGCGAATAAGTTTTCCTGCTGCGCGATTTAAAGAATTTACAAAACGAGTTGGGGCTGATATTAGCTACCGCCGCTATTTCTTCCAGCGAAATCTTCTTTTTAAAGTTGGCTATCGAATAATTGTAAATGGCATTGATGCGGTCCTTCTCCGCTTCCTGAAAATTGTGCTGAAAGCCCATTGAAGCAAGCATGTTATTTTCCGCGCTATCGCCAATAGCCATCAATACCTCCATCAGCAATATTATCTTGCGTGCGCCTTCGGCATATATAATCTGCTCTATCAGGTGGCCTATTTCTTTCAGGTTTTCCCCCGGTTATCTGTATACCCCTTTTCGATTTTTTTAGTACGTTTTTTATTTCCTGCGTTTCGGGCAGTAGCAGGAAGGCGTCGCCCCAAAAGTTCTCGTTAAAATGTATCACGCTTACATCGGCGCTAACGCCTGCTTCCTTATCAAAATAACTTTCGTCAAATTGCCAGTAATGGGGCAGGTTAGAGCCGACCAACACCACATCGCCATTATTAAACTGGGTGATGCAATCGCCTATGAACTGCGTGCCGTTACCCTTCTTAAAATAAACCAATTCTACCTCGGGGTGGTAATGCCAGCGGTTATTTACGTTGGGCATAATATCCCGGCGTGCACTAAAGGAGTGCACCATATCGGTAGATACTTTTAGTAATTGCGGTTTCATCAAGTATAAATTGGTGATATGAATGTACAATTATTCAATTTAAAAGTCGCAAATCTTCTAAATCATTTTGTTTATTTACAATATCGCTTAATAATTTGCTAAAAGGATAAAATTTTAAGCTTACAACAAAGGCTTAATTTGTATAGCGGCATACTACCAATTGGTATTTATAGCTAAATTATCACCAATTAAACCGGACACCAGCCGGCCCAACCATTATGGACCTACAGATAAAAGATAAAGTAATTATTGTTACCGGCGGCGCACGCGGTATAGGAAAAGGTATTGCTGTATTATTGGCAAAGGAGGGGGCTACCCCCGTAATATTAAGCCGTACTGAGGAGGAGAACATTAAAACAGTACAGGAGATTGAAGCAGCCGGGGGCAAAGCATTTGCCATACAGGCCGAATTGTCGAATCCTGACGAATGCCGTACAGCAGTAGAAAAAGTAATAGTCCAATTTGGCCGCATTGATGGTGTGGTAAACAACGCAGGCGAAAACGATGGTGTTGGTTTGCAAAATGGCAGCTACGACAAGCTTATGCAGTCGCTGCATAAAAACCTGGTGCATTATTATTTGGTGGTTCATTATGCATTGCCGGAACTGATAAAGTCGCAAGGCAGTATTGTAAACATCAGCTCCAAGGTAGCCGATACCGGGCAGGGTGGTACATCTGCCTACGCAGCTGCAAATGGTGGCCGTAATGCGCTCACAAGGGAATGGGCGGTAGAGTTATTACCGCATAACATCCGTGTTAATGCGGTTGTAGTGGCCGAGTGCTATACCCCGCTGTATGAACGCTGGCTGCAAACGCTGGAGAACCCCGAAGAAAAGTTGGCTTCTATCACGCAAAATATCCCTTTAGGCAAACGAATGACCAAGGTTGAAGAAATAGCCAATACGGTGGTATTCCTGTTATCTCCGGTATCGAGCCATACTACCGGCCAAATAACTTATGTTGATGGCGGCTATGTGCATTTAGACAGATCTATCTAAACCCATTTTATGAATAAGTTTTTACGTACTGCAGCAACGCTGCTTATTGGCTTTGTGTATGCCAATACTAACGCCCAGGACCTGAAACTTTGGGATAACAAGCCCGCTAAAGACTGGATGGCCGATGCTTATCCCATTGGTAACGGCCGTATAGGCGGAATGGTGTTTGGCGGTGTAGAAAGAGAACACATCCAATTTAACGAAATAAGCCTGTGGACGGGTGACGAAAGCGAAACCGGTGCTTACCAGGCATTCGGGGACCTTTTTATAAACTTCCCCATTTTTGATACGCTTACAACTAATTACCGTCGCGAACTTGATATAAACAGCTCGGTTATGCGTATTGGTTACAATTCAATAGCTAAATATCGCCGGGAATATTTTTGCAGTTTCCCGGATAAAGTAATGGTATTACATTACACCGCGGATAAGCCGGGTGCTTATATTTCTGTTGGTATTCTATTAACCGATGCACATAAAGCGGTAATGACAAGCGATGGTGCATCGCTACAAATAAATGGCAAACTGGATAATGGCATGGCTTATAGTGCTACCGCTAAGGTTATTTTAGATGGTGGTGCGGTAGCTTTTGATAAATCCGGAAACCAACTCACTATCCAAAATGCAAATGGCTTTACTATCCTGCTTTCGGCAGCTACCGATTATAGCAACAAGCGTGAGGATAATTGGAAGGGCGAAGAGCCTGCTGTAAAGGTTAAAAACAGTATCGCTTTAGCATCTGCTAAAACATATGCGCAATTACTGGCAAGGCACGTGGCCGATTATCAATCGCTGTTTGGTAGGGTATCGTTAACACTCGGTAGCAATTTGGCTCCTGATAACTTAGTACCTACTTACCAGCGGATCATCAATTATAAAAAAAATGCCGACCCTAAACTGGAAGTATTGCTGTTTCAATATGGCAGGTATTTGCTGATCAGCTCATCGCGCAAAGGGGGCTTACCAGCCAACTTGCAGGGCTTGTGGAATAACAGCACATCGCCACCATGGCGCAGCGATTATCACTCTAATATCAATATCCAGATGAACTACTGGCCTGCCGAGCCAACCAACCTATCTGAGTGTGCTTACCCTTATCTGGATTATATTAACAGCATGCGCAAGGTTAAAACAGAAAGCACCGCCAAGGAATATCCCGGCACACGCGGCTGGACGGTGAAGACCGAAAATAATATTTTTGGCGGCTCGAGCTTTTTGTGGAACACACCGGGCAGTGCCTGGTATGCACAAGCCGTATGGGAGCATTACGCCTTTACAAAAGACAAAAGCTACCTAAAAACATTCGCGTACCCTATCCTGAAAGAGATCTCGGAGTTTTGGGACGACCACCTGAAACGCCGCCCGGATGGTACCTTGGTGTCGCCAAAGGGCTGGTCGCCGGAGCATGGGCCAACCGAGGATGGTGTAACTTATGACCAGGAGATCGTGTACGACCTGTTCAGTAATTATATCGAATCGGCTGATATCCTTGGTGTAGATAAAGCTTATCGCGATCATATCGCATTATTAAGAACGCATCTGCTAAAACCTAAAATTGGCAAGTGGGGCCAGCTACAGGAATGGGAAACCGACCGCGATGACCCAAAAGATACCCACAGGCACGCTTCGCATTTATTCGCGCTGCACCCGGGGAAGCAGATCAGCACCATTAAAACACCCGCACTTGCGCAGGCTGCAAAAGTAAGTTTACTTGCCCGTGGCGATGTTTCAACCGGGTGGTCGATGGCTTGGAAAATGAATTTTTGGGCGAGGTTGCAGGATGGCGGGCATGCTTATAAGATCCTGAATAACTTTATAACGCTTGTTGGCGGCTCGGGGGTTGATTATAATGAGGGTGGGGGTATTTATGCCAACCTTTTATGCGCGCACCCCCCATTCCAGATAGATGGTAACTTTGGCTACACCGCCGGCGTTGCCGAAATGCTGTTGCAAAGCCAAACCGATGAAATACAGTTGCTGCCCGCATTACCGAAAGCATGGGCAAATGGAAGTGTAAACGGACTAAAAGCAAGGGGCAACTTTACCATAACAAATTTAGAATGGAAAGATAGCAAGGTTACGAGGTTAACTATCAAGTCTGTCTCCGGCGGTGAATGTAAGGTCCGCTTAGCGAACGTTTTAAAAAAACCTGCAAATGTTAAACAGATCAAGGCTGGTAAAGACATGGTTTACAGTTTTAAAACTATACCTGGAGTGAGCTATAATTTCAAATCGACGAAGTAATAAAACCTGTAAAGTCTTTCCATAAAAAAGGGGCATCTGTTAATTATCAGATGCCCCTTTTTATTTGTAATTGTAGTGTTATAACAGCTTACGTACACCTGTCGTCCCGAAGCGATAGCTCAGGCTAACCTCGTGAATGGCTGTATTAAACCCGCCAAGCGTGTTTGATGATGTGCCAAACTGGTAAGAGTAACCCACTTTGTAAGTATCGCCAATAACAGATAAGATGCCTGTTGCCCTTTTGTTGCTGCGGTAGCCGGCGCCTATACCCAAAGTTTCTTTCAGGTAGATGGTACCGGTAACATCGGTGAGCAGGTCGGCGCCTTTTACGTAAGCCACTAATGCCGATGGTTTAAATTTCATATCCTCGCCCATATCTAATAAGTACCCACCCGAAAAGTAGAAGTGGTTTTTTAGATAGTTGGCTTGCTGTACCGATGCTGTACCCAAGCTACGGATGGTAAGTTCGGGTAACGAAAGGCCTAAATAATACCTGTCGCTGTAAAACATCACACCAAAACCAAGGTTAGGGCTTGTTTCCCGTACGTCATCTTTAAACTGCGGGTCAAATGAATCAAGCGTGGAGTAATTAGCAACATAGTTACGGATACCTGCGTTAATGGATACTGCTAAAAAATCGTTACCGCTAAGTTGAATGCTTTTTGCAAAAAAGGCGTTCACTTCAAGCTGCTTTTCTACCGCAACCTGGTCGTTCAAAACATAAATACCTGCCGCACCATTTATAGATTGTATAGGCAAAGTACCGCTCAACAATAAACTGGTAGGTGCGCCATCAATACCTATAAACTGCCTGCGGCCCATTACACTTATCGATCCTGCTTTGTCAAGCATGGAGTAAGCAGCATTGATGGGGGTAAGGTTATCAGCATACTGCGCGTATGAGTAGATCTGCTGCTGGGCCTTTAGCCTGCCGCCGCATAACAGCAGCAGGCCTGTGGTTGTCAAAAATGTTGCTTTTTTTAAATTAGCACTAATCTTAATTGCCTTCACACTAATCGTTTGTTAATTATAGTAGCTATGTGTTAAAATTTCAGGATGATGTAACCTGTTTTGCGTTTGTCTTTATCGCCATCTTTATAATCAAGCGTGTAATAGTAGGTGCCGGCTTTAAGTAATGTGCCGTTCTTAGCGCGGCCTTCAAATACCCTTGAGCCATCTTTACCATAATCTTTCATATCAAACACCAGCGAACCGCTTGTATTCATTACAGATAGTTTGCTGTTGGTGTATGATGATAACCCTTCTATTACAAGGAAATCGTTAAAGCCATCGCCGTTAGGGGATAAGCCCTTATGTACCACAACATCATCGTTGTCCGTTACAATTTTATTTGAACTTTTGTTGGCAAAAAGCGATTTACTATCATTCCTATTAACCATAAGTGTTGTTGCCGATGGTTTGGTTACAGCTATATTGTAAGTTCTTATTGTAGTGCCATTTTGAGCAGTTACTACAATATTAATAGATGTTACACCGGGGCTTAACAATATAGGTGCCGTAAGCGTATCATTGACTGCCGGGCTACCATTAATGGTAAACGTAGCATTTGGCTCCTGAAGCGTCGGCTTAAGTTTAATGCTCTCAGTACTTGCGCTTACCGTAGTTGTATATTCCACCAGGCTAGCACTATTACTCTTTATTGCTAAAACGGAGCGGGGAGAGACGCTTATAACAGCCAAATTAGCATTATTTGACCCTGCACGGGTAATAGCAACAGTGTAAGTTTTTGTAGTTACACCATCTTCTGCTGTTACCACTACAGTTGCTGTGGTAACCCCAATAGGAAGTAATATTGGAGCTGATGCTACACCGCTTGTGGCGGGAGAACCATTGATAGTAACCGTTGAATTGGCATCTTTAACTGTAGGTGTAAGTTTTATGCTTGTAACTGCGTAACCTACTGAGGTGGTATATTCCACCAGTCTGGATGTACTTTGCAAAACAATAAGTTTTGAAGAAGGAGAGATACCTAAAGCTGTTAAACCTGCCAGACTTGAACCTGTATGATTAACCACTAAAGTATATGTTTTAGTAGCTATGCCATCTTCTGCTGTTACGATAATTGTTATGGTTGTTGCACCTGCGTTTAATAATATAGGTGATGAGGCTGCACCGTCCACCGCTGGAGCACCATTGATAGTAATGGTAGAGTTTGAATCCTTAAGCTTTGGTGTGAGCGTTACGCTTGTTGTACCTGTACTTACCGATGTAACGTACTGTACTAAGCTTGCCGAATTTGATGTAACTGTTAATACAGATGCCGGCGATATACTTAACGAAGCAAGAGTTGCAACGCTTAAACCGGTACGGTTCACTAATAAGTTATACCTTTTGGTTGTCACGCCATCTTCTGCTGTTACTATAATTGGAACCGTTGTGGTACCCGTTGCTAACGGAATAATTGAAGAAGCCTGACCGCTAATTACAGGGCTTCCATTAATTGTCATAGTGGCATTGCTGTCTTTAAGTACTGCTGTCAAAGTTATGCTCGCAGTTGCTGTGCTTACAGATGTGATGTACTCAACTAAATTTGACGTGTTTGATTGTAATGTAACTTTTGAGTTTGATGTTGTAAGTAACGATGCGAGCGCGGCGTTACTGCTACCTGTTTTGTTTACCGTTACTGCATAAACAGCGGTAGTTACACCGTCTTCCGCAGTAACAAAGATATTAATTACAGTTGGACCCGCGTTAAGTACTATTGGGCCGGAAGCCGTGCCGCTGGTTACTGCTACTCCATTAACAAGTATGGTGGCATTGGGGCCCTGTGCCGTTGGGGTAAGCGTTACACTCGGTGTTTCTGATGATACAGATGCTGTATAGTTCCTATTTCCGGAGACTAAAACTAATGCGCTTGCCGGTGTAAGCGAAAATTTAATGCTGGCGTTATTAGACAGCTTTATTGTACGGACTACAGTTACTTTATATACTTCGCTAATTGAGCGATCCTGTGCTAATACCTCTATGTTAAATATATTATCGCCGGGATTTAGTGAACGTGCCGGCGAATAACCTGTTTCTACAGGGCTGCCGTTAACTTTAATAAAACCGTATATACTGTTTGATATAGGATCTAACTTTATAGATTCTACTGAAGAACCAACGGTAACCGTATAAGTATGCTGTGTTGTGCTAAACGCAGGGCTCAAGGTACCTTCGCTTACGCTTAGGGCCGATAATGTTGCATCAGTTTCGTATGGGCGGGTTACGGTAATAATGTATTCTTTACTTGTCGAATTATCTTCGGCTGTTACCATAATTGATATTTGATTCTCACCCGGAGAGACTGTGACGTTATTAGGCTGGCCAGATACTGCATTGAAAGAGCCGATCCTGAAAAGTTTCGAGTTTGCATCGGCAAGGGTACCGGTAACGTTTATAGTTGATACGTTTTGTGCTACTGCTAACGTGTAGTTAAGGTTGTCAGGATCAAACGATGGGCTGATGGTATAACCAGCTACAGATAATGCCGTTAAATTAGCGTTGGTTGATGCGTCCCTGATAGTTAAGACACCAGATATTGGCGTTATATCATAATTTGGGGCACTAACATTAGCTAAATCGATAGAATAAGTACCTGACGGTGCGCTTGATAATGGTAAGTTTTGGAAACTTACCGGGCTGCTTAAAGCACTTTCATCATCGCCATTTTTAAAACCGGTGATAGTGTAAGTAAATGTTGGGTTTGGCGCGTTTACCAATTTAGATTTATCATCAGCCTTAATAGTTAGCGGTGCCCTGTCTATTTCAAAATTACCTAAAACATAATTTACATTGTAATTTGAGCTGTTTACGGCTAAGGTTCCTTGCCGCACGGTATACGGGCCGCTGTTTTCGCCCGCGTCACGTACTAATGTACCGCTAAGTACGTCGCCGCTTAACAACGATCCTGAAGTGATGCTATAAGTTAATACAGGGTCTGCATCGCCATATACTTTAACTTTTAATGGCGAAGAAATAGTTATAGGCCTTGGTATAATGTTATAGGCAGCGCTGTTAAAGGTAAGGTTATAGCTGTTGCTGTTAGATATTGTTAATGTATTTTGTGTGATAGCATAAGTGCCGATCGCAGTGCCCGCGGCGCGACCTAATGCACCGGTGAAAGTATCTCCATTGACAAGCGTATTACCGGTAGTGCTGTAACTAATTGCGGGGTCGGCATCGCCATATGGTACGTTTTGGGCATATGCATTAATCGTAATATCACGTTTACCTATTGTTAGATTGGCACCCGTATAATTTATGGTATAGTTGCTGTTTAGTGCAAGCAAACCCTGTTTAATAGCATAGTTACCGGCGGTTTCACCAGATATTCTTGTCAGGCTTCCGCTAAAGGTATCGGCACCAACTAAAGCATCAGCGTTATAGGTAAATGCAGGATCGGAATCGCCATAGGTTTTGTTAGCTGATATAGCGGTTACATTAATTGTTTTTGCACCAATGTATAAATTGGCACCTGTGTAGTTTAATATATAGTTGCTATTTAATGCTAACGAACCCTGATTAATGGTATATGCGCCAACAATTTCGCCGGCATCACGGGTTAATGAACCTGTAAAGCTGTCGCTGAATGCTAACGCATCGGCGGTATAGTCTAAGGCCGGGTCAGGGTCACCGTAAGATTTCATTTTGGCGTTTGCGGTAACGTTAATGGTTTTCTTGCCAATGGTTAGGTAATTACCATTAAAAGTAAGCACATAGTTACTGGTTAAAGCAAGTGTACCCTGTGTAATAGCATAGTTACCAACTTCTTCGCCTGCAACCCTGGTAAGGGTGCCTGTAAATGTATCGCTAAATGCAAGATCTGTACTGGTAGTGTAGGTTAATTCCGGGTCGGCATCGCCATAAATTTTGCTTTGGGCGTTAGCGGTAACCGTAATAGGTTTAGCGGTTATGGTTACATACGCCGGTTGAACGGTTATATCATAATTGCTGGTAATGTCCTGGTAGTTGCCATTAACCTCACCATAGAATTTTTTGGTACCCAAGGTCATCAGGTAAGTACCAATGCTTTCGCCTGCAGCGCGCCCAAATTGGTCGCCCGTGGCATCGCCCGGCGCCAAAGAACCTGCTGTGATCTGAAACTGGTTAAGGAAAGGATCGGCATCGCCATAAACTTTGGTTTTGCCTACAGGTAAAACGGTGATAGGCCTTTTGTTGATAGTTAAATTTGCGCCAGTATACGTAACATTATAGTTATTACCATATGATAGCGTACCCTGTTCAATAGCGTAAGTACCAATAAATTTGTTGATGTTTGGTGATAGCCTGGTTAATTCACCTGTAGGTGCATCAGTACCTACTACACCGGTTGCGGTGTAAGTAAATACCGGGTCATTAGCGCCATAAATTTTGGTTTGGGCATTAGCTGTAACGGTAACGGTTGCTTTACCAACTGTAAGGGTTTGCACAGCACTTGTTGCCGCATTGTAGTTTCCATCGCCGCTTTGTATGGCTGTGATATTTGCAGTGCCTGGCGCAACAATATGTACAAGGCCGCCACCTGTAATGGTTGCAACACTTGTGTTATCGCTACTGTAGCTAACTGTTAAACTACTACTGGCGGTTGCACCGGGTACAAAATCCGCATCGCCGTAGTTTTTTGCCGGTAATGTGTTAAATGTGATGGTTTGCGATAATTTAGTACGGGTTACCGTTAAAATGTAAGTTTTAGTAGTAGAACCATCTTGCGCGGTAACTACAGTTGTAATAATATTATCACCTATATTTAAGGTTATTGGGGCCGATGCACTACCAGATGCAACGGTTACATTATTAACCTTTATAGTTGCGTTAGCCTGGTTTTTTGTAGGTGTAACTGTTATTGTGGTTGTGCCGCCTGTTACCGAAGCTGTGTATGAAGTTGTACTGCTTGAAAAACCCGGCGTTAACGTACCGGCGCTTATTGAAAATGCTGAAAGGTTAGCATCATTAGAAAGTGTTGTAAATGAGCTGACCGAACCGTATGAAGTACCTGCGCCGCTGATGGCGTAAGCTCTTACGTAATATGTTGTTGCAGGGCTTAGGCTGGATATACTTGCTGAGAAACTACCCGTCCCGCTGCCATTGCTTGCTTTGGTTACACCGCTGCCACCTACCGTAGGGGCACTATTGGTGCTGCTATATACAACACCACGCTCGCTAACGGTAACGTCGCTTGAAGTTACATTACCGCCAAGGGTTGTAGTAACAGAAGAAATACTGCTTGCGGCAGTTGTTGTAACAACGGGTGCGCCGGGCAAAGTCATAGATGTTACTACACGTGTAGAAGCAAACGAGCTTAACGAAAGTATGCTTACCACGTTGCCGGTGCTTAGATCAACAGTTTTTATCGCCTTATTGGCTGTAGCACCTTCATAAAGGAATGCGCGGTTATTGCCAATATCTAAGATGAATTGTACAGGTGAACCGGTAATAGAACCTTTTACAACTGTTGTATTAGTGCCATCGGGCTTTACTTTCATTAAAGCATCGTTGGTGGCAACATTAAGGGCAATATCATCTGATGTTAAATAATACAAAAAATCTGTATTGGGGTCATATGCAATGTCTTTTACAGTTCCTGTGCTTACAGTTGCCGATTGTGTAATGGTTCCTGAACTTAAACTAACTGTTTTTATACCGCGTTGCGCATTTAAAGATTCGTACACAAAAACACGGTTGTTAGGAATATCAAGAGCCAGATATAACGGAGAAGGGGTAAATGAAGATGCCAGTACTGTTTGCCCGGTACCATCAGGTTTAACACGCACTAGGGCATCTGTAGCAGTAGTGCTAAGTGCCGATCCATCTGTAGTAAGGTAGTAAATATAATTGTTTACCGCATCATACTTTAGCGCGTTCACGTTACTAATACCTGATAATACGGCAATAGAACTGGTTACTTCACCGGTAGTAGCGTTTAATACTTTTATAGATCTGCCGGCAGCAACAGCCTCATATACAAAGATCCGGTTGTTTGCCAGGTCTAACGCCGAGTAGGTAGGGGATACGGCAATACTACCGGCTATGGTAGTATTTGACGTCCCGTCATAGTTTACACGTGATAACGCGTCTCCGGCATCAGCAGCGCTAATGCTTCCTGCTGTTGTTACATAATAAACTTGCGCCTGGCTTTGTCCGCATACAGCAATAAGTGCAAAAACAAGTAAAGCTGCAAAAAAAGAACGAGTGTCCTTTATTAGCGAATTTTTCAATAAGTGTAAAAGTTTTTTCATAATGAAGTTTTAAGCGTTCAGGTTGGTATTGTTGGCGGCCCTCGCCGTTATATTTTACTTATAAATTTTTGCCCTGTTTTTAAACCGTAAAAACCTGCATGCCGGGCCGGTATACAAGTATTGTTTATATAAAAAAAGTTTATGCTTAACCCCTGGTTATTTATACAGGCCACATTAAACTTATTATTAGCTATAGTAATGGTACCAGGTTTGTTATTTGCTTCTGATGAAGCGGGCTCGGCATCTAATATTTTTATTTCGTGCCCGTTTATCAATGTGCTTGCCCCGTTATTCCACGATGTGCAGGCTTTGATCAGGTCTATAATTTCTTTAGTACCCATTGTATCCCAGTTAACCATTACATCAGCCAGTTGTGGCTTATTATAATACCGGGCTTGTATTTCGGCTTGTATGTTATAATGCAGCGTTTGCCTGCTGTTTAAATTGTTAAGTATTTGCGATACCCCCTGCACCTGCAGTTGGCCAAATACCTGGTTTATATAATTATAGGTATAGTATTCTTCGTTCTTGATATTTTGTTGCCACGCAACCGGTCCGCTATCAAACTTGCCGGTTAACTGATGTATTGCCAGGCCTATTTGTTCCTCGCCATTTTTTAACTGCCAAAAAACGGGCGATGGCCCCCTGTATTGCGGCAGCTTGCCAAAGTGTATGTTAAATATGCCTTTCGGCACATTGCTTAAATCTTCAATGGCAATTTTATGAGCATAGCCCGTAACAAATATTATATCTGGCTCGTGCATCTGTTGCCAGTTATACAATTCTTTTTTATCTCCTTCTGCGTAGAAGGATATGTTATTCATTCTACAAAAGCCGGTCAATTCGTTCACGCTGATGTCGGAATGTGCCGACCTGCCAAAGTATAACATAACCCCTGCTTTAATACTGCTTAAATATAAAAGCAGGGGTATGCATGTTTTTGAATTTGATACGATGCCAATTTTCACAGGCACGTACTAAAATTCAATAAAAAAATATTCATTAATATAAGTTATTATGGTCTTGTTGGGTAAATACCTGTCCAGGCTATAATAAAATTGATACCTAAATATGGTGTAACAACATTAACTGGCTGGCTACCACCCGATACAGAAATTGCTGCCGGGTTTAAGTTTGAGCCATTCGTTGCTGTTGCCGAATAAAAAGGTAGTGCATCGCCGGTTTCGGAGTTAGCATTAAACCCTAAAAATGCATTTGTTGCTAAACCTACAGTTGGTGCTACGCTGTTAATGGCCATATTATGCGTGTGCATAGGCATCTGTTGTTGAGTTAAGGTAACATTCTCATTACCTCCAAACTGCCCAAGGTTGTAACGTGAAACATTCGGGCCCTGGCCACTGCCTGAGTGGATGGCCATACGCCCCCTAAGATCCGGCAATTTAAAGGTTGATACACCATCGCCACCGTAAGTTGTGCCTAAGATTGAAAAAAAAGCGCTGTACTGGCTAATTGGCAGTAATGAGCCGTCGCAAAAGAACCAACCGTTTGGAGCAAAACTACCCGCAAACATTTTTATTTCTCCAATATATGGGTCCATAGTTTAATTAGATAAGGTTTAGATTTATAATTTATGTTAATTGTTGTGTAAATATAATAATTTAATTTATTCGCAATAAAATATTATTAAAAACGTTATCAACATCTTTCAAAATCACCCTCATCATTATGGCCCAATGTTTTAACATAACAAAAATGTATTAAAGTTTACGATTTATATAGGGTGAAATTAGCTTTTTTGAAAATTGTTTGGCAGGTGAAATGCTTAATTAAAAAAAGCTATATATAAATAAAAAAAGGCGTTTATATAGTGCTAAAACAGTTTTTTGTTGTTGTATTGCAGGTAAATTAATGCGTGAAAGGTTAAGTACATTATTTGCCTGTTGTTATCAGGAAATATTTTCAGATAGGGAATTATATAACGACATGGGGATTTGCGTTAGTTAAACTAAGAATAGGTGTTAACTAGTAGTAAAAATAAAATTATTATTTAATTACCGCAGGGGAAGTCTGTATTAGGGATTGTTAAACCTGTGAGCGCACATTGCTGGTTAATTTATATTGCTCGGGCGACATGCCCATGTATTTTTTAAATACCCGCGAAAAATAATAAGGGTCTTCGTAACCAAGGTCCATAGCTATGGTTTTTATTTTGGCCTCGTTAGCATACAGGAACTGGCAGGCCTTCTGCATCTTAAGGTGAATAAAGTAATCTATAGGCGGCATGCCTGTAGCCTTGCGAAACAGGCTCGAAAAATGCGAACTCGATAAATTATGCTGCCCCGCCATGTCATCAACAGTCATCTTTTTCTCAAGGTTGTTTTTCATGTTGAGTATAGTCACCGTAATAATGTCGGTACCATCTGTTTGCTCGCTCACCACATGCTTATCGGGGAACAAAAAGGTGGCTATCATATTATAAAGGCAAAAGCTTGCATTGCAAAGGTTTTCGATACTATATCCCATCTCCAGGTTTTGGTATATATTCTGCCAAATTTCTAATGCTTTTTTATTAAATGGTATTTGTGTCGGGCCTTTTAAAACATTAATGTTTAACGATGAATTAAAGTTGGCGATATCATCACCCGTAAAGTGTACCCAATAAATTGTCCACGGGTCTTGCTCATCGGCCCAATAACGCATGTAAGCATCAGTGGCAGGCAGCAGGAAAAATTGGTTCGGGGTAACTTCAAATTTCTTCTTATCTATTATATAATAGCCTTTGCCTTTCAGGCAATAGATCAGGATATTATCATCACAACCTTTACGGCGCTCTTTATAATGGTAAGATGCCTTTGGGAAATAGCCAATATGGGTGATGTAAATATTGAATAGGGCTGGGTATTTTTTTACATAATCTGTCAAAACTTTTTGAGGTATGCTGATCAGCTTTTCACCGTCGAACCCGTCTTTTCGCTTAAAAGAGTTGCCCATAAATCAATTTTGGTAATTAATAGAATATTCCATCAGGTGCGACAGTAATGCCAATTGGTAGGCTAAAATTAGATTTTTATTTGAGAAATAAACATTGTTTTTGACAAATAAAAATTGCTGGTTGAGCGTGCTGATAGAATTATCCATTAAAATAAATGGATTGGCTATTACACAGCTTTTGCCCGCAAACTAAATTTGACATACGTATTTAGGAAGACCAATTAACCAATACCGGCGATAAGCAACCCGTTAAAATATCTTACATAACATACAAATTATGCAATCCATATTGTAGTGTGTAATACAATACAGATTTGCCTGCCATAAACACTTATGCAATTATTAACAGATAAAGTAATTTTTTTAACCGGCGGCACCGAGGGGATTGGCTATGAATGTGCCAAAGCATACCACAAGGCCGGTGCCCGGGTAAGCATCATAACTCATAAACAATACAGCCTGGAGCAATGCAGGCTGAAATTTAGCAACCAAAACATCCATTATATTTTATGCGATGTAGCTAACCCCGGTGATGTGCAGCGGGCTATTGAAGACACCGTGAGCCGTTTTGGTAAGATAGATGTTATTCATAACAACGCGGGTGTTTCCAGCCCTTCAAAAACCCTTTGCGACACTACCGATGAAGAGTGGGAGAAGGTATTTAATGTAAATGTTAAAGGTATTTATCATACAGCCAAATATGGTATAGGAGCTTTAAAAAGCACTAAAGGAACCATATTAAATACCGGCAGCCTTGTTGGCAGCATAGGGCAAGAATTACATGCGGCGTATACTGCCACAAAGGGAGCGGTTAACGCGCTTACCAAATCAATGGCTTTAGATTACGCCAATTATGGCATTCGTGTTAATGCAGTGGCCCCGGCCGGGGTATGGACACCGATGTTAAGGCGATGGAGTAACCAGCAACCTAACGTGGCCAGTATAGAAAGTTATTTAAACGAAATACACCCATTGGGTTATTGCCCCGAGGGTGATGTTGTTGCCGATGCCTGTGTGTTCTTGGTATCCGATCAGGCAAGGTTTATTACAGGCTGCATACTCCCTGTATCTGGCGGGGCAGAGCTTGGTTACCGCAAAAACATTGGCCATGCCCCAAAAAATAGCGATACTGTTTTACCTGTTGATAATAAAGCGTAATTGTAATGATAACTAAAATAAAAATATCAGATATACGCTATCCGCTTGATGGTAATGCCGGTAGCGATGCCATACACCGCGACCCTATATACTCTTACGCTGTTACGCAACTGCGCGATGATAGCGGCCTTACAGGTATGGGCTTCGCTTTTACGCTGGGCGAAGGCAATAACCTGGTTTGCAAAGCCGCCGAATATTACGCGGAGAAATTGGTTGGTAAGGATATTGAAGAAACCATGGCCAATTTTGGGGTATTGTTTATGCAGTTATCTAACGATCAGCAATTCCGTTGGTTGGGGCCGCATAAAGGTGTGGTTCATTTGGCACTGGCATCGGTTACCAATGCCTGCTACGACCTTTGGGCAAAAAAACGCGGTGTGCCGCTCTGGAAATTGCTGATAGACCTGTCGCCCGAGCAAATTGTAGATACACTTGATCTTTCTTACCTGGAAGATGAATTGACGCGCGACCAGGCAATTGAAATGCTACGTTCGCAACAATCGCAAAAAGAGGGTAGGTTGCCTATATTGGATAAAGGCTATCCGGGTTACGATACCTCTATAGGTTGGTTTAATTATCCGGATGAGCAGGTCCGCGAAAACTGTAAGAAAGCCCTTGCCGAAGGGTTTACCGCCATGAAACTAAAGGTGGGTTCTGCAGATCCCGAAAGGGATATCCGCCGTGCGCATATTGTGCGCGATGTAGCGGGAGACGATATTAAAGTTATGCTGGATGCCAACCAGCAATGGAACCTGCCGCAGGCTATATCCATTTGTACCAAATTAAAAGATATGAACCCGTATTGGGTAGAAGAACCTACCCACCCGGATGATGTGTACGCTCATGCAACTTTGGCTAAAGCCATTGCCCCGGTTAAACTGGCGCTTGGCGAGCATGTGCCCAATAAGATCATTTTTAAGAATTACCTGCAATCGGGCTCGGCCTCTTTTATGCAGGTAGATGCGGTGCGTGTTGGTGGCGTTAGCGAATTTATAACCGTTAGCCTGCTTTGCAAAAAGTATGGCGTGCCGGTTGTGCCGCACGTGGGCGATATGGGGCAACTACACCAGCACCTGGTGTTATTTAACCATATAGCTATGGGGCACCAGGCCTTGTTTTTGGAGCATATACCACATTTGCAAAAGCATTTTGTAAACCCGGCGCAAATTATAAACGGAGTTTACAAAACCCCGCAGGTGCCGGGCAGCAGCTGCGATCTAATAGTTTTAAAAGATTAAATTTACCGTGCCGCGTATATGATAGGTTCTTTTGATGCCACCGTAAGTATTTTGTATGTTATAGCCATACTGGCAATAGGCTTGTGGACAGGCTTAAAGCATCGCAACGCAAATAAAAAAGCGAATGTTGCCAGCGAGTATTTTTTAGCGGGTAAAAGCCTTAAATGGCCTATGATAGGTTTGGCCTTATTTGCTACAAATATATCATGTGTGCACCTGGTTAGCCTTGCACAAAGCGGGTTTGACACGGGTTTACTAAACGGCACCTTTGAGTGGATGGCATCTTTCACACTCATACTGCTGGCTTTGTTTTTTGTGCCGTTCTACATCAAATCGGGGGTATCAACCCTGCCCGATTTTTTGGAAAAACGTTACAACCGCGCCAGCCGCGACTGGCTGGCATTTATCTCCATATTATCTGCCATTATTATTCATATATCGTTTTCGTTGCTGGCCGGCGGTATTGTGCTGCAAACCTTGTTTGGTGTAAATATGTACACCAGTGTAGTAATTATAGCCATAATAACTACTATTTATACGGTAGTTGGGGGCTTAAAGGCGGTTGTGGTAACAGAGTCTATCCAAACCGTTGTGTTGTTAAGCGGCGCGGTTATCATGAGTGTAGTAGCCTACAATAAAATGGGTGGCTGGGGTAATATGGTTGATGTGCTCGAGAAACATAACGAGCTTAATAAATTATCTATGATGCGCCCGCATGGCGATGCAAGCGGATTGCCCTGGTATGCGGTGTTATTGGGTTATCCGGTACTGGGCATATGGTATTGGTGTGCCGACCAAACCATTGTTCAGCGCGTTTTGGGGGCAAAAGATGAGAACCATGCAAGGGTGGGCCCGTTGTTTTGCGGGTTTATTAAAATATTACCTGTGTTTATTTTTGTGATGCCTGGTTTGTTCGCCTATGCCCTATACCAAACAGGCGGACTTGACGTAGGAAGTATTAAAAGCATAGTTAACGGCAAAGAAGTTGTAAACAGTAAAGGGATTTATACCTTAATGATATTGCAGCTTATCCCCAAGGGGCTTGCAGGTGTATTGGTTGCCGCATTATTATCAGGCCTAATGAGCCAGATCTCGGGCGCGTTAAACTCTATATCTACCATGGCCAGTTATGATATTTACAAGCGCTATAGACCGAATGCTACAGACGAAAAACTGGTTAAAGCGGGTAAAATAGCCGCCGGTTTATCATTTGTATTATCGCTACTGTTATTGCCATTATTAAATAGCTACGAAAGTATTTTTAACGGTTTAAATGATATTATTGCCCATATAGCGCCGCCAATAACCTGCGTATTTTTATTGGGTGTGTTTTGGGGAAAGGCATCAGCCAGGTCGGCGCAACTTACTTTGTACATAGGTTCGGCAGTGGGGGTATTTGTGTTTGCCTGCAGCAAGCTTTTACCGTTAAGTTTTATTGGTAAGGTGCCATTTATGATGATGGCGTTCTACCTGTTCGTATTTTGCGCTATGCTGCAAACAGCCATTACTTTAGCTTATCCCGCCAGCCATACTGTAGAAAGTTCAAAGCTATACTGGAGATCGCCATTCGAATCGTTACGTAATCCGGGATGGGGTGGTATCGGCAACTATAAATTCTTGTCCGTATTACTTATAACTGTTATGGCGGTGTTGTTTTGGGTGTTTAAATAGTCTTTTTACATCCATTATAACCAATCATGGTTCGCAAAATTCGCTATCTAGCTTATTTACAATTGCTTACACGTGTTGTGTTGTCTCTATACCTACATATTATTCCAATATCACTTAACAATAAGCTAATAATGTAAAATCTATTGTTTGGTGCTCCATGTATCCATTGTAAAATTGGTTGTAGTAAACGCATAAATAATATTATTGTCCATCACCTTTAAAGGTTAATCCATTTTAAAGGGATTCCGAAGGACTTAAATTTATCGAACCAATTAACCAATTCTTATAATTATGAAACAATTTTACCAAAATCAGGCAAAAATTACGCTTTGCCTATCCCTAACGCATGCGCCGTGCCAGGTGCCTTCGCTTCTAAATGGTTTGTTTTACGCTAACGGTTATCGAATTTAAACAGGCTGCATATCATCGTATTGTACAGATTTTTTTAATACAGGCCTAGGCCACGTACTGAAAATAGTTTAGCAATTGCTAGAAATGTACTCTGCCGATGCCCGGGATATAAGGTTTTGATAAGCAAAACCTTAAACACTATCTGCACCAATTTTAATAGCTAACCCAACTATAAAATCAATCATGAGGAAAAATATATGAAACCATTTTACAAACGCGTTAAAAGTTTTTGGTTGCCAAAATTTGCGCTTAGTAAGGTTGCAGGCATAGCGTACTGTACACTTATACTTTGCGCCATATTCAGTACAAATACCTACGCGCAAAATAAAGTAACCATTACAGGTATAATAACCGATACAACCAAAAGTACCATAGTTGGTGCAAACCTTGTTGCAACCAACAAAAAAAACCTAAGCACAGCTACTGATGTTAATGGTAAGTTTGTTATTGATGCCGAGCCGGGAACCATTTTTAGGGTTACCTATGTAGGTTATAAAGAAACAACCTTTACGGTGCTTGCAGATAAGCGTACCTACAACATTGTAATTACCCCCAACAAAAATGAATTTGCCGATGTTGTAATTACCGCTTATGGCCGTAAGCAGCGTAAAGAGGCGGTTGTTGGATCAGTAACAACTATTACCCCAACAGATTTAAAGATACCGGCAAGTAACCTTACCAATGCTTTGGCAGGGCAGGTGGCCGGTGTTATTGCCTACCAGCCAAGCGGGCAGCCGGGGTTAGATAATTCATCTTTCTTTATCCGTGGTGTTACAACCTTCGGCTACAAAAAAGACCCGCTTATTTTGATAGATAATGTGGAACTTTCTACATCAGACCTTGCCCGTTTGCAGGTTGATGATATTCAGAGTTTCTCTATCTTAAAAGATGCGAGTGCTACGGCGCTTTACGGCGCACGTGGTGCAAACGGTGTTATTTTGGTAACAACCAAAGAAGGTAAGGTAGGTAAAGCGCAGATCAATTTCAGGGTAGAGAACTCGGTTTCTCAATCGGTTAAAAACCTGGAACTGGCCGACCCGATTACCTATATGCGCTTGTTTAACGAGGCCACCATTACACGCGACCCGTTAAGTGCGCCGCCATTCAGCCAAAACAAAATTATTAATACCCAGGCTACTTTAGCTAACGCGCCGGGCAGTAACCCTTATGTTTACCCGGCGGTAGACTGGTTAAAAACATTGTTTAAAGACCGTACCAATACGCAACGGGCAAACATGAGTGTAAGCGGTGGTGGCGGTGTCGCGCGCTATTACGTGGCAGGTTCGTACAATATTGACCATGGTATTTTAAAGCAGGATATTAAAAACAATAACGATAACAACGTTAACTTCCGTAACTACCAGTTACGCTCTAATGTTAACATTAATCTTACCAAGTCTACCGAGATGATCGTAAGGTTATCGGGCACGTTTAACGAATACAATGGCCCGCTTACTTCTGATGCTTCATTCTCTACCGATTTGTACAACATAGCGATGCATACCAGCCCGGTATTGTTCGCACCATCATACCCGGCAGATGATGCTAACCAAAACACCCAACACATTCTGTTTGGTAATTCACCGGCAGCAGGCAGCAATGGTTCAAACGCGGTAGCCTACTTAAACCCTTATGCTGCATTATTACGCGGGCACAAAAATTTCTCTCAATCGCGCATGTCGGCGCAATTGGAGTTGAACCAAAACCTCGATTTCGTGACCAACGGGTTAAATTTTAGAGGATTGTTTCATACCAATAGGTTCTCTTATTTCGAGTCATCTATGGGGTATAATCCGTTTTATTATAATATCGGTTCTTACGATAAACCAAGTAATACCTACACCTTATCGTGGTTAAACTCACAACCGGGCCAGGCAACCGAGTATTTAACCTACAGCCGCGACCCAAATGCTACCCAAGCCAACACTTACCTTTTTTTCCAGGGAATAGTTGATTATACCAAAAGGATAGGTTACCACAACATCAGCAGTTCGTTAATAGGCACGCAACAGCAAACACTTTACGGTAACCAGGGCACATTATTCCAGTCGCTGCCATATCGTAACCTTACGCTTGCGGGCCGTGCAACGTATTCATTCAAAAGCCGCTACTTTTTAGAGTTTAACTTTGGCTATAACGGTACCGAGCGTTTTGCTGCCAAAAACAGGTTTGGTTTCTTCCCAACTATTGGCGGGTCGTGGATCGTATCCGACGAGAAGTTTTGGGCTGATGGATTATACAACGTTGTTTCGCGCTTAAAACTAAGGGCAAGCTATGGCACCGTAGGTAACGACCAAATTGGTTCTCAACGTTTCTTCTACCTGTCGGATGTTACGCTTAACGGCGGTAACCCGGCGTATTTTGGTACTAACAACGGTTATGGCCGCCCGGGTGTTGTTGTTAACAGCTATCCAAATGCAGATATCACCTGGGAAACTTCAAAACAGTTAAACTTAGGTTTAGAGTTTACGCTTTTCAAAGATCTGAATGTTGTTGCCGAGGTTTACAAATTTAACCGTACCAATGTACTTCAAACCCGTTCATCTATACCAAGCAGCATGGGTTTAGAGGCTGATATCAGCGCTAACTTTGGTGCCGCGCAAACAAAAGGTCTGGATCTGCAGATGGATTATAAAAGATCATTCGGCAAAAGCGGCTTTATACAAGGTAGGGGTAACTTAACCATCGCATCAAGCAAATACACCCAATACGAAGAGCCGCAATATGCTGAGGCTTACCGTTACTTAACAGGCCAAACACTTGGCCGCGCAGTAGGCTACGTTGCCGAGCGCTTGTTTGTTGATGACAATGAAGCAGCAAACTCGCCAACCCAGATCTTTTCATCGGGGGGTATTGCACCAAAAGGTGGCGACATTAAATACCGTGATTTAAACGGCGATGGCAAAATTGACGGTGCCGATCAAACCTTCCTTGGTTACCCAACTATACCTCAAATTGTGTATGGTTACGGTATTTCAAGCGGGTATAAAGGATTCGACCTTTCGGCCTTCTTCCAGGGGCAGGCACAGGTAAGTTTCTTTATTGACCCCAGCCGTACAAGTCCGTTCATTCAAAGCCCGGATGGCGCTTACGCAAGCGGTAACACCCAATTGTTAAAGGCCTTTGCAGACGACCATTGGTCTGTTGATAACCAAAACCTTTATGCGCAATATCCACGGTTGGGAGTAAATGGTAACCAGATAGAAAATAACAGGCAAAACAGCACCTGGTGGATGCGCGACGGTAGCTTCCTTCGCTTAAAATCAGTTGAGGTTGGCTATACCATTCCTACGCGTATTACCCAAAAATGGAAAATGAACAAAGTGCGCGTTTATTTCAACGGCTTAAATTTATACACCTGGAGCCCGTTCAAATTATGGGACCCGGAAATTGGTGGGAACGGATTTTCATACCCTATTCAAAAAGTGTTTAACGTAGGCCTAAACGTTAATTTATAATCATCATGAACGACAATTTTTATATCAGTCATATGAAAAAAATATCTCATATAATATGCGCGGTGGTATTGCTGCTATCGGGTGTATCCTGTAAAAAGTATCTCGACCTGGCCCCTAATAATACGGGCACGTTAGAGTATGCTTTCAGGAACCGTAACGAGGCCGAAAATTATTTATTTACCTGTTACGCAACCTTGCAGCAATTTTCTGAAGCTACCACCAACCCAAGTTTCACCACTTCGGGCGAGATCATCTACCCGAACAACCTAACCAAGCACCCGATAGATGAGACAGGTTTTAATCTCATCCGCGGGTCACAAAACAGCGCCCAGCCGGGCCTAAATTATTGGGATGGTGAAACAAGCGGCAAGGCCATCTTCAGGTCGATACGCAGGTGTAACACCATGCTGGAAAACATCGATAAACCCGTCGACCTGTCTTTCGCCGAAAAGAAGAGATGGATAGCCGAGGTGAAATTCCTGAAAGCATATTATCATTTTTACCTGGCCCGTATGTACGGCCCAATACCGTTGATCAAAAATAATCTGGCCATCACCGCATCTACAGATGAGATAAAGGTTAAGCGTTCATCGGTCGATTCTACCTTTAATTATATTGTACAGCTATTAGACGAGGCTACGCCTGATCTTCCGCCGGTTATTACCAACCAGGCGCAGGAGCTTGGCCGTATCACGCAAACCATAGCGCTTTCTGTAAAGGCAGAGGTGCTGGCTACCGCGGCAAGCCCGTTATTTAACGGCAACCCCGATTACCTGAGCGCTCAGAATAAAGATGGTGAGAAACTTTTTCCTGCAACTTACGACCCCACAAAATGGGATAAGGCATTAGCAGCATGTAAAACAGCCATTGATGTTTGTGAGGGTAATGGGTTAAGGCTATACAGCTTTATTGCGCCGTCAACCATAACATCTTTACCAGATTCGTTACGCAAGGTACTAACCCTGCAAAATGCGGTTACCGAGAAATGGGAGTTAAACTCCGAATTGATCTGGGCGCTAAACCCTACCTTTTCATGGCAGGGGTATGCAACGCCGCGCCTAACGCAAAAAGGTGTTGTAAATATATTTTCCAACCCGTCTACCTTCGCCGTGCCGTTGGCAACTCAGGAATTATTTTATTCGGACAAAGGTGTGCCCATAAACGAAGACAAGACCTTTGATTATGCCGGCAGGTATAGTATTAAAACCGGCGACGACGCCAACCGTTTCTACATCGCCAAAAACTACTCAACCGTAAAAGAGAACTTTAACCGCGAACCACGCTATTACGCCAGCCTTGGTTTTGATGGCGGTATTTGGTTTGGGAACGGCAAAATAAACCTTACGGATCTGTACCATGTGGAGGCACGCGGTATCGAATCATTTGCCGGCCCTAAGGATATCAATACCTTGAATATCACAGGCATATGGCCTAAAAAATTGGTTCATTATCAATCTGTTTATGACGATGGCTTCCAGGAAATAAGCTACCGTTTGCCTTTGATTAGGCTGGCAGGTTTATATCTGCTTTATGCCGAGATCTCGAATGAAGTACATGGCCCAACTGCCGAGGCATACACTTATATTGATAAGGTACGTACACGTGCCGGTTTGCCGGGTGTTGTGGAAGCATGGACAACCTACTCTAAAAATGCGGGCAAGGTAAATTCAAAAGATGGTTTACGCCAGATCATACACCAGGAGAGAAGGCTTGAACTGATGTTTGAGGGAACATCGGGATGGGACCTTCGCCGCTGGAAAGAATTACAAAGCGTGTTAAGCCAACCTATGCAGGGATGGAACCTGTATGAAAGCCAACCAGCAAATTATTACCAGCCGCGTACTTTGTTCTCGGCAGTATTTAATGTGAGGAATTACCTGTGGCCAATAAAAGACCAAAGCCTAATCATTAACAACAATTTGGTACAAAACCCATACTGGTAGTAATTAGTGATTGAAGGATAAAAATCTATAAACGAAATTGATTATGAAAAAGATAAATAAATATGCTGCCGGGGCCTTGCTTAGCTTGCAGATATTGGCTTTTGTTTGTTTGCTTTCGGCCTGTAAAAAGAACGAGGGTTACAACACCGAACCTGTATCGACAGATAAAACAAAGCCGGCTGTAGTTACTAACGTAAAAGTTAAAAACTACAATGGTGGGGCATACATTACGTATGACCTCCCAAATTCGGACAATATTTTATATGTGCTTGCACAGTATAAAATAAATGACAAAACATCAAGGGAAACCAAATCCAGCTATTATACCGATACCATTAAGGTGGAGGGGTTTGCTACTAACAAGGCATATGATGTAACGCTTTACACCGTAAGCCGCGCCAACGTAAAATCTGACCCGCAAACGGTGACCGTTAATCCGGATGTGCCTTATTACAGGTTGATAAAACCAACAGTTGCTATTACCACAGATTTTGGTGGCGTTAATATCCAGGCGCTTAATCCTGCCAAAACCGAGATAGGGGTGATCCTGATAGCGATGGATAACCAAACCCAGGCGCTTGAGGTTAACGATCAGCATTATACCAACCAGGATACCATCAACTATTCGGTACGCGGTTTCCCGTCGGTATCGCGCAAGTTTGGTGTGTACGTTACCGATAAGTATGGAAATATATCTGATACAACTTTGCTGGATATTACCCCGCTGTTTGAAACCCAATTAGATAAAACCAAATTCTCGGTTTACCAAAAATCAAGCGATAGCGAAATAGCCTACGGTTGGAACCTGCCATATTTATGGGATGGTAAAACGGATGGTTACTCGAACGGCTGGCATACTGCCCCGGGTACAGGCAAGCCAATGCAATGTACATTTGGCATTGGTGTAACCGCCCAAATAAGCCGCATCAAAATTTACGAGCGCCCGTTAGAATATGCCTTCTTCCATGGTAACCCTAAAAACTTTAGCTGGTGGGGTTCAACTAAGGATTCGCCTCAGGATGTTGTATTACCTCAACTGGCACCGGTTGGCGCCGTGGTTGGCGACTGGGTTAACCTGGGCAATTATCGTTATCCAAATCCTCCGTCGGGCTTACAGCCGGGCTTTACAAACGCGGCTGATGAAAAATTTGTACTGGCCGGGGTAGATTTTGTAGTGCCTGCAAGCGCACCGGCAGTAAAATACCTGCGCCTTTTAGTACATGATACATGGGGTAAGGGTGATGTATCTCATTTAATGGAAGTAACGGTTTTTGGTAAGCCGCAATAATATTTATAATAAATTAAATAAGAAATTATGAAAAATCTTTTTCGTATTTGCCTCTTTTCCATAATTGCAGCCGGCTTTGTTGCTTGCGAAAAAAAGGACCAGGAATTTAAAAATTTCCTGGGAGATAAGGAAGTTACCTATCCGGGTAAAGTTCAAAACCCGCGTTCTAAACCGGGAAATTTGCGTACCGCACTTGTTTGGAACCCAAGCCCCGACCCAAGCGTAAGTAAGTATGTTATTTATTGGAACAACAAGGCCGATTCATTGGTAGTTACCTCAAATAATCATAACACATCAGATTCGGTAACCGCGGTTATACCCGGCCTTAGCGAGTATATTTATTCTTTCACCATTATATCATACGATGGTAAGGGCAATAGATCGGTTCCGTTAGATATCAATAACGTAAAGGTTTATGGCCCTGTTTATCAAAGCGGTTTGTTAAACCGTGTTTATGATGCGGCAAACCCTTTCACTGTATCAGAGAATGGAGATGTAAAACTTAACTTTTTAGCGGCTGATACTTCATCGTTAAATGTCTCAACCATTATCAAGTACACCAACAGAAACAATGTGGTGGTAGAAAAGAACCTTGCAGCTGATGCAAACTCATTAACCATAACAGATTACAAATCGGGCGAGCCAGTGAGTTTCCGATCTGGTTATGTACCGGTTAAGGGCGCTATAGACACATTCTATGTAGATAATTTTAGCACTTTCCCGGACATAAACGGCATTAACCAGTGCGCCAAATCGTTATTTAAAGAGAATAAGTTAAATGGCGACGCAGGTACTTACGAAGGCCAGACCAGTGTAAGCAAGCTTTGGGATGGTTCGGTAGGTCCGCAGGGCTATCCTAACATCTTCCACAGCGACGGCGACCATCATTTACCTCATACTATTACTTTTGATATGGGCAAGGTCTATAAAACACTTACAAGTGTAGAAGAAACCGGACGCGACTGCTGTAACAACCCCGATCAGTTTGAAATTTGGGGAATTGCCGATATTACAAATGCCGCCACCAACCTTTCGCCAAATGACAGTGGCTGGACAGCCGAAATGCAAACCAAAGGCTGGACACTCTTAAAAGATGTAACCCGGAATGATGACGGCAAAGCGCTTATCAAAATTAATTTTGACGCTAACATTAAACCTGTAAGATACATTCGTATAAGGGTTAAGCACGTAACCACCGGCGATGGCTATTACAGCAACATGAGCGAGATGACCTTCTATAACGACGTTCTTAAATAACACACCCTAAACCATATTTCTCTAATTTTACAAGTAAGCCATCCCCGCAAAAGGATGGTTTATTTGTATTATTTTTATTAAGTTTCTACAAGCATGATTAAGCCTACATTTAAATATCTCTTTGCGGCAATTATTGCTGTTTGTTTTTTGCTGCCTGCAAAGGCGCAGCAGCCGGCAAAGGGAGAATTACCTTACAGCGATTATTACGAAACTAAGGGTGGTATAAGTAACTTTTTAGCAGCCGTTGCAAAAAAACAGGCAACCGTTGCTTTTTTAGGTGGATCAATAACGTTTAACCCCGGTTGGCGGGATATGGTGACCAAATATCTAAAAGAAACTTATCCGCAAACAAAGTTTAAGTTTATCGCCGCGGGTATCCCATCGTTAGGTAGCCTGCCGCATGCCTTCCGTGTAAAGCGCGATGTTTTGGATTCGGGCAAAGTAGACCTGCTGTTTTTGGAAGCGGCCGTTAACGACCGCGCAAACGGTACCGACAGCCTTACCCAGGTACGCGACCTGGAAGGTATTATAAGGCATGCTAAGCGCAGCAACCTGCGAATGGATATTATAATGATGTCGTTCGCCGACCCTGAAAAGAATGATGATTATGCGAAAGGTAAAACACCTGCCGAAGTATTTAACCACGAATTGGTAGCCTCGCACTATAACCTGCCCTCAATAAATCTTGCAAAGGAAGTTCACGATAAGATCCAAAATAAGGAGTTTAACTGGGATGCCGATTTTAAAGACCTGCATCCGTCGCCATTTGGGCAAAAACTTTACTTTGATAACATCAAAAGCCTGCTGCAAAAACTCGCGGCCAAACCTGTAAAAAAACCGGCTGTAAAAGCACTTTCAAACCCATTGAACGCGGCAAATTTTGAGCATGGCAACTATTACAATATTACCAATGCAAAGCACGATGAAAACTGGGATATTGATAAAAACTGGGCACCCAAAGACAATTTAGGTACCCGCCCCGGTTTTGTAAATGTACCCGTGCTGGTCACCGAAAAGGCAGGTGCCGAATTAACCCTTCAGTTTACCGGTACGGCCATTGGTATGGGCGTAGTGTCCGGTGGCGATGCGGGAATAGTTTCTTATTCCATTGATGGTAGTTCTTATAAAAAAATTGACCTGTACACCGCCTGGAGTGGCGGGCTGCATTTGCCATGGTATATCCTATTTAGCGGCGATCTTAAAAAGGGCCGCCATGTTTTAAAGCTAAAAATAGCTGATAAACACAATGCAAACAGCAAGGGTAATGCCTGCCGAATTGTTTATTTCATGAGGAACGAATAGTCCATCCGTTTGCTTGCTTTGTCCATTTTAAAGCTTTAAACAAGCATATATTTTTATGCCGCCAATTAGTATTTTACCAAACGCCGGATTGTTGATTACAACGGTGTTCGATAGCTTAACAAAATGATAAGATCTTTTTACCTGCTTACTATAATTGTATTTATTGCCACATCCGCGAATGCGCAAACTAAACCATTAAGGCTTTGGTACGATAAACCTGCCGCGCAATGGGAGGAAACCCTGCCATTGGGAAATGGCCGTTTGGGTATGACACCTAACAGCGGCGTAAATGAAGAGCACATCGTATTAAACGACATTACCATGTGGAGCGGCGCCCCGCAAGATGCGAACAACTACGAAGCATACAAAAGTCTGCCCGAAATCCGCAGGTTGTTAGCAGAGGGCAAAAACAACGAGGCGCAAGACCTTATAGACAAAAATTTCATTTGCAAGGGCGTTGGATCCGGAAGCGAGCCGTTTGGTAAATACCAGGTGCTTGGCGATTTGAAGCTGAAGTTTAATTATGCGAATGATAGCCAACCCACTAATTACAGGCGCGAACTATCGCTTGATAAGGCCATTGCAAACTGTACGTACATGGTAGATGGCATTACCTACAAACGCGAGTACTTTACCAGTTTTGGTAATGATGTAAGCATCGTCAAACTATCGGCAAGTAAGCCCGGGCAACTAAGTTTTACGGTAAGTTTATCGCGGGAGGAGCGCTCAACCACCATTGAAAAAGATGGTGAACTACAAATGTATGGGCAGTTACGCAGCGGTACCGACAAAGGCGGTATGCAGTATCTTAGCAAAGTTAAAACAAAATTAACAGGAGGTACATTAAGCCGAGATGGTAACCAGCTGGTAATTAAAAACGCTACAGAAGTAATTATTTATATATCTGCCGGTACAGACTTTAGAGGCGCTGATTATAAGAAAAATGTGGATGCCAAATTGGTATCTGCCTTACAAACCACTTATGCTGCCGAGCGCGCGCAGCACATAGCCAAGTTTCAAAGGCTTTTTAAAAGGGTCAAACTAAGCTTAGGAGCAGGCGGCGAGGTAGACGAGACTACCGACAAACGGCTAATCAGTTTTCATAAAAATCCCAATGCCGATAAATTTTTGCCCGTACTGTTTTATCAGTTTGGGCGATACCTGAGCATCAGCAGTACACGGGCAGGTCTGTTGCCACCAAACTTGCAGGGCTTATGGGCAAACCAGGTTAACACGCCGTGGAACGGAGATTACCATTTGGATGTGAATGTGCAGATGAACCACTGGCCGGTAGAGGTGTCAAATTTGTCGGAACTTAACCTGCCTTTGGCGCGCTTGGTTAAAGATATGGTTAAGCCCGGCGAACGCACAGCCAAGGCTTATTATAACGCCAATGGATGGGTAGCCCACGTAATTACCAATGTATGGGGCTTTACCGAACCGGGAGAAAGTGCGTCATGGGGGGTAACCAAATCAGGTTCGGGCTGGTTGTGTAATAATTTGTGGGAGCATTACGCTTTTACGGAAGATAAAAACTACCTGCGCGACATTTACCCCATATTAAAAGGCTCGGCGCAGTTTTACAGCGACATGCTTATCCGCGATGCCAAAACAGGCTGGCTGGTAACATCGCCATCATCATCGCCCGAGAATAGCTTTTACCTGCCAAATGGTAAAACCGCCAGCATTTGCGTGGCCCCAACTATCGATAACCAGATCATCCGCGAGTTGTTTACTAATGTAATAACAGCCGGCAAGCTGTTGGGCAAGGATGAAGCTTTGCGTAAAGACCTTGCCGATAAACTAAAAAAACTACCACCAGCAGGCCAGGTAAGTAAAGATGGCCGGCTGATGGAGTGGCTTGAAGATTACAAAGAAACCGACCCGCAGCACAGGCATATTTCGCATTTGTATGGTTTATACCCTGCATCGCTTATAACGCCCGAGGCAACGCCTGAATTAGCAGAGGCTTGTAAAAAAACTTTAGAGGTTAGGGGAGACGACGGGCCAAGCTGGTCTATTGCCTACAAGCTGCTATTTTGGGCCCGCCTGCACGATGGTAACCGCGCTTACAAACTGTTTACCGAAATTATGAAACCAACGTTGCGTACCGATATTAATTACGGCTCTGGTGGCGGGATCTATCCAAACCTGCTTTCTGCAGGTCCGCCTTTCCAGATAGATGGTAACTTTGGTACCGCGGCAGGTATTGCAGAAATGTTGATCCAGAGCCACGCCGGGTTTATTGAATTTTTGCCTGCCATACCAGATAGTTGGAAAGCATCCGGCGAAGTAAAGGGTATGAAAGCGCGCGGCAACTACACGGTTTATTTTAGCTGGAAAAATGGCAAAGTAACGAGTTGCCGTATTACATCACCATTGCACCGCAAAGTGAAGGTAAAAATGAATGGTTTGCTTAAAACGCTTAACACCGTAAAGGCTTAGCCATTTATCTTGCATATTTTATAAACCTAAAACTATGTTTAAAATTTACGGCAGGTATGTAGTCTGCATAATACTTTTTCTTGTCGTTTCGTGTGCGAAAGCGGGTGAAAAAAAGTCAATAAATGGTGATATTATCAGCATGGATTTCGGCCAAAACGGCAAGATCAATTATAACCTCAAAACAGGCACTTACAACGTTTGGCAGTACGGCAAACAGCGTTTTACTGAAACTTTTTCTGCCGCTAAAGTTAATGCTGATACGGTTAATTCTAAGGACTATCAGCTTAGAAAGTATAGCAAAATTGATATACAAAACGGCTTTGGCAAGGGCTTTAAACACACCATCCTCCTAATTGGTAAAGGCCTGCCCCAAATGCAGCAGGTGTTTTATACTTACACTGGTAAAAACTACTTTATTACCGAAATAGCTTTTACAGGTACAAAGCTAAAAACCAATTATATGTCGCCGGTTAATGGCACTTTCGCAATAATAAATGGTAGAGATGTCCGCTCGCTTTTTGTGCCTTTTGATAACGATACTTTTATAAGTTATAACTCGAAGAATTTTGGTGATAAAAATGGGGTGAGTTCAGAGGTGAGCGCGGTATTTTCTAACGAAACCCGTGCGGGCATAGTAGCAGGCTCGGTTGAGCACGAGGTTTGGAAAACGGGTGTCGATATGGAGAATACTTTATTATCAAACGAAATAAAAGTTTGGGGTGGGTATACCTCTGAGGCCCTAACCCGCGATAAAATTGAACATGGTAGCATTAGTGGCAATACCATTACATCGCCAAAGATATTTGTAGGTTATTTTAAAGACTGGCGGCTGGGTATGGAAGCATATAGCAAAGCCAACCGCATTGCAGAGCCGCCCTACATTTTTAACTGGACTAAGCCTACGCCGGTAGGATGGAACAGTTGGGGTGTGATACAGGAGAAGTTAACGTCAGAAAATATAACCAAAGTGGCAAACTTTTTCGCCGATAGCATACCTGCGTTCCGTACCGGGAATACGGCCTATATCGACCTGGACTCTTATTGGGATAACCTGGTACATAACGGCGATTACAGCCGGCTAAAAGCCTTTGCATTTTACTGCAAAGCTAAAGGTTTAGAGCCCGGCATTTACTGGGCGCCCTTTACTGATTGGGGACATGCCGGCGGGCCAAACCGCAAGGTTGACGGCAGCGAATATACTTATGGCGAACTTTGGACAAAGATAGGTAATGGTTATAACGATATAGACGGTGCAAGGGCTATAGATCCAACCCATCCCGGTACACAAAAACGCATAGCATACGTTATAGGTAAGCTAAAAGATTGCGGATTTAAAATGATCAAGATAGATTTTTTAGGCCACGCCGCGGTTGAGGCTAATAAGTTTCGCGACCCAACGGTTACCACAGGTATGCAGGCCTACCGCAAAGGTATGGAGTACCTTACAGATCAGCTTGGCGGGCAAATGCTGGTATATGCAGCAATATCACCCATTATGGCAACAGGCAGGTATGCGCACATGAGGCGAATTGCCTGCGACGCATTCAAATCTATCGATAATACGCAATACACCTTAAACAGTTTAAGCTATGGCTGGTGGCAAACCTATTTGTATAATTACCTTGATGCCGACCATGTGGTGTTTAACGACGAAAGCATAGGGGCTAACCGTGCCCGGTTATTATCGGCCCTGGTTACCGGTACGTGGATCTCGGGCGATGACCTGTCAAAGCACGGGCAATGGACCGAACGCATCAAAACGTACTATCAAAACCCCGAATTGCTAAAGTTGGTAAAGGATGGCAAATCATTCCGACCTGTAGAAGGGAATACAGGTACAGGCTCTTCGGAGATTTTCACTAAGCAAATAGGGGATAGCTTTTATCTTGCTGTATTTAATTATAGTAAGGAGGCTAAAGAGTTTGACATAAGCGGTAAACGTTTAGGCGTTGATCTGTCTAAAATAAATGCTGTAAAAGAAATACTGCAGGCTAATGGGATAGCAACCAAGGGCGGTTTACAGTTCAAGCTAACTGGTTCAGATGCGGCATTGTATAAATTCAGCTTTAAGAGATAGCCAATATTTCGTATAAAGAGAGTCATAGAAGCTTATTGTTAACTATAACCTCCTGTTTTTACATTATTATCTAATTATTGAGTAAGTATACAATTTTATATTGTAAATTGATAGCTGATGCCTTCAAACCCTAAATGGATGTGTCTTTATCACTTTATCAGATACAAATGCCAGGGAAGATTGTTGCGTCCGAATTACTTACGGCTAATAAAAAACTCCTATTTCAAAACCAGGAAAAAGAAAAACGTGAAGCCGAACTTTTAATTGCTAATAAGGAACTTGAGTATCAGAACGCAGAGAAAGAAAAGCGAGCTGCCGAATTAATTGTAGCTAACAAAGAACTGGCCTACCAAAATTTGGAGAAAGAAAAGCGTGCTGCCGAGTTAGTTGTAGCAAATATGGAGTTGGTGTTTCAGAACGAGGAGAAGGAAAAACGTGCCGCAGAACTTCTTATTGCAAATCAGGAGCTCATTTACCAAAATGAAGAGAAAGAAAAACGTGCCGCAGAACTGATAACGGCCTATAACAAAATTAAAAAGGCAGAGGAGTTTTTACGCGAATATATTGTTGGTTTAGAAGAAATGATGTTTATTACCCATCATAAAGTACGCCAGCCTGTTGCCAATATCTTAGGCATTTCTAACTTGCTGGGTAATTTTTTGAGAAAACCGGCGATGCTTAAAAAGTTGGTAAATTATATGAAACAGTCGGCTGTTAAGTTAGATAGTTTTACTGTAGAATTAACCACCTTTATGACCGACCTGGAACAAAAGGGTAAGGATAAAAACCTGTTATAAAATGCAATGTTAAGTAAGTTATTTGTTGTTAACATAATGATAATATTGAATTAACCTTACTGTAACCTACTTTTGCGCATATTACCAGATAGATACATGAAAAATAAACTTAAACCACTTGTTAAAGAAGCAAAAAAAACTGCTCAAAAATCTTTACAACAAACCCTGATTGCACAGCTAAAAGAAGCAACCGATAAGTTTGGAGTAGCATCTAAGAAATTAGATAAAAAGATAGAGAAAGAAGCCAAAAAACTGGCTAAGAAATTTGCTAAAGATATTAAAATAGATACCGCCACTTTGGTTAAAGCCGACGAACCAAAAGCGTCTGATACAGCAAAACCGGCTGCACCTGCAAAAGCAAAAACTACACCGGCTCCCAAAAAAGCCGAAACTGTAGTAACAGCGTCGTAATTAAATTTTTATAAGCTCATTTTTTAGGGCCGATATAACCAGTCCTGTTCTGGATTTTACTTCAAATTTCTGGAACAGGGCTTCACGGTAATTATCAATAGTATGCGGGCTTAGGTGCATCATGTCGGCAATTTGCTTGTATGTAAGGTCTGAACAGCATAGTTCTAAAAACTTCAACTCGTTGGGGTTCAATCCGATGGGCGCATTTTTTACAGGCTGGTTGTTTTGAATATTACGTAGTAGCTTGCCTGACACCAGTTCATTTATATAAAAAGATTGAGAGGCTATACCCTTAATGGCACTCACCAGGTCTGCCGCTTTAGATTGCTTAAGCATATAGCCGCCTGCACCGCTTTTAAGCATCCCAATAATTGGCTTATCTTCTTCAAACATGCTCAGCGCCAATATATTTATACCCGGGTGGTTGTCCTTTAACCATTTGGTAGTTTCGTAACCATCCATAATAGGCATGGTAATATCCATTAATATTACATCGGGCAATGTTGCATCGCATAGCTTTTTGATCATATCGGCACCGTTATCGGCATCAAACAAAACGTTTATCTCGTTAGATTCGGCTAGCAAATGAGCCAGCCCTTGTCTAAAAAGTGTATGGTCGTCAACAATAGCAATGTTAATCCTTTGGGTTTGCATGGTTATTTGTACGGTAGATTGATGGTTATGGTTGTTCCGTTTATCGGCGAAGATACAATTGAAGCATTACCATTTATCATGCTGCTCCGTTTAATAATATTATGCAGGCCCATACCTGCTTTTCGCGCTAATATCTCCTCTACATCAAACCCAATTCCGTTATCGCTTATTATTAATTGATAGTTATCTACAGCGCCTTGTAAACTGATATTAATTTCTGTTGCCTTAGCATGCTGGATAATATTGTTTATGATTTCCTGAAAAAGCCTGAATAAGATAGTTTCCTGCGCGCTATCGCCGTTAAAGGGCACATGGTTGTGCGTAAATTTTACCTTAAATTTGTCGGATCTTTTAAGCCATTCCAGTTCAAACTCAATAGCCGCCTTAAGGCCGCGGCTTATAATTTCTTCGCCATGTAGCAAGCGGGAGAGCGCCTTTACCTCTTTAATGGAGCGCATGGTAAGGTCTTCCACCAGTGCTATTTTCTCGGCGGTGTTCTTATTATCGTCCAGGTTTATAGAGCTAAGGGTAATGGTAGTAAGGCTAAGTAGCTGGCCAATGTTGTCATGCAGATCATATGCAACCGTTTTAAGGGTTTGCTCCTGTACCTCCATCTGGGTTTTTAAAAGTTCGGTCTCGAAGTTTTTTTGCATCATAACGGTTTCCTCCTGGTGTCTCTTTTTCCTGCGGTTATATGATAATACATACAGGATAAGGAACAAAGGCGCTATTAAAAAAATAATAGATGTAAGCCCTATAAGGGAGATGATCTCCTTTGACGATATCTGCATATGAAAGCGTATGACCAGAAAATATACATAGTAACATCAAGTACGTTAAAAATTATATACCTGATAGACCGGCTATAGGTAATAGATTCGTAATTTGACAGATACGTAAAAAATGTGTTGCAAACGGTACTGCCAAAATAAAAGAACAGCGTACCGCTAACCCACCAGAAAGGTGCCGAATGAATAAGTGGTACGAAATGCGGGTCTTTTAATTTAAGATAGTAAAAGTATAGGCTGGCTAATACAAACACTACTGACATAACCGTTGCAGTATCACCGGCAAAGAGTTTACCGCCATGCGATACCATGTCGGTAGCGTACATAACGGTAAACAAACTAAGCCAGGTAAATAACCATATTGGCCTGTAGCGATAAGCCTGGTAAAGATAAAAGAAGAAGTAACTGGTAAAGCCACACTCAAATATCAGGTACAAATTATAAATGGGGTAGTTACGCACCTGCATAATTTCGCGCATGTAAATGCCGGCTACCTCAACACTACAGGTTAACAGTAAAAAAGGTATAAATAACTTCCAGGCTATGCTCTTTTCCCGGTAAAGGAAAATAATCGCGGCCAGCAGGCATAAAAACTCTGATACTGTGTTAAAAGTTAGAAATACCATATTTTATTATGGAATAAGCAATGCGCCTATTTCGTTACAGTTTCTAGGTGGGGGGCATAGCTCACCGCGGTTTTCGGGCGTGCTGCCTAAAATGAAACCCTTTACCGGTTTGTCAGATCCCTTTATTGAGTTGGTAAAATAATCGCGATGGAATTTTTGGGCAGCCTGGTTGGTACTGTCTTTAGTTGATACCATTACCAATGTATTATAGCCCCAGTACATTTGTGGAGGCGTATTACTACCAATAACCTTTGGATAAGCAGTATCATAGGCAGCATAGTAAAAACGGATCCCGTCACCACCTTCGCTTTTTATCTTATCCAACAATACCTGCAAACGCTGAGCGCTGAACCAGATGCTGCGCGAGTCAGGTTTCTTTTTAGTGATCAAAGTTCCACTTTTGTCCTTATATACTGAATCTACAAAGCCGGCTCGTTTCTCATAATTAGTAACGTACTTTTTAGCTTGCTCATAGCTCAGGCTATCATAATTGAACGGTGTCCCGGATGTTTTGGTAGATAGGTCGGCGTGCTGATTCTGGCAGGCGGTAAAGGCCAAACCCGTAGCGGCCACAAGTAATAAGGTTTTTTTGAGTGTCATATAGTTTTTGATTTAAGGTTCACCGAAATTGATTATTTATAAACTGATATACAAATTAAACCCTTGCCTTTTTTCCACTTAAACCAAGCCTTAAAAAAGCTGATTTCACCCTATGGGTATCATTAATAATAAATGACATTTGTAAAGAAAGTTATGGCTTTTACAAACATCTACCTATTAATATAACATCTTAAATAATTTATTACCGCACATTTCGCGGTATTTGGGACGGGAAAGTGTAAACGCGTTTTATTACTGATCGCAAAATGGCGGATACCGAAAAGCCTTTAATAGAGTAGGTATAAAATTTCCTAAACCAAAACCACAATGGAACCTATTCAAAGTGTACCTGCTGCCGAGCAGCAGCACATGCTGTTGCTATTTATGCCTCTTAAAAAGCAAACGCCAAAAGAAGCTGTAACTAAAGCTTTAACAAGCATCCAGGCCGAAATAAAAAGCCTGAGCGATATGCGTGCAAATACCGGCGTTCATTTTTTTATGTTTTACCATTTGCTAGATGGCCAAAAGCCGCAACCGGCTTTACCGGTAGCAAGTTTCCAAACAATGCCGGGTAAAGATCTGCTGGTGGTACAATCTCTTTACGATGCTGATTTTGCCCCATACATTAGTTCTTTTGTCACCAACGAGCTTATTGCAGGGGCTTTAAACGGTATAGTTGATGCAATGGACGAAGATGGAATTTTCCCGGCGTCAGATCCAACATCTGCATTCTCTATCAGCAAAGGTGGTGGTGTGGCAGAAAACCCCGATGCGTTTAACTGCTTATTAATGCGCTATAATTTTGCCGATCCTACTATCCCTGCATCTGCAATACCTCCCGCAAATACAAATAATAAATATACTCTTGGCTTTACATTCCCGGGCTTAACAGTAGGCAAAATTTTGCAAAACTACCCTAATGCACCTGTTTTATGGCCATTCCCGCCAACAAACATAACTTACGAGCCATCAACTCCGCCAACACCTTGCTAAAACATTATTCTTATCCCCGCGAAAGCGGGGATAAATAACTTATTTAAACCCAACTAAAATGAGTGCTTACCTGAATGATGTTGCAGACCCGCAAGCGCCTCCTTTACAACTTGATGATATACAAGGCGTGATACTGCGCGGTTATAATTTTGATTACATCCGCTACCTTATATTTACCATAGATAGTAACAATATTGCCGGGGCGCATGCCTTTTTAGCAAAATTACTACCGGGCAGCGGCTCACCGCTTACTATAACATCTGCGGCGCCATGGCCGGATGGCGCAAAACCATCTTATTGCTTAAATATAGGTATCACCAGCTTTGGTTTAAAGATGCTGATCGATACAGATGGCTATACCACCGTAAAAAATGACAGTTTCCCGCTGTTTAATTTATATGATGGCGGCGCGGCTGCTAATGCTGCCGCCGTGGGCGATATAGCTGATAGCGCATCTGCAAACTGGTGGGTAAGATCAGAAAGTTGGGTGCCAACTACATTGCCTAAGCCCGACGGTTCTGACCTGCACATCCAGCTAACCCTTTATACACAAAGCGAAGCAGATCGCGAAAGCTATTACGATACGTTAATGGCGTTGATAAATGAAAATACCAGGCCTGCCTTGGCTTTAATGTTCTCAAAAGATTCTAACCCTTTGTTAACAGGTAAAAATTATATTCATTTTGGCTACAAGGACAGCTTTTCGCAGCCACGGCTTAGTAAAGTGCCATGGAACAACAAAAAACAAAGAATGTTACTTGGTGTAAGCACCGTTGACGACAGGCCTATTGTGCCGCCGTATTATTTTGTTATCACCAAAAAGTACAATGATGGTAAAACTACTGTACCCAATTACCGTGCGCATCCGTTAATACTTAACGGCAGTTTTGCAGCCTTTAGGTTACTATACCAGGATGTAAAGGCTTTTAATACTTTTATCAACAAAACACCGGGAGTAAGCCCGGATTTGGTTGCTGCTAAAATGTGCGGGCGTTGGTTTGATGGTACACCGCTGGTAGTTTCTCCTAATGGCCCCAATCCTGATCTTAAAGATTTTGATTTTACCAACTTTAACTATTTAAACCATACCGAACACCAACAAGGGGTAAGGCAAAACGATGCACTGGGTGCCTTATGCCCGTATGCAGCGCATATACGGCGCACAAACCCTAGGGATGATACCTCGGTTACCGGCAATCAGAACAACCCCAATAGCCCACCTAACAACGCCGAAAGTCGGAGGATAATGCGACGGGCAGGTGCTTATGGCCCGGATTACGTTGAGGGTAAAAACGAGGGTGAACAGCGCGGGCTGGTGGGTCTGTTCATTTGTTCTAACCTGGCATCGCAATTTCAGTTTATCATGCAAAACTGGATAATTCGTAACAGCTTTCGCCAGCCGGATGCCAGCCCTAACAGCAGCGGGTTCGACCCGTTGTTTGGGCCGCCCGATAGTACCATACAGGCCTATAATGAATTTGATTACCTGGACAATAAATCGCAATACAAAAGTATTGATCGCCTTGAACGCTTTATACGAACCGACGGCGGCTTATATTTATTCCTGCCGGGAATAGATGCATTAAAAAAAATTTCACAAGGAAAAATAAGTTAACTTAACCCATAAAATAAACCAAAACCTTATCATGAAAACAACGCTCTTGTTTACTGATGATAACCGATTAGCAAACCGGCCGGTATCATACAAGGATATCGACGAAAAAGCGCTGCACGCTATGGTGCAATCCGCTGTTAACGTCGAACTGTTCACTATCCCGCTGTATATGACGTCGCTTTACTCTTTACAGGGTATGCACGAAATAAACAGCAAAGGCAGCAATTTTTACGAAGGCCGCACCTGGCCGGGCATGGCTGCATCGGCACACCCAAAAAATGCGAATGAACAGGCTTTTAACGCAGTGTTTAGCGTTTTTGTAGCCGAGATGCTCCACCTGCAAATTATTTCTAATCTGGCTAAGGTAGTAGGTTACGACCCTAAATTTACCTGCGAGCCCTTACAGGACGAAAAAACATACGCCTGGAAATGCTATTCGCCCGATTCATCGGTACTGCCCGGTATACTTGATTTTAAGGATACTGTTAACAGTACAAACATCAAAGTGAAACTTGGCCCCATGAATGAGGAGCAGGTTACCCTTTTTAAGGCTATTGAACAAACAGAGAAAGCTGCATTAGCAGACATTTGCAAAGACAAAAAAGCAAAATACGAAGAAAAAGCCCCTTACAATAACTGGAAAGAGGGTGAGCCATTACCCATGTTTGGTTCGATCGGGAACATGTATCTGCAATTGTGGAACTACCTGTCGATTGAATACGCTGATGGCACCACGCTTTGGGAAATAGTTTACAAAAAAGGCCTTGCCAAATCTCAGAAGGTATCATCAGCAGGGGGCGACAACAGGCAATTACAATATGCCATTCAAAAAGAAGTATTTAATCCTGGTAGACTCGATGAAACACAAACCAGCCAGGATGAATACCCGTACATGCCCACCAGCATCAACACCGGCGATCTTGAAAAAGCGCTGCACGATGTGCTGAATATGATAAACGGTATTACCGACCAGGGCGAGGGCGGCGGTGTAATTGACGAGATCTTACGTCGCGTTAGCAAAAGCCGTAATTTAAAAACGCCGCTTACTTTAATGGCTGTACAGGACATGTTTCAGCCTAAGTGCCCGGTTTTGCGCAATAAATACCCGTCTTATAATGCTACGGGGCAGCAGGTTGACTCGGCCAAGGCAGAAGCGCGTTGCACTTACGGTAAAATGGACCACTTCGAAACTTTCGAATTTGTGTTAGGCCTTGTTAAGAGCGGCAAAATTGAAACCTGGGACCAGTGGCATGCCAAAGGCAATAAATGGACACCCGAAATGTTGCAAACAGCTGCTTACAACCCCAAGCTTTATCCGCAGTTACCATTATCGGGCGATATTGCCGGCGCGCTTAACCGTTTAAAATTAAACGATACCGACGGTAAAAATTTCGATTTGTTTAGCCGTGCCTCAACAGGTGCTATAGCCGGTGTTACCCGGGTGTTGAATGATTACTTTCAAAACCCTAAAACTGCGTTTCCTTACCCATCAATGGGTGGATCGGGAGATAGGTTGTCTATCTGTTGGGCCGTATTTGGTAAGGTGCCCGATATATCGTTAGGTGTAACATCTAAAGAGTACCCGCCATTGAACCGTCACGAACATTTATACCATGCCTGCCAGGGGCTAAATCTTGATGAGGATATCGTTAGTGACCCGGCAAGTTGCGCGCCTGTACAATTGTTCCACGCTTGTAAAGGCTCTAACGAGTGCAAGGGCGAAGGCGGATGTGGCTTTGTACAGTCTACAGGTGGCGGCGGTGGTTGTGGTTCGTCTACAAACAATACTTTCCTGAAATCTGCAGGTGCTACGGTATCCCCATACAGCCCGCCATCAGATAATGCCTGTGGTGCTTTGGGTGGCTGCGCGGTTCCCATTTCAGCTTCGCAAATGTACCCTAGCATTCCTGCACCAAACGAGTATAAAATGCAGTTGAATAATTTTGGGCCTAAACCAACATACCAGCCAAGCGCTTTTGCAATTGTTGATTATGCCCAGGGCGACCTGGTTTATGATGTGGCCTGGAATGCTTATGCCGCTGTATTAAAAGAACGCAAACTCCCGGTTCCGGAAAAGCCAAAACCAAGCGACTTGCGTTTGGCTTTCCCGCCATCAACCTAAATCAGCCTCACCTAAATCCTCTCCAAGGGAGAGGACTTTGAGGAGATATTTTATAGCCCTTCTCCAAAGGAAAAGAGTTAAGATGAAGCTCTAAAATTAATTGCCATGAGCATGAACACTATACCACGCCTGGGCCTGCCAAATTTGGGCCTTGGCGTGGGTTTACGAAACAAGCATTTTAACTACCTGCTCAACAACCCGGCGGGGGTAGACTGGTTTGAGATCATCAGCGAGAACTTTATGGATGACTTTGGCTTTGCTATGCATGTGCTAATGCATGTTCGTAAGCAGGTGCCTGTGGTAATGCATGGGGTATCGCTATCTGTTGGCAGTACCGATCCTATAAATTATACCTATCTGCAAAAGCTTAAGGCCCTGGCTGAAAAGATAGAACCGGAGTGGATCTCTGACCACCTTTGCTGGACAGGTGTTGCCTATACCAATACGCACGACCTGCTGCCCATGCCCATGACCGAGGAAAGCCTTGACCATGTTGCCGAACGGGTTTTAAAAATTCAGGATTATTTAAAGCGCCCGCTCATATTAGAAAATCCATCAACCTATTTGCAGTTTAAGGCATCAACCATGCCCGAGTGGGAGTTCCTTTCGGCGCTTTCTAAAGAAACCGACTGCGGGTTGCTGCTGGATGTAAACAATGTTTTCGTATCAGCACATAACCATGGTTTCGACGCGGTTAAATATATAGATAGCCTGCCGCATGAGCATATTGTGCAAATGCACCTGGCCGGCCCCACAGATTGTGGCGAACTGCTTGTTGATACGCATGATCAGCCGGTGCCATCTAAAGTTTGGGAACTGTTTCACCAGGCTTATCATTTAACGGGTGGGGTTAGTACCTTACTGGAATGGGACGCGAAGATCCCCGAATATCCCGAATTGCTGCACGAGCTTTTTAAAGCTAAGGAAGTTTTAAAAGGTAACATCCCGCAGGAAGGCGTTTACCGCTCTCCACATTTGCCGGTATCAAATCCGGTAGATTTTCAATTACAGGCATCAAATGGTTAAGCAAGATACAGCACTGCTACAAAACTGGCTGCGAACTGTGGTGATGGCGCCGGGATTTCTTAATCAAAAGATAGGGTTTGCTAACCACACCTATCAGCTAAACGAGCATGACGTAGTATCCCATAATGATATCGCATCTGTACATTCCCGTTTAAATGTTTACAGTTCTGGCTACATGATGCGTTTGCTGGATTGCATGTATGCCGATTATGCCGTAAGCAAGAAATTTATGGGGGATGAATTGTTTGACAGCTTCGCAAAAGCCTACCTCATGTATCACCCATCAACATCGTATACCTTGTATGACCTTGGCGAAAAATTCCCCGATTTTTTAGATAAAACCAAACCTAAAGTACCCGATGGCGAAGATAGCAGCGCCTTTGACATTCCCGCAACATTAGCCAGGGTAGAACGTGCCCGGCAGGTTGCCCTGCGTGCACCCGGGACGGAGCAAGATATTGCGGATGCAGGTATTAACGATGTATACCAAATGTTTTCCACTACCCTGAATATCCGCATCCCCGAATGCCTCCAATTGCTTGAACTGGACCTGCCGATGAAACGTTTTTTTGAAGCCGTATTGCGCGATGAGGAATACGAATTGCCATCGCTACAAAAAACCTTTATGGCCATTAGCAGGAAAAACTACAGGGTTGTGCTGGATGAGATAACAGAATTGCAATACCTGCTTTTGCAGGAATGTAAAAACCATAACAACCTTTATGATGCTATTTCCGCGCTTAGTATCAGTCAAAATACGCCACCTGCCGATCTGTTGGCCGATGCTTACCTGTGGCTGCCGTACTTTCGTAAATGCGGCTTTGTGCAGGTAGTTTAAATTTCTGTTTCCATTAACACATCTTCCCGGTGTTTTTCGGGTGTTTGGCTGCGAAACATCATGTAAATTATAGCTAATAGGGTTACAATCGCCGTAGCGTACAATATTGGCGGCACCATAGCAATTACATCCTGGTAGAACCAGCCCGAGATCAAAGCGCCCAAACCTATACCTGCCTCCAGCGAAATATACATGGTTGCCATGGCCTTGCCGCGATGTTGCGGATGGCTCATGTCTACCGTCCATGCGTTAAGGGCAGGGGATAGGATGCCTGTTGCCACTCCGTATATAACGCCACCCGCCAGCAGGCCTATAGATGTTTTTTCGTAGCCGATAACTGAAAGTGCTATAACTAGTAAAAATAACCCCACTTTAATGACTGAAACCCGCCCATATTTATCAGACACCCTGCCGGCCCCAAAGCGGATGAGCAGTGACGCGATGGTAAACACCATAAAGAATAAACCCTTGTTCATAATCCCTAAATGGCCGCTCCAGTCGGGTATAACGGTTAATATGGCGCCATAGGCTACGTATGATAGCAGCGTTACTATGGCAGCAGGTAAAACCTCCACAGCTATGATATCCTTACGGGATATCTTTAAAATAGCAAAGCTAAACTTCTGTTTTACTTTAAGCGTTTCCTTCATATTCATTAGTATGATGATGGACATCAGCGCTAAAAATGATGAAGTGTAAAATAGGGTGTTCAACGAAAAATAAAGCCTGATGGTACTGCCAATGAACGGACCAATGGCAAGCCCGGTGCTAAAACAAATGCCATGTAAACCCAATGCTTCGCCCCAGCGCTCACGCGGAATGATATCTGCCACGTAAGCCGCGGTTGCCGTGGGTTTAAACCCGGTAGAAAAACCATGCAGTAACCTCAAAAATAAAAAGCCCGATACCGTGCCTAATACGGGGTATAGAAAGCCGCACACAAAACAAACTATGGAGCCAACAGCCATTACAGGTACACGGCCAATGGTATCTGTTAACCGACCGCTAAACGGCCGCGATATACCCGCGGTTAAGGTAAACAATGCGATAATTAATCCTTTATGCTCGCCGCCGCCAAGGCTGGTAAGGTAGGCGGGTAACTCGGGTATAAGCATATTAAAGCTTGCCGAGAATAAGAGTGAGCTTAAACAAACCAGCGCGAAGTGTAGATTATATATGGATTTTACCGGTTTGGACATGAATAAGCAAGTGAGAATATTTGACAAGTGTACCAAATTACGTTAAAACATTGCCTGCCGATTTTTGAACATTGGCAGTTTGCACTAAGTAAGATAGGATGTACAAATAGTATTTCCACCATCGGTAAACAAAAAAGGGCTGTTAATAAGCCCTTTCCCGTTTTATAAAGTTTTAAGCTTATTTCTGCAACACCATAACGCCATTCATAATAATGGTGCTGCCGCCATCGGCAACAATGTTATAAACTTTTTGGGTGCCGCCTGCCTGCTCGGTTTTTAGCAGAACGGTAAAGCTTTCGTACTTGCCGGTTTGCTCGTTAAGGCAAAGCACGTCCTGCCCTAAGGTAATATCGCCAATTTTTTGGTTGCCTTGTTTAGTTAACATAGGGTGGTTTGGCGTAGCTTGTAACACTTTGCTGTTAAGCTTAATGTTGTTGTCGTTTACTTGCGCCGATACCAGCACCAGCTTAGTTAAGGCGTAGTTCCTGGCATCGTGCGTGGTAAGTTCTTTAACCTTTACTGCCGATGCGGTTTTAGTAGCCGGGTCAACCGTAATTACCTCGTCGCCGCTTTTTACATCTTTTAAAAGTTTTTTAGCGCCGTTTGCCATTGTTACCATTTCATCGCCCGGGAAACAGATGTCGTTACCATAGGTAGCCGATTCCTCCTTCATATCTTTACCGCCATTGAGCAATTTATATTGCTGAAAGCTCAGTTCTTTAGACAGTATGTAAGATAACTTCAGGATGAAATTGGTTTCAACTTTATTAATGTTATCAATATCCTGAAAGTATTGCTCCCAAACTTTTGCATCGGCGGTAAAATCGGGTACTAAGGCTTTATATAACTTACCTTTTTCGTTGGTATAAAACACCATAGTGCCAATTTCCTGCATGCCTTCTTTAGCTATTAGTTTATACAGGTCTATGCGTTTTTTAAGCCCGTCGCTTCCTGTAATAAAGTATGGTTTGCGGCCTTCGTACCTGTCCAACACGTAGGCGTTCTCGAACTTTACATAAGTGTCTTTATCCAGGTCGGCAATGGTAAATGTTTGCGCCTTGGTGTATTCGGCCATGGTAAGCGGCCTTGGGGTTACGGTTTGGGCATTGCAGAAGTATACCGAGCCTGCAAGTAATAGTGTTAATGTTAGTTTACGCATATTTTTATAAGGAAGTCAAGCTATTAGCGTTAAGGATCAGGACGCCATTATTTTTGGCGTGGCTCCTGATCCTTAACTCTTTATTCTTTTTTAATTAAGATATTTCTTTAAAGGCGGCGGCAAATGCTTCCATTTCGTCCATACGGCCAATGCTGATGCGGCACCAGTCCTGGCCGTTCAATTTCCAGTCACGGATGCCAATACTACGCTTAAACATTTCGGTACTGAATTTTTTGCCATCCATTTTTATGGGGAACATTACAAAATTGGCCGATGATGGGATGTAAGTATAGCCTTCTTTCTTCAAAACCGAATATAAGTACTCTTTAGATTCATTTGTCTTTTTTAAGGTATCGGCCAAAAAGTCTTTCTCCTGGTAAGCGGCAATAGCGCCGGCTAAGGTAGTGCTGCTAATATTAAACCCGTCGCTGGAGTATTGTTTAAACAGCTTAATGGTGTCTGGCTGGGCAATAACATAGCCAAGGCGCAGGCCTGCAAAGCCATAAAGTTTAGAAAATGTACGGGCAACAATAATGTTGTTCCCTTCTTTAATCTGGCTTATCATGCTGCTTCCCTGCGGGTCGGGCAGGTAATCAATATAAGCCTCATCAACAAATACCATTGTTTTTTTAGATACACGTTCGCAAAAGGCTTTAAGCTTTGCGGTATCTACAACTGTTGCGGTTGGGTTGTTGGGGTTGCATATATAAACCATACCGGTATTGGCATCAACCTTGGCTTCCATGGCATCAAGGTCCAGTTTATAATCTGCTGTAAGCGGTACTTTTACCCATTTGCCATCAAACTCCTCGGCGTAGGTTGGCAGGTCATCATATGATGGGTCGCCGGTGATAACGCTTTTGCCGCCTTTAGTGAAACATATTGCCGCGGCATGCAGCAACGGGGTAGAGCCCGAATCGATAATGATATTTTTAGTTGCCACACCCTCGTACTTTGCAATGTTGCCCTTTAGTTGCGAACCAAGCGCGAAAGGATATTGGTAGCTTTTATCTAATGCATCTGCAATGGCCTTTTTAGCGGCAGGCGACGGACCAAAAGGGTTTTCGTTTGCCAGTAACCTTGCTTTTAGTTCAAGCGGGGCGGCTGCAGCTACTTCGCGGTCTGTAAGCGCGCGCGGAGATTTTAACATGCGCTTGGGCATTGCCGAGAGTTTACTGATGCTGCCCGAACAAAAAGCCAGTCCCCCGGCTATAAAAGCGCTGGATCTGATCCAGTTTCTGCGGTTAATTGAGTTTGCCATGGTTAAGGTATCTTTAGTTTTTTTAGTTTTCGTTTTATTGTTGTGCTTTGTATTGTACCTGCTGCCCGCTTACCCTGGCATGCAGGGCTGCTACCGTGCTCCGAGCCGATTCGAACGCGCCGGCCATCCAAGCATTTAAATAGGTAAGGTGTTCGCCTGCAAAATATACCTGCTTATCGGGCTTTAACAGTGCCGGATATTGGTTTTTGCGGGTATCGGTATTATAAACCGCCCATCCGCCAAGGCTGTATTTGGTTTTATGCCAGCTTACCGAGAATGAGTTTTCAAACTCACTATCGTATTGCGGGTGGATCAGCCTGCCTTTTTCCAGGGCGAACTTCTCACGCTCGGCAAAGTTTAGTGCGCCAATCTTTTGTGCCTTTTCGTTGAAATTGTAGTAACCTATAAGAATGCCTTTTTTACCCAGGTAATCGTAAGACGGGTAAAAAACCTGGGTCAGGTCGTTATTGGTGTGGGTGATGCCACCATAAATATGTTCGTCCTCTTCCCAAAAGCGGCGTTTAAACTGAAGGCCTATCTTGCCGGTAGGGATATAGCCTATATAATCAATAGCACGGCTTACATCAGCCGAAAAATTATGATTAATGTTGCTTAATACGGGCAAAGGCAGGGTGCAAATGCACAGGTCGGCAGTAAGTTCATGCTTGCCTGTTGCATCCGTATATAAAACTTTTACGCCCTCGGGCAGGTTGGTGATGTCGGTTACCTCAGCACCCATCTTTAAAAACGGAGCTACCTTCTTCTCCAGTGCTGATGATATCTTATCCATCCCGCCAACCGCCTGGAACATCGTCATCTGCAACTCGTAAGTATATTCGGCCACATTATAAAAATCCGGGTCCATTAGCCCGGAATGGATCAGGTCTGCCAGTTTATACGGGTCGCCGATTTTACCGGGTTTATCGCCCGCGCCATACATTTCGGTATAGCCACGCCGTGCCGATGCCTTGTAAAGTTTATCTACATCTAATCCGCCTTCTGCTTTAAGGTATTCAATAACTTTCTCGGCATCTTCTTTGGTTAACGCGCTATCTAAGCCTCCGTGGTCAATGCTTTTAACAAGTATTTCGCTCATATATCCGCGGATGTCGTTATGCACCTCGCGTACCTTTATTTTTTTATTGGAGAGTGGGCCTTTGCCTTCTGCAAAATAATACGCGCCTTCGTTTACGTTATTGTAAACCTGTATGGGTACGCCAAGTTCTTTACAGTAATGCAGGGTAAGCTCGTGGTTGTGCGGTATGCGCGATGGCCCCGCGTTAAAGTACTGGCCCTCGTCAAAACGTGCGGTAGCGGTTGGCTTATCGGTTTCTGTTTGGGTACTGCCATTACGGATGCTCCAGCAACGACCACCTGTACGTTGGCGTGCCTCTAATATGGTGCAGCGGTATCCAAGTTTGGTTAGCTCGTAGGCGCTGGTCATTCCGGCTAAACCGGCCCCAAGTATCACAACATGTTTGCCGTTTCCGTTTCCTTCTAAATTAAATGCGTGTGCTGGGGCAGGGCGTAAAAGGCCTAAGGCCATCATGGCGGGGTAGGTACCGCCTGCAAGCATAGCGCCCTTGCCTAAAAAGTCTCGTCGGCTAATAGTTTTCAATGCCAGAAATAAGTGTAAGAGTTAGTTTGCTAAATATAGTTTATTTTGTTTTTATTAAAGGAATGTGTTAATAATTTTAATAGTAATAATATCTACCAAATTTATCTACATTATTGTTAATATGTGGCACTTTTAGCTAAATAGCTTAATTATCAACGCCAGAGAGAATACATCCCTTAAAACTTTAATAGCATTGTGCAAGGTGTTGTATATGGTACGTTCGGTAAGTCCGGTACGTTCGCTTATCTCACAAAAACTTATCTGGTCAAAATAGCGCATTTGTACAATTTCTATTTGGCGGGGGGTAAGCTGGTTAAGGGCCTTTTGGAGGCGTTTTTTGGTGATCTCGTCCTGTTGACTGGCTATCAGGATGTTTTCGTAAGGTTGCTCGGCCGCGCCGGCTTCTATTTCTGCCTCTTCTAATGTGGTAGTAAAAGTATCGCGGCTGTATTGCTGATAGGTTTTGTAAAGTATACGTTTATATATGGTAAGCACATACTGTTGCACGTTTTGCACTGCCGATAGTTTGTGCTGTATGCGCCAGAGTTCAATAAACAGGTTGTTAATACTTTCCTTAACCAGTTCGGGGTTTTTGTACATGCAAACACCAAAGCGGTACAGGTCGTCATAAAAAATGTCGAAACAGGCGTAAAGGCCTTGCTGATCGCCTTGTACAAGCAACCCCCAGTTTTTTTTTACCCTTTCTGTTTTGATGCTCATCTATCTGATGCCTAAGCAGTTTAATGTGCTATGTTAAGCTGATGATGAAGGTATGTATAATCTTTGTAAATAATTTTAAAAAGTTTTGGTAAAAAAGAATAATGTATTGCACTTGTAAGCAAATACCAACTTAATGGACTATATAAATTTTAATATCGAGGATTTTTTAACGGATGAAAGCTTTGTTAACTACTGTTACGAACTTAACGAAGCCGATAAGGCACACTGGGAAAATATCATCCGTACACAGCCGCTGCTAAAAAGGAAAATTGCTGATGCCCGCGAACTTTGCTTGCTGCTGGGTATTAAAGTAAGTAAAGAAGAAAAACAGGATGCACTGGCAAAGCTAAAGGCATCTATAGCTGCCGAGCAGCTTAAAACAAAAACATCAGAACTTACAAACGTGCGCCGTTTATGGATGCCGCGAATAGCTATTGCTGCTACCTTACTGATACTGTTAATTAGTTATGGTTTATACCGCTACAACGCGCCTGTTTCGGGCGCGGCATTATATAGCCAGGTAAGAGATAATAACTATCACACAATTGCCCAAACAAACTTTAGCAGCCGCAAAGTAATTGTTTTGCCCGATGGTACAACGGTAACCCTTAACGGATCAAGCTCGCTGAAAATTGCTAACGATTATAACAAGGATAACCGCCATGTGCTTTTAACAGGTGAGGCATTTTTTGAGGTTACTAAAGATAAAACCCGCCCGTTTGTGGTACTAACTAATAAAACCGCTACCACAGCTTTAGGTACCTCATTTAAGGTAAGCAGTTATGCCAATGCCAAAACCGCCAGTGTAATGCTTTCTACAGGTAAGGTTAAGGTTGAGGCAACTCAATCTAATTTAAAAATTAACGAACAAATATTGACACCCGGGCAAAAGGTTGTGTTGGATAAGGGCGATAAAAACTTCACCAAAACCGACTTTGACCAGTTAGAGATCCAAAATTGGAGGGACAGCAGGCTGGTATTCTCTAATGCCGACTTTAATGATATAGCTGGCAAAATAGCTAACACTTACGGTGTGGCTATTAAAGCCGACGAAAAGCAGGCGGCCAAAATAATGTTTACCGGCCAGTTTAATAATAAAACCCTGACTGAGGTGCTCGATGCCATTGGCTTTGTAAACAAATTTACATATACCCATGATGGTAGTACTATAAAACTTGTATTCTAAAACTAAACCTTATCACAATCAACGTACCCTAAACTTTTAAACTATGCTAAAAAACCTACCCGCTAAACGTTTTTTTTCTAAAATGTTACTGAGGATGCTGGGGGCAGTGTTCCTGGTTGTTTACACCAGCGCGTTTGCTCAATCAACACCCAAAGCAACACTTTACTCTTTTAACTGGCAAAACCAGCCGGTTGATAAAGTATTTAAGCAAATTGAAGATGCCACCAAAGTGCATTTCTCATACAACCCTGCCGATGTTGATTTTAAGCGCCGCATCAACCTTAAGGTAACAAACAAGCAATTAAATGATGTTATAGATGCTTTGGCAAACCAAATAAATGTTAGGTATAAAATTGCCGGCGAAACGGTAATGATACAGGCGCTTAAAAGTAATGCCGGTGCCGCAGCATTTATACTT
>JAZKAL010000004.1:67828-507523 GCA_040389205.1 Bacteroidota bacterium
ATACTTAAAGGTAAAGTATTTGATTCGGATAAGTTGCCTTTACCAGGTGTTACCGTGGTGAACACCCGGAACAATAAATCGGCGGTGACCAATAACGTAGGGGAATTTTCTGTGGAAGTCAACGCCGGCGACGTTATTACTTTTAGGATGCTTGGTTTTGAGCCATCATCCATCATAGCCGGCGAAGGCTTAAAGTTTGTTACCATTAACCTTAAACTGAGCAGTACCGAATTAAAAACGGTGGTTGTTACGGCATTAGGTATAAAACGCGAGCAACGAGCTTTAGGATATGCATTCTCTGAGGTTGACGGTAACGACCTGAAGAAAGCCCGCGAAACCAACGTAATGAACTCGCTTGCGGGTAAAGTTGCAGGTTTGGTTATCAATAGCACGGCTGGTGGCCCCGCAGGGTCGTCAAGGGTTATTATTCGTGGTAATACAACCATTACAGGTAACAACCAGCCATTATATGTGGTAGATGGCGTGCCGATTGATAATTCTAACTACGGCCAGGTAGGCGGTGGTAAATACTCGGGAGGCCAGGATTTTGGTGACGCGGTATCGGCCATTAACCCAGATGATGTAGATAAGATCAGCGTGTTAAAAGGCCCATCTGCATCTGCGCTTTACGGTAGCCGTGCAGGGAACGGTGTTATTTTAATAACTACAAAAAGGGGCGGCCAGCGTAAAGAGTTAGGCATCGAATTTAACAGCACCTCATCTTTTGAGAAACAACTAACCACTTTAGATGGCAACCAGTTTATTTACGGGCAAGGTAGTTCCGAACAATTGGTTATTGATGCCGCGCAGGCAAAAAACACGTTGTTTAACAACTTTGGCCCCCGTTTAGATCCAAACTTACAGGTAATAGGTTTTGATGGGGTATACCGCCCTTATGCGCTGGTTAAAAATAATATCCAGGATTTCTTCCGCACTGGTACAACGTTTACAAATACCATCGCGTTATCAAACTCGAGCGATAAAGGTAATTTCCGCTTATCTATATCCGATCTGCGCAATAACGATATTGTACCTGGCAGCAACATGCGCCGCAACACCTTCAACTTTACCGGTAGCTCCAAATTTGGTAAAAACCTTACGGTTGAGGCAAGGGTAATGTACATGAACGAAAATGTTAAGAACCGCCCCTCGCTGGCTGATGACCCGGGTAATATTGGTAACAACTTTATTGGCCTGGCTAATAATGTTGACCAGGCTTACTTTAAAACCGGCTACAAAGATGTTGAAGGTAATTATGTAGAGTGGGGCGGCGGCCAGTACCGTTTAGACCCATACTGGGTAATTAACGAAATGAGCAACCGTACCAAAAAGAACCGTATGATTGGCGGTTTGCAGGCCAACTATGTTTTTACCAGCTGGTTAAACCTGCAAGGCCGTGCCTCAACAGATTTTACTTATTTTGATTACGAGAAATTTAGTCCGCGAACAACTCCGGGTTCTTTAACCGGAAGATTAGAAACTACCAATCAAAAGGTACAAACCACCGAGGCGGATATGTTGTTAACCGCTCAAAAGCAGGTGACAAAATCACTAAACTTATCTGCACGTGTGGGTGCGAGTATATCGCATAGCTTTAATCCGGGTTACACGGGCTCGTATATTAACCAGGTAGCAACAGATGTGGTTAGCTCAAACAGCTTTTCTGATAAAACCATTGTACAGATCCCGCCAAGGGGGCGAGAAACCCGCTCGGTATACGGCTTGTTAAGTGCCGGTTACAAAGGCTTTTTATACTTAGATGCAACCGTTCGCCGCGACGCGGTATCAACCCTGCCTATGGATAACAACGTGTATACCTACCCGTCCTTATCATCAAGCTTTGTTTTTACCGATGCGTTTAAGATCCCTAAAACCGTACTGTCGTTTGGTAAATTAAGGGTTTCGGCTGCCGAGGTAGGTAGCGATACTGATCCGTACCAATTAAACACCACGTATCAGCTTAACCCGCAAACATTTAATGGCATACCATTAGGTGGCATAGCAACCACCATTTTGCCATCGCATTTGGTGCCAACTCGTACCCGTTCTTTTGAAGTAGGTACCGATCTGAAATTCTTTGCCGACAGGATAGGATTGGATGTAACTTATTACACTTCTAAATCAAGAGATCAGATCAATACCGTTAACATCGCGTTATCATCTGGCTTTCCGCAGCAATCTGTTAACGCGGGTGTCATCAGCAATAAAGGTATTGAGATCACCTTAAACGCCAAGCCTGTTGTGACCAAAGATTTTAGCTGGGACCTGAACGTGAATTTTGCACGTAACATCAATAATGTAGAGTCGCTTGCAGAGGGTATACCTTATTTGACCTTGTCTGACGCGCGCTGGTTAGGTACATCTGTTGTGGCAAGGCCAAATACAGCCTACGGTGCCATATTAGGCTACGGCGGCCAAAAAGATAACCAGGGCAATGCCGTACTTGATCCTGTTACCCTTGCGCCCCTGCAAACGGTAGACCGTGAGGTGTTGGGCAAAGGTACATGGAGCTGGACAGGCGGTTTAAGCAGCCAGTTCTACTACAAAAACTTTGGTTTAAGCTTCGTAGTGGACGTTAAACACGGTGCAAGCTTATTTTCTATGACCAACCTGTTCAACGTAATACGTGGTGCAAGTTTAGTGACCTTACCCGGCCGGGCCGAGTGGATAGCCTCTGAAGAAGCACGCCAAACCGCTGGTATGAGCAGCGAGCAATGGGCGGCAGCAGGCAATGTTAGGGGATACGTTCCGCAGGGCGTGGTACAAACAGGGGTTGATGGCGCAGGTAAGCCTGTTTACGCTAAAAATACCAAGGCTGTCGATCCGTCAATTTACTGGGCTAATTACTACAGCGATGGTAATGGTGTAGCAACGCCGTTCATTTACGATGCAAGCTATATTAAAATGCGCGAGATAACCGTGAGTTATAATATTCCCGGTGCAGTTTCATCAAAGTGGGGTATCAAAAATATGTCGGTAGCGTTGGTTAGCCGAAACCCGTTCATCATACATAAAAACGTACCGAATGTTGACCCGGATTCTAATTACAACAACGGTAATGGCCAAGGCCTTGAGTACGGCTCGTTACCATCAAGAAAAAGCTGGGGCTTTAACCTAAATGTGAAATTCTAACAAACGATATAGATTATTGACAATCATATAAATATGAAAAGATATATAAACAAAATAGCCATCATGCTTTTCGCGGTTGCCACGCTATCGGCATCCTGTAAAAAGTTCAACGATTTTGGCGACATGAATACCGATCCCACCAAGTCTAGCAACCTTGACCCGGTGAACCAATTGGTACTGACACAGCTGCGCTTTTCGGGCGAGCTAACCATCAACGAACGTAGCAGTATAATCATGACCATGCCATTGGTACAACAAATTGGCGGCGCTTATTACACCCGCTATGGTTTTGAATATGTAAAGAACAGGCAGTACATGTCCGAACTTTGGGAACTTGGTTATCCTAACGATGTATTGAATATTGTTGACGCTACAGAGCGCTCGGCAAAAGATCCGCTTAAAATCAACCTTAATGCCATGTGCCGTATCATGAAGGTGTACATTTTTGCGCGTATGACCGACCTTTACGGCGATATCCCTTATTCGCAGGCAGGCAAAGGCTACATAGCCGGTATTATACGCCCCGAATTTGACGCGCAGCAGGATATTTATAACGATTTTTTTAAAGAGCTGAAAGAAGCATCGGCACAACTGGATGCCTCAAAAGATAATGTTGCCAATGATATTTTTTACCAGGGCAATACAGCCGCCTGGAAAAAATTTGCTAACTCGTTACACCTGCGTTTAGCCATGAGGCTAAGCAAGGTTGATCCTGAAAAAGCCAAAGCTGAAGTGCAGGCAGCTTATGCTGCAGGTGTATTTACCAGTGCCGATGATAATTGCATAACCCGCCATGCCGATGTGCAAAACAGCTACTCCGACATTCGCGGTAATGGTATTTCGGTTGCTATTAATCAATACCCCGACGAGGGCCGGCCCCGTATATGCAGTACCTTATTGAATGCTTTAAAAGACGCCAACGACCCTCGCTTAGTGCCTATTGCACGTAACTATTGGGTTAACCCGGATAAACCGTCGGAAAGGATTGATGTGAGCGATGCTTTGAGGGCCGCAAATGTAGGTATAATAGGAGTTGGGCCGGGTAAATACAATTACGATGACTTTTTGGGGGCTGTAGAGGTTAACCTTGGCGGTGGCCGTATTGTGCAGGTGCCAAATAACGGGCAAAAAGTACAACTTGCCAACTGGATGATCACTAACGATGCGCCATACTTTCATATAACCTATGCAGAAACAGAGCTTTTACTGGCCGAAGCCAACCAAAGGTGGAACTTAAATTTAGGTGCTACTGCTAAAACACATTACGAAAATGGTGTTGCCGCAGCCATGAAACAACTGGCTTTATTTAAAGGCGGACCGGTTATAACCGATACCCAGATCCAAAACTTCAAGACGGATAACCCGCTTGCGCCGGGTAACGAGTTAAAAGCTATTGATACGCAGCTTTGGATAGCCTTATTATTAAATGGCCCCGAAGCATATGCAAACTGGCGCCGTACAGGCTTCCCGGTATTAGAGTCGGCAGCTAATTCGGAATCTACCGTGTTAACCACGCCACGCAGGTTTGAATACCCGCTTACCGAAACAGAGCAAAACGCAACCAATATTAATAAAGCCATTGCCAAATTAACCGGCGGGCTTGATGACTGGACCGCAAGAGTTTGGTGGGATAAACAATAATGTATAGTTGGATGATGATGATGATACGAAGAAATATTTGGTGTGCTGTTTTACTTATTGCTTTTATGTGCAGCTGTAAAAAGAGCGCCCGGTCTGAAGTGAAAATAGATGATAATAAACCCGTTGCCTCCGCCTCATTTAGGGTGGTTGGTTATCTGCGCGAATACAATGTGGTTGATGGACGGGCTATTCAGTTTGATTTTAGCAAAATAACCCACCTGAATATTGCCTTTATAAACCCTGATGCAAACGGGACTTTTAGCACACTTAGCGGGTTGAAAGAACTGGTTACCGCCGCACATGCCAAGAACGTAAAGGTTTTGGCATCAATAGGCGGGGGCCTCGCGCCGGAGTATTATACCACGCTGATTGCCGATAAAGTCAGTCGTGCAAAGCTGGTAAGCAGCATGGCATCATTAACAGACCAGTATAACCTGGACGGTATTGATGTTGACCTTGAAGGCCACTTTGTAGACGCTAATTACGAAACTTTTGTGGTGGAGTTAAAAGCACTGTTAAAACCTAAACGTAAACTGCTTACAACTGCCATTGCTACGGTTTATTCAACACAGTATACGGATAAGGCGCTGGCACAGTTCGATTTTATCAACATTATGTCGTATGATAAAACCGGGCCCTGGAAACCGGAAAAGCCGGGTCAGCATTCGCCATATTCCATGGCGGTTGATGACCTTGAATACTGGGCCGGCACACGCGGCATAGCTAAAGAAAAACTAAGCCTTGGCCTGCCGTTTTACGGTTATGGCTTTGGCAATGGTGTGCCCGAGGATATAGCTTTTTCAGATATAATCAAAAAATATCCCGGGGCGGAAAACAAGGATGAGGTAACCGTAACAGCAGGTGGCACTATCTACTACAACGGCCTGACAACAGTTAAAAGCAAAACTAAACTGGCGCTGCAAAAAGCAGGTGGTGTAATGGTTTGGCAGCTGTTACAGGACGATGCAGGTACAAATTCACTGTTAAATACAATTGATGCCGAGGTTAAGGCAGCAAAGAAATAAAAGATATAAAGCATTTAAATCATAAATAAAATGGAAAAGGTTTATAAAAAATTATCATTCCTGCTTGTCGTTTTGGTTGCATTCAACCCCGGATGTAAAAAAGACATCGTCAAAGAACAGGAAGACAGCAACCCGCTTCAACCAAGGATCTTTGATATCCTAAGGGAGTTTTCGGGTGCTCAGATCATTAACGAAGGCGATACCGCTAAATTTAACGGTATAGAAGTTACCCCCGCCGGTAAAGCCACTATTAGCTGGATAGTTGATGGGATAGAAGTTTCTAAAGATAAAAAATTCGCGTTCGCGCCTGCAAAAGGTGGCGAGTTTTCTATTAAGCTTAAGGTTTCTTATAATGGCGATTCGAGTGTTAGGAGTACCAAAGTTTTGGTTAATCCTTCTACGTACACATTTAAACCTTATACAAAGATAGCGATGTCGTACCTTACACAGGATGCTACTGCTGCCGATGTAAATCTTAAGAATGTTACACATGTTGCTTATAAAATTGGTTTGGTATCTCCTGAAGGCGATCTGGATACATCACCCGGCGAAACCGGGCAAAAAGCGAGAGAGATTGTTGCCCGTGCCCATATTGCCGGTGTACCCGTTATTATGGGTATTAGCGGCAGGCTATCTGGTATTGATGGGTGGGCCATTTACGAAACCAATGATTTTGGTACCGCCATTCGCGACCCTGCTAAACGTACCAAATTGGTTGGCCTGGTTAAAGCCTATGTAGCTGCAAAACAAATGGATGGCGTGGATATTATGATGACGGATATTAACTCCGGCAATGCAGATGCAAATATGGCTGCCATTGCACCATTTGCTGCTGAGCTTAAGGCTGCTTTGCCACCAACCGCAATTCTTACGCTTACCGCTACGGTAAACTATATGCACTGGAGTTACCCGGATCTTTCGGCTTTTGACTGGATAAACGTACACGCTTTTGAAGATAATATCCACATTGGGCCGGATGCACCGGTTGGCCAGTCGTCCAGCTTGCAGTTTATGAAAGATGGCGCTGCTATCTGGACAAACTTCCATTTACCTGCAAGCAAACTGGTTATTGGCGTGCCTGCATTCGGGTTGCGCTATAATTCGCTAAACGCTGCCGGGAATAACGAAAGCTGGGGCTCGTACGACTATATGACCTATAAAGCCATTTTAACAGCCGACCCAACTGCGTTTGGTAAAGAGTTTACCGACAAGTCCGGCAAGGGCGTCTATTATAATGGTGTGCCATTAATTACTGCTAAAGCGGCATATATTAAAAGCAACCCATTTAAAGGCGGCTACCTGTGGGGCGGTGATTACGACACGCAGGATGCAAATTCGCTGATGTTGGCTTTGTTTAACGGATTAAAATAACAACCGCCATGAGAAGAATATTTGTATTAGCGTTTGCCTTGTTAACTACTGCATTGTACAGCAACGCAAACGCGCAAGGTAAAACCATTAAATGGAGTGGCTACACATGGAATGTAAAAGAACCAACAGATGCAACCGGCCCCGGCCCCAATTACTGGAGCGGAAGCAACGTATGGGTTGATGGCAGTGGCTGGTTACACTTAAAAGTAAGCAAAAACCCCACCAACGGCCGTTGGGAGTGTGCCGAAGTTGCCAGTACCCAAAGCTTTGGTATGGGTACTTACCAGTGGCAGATAGATGCGGACGTAGATAAGTTTGATAAAAACCTGGTATTGGGTTTATTTGATTACTCGGGTATTGATGCGCGCGATGAGATAGATATTGAGTTTGCACGTTGGGGTAACAGCGAATATCCAAACCTAAACTACACCGTCTATCCCAAAGTAGGCGACCCGCCTAGGCATACCAGCTACAGTACCGAATTTACATCTCCAAATGGCACTTATACTACGCAAAATTTTATCCGTACGGCTAACAGCATTACGTTTAAAACACTATACGGTCATGTGAACGACGAGCCAAGGGATAACTTATTTATAAGTAAAGAGTTCAAGAGCCCGTCGGTATCTGTAAGTAGTGTGGCTATGCCCGTATTAATTAATCTTTGGTTATTTAAAGGCCTTGCGCCAACTGATGATAAACCTTTCGAGGTTATCATCCATAGCTTTAAGTTTACCGCACAATAATTATTTGAGCTACGATAGCCTGGTTACTGTGAAGCAGCCGGGCTATTTTATGCGCTTAGCCCTGGTAACGGGGATGATGTGTTGTCGCTTTTAACTTCGCAGGTATAACCAAAGAGGCACCTGTCTTTTATTATCGATGCTACTTCGGCCGGTACAAATTCTTCCCATCCGGCGGCACCCTCCTTTATCAGTTGCAAAACCTTATCAGTTTGAAAATTGAGATTGTTTTTATTATAATCTTTAATATCTTCTATCTTGTTATTGGCTATCAGGTATTGATAGAGGTCTATCAAATGCGGGGGCAGGGTAAATTTTTCGCTGTTCCAGATCTGGCCGTCGCGCAGGGTAGGGTATATCAGCACCTTAACCTTACGGCTAAACAGTGTAGCAAACGATTCCAGGATGCCTCCCGGGAGGTTTCGGTAATGCTCTTCGGTAAAAATGTATTCTAAGTTGGGGTAACCTAATACCACACCCATTTTAAGCTTGGTAATTTTTGAGAGGTAGGCCACCAGCTTATAATATTCATGAAAGTTTGAGATAAGCACGTTTTGCCCGAGCGAGCAAAGGATATCTACCCGGTCCAAAAAGTCTTTCTCATCAATTTCGGCGTTCTCATCAGCATCACGTTCTTTTAACGATTGCAGGGTGAGCTCGGTTATGACCACCACGTTATCCCGGTCTACATCAGGTTCGTCCAAAAACTGTTTTACCCCGGTGTTCAGCATATCCATATGCACGTTAATTACCGGGCGGAAGCGGCCGCGTACAACCACAATATGTTTTTTATAAAGCACCTCGCTCGGCTGCCTGTTTTTGCCGTTGGGGCCAAATAAGGCGGCGTCAGAAAAGCCGTATTTAACCAGGTAAAGGCTCATTAAACGGTTGTCTACCTTAGTAAATGCAGGCCCTTCAAAATGGATCATATCTATCTGGATACGGTCCTTCGACAGGTCGTCCATCAGCGATAGCAAAAAGCTTTGGGGGTGCTTGTAATAGTTGAAGCAAGCATAAATAAGGTTAACACCCAATACACCTACAGCCTGCTGCTGCAAATTATTATTATTATCTAACAACTTTACGTGTAACAGTACATCCTGGTATTTGCCGTTTGGCTCTAACTGGAAACGTACGCCCATCCAGCCGTGGCCATCATTGGTCTTAAAGTAATTAAGGGCCGAAAAGGTATCAGAAAAGGCAAAGAAGGTAGTATTATGCCCGCGTTGCTCGGCGAGGCGTTCTATCAGCAGGTCATACTCCTTCTCCAACATGGCTAAAAGCCGTTGCTCTGTTACATAGCGCTTTACCTGCTGTGTGCCATAAATGGCATCAGAAAAGGTCATATCATAAGCCGACATGGTTTTGGCGATGGTACCCGATGATGCACCCGCTTTAAAAAAGTTGGCCGCTACATCCTGCCCGGCGCCAATCTCGGCAAACGAACCGTAGATAGAAGGGTCAAGATTAAGGGCAAGCGCTTTTTGTTTTGTACCGATGTCTTTATTATGATTGATATCCATGCACCGCAGAATTTGATATGAACTAGTAAACCGTTGTAAAAATACGCTTTTATGGCAATAAGAGGGAATGATATAAAAGTGATCTATATGTTATAATTTATAATAAAAACTATATTTTCAGTAATTATTGAAAGTTTGTAAAATTGTTTTACATTTGCTGCATGTCAAAATAGGGGATATGGAAGCAAACATGATAAACATACAAAACGCCGTACGCCTTGCGGGGCTGGCCCAGCTTGTGTTGGTTGTTGGCAGTCTTGGTGTTCCAAGAGTATTACAGTTCAACATAGAGCTGGCTAAGGTGCAAACACTTATTAAACAAATGTTTTGGACGTATGCCGGCTATATATTGGTTACTAACCTATGCTTTGGTTTAGTGTCCATATTTACCTTTGCCGAACTTTTGAATGGGTCTGTTTTGGCAGGATGCGTCACGGGTTATATATCTGTTTACTGGATCTCGCGGGTGCTGGTGCAATTCCTTTACTTTGACAGGTTGAGTTTCCCTAACGGTAAATGGCATAAGTTTGCCGAAGTAATATTAGCCGGGCTGTTTATTTCTCTTAGTGTTGTTTATAGTTATGCGTTTTATATTAACAATTAAAATATATGAGTAGCCAGTTGTCACTACATCTTGCAGCCTTCGGTTTTATAAACCTTATTATCATTTTGGTGGGATATCAGTTCATAAAACATAAACTTGTTTTGGCAGGTTGGATAATGCTTGTCATAGCAATCCTGGTCATTCATCTTTTGTACATGAATGAACATCCGATCCTGCGGATGCTCGCCATCATAGCAACTACATTTAGCGGTATGAAGGTTATAGCTGTAGCACAAGGTTACCGCAACAAACCATTGACACTGAGTTTAAGGCAGTGGATAGTTTACGCCATAGGCTGGGTGGGCATGCGTGCCGAGCCATTTGAAACTTTGGGTGGCCCGCCTTTGCCAAACGCATGGGCTATGGTTAGGTTTGGTATTAGCCGGGTCATAGTAGGAGGGTTGCTGGTTGCTTTATCTCATTTTGTTGTCCATCAGCATTTAGATGTAAAGCTTACCTATATTTTAGTGAGTGCTATGTTGTTGGTTGGCTTCAGCCTGATATTGCATTTTGGAATGTTAGGCATCAGTGCAGGTATGTGGCGGTTCTCGGGTGTAAATACCTATTACCTGTTTCGCCAGCCGGCAAAAGCCCTTAGCCTTACCGAACTTTGGAGCAAACGGTGGAACATCGCCTTTAGCGAAATGACATCGATCGCTATCTTTCGTCCGCTTAAAAGCAAGGTTGGCAGCGGCATTGCGCTGATGATCGCTTTCATATTCTCGGGCTTGTTGCACGAGTTGGCATTGAGCGTACCTGTAAACAGCGGCTATGGTTTACCTATATTATATTTCTTAATTCAGGGCATTGTAGTAGTGGTAGAAAAGGTATTGGTGATAAAAAGGATCACTTTTCTTCAAAATAAAATAATAGCCCGTATCTGGGTGTTCTTTTGGCTTGTGGCACCTATGCCACTATTATTTCACGAACAATTTTTAAAGCAGGTAGTATGGCCCCTGGCGGGATTGACAATTCCCCTGTAAAAAGCATCAAAAATTATTAGCTTTGGCTCATTCATAAAAACTATTATATCATGCAGGAAGCATCGCCGTTAAACCAGGTTGCCGAATTTCATAAAACGTTTAAACACCCGGTTCTTGATGAGCCAACCATCCCCTCAAAAGCCCGTTGCGACCTGCGCGTTGCCCTTTTGGCCGAAGAGGTTAAAGAACTACAGGAAGCAATTGCCGATAATAACCTGGTTGAGATAGCCGACGCGCTTTGCGATATACAGTACGTACTGGCAGGTGCTATTCTTGAGTTTGGCCTTGGCGAAAAGTTTAAATCACTATTTGATGAGGTGCACCGCTCTAATATGAGCAAGGCCTGTAATAGCATTGAGGAAGCGAACGAAACCATCGCTCATTACCTTAAAAAAGATGGCAGCGAAGCGCATTATAAGGAAGAGGAATCTAAGTTTTTAGTGTTCCGCACGGCTGATAATAAAACTTTAAAATCTATAAACTATTCTCCGGCAGATCTGAAGGGGCTGTTGTTGTAAGCGCAAAAACAAGATAAGAAAAGCCTTTCAGTATATCACTGAAAGGCTTTTCTTATGCTATTAGGTTTAGTTATAAAGCAAAGCCTACAGATACATTAAATACCCTGTTTTTTACTTTGGCATTTGAGTCTTCGTGCCAGACGTTTGACATACCATACCCATAGCCTGCGCTTAATTGAAAACCATTGTTGAATGCAAATCCGGCCAGTGCATTAACACCAAAATCCATTCTTTTAATATCCTCAGCATTATTGCCAATGCTGTAATTGGTAGTTGGTTCGGTGGTTTTTACGCCGTTAATAGTTGTTGTACTTTTTGCATTTGCCGACATTAGATAACCAGCGTAAGGCCCTCCGCCAAAAAACACCTTGCCGGGGGTAAGTTTAACATTGTATAATACATTTACAGGAAGTTCTAAATAATTATATTTAACATTTCCATTAATAGAAACATCTTCGTTTGAGCCGCCGCCAATATTTCTTGTAAAATCAGAATTGGCCTTGAAGCCTTTGCGGGAATAGAATAAACCGGGTTCCACCGCCCAATTACCCAGCCCGATGTTCGCAAATAAACCGCCGTTAAAGGCCGTCAAATTTTGGGTCTCGTTTCCTTCGGGAAGATTTCCCCTGTCCGCAGTGGCAAGGTTTAAACCGCCTCTGATTCCAAATTTAACTGATTGTGCCGACAGCGTGTAAGTTGCTGCCATAAGGGATACTAATAAAATTGCTTTTTTCATGTTTAAGGTTTGTAGCTCCTTAAACTAAACATTCATTAAATTATTGTGGCAATAAAAAGCTTTTGTTATTAAAAGTTGGGATGCTTGTTAAGGCCTTAATGTTCGGGTAAACCAATCACTATATAACATTAATATGAAGCCAACCCGCCGTTAATATAGTCCATACAATTTTGCGCTTAATTAAAACTCACAAACTATTAAGCATGAAAAAACAATTCCTTAAAAAAATATGGCTTGCTTGCCTGTTTAACTTGTTGCTGGTTACAGCGGCTATGGCACAAACCAACCTCGCCGGCATCTCCGGTAAGGTATCTGATGCAGGCGGCGCATTGCTGCCAAATGCAACCATCACAGTAAAAAATGAATCTACCGGTTTTACAATTTAGGCAACATCCAATTCAAAAGGTACTTTCCTGTTAAAGGAGCTTCCGTTGGGTTCGCCTTATAGCATTACTGTTGAGGCTATGGGTCTGGCGACACAAAAACAAACAGGCTACTCCCTAAACCAGGGCGATCTGTTACAGGTGTCGTTTGTGATGGAGCAAAAGGTTCAGGAGCTTAATGCTGTTGAAATTAAAGCACCATCAACCCGTAACAAAATTGAGAACATTGGCTCGGCGACTGCGGTAACCGCTAAAGATATTGCAAAGCTGCCTGTTAACGGCCGTAACTTTACCTCATTGGCAGATCTGTCGCCACTTAGCGCAGGTAGCAGCTTAAGCGGCCAGCTTGCATCGGCAACCAACTACACTATTGATGGTATGGCGGCAAGGGGTACAATATCGGGCGGGCAGCCAACGGGTGCTTACTCTATTTCGCTTGAGGCGGTTAGGGAGTTCCAGGTGGTAACTAACCAGTACGATGTTACTTATGGTAACGCGGGTGGCGGTACTATTAGTACGGTAACCAAGTCTGGTACAAACGAATTATCGGGTAGTGCTTTTACTTACGCGCGTGCCAACTGGCTTTCGAGCCCGTACGGCCTTAACGGTTTAAAACGTAACCAGGCATTTTCTACCTATCAGTACGGTTTCTCGTTAGGCGGACCTATTGTAAAAGATAAAGCCCAGTTTTTTATAGCCTGGGATCACCAGGCCGATTCAAGGCCGTTATACATTGCCAACATACAATCGGCAGATGACGAAAAGCGCTTTAACGTAACACAGGCTACTTTAGATAACTATTTAACCATAGCCCGTAATAAATATGGCGTGGCAAGCTCGCCGCAATTTGGCCAGTTTGATAAGTTTAAAAACACCCACGCCGGTTTCGCCCGTATAGACTGGCAGATAAATCCTAAGAACTTATTTACCATACGCGATAACTTTATTTACGATCTGGATAATCAGTCAGACGGTGATAATACTTCTATCAATTTATACGAAGTGTACAGTACCCGTAAAGGTTTAAATAACAGCGTAATGGCATCGTTACGTACAATTCTGACCCCCAACTTAACCAATGAGTTAAAGATTCAGCATTATTGGGAGTACAATAAACTGTTTGCAAACAGCCAGTTACCTGAGGATAACATCCCGCGTGCCATTGTTCAAAATATATCGTCTAAAGCGGCTGATGGGTCTAGCTACACAACTGCTATACAGTTAGGGGGCCAGCGTTACGGAGGCGATTATTTTAATAACAATGTTGCCCAGCTTACCGATAACGTTTACTGGACGAAAGGAAAATACAACTTTACTTTTGGCGGTGGCTTAACCTTCACCAACCAGAACTCTATTTATGGTAGCGAAATAAACGGCCGTTTTTACTTTGCCGGTGGGCTAACCGATTTCAATAATCTTACTCCAAGCCGTTACGCAAGGGATATCTATACATCATCAAACAGGAATATAAAATTCAACATACTTTCACCAAACTTATACGCGCAGGTACAAACCACGTTATTCCCTGGTTTTGACCTTACAGCCGGTATCCGTGCAGATTATACTACTTACCTGGACCAGGCAAACTTTAACCAGGTTGTGTATAACACACTGGGTTTAAATACTTCTAATAAGCTTGCAACCTTCCAGGTGCAGCCAAGGGTGCAGGCAACATGGGATGTTGGCCAGAATGGTAAAGATATTATCCGTTTAGGCGGCGGTATTTTAGGTTCGGCGTTAAACCCTTACTCTATGATCAATAATATGTTGTTTGATGGTTCGCACATTGTGGGAGTAGATATCACCGACCCGGCTTTGATCCCAACGCCAAACTTCCCGGGCTACAGAAAGGACCCATCAACTGCCCCGGGTTTAGACTTGCTTAACAACCCTGCTATACAAAAACTGGCAACCATTAACATGAATGGTAAAGATGCCAAGGTACCGGTTGTTTACAAAGCCAACTTATCGTACTCCCACTTTTTTGCCCGCAACTTTAGGGTTACCGCAAGCGGATATTTAAGCCTGGGCCGTAACAACTATACCTACCTGGATAAAAACATGGTAGACCAGCCTTACTTCCGTATTGCTGCAGAAGATAACAGGGGAGTATACGTACCTGCAAGCAGCATCAAAAGTAATGGTACCGTAGACTGGACCCAAGGCCGTAAAACCACCCAGGTTGGCCGTGTGTTAGAATTGGAAAGCGTTGGTAAAGTAAACCAAATGGCGTTTGTATTTGATGCCGATTACAAGTACTACAAACAGGGTGAGATCTCGGTATCGTACACCTGGAACCAAACTAAAGATAACACCTCGTACAATGGTAACGTGGCAAACACAGCTACCCTGGTGCAATATGTAAAAGATGACCCTCGCAACCTGGGCGGCATGAGCTATTCTGATAACCAGTTCAGAAGCAAGATTGTGGCTTACGGCAGCTCGCCAACGTTTCACGGTTTTAGCGCGGGTGTAAGGTTCTCGGGCTTAAGCGGTACCCGCTACTCGTTATATGTTAACGGAAACGTTAACGGCGACTTTGTAGCAAGTAACGACCTTGCCTACATCTACGACCCTAACGCTGCGTCAACCCCGCAATACTTAAAAGATGGTATCAACGCTATCCTTAACAACCCTAAGGTTGAAAAAGGTATGAAAGAATACATCCGTAACAGCTTCGGTAAAATAGCCGAGCGTAACGGTGGTGTTAACCCGTTCTATGGTGTTGTTGACTTAAGGCTGATCAAGAAACTAGCCATCGCTAAAAAGCAATATGTAGAGTTATCTGTCGATCTGTTTAACGTGAGCAACCTGCTTAATAAAAACTGGGGTGTAAACCACAACCTTGGTGCAACATCTATCTACAACATTAAAAGCTTTGATGCCGCCAAGCAGGAGTATGTGTATTCGGTTAACACCAATGCAGGTGTGTCAAACTTAAGCGGTAACCCTTACCAGTTCCAGATAGGTTTACGTTACGGATTTTAATTAGCATTAATATGAAAAGAAACATATATGGTACACTAATAGCGCTTGCAGCGGTATTAGGTTTAAAACAAAACGCCGTTGCACAGGCCCCACAGGCAAAATATGTGATACTGGTAACGGTAGATGGCTTTAGGCCCGAGTTTTACCTGGATAGCGTTAATTATGCTATGCCTACGGTAAGAGAGTTAATGAAAAATGGCGTTGCAGCACAGGGTTTAAACCCTGTGTTCCCGTCGGTAACTTACCCGGATCATACCACTATGATAACCGGTGTAACCCCGGCAAAACACGGAATATATTACAATACGCCGTTTGAGGCCGAAGGCGCGACAGGCAAGTGGTATTGGGATTACAGCCTCATCAAATCGCCAACGCTTTGGGATGCCATGCACAAGGCAGGTAAAACAACCGCATGTGTGCGCTGGCCGGTTACGGTAAACGCGCCTATAGATTACCGGATACCCGAGTACTGGAACTATAAAAACATGAGCGATGCAAGGGAATATACCGCGGCAGCCACCCAACCGGCAACCCTGTGGAAAGAAGTACAGGATAACGCGACAGGTGTTTTGGAAGCTAATGACCTTAACGCTAACAACGATGAGCTGATACAGGACGAGAACGTAGCCCGTATGGCTGGTTACATTATTAAAAAGTATAAGCCCAACTTTATAGCGCTTCACCTGGCGTGTACCGACCATTACGAGCATGAAAATGGCCGCGACCATTACATGGTTAAAGCATCGGTAGCAGGCGCCGACAGGTCAATTAAAACTTTGGTTGAAGCTGTAAACAGGGCCAAAATTGCCGATAGTACTTTGATCATTGTTTTGGGCGACCATGGCTTTGAGAACATTTACCGCAGCTTTAATCCGAATGTTTTGCTGAAACAGGCAGGTTTAATTACCGATGTTAAAACAGGTAACTGGAAAGCGCAGTTCCATTCATCGGGCGGGTCATCGTTCCTGCAACTAAAGGATAAGAACGACAAAGCTACCCTGAATAAAGTAACCGCTATATTGGCGCAACAGCCCGATTCTGTTAAACAGTACTACCAGGTAATAAACAAAGCCGGCCTTGATAAAGTTGGCGCCGACCCTAACGTGCAGCTTGCCCTTAGCGGTATAAAAGGTACTACTTTAGGTAACGGTACCGAAACGCTTATCCAAAACCTTAAAAAAGTTAAAGGTACCCACGGTTTTTACCCGGATCATAAACAAATCCAAACAGGTTTTGTAGCCTTTGGCCCCGGCCTTAAAAAAGGAACCATTATCCCGGTGATGAACATGGTAGATGTTGCCCCCTTTATTGCCAAATTATCAGGCGTAACATTGCCAGCAACCGATGGTAAAATTTACCCGGAATTATTTCAATAAACCATAAAATACCCCTACGCAAAGCCCCGTATCGAAAGATGCGGGGCTTTGTTTTTGCGTGCCTGTCGTATAAAGCGGGCATTTACAAGCGTGAAATATCAAATATCAATATTATATTTATCCCTTGCGTTTTGCAATAGTAAGTGCAGCGTTGTACCTAATTACCTTATCAATGGAAACAGAAGTAAATACCGATTATATTGAAGTGCTCAAAAGAGCTACCCAAATTATTATAAACGAGCCAAACAATTTGGGGGGCATTTATAAAGTAGTCCATGAGTTGCATGCGGTATACGGTGAACTATCCGGGGTAACTGCAGGTAACATTACCGACGATGATATTATGTTGCCATCGGGTAAAGCGGTATCTACCATTAAGGCTGCACATTGCCTGCTGGAGTTTCATCGTACAGCGGTTTTTGTGCGGGGGATATATAAGGCAATTCTCAAACTAAAAGCCGATTTTCCGTCAGAAACCCTTCATGTTTTATATGCAGGCTGCGGCCCTTATGCAACATTGCTTACACCTATGGTGTCATTATTTAGCCCAACGGAGCTAAACTTTACTTTTCTGGATATTAACCAGGTATCGCTTGATGCGGTAATGCAAATGTATAGCAGGCTAAATTTGAGCGATTATATAAAAGAATGTATTTACGCCGATGCCACCACTTATAAGATACCTGAGGGTACAACAGTACACCTGGCCGTATCAGAAACCATGCTGAACGCGCTGATGAAAGAGCCGCAGGTAGCAGTTATGCAAAACCTTATACCACAGTTGCCACAAAAAGCCCTGTTTATACCCGCTAAGATCACCATTAGCGCGCAATTGCTGGATGCCAAAGAAGAACAAAAAAGTTTAACACAAGAAACTTCACCGCAACGTATAACGCTAGGCGAGGTATATACAATAAGCAGGGATCACTATGGAACACCACAGCCGGTTACCTTCCGCATCCCGGACGAGGTAAATGGCTTTGAAAATCTGTTCCTGCACACCCGTATAGAAACTTATGCCGATGAGGTACTAACCGATTACCAATGCAGCCTTACCACACCCAAAAAGATCACCGCTGCCAAAGGAATGGAAGGCAAGCACATCACCTTTAGTTACCTTAACGGAGAAACACCGGGCTTTAGTTATGTATGGGAGTAATGTATTGTTTGAATCTTAAACAAAAAGCCTCAGGACTTTCGACCTGAGGCTTTTTATTTCAATTGTGACCTGGGAGGGGTTCGAACCCTCGACCCACTGATTAAGAGTCAGTTGCTCTACCAGCTGAGCTACCAAGTCGTGCTGATATTTTTGACGGGATGCAAATATACAATTGATAGGGGTAAGAACTAATGTTTTTGTGTTTTTCTGTTAAAAAGATTACCCGTTAATACTCGGCCAATACATTAAACGCGATCCCTGCGATACCTTCCTTTTCCCAGCTGGCCTGGCTGGTTTCGCGGGATATTACAGCGCCGCTGCCAAATATGCTTAAGTATGCCGAGAACATCATCCCGTGGCCTTTTGAGTTGGCTATCCATTCCAGGCTTACGAAAAAGTTATTATCAACGTATATGCTGTACGGTTGCAGGTCTACCTGGATATCTTTTTGCCCCGGCAATACATCAACATATATGTTTTGGTTTTGCAGCAATTGGTCGGGCATGCCTTTATTCAAACTATAAAAGTTAAGGCGGAGTTTTACCGGGTACTTTGGTGCATCTGTAATATGTACGTTGAATTGTTTAAGATAAGTTGGCTTCTTTTTTATCTTGATAACCGTACCTATCTCGTACCCCAGCTTATTTGAACGAAACCCGGCGTTGCTATTATCTGATTTTGAATCGTTCCCTAAAATGCCTTCTTTCCATTTGCGGTTGCTAACCCGCACTTCTTTAAGTTGCGTGGTGGATGGTTGCAGCAAAATGGTTTTATGGGCATCGGTTACAAATGATGCTACCTTAAAAACTACAGGCGCATAGCCTATCATGGACAGCTTTAACGTATCGGCATCGTGGCCGGCAAGGTTTAGCCTGTAGTGGCCTGTGCTATCGGTTACGGTACCAATGCTTTTGCCTATAATACCCACGTTAACGTAGGGCAGGGGCTGGTTGGTTTTGGCGTCTTTTACAAGGCCTTCAAACACCTGTGCGCTTGCAAATAATGAGGGGAGTATAAAAAGGGCAGCAAATAAAATTCTTTTCATAACGTTAAGACGTATTTGCTGCCCAAATAGTTACGCCATGGCGTATAATTCTTCGCGTTGTTTTTGTACCACTTCGCTGTTGATGTACTCGTCGTAAGTCATCAGCTTATCAATAATGCCGCCCGGTGTAAGTTCTATAATACGGTTAGCAACGGTTTGTACCAGCTCATGATCTCGCGAGGTGAAGATGATGTTACCTCTAAAGTCTTTCATGCCGTTGTTTAGCGCGGTGATAGATTCCAGGTCAAGGTGGTTGGTAGGTTCGTCAAGCAATAACATATTGGCCGATTGCAGCATCATGCGGCTAAACATGCAGCGCATTTTTTCGCCACCGGATAGTACATTGCTTTTCTTTAACACTTCCTCGCCGCTAAATAACATACGGCCTAAAAAGCCACGAATAAACTGATCGTCTTTTTCGCCGGCAGAGTATTCGCGCAGCCAGTCTATAAGGTTGTCGTCTTTACCTTTAAAGTACGATGAGTTATCGATAGGTATATCTGCAAGGTTTACCGTAACACCCCATTTAAAGCTGCCTTTGTAATCTTTATCGCGGCCGGTTAAAATATCATAGAAGGCCGATGTTGCCAAACTGTTTTGAGATAGCACGGCAATTTTATCGCCCTTGTTAGCCATGAAATCAATATTAGCGAATAGCACCTCGCCGTTAAGCGATTTGCTCAGTTTCTCGGTTTGTAATACCTGATCGCCAATTTCGCGGCCTTGGTTATTAAATATAATTCCCGGGTATTTACGGTTCGATGGCTGGATCTCGTCAAGGTTGATCTTATCTAAAGCCTTTTTACGGCTGGTTGCCTGTTTGGATTTCGACGCGTTGGCGCTAAACCTGCGAATGAACTCCTGCAGCTCTTTTACACGCTCTTCGGTTTTCTTATTCTGGTCGCTGCGTTGTTTTAAAGCCAGCTGGCTGCTTTCGTACCAGAAGGTATAATTACCGGTATAGATGGTCATCTTGGCAAAGTCTATATCCACAACGTGGGTACAAACGGTATCCAAAAAGTGCCTGTCGTGCGACACTACCAGTACAATGGCTTCGTACGATGCCAGGAAGTCTTCCAGCCAGGTAATGGTGTGGATGTCCAAATCATTCGTAGGCTCATCCAGTAACAAAATATCGGGCTTGCCAAAAAGGGCTTGCGCTAAAAGTACACGCACCTTTTGGGTGTTATCAAGGTCCTTAACAAGGTTGTAATGAAATTCTTCTTTAATGCCTAAGTTGCTTAACAGGGTAGCGGCGTTGCTTTCTGCATTCCAGCCATCCATTTCGGCAAAAAGGTTTTCCAGCTCGCCGGCACGCTCACCATCTGCATCGCTAAAATCCTCTTTCATGTAAATGGCGTCCTTTTCCTTCATAACGGCGTACATTTCCTTGTGGCCCATCATTACGGTCTCCAGAACTGTAAACTCATCATAAGCGTAGTGGTTTTGGCTTAAAACGGCCATACGTTCGCCGGGGGTAAAACTAACTGAACCGCTGGTTGGGTCAATCTCGCCCGAAAGGATCTTCATGAAGGTTGATTTACCCGCACCATTGGCGCCAATTATGCCATAGCAGTTGCCCTGGCTAAACTTAAGGTTTACATCTTCAAAAAGGGTGCGTTTACCGTAACGTAGGGATAAATTAGATACCGTTATCATGCTGTACTTTATATTTTGCGCAAAAATACGGTAAAAAGTTAAAATATTTTAACCAATACACACATTAACTCTCTGCATAAACACTGTATTAAGGCCCATGCCATTAACTAAAAAGAAAGTGGTTTAGCCGCCTGCGCAATAAAGCAGGGTTTGTAAGCAGCAATAATAACGTGTTTACACACCGGTAAATTCGCGTACTTATACGCAGTAAACCAAGTATAAGCCTCATTGCCGGTTGCTTTGTATTGCCACATCTTTGGTTTATCAAAAGATGTGCTCACCAACATTTTTTGAGTCGGTTAATTATACCCCGATTGCTGAAAAGGGCAAATAGAGTAAGCGAAAAAATAAATCTCATTTATCATGGCAAAAGAAACTCAAACAAATCCGGTGATTATTAAAATACCACTGGAAGAAGAAAAAAATGTGGCAAACCTGGTTGCTTACCTGGTTAACAAAGAAGGTAAGGTAACCGAATCGCACGCTTTAAAAACCGGAGAGGTGCGGTTAGAAACATCGGCGGCAAGCCTGCACGACAATAAGTTGTACATAGCACCCGAGTTGCCTAAAGAGGCAGGTAATATAACCGTTACAGAAAGTATTTTACAGCAAATGGACGGCTGGCAACCGTCGCTTCGTTTACCGGCCGATGGTATTTTTAAGTTACCGTATATTCCTAAGTTCCCGTATCCGTTGCCGTTTGGCTGGTGTAATATAACAGGCGCGGTTCATAAAACATTTAATGTTAACGGGCACCCCCAGGTACTAAATATTTGTAATGCAAGGGTGCATATTTGCAACATAACCCCCATCAGGATACTGATACCACAGATACCTGTTAATATATTAAAGGACCTGCGCGACAGGCTGGTAGCGGTTATCAAAAAACCTATCCCGATACCTGATCCGGGTCCAATACGCAAAAGCTTTACTAATGCTTTGAAAAAAAGCATAGCCCCGGACAATAGTTTTTTTGAACTGGCCGATGTGCACGAGTTTGTAGAAAGATTGCCTGTACGCCCTACACTACCAGAAAACATACAAAACAGCATCTTGTCGGGCTCTATGGAAGGTTTTAGCAAAACCATTGCAAACAACTTTAACCTGTTTCATCCCTATTTGTGCTGGTGGCCGTGGTTTTGGCCGTATTTTTATAAAAGTACCCCAATTGCCACAGTGGTAACAGACTGCCACGGCCGCTTTAATCACAACATGCTGTACTTTAAAGCAAACCATCCAAATGTTTATGTATGGGTAGAGGTATTGATAAACGGCGTTTGGGTAACTGTTTATAAACCGGCAATATCTTGCCACACTTATTGGAATTACGCGTGCGGGACAGATATAAACGTATCTGTTACTAACCCCGCAGTAACGCCTTGTTTTTGCGACAGCCCCGCAATTGAAGCAAATTATGTATGGGTAAAAAGTGTAAACAGGGGCGTAGCTATCAGGAGTATACAGCAACAGGAAACGCCGGGGGGGCACCTTGATAACGCTGTGGGTTTAACTGCTTACAGCAACAAGGGCAACATTAGCCCATTTGGCGGCAGCTTTTCTTTGGTGCTGCAGTTTGGTGATGGTTTGGCGGGCCTTGGTGTTACACACTACAGGTGGAGCAGCCAAATGCTAAAAGACGCTTATCTGGGTAACAATGTGGGTTCGCCGGAAATACTCGGGGGGAGTGTAGCTAAGGCTTATTCACATTGGATCCAGGTAGCTCCCGGAGATTGGGAGCATGTGCCGGGTAGTTTCCCGCTTGGGCCGTATCTCGACCCGGCAGGGAAGGTAATGTATAAAATTCCGCATACCCATGCCAGTGCCGATACCGGCCTTGCAGATGCAGTGTGGGACGGCGGTATTGATACCGATACTATTAACATTAATACCGTTGGCTGGACACCTGGTTTATATAAGTTTACCATCGAGCTTTTAAACAGCAATGGCCAGGTTGTTCCGCTAAACTACAATCCGTTCAAAGTAAGCAGGATTGCTGCAGATGGCGGACCAACAGGTATTGACACTATTGACGCCGATACCGTAGGAGCAGGGTACGTAAAGCGGAATTTGATAACCAATTACATAACGGGCTTTAACTTTGTTATGCGGGTAGACAATAACTACTGCTACGCAGGCATCGCCGATGCCCTGGTTGATGGTAACTCAACAGATACGGAATGCGGTACCGGGCATTACAACGATAAGTTTAACGATAAGGTTGAACTGATGTTCCAGGCCGGGCACCCGCATAACTTTGCTACTTATGATTTTAATACCTACAAAGGCAATAGCGGCGCCTTGGCTGTTGCAGCATCATCTGGTACATCGGCAAATGCCAATAATGCTTTAAGTGTAACTGCAGGCGACAATGGGTATGATATAACGCAGGTTACGTTTGCGCCAGCCCCGCTACCACCGGCGGTGCAAAACCCGGTTAACCGGGTTGCCAATATGGACCAGTACCATAAAGCCATAGGTGTAAGCGATATGCTAGGTACGTGTACCATGGCAGCGTTTTCTGAAAACTTAAATGTTTATGCAACCCACACCAACGGTATCGACAGGATTAGCCAGTATGATGCACATTATATTGCAGCTATAGCCGTTGCACCCAAATCGTAAGTATTTAGATCAGTTATTTACGATAATGCCCCGGTTCTTTTTAAGGATCGGGGCATTTTTTATTAGGATAAGCGCGGAATTTTAACTGCGGGCCTACAAAACGTCGGCCTCCGTAATAATGTTATTTTTGAGGGCAAATATTACTACTCCGGCTATGTTTTTTGCCTGTATCTTTTCCAGTATTTTAACCCGGTATCCTTCAATGGTGCGCTTGCTCAAATAAATTTTATCGGCAATTTGCTGGGTTGTTTTTTGCTGGCAAATCATCTGGATGATGATCTTTTCCCTTTCGTTTAAGACAATAGGAGGCTGCTGTGTATTATTGTTAGCCTTGCTACGCACTATCATGGTAGCCAAAAGGTATGACGTTTGCGAGCAATAGTAATTTTTGTTTTGATGAACGTTTACGATGGCATCAATTATCTCGTCTTTATGAGCATTTTTAAGCAGATAGCCTTTGGCACCAGCTTCCAGCATTTCTACAATAAGGTTTTCCTCATCAAACATAGATAGGGCAATAACACCTATATGCGGATGGGTAGCCAGTATTTGTTTTGTGCTTTGTATACCATCTACCCCCGGCATCCGGATATCGGTTAGCACAATATCGGGTTTTTCCCTTTCTACTATTTCCAGCAGTTGGTGCCCGTTTGAAGCCCTGCCGCAAACCTTAAACCCCTGATGTCCGGCAAGCATCAGCGCCAGGCCATCTAAAAAAATCTCATGATCGTCGGCAATTACAATATTGACATTATTATAATACATGGCCTTTAAATATAGCGAAAAATAAAAAGTAATTAAAGATAAGTATTTGAATGATAATCTGATATCGCAGGTGTTAACTATAAGTTGGGCGCCCTGATAATTATTTTGCAGCCCTTATTTACCGCGGTAATAATTTTAAATGTGCCGTTTATAATTTCGGCGCGGTTTTCTATACTCTTTAAACCGAGGCCGGTGGATGTTTGCGCAGTAGCCGTTAAATCAAAACCCCGCCCATCATCTTCTGATATTAAAAATAAAAGCCCCGGCCGGTTGGTTATAGTTAAGTTTAATGTTGAAGCGCCCGAGTGTTTAATGGTGTTATTTACAATTTCCTGGATGATCCTGAATAGGTGGATCTCTATCTCTTTTGGTATAACAATGTTTTCGCTCACGTTAAATGCTATTTTAACCAGGTTATGATTAGCTATACGCGCTATGTATTCGTTAACTACCACTACCATATTGTTGCGTACCAGGCTGCTGGGCAGCAGGTTGTAAGAAATTTCGCGCAGGTTATTAATAGTTTCATCAATATAACCCGATGCCTTATTTAGCGCTACCTTATCGGCGTCGTTATTTACTATAATGCTGTGCATGTACAATTTAACGGTTGATAACATAGGGCCCAAACTATCGTGCAGGTCATTAGCTATACGTTTGCGCTCCTGTTCCTGCATCATTATTTGCGCTTGTATCCTTTCTTTTTGTAATTGAATATACCGCTTGTTATAACGTACAATTGATACCACAAAAAATATAATTACAATGGCTATCAACAGCGATGTAATTATTACGGTATAAAACAATTTATCAGTCATATATATTACAGGTTTTCACCGCTTATTTATATACACCCTTGTTTAAGAAAATTTTGTCGCCATCGTTAGTGTTTTGGGTTATTAAAAACATGGCAACCGCATATATCAAGTTAGTAAACAAGTTGATATATCCGAAACCAATAATTATTTTATTAGCCACGAAAGATTTATCGTACCCGATAAAAAAGGAAGCCTCATAAATAATTTGGTATAAAAAGAAGATGATAAAACCGAGGCTTATCACAAATTTCGGGTTTTTTAATAAGGTATCGTTATAATAAAACATCATGGCATTGATTTGATTAATGCCAAGCAAAACAATAATAAATGCGTAAAATACCCTAAAGTAGGGGCTAAACGTATTAATATTTGAAAATATCACCACCTCTGTTAACCAAAAAACGGTGCATGTGCCGGCTAAATACAGGCACAGGTATTTATACCTAATTGTCTGTTTCCACAAATACAACTGGTATAAAATAACAAAGCACTCTACAAGGCTGTAAACTTTTATAACGGGTGCGTTACTAAGGTGAAGTGTGTTAATTAAAATAAAACTTACTATCTCGGCCAATAACCCCATCAGCAACAAAAAATAAAAAGGATTATACAAATTGCATAATCCTTTATAGCGTAATATGCCTATTATAATAGGTATCAATACCGATTGGCTCGAAATAAAATTGGTTATATTTTCCATCCAAAACTTTAATCGGGCTTTACTAAGCTACTGTTTATGGCGCAAAGTGTTGGGCACCGTTGCCCGGCTTCAATAACTATACCCGTTTGGGTGTTGTCGTCGCCGGTAAGTTGCATCATTTTTCTGCCGCTGCCGGTAATATCGTTGCCCTTATCATCAACACCCACCAGTACAAGCCTTATTTGCCCCTTATCATCCTGCCCTAAATAAATGCGGATATCTGTAGTTCCTTTTTGGTTTAACAGGGCTGCTATCGCGTCTCTGTTAAATTTTTCGGCCAGGGGGGGTGTTAAAACTATTGGTGTCTTTTAGTTGACGCATCATTTCAACTCTACCTTTCCTGAAATTAGCGGTAAACTGTTGGGCCTGGTTTAGTGTAATGTAATGTACTTTTGCTTTTTGCTCGTCGAAAATTATTTTGCCTGATGATGGTTGGCATTGTACAAATAAAACGGTAGCGCAAAACATAGTTGCACTTAATAGTAAAAGTTTAGTGTGTTTCATGAGTGATTTTTTAGGGGTTATTATGCAGCTATTTAATGTAAAATACAAAACACCCTTTAGCATTTTATATTTACGCTAAGATAAGCGTATCACATTTTATGTATGTAGCGTACATACGCTGAAAAATGATGCGTATATATACGCATTTTAAAGCCTCTTAGGCGCAGTAGTTAGCGCGCTTATATTTTCGCCCGGTAAGGATAGATAGTTGATTTATCTAATAAGTTAATAAAATTAACTAGATTATTGCGCAATGATATTAAATACCCGCTATGAGCAAGTGGGTGTGGAGTACGTTCTACACAATTAACTGAGTGTAAATTTTTTATTAAAATATGTTGCTAATCTGCGTTTAAAATGCATAGATTAGGTTTTTGGAATAACAATTGATTAATAGTACCCGTAAAAGTAATTAACCCCCCCTAATTTAATTTTTATGACTATTGTAGTAACAAGTCTTTTTATCGTGAATGCATTGGTAGTGGTGCAGCACTTAAAGGTAAAAAGATCTTAACCCGCCGGAAAATGAGGTTCAACTAACTTAGCAGCTTTGCTAGGTTAGTTGTTTCCTCGTCAACAAGTTTTTGCAACGGCCCTGATGCAAACATTTTCATCATCATATTCAGGTCGGCAGTAATGGTAAAGGCGGCAAGGGTAGCCCCGTTTAACTCGCTCAGTTCCCATTTTAGTTCCATATCAAACGGCGGTTTTTCTGCCGGGATAATCCTCACCAGGCTATTAGCCACACGCTCCTCAATTTTTATAGAAAGCTTTGTAATGTTTTGAATGTTAAAGCTGGCTACATCGGCAGTTGATTCCCAATCCTCTATGTTAGCGGGCATTAAGCTGTGATGGTTGTTCATATCAGCCAAAAAAGCATATACTTCTGCTACCGGTTTGTTTACCGTAGCCTTACTTTCAAAAACACTCATAGTAAATATTATTGTCCCCAAGTTGATGGTTGCGCGCGCCATTCTCTCAATACAGCGGTATCGGCAGCAGAAATATAACTGTGCTCTTCGGCGTATTTTAAAAGCGCATTGTAGTTAGATAAAGTAATGAACGGGCATTTAGCCTCTTTAAAGTTATCGGTAGCTACATCAAAGCCGTAGCTAAAGATAGCGGCAAGGCCTGCAACGGTATAACCGGCATCGCGCAAAGCGTGTACCGCTTGTAAGCTGCTTTTGCCGGTAGATATTAGGTCTTCTATAACTACCACACGCTGGCCCGGAGAAATTTCTCCCTCTATGAGGCTGCCTGTACCGTGTTCTTTTGCCTTGGCGCGTACATAAATAAATGGAAGGCCCATTTCCTGCGCTACAAGGGCGCCCTGCGGGATGCCCGCCGTAGCAACACCTGCTATGCAACCAACCGAGCCAAATTCTTCCTGGATGGCCGATGTTAGCTTTTGGCGAATGTATGTACGGATGGTAGGGTGTGACAGTGTTACACGGTTATCGCAATAGATGGGTGATTTCCAGCCCGAAGCCCATGTAAAAGGATTATTAGGTTGTAATTTTATTGCTTTAATTTGCAGAAGAAATTCCGCGACCTGCTGTTCGGTCTCACTATTCGTATACATGGCTCAAAAATACAGAATTTATATTAACGAAAAAGTGATTTTACTAACCGTGAAATCACCCAAAGTTTCATCTCATTATCAACGGATTGATGCTGAGCATTTTGATCTGAAAATTGTTTACCACTGGGTAGATAAACAACCCTGTAAATTATTTTATGTGCTTTGCGATGATGCAAAAGCATTCCTTAAAAAGATCATCAGAGAAAACCACTTAATTGAAGCTGCCGGCGGCCTGGTTACCAACCAGCATGGCGAACACCTGTTTATTTACCGTAACAATAAGTGGGACCTGCCAAAAGGTAAGATAGAGAAGAAAGAGAAAACCAAAATTGCCGCCGTGCGCGAAGTAGAAGAGGAGTGTGGTATTAAGGTAAGTAAGCTGGAAGAGAAGATCTGCAAAACTTACCATACCTATATCTATAAAGGTGAAGTTGTTTTAAAGAAAACCCATTGGTTTAAAATGGCCTATAAAGGCAAAGCAAAATTGGTGCCCCAGTTAGAAGAAGGTATTACCGATGTGCGCTGGTTTAAGAAAGAGGATGTACCAACCATTGTAAATAATACTTTCCCATCTATAATTGATGTATTAGAGAAAGAGGAACTGATTACAAATACGGTAGGGCTTCTTTCGGAATAAACTGGGCAACATCGCCGTTGTAGCGGATGATCTCGCGCACGATGCTCGAGCTAATGGACGAGTATCCCGGTTTGCTCACAATAAATATGCTTTCAATTTCGGGCTCCAGCGCGTGGTTCATCTGGGCTATGGCTTTCTCGTATTCAAAATCCGACACGGTACGGATACCGCGGATCATGTAATCGGCACCTATGCTTTTACAAAAATCTACCGTTAAGCCTTCGTAAGCTACAATGTGGATGCGCTCATCATGCGCGAAAACCGCCCTAAGCATGTCCTCGCGTTTGCCAACGCTAAGCAGCCCCTGCTTGCTGCTGTTTACACCAATGCCTATATAAACCTTATCGAACAGGCTTACGCTGCGTTTTACAATATCAACGTGGGCTTTGGTAACCGGGTCAAACGAGCCGGGGAAAAGGGCTATTTTCATATAACTGATAAAGCTATTGCTTATTCAAAATTAGAATAATAATTCCATTATAAAAGCCAAATAGCTCTGTCATTTCGAACGAGCGGGATGGAAGGTACGGTGGGGCGAGGAGAAATCTTGTTAGACCTACAAAGTTAGCTTTGATTATCTAACAAGAATTCCCCTCGATGAGCTCGCGATAGTCGGTTCTCGTCGCTGCGCTTCCCTCGAAAAGACAAGGGGATATTTGAGGGTTATACCAACCCATTTATCTGCGCGTATTGCAGTAGCATAATGGTTTTGGCGTCTTTTATTTCGCCGGTTTTCACCATTTCCAGTGCCTTGGCAAAGGGCAGCTCCATCACTTCAATATTCTCTGTTTCTTCGGCAAGGCCGCCGCCATCGCTTACCTTCATGTCTTTGGTGTACTCGGCGGTGAAAAAATATAGTATCTCGGTAACCGAGCCGGGCGACATGTATGCCTCAAATGCCTTTTGTACCGATGTTATCTTATAGCCCGTTTCTTCCTCCGTTTCGCGTTTGATGCAATCTTCGGGGTTGTCAAGGTCAAGTAATCCCGCACAAGCCTCAATCATGTAACCATCGGTGTTGCCATTCAAGTACGTAGGCATCCTAAACTGGCTGGTTAATATCACAGTTTGGTTAGCTTTATTATATAACAGTATGGTAGCGCCGTTACCGCGGTCGTAAACCTCGCGCGAGAAACTTTCCCACGTGCCATCATTTCCTAAATACTCAAAAGTGGCTTTTTTTAGAATGTACCAGTTGTTGGACAGGATGGAAACCTCGAGGTTTCTGATTCTATTATTCATCGGCGCTATGTTAGGTTAAGCTTTAAAAAACGAGAACGACGAATGCCCGTATTTACGCTGCTCTACAAAGGCAGGATGGTTACTTAAGTTTTGCATGCTTTGATGCTCTACTATCAGCATACCGCCCGCTACAAGCAGGTTTTTCTCGAACACAATTTTTGGTATCTCGGGTATTTTGTTCAGGTCGTAAGGCGGGTCGGCAAAAACAAGGTCGTATTGCTCAGTTTCCATAGCCAGGTATTTAAAAACATCGGCTTTAAAAACTTCAATTTCGGTAAGCCCATGCTGGCGCGACGCATCTTTCAAATAATGCAAGCATTGTATGGCGCGGTCAACCCCGGTAACTTTTTCCGCTCCGCGCGATGCAAATTCCATGGCAATGTTGCCGGTGCCGCTAAACAGGTCGAGCACTTTAATACCCTCAAATTCGATCTGGTTTTGCAGAATGTTAAACAGCGCCTCTTTTGCCAGGTCGGTAGTTGGGCGTACGGGCAGGTTTTTAGGCGGGTTAAGCCTAAGCCCCTTTAATCTTCCACCAATGATGCGCATAGGGATAAAGCGGCGAGGGCTAAAATTTTTTGTGACTGGATACCATCCGGCAGATCTAAAACTACAATGTCGTTCAGTTTAACTTCGCCAAAAAAGTTTTTAAGGTATAAAAAGTAACGGTCGGTATCGTTAATGTCGCCACTTAATATCAATTTGGTTTTATCAGGCTGTAAGTTTAATTCGGTAGCCACCAGCGCGCTAAAATAGGCCAGTTCCTCGTGGCTTTTAAACTTAAAGGTATTGTAAAAACGCAGGCTGCCGTTGATGAAATTTACAAACGAAACGGTATCGTTACCAATATTCAGATATATATCGGTACTTAAGGGGTAATTGGTTGCAACGGCTTTTATAAACCCGGCATCGTAATGTATAACGTTTTGGTTGTCGAGGTCTTTTATAGCGTAGGTTAAAGTTTCATCAACCTTGTATATAATTACGTTTTTACTGTCGAAGCTTTCATATTTAACCTTCTCGCTATCGGTAACATCAAGCAGGCGGGCAATATCGGCAAGGCGGCCTTTCTCAAAAAGTCCATCGGGCAACAAGGTAAAACCTGTAGCATGCAGGCCGGTGACCACCAGGTTGTAGTTGGCGGTTAAAATATCGCGCAGCTGCTGCGGGTCGCGCAGTTCATCAAGCGAATAGTTTTCGCCCCATGACAGCAGCTGTTTGCCGTTAATAACAGCGTAGCTAAAGCTATTTACATCAACCTGTAACAACAGGGTGTAGCTATGGGCCTGTTTAAGGCTTAAATCGTCGCTGGTGTAGTAATGTCTGTAGTCGCTCATGCAGGTTAACAAAAGTAATATTTTTTCGGCATTGTATTATTATTTAAGTAATACGGATATATCGTGTTTACTCACCCGGTCGTTGCTTCGCTCGACCATCCTCTCTTCGCTGCGCGGAAAGAGGGATTTTATTTTCTCACCCTCTTTACGCAGTAGAGAGGGTCGACCAGCGTAGCGTAGTCGGGGTGAGTAAATAACCTGTAGGCTAATTGAAACTGGCAACAGCGATAAGTGATATTTTTTCGGCATTGTATTATTATTTAAGCAATACGGGTATATCGTGTTTACTCATCCGGTCGTTGCTTCGCTCGACCACCCTCTCTTCGCTGCGCAGAAAGAGGGATTTTATTTTCTCACCCTCTTTACGCAGTAGAGAGGGTCGACCAGCGTAGCGTAGTCGGGGTGAGTAGATATCCCGTAGACTAATTGAAACTGGTAACAGCGATAAGTAATATTTTTTCCGGATTGTATTATTAACATACTTATCTCCATTTTTGTGTGTGCCAACAATTGATCATATCCGCAGGGGTTTCCCGCATGAACCTACTTCACAGCAACTGGAGCTTTTTGCCAAACTGGATAAATTTCTGAGCAGCGAGGAGCAGGATGATTGCTTTATATTGAAAGGTTACGCCGGTACAGGTAAAACCACCGTGCTTGGCGCGCTGGTAAAAGCCTTGCCCAATTATAATTTAAAAGCGGTGCTGCTGGCGCCAACAGGCCGCGCCGCCAAGGTAATTACCAATTACAGCGGGCGCAAGGCTTTTACCATTCATAAGCGCATCTATCGTAAAAAATCGGCATTAAATGTTGATGAATCTTTTATGATAGCCGATAATATGAGCACCAATACGCTTTTTATTATTGATGAGGCGTCGATGATATCTGATGAGTTGACGGGTAATAACCGCGAAACCCTGCTGCACGATTTGGTTACCTACGTGTATAACGATAAAAATTGCAAACTGATGCTGGTAGGCGATACCGCCCAGTTACCCCCGGTTGGTGCCGACGACAGCCCCGCGCTGGATGCCAAACTGATAAAGGCCGATTATGGCCTTACCGTACATACTTACGAACTTACAGACGTTCTGAGGCAGCAAAAGGAGTCGGGCATTTTATATAATGTTACCAAGGTGAGGGAGATCATTCGCGAGGGTAAAGAGGTGATGCCTCAAATTGTGACCAAGGGTTATAAAGATGTTTACCGCATGGGCAGCGATATGCTTGAAGAGGGCCTTAACTATGCTTATAGCAAGTATGGGTACGATAGCACGCTTATAATTTGCCGCAGTAATAAGAATGCTAATCTGTATAACCGGCAGATACGCGAGCGCATCCTGATGCGAGAGGAAGAATTAACCGGCGGCGACCAGCTGATGGTGGTTAAGAATAATTATTTTTGGCTGGAAGGGCAGGAGGAAGGCAGTACCGGCTTTATTGCCAACGGCGATATTGCCCGGGTGAAAAAAGTGCGCCGTATAGAAGAAATGTACGGCTTTAGGTTTGCCGACGTGCAACTGGAGTTTATTGATTACGCCGAAGACCCGGTGCTTGATTGTAAGATACTGCTTGATACCTTATACTCCGAAGCGCCCGCGCTGCAAGCAATAGATCAAAAGCGTTTTTACTTAGAGGCGATGAAGGATTACGAACACATTCCAAACAAGCGCGCCAAACATAACGAGCTTAAGCTAAACCCATATTACAACGCCCTGCAGGTTAAATTTGCCTATGCCATTACCTGCCACAAAGCACAGGGCGGCCAGTGGGAAGCTGTTTTTGTTGATCAGGGATACCTGACCGATGAAATGGTAAATACCGATTTTTTACGCTGGTTTTACACCGCCTGCACCCGCGCCACCAACGAGCTTTACCTGGTGAATTTTAACAAGAAGTTTTTCGCGGAACCGCCACCCGATGCATTTTAAAGAGGCTTAGTCTGATTTATCTAATACATACAAGGCATCGCTGGGTCCACGTTGTGAGACCTTGCTGCGACAACAAAGTGTAAATCTAAAACAGTATTAGTAACACCTGTAAATGTTACTCAGGAAGGTAAGACTTAAATGGGTTGGTAAATTCCAACTCGTAATTTAAAAATCAAAAATAGGGTGTCCCATTCTGTCCCGTTTTTTAACGAGTGGGACACCCCTTGTAAAATATATAAACAATTTATTATGAGCTAATTGATGTTAATTTAATAAGTGTTGCTTTAAGTAAAATCTTAAATCGGTATTCTGTAATAAATTGATTTATAATGCGTTATGTTTTTGTCCCGCATAGTGTCATAAATAGTGGGACACCTTGTTTTTAAACAAAAAAACCGGACCAAATTGCTTTGGTCCGGTTCAATATCTAATCAGTAATCACACCAAAATGGGTGTAATCAATCAAATTTATAATGCTTCAGAAACTACTTCGGTAACTTCCGGAACCATACGTTTAAGCAGGTTCTCGATACCTGATTTTAGCGTTACGGTTGATGACGGGCAACCACTGCACGAGCCGCGAAGCTCAACGGTAACTACACCTGCATCAAACGAGCGGTAGCTGATAGCGCCGCCATCCTGCTCAACAGCCGGACGAACGTAATCGTTCAGGATCTGCTGGATCTTTATTTCGGTTTCGGTACCTTCAAAAGCCACGTCTGTTTCCTGTTCAACTTCCTGAACCTTAAGTTCAGATTCTACAGCACCTTTTACAAACTCTTTCAATATGGGCTGGATGTCATCCCAGTCGCTGCCTTCGGTTTTGGTAACCGTTACAAAGTTACTGGCGAAGAACACACCGTTAACAAAGCTGAACTTGTACAATTCCTTCGCAAAAGGCGATTTCTCGGCACTTTCTCTTGTGGCATAATCCACACTTCCGTTTATAAGCAACTTGTTTACAATAAACTTCATTGTTGCCGGGTTAGGAGTGGCTTCGGTATATACGCTGATATTCATGGATGTCAAAATTTTATTATCGTTAACAAATGTAATCAGGTTTTTGGTTAAAGCATCCTTACAAATTCGATTTGACCTGTTGATGACGTTGTTTAAGCCGAAAGCGTAAATTCCAAAGCAAAAAGCTTCTGCTTTTCGCTTTCGGGGTTTTAGCTTAAATTCCCGTGTAATTCTGTGGCGTAATTCCCTTTATCTCGTTTTTAACGCTCTCGCTTACCTGTAATCCATCAACAAAATCGGCAATGGTTTGGGCATTAACCTGGGTATTGGTACGTGTAAGCTCCTTTAATGCTTCGTAAGGGTTTGGGTATGCCTCGCGGCGAAGGATGGTTTGGATAGCCTCGGCAACTACCGCCCAATTTGCTTCAAGGCTGGCGTTTATGGCTGCCTCATTAAGCAACAACTTATTCAAACCTTTAACAGTTGATTTAATAGCGATCAATGTATGCGCTACGGGCACGCCAATATTGCGCAGTACGGTGGAGTCGGTAAGGTCGCGTTGTAGGCGGGAAATAGGCAATTTAGCGGCCAGGTGCTCAAACAAAGCATTGGCAATACCCAGGTTACCCTCGCTATTTTCAAAATCGATAGGGTTCACCTTGTGTGGCATTGCGGATGAACCGATCTCGCCGGCTTTAATTTTCTGCTTAAAAAAGTTCATGGATATGTAGGTCCACATATCACGATCAAGGTCTATCAGGATATTGTTAATGCGTTTCAAAGCATCACACTGCGCGGCAAAATTATCGTAATGTTCTATCTGGGTGGTGTATTGCGAACGGTGCAAGCCCAATATGTCGTTCACAAAGTGGTTACCAAATGCTTTCCAGTTAATTTGCGGATACGCTACATGATGTGCATTAAAATTACCTGTAGCACCGCCAAATTTAGCCGAGTATGGTACGGCTTTTAACAGCTCTAACTGGTATTCCAGGCGTTCTACAAATACGCTTATCTCTTTACCCAAGCGTGTGGGGGATGCAGGCTGCCCGTGCGTATGTGCCAGCATCGGGATAGCGTCCCATTCAGTAGCAAAGCTTTTTAACTGGTCTACAAGGTTGGTTATCTCCGGATGGTAAACCTCGGTTAAAGCCAGCTTAAAAGTATAAGGTATTGCAGTGTTATTAATATCCTGGCTTGTTAAACCAAAGTGGATGAACTCTTTATAATCTTCTAGTCCGCCTAAAGCATCAAACTGTTTTTTGATAAAATACTCAACAGCCTTAACATCATGGTTTGTGGTTTTTTCAATCTCTTTTATGCTTGCAGCATCAGCTTCGGTAAAATTCCTGTAGATGTCGCGTAACTTTTCGGTATAACTTTTATCAAAGTTAAGTAGTTGGGGCAGAGGGTGCTCACAAAGTGCGATAAAATATTCTATCTCTACAAACACCCTGTACTTAATAAGGGCGAATTCAGAAAAATATGCAGCTAATGGTGCTGTTGTATTACGGTAACGACCGTCGATGGGGGAAATGGCAGATAGGGAATTCAATTCCATTGAAGATGTTTTTTCGCAAAGATATACAATTGTGCAAAATGAGTGATTGTCAGCCCGAAGTAATTTACAATGGAAACTTTGAAATCTAAAAATGTTTCCCTAGTTTTGACCAATAATGTCAAACAGTCAAACAGATAGAATAATTTCAGGCGCTGAAGAGCTATTTTTAACGGCCGGCATAAAAAGCGTTACAATGGACGATATAGCCCGTCACCTTGGAATGTCAAAAAAAACAATTTACCATTTTTTTAATGATAAGAATGACCTGGTGATTGCCCTGGTAGAAAAGAAGTTGAAAGAAGATGAGTGCCAGATAACCGATATCATCAACATGTCGTCGAACGTAATTGAGGAGATGATCAACATGATGAAATGCTCGGAAGAGATCTTTGGCAAGATAAACCCGATTGTAATTCATGATATGCAAAAGTATCACCCGGAAGCATGGGGGATGTTTCAGCAGTTTAAGGCCGACGTATTGGTTAAAACTTTGGAAGAATTGCTAATAAAAGGTATAAGCCAGGGTTTTATTCGTGATGATTTAGATGTGAAGATTTTGGCTAATATGCGGGTTAACCAGGTAGAGATGGGTTTTAACCCGTTGATATTCCCTATTTCGCAATTTAGCCCCTGGAAGGTGCAGTACCAGTTATTGGAGCACTTTAACTACGGGGTTTGTACATTAAAGGGACACGAATTGCTGGATAAATATAAATTGGAACATCTGGAAAAAATAAATTAAGTACTGGATGAACTGCTGACATACCGCTGTCATTTAAAACACTTGCTTTGCCTCATACTAATTAAACAAACAATAAATCTATCATATATACATTCATCACTCAAAAATGAAACGAATACTCACCCTACTATTATTACTTACAGCGGCTTCGCGGGGGTTCTCGCAAACGCAGCCTGTGCCGCAGATTTACTCATTCTCGGTACAGCAAGCCGTTGATTATGCGCTTAGTCATAAAGATTCGGTAATCAACGCCGGCCTTGATGTTAAGAGCGCTGAATATAAGGTAAAAGAGACTTTTGGTATCGGTTTACCGCAAATTAACGGTAGTGCCTCTTTTCAGGATTATTTAAAGATCCCTACCATCTTATTTCCTGACTTTATCACGCCGTCAATATATCAGGTATTAATTGATAAGAACATTAAGGATGGGGCAGGAAACCCTATCACGCAGCCTACTCCCGGCGCGCCACAACCTGCAAGCTTTACGCAGAAGTACAACTCAAACCTTGGCGTAACATTAAATCAGATCTTATTTGACGGTTCATACCTTGTTGGTTTAAAGGCTTCTAAGACTTATAAAGAACTCTCTCAACGTTCGTTAACCCGCACTAAAATTGAAACGGGTGTTAGCGTAACTAAAGCTTATTACCAGGTTTTGGTTAGTAATGAGCAAATACGTTTGTTAGACGCTAATTTGGCACAACTTAAATTACAGGTTGATCAAACTACGGCCCAAAATAAGCAAGGTTTTGTGGAAAAGATTGACGTTGACCGTATTAAAGTACAATACAACAATCTAGTAACCACACGCGAAAACACTATCAGGTTATTGGTACTTAACTATCAGATATTAAAGTTTCAAATGGGGATGCCAATTGAAAATGATTTGCAACTTACTGATAAACTTACCGACGTAATGTTGCAAGCCAACAACGATGTTGCTGATATAGCTAATGATACCACATTCTACAAAAAGCGTATCGAATACAGCTTGACAGAAACAGCCGTTGCTTTAAATAAGCTTGATTTAAAACGTAAAAAAGCAGCTTATTTGCCAACCTTGTCAGCAACGCTAAATTCTTCTATAGCTTACCAAAGCAATAGCTTTAACACATTATTCAATACCAGCTACCCGGCAACTTATGTTGGCCTTAATTTAACTGTGCCAATTTTTAATGGTTTTCAACGTCGCTATCAGGTTAAGCAGACTGAGATTGAGGTTTTAAAATCACAAAATAATCTTTTGAGCCTTAAAAATGCTTTGGGGTTACAAGCCAGCCAGGCACGCATCAATTACATCAATGGTTTACAATCGCTAAATAATCAAAAGGAAAGCCGAAACCTGGCCGAAGAAGTGTTAAGAGTATCCAAGATCAAATATCAGCAGGGTGTAGGTTCAAGTATAGAGGTTACACAGGCACAAACCGCACTTGAGGATGCTAACAACAAATATATCCAAAGCCTTTACGATTCATTAGTAAGTAAAGTAGACCTCGACAAAGCATACGGACGCATACAATAACAATCACTTAAACTAATCATATACAATCACTCAAATGAAAAAATTAATATACATACCGGCATTGTTGTTACTGGCAGCGTGCTCAAGCAAACCAAAAGATAAGAAAGCCGAACTGGCCGATCTTCAAAAACAACAGCAGGATATTAACGCTAAAATAACCAAACTGCAAAGCGAAGTTGGTACCGGCGATTCTACAAAAGCTGTAGAAGTAAGCGTTGCCGAAGTAAAAAGCGGTTCATTTACCAACTATGTACAAATACAAGGTAAGATTGACGCGCAGGATAACGTTACCGCTTACCCGCAATCGCCTGGTACTATTACGGCTATTTATGTAAAGGCTGGACAGCATGTATCTCGCGGGCAGGTTTTGGTACAGTTAGATAATAGCGTATTGCAGCAAAATATTGCACAATCTCAAGCACAGGTAGATCTGAACCAGCAATTATATAACCGCCAGAAAAATCTTTGGGATCAAAAAATTGGTACCGAAGTGCAGTTTTTACAGGCGCAAACTAATTTACAGGCAAGCAGAAAAGCTTTGGCAGGTTTACGCCAGCAGGCAAACTTGTACCGTATTGTATCCCCAATAAATGGCTCAATAGATCAAATGGACCTTAAACTGGGCCAGGTTGCACAACCGGGCACAACCGGCATCCGCATTGTTAATGCCGATATGTTAAAAGTTAAGGCCGATGTACCTGAAAGCTATGCAGGTAGTGTGGGTACAGGTAATGAAGTTTTGATTTTAGTACCCGATGCCAACGACTCGTTAAAAACCAAGGTGACGTTTGCCGCTAAAGCTATCGACCCAACTTCACGGAGTTTTGCGGTAGAGGTTAAATTGCCTACACGCAAAACGCTTCGCCCAAATATGACAGCTATTATTAAAATAGCCGATTACTCTAAAACTAATACAATTGCTATCCCTGTAAAAGCGGTACAACGCTCAGAGAATGGCGATTATGTTTATGTAAACGAGAATGGCATTGCAAAACGCAAAACTGTTAAAGTAGGCGTAACCTACGGTGGCCAGTCAGAAATATTATCGGGCTTAAAGGCCGGTGAGCAGTTAGTTACCGAAGGTGCTGCCGATATTGAAGATGGCGACAAAGTAAAGGTTTTACAAACTGCTAATTAATTAACATCCCTGATCTATTACAGATATGAAAGATCTTAAAAAAGAATTTGGCCCCTCAAGTTGGGCCATCGATAATAAAACCGCCATATACGTACTCATATTTTTGATAACGGTATTGGGGCTTATTAGTTATAATAATTTACCCAAGGAGAATTTTCCGGATATTGCACAATCAAAGGTATTTATAACAACTGCCTGGGGTGGCCAATCTGCCCAAAACGTGGAGAACCTGGTGACCAGGCAACTGGAGAAACAGTTAAAATCTTTAAAAGGATTAAAAAAGGTTACTTCCAACTCGGTACAAAACGTATCAATTATTACAGCGGAGTTCCAGGCGAATATCAAAATTAAAGATGCTAAGATAGATGTTAAAGACGCCGTTGATAAGGCTAAACAAGACTTGCCGCAGGGCGATGTCAACCTTAAAGAATCGGTAATATCTGATATTAACGTTGCCGATCTTCCTATCCTTTACATCAATATCTCGGGCGATTATGACCTTAAGAAACTGAAGGAATATGCCGACCTGTTAAAAGATGAGATAGAAGGTTACAAAGAGATCTCTAAAGTTGATGAGGTTGGCGCGCTAACGCCCGAAATTCAGATCAATGTTGATATGAATAAAATGACGGCAGCACAAATTAGTTATGACGATATTGTAAATGCCATTGGCAGGGAAAACATCCTGTCATCTGCAGGTACTATTAAAACCGATGGTGTGCGCCGCAGCATTGACATTAAGCAGGATTTTAAAAATGCCGACGAAGTTGATAAAATGGTTATACGTAACCCTAAAGGCCAGGCGGTTTATTTAAAAGATATAGCAGAAGTTAAAGATGCGTTTTTAGAGCAGGAAAGTTATGCGCGTTTAAAAACGCCTAATAGCGGCGTATTTAAAAACGTAATTACGCTTAACGTTAGTAAACGTGCCGGTGAAAACCTTATTGAGGCATCAGACAAGATAAACGAACTGATAAAGGTTAAACAAAAAACGGTTTTTCCTAAAGGTTTAAATATTACGGTGACCGGCGATCAGTCAGATAAAACCCGTACCACTCTTAATGATCTGATCAATACTATCGTTATTGGTTTTATACTGGTAACCGTTATCCTAATGTTTTTTATGGGTACTACCAACGCCATATTTGTGGCGCTATCTGTACCGCTATCGTGCTTTATCGCATTCCTGATCATGCCGGCCATTGGATTTACTCTTAACATGATCGTATTGTTCTCGTTCTTGCTGGCATTAGGCATTGTGGTTGATGATGCCATTGTGGTAATAGAAAACACACACCGTATTTTTGCTAACGGAAAAGTGCCGATCAAAGAAGCAGCTAAAACAGCAGCGGGCGAAGTGTTCATGCCTGTATTCTCTGGTACTATGACTACCCTTGCACCATTTGTGCCGCTGGCATTTTGGAACAGCTTAATAGGGCACTTTATGTTCTTCCTGCCTATTACGCTTATTATAACATTGTTGGCGTCGTTAGTAGTGGCATATATCATGAACCCGGTTTTCGCGGTTGATTTTATGAAACCACACGTTAAAGGCGAACACGACAACCCTAAATTTGATAAGTCTACCAAACGTGCTTTAATTTACCTGGCAATTGCTACGGTAGTTGGCTACCTTATAAATTTTGGCATTGGTAATTTTATGGCCCTTATTATTGTGCTGTACCTGTTAAACCACTTCTTCTTGTTAAGGGTGATTGATAAGTTCCAGACAAATGTTTGGCCGCGCTTTCAAAACTGGTATGCCAAATGGTTAGAGAAGGCCGTACAAAGGCCAATTACCATGCTGGTAGGCACATTTGTGTTATTTGTAATATCAATTGTGCTTACAGCAACTATAGGTAAAACGCCAGAGTTTTTCCCGGCCGGTGACCCAAACTTTGCATATGTGTACATTACTATGCCTATTGGTACCGACCAGGCTACCACAAACGAAGTAACCAAACAACTGGAGAAACGTGTTGCCAAAGTGGTAGAGAACGATAAAGACGTGGTATCTTCCATTATCTCAAACGTTACTAAAGGTGTAACCGACCCAACTGATGAAGACCAGGGCGATTACCAAAACAAAGGTAAAATAACTGTAGCTTTTGTTGAGTTTGGTAAACGCGATGGTAAGGATACTAAAGAGATATTAAAAAGGATCCGTAGTTCGGTGCAGGGTGTGCCGGGCGCTAAGATCTCGGTAGCACAAGAAAACAGCGGACCGCCGGTTCAAAAAGATATTAGTATTGAGATCATAGGTGATAACCTAGACTCGTTAGTGAAAACAAGTAACCGGTTAAAAGCATACCTGGCAAAACAAAACATAGCCGGTATTGAGAACCTTGTTGCCGATGTGCAAAATGATAAACCCGAAATTGTATTTGATGTTGACCGCGAACGCGCAAACCGCGAGGGTATAAATAGCGGGCAAATAACCGATGCGCTTTTCACCTCTATACTTGGTAAAAAAGCCGGCGATTACCGCAATACCAAAGAGGACGATTACAAAATAATGGTGAGGGCTAACGAGCAGCAACGTGGTAATATTGATGAGTTGAGAAACTTGAAGATTACCTATCGCGATTTAGCTACGGGTGGTGCAATACGCCAGGTGCCAATATCGGCCTTTACAGATGTTAGGTATACCAATACTTATAGCAACATCAAGCGTAAACAACAGCGCAGGGTGTTAACCCTGGGTTCGAGCGTTATAAAACCATACAATGCGAATGATGTAAACGCCAATATTTTGAAAGCGCTAAACAATTTCAAAAAATCCGACGATATCATAATCCGCCAGGGTGGTGGCCAGGAAGACCAGATGGAAGCAGTAACATTTCTTGGTGGTGCAATGGCAACATCGTTCGGTTTGATATTGATCATCCTGATGATCCAGTTTAACTCGGTAGGTAAAACGTTCATCATCATCAGCGAGATCTTATTCAGTATTATTGGTGTGCTACTTGGTACTGCAATATTTGGTATGACCATGGCGATTGTAATGACAGGTGTAGGCATAATTGCCCTTGCTGGTGTAGTGGTACGTAACGGTATATTACTGGTAGAGTTTACTGATATGCTGATAGAGCAGGGTGCCAACCTGCACGATGCGGTTGTTGAAGCAGGGCATACCCGTATGACGCCTGTATTATTAACTGCAACCGCGGCCATATTAGGTTTGATACCGCTGGCGGTAGGTTTTAATATCGACTTTGTTGGCTTGTTTACACATGGTAAACCACATATTCACTTTGGTGGCGATAACGTTGCATTCTGGGGCCCATTGGCATGGACCATGATATTTGGACTTGGTTTTGCAACCATTATTACCTTGATCCTGGTGCCTTGTATGTACATCATTAGGGTTAACATGAAAAACTATTTCTTTGGCAAAAAGAAAGAAGACGTTGAAAAACCCAAACTTGAGATAGCCGAAGCATAATACAATACAAACCCATTTAATAAAAGAGCCGCATAGTTTAACTGTGCGGCTCTTTTTAGTAAATCCTTATTTCAATCGGCCCTTTAGTCCTTTTAAGGTGGCCATTATCTTTTTCACTTTTCTTTCCCGCCTGCTACCGGCATCAAGCGCATCATAAACAAGCCCGGCGGTTAAAGCATAGATGCCGTGGTGCAGTACATCTATCGCTATTTCATTTGGCTTTTGCTGGTTAATTGGTTTAGCGGCGTTGTGCTTAGGTAGCATAACTAAAGCTGTTCCCCATACCGCGCCGAAATGTACCAGTGTAGCGGGTAAGCCTTTCAGGCCGGTTAAACCAATTAAACCACGTGCTACACCCCAGGCTGTGCCATAGCTCCAGTGCAGTTCTTGCGATAGCTTTTGCTCGTCTTCTTTATTAGCGGGCTTAACTCCGGCGGTATCACCGGCAACCTTAAGGGTAGCGTCGCTGGGTTCGCGCTTGGTTATCTTCATTTCAATCATCTGCGAAAGCGTCATTGCAGCCGTGGCAGCAATCCCGGCCAGTAGGCCTTTGCCAATGGCGGCACCCAATTCGCCAAGCGTGTTATCTTCGTGTAGTTTCATATTTAGTTGGTTTTGTATAGCATTAACAACTTTGTTTAATTATTGATTTATATATTTTACTGCAACTATAATAAGTAACTAATCTGCTATTTAGGAATGGTTATTGCACGTTCGTCATAAATATAAATTAAAAATGGATCTTAAACCAACACGGGTCTTTGGCCAGGCAGCAGCTCTTGGATTGCTTGCAGGTATGCGTACCTTTTCTGCACCTGTAGTGCTTAGTCATGCCTACAGCAGGCATCCTTCAAAAACTTTGAAAAATACACCGGTTGTTTTTATGCAAACTATTGCAATATCAAAAGTATTTAAGGTTTTGGGGGCGGGCGAATTAATTGGTGACAAAATGCCTTTTGCACCTAAGCGTACTGCGTCAGGTGGATTAATTGGCCGTTTTGTTTCGGGGGCTTTGTGCGGTGCAACTGTATTTAAAGCCAACCACAAACAACCCATTATAGGCGGATTAATAGGAGGGGCAGCCGCAATCGGATCGGCATTTGGCTGCATGTTTTTAAGATTAGGCATTGGTAAACGCACCGGAATACCAGATGCGGTAATAGGTGCTTTTGAGGATATTATAGTTATTAGCGCTGGTACCGCATTGGCAAAACAACTGTAACAATTTCATTGAAATTTCATCTTTTTAAATGATAGCGCAGTTTTGGCTGGCAAATTGATAGTTTTGTTAAAAAAGTCAGGGACAACTTTGAAACAAATGAGCACAGCTAACGATCAGCAGGATATAAAACGCGAAAAGATTTTAGAAGCATCGCACCAGCGGTTCCTTCATTACGGCTATTCAAAAACTACCATGAATGAAATAGCAGGCGATCTTTCCATGTCTAAAGCATTGCTATACTATTACTTTCCGGATAAGAGTGAACTGTATATGGCCGTAATGCGAAAGCTGGCATCTGATTACCTTAAGCAACTGGAAGAAAAACTTGGGCATTTTGACGATTTACGCAGTGCCTTTCTGTTTCAGGTAAATACCCATCACTATTTCATTATCAACAACTATAATTTTTTTGATTATTTCCGCCTGAATGAACAGAACCTGCCCGACAGTATCTGGGAAATAGTAAGCCATATACGTAATGCTGAAATTAAGTTATTAGCTAACGCCATACAGTCCGAAACTGAAAAAGGAAACATAACACCAATAGAAAACCCAATAGAGGTGGTTGAGTTATTTTTAGATGCCTTACATGGCATTAAGGTTGGAGGCGCATTGCCACAAAAGAAACTAAACTTTCCGCAGCGCGAACAATTAGACGAAATACACAGTAAGCGCCTGTTGCTAATTGATATTTTTGTTAAAGGTTTACGCTAAGCCTGCTGTAAACTTGTATTGATAACAATATTGCCCACCAATATTTTATGAATAGGGCAGGCATCAGCTATCGTTACTAAGCGTTTAAGCTGCTCATGGTTTAATTCGCCCTTAAAGGTCAGCTTGCTTTCTATCATTATTCCGCTTGGATTTTTATACATATCCAAATTAACGGCTATCTCATCCACAACCCACATTTTACGATCTATGTACATCCGCAATGTAATGGCTGTGCAACTGGCTAGGCTGGCCAGTAATAAGTTATAAGGCGACATACCTGTATCGGCACCGCCCATATCTAAAGGTTCGTCTACAATTACGGTGTGGTTGCCACTGGTAACAATGGTTTGGTACTGTGTATGGGCAATACGTGCTACCCCGCTAACTAATACTTCGTTTTCGGCATCCATATCAATAATTTTTTATGCTGATTTTAATTATTATCCTGGTCTAAATTCACCAGGGTCCAGTTGGTCATTTTTGCACCGGCACCGCCGTTATATTTAAGTTCTATCTTGAAGTCGGTTCGTGAACTTTCACCGTCGCTATGTTTTTCGGTATAAAATGATTTTATGACGTAAACAGAATCAGACTTCTTAGCGAATTTATAATCGGAGTCTGAAAATTTAACGTTTCCTGAAAGTGTGGTAGGGAGTATATATTGCTTAGCTACGTTATAAGCAAGGTCGCTATCCGGCAAGCCGCTAAAATTTTCGATACTGCCCGATAGCGCGAATTTTGCAAGCAAAGCGGCAAATATTAGTACAAACACAACAATGAGCCAACCAGCCATACTAGCAGATTTTTTCTTAACTGCTTTATCCTTTAAGTAATCCTTAGCCATACAAAATTAGAGTCTATAAAAGTATGAAAAAGCATCAATCAATAAAAATCGTAACAACGGCTGGCACCAAAGAATTTACGCTCACCTCCCGAGCGGGATGGCAGGGTAGTTTCGTAACCAATATTACCCTCGGTTGTGCCGCTGGTGTTGGTGTAGTTTAAGCCGCCTGCGGGTACATCGTGGCTTACACCAAATCGAAGCTTCTCGCCGCCTTCTTTATTGATGAACAGATCGAATATTAACGACACCACAAAAGCGCTTGGCCCGCCTGCACCACCATTACGGTACCATGCACCTACGTTGATGCTGCGGCGTTTAAATTGCATCCCGGCGCTGATAGATTGGGCCTGCGCTTGTTTATAAAACACAACTGATGGAATGATGTATGATTTATCATCGTCATCTAAATTATCATCGCGCGTAAGGTTATACCTGAAGCTGGCATGCAAAGTTCCGCGTATGGGCAATTTTGAGGGTGTGCCTGTAAACGACTCGTCAGGGCGGTTTATATGCTGTGCGGCGCCACCAATGTTAAAGTTTTTAAGCGTTAAGTTAATACCCGCGCCCGAGTCGAAATAAAATTTATTATTAAAGTCGGGCCGGGCGGCTCCTGTCACCAGGCTGGGGTCGTAACCAAGGCTGGGATCTATCTGGTCGCCAAATACAAGCTTGCTAAAATCAACCGAGCGGTTGGTTATACCCGCCTGCAAACCAAATGAAAGTACAAAATCTTCGGACCCCACACTGTATGAGTAAATGCCGGCTATATTATTCTTATTTAAATAAGCCGAACCCTCGCTGCTACGGGTAAATATCAAACCTAAACCACCACCAAATTCAGGCACTTTATAATCAATAGAGGCGGATAAATAGGAGAGGCCCCCGGGTATGGATGTGTATTGGTTGCGATAAATGAGGTTCATCCGCAGATCGCCCTGAAACTGGCCATTAAGGGCCGGGTTAAGGTAAATGGGCGAATTAAAAAACTGCGAGTACATATGGTCCTGCGCCGAAGCGCTAAAGCTGCCAAGTACTGCAATAGTTAAAAGTAAGATGTAATATTTAGCCGTTCCCATCATTATCTTAATAAATGTATGTAGCCGCTGCGCTTAGGCAACGACCCCTTGTAAGACATTCCTTTCCACTCCGTGCCATTAATAAATGTGGCTGATGCCTGCCATACGTAAACACCCTGCTGTACAGGCGCGCCTTTAAACGTGCCATCCCAACCCTCGGTAGGTTCGCCGTTATTGCCTAAAGCAGTAGTTTGCCAAATTAGCTGGCCCCAGTTATTAAATATTTGCATGCGCCACTCCTTTAGCTTTTGCCCTTTTGCCTTAAAGGTGCGCAGATCGGTTACGGTAGATGCCGGCTGGAAAGCGTTCGGCAAAAATAATTCGCCGGTAAACTTAATTTCGATGGTTTTAGTAACGATACCCTCGCATGATGTACCCGGGTTACGGGCCGTAAGTGATACCGTATAAGGCGATCTGGTATAATCGTAAGTATGGTCGTTAGGGGTAAAGCTGGTTTCGGGAGCCGTGCCGTCGCCAAAGTTCCACACATAGGTTAACGATGTTGCCGGCGTATTACCTGCAGAAGGAGTAGTATTAGTGAATTTTACTTTATTATCCACATCAATGGTGTAGGTAAACTGTGGGCGTGGTAAAGGGTAAACTTGTATAGGTATTAACTCGGATGGCGGCGCATCGCCACAGCCACTATTGCTGGCTGTGATAGATACATAGTAAGAGCCCACGTTAGGGAAAGTATACGAAAGCTCGGCCAATCCCCCGGGGAAATTGGTTATAGGAGTTTTATTTTCATCATATATGATGTATTTAAACGCATCGCCCCCGGCAGATAAGTTCCTGAAGAATACGGGGGTGCCTAAACATACATAAGTAAGGTTATCCTTTATTTGCATGTTCGAAATGATGTTTGATGGCGATACCGGGATTTGGAACTCAGGCGATCTGTTAATATTCCCGCATTTATCTTTTGCTTCCATATACAAATGCCAGGTAGCAATATGCGTAGGGTTTATAGCCTGGAACACCGCCGGAGACTTATCATTGTTTGTTTTAGTGATGGGGGATGTTACCTGGTTATTGTTCTCGTCTATCAAATAAAATGTATAAGTATCATTTGTACCCGGCGATAAGTTATCAACCGTAAGGTTTAATACACCGCATGAGCGTACTTCGCTTGGATTTATGCGGGCATCAGGCTTGGCGGGGCTTATGGTAATAGTAGCGATAACAGGTTGCCTTACCACACAATTGCCAACAACCGTTAACGATACTGTGTAGGTAATATCCCTGCCATCGGTACCGGGCCGGAAAGTATGCTTTGGTATGGATGAAACCGGCGAACCATCGCCAAAGTTCCACTCGTAAACCGTACCAGGTAATACCGGTGATGATGTGTTATTGAATGTAATTTCTGTTGGGCCGCAAGCCTGTGTTTGGCTTGGTACAAAGCTGGCAATTACATCGGGCTTATCTACAATAACTACATCGTCAAAACTATCGCCGCAGGGCAATACACCTTTAATTGTCCATCTAAAGGTGTAGCTGTTGCCCGGTATTAAACCCGTTATCTGCGATAGCGGATCGGCGGGGGTTACTATCGTGGCAGCAGGGCCGGCAATTTGTGTCCACTCGCCAACAAAAACACCTGGGTTATTACCCTGTAGGTTTACAGTGGTCACATTACATTGCGGGTTGTCAGGGCCTGCATTCGCTATAATAGCTGGCTGGTTAACGGTAATGGTGGTTACTGTAGAAAACTCGTTACCGCAGGCACCGCCACTTATAACAGCCCTGTATTGCGTTGTTTGGGTGAGGTTGCTGTAGCTTAATGTTGCAGTTATATTAGTTATAGGCAACCATGTACTACCACCGTTGACAGAACTTTCCCAGCGGATAATGTTACCTATATACCCTGATAATATTACAGAACCGTTATTGGTTGGGGCGCAAACGGTAGCAGTGCCTGTTGTAGTACCGCCAACAGCTTCGGCATTGTTGGTAATGGTAACCGTACTTTGGGTTGATGGGCAGGTAGGGGCGGCAGTAATTGTCCACTGGAATTTATAGATCTGCCCCGGCTGCAAACCGCTTACAATGGCATTCGGATCGGCATCATTACTAAAAGATATACCAGCCTGCCCTGATGTAACCGTCCATTTACCAGTGCCCGGTGCAGGGTCATTACCGTTTAACTTATAGGTGTTTGAAATACAAATAGCTTCATCTGGCCCGGCCACAGATTGTATTGGCGCGGGTTTAACGGTTACAATAGCCTGCTTTGGGCTGCCCGGGCAAGTACCGTTATATGGGGTTATAGTGTAAGATACGATACCTTGAGTGGCAGCGCTATTTACCAATATATCCTGTATACTGGCTACTGTAGTCGCTGTTCCACTGTTTGTATTACCGGTAATTCCGGCACTGGCAACGCTCGTCCAGGTGTATTTTGTTGGGTTTATATTTGATGTTAAAGTAATGTTTGCCGGTTGGTTGCTGCAAATGCTTGCATCAACAGGTATGGCGGTAAGCACCGGTAACGGGTGCACGGTTAATTTTAAAGTGAATGGCGTGCCCGTACACCCGTTAAGCGTGGGGGTAATTGTATAAGTTACAACCGCGTCTATATTGCCATTATTGGTAATAATATCGTTTATGGTAGCGCCGCTGCCGGTTGCACCAAAACCACTTGCCGTACCTGATGTTAAAGCAGTCGCCCAGGTGAACGTTGTGGCAGCATTAGCAGAAGTAATAACATAGGTGAACTGCTCGCCGCTGCAAACCGATTGCGTGTTAGAACTGGTTACCGTAGCTTTTTTAACAATAGTAATTAAAACAGTGCTTGGTATTTGATTACATGGCGCAGGGAGCGATGTAGTTGCCGTATAGGTTAACAAAACCTGCCCTGCGTTTATATCAGCTGCGGATGGCGTGTACGTTGCATTTGGTGAATTTAGAGTTGTGAATGTGCCGCCTGTTGTGCTTGTCCACCTTACGTCGGTTATCAGTCCGCCTACTCCCGGGGTGCCGGTTAAAATTATTGGCGTACCCTCACAAATGTTATTTTGCGGTGGACCTGCCGACACCGTTGGCGCGGCAACAAATGTTAATTTTTGCGAAGCGCTAACCGGGCCGCCGCAACTGTTGGTATGCGTTGCCGTTATGGTATAAACATCATAATCGTTAAAAGTTATCCTGGGATACTGGCTGTTTGCGGTTGTGTTATTAGCAAAAGAAACAGTACCACCCGATGCACCGGTAACAATCCAATTATAGGTATTAGGTAAAGTTACGGCTGTGCCCGTTAATGTAGCTTTTGTAGCAGTGGCTGTGGGGCTAAAGTCAAGCGTTACACCTTTACCACATTGGATAGCATCGGGTGACAGGGTTACGGTAGGGGTTGAGTTAACAACAATTTCTTTTACGGGCCCGGTAACCGTACCACAGCTTTGGGTAGTTACATTGAGCCTGAACCTGTAAACACCGGTTTGGGTGAAATTGAAATTGGGAGTCTTAACATTTGCCGCGAAAGTAACACCCGTTGCAGAGCCGCTAACCAAGCTCCAGGTGTAAGTGGTATTTGTATTACAAACCTCATCCACAACAGATGTATTGACAGGTGCCAACGGACCCGAGGTAAGGCAATAGGTTGCAGGGATAGTGAAATCGGGTATGGGTGCCTTTTGTATACAAACCTGTTTTGTAAGGTCGGTAGCATCACACAGGCCACTGTTATTCTCAAACCTAAGCGTTACACTATGGTTGCCACTTGTTGTAAATGTATGTACCAAAGGTGTAGTTAGTGCCCTTCCTGTAGCAACTACTACACCATCGATAAGCCAGGTGTAGGTTGCCGAGTTATTTCTACAATCGGTAGTAGTACTATTGGGATTGTCGCCTGGTATAGAGTTATTGGCAAAAGTTACCGGGCTGCCCAAACACGCTGCTACAGGCGCATCAAACCTGTTTTGAGGTTGTGCTAAAACTTTAGCGTAAGTAGTTACAGGCTGGGTAATGTTCGTACAAAAAGGGCTTGTGGGCTGTATATCTATCTGGAAAACGTTCTTTTGATTATTAGCCACGTTACCACATGAGGAAGTAGTGTAGGCATGGCTTACTTTACCATTTGCAGCAACAATTTGGCAAAGCGTAAAAATAGAGGTGCCACCATCGCCCCATTTAATGTTGTAAAGCAAGCCTGGATAATTGTTTTGTATCCCGTTATCGCCTGTAATATCAACGTTATATTCAAGTGTGTTGCCGGCACCCAAACACACACTGCCATTACCCGTTATGGTAAAACTGTTGTTTGCTACGTTATTTATAAGTTGATAAGATCGTGTACCTATGATGCCGCCTGCATTGCTTGCTTTTACAGTTACCGTATAATTGGCTGCCTTGGCCATAAATACACAGTTTAATGGTAACGTACCTTCGCTCGTTTGCGATAACTCGTTGAAAAAAGTTGCCGTCGCGGGATTTCCACCATCAGATATGTTGGTAAAAGTATAATTACGATTGTTTGTACCAACGCATGAACCAAATATTTCGGGATCTACCGCGGCATTGATCTGGCTAGACGAAGCACCCGCTTTTAAACCGGGTAAAGCTGATATGTTGAAGGTATTTGACGCCGTACTATTAATACCCGGGAGGGTAGACCTTACCTGCACGCGGTAATTGCCGCCAGCTACCGTAGCTGGGATAATGCCGTTTACAAATGTGGCATAAAATCCGGTGTAAGAACCAATAAGTGTTTCACCCGCACCAAAGTTTCCGGTTGCGTTAGATAAATAAAGATTGAATTTATTTGCTGGATTACTGATACATGAGCCGGTTACGTTAAAAGGCACACTTATACTCGATCCCTGCCCGTAAGGCCCTGGGTCGACAGCACCCACTGTAATGGTTTGGGCAGATGTAGTGGCCGTTATTACAAGCAGAGGTAGCAGTAAAATAAATAAAGCTTTAGTAAAAGTTTTACCCATCAATCAAAAATTCAATTAAACGTTCCGGCATAAATAAACCAATGGTTTACATATTGCCTTGTACGGATTAAATGAACCCTTGTTACAGGTAATTGAATATTTCCAAATTAAAATAGCGGGAGTATCAGCCTTAAATTAACCGAAGAACAAATAAGAGATCAATATCGCTGCAATAACGCCTGCAAAATCGGCCAGTAAGCCCGCGGGAATAGCATAACGCGACCTTTTAATCCCTACCGAACCAAAGTATAAGGCCACTATGTAGAATGTGGTATCGGCAGATCCGTTAAATACCGAACCAAGCCTGCCGGCAAAGCTATCGGGGCCGTAAGTTTGCATTACGTTTATCATCATTGCTTTTGAGCCTGAGCCACTTAATGGCTTCATGTAAGCAACCGGCATAGCATCAACAAAACGGGTATCTAAATGGGCTTGAGTAGCCGCCCAGCGTACACCGCTGTTCAGATATTCTAAAGCGCCGCTATTACGGAAAACGCTTATAGCAACCAGCATGGCAACCAGGTATGGTATTATTTTTACCGATACCTCAAAACCACCTTTAGCGCCATCGATAAAACTTTCGAATACATTTACTTTCTTGTAGAGTGCTCCTAAAATAAAAATAGTAGGTATAAGATAAATGAGCAGGTTGCTTGACACTTTAGACACCGTGGTGATCTGTTCTTTATCCAAGTACTGGGTAAAGTACCAAACCAGGGCAAGTATAAAAGCTGTCATCCCGCCTAACCAGGTAAGGATAACCCTGTCGAAAAGGTTTATTTTTTGTTTAATGGCTACCGCTATCATCCCTACAATTGTGGCCACATAGGTTGCAATGATGCACGGGATCAAAACATCTGCCGGGTCTTTAGCGTGCAATATAAATCGTTGTGCTATAATAGTTACCGGCAGTAATTGCAAGCCGGAAGTATGTAGCACCAAAAACATGATCTGCGCGTTAGAAGCCGTCTCTTTATTGGGGTTAAGCTCCTGCAAACTATTCATGGCTTTTAAGCCAAGCGGTGTTGCGGCATTATCAAGGCCCAACAGGTTTGCCGAAAAGTTCATCATCATTTGCCCGGTTGCAGGGTGTTTTTTAGGCACTTCGGGAAATAGGCGGCTAAGAAACGGACCAACTATACGCGCCAGGAAATTCATGGCACCTGCTCTTTCACCAATATTAAGTATCCCAAGCCATAACACCATATTACCGGCAAGTGGCAACGCAATATCCATTACCGAGGCTTTGGAGCTATCGAACATGCCGTCAACTAATAACTTAAATGCATTAACATCGCCTAAAAACACCAATTTGCAAAAAGCTATTACAAATGCTATTAAGAAAAAGGCTATCCAAATGTAGTTTAAGGCCATAGATTATTATTAACGGGATGAAGTTAATTTTTTTTGAATAATTAACCACGATAGAACATGTTTTAAATTCAAATTTGCTACGTGATGAAAGATACCATATGCGGCACCACTTAAATATTTATAGTAATTATCTCAGGTCGTCGTAAGATATGAAGTTGGTTTGTACGAAACCTGCCGTAGCAAAGCAACAAATTATAAAGAGTAACAGCTTTCTGATGTATAAACACTTTATCTAATCAGCGCCAATATATAGTTACGGTATTTTAATATTCTGCTAAAAGCATAACTTAGCGTAATTATTACATTTACTATGCCTACTATAAAATTATCCCGCGTTAGCGGCGACTACGGTTTTGAAGCTACCGACGAATACGGCCACACCGTACGCATGGACAGCAGCACCGAAAGCGGCGGCCAAAATTTTGGCGTACGCCCAATGCAAATGCTTTTAATGGGTTTGGGCGGATGCTCGGCCATTGATGTTATTGCCATCCTAAAAAAACAACGCCAAAACGTTACCGACTATAAAATGGTTATAGCCGGCGAGCGCGAAGCAGGTAAAGAGCCATCACTTTGGCAGGATATAACCCTCGAGTTTCATATTTATGGCGATGTTGATGAAGATAAAGCTAATAAGGCCGTTGAGTTATCATTAAACAAATATTGTTCTGTAGCTGCTACACTTTATAAAGCCGCTGCCGATATTAAGTGGAAGGTAATTATGCACCCGGCCGAGTAACAATTGGTTAGTATGGAGCAGGTAATACCTATACCAACGCTGCACTTATTCCCGGTATTGGATAAGATGCTGATAGAGTTGCTTGCCTCATTAACTCCCGAAGACTGGAACAAACCTACCGTTGCACGCCTGTGGACGGTTAAAGATATTGCAGCGCACCTGCTTGATGGTAATGTGCGCTGCATTGCCCTTTTAGATGGGTATGTAGGCCCGCCGCCATCCCAACCTATAAACAATTACGTTGACTTGGTCAAATATCTGAACGAGTTGAACGCTACCTGGGTTAATGCCATGAAGAGAGTGAGCTCGCAGCTGCTTGTTCAGCAATTAGAAAATACCGGTAAGCCATACCTGGATTACTTAACAAGTTTAAAACCGTTTGAACAAGCCAAGTTTTCGGTTGCCTGGGCAGGGGAGGAGACCTCACTTAACTGGTTTCATATTGCACGCGAGTATACCGAAAAATGGCATCACCAACAGCAGATCAGAGAGGCCGTTGGTAAACCGGGCATACTTACTAAAGATTTGTTTTACCCTTGTTTAGATACTTTTATGCAAGCCCTTCCACATACTTACCGGCATGTTGAGGCAACCAAAGGCACACTTATAAAGATCACAATTATTAGTGATGACGGCGGTGATTGGTATCTGCAAAAGAATATTGATAGATGGAGTTTATCAAAGCAAGATCATTCTGCTAGTATTACATCTGAAGTAATTATTGAGGCCGATACCGCCTGGCGGTTATTCACAAAAGCTATTACTCCTCAGCTGGCAATGCAGCTAAGCACTATAAATGGTGACGTTAATATAGGTACACCTGTATTTAATATAGTTGCGGTAATGGCTTAAATAAGCCTTTATTGTACTTTTTTGGGGTCACAATATTTATTCCTGAAGCTTTATTGGCAATCATCCTGACCGTTTAATTTAATCGGTCAACATTTCAGGATAATGAGCTATTTAGTAGCACTTTACATCCCAATTTATCAATCTTAACTCCTATTCGGTTTATAGCTAATGGTGCTAGAAGCGCTTACTGGCATCGTTGTTGGTATGTGGCATGTGTCCGGGTATCTAGTTTAACGGACACACAAATTAACACAATATGAAAACAAATTTAAAAAAAGCATCCCTACTGCTTACAGGTTTACTTGCAGGCAGCTCTTTATTCGCACAAACCGATTCGGTTAATACAACAAACTACGTTAAGCCTTTTTCAGGCGGCCCCGTTAAAACATGGTCTATTGGTGTTCACGGTGGTTTATTAACTCCATTCACAATTTTTGGCGCAAATGGCCGTCAGGATTTTCGCCAGCCACAATCAGAAATTGGTTACGGTGGTTACATCAAGAAACAATTTTCACCAACATTTGGTATCCAGGCCGATTTCCTTCGCGGTCAGGTTAGCGGTACACGCGGCCAGGTGGGTGTAGGTACACCAACCAGTTTCAATACTAAATTAGATTGGTCTGGTGCATTAAGCGCTAATATCACTTTAGGTAATATCAGCTGGTTCCATTCTAAATCATCTATCCAGCCTTACTTAACTGCAGGTGCAGGTTATATGGGCTTTAAAACAACCACCACTAATGCAGCAGGTGTTACTACCGCTTACACTAATGGTGCAGGCGAAAACTCAATTAAAGAATACTTTATACCGGTAGGTTTAGGTTTTAAAGTAAACTTGGGTAGCAATGTTAATTTAGACCTTGGTTACCAGGTTAACTTTGTACAAACTGACAATTTTGATGGTTACAATGCAGGTAACTCAAACGACAGGTTTTCTTACGCTCACGTTGGTTTAGAGTTTTTGTTAGGAAGTTCAAAAACGCCTAACATGTCAACGTACAACCCGGTAAACTCAATGCGTACCGAGTATGTATGGCAGAATGAGCAAACTAAAGCGATGTTACAAGCGCAAATTGATGCAGAAAAAGCTAAAAACGATCAATTACGTAACGACCTTAACACTACCAATGCTAACTTAGCTAAGTTAAGTGTTGATAGCGATGGTGACGGTGTATTAGACATTAATGATAAATGCCCTAACACTCCATCTGGTACCAAGGTAGATGGTTCTGGTTGCCCATTGGCTAAACCGGTTGTAGTTATCACCGAGGAAGACAGACGCGTTGTTAAAGATGCGATCAACAACCTTGAATTTGATTTGGGTAAATCAACTATCCGTGAAAAATCATTTGCAAGCTTAGACCGTGTTGCACGCTTATTAACTGACAAAAACTTCAGCTTAAAATTAGCAGGCCACACTGATAACACAGGTTCTAAAGACTTAAACATGCGTTTATCTAAAGAACGTGCAGAAGCTATCAAAACCTACCTGGTAGATAAAGGTGCTAATGCATCACGTATAGAAGCTACAGGATACGGTCAATTACAACCAATTGCTACTAATAAAACAGCAGCAGGTCGTCAACAAAACCGTCGTGTAGAGTTTACTTTATACTAAGGGATAGATTCAAGGCCTTAAGAGTCACGAATCAAGACGCCTAAATAAAAAGAGCCGCTCCAATTTTGGAGCGGCTCTTTTGTTATACTATATTTTTTGAATTGTTATCTTGACCCTTGATTCCAATAGTCATTTCTCTTTATTATCCTACTTCAAAAAAATCCGAAAGGTTGCCAAAATAGCTGTCGTTCCAACCTTCGGCTATGTCGTTAAAATCGCCATCGGGGATATTGGTATGTCTAAGCTCTACAGAAGAGCCATGCTTATCAGGGTGGATCTTAATAGTAACTATCGATTCATCGCTTTGCCCGTCGAAGTACCACTGCTGTACAATTTTTTTTCCATCTTCAAATTCAATGTTCTTACCTACAATACTGCCTTCCCAAAGCGAGAACTCAGAACCGGGTTCGGTAGACATTTGCGCCGGTTCGCCGGTCCATAACTCTAAGGTAATGGGGTTGGTAAGTGCCATGTATACTTCTTCGGGAGTAGCAGGCAACAGATAATATTTTTTTAGATCTTTCACGCTTGCAATTTAGCAGAATTATTTAAGAGGCCTTAACTAAATTCTCAAACAGGAGGATTACCCTATTGCTAAATACAGATCAGCGATATCTTACACACAAAAAAAGAGATTAGCTTATTCAACTAATCTCTCATATTGTATAGCAAAACTTATGCTACTTAGTCGCCCTTTTTACCGAATACAGAGAAGTGTACGTAACGGCTTGGGTGTGCTTTGATATCAATAAACAGGTTATTTAAGTTACCCGATGCTGAATTCAAATTATCGTACATCTTAGTATCGTTCATCAGCAAACCTAATGAACCTTGACCGCTATTTATCTTGTCGATAGTGGCCTGTAAGCCGCCCATGGCCTTATTAGCGTTATCTAAAGTACCTTTGATGTTTGAGTTTGCCAGATCGGTACTAAACCTTTCAAAGTTTGCAGAAATACCATTAAGATTAGCGGTACTCACCTTTAAATTGCCGGATGCTGCATCGGCATTAGCCATAATGCTGTTGATGTGGCTGCTTTGCGCGCCCACAATAGCATCAATTTTTTTAGTTGTGCTCTCCAGCGTTTGCAGCGAGTTTGCTATACTGGCAAAACTCTTGTCAACATTGGCCTGGAAGCGTGGGTTCATGATCTTATTGATAGAGCTCAGAGCAGAGTCGACCTTGGTTATTAAAACTTCCGCCTTTTTCTGAATGGGCTGCAGGCTTTCTGCCAGGCTGCCTTGTATATCGGCACGCAGTGTGTCCTGGTCTTCAGCATATTTCATGCTGTTACCCAATTCAAAAACAATAGCCTTACCGCCCAAAAGGTCGGTACTTTCTAATTTAGCTAAAGTATTGTCGGGCACGTTGTATTGTTTGTCCACTTTAAATTCAACAATGGTACGGCCATCTCCCTGAAGTGCCATCTTAGATACCCGGCCTATTTGGAAACCATTAACCAATACGGGTTTTGATACGGTTAACCCTTCTACACTTTTATAAATTGCATAAAATTTGTTTGCCGACGAGAAAACATCATTTCCGCGGAGAAAGCTGTATCCTAATATTAATATGGTAATGGCAACAGCTGTAAGCGCCCCAATTTTTGTTTCGTTTGATATTTTCATAGATGTGTGTAGGTGTTTTTCAAATTTAATTTGCTGTAATTTGTTCCATTTGGGCTTTATACTTATTAATTGCCCTTACAATTGAATTAACTATTTCTGCCTGCCCTTCTTCTGAGTTTAAATATTCCTCCTCATCGGGGTTGTTTATATAACCGGTTTCCACCAATACAGAGGGCATTGCACTGTGGCAAAGCACATAAAGTCCCTGCTCGCGCAGCCCTTCGCTTCGCCTGTTGTCAGTCCCAACAATCTCATCGTTAATTAAGTTTGCAATTTTTATACTTTGTTTACGAAATTTACGCATGTAAGCATCAGTAAGTATTACAACTACCGGGTCGTTAGGGTCTAAAACGCCACCTTCCAGGCCTGCGTCATCTTCTACCTGGTTGTTTTTGATAGCGTTCTGTTCCTCGCGAGAGCGATGTAATCCGTATACCAGCATTAAGGCACCTTTGCCCGACCTGTCTGGCACCCTAACCGATCTGTAAACGGCCTTGCCACGCTTAGTACCAACACGTTCGCGAACTATCCTGTCTGATAGCGAATTGCAGTGAATAGATATAAACAAATTTCCCTTGTTTTGATTAGCAATTTCGGCACGCCTTTCAAAGGAAACATCCTCCTCGGTGCTACGCGTTAAAACGGCTTTTGTGCCCTCAACATCTTTTTCAATGGCCTTCTGCAATTTTAATGCAATAGCAAGCGTTACATTCCTTTCGTTAGAAAAAGAGCCGCTTGCACCAGGCGAATAATGACCCGGTGGGGGATTAGTTGGCTTAACGCCATGGCCCGCATCAATAATAACTGTTTTGAGTTTAAAACTGTTTACAACGGTGTCTTTTTCTACGAGATCTTTTGGAGTGAACGAAAATAATGAGAAGCAAAATAATATAGCGGCAACGCCACAAATCGTTCTTTTCAACCTATTCAATATTTTATTTTTCATTAGCTTTGAACGCTGTTTACTGTACCTGCAAAAATACTATTCATAATCAATTTTGAAATTAGTTAGGCCTTTTTTAACATTTTTACTAATATCAATGGTCAGCGTAGCAGCGTCCGCAAATGCGGCTTTTGGCTATGCAGCTGTCCAAGATACAATTATAAAGCCTGAAATTGTAAGTGGGCGCCAAATCATTCAGCCCAAGTCGACAATTAAACCTGCTAAGAGTAAAAATACGGGTCGCAGTTTTACAGCTCCAAATAGCGCCTCGTTAAATACCCGCAGAGATACTACACCAAGCGCAGGTGGTTTAAAATCCATCGTAAAAGCTACTGCCGAAGATTCATCATTTGTTGACAACGATAACAAGATCAAATACTTATATGGCCGCGCACGGGTTACTTATGAAGACTTTGAACTTGATGCGGAGTATATACGGGTTGATGAAAATAAACACCAGATATTTGCCCGTGGTGCCATCGACCCAAAAACAAAGCGATACATAGGCCGCCCGTTATCAAAATCGGGGACTGAGAAACCTGTGGCGTCTGATTCATTATTATTCGACTATAAAACCAAAAAAGGGAAGATCTGGAACCCCGCGTCTGAACAGGAGGGTAACTTTATATCGGGCGGGCAGGCAAAACGCCTTAACGAAACTGAGGTTGCCTACCGTAACGTCATCTTCAGTACCTGTGACCTGCCTTATCCTGAGACCCACTTTGGCATTGTTATTACCAAAGGTATCGGGCAAAAAAACCGCATTATATCCGGCCCGGCCTATTTAGAAATTGCCGGCGTACCATTACCGCTGGGGATCCCTTTCGGCTTTTTCCCCAAGCCCGATTCACGTACCTCCGGTTTAATATTGCCAACTTTTGGCGAGGATCAAAAGCTGGGCTTTTATCTGCGTAACATTGGTTATTATTTGGCGCTGAGCGATTATATAGACCTTACCACCATGGCTACCTTGTATTCTAAAGGATCGTACGAGATAAACACAAATGCACGTTACCTTAAAAAATATAAATACGGCGGTAGTTTAACTTTAAGTTATGGCTCGCATAACTACGGCCTTGCCGGCGACCCTGCACAAAAAGATTTTAATATTGCCTGGACACACTCGCAAGATCCGAATGCAAATCCTGGTACTACTTTCAGCGCATCGGTAAATGCCGGTACTGCAAGTTTTTACAAAAACAGCCCGGGACAAAATAACTACAACCTTACCCAGTTAACGCAAAACAACTTACGGTCCAGTATCTCATACGGTAAAACATGGGCGGGTACGCCATTTAACTTAAACGTGAGTTTAGGCCACAGCCAGGATTTGACACAAAAGACCGTTACACTGGAGTTGCCTACCTTTAGCTTCAATATGGCTACTCTTAGTCCATTCGATTCGAAAGACCGGGTTGGCGAGCAAAAATGGTATCAGCGTATTACCGTTGGTTATAGCCTGGTGGGTACAAACAAACTAAATGCTATACCAGAAGCCGAATTGTTTAAAGCAAACACTCTAACCAAACGCCTCCAGAATGGATTACAACACACTATCCCGGTATCGTTTAACGCTACGTTTCTCAAATTTTTTCAGTTTAATACAGGCATAAACTATTCCGAGCGGTGGTATATGCAAAGTATCCGCAGGCGGTTCGACCGTGGCACTACAGCCGGCCAGGTTTTACCGGTTACCGATACCGTACAAGGCTTTACCCGTAATTATCAATACAGCTTAAATGCCGGTGTATCAACCAAAGTTTATGGTACCATACCATTCCGTAAAGGGAATATAATAGCCATAAGGCACGTAACAACCCCATCTATTAGCTTCAACTACCAGCCCGATTTTGGCGACCCAAGCTATGGTTACTACCGCACGGCTGTAAGTTCTGCTACGGTGCCTTACCCTTATTATGCACAGCGTTATTCCATATATGAGCAATCTGTTTATGGTGGCCCACCAATTGGCAAGCAGGCTGGTATAGGGTTCTCGTTAGATAATACGATCGAGACTAAAGTAAAACCTAAAAGTACCGATACATCAGGCGTGGCCAGAAAGATCCCCATCATACAGGGTTTAACATTTTCTACATTTTACAACTTCGCTGCCGATTCATTAAAACTCGCCAATATCAATTTCTCTGGCCACACAGCTATTTTAAATCAAAAGATCAACATCAACTTTAGCGGATCTTTTGACCCGTATGTTACATTGGTACGCGACTCTATATCGGGTAACCAAATAAGAAGATATGCCAGGCCGATAAACCGTTATCGCTGGCAGGATGGTAAATTCCCGTTATTACAAAGTTTCACACTATCTATGAGCGGCGCGCTAAACCCGGCTACGTTCAGGCCTAAAACAGTGCAGCCTGTTGGCAACACCCTGGCAACAATGGACCCTAATCAGGCGCAAAGGCTTGCCATGATAAACAGCGACCCGGGCGCATACATCGATTTTAACATCCCGTGGAATATCTCTGTAAATTATAGTTACTCTTACTCTAACCAGGTTATAAACAGTTCTACGAGTAACACTATAATGGTTAGCGGCGATGTTAGCCTTACCCAAAAATGGAAGATACAGTATAACAGTAGTTACGATATTAAGGCAAGGCAATTAAGCAGCGCCACGTCATTTGCTATTTATCGCGATCTGCATTGTTGGGACTTATCGGTACAATGGCTTCCATTCGGGTTTTACAAATCATATAACGTAACGCTAAAAGTTAAGGCATCCATTTTGCAGGATCTGAAATTGAGCAAACGAAGCGATTACACCAACAACCAAAACTTTAATTAAATATGCTGGCAGAGATCATAACCATTGGCGACGAAATACTAATTGGGCAAATAGTAGATACCAACTCGGCATGGATGGCTCAAAAGTTAAACGAAGAGGGCATCAGGGTTAAACAAATCTCATCCGTATCTGATGATAAGCAACATATTCTTAAGGCCCTTGCCGAAGCAGCACAACGGGCAGATATCATATTAATAACCGGTGGCCTTGGTCCTACAAAAGACGATATTACCAAACTCACCATAGCCGAATACTTTGGCGTTGGCCTTGTTTTAAATAATGATGCCCTGCAAAATGTAGAGGACATATTTAAAAGGTACAACCGCCCGCTGCTTGAGGTTAACCGTAAACAGGCCGAGGTGCCCGCCAATTGTGAGATCATCTTAAATAATAATGGTACAGCCCCCGGCATGTGGTTTAATGTCGGCGGTAAAATATATGTATCGATGCCGGGTGTGCCCTTCGAGATGAAGTATATGATGGAAGAGGCGGTGATACCTAAATTAAAGCAAACTCTAAAGTTGCCGGTTATTATCCATAAAACCATTCTTACGGCAGGCGAGGGAGAATCCTTTTTAGCAGATAAAATAGCTGATATAGAGAATGACCTGCCTCCAAATATAAAACTTGCCTACCTGCCAAAAATGGGGCAGGTGCGCCTTAGGTTAAGTGCCTATGGCGATGGTGAAGCATCTTTACAAAATAAATTAGAAGCGTTTGCCGCGCGGATTGTTGAGCGTGTGGGCGCTAATGTAGTTGCCACTGAAGATATACCGCTTGAAAAAGTTATACTGAATTACATGGCCCAACGAGGGCTAACCTTATCTGTTGCAGAAAGCTGTACGGGTGGTTATGTATCGCACTTACTAACCCAGCACGAGGGATCATCGCAGGTGTTTTTGGGGGGGGCGGTTACTTATTCAAACGACCTGAAAGAAAACGTTTTGGGTGTAAAAAATGAAACGCTTTACCAATTCGGTGCTGTAAGCGAACAAACTGCTACAGAAATGGCCGAAGGCGCTTTACGCCAGTTTAAGTCAGATTTTTCGGTGGCGATAACCGGGATTGCAGGGCCCGGCGGCGGTAGCGAAGATAAACCCGTAGGCACTGTATGGATAGCGGTAGCAAAAGCCGGCAAAACGGTGGCAAAGAAATTCACATTTGGAAATAAGCGTTTACAAAACATTGAAAGAAGCGCCGTAGGGGCATTTTTTATGTTGAATACTTTCATGAAAGAAAGTTAGCAGTACCATAATAATTGTATACTTTTGACAAGAGAAGTATTGTTTTTAGTATGGCCAAATACCAATTATTACTGCCAAAAATGGGTGAGAGCGTTGCAGAAGCAACGATAATTAAATGGACTAAAAAACCAGGCGATTATATAGAAGCAGATGAGGCAGTTATGGAAATTGCTACTGATAAAGTAGATTCTGAGGTTCCGTCACCTGTTTCAGGAAAATTAGTTGAACAGCTTTATAAAGAGGATGAGGTAGTACAGGTAGGTTCTGTAATTGCCATCATAGAAACGGAAGGAGCAGACAGTAATGATGCACCGCCAGCCGTTCCGCAGCCGGAACCCGCACCTAAGCCAATTGCAGAACAAGCACCACAATTTGTGGCACAACCTAAAGCTCAAGAGCCCACAGTAGTTGCCGATATACCTGGCATCAGCCAGATAGAACAAAGAGACACCACACTTGCTAACGGAGCAAGTTATAGCAATCGCTTTTATTCACCCTTAGTTAAAAGCATAGCCAACCAGGAAGGCATTGGCAATGCCGAACTTGACCAAATACCGGGCACAGGCGCCGAAGGCCGTTTAACAAAAGACGACCTGCTGGAGTATATCCAAAAACGCGGTTCGCGGGTTTCTACACCTCAACCTGGCAGTACTGCTACACAACCGCAGGTACAACAAGTTAGTGCAAGTACACAGCCTGTAAATAGTGCACCACAGCCGCAAGTCGAAGCTCCGAAAGCAACAGAGCCTGTGCAAACGCCGGTCGCACCGCAAACAGAGGCCCCAAAAGCCGCGCCTCAACCCGCTGCAACGTCAGTATCCGGCGGGCACGAGTTAATAGAAATGGACCGTATGCGTAAGCTGATAGCCGAGCACATGGTTTACAGCAAACAAACATCACCACACGTTACTTCGTTTGTTGAAGCCGATGTTACCGAGCTTGTGCTATGGCGCGAAAAAATTAAAAACTCGTTCGAGAAACGCGAAGGTGAAAAAATAACCTTTACGCCAATATTTATTGAAGCTGTTGTTAAGGCTATTAAAGATTTCCCAATGATAAATGTATCTGTTAATGGTACACAAATCATCAAGAAAAAGGATATCAATATAAGCATGGCCACTGCTTTGCCAAGTGGTAACCTGATAGTACCGGTTATTAAAAAGGCCGATGAATTAAGCCTGTTGGGTATTACCAAAGCCGTTAATGATCTGGCTAATCGTTCGCGTAACAATAAATTACAGCCAGATGATGTGCGCGATGGTACATTCACTATCACAAACGTAGGTACGTTTGGTAACGTAATGGGTACGCCTATTATTAATCAGCCACAAGTGGCAATTTTAGCTGTGGGAGCCATTAAAAAGAAGCCGGCTGTTATAGAGACGCCAAAAGGAGATTCAATTGCCATAAGGCACATGATGTTTCTGTCGTTATCTTACGACCATCGTGTAGTTGATGGCGCACTGGGTGGATCATTTGTGAGCAGGGTAGCCCATTACCTGGAACACTGGGATCCTAATAGGAGTTTATAGTTCAGATAATATATAGTTAATTTGTGATTTTCTACAAAAGCAAAGGCTTCCATTACGGGAGCCTTTGCTTTTGTAGCTATTCTGTAACTGTGCTTATTTTCAAAGTTTCTTCCTTCTTATCAAAATCGCGCGTAAGCATTTCATAAATTATTTTTAGCCATATTACCAAACACGGCAAGGCCATTAATGAATACGGTATAAAGTAATTTTTCCTTAAATATGGAGGCATAAGATCAGACGCGGAAAAACCTGTACCTACCAGGGCAAATATGAGCAGGAAACGCTCATAACCGGTTATTGGCCTGCCCAGGTTTACATACCAGATGCCTACACCAATAAAGGCTATGATATAAGTTGGCGGCTCGGAACTGGTGCTGAATATGATGGTGAAAATCAATACAGAAGCTAGCAGTAACAGTTGATATTTGGGGTTTTGCCAATGCTTTATTCGTAACATAGATGTACCAAAAACTAATATAGCTGGTACTAATATGAGCATGTTTGATAAATTCTTAACTAAGAATATCTTAGTGATCATGCCCATAACACTTACGTTTCCCCTGGATGAGGTAAGGTTAGCCGTATTTTTAGCTAGCAGATCGGGGTACCAATCGCGATAGGTTTGAATAATGTACCCAGGTGATGAAACCAGCATGGGTAACACAAACAATACTGCCGACCAAAAAACAAGGCTTAAGATAAATCTGGGTTTATTATCCGAAAAGAAGAAGAATGCCAATCCTACAACACCATATAGTTTAATAGCGGTGCCTAAAATGATCATCAACGCGGCCCAGAAATCCTGCTGTTTCCTGATGAAAACAAAACTGAATATTACAAGCGCCGTAATAAGTGGGTTTACCTGTACGTTGCCCGATGAGCCCATCATACTGTTAACATTCAACAACAGGATAACTAACTTTTGTGAGTTATTTAAAGGGAGCTTTTCAACAGCGAAGTATAGGATAAATGCCAGGAACATCGTCCACAGCACTACTCCAATTTGATTTGGGAAAACTGCAAAAGGCGCAATTACTAACCCAAATACCGGCCCGTAGTGGTTAAGGTCATAGTAGTATTGAGGCTCGGGGCCAAAAAGCTTTTGCTGATGTATAAGGTTTAAGAAATTATGTTTATAAATAATGTAGTTGTTATGCGTAGTAAGTTTGTTTTCGGGATGCGCTATGATATCCTTCATTACAGCAAAAAGGCTTAAGCCAAACCAAAGTGTAAGTATAAAACGTTTATCAAACAGGATGCTTTTTAGCTTTTGCATAACATGGGTTTTAGATTTTGCAATGATACGTAATGGCTGTTACATATAAATAAAAAAAGAGATTGCCGGCATTGCCCGATCCAATCTCTTTTAATAATAGTCAGCAGTGTTTAATTATGCCTCTGCTAACTGTGATTTTTCTGCAGCTAAAGCCACGCCCGTAAGTTGGTCGGCAAAGGCTACAAAGGCTTTTGTATCTGCTATACGCTGCTGGTTATCTATTAGTTTTTGCAGGTTAATTTTACCGATCACAAATTTATAGCTACCCGAGTAAAAACGCTCGTGGATGTGTTCAAATTCCAAAGCATCAACCAAACCCTCATCTTCGTAACGCAGATAAATGTTTACCTCAACATTGTTAGTGAACTGCAGGTTGTTAACACCTTTAGCCTTTTTGTATTCGTATTGATAATCGTAACGTAAAGCGGCTATATCCGACAGTACAGCCGAGCCGGTAGGGTGGCCACCCGCGCCTTTACCAAAAAAGAATTGCTGATCGGCAAAGGCTGCCTGTACTGTTACGCCATTGTATTCATACTCTACATTGTATAAAAACTCCGTTTCGTTTACAAATTTGGGTAACACAAATAGTGTTACGTGCCTGTCGTCAAGCTCTTTGGCAACCGGTACTAGTTTAATTTTCAGCTTTTTCTCGCGGGCATATTGCAGATCGTTTGGTGCAAGGTTTTGTATACCAATGTTAAGCACCTCTTTGGGGTCTATCACAACACCATAAGCATGCGCTGCTGCTATGATCAGTTTAAACTTAGCATCATAACCGCCAACATCCATAGTTGGGTCAGTTTCGGCGAAGCCAAGGTCTTGCGCCTGTTTAAGGGCCGTGTTATAATCAAGGTTCTCTAAATACCCTTTAGACAGGATGTAGTTTGATGAACCGTTAAAGATGCCACTAATTGAATGGAGCAGCTCGTTATCATAATATTCTTCAAGGTTACGGATGATAGGTATACTACCGCATACCGCGCCTTCGTACAATAAAGAAGTGCCGTGGATCTGCTGGAGTTCTATCAATTCATCCAGGTACGTAGCGATCATCTTTTTACTGGCCGATACTACGTTTTTGCCGGTGCTTAAGGCTCGCGATACAATCTCGAAAGCGGCTTCTGTATCGTTTATCAGTTCAACCACGGTATTAATTTCCGGGTTATTCAATATCTCATCGCGATCGGTAGTAAACAGTTCATTCGGTAACGAACGTTCTTTATCAGGATTTTTGATGGCTATTTTAACAATCTCGAGGTTTAGGTTTTTTGTTTTGATGATATCATACAATCCCTGGCCCACAACTCCAAATCCGAAGAGGCCTATGTTTAGTTTCTTGCTCATTAAGCTATTTTTTGTAGTTCTATTATTTTCCCTTTTACATCGGTTTTAAAAAACGATGTAATAATATTTGTCAAATCTTCTGTTTCAATTAAAAAACCATCGTGCCCGTAAAACGAATCCAGTTCGGCAAAGGCCGATTTTGGGATATGCCTGAACAGGTATTGCTGCTCCTCGATAGGGAACAACACGTCAGATTTTATGCCGATAACCAGCGTGCGCGCTTTAATTAAACTCAAAGCCTTATCAACCCCGTGCCTTCCGCGGCCTACATTATGAGAATCCATCGCTTTTGAAAGGTACCAGTAGCTGTAAGCGTTAAACCGGTTTACCAACTTTTCGCCCTGGTAACCCTGGTAGGTTGATGCTTTAAAATTATCGGTAACTAAATCGCTATCTTCCTGCTGCGTAATGCCATAGGTTTTATAGCTGCGGTAGGATAGGAGCGCTATGCTACGTGCTGCCTTTAAACCCTTGATGCCTCCATCCGGCGCACCTGCGTAAAAGGTCCGGTCGGCAGTGATCGCCAAACGTTGCGATTCGTTAAACGCGATACCCCATGGCGAGTGATTTGCGTTTGTGGCAATTAGTATCAGGTTTTTGATACGCTCTGGTTCCATGATGCTCCATTCAATTGCCTGCTGCCCGCCAAGAGACCCACCTAATAGTATCTCGATATTACCGATACCTAAATGGTCGGCCAGTAAAGTATGTGCCTTTACAATATCGCGGATGGTAAACTTCGGGAAAGCCAGGTAATAAGGCTGCCCTGTTGCAGGGTTTGTACTTAGCGGATTCAATGTACCATAAGGTGAACCCAATACATTTGCACAAATAATAAAATGCTCGTTGGGGTTAAAGTGATCTTCTGGGCCGAAAAGGCCTTTCCACCAGTCAAAAACATCAGAATTTGCAGTGAGGGCATGGCATACCCACACCACATTATCCCGGTTTTTATTGAGGCTTCCATAGGTATTAAAGCCAATTGTAATTCCTTGCAGTTTCTGGCCGGATTCCAGTTCAAACGTTCCGGTATAGGTAAAACTTTGTGTGCTCATGTTACTCTTCGTTATTTGGGAGGCAGCCGGCTAAAACAACCGCCCCCGTAATAACATCACTTAAAAACTAAAAAAACTAAACTCTTTATACTAATTCATTCTGTTTTATCTTGGCAAATGCCTGTTCAAAATCAGCTTTAATATCATCTATATGTTCAATGCCTACCGCTACACGCAACTGCCCCGGCAATACCCCTGCAGAGATCTGTTCGATGTCTGATAGTTGCTGATGTGTTGTAGCCGATGGTTGTATAATTAGTGTTTTCGCATCGCCTACATTGGCTAAATGGCTCACCAGTTTAAGGTTATCAATAACTTTGTTGGCATTCTCTTTACCCCCCTTTAGTACAAAAGATAACACCGCGCCAAAGCCATTTTTTAAATACTTTTTAGCGAGCGCATGGTACGGAGACGACTCCAGACCCGGATAATTAACCGATTCTACCTGCGGGTGCTGTTCCAGCCATTTGGCCAGTTCAAGCGTATTATCTACGTGGCGTTGTACCCGCAATGACAGCGTTTCCAGCCCCTGTATATTTAACCAGGAATTGAATGGCGACTGCGACGGTCCAAAATCCCTTAAACCCTCAACACGGGCACGAATAATAAAGTTGATGTTGCCAAACGGGCCGTTAACACCAAATACATCGTTAAAAACAAGGCCGTGGTACCCGTCGCTGGGTTCGGTAAATTGCGGGAATTTACCGTTGCCCCAATCATACGTACCGCCATCTATAATAGCGCCGCCAATGCTGGTACCATGCCCGTTGATCCATTTGGTGGTAGATTCTACCACTATGTGCGCGCCATGTTGTAAGGGGCGGAACAGGTAGCCACCCGCAGCAAAGGTATTATCCACTATTAGCGGGAGGTCGTGCTTTTTGGCTAATGCAGCAAGCTTTTCAAAATCGGGAATGCTGAAACCCGGGTTGCCAATGGTTTCGGTATAAATTGCTTTTGTTTTACTATCAATGTGTTTCTCGATGCTCTCGGCAGTATCATCCTCTGCAAAACGCACCTCAATACCAAGGCGCTTAAACGCTACTTTAAACTGGTTATAGGTACCACCGTACAGGAAAGGTGAGGTAACAAAGTTATCGCCAACCTGTAAAATATTGTTCAGCGCTATAAACTGTGCGGCCTGGCCTGATGCTGTCGCTAAAGCTGCTATCCCACCTTCAAGAGCGGCTATACGCTTCTCAAAAACATCGGTGGTAGGGTTCATTAAACGGGTATAAATATTACCGAATTTTTTTAGCGCAAAGAGGTTTGCGCCATGTTCGGCATTTTTAAATACGTAAGAGGTTGTTTGAAATAATGGCACCGCGCGTGCACCTGTTGCAACATCAACTTCCTGACCGGCGTGTAGTTGCAGCGTTTCAAATTTTAAGTTAGACATGTTCTGTAGATTAAGGGGTTTTAATTGAAAATGTAAAAGTTACGGTGAGATAGAACTATCCCGTTTGGCATGCCACGTATTTTTCAGGAAAACAGAAAATGGAACGTGTTTGCGAATTAACAGCAGCAACACATACAAATACAGCCTTGAGATTGGTTGTATACTATAGTTTGGGCCAAAGGCGCCTGTAGTGTGTTTTGTTGTACGTAAGTTAAACTTTTCATGATTAAAAATTTATATCCCCCGGTTAACTATTCTCCGGGACAGGAATTGGCACCTTCTACACCTTGTAGGGTTGCCAGCGGTTCTCTGAGCCTGATCTCTCGCCGCTTCTTTATAAACCAAAATCCGTGTGAGGGAAAATTGATCGTATGGTATCGCTACCAAATAATGTTTCAAATATAGGGCAAACAATATTTACAATCCAAATTAAATTTTTATTTTATTATAATATGGCTGTAAAATCGCTTTTGCATTTCTGTAGTTATTGTGCCATCGCCTGCTCCAGATCAGCAATCAGATCATCAATATGCTCTAACCCAACAGATACCCTTAATAGATTAAAAGGAGTTTTAGTATCCGGTCCCTCAACAGATGCCCGGTGTTCTATCAGGCTTTCCACCCCGCCAAGGCTGGTTGCCTGGGTAAACACTTTAAGTGAGTTAATTACCTTCTTAGCTTGGGTCTCGCCGCCTTTCAGGGTGAACGACATCATGGCTCCCGGCAAACTCATTTGCTCTTTAACAACCTCGTATTGCGGGTGTGATGTTAAGCCGGGATACATTACACTTTCAACGGCGGGGTGCTTTTCTAAGAATGCAGCCAGCAGTTGCGCGTTGTTTACATGGCCTTTAACACGGTAAGGCAGGGTTTTTATACTGCGTACCAGGTAGTAGCAATCCATAGGAGAGGGCACCGCGCCGCCCATAGTCTGCACATTGCGGATCTTTTCCCACCATTCGCTTTTTTCGGCGGTAATTAAGGCGCCGCCCATCAGGTCGCTGTGGCCGCCAAAGTACTTGGTAGATGAGTGCATCACCACATCGGCACCTAAAGCGAGCGGATTTTGGCATATGGGGGTAGCAAAGGTATTATCACATATTACCTTAATATTGTGCTGTCGGGCTATCGCCACAACGTTTTTAATATCGGTAATTTTCAGTAGTGGGTTAGATGGGGTTTCTATCCAGATGATACTCGTATTGGGTTTTATATGCGCTTGTAAAACATCGCTATCGTTCACATCAATAAAATCAAACTCCAGAATGCCTGCAAAAAGCGCCTTTAACTGGTTACGCAAACCGTGATACATATCATCCGGGGCTATGATATGTGTACCAGGCTCCAATGATTGGAATACAGACATACCCGCGGCATTGCCCGATGAAAAAGCAGCAGCTTCAACGCCTCCTTCTAATTGCGTCAGCACGTTTTCTAAAGCGCTACGATTGGGGTTGGCAGAACGGCTGTATTGGTATCCCGATGAAAACCCGCCATCCTCATCACGTTCAAAGGTTGTTGCCATAACTATGGGTTGTACAACAGCTTTAGATGATGGGTCGGTGTGGTTACCGGCGTGTATGGCAATGGTTTCTATTTTCATAATGACGCTAAATTATAAATTGATAAATTTTTAACGTACACTTTGTAGCATTTAATTTAATTGCAGCGTAATAATACAAATTACACCCAATGAAAAGAACCTTACTTTCCCTTATCGCCATTGTCTTTTTATTAGTTGCCTGCAAAAAAGATGAAAACGCTACCAAGCTTGATACCAGCCGCAAAGCATGGCAGGAGTATAAAGTAATTATCAATAATTCCTACTCATACAAGGTGTATTCCGGTTCTGTTTTTGGGGGGTATCATGAAACCAGGATCACTGTACAAAACGGCCAGGTTACAGAAAGGTTATTTATTGTTGGAATTTATCCGCCAAATTCGCCCAACCTCGAAATAAAAAGCACATGGACAGAGACCGGCGTACAAATCGGCTCGCACAAGGATGGGGCGGCTGACGCCATTACGCTAGACCAGGTGTATGCGAAAGCGCCATCGCTTATTAATGTTGACCGTAGAAACAATGATATTTATTTTGAGGTTGATAGCAAAGGCTTGATAAGTTTATGTGGCTACAACGAAAAAGGCTGCATGGACGATTGCTTTAACGGCCTGCATATAAAAGACATTATGCCACTGTAACATCATTGTCATACTTGCATGTTCAAACACATGTTAAGTTGATGCTTCCGTTTAAAAACTAATGCAAATTGCTACATTTGCTCAAATATTTTTCTAAATGGAAGTATCAGATAATTTGCTGGTATTGCTGAACAACCCACAGCTTTTACCGGAACTAAAAGACATTGCTGAGAAGGTACTCCATAACCAGCGCATCACATTTGATGAAGGCGTTATGCTTTACGAAAAAGCCGAACTGGGCTACCTGGGAGTACTTGCCAACTATATACGCGAACAAAAACACGGTGATAAAACCTACTTTAACCGTAATTTTCACATAGAGCCAACCAACCTTTGCGTTTACGATTGTAAGTTTTGTTCATACTCGCGGTTGATAAAACAGCGGGCCGACGGATGGGAGTACACTATGGACGAGATGCTGGACATTGTAAAGAAATACGACGATCAGCCGGTTACCGAAGTGCATATTGTAGGTGGTGTATTACCACAATACGATGTTGCGTTTTATACCGAATTGTTTAGCCGCATTAAAGCACACCGGCCGGATTTGCATGTAAAGGCACTAACCCCTGTTGAGTATCATTACATCTTTAAAAAAGCTAAGATAGATTACGCAACAGGCATGAAACTGATGAAAGACTCCGGCCTTGAATCGATGCCGGGCGGCGGGGCGGAGATCTTTCATCCTGAAGTACGCGAATTGATAGCTAAAGATAAATGTACCGGCGAGCAATGGCTGGCTATACACGAAGAATGGCATAAACTGGGTATGCGCTCCAACGCTACCATGCTTTACGGCCATATCGAAAAATTCCGTCACCGGGTTGACCACATGGAACGCTTGCGGGAATTGCAGGATAAGACGGGCGGCTTCCAAACGTTTATCCCATTGAAGTTCCGTAATCAGGATAACCAGATGAGTAATGTGGCTGAATCTACCGTAGTGGAAGATCTGCGTAACTACGCCATAGCACGTATTTACCTGGATAATTTTGATCACATAAAAGCCTACTGGGCCATGATAAGCCGTACCACCGCGCAGCTATCCCTTAATTTTGGGGTAGATGATATTGATGGCACGCTTGATGATACCACCAAGATCTACTCTATGGCTGGCGCCGAAGAACAAAAGCCGGCTATGAGCACCAAAGAATTGGTAGACCTGATCAAAAATGCAGGGCGCTACCCGATAGAGCGCGACACACTTTATAATGTGGTGACTGATTATAACGAATACCAGTTTCCTGAAACTGAGAAACCGCGCTTTTATAAACTGCCGGTGATTAATTAAGCGTAAAGCTGAAAGCAATTTTAAAAGATAGGCAACAGCTTTAAGCTTTGGACTTTAAGCTTTAAGCTCAAAAAAAATGAACGAAGTACAAAAGACATTATATATAGTACGCCACGGCCAAACAGATCTAAACAAACAAGGAATTGTACAGGGCCGCGGCCGCGATACCGATCTTAACGACGAGGGGCGCAACCAGGCCAACCTGTTTTACCAGGCTTATAAGGATGTACCATTCGATAAGATCTACATATCTAAACTAAAACGTACGCAGCAAAGCATCCAGCAGTTTATTGATTTGGGCTTGCCTTACGAAAAACTCGAAGGCTTAGATGAGCTTGCCTGGGGTATACACGAAGGGCAGCCCGCAACCCCCGAAACAAAAGCCGCTTTTTTAGATCTGATGCGTAATTGGTTAGATGGCAACCTTGATATTAAGTTTGAAGGCGGCGAAAGCCCTAACGAAGTAAAGGCAAGGCAGCTACAGGCGCTTGATGTTATAATGAGCCACCCGGAAGAAAAAACGGTATTGATTTGTATGCATGGGCGGGCGCTGCGTTTGCTGATGTGCATCTTAACAGAGCAGCCGCTTACACAAATGGATACCTTTCCGCACCAAAACCTTGTGCTTTATAAAGTAACTTACAATGGTAATAAGTTTGAAATTGTTGAAGCCAATAACGCCAAACATTTAAAAAACGCATAGAGACGAACGATAAGTGAATAAGATAAGAATTTCTGCCGTTAGTTATACTAACACCAAACCCTTTTTATACGGACTGCAAGATTCGGCTATTATAGATAAGATCGATCTGAGTTTGGATATACCGTCAGACTGCGCCCAAAAACTGATAGATGACCGGGCCGATATAGGTTTAATACCTGTAGCCGCTACCTTAAGCTTGCCTAAATGGGATATAGTATCTAATTATTGTATTGGCGCGGTAGGCGCGGTAAACTCGGTATTTATATTTAGCAATTGCGAGATACATGACGTAAAACGTGTGCAACTCGACCCGGAATCGCGCAGCTCAAACAACCTTGCTAAAGTTCTGCTGAAAAACTTTTGGAAGATACAGCCCGAATTAATTACGAACGCCGTTGATTACTCCGCTTCGCAGGATGAGCACACGGCCTTTGTGCAAATTGGCGACCGTACATTTGGTAAAAAAGATCAATACAAATACGTTTACGATCTATCCGAAGAGTGGCAAAAATTCACAGGCCTGCCGTTTGTATTTGCCGCATGGATAGCGAACAAGCCCATCCCCGAAGATTTTATTAAAGAATTTAACCAGGCGCTCCGTCATGGCCTTGCCCACAGGCACGAGCTTTTAAAAACCCTGCCACAACGTGCAGATTTTGATTTAGAAGATTACCTGATGCACAAGCTGGATTTTGATTTTACCGAAGATAAAAAGAAAGCGCTTTACCTATTTTTAGATTATATAAAAGCGCTGTAGTTATAAAATTTTATTCTTTTAAAACCATATTGTTTAAACAGCGCTTTAATCTACAATATGGAAACACAAAAACTTAAAGGACAGGTAGCCCTTGTAACAGGCGCCGATAGCGGGATAGGTAAAGGTGTAGCTTTGGCAATTGCTAAAGCCGGCGCTAAGGTGTTGGTAAACTACGTGCATAACCAACAATCTGCCGATGAGGTAGTTGCCGAAATAACAGCCGCAGGAGGGAATGCCTTTGCCTACCAGGCCGATGTGAGTAAAGAAACCGAAGTGCAGGCCATGTTTGCAGCCGTTATAGAAAAATATGGCACGTTGGATATACTGGTAAATAACGCCGGCCTTCAAAAAGACGCCAAGTTTATAGATATGACACTTGATGAGTGGAATACCGTCATCAACGTAAACCTTACCGGGCAATTCTTGTGCTCGCGCGAAGCTGCCAAATTATTTATAAAGAGGGGAGTGGTAGATGGTGTTAGCCGCGCCGCAGGCAAGATCATTTGCATGAGCAGCGTACACGAAATAATACCATGGGCCGGGCATGTAAATTACGCGGCAAGTAAGGGCGGTATTAACATGTTTATGAAAAGCATAGCTCAGGAACTTGCCCCGCATAAGATCCGCGTGGTTGGCATTGCACCGGGGGCTATACAAACACCTATAAACCAGGAAGCCTGGGAAACTCCGCAATCGCTGAATAAGCTTTTAACGCTCATTCCTTATAATCGCATAGGCCAACCTGATGACATTGGTAAATTAGCGGTTTTTTTAGCCTCAGATGATGCAGACTATATTACCGGCACTACAATTTTTGCTGATGGTGGTATGGCTTTGTATCCGGGCTTTGCGGATAATGGATAGGTGATTCCTGTATAATAAATCGTATTTGTCATAATAAAGTCACAAACCACCTGGTTGTTTACATAAATTTAACTTAGTGTACTTTTTACAATAAGTATATTCCGTTTTTATTGACATATTGTTAAAAGTACACTATGTAACCGAATGTTTTTTTAAATTTTTATCAATTACACTTGTATTTTATCAAATATTCATAAAAATTATATAATATTTTGAATATTATTAATGCTACTGTACATTTGTTACATAATTTAAAACAAAAGGTCATGAAAAAATTATTTATATCTACCGCTATTGCAGCATTGTTTACAGTAAATGTTTTTGCTGCAAACACAATCTCTAAATCAGAAGATGGTTCTGATGCAGTATCTTACGCAGTAACCTCAAGGTTCAACAGCGATTTTGTACGTGCCGAGAATGTAACCTGGAAAGTTAATTCAAAATTCCAGAAAGCTACTTTTACAATTGATGGTGTAAAAAAATCTGCTTTCTACAATCTTAGAGGCGAATTGATGGGTATTACCGAGAACGTACAATTCAAAGAATTACCTGCAAAAGCTAAAAAAGAGATCGCTGCTAAATACGAAGGTTACTTTGCAAACGAAGTTATCAAATTAGATAACGGCGATAACGGTTTCGATTCAACTGTATATTTTGTTGATCTGAAAAACGACAAAGAAGAAGTTTTGGTAAGGGTAACACCATCTGCCGGTGTTTACTTCTTTCAGCAAGTAAAATAATTAATACCTACATATATTGTAATGAAAGTCATTGGTGTATGCCAATGACTTTTTTTGTTTTTAAAATTATTTTAACTTAATAATAATTTTATTTGGTTATATAATAATTTTATATATTTGATACAGATAGTTGTACATTCTATATTGATTATTAAACCATTTTTATAACTCAGTTGAATTACCTACTGATCTTAACACACAATTATTAATACAATTATTTTATTATTATGAAAACTGGAAAAGTAAAATGGTTTAACACACAAAAGGGTTATGGCTTTATTATTACTGATGATGGTAAAGACTTATTTGTACACTTTAAAGATGTACAAGGCGGCGTAAACGCCATTAAAGACAACGATAATGTTGAATACGAAGAAGAAGAAGGACGCAAAGGATTACAGGCAGTAAACGTTAAAAAAGTTTAATTAGCCGCTAACAATATATACAGCCCCTGTTTTAAACACAGGGGTTTTTTTATGCATTTTAATTTGTTTTTTGCCCGCATTTTATACCTTAGCCCATCCAATAATTACAACCCTGATTTATGACCGACACTGCTTCAGCAAAAGTTTCGCGGAATGTTATTTTCCTGGTACTGGTAGCCTCCCTGGGCTATTTTGTTGACATATATGATCTTTTGGTTTTCTCTATAGTACGAAAAGCAAGCCTGCACGATATTGGTGTGGCCGATGCCGATATATTGCCAAAAGGCCAGTTCATTATTAATGTCCAGATGTTTGGCTTATTATTGGGTGGTTTGCTTTGGGGCATCATTGGCGATAAGCTTGGCCGTATCAAAGTCTTGTTTGGGTCTATATTGTTATACTCCATCGCCAATTTTGCTAATGCGTTTGTAACAGATGTTAACACCTATGCGCTGATCCGTTTTATTGCAGGCATAGGCCTTGCAGGCGAACTTGGCGCGGGCATTACACTGGTAACAGAAACCTTAAGCAAAGAAAAACGTGGCTACGGTACCATGATTGTTGCAGTAATTGGTTTGTTTGGCGCGGCAGCGGCTTACGAGGCTGCCAAGTTTGGGTGGCAGCATGCCTACATGGTGGGCGGTGGTCTGGGCATCATATTACTGCTATTACGCGTAGGCACGTTCGAATCGGGTATGTTTACCAAGGTTAAGGAAAGCGGCGTATCAAAAGGCGACTTTTTAATGTTGTTTACCAATGCGGCAAGGTTTAAGAAATACTTGTATTGCATACTAATTGGCGCGCCGCTTTGGTACGTGGTTGGGGTACTGGTAACGCTATCGCCAGAGTTTGGTAAAGCATTAGGATCTGCAGTACCGCTTAGCGCCGGCGAGGGGGTACTGTACACTTATATTGGCATTTCTATAGGCGATATTTTTGCCGGCTTGTTAGCGCAGGTTACCAAATCTCGTAAATTAACCATGGCAGTATTTTTAATATTATCGTTAGTGAGCGCGTTTATCTACCTGGGTTCAAAAGGCATCACGCACGATAAATTTGTTTGGACCTGTTTTGCCATGGGTTGTACAGTTGGCTATTGGGCTACCTTTGTAACTATTGCTGCCGAACAATTTGGTACCAATATCCGCTCTACGGTTACTACCACAGTACCAAACTTTGTGCGCGGCTCGTTAATTCCCATTAACATGGCATTTAACGCTTTTGTAGTACATTACGGCATGGTTACCAGCGGCTATATTATGATGGTGATACTTACGGCCATCTCTTTATTCTCGCTCAGTCAGCTAAAAGAAACTTTTGGTAAGGATCTGAATTACATAGAAGAAGAGGCGGGGATTAGTTAAGTAGTGAATAGTTGATTGGGTGAGTAGTTGCATCGCGGATCAAAGAACTATTCTCTTAATCAACTAAGTCAACTATTCACTACTTTTGTACCAATGATTACCAAGGAACAAATAACAGCCGACTACAAAGAGATACAGGACGAGATATGTGCCGCGCTTGAGGCCTGCGATGGCAAAAGTGTATTTGAAGAAGAACTTTGGGAGCGCGACGGAGGAGGAGGAGGCCGAACCCGGGTTATCCAAAATGGTAATATATTTGAAAAAGGTGGCGTAAACTTTTCTGCCGTACATGGGCAATTACCGCATACCGTAAAAAAAGCCCTTAATGTAGAACAGGACGACTTTTTTGCCACCGGCATCTCCATCGTTATCCATCCAAATCACCCGCTGGTGCCTATCATTCACATGAACATCAGGTACTTTGAAATGCCTTCGTCGTTCAATAGTTCAACACCGCCTGTGCGTTGGTTTGGGGGGGGGATAGACCTTACGCCCCATTACGTGGTTGAAGATGACGCGCGTTTTTTCCATCAACAATTAAAAGACGTTTGCGACCAATTTAATGCTGAGTTTTACGAGCGTTTTAAAACCTGGGCCGATAATTACTTTTACATCAAACACCGCGACGAAACCCGGGGCATAGGCGGCATTTTTTACGACCGGCTAACCGCTACCGACGATATTACATGGGAAACCGTTTTTGAGTTTTCTAAAGCTTTAGGCCGTTCGTTCATCCCCACATATACCGAACTGGTAAACCGCAGCCGCGACAAGCAATTTACCGATGACCAGCAACAATGGCAATACCAGCGCCGCAGCCGCTACACCGAGTTCAATTTGGTGTACGATGCCGGCACTAAGTTCGGATTGGAAACTAATGGCCGTATAGAGTCGATACTAATGAGTTTACCGCCCACTGCCAAGTGGGTATATAACTACCAGGCTCAACCGGGTAGCGAAGAGGAAAAAACTTTATCGCTGCTAAAAAAAGGCATTAGTTGGGTTTAGATATGATGAAAAGGATGTTACCCGCATTTCTGCTGATAATAGTGTTCTCCGCGTTCCGTATGTTGGATACACTGGAAGGTAAGTGGCAATACAGCGGCGGCATATATAATGGCAAAGCCGAACAGCCGTCTAAAGAGTATACCTTGCAAAGAAATTACGATGCTGCGCACTACAGCGCTTTATTCCTAGAAAAAGGGCAGGAGCCAATAGCCTACGAGCGTGGAGATTATGCCCTGAAGAACGATACCTGCCTGGAAACCCAAACCTACAGCGCTCAGCCATCTAAGTTGCTAAATGTCACCATCAAATACCGTTATCAAATCAGCAATGATACCCTTACATTCAGCGGTACTTTACCGAACGGTACGGTAGTAAAAGAATATTGGAAAAAGGTAAAATAACTGTTCGTTTTTTAGATTTTAACTTTCTTATATATCTACCTAAAAAACGTGGAAAACAAGTATGAATGTTAGTAAAAAACGCTGCTTTTTGAGTATATTTTCTTAAATTCGCACGTCGTATAAAAACACTTTTTTTACACGCATTTACTGTTAAGATTTTCCACTAAGAAAAACCAATGGCTGAAGAAACCGAAAACGAGAATTCGCACCAAGAAGACAGAATAATTTCGATAAATATTGATGAAGAGATGCGGGCCGCTTACATTGATTATTCAATGTCGGTTATTGTATCAAGGGCGCTGCCCGATGTACGCGACGGTTTAAAACCCGTTCACAGGCGTGTATTGTACGGGATGCTGGACTTGGGTTTGGCAAATAATAAACCATATAAAAAGTCGGCCCGTATTGTGGGCGAGGTACTGGGTAAATATCACCCGCATGGCGATACATCCGTATATGATGCCATGGTACGTATGGCGCAAGACTGGAGCTTACGCTACCCGTTTGTTGAAGGACAAGGTAACTACGGATCTATAGATGGTGACCAACCGGCGGCCATGCGTTATACCGAGGCTAAGCTGCAAAAGATAGCTGAAGAGATGCTGGCCGATATCAACAAGGATACCATTGATTTCCAGCTAAACTTTGACGACTCGTTACAAGAGCCAACTGTATTGCCGGCAAAGTTCCCTAACCTTTTGGTTAACGGTGCAAGCGGTATTGCGGTAGGTATGGCTACTAACATGGCGCCGCACAACTTAACCGAGATAGTAAACGCTACCATAGCGCTTATCGACAATCGCCAGATAGAGGTTGCGGAGTTGATGACCTATGTTAAAGGCCCCGATTTCCCTACAGGTGGTATCATTTATGGTTACGAAGGGCCACGCCAGGCTTTAGAAACAGGCCGTGGCCGTGTAGTAATACGTGCCCGTGCCGAAATTGAAACATACGGCAGTGACCGCGAGCGTATCATTGTTAGCGAAATACCTTACCAGGTAAACAAGGCGCTAATGATTGAGCGTACTGCCGAACTGGTTAACGAGAAAAAAATTGAAGGCATATCTGCCATTCGCGATGAAAGTAACCGCGAGGGTATCCGTGTTGTTTACGAGGTAAAACGCGATTCGAACGCGGCTATCGTGTTAAACAACCTTTATAAATACACCGCGCTACAAACATCTTTCAGTGTAAACAATATTGCGTTGGTGCATGGCCGCCCAATGCTGCTTAACTTGAAGGACCTTATTCATCATTTTGTTGAGCACAGGCACGAAGTGGTTATCCGCCGTACCAAATATGAGTTAGCCGAAGCCGAAAAGCGCGCGCACATATTAGAAGGTTTGCTGATAGCGCTTGATCATATAGAGGAAGTAATTAAACTCATCCGCGCGTCATCTACACCAGACGAAGCACGCGAAGGTTTAATTAGCCAGTTTGGGCTTAGCGATATCCAGGCACGTGCTATTTTGGATATGACCTTAAGGCGTTTAACCGGACTGGAACGCGATAAGATCCGCGACGAGTACGATGCCTTAATGAAAACAATCGATTACTTAAAATCGATACTTGCTGATGAAGGCCTGCGTATGCAGATCATCAAAGACGAGCTGACAGAGATACGTGAAAAATATGGTGATGAGCGTAAAACCGAAATGGTACATTCATCTGCAGAAATGCAAACCGAAGACTTTATTGAAGATGAGGATGTTGTTATCACCATCTCTCGCGAAGGTTACATTAAACGTACTTCACTTACCGAGTATCGCCGCCAGGGCCGCGGAGGTAAAGGATCGATAGGCAGTAACAGCCGCGACGCCGATTTTATTGAACACTTACTGATAGCGAGTAACCACAACTACATGCTGTTCTTTACCGAGAGCGGGCAGTGTTTCTGGCTACGTGTTTTTGAAATACCCGAAGGTACGCGTACTTCTAAAGGCCGCGCTATTCAAAACATCATCAATATCCCTAAAGAGGAAAACATTAAGGCTTACATCAAGCTTAAATCGCTTAAGGATAAAGAATACCTAGAGAACAACTTCATTATTATGTGTACCCGCAAAGGTGTTATCAAAAAAACATCTTTAGAAGCATATTCCCGTCCGCGTGCTAATGGTATCAACGCCATCAACATTAACGAGGGCGATTCGTTACTTGAAGCAACATTAACAACCGGCAGCAGCGAAATAGTTATGGCGCTTCAATCGGGCCGTGCAATACGCTTTAACGAAAGCACGGTTAGGCCAATGGGCCGTACAGCTACAGGTGTACGCGGTATTAGCTTAGACAGCGACAAAGACGAAGTTATTGGCATGATTGCTATTGACGATAAAGAAACAACTGTACTGGTTGTATCTGAAAAAGGATATGGTAAACGTACCGATATTGAGGATTACCGTGTTACCAACCGTGGTGGTAAAGGTGTAAAAACCCTTAACATAACTGAAAAAACCGGAAACCTTGTTGCTATAAAAGGTGTTACTGATAAGGAAGATCTGATGATCATCAACAAATCGGGCATTATTATACGTATGGCTATTAGCGAACTACGTACAATGGGCCGCGCTACGCAAGGGGTGAGGTTAATTACTTTGAAAGGTAATGACGAGATCGCATCGGTAGCTAAAGTTGAGCATGAGGATGACGAAGAACTGGAAGAAGCAGTATTAGCAGAAGCAATTGAAGATAAAGCTATTGCTGATGAAACAGATGCTGACATACTTTCGGAAACCCCGGATGCGCCGATTAAATCAGATACTGATATTGACACAGCTGAAGCAGACGATGAGCCTGCCGATGATGACAAAACCGAATAATAAATGCAAAGCCGAAAAATCAGTTTATTGATTTTAGCGTTGTTTACTACATCTTTTGCCTTTGGCCAGTCCGAAGCGTTAAAGGTTGTGGTAAACAACCTTGCTTTTTATAAGCAAAAGGGAGATCTTAAATTTTTAGCGAATGCTAAAAAATCTGCCGATAGTTTGGTAGTAACCCGTAAAGATTCTGCCGATCTGGAAAAGAATGTTTACCGTATAATCGTAAACTCAAGCATCCTTTATACCGACTCGCTGAATAAGTTAGGCCAGCCGGAAACCTTTCTTGACCAAACCTCTGCTTTGTTAGACAAGTTTCAGAAGAAAGGGCAGATATATAAGTACCAGGCGGAAATGGATTACGCTAAGCGCTGCCTGGCAAATACTTATATCAGAAAAGGTTTCGCGTTAACCAAAAATAATGAGTTTGATAACGCGGTAAATGCTTTTCAGAAAGCAAAAATTTATGCGCCGGGCCAAAAGCAAATAAATGCCTACATAGCTTATGCCAGTAATAAAAAAGGTAACCTGCAGGATGCCGCCAAATATTATTCAAACCTTATCAATACGGATAGCACCAAAGTAGAATACTTGCAAACTGCATCGAGTATTTATAAATCATTAGGCGATACGGCAAAAGCATTACAAATTGTTAAAAAGGGGAGAAGGCTGTTACCCCAAAACCAGCAATTATTACAAGATGAAGCAAATATCTATAATAACAAACGTGACTATAAATCGTTAGAGCCATTAATACCGTCGTTAATTGATAATAATGCTAATAATCCCGAAATAACTTTTGTAGCTGCAAATTGCTATGATAATTTAAACCAATTTGATAAGGCGGAGTCTTTATACCTGCGCGCTATAGAATTGAACGGTGTGGCTTACGACCCTGTGTTTAATTTAGGTTTACTTTACTTTAAGAAAAGCACACTTAAAGGTAATCATGACGATAAAAACATTACAAGTGCTATATTGTGGCTCGAAAAAGCAAACGAGATGCTACCAAAGGATAAAAAATGCCTGGAACTATTACAGTTAGCCTATACCAAAACAGGGAATCAGACCCAGTTGGATAGGATTGTCAACCGGTTAGAACAATTAAACTAATACACTATATATTACAGCTAAACCAGTTAATGGCCGTAATTAAACATTACCAATTTAAAACACTGTAGAATGAAAATTAAATTTCTAATGCTTGGCCTTTTGAGCCTTGTTACCGCAACAACTTTTGCTCAAAAAAGCGACATCAACAACGCGCAATCCGAATACGAAAAATTTGAAGGACTAAGGTCACAGCCAATGCTGGCTATCCCAAGCTTAAAAAAGGCAAAAGAATCTATTGACAAAGCTGCCGCTAACGAAAAAGCCGCTACTATGCCGCAAATGTTTGCGGTAAAAGCTAACATATATGGAACACTTGCCGAGTTGGATTCTGTGGCTACAACCTCGTTACCATTGTTTACAACCGCTGCCGAGGCAAACGCTAAAGCCAAGGAATTGGATACCAAAGGCGAAAATAAAAAATTAATTGATAACGCGAACATTGTGTTGGCACGCTACCAATTAAATAAAGGTGTTAAGGAATACGAAAGCGGTAAATATGACCTGGCTTACAAATCATTTGATTTTTTCCGCACGGTTATGCCAGAGGATACCAACGCTATACTTTATACAGGTTTAGCTGCATTAAACTCAAAAAATTACCCTGCCGCTATAACCAATTACAGCAAACTGGTTACCACCAAATATTCTAAAGCAGAAAATGCCTATAGCGACCTTGTAGGTATTTACTTAGATAACAAAGATACTACCGGTGCAATAAAAGCTATTGGCGAAGGTTTGGCTAAATACCCAAATAACGCAGCCTTAAGAAGGACAGAAATTGAGATAAGCCTGCAACAAGGCAAGCAAAAAGAGGTGCTTGATAAAATTTTAAGCGCGCAGGCAAACGATCCTAAAAACAAAAGCCTTTACTACTATGCAGGCTTGGTATATTCTAACTTAGGAGATGCTGCAGGACAAAAAGTTGCTAAGGCACCTGCCGCAAGCAAAGCAGCATTACAAGCTACCAGAGACCAAAACTTTGCTAAAGCGACAGAGATGTACAAAAAGGCATTAGAGATAGATCCTAACTATTTTGAGGCTAACTTAAACCTGGGTTATGTAATTATCTCGCCTGCAATAGAAATTTATAATAATGCTAATAAATTGCCAACTAATCAGCAAAAGGCTTATGATGCAGCTATGCTTAAAGCAAATACACAGTTTGATCTGGCAAAACCATATCTGTTAAAGGCCGTAGAGTTACAACCAACTTCTGTAGATGCGTTAAATAACCTACGTACTTATTACCAGGGTAAAAAAGATAGCGCCAACGCAGCCAAAGTAACTGCACAGATAAACGCTTTGCAGAAAAAGTAACCCGATAGAAGAGTACAAATTAAAGCCCGTGCAAACACACGGGCTTTAATTAAATATACTTACTTAACATAATGTTAATTATGCGAATAATTGATTGGTATGGTTATTTTATACTTAGGTTGTGTATTGATAATTGTCTACCATAAGACATATCCATACATCATTGTCAGTTATGAAACATCTTTCGTGATTTGGATGTATAGCTATTTAATGTTTTATCTAAACTTACCAAAAATTTAATAGCACAATAATGGATCTACAACTAAAAAATAAAATAGCGTTAGTTACAGGCTCAACAGCCGGTATTGGTTACGCAATAGCAAAATCGTTAGCTACTGAAGGCGCAATAGTTTACGTGAACGGCCGCGATCAAAATAAAGTTGATGCCGTAATAAACAAATTAATTGCTGAAACCGGCAATCAAAATATTAAAGGCATTGCCGCGGATTTCGGTGATAAGCAGCAAATAGAAAATTTAATTTCGCAGCTCCCCGAAGTTGATATCCTGGTAAATAACGTAGGCATATTTGAGCCTAAAGAATTTAGGAACATTACCGACGAGGATTGGCTACGTTTTTTTGAAGTGAACGTGTTGAGTGGTGTGCGTTTATCAAGGGCCTACTTTGATAAGATGCTGGCTAAAAACTGGGGCCGTATTATTTTCATTTCAAGCGAGTCGGGTTTACAGATACCCGAAGAAATGATCCATTATGGTACAACAAAAACCGCGCAAATAGCGGTTGCACGCGGTTTAGCAGAGCTAACCAAGCATACTAACGTTACTGTGAACAGCGTATTACCCGGCCCAACCATGTCTGAGGGGGTTGGCGATTTTGTTAAAGCCCTTGCCAACGATCAGGGTAAAACCGGCGACGAAATTGAAACTGAATTCTTCACCCATATGCGTGGTACATCCTTAATTAAACGTTTTATAGAGCCCGCCGAAATAGCCAGTATGGTTACTTACATAGCAAGCCCCCTTTCATCTGCAACTAATGGCGCTACTTTGCGGGCCGATGGAGGAGTTATTAAATCAGCTTTTTAACTAAAAATTCGAATGCAAACAGCAAAGCCCGGACATTTGCCCGGGCTTTGCTTATAGATATCAAGAACCAATTACATTGGTTTCTTGGTCGTATCTTTTACTGTTGTATCTGCTTTTGCAGCAGTATCAGTAGTTGTTGCAGGTGCTACAGCAGCTGCCGAATCGGTTTGAGTGCTATCGCTTGTACCTGTTTTTTTCTCGGAGCTACAGCCTGCTGCTATCGAACCGATCATTGTCGCGACTAAGGCGAAACTTAAAACTTGCTTTTTCATAATAGATATAATGTTAAAGTTATTTGATTAAAATGTTCGTCAAGGTTATAAACCCTTTAAAATCAACTTTGTTTAAATAAACTTTCCTTATCATGCAAAGTGTGTTCCAAATAACAAGGTTTCAGGCAATTAATGTCAAACTAATATCAACTATTAAAGCTAATTAGGCTTATTACACTATATTTTCAGATATTTAGCGGTAATGTCAGTATCAGAACGCACCCTAAAATGGGTCATGTGCCTCTACCCTCCTCTTTTATTCCAGCGGATCTGGGTAGTTGGTTTCGATAAAGGTTTCAGAGGCGTCAGCGTAAAGGTTTACAAGAGCTTATTAAATAAAAACTATAACGGATCGATATTCGGCGGAACAATTTTTGCCGCTGCCGATCCTTTTTACCCGGTTTTGTTTGATAGAGTATTGAATGCGCATGGCAACAAGCTCAAGATCTGGTCTAAATCATCAAGGATAGATTTTTTAAAGCCGGCTCACTCCTCTCTATCGTTCCACATCAAATTAACCGATAGTGATATTGAATTGGCCTTACAAGCGTTAAATACTAGCGGGAAGTATGAAAATGTTTTCCCGATAGTAATTTACAATACCAACAACGAGGTTTGCGCGCATGTAATGAATGAGGTTTACATACGCGACCATAATTTTAAACCAGCTGACACTTACTAATGGCCATATTTATGAACGATGAAGCCTTTATCAAAAAAGGCTATCAGATCTCAACCGATAAATCTTTACTGGATTTTGATGCAATATTTAATTATCTTGACGCTGAATCGTATTGGGCAAAAGGCATACCGCCGGAGAAGTTAAGGACAGCCATAGCGCATTCGTTATGCTTTGGCGTATATAAAGATGGTAAACAGGCCGGGTTTGCCCGTGTGGTAACAGATATGGCTACATTTGGCTACCTGTGCGATGTGTTTATATTGCCGGAGCACCGTGGATTAGGTTTATCTAAATGGTTGGTACAAACCATTATGGCTCACCCGGATTTGCAAGGCTTGCGCCGATGGTCGTTAGCTACGCTGGATGCACACGGGCTTTATAAACAGTTTGGGTTTTCCCAAATTACTTTTGCCGAACGATGGATGCAGATTTTTACGCCCTATATAGCAGATTAACGAGGATTTGAAATGAATTTAAAGCGACAGATTTTTGAGGGCGAAGGCGTATCACTTGACTTTAAGAAAACCATTACCAGTTGCGAAAAGATAGCCAAAACCATGGTATCATTCGCTAATAACATAGGTGGCAGGCTGCTTATTGGTGTGCTTGACGATGGCACTATAAAAGGCGTTAAGGCTGAGGATGAAGAGCGGTACATGATCACTAAAGCCGCTCATTTTTTTGCCAGGCCTGCTTTAGAACCTGTGTTTGAAGAAGTTTATTTTGATAGTAAGCTGGTGCTTGTGGTAGATATACCCGAAAGTACCGAAAAACCCCATTACTCGCTTGCCGAAGATGGAAAATGGTGGGTATACATACGTGTAAAGGATAAAAGTGTGCTGGCCAGCAAAGTGGTGGTAGATGTACTAAAGCGATCTGCAGATGATAAGGGTGTGCTGATAGAGTACTCATCAAAAGAAAAAGCCCTTTTAGAACACCTGGACAAAGAAGAACGCATCACCGTTAAAGAGTTTTGTACCTTGCTAAACATTGGCCGCAGGCGCGCGCAACGCATACTGGTCGACTTAGTTTTGAGCGGCATTTTACGCGTACATACTACCGAAAAGGAAGAGTTTTACACAGCCTCCTGATTTACGGGGCTATTCGTTACTTTTGCTCCCCCGCAAATAAATGAAAGCCATCTACCAAAAATATCAGTTTTACTATCGCGACAGCTTAAAGCTCGCTATACCTATTGTGCTATCCCAAATAGGCCACACACTGGTGCATTTTTCAGATACTATTATTATTGGACAGTTTGCAGGTACTGTAGCCCTGGCCGCTGTATCATTATCTATCAGCCTGTTTATTGTACCTTTTGTAATGGCATTAGGCATAAGCTATGGTATTACCCCGCTTATTGCGCAGCATAATGGCCGTAAAAACTATACAGAATGTGGCCGTTTGCTAAGTAATAGTTTGGTGCTGAATGTAATAACCGGCATTGCGCTATTCTTAATATTTTACCTGGGTGTCGAATTTTTTATTGGTAAGCTTCATCAATCGCCGGATGTTGTTTTACAGGCAAAGCCGTTTTTAATATTGCTTTTATCATCGTTAATGCCCCTGATGGTGTTTAATACCTTTAAGCAATTTGCCGAAGGCCTTGGCCTAACCCGCCAGGCCATGTACATCACTATCATAGGTAACGTAATTAATATTTTGGTAGGGATAGTTTTAGTAAAGGGCATGTTCGGCATACCTCCAATGGGCATTAAAGGCGTTGGATACAGCACGCTTATCGATCGCTTTTTAATGGCCGCTGCGATGTGTACTTACGTTTTTAGGTCACCAAATTTTAAGAGGTACCTTATCGATTTCGCTTTTAAGAACATTGATAGAAACCGGATAAAGCAGCTTTTAAAGATAGGTATGCCCGTAGCCATGCAATCTACATTCGAGGTTAGCGCGTTTGGCGGCGCGTCTATCATTATCGGTACTATTGGCTCGGTACCACAGGCGGCGCACCAAATTGCACTTAACCTGGCTAGCATGACTTATATGATGGCGGCCGGTATATCGTCCGCGTCGGCAATAAGGTCGGGCAATTATTTTGGCTCCGGCGATCATTATAAACTGAGGCTTTCGGCCATATCAAATTACCACATTGTAATTGTATTTATGTGCATTACCGCCATCATATTTACGCTGCTAAACCAGGTTTTACCATGGATGTATACATCAGATAAAAATGTTATACATATTGCAGAACAGCTACTTATAGTTGCAGCATTCTTTCAGTTGTTTGATGGCACCCAAGTTGTTGGGCTTGGCATATTACGCGGTATGGGTGATGTTAAAGTGCCAACCTTTTTAACCTTTTTATCATACTGGGTTATTGGCCTGCCCGTTGGTTCCCTGCTGGGCATTGTACTTGGCGTTGGTGTAGTAGGTGTTTGGTTTGGACTGGTAGCCGGGCTGGCCTCTGCATCCTTAATGTTGTTTTTACGGTTTCAAAAGATTAGCAAAAGCAACAACCTAATTATTGTAAATGATTTAAAAGTATAGGTCATTTGCTGCGCGATAAGTGTTGCAATGTGCCTCAACAATATCTTTAATTTGTGGGGAGTACCCCCCACCCATGCTTACCTGCACGGGTATGCTATTCAGTTTGCATTGCTCAAACACAAAATTATCGCGTGCTTTACAAGCTTCTTTAGACAGGGCGAGTTTGCCCAGTTTATCGGTTTCTAATACATCTACCCCGGCCAGGTAAAATATAAAATCGGGTTTGTGGCGGTCGATTAGTTGCGGTAAAGTATCATACAAAAGCTTCAGATAAGCGTCGCCCTCTATCTCATCGTCAAGCGGGATGTCAAGATCAGATCGTTCTTTTCTAAACGGAAAATTCTTATCGCCGTGCATCGAAAAGGTAAACACCCGTGGCTCCGTTGCAAAGATCTGTGCCGTTCCGTTACCTTGGTGTACATCTAAATCAACTATTAAGATACGTGTGGCTAAGTTGTTATTTAATAAATAGTTAGCTGCTATCGCCTGGTCGTTAAGCATACAAAAGCCTTCGCCCCAATTGGTACCGGCATGGTGTGTGCCTCCGGCTACATTAAATGCTACGCCATACTTAAACGCATAGTGGCAACCGTCTATAGTGCCCTGCGCTATCCTTACCTCACGCTCTATCAACTGTGCCGATAAAGGAAAACCTATGCGGCGCTGTTCTTTTGGTGGCAAAGTAAGATCGCGCAGTTGTTGCCAATAATCTTTATCGTGGGTTAACAGGATGGTTTCTTCATCCGCACCTTGGGGCGAAAATAAATTAGCCTGTGTAATGATGCCTTCGTGCAGCAGCTGCCCGGGTATTAACTCATATTTGAGCATCGGAAAACGGTGGCCGGGAGGCAACGGGTGCGCGTATATCGGGTCGAAAGCAATCTTAAGCATAATGTGTGCTACGCTGCAAATATCTCGCCTACATGCTTTTCGATGTTTTCGCAAATATTATCCAGCGGCAAATCGTTGGCATCGTAACCAAAAGGGTCTTCAATTTCTTCGGCTATCAGTTCGATACTGGCAAACACGAATAATATAAAGCCAATGATAGGCATGATAAAATATTTAAGGTCGAATGCCCAGGTAAAAGGCAGAGTCATGATATAAGTGAAAATGAATTTTTTAATAAATACGCTGTAAGAAAAAGGTATGGGCGTTTTACGAATTCGCTCGCAACCGCCACAAATGTCTGTAAATGAAGTTATTTCAGTCGTTATACTAACCAATTGCTCCGGGTTTATCTGCCCTTCTTTATTTAAACGATAAACGTTTTTTATAATGGCAGATGCTATCTGGTTAGGCACGTGTTTATTGCCGTCGGTAGCTAAAATGTTTTGGTCGCCCGGCACATATTCATCACGCAAATGGTCTCTGAGCGCACGCGCGTAAAGCGGAATGGCGTAGTTAAAAAACGCTGCATCCTTGTCACTAATAAGGTGTTTTAGCTTTATGGCAAGGTTACGGCTGTTATTGGTAAGGCTACCCCATATTTTACGGCCTTCCCACCACCTGTCGTAAGCCGAATTGATGCGGAATGCCAGCAACAACGAAAACACAAACCCTATGGTTTGGTGTACATAAATTACCTTCCGTAGTATACTGGTTTCTTCCAGTTTCCATACATCCATCAGCAAAAATGTAACCGCACCCGCGTATAAGCTAACCGACAACATGAGCGGGAACAACTCGCGTAACGTATCTGCCTTGTTAAATTTGAATATAAGCGAAAGCCAACTCCTGGGGTTATAGTATATCATTTTATTTATTTGACTGCGTCAAGGGCTTTAAAAAGGGTTTCAGTGGCTCTGTAAACATCGGTATATGAGTTATAAAGTGGCACAGGGCTTAAACGGATCACATCGGGCTCACGCCAGTCGCCAATTACACCATTTTGGGCCAGGTAATTAAATATAGCTTTGGCATCGCGCTTACAAACTACCGATAGCTGGCAGCCGCGCTGATGTTTATCTGTTGGTGTGATGATCTGGTAAACCTCCTCACCGTATTTTTTATTTACTTCGCCTAGCAGGTATTCGAGATAGCCGGTGAGTGTTTCGCTTTTGGTGCGCAGCGCCTGCAGGCCGCCTGCCTTTTCAAAAACATCAAGTGATGCACGGTGCAGGGCCATCAAAATAATGGGGCTGGTGCTAACATTCCAACCCTCCGCCCCGTTCTCTGCTTCAAAACCGGGGGGCATTAAAAACTGTTTGTCTTTACGGTAACCCCACCAGCCGGCAAAGCGGTTAAGGGTGTCGTCACCAAAGTGCTTTTCGTGCACAAAAATGCCGCTAATACCACCCGGACCCGAGTTCATGTACTTGTAAGAACACCAGCAGGCAAAATCTGCATCCCAGTCGTGTAGTTTCAACTGCACATTGCCTGCGGCGTGTGCAAGATCGAACCCTACGATAGCACCTGCATCATGGCCGGCTTTGCTTATCGCCTGCAAATCAAAAAACTGACCTGTATAATAATTTATCCCGCTAAACATTACCAGCGCCAGTTCATTGGCGTTATCAGCAATATGTTTCAGAATGTCTTCGGTACGTAAGGTAATTTCACCGGGACGTGGGGCAACTTCAATAATGGCATCTTTAGGGTCGAAACCATGGAAACGCACCTGGCTTTCCATAGCGTATTGATCTGAGGGGAAAGCCCCCGCTTCCATTAATATCTTATACCTTTTAGTAGTTGGTTTATAGAAACTTACCATCAGTAAATGAAGATTTACTGTAAGCGAATTCATAACGGTAATTTCGGTTTCTTTAGCCCCTAAGACATTGGATAGCGAACCAAGCAACGATTTGTGATATTTCAGCCATGGTTCATCGCCCATAAACCATCCCTCAACCGCGTTATCTTCCCAGGCGTTCAACTGATCCTGAATATATTTTTGGGCTGATTTTGGTTGAAGACCCAATGAGTTACCGCAAAGGTATATCGCGGACTCGCCGTTATGCTTTGGGATTAAAAACTCATCGCGGAAGCTTTTTAAGGCGTCCTGCTCATCAAGTTGGTGTGCAAATTCTAAGGTGTCATGATAAATCATCAGCCAATATTACAAAAAAGCTGCCTTATCTGTTTTATTGTTATTTAAACATCGTTTCTTTTGATGCCTACCGACCCTTGAAAGACGTATTGAATTGGAGAGTTTGGAAAACTAAAGCTTGCTGCCGGGGAGGTAACAAGCTTTGGTTTTGCCGGATAATTTATAAGTCTATTTTCCCGTGTTTGCCTTCGTCGTACTGCTTGCCTGTTAGGCTTGCTTTAAGCATATTAAACAGTACAACCATACTGCTACTGCTGCTATCCCAATACTCGGCATCGGTAGGTACAACTTTTAAAAGGGTTAATTTAGGATCATCTAATCCCTGCGGGAAGAATGCTTTAATGAACGGGTTCCATAATTCTTTCATCTTCGCCCGGTCATCAACCAGCGATGCTTCGGCTACAATACTTAGGTAAGTATGATTTTTAACGTCGGAATAGGTTAATGAAACGGTGTTCTCTACCGTGATCTCGCTTGCTTTCGGCGAATATTCATTTGTAAAGAACCATATGTTTCCCTCCTCATCAATATCGGCGGTGCCCATTGGCCTGCTATTAAAACCCTTTTCTTCGTTATAGGTGGTAAGCATAGCTGTACGCACCTCGTTCACTTTGTCCTGCAAATATTTCAGACTTTCTGTTTTTGACCAATCGCTGCTCATCGTATGTCTTTATTGTTAAGTTAGTATGACCTTTAAACCAACAAAAAAATTATTTGTTGGGCTTGCTCACATAAATATTTCCTTTTACATAAAAACGGTATGGCAACAAGGCGTCATCACCCGCGTAATCAACACCTATGCGGGGGCCTGCGGCCACTTCTTCGTCGGGAAAAGTTAGCCCGCGGTCTTCTATCCATATCACATCGCTTTGCAAACTCATGGCGTTTATTTTGCGTGAGATGCCCAGCGCTTTAGCAACCGAACCGGGGCCTTTTGTGATATTGGGCTTTACTGTTTCCATCTTTCGCCTTAGCATCATAACATCCAATCCATCAGTTGGTTGTATGGCCCTAATTAAAATAGCGTGCGGGTGGCCTTCGCCAGATACAACCACATTAAACATCTCATGGATGCCGTAACAAAGGTATACGTAAGACACACCGCCCTGCATGTACATGGTTTGAGTACGGGGCGTCATTTTGCCGCCGTAAGAGTGGGCCGCCCTGTCGTTAACACCTGCATAAGCCTCGGTTTCAACAATGTACCCGCCGGTAACTTCACCATCAATATTAGTGAACAGGTATTTGCCTATCAGGTCGCGACTAAGGGCTACCACATCGGGGTCATGATAATAATGCTCGGGTAATTTCATAGTTATTTAAGGATACCTGCCAGCAGAGCGTTTATCTCATCGGCCTTGTCAAATACCATAATATGGGTACCGCCTTTAATAACCGCTGTAGGGTTTTTAATGTTTTGGTATGGGAAAACAAGATCTTTATCGCCAATGATGTGGTACAAGTTTGATATCTCAACATCATTCCGCCAGTACAACACCGCCCGCATGGCCCATTTCATAAACACGGGCGATGATTTACGGAGCATGCTTTTAAATAACGCCAGGTCATCAGAAATCATCCTGCCAAACATTGGCCTTACTAAGAAACCTAAATGTGTTAATAATTTACCGGGGATGGCATAATACACAGGGAGGTTCCTGAAGAATTTAAAATACCATGGTGCCTCGCTATCGGTTTTGATACTCGATATGAGGATCACCTTTTGCAGGTTTACTTGCTTAGCTATTTCTACCGAAAGCATCCCGCCCAAAGAAACACCAATTACAATTGAGTAATCTTTTATACCATACTGTTTCACAACACCTTGCGCATAGGTAGTTAAAGTATCATCAGGTTTCGGGATAAACCAATCCACAAGCGTTGGCTCGTAACCTGGAGGTAATTTGATATTCTTAAACAGGCGGCTATCGGCCCCCAGCCCGGATATCAAATAAACCTTATGCATTGAATTTAATTAAGCCGATCACCTCATTTAAATATTTGGCATCTACCTCATCAAACTCATTCAGTTCAGAACTATCCACATCCAGCACGCCAATAACTTCGCCACGCGAAAATAAGGGCAACACAATTTCTGAACGCGATAACGAGCTGCACGAAATATGCCCCGGAAACGCTTCCACATCGGGCACTATCAACGTTTCTGCTTTTGCCCACGATGTACCGCAAACGCCCCTGCCTTTGGCGATGCGTGTGCAGGCAACCGGCCCCTGGAACGGGCCTAAAACCAGTTCATCCTGCTTAACCAAATAAAAACCAACCCAAAACCACTTAAATTGCTCTTTTAACGCTGCCGCTATATTCGCAAGGTTTGCTATCAGGTCTGTCTCTCCCTCCAGTAGGGCCGCTATCTGCGGGATAAGCGACTTATACTGCGCTTCTTTATCGGTTGATGCTGTGATTTGTAAATCCTCTGCCATAAAGCAAATGTAATATGCCTGTGTTGAAAGTAAATAAGCCAAATCTCATATTTAATATTTTATTTTCGCAACTAGATGATAGTTAGCCTCACCATAGTACGATACCGCAAAGCCTTTATTCCTTTTGCCCTGCTGGCCATGGCCGTACACCGCCTGCCAATGATGCTGCAGCAGGGCTGTAGTTTTTGGAAACTATTGGGCAGCGGCCGCAACGGCACGTTCGATCTGCAACCCGACTGGCAGCAATGGGGATTGATGGCCGTTTGGGATGAGCGTGAAGATTACGAACGCTTCGCCAAAAACTCCTTTGTAAGCAAATGGTGGAGGGCCGTAGGTACCGAAAGCTGGACAATGTTATGCAAACCGGTACAAAGCCACGGCAAGTGGGATGGTAAAGACCCATTCGGCAAAGCCAATGATAAAATTGAAGACGGCCCTATGGCGGTACTTACAAGGGCCACCATTAAAATGAGCAGACTGAAAAACTTCTGGTCGCATGTGGATGAGGTGGCCAACCTGATGCTGGACGCGCCGGGATTTATTACCTCTTTTGGCGTAGGCGAAGCACCTGTTTACCGGCAGGCCACTTTCTCTGTTTGGGAAAGCATGGAGTACATGAAAGCCTTTGCCTATGGCAGCAAACAGCACGCCGAAGTGATTAAAAAAACACGCAGCGAAGGCTGGTACAGTGAAGAACTTTTTGCCCGTTTCCGCATCCTGGAAACAACGGGAACTATTAATGGCAAAGATCCCTTGAACGGGCTCTTAAAACAAGAATTTACGTCATGAGAATTATTGCAGAATTACCCCACCCCGATTTTAAAATATCTATCCTGAGCATGAACCAAAAGTTTATAGTAAAGATAGAACAAGGCACCCTGGAGCAAACCTACAAAATCCCCGATATGGATTTGACCGAGGGTGTAAACAGTGTGTTTGAATTGCTTGATGAAGCCTTTTTGAAAACGGTATCTTCACGGTTTGTAGAAATGGGCAAAGACTTTAGGGAAGCCTATTACAGGTATAACTATTAATATAAATAACATTTATAACTATCTGTAAAATAGATAATTAAAATTCAACAATACCAATCACAGAATTTTATTTGGCCATACAATAAGTATAAACTGTTGAAATAAGGATCTAGCCCAAGGTTAACGTGCAAATTTAAATAGGATTTAAACCACTTAATTATTTGATATATAATAACTTATAAAATAATTAAATAGCTAGCCAAATTTAATTTGGCTCTATTTTAATGCTTGTTTGGGTATTTAAACACATTAAAACCTCCTGTATACAACATATGTTATCTAAACTGAGGAAGGTGCTTAATTATCATGTTTGTTATTGCTTTCCATCAGTTCATCAACCAGCATCGGCACCCCTATTGTAGCCTTGTATGGCATCTCCACAATACGCTTGTTACTGGCCGTTGGGATGTTGGGGTCGATGATGTATTTGGTCACATCCGGTGGAACATAATTGATCAATCCGGCAGCAGTATATACTGCCAGTGAGGTTCCAACTAAAATAAATATCTCTGCTTGCGAGCAGATCTGCGCGGCGGTTTCTATCATTGGTACCGCTTCACCAAACCAAACCACGTGGGCACGCAGTTGTGAGCCCAATTCGCAGGTCTCCCCCATCTTCAATTCCCAACCATTTATAGGATAGGTGAGGCTTGCCTTAACGCTGCTTTGGGACTTGGTGATGATACCATGCAGGTGTACAACTTTTGTAGAGCCCGCGCGCTCGTGCAGGTCATCAATATTCTGGGTGATGATGGTAACATCGTACTGCTCTTCTAATTTAGCCAGGGCGTAATGCGCTGCATTGGGTCGCGCTTCTAAAACCGACTTGCGGCGCTGGTTATAAAAATCCTGCACCAGGGCCGGGTCGCGCTCCCAGGCTTCGGGTGTGGCTACATCCTCAATGTTGTATCCCTCCCACAGCCCGTCGCTGTCTCTAAAGGTTTTTAAGCCGCTCTCAGCACTTATTCCCGCTCCGGTGAGCACTACTACTCGTTTCATTATAATTAGTGATTAAATTGCGTGGAGTTAAATTTATGGAATTAAAAAAAAATAATGATTGAATAGGCTTACATCCCATAAATTCAGCACATTCGATAAATTCGAGTTCAGACAAACAAAAAAAGCGGTTAACCAAATGGCTAACCGCTTTTTAATAAATATAATGTGCTTACAAGGCCAGTTGCTTTTTGCCCTGCAATGACGTGTATTTGCTTTTTGCCAGTTCAAAACCACCAAACAGAATAGCGCCATAAATGGCATCGGCAATTAGCATATTGGTTTCAAACGGGTATATGGCTTTAACCAACAGCGTACCGTAATTTGCCCAGGTATTTGGCATGCCGTAAACAAACGGCAAGTCCATTACCAACCAGTGGATCAATACAGCAACCACTGATGCTGCAGCCACATTAAGCACAGTTACTTTTTTGATAAAAGTACCTACAAGCGTCATCAGCATAAAACAGCCATACATAAATAACGAGCTGCTGTAAAACGTAAACTTACCGGCGTAAATATAGTTGATAACCACATCGCTTATCACCAGCGCCAGTAATGGCAACAGGTAAGCCTTCCATTTATCGGTAAAGTAAGCGCCGCCAAATAAAGCCACTGCACCAACAGGTGTAAAGTTACTTAAGGCAGGCACCTGCGTGTTTACTATGCGCATTGCAATGGCTGCAAGCACAATGCTTATAAGTACAGTTGTACGGGTATTAGTTTTTTGTAATGACATAATTGGGTTATCTGCCGCAAATTTATTGATAATACACTGTAAAATAAAATGCTATTTATTAACCAATATTACCCTGCCCGGGCTAATACCGGTAGTTATCTCATATTCTTTTTTACCGTTCTTATCAAAGGCGGTTAATGTACCATTCGAATTAAAATCTTTAGCATCGGTGACAAATATTTCGCCTGTAAGCTCATCTGCTGCCAGGGCAAACGCGCTGGTAAAGGTTGTACCGTCGGTTATAAAGTTATCCTTTTCAGCCTTTTGCGTTTTAGCGTTATATACGGCAATCTTATTGTCGGCAGTTGGGTAATAAACAAAATCACCCAGGGCAATAACCGGAATGTTGTAACCAAGGGCAACCGCAGGTTTTGATTTTACCGCGTCTGTTTTATTATCAATAATGGTTAACCCGGGTGCAATATCATCAAAGTTACCTAACGATAGCACATAAACATTACCGTAGTTATCTGCCGCCATTGATACCGGGTCTTCAATAACATCTATCTTTTTAGTTTCTGCTAATGAGGTTAAGTCAATAACCGATACTGTTTTGTCCGGGTTGCCAAAACTTAAACCGCCGGAGTTGGCCACATACAGCTTATTGTTTGATACCACCATTTGCTCGGGGTTACGGCCAACGGTGATGTTTTTAGTGATGGTTAACGATGCCGTATCGATAACAGCTACCTTACCGTCGTAAGATGTTACAAACGCGTTGTTTTTGTAAAACACCACGTTACGGCACTGGTTCAACGAAATTTCTTTGATCAGCACGCCTGTCTTCGCGTTTACCACAATGATATTTCCGGAGTTGTTTACAACGATATACATTTTAGCGCCGTAGATACCAACGTCGTTCCCGGTATCGCCTATTTTTTTACCGGGATTGGCATTACCATAAAAATCGGCAGTTAACAGTTTGGTGGTGTAATTATAAAACGACAAGGTGCTGTTATTAGCACCAAAGTTGCCCTGGTTTAATACATATACTCCTGCCCGTTCGGCTGATGGCGTTTCGGGCGTAACCGGGATGCGGTCTTTTGTACAGGCAGAGAATGTTGCTGCTGCTACGGATAAAATGATCAGATTTTTAAGTTTGATTGATCTCATATGGATGTTGTGTTAAATTGTTATTTGAATTGATAAACGTACCGAACGGCCCGGCATGGGGTAACTCTGTACGAATGAATAGCTTTTATTGAACAGATTATTTACTTCTATTGATGTTTGTAATGTTCTTTTATTTAATGTTTTATGATAGGTTACTGAGGCATCGCTAACCGAATAGCCGGGTATGCGGTCGGTAGGTAAATTATTATTGGTGTAATACCTTTCAGATGCGTAAACCTGGTTATAATATATGCCAAACGCACCGTGATTAATGCCCGCGTTAATGGATAATGTATTTTTAGGTGTATATGGTAACTGGTTTAAATAAACCGATGAAGCGGGGTCGGTTACGTTGAGCGCCCGCAGGTAACTATAATTTACAAATAGCGATGCATTATAATTTGCGGCGATAGCGGCCTGCGTTTTTACCCCAATATCAAGCCCTTTCATATTAACCTTGCCAAAGTTTTGGATAGAACCGTTGTAAGCATCTTCGGGGATAAATACGATCTTGTTAGTTACATCATTATAATAAGCGTCGGTAGTTAGGCTTATATAGTCTAAAAAGCCGTTTAGGGCCCTGGTATAGGTTATGCCGGCATTATACTGTCTGGTGTATTCGGGTTTAAGGTTTGGGTTACCGATGCCGCCGTAATACAGGTCGTCAAACGTTGGGTTACGGAAGATGCGTTTGTAAAACGCCCTGATGTTAAAGTTGGGGCTTTTAAACGGCTGTAATGTGGCCATTGCCGTTGGTGAAAAGTTGTTGCGCGTTGGTGCTCCCCTGCCCGTTTTAACAGTTTCTGCAATATTGGTGTTTAACAAACTCCCCTGTAGTTTTAGCCTGCCGATATTAAGGTTAGTGGCCAACACATTCAATAACGATACCCGGGTTGGGAACTGGAATTGAGGAAACGGGTAATTAAAGTCGATATCAAGATGGTTTACAACCACGTCCGTAGCGTAAGATACCTGCCAGTTAGGGTTAATTTGCCAGGCCAGGGCTGCCGATTGATAAAACTCGCGCTGTGTAAATCGCTGATCTAAACGCCCCTGCTCATTTAAAAAAATGGGGTTTAAGTATCGCAGGTAATTCTCTGATAGTTTGGTGTTTACTAATAAGCTTAACCCGCTTCTCCAAAGGCGTTGGTAACCGGCTTGTATAAACACATCACGGTTCCAAAGCCTGTCTTGCGATGATACGGGGTTATCCTGTATAACCGCACCCGGCAACCCGCGTTGCGAATGATAGTAGTTAACATGCAGGTTAAACTTGTTGCTGTCGTTTTTTGCCCAATATAGCGCGCCATCAATTTGCTGCGCGGCGATGTCCGCATTGGCACGTGTCCGTACTGTATCCAGCCCTTTATTACTGTCATGAAATTTATACCGCCCGTTGGCATTTTCGGTATAAGCATTTACAATAAATTGCCAGTTGTTATTGACGCGCTGCTGCCATTGCAGGTATGGGTTTATCAGCCCAAAACTACCACCGTTTAGGCCAAGCAATAGTTGATAAGGCTTATCTGCTGTTAAACGGGGCCGTATAGTTTGTATACTTAGCACACTTGCAGATGTGTAAGCCCGTGCCGGTTGTAAAATATCCGTCGGCTGGCCGTTGTAAAGCGTTATTTGTTGTACGTTGTTAAGGTTTAGTTTACTAAGATCGACCTGGCCAGTTTGCGCATCATTAATTTGCACACCATCATATAAAACCGCGGTGTGGTTAGCCCCCATCCCCCTTACCGAAACGGTTTTTAACCCTCCGATGCCCCCGTAATCTTTAACCGTAACGCCCGAGAAACCTTTAACAGCATCGGCAATATTGAAAGCGCTGTACCTAGCAAAATCTTTATTGCTTAACTGTTGGGCAGGGGCAAGAACCTCTATAACTGGTGTTGGTGTACCCTTTACAGCTACTTCTTTTAGTTTTTTGGTGGTATCGCTTTGCGCAGAAACCGCATGAGATACGAACAGGCATAGCAATGGCGGTATGCACTTGCTGTAGACTGACTTGTAAAAAACTAAATACGCGTTCTTCATGCTGATGTTAAACATCACAGCGATCAAAAAAAGATCAAACAACAGGAATGGAAATACACTGCCTTGTAGAAGAGCATTCACATCCAAGCTTCAATCCCCGAAAGCTATGAATAATATAATGCTGAGGCAGGTATTCTGACTTGCTCCCCTTTGCCCTGCCTTCCCACCTCAAAAAACCTCGGGGCAGTGACAATTTTGAACGGACATTGGTTACGGAGCTTACAGCTGCGGGACAGTTACAGATTTACACTGTATTCCCTTTTAATCCTGTAACGATATTACTTCGCGGCAGGAACCTAAAGCGCTGCAAATGTAGCATTACATCCGTTAATGGCAAAAGCAATTATCACCACCGGTTAAAATAATTTCAATTAACGAAAACCCGCTGTAACTTAAGGTGTTTAAATAAGTACAAACGCACATTATTATGACAACAGCAGCATTGCAAAACAGATATCGCGGCCCGGCCGAAAGCCAGGAACCAAGTTTAAACCTTTCAACCGCCGAACGTACCATTTCTATCGCCACAGGTATAAAGCTGGCTCTATCGGGCTTTAGCGGCTTGTTTAAAAGTCCGTTTAGCAGTATTATTAAACTTGGGGCGGGTGGTTACCTGCTTAACCGCGGCTTAACCGGCCATTGCGAACTATACTCGCGCATGGGCCGCAACAGCACCGAACCGGTGAACGTTAACATCCGCTCATCATACCATATAGATAAGCCCCGCCAGGAAGTTTACGATTTTTGGCGAAAGCTGGATAACCTGCCCCTATTTATGAAACACCTGGAAAGTGTGGAAGTAATTGATGATAAACGCTCGCACTGGGTATTGAAATTACCTATTGGCGCCGCCAAAGTAAGCTGGGATGCCGAAATTGTAAAGGATGAGCCTGGTTACAGCATTGGCTGGAGCTCGATGCCCGATTCGCTGATAGACAATGCCGGTAAAGTGCGTTTCCAGGATAGCCTTGATGGCAGCGGCACGTTGGTAGATGTAGTGATAAGCTATCGCCCGCCGGCAGGTGGCTTTGGTGGCGGCATCGCACACATCTTAAACCCTGTGTTTAAAAATATGGTTGATAGCGATGTACGTAACTTTAAACAATATATGGATATTGACGGCGGCATTGCTTCTGATACAACTTCAACTTACAACGATAATGATTTTGCAGAACCTGTTGCCGTAATAATAGAAGAAACCATTATTGAGGATATTACGCCCGAAGAAAACAATGAAGGTGACGCAACCTCCCGTTTCCGTTCACATATTGAGCCGATTGAGGGCAAGCAAACACCGGGTGCAGATAGCGCGGTGATGTAAGAAATATAACATAGTTCATTTCGAAATGATAGTGAGAATCTTGTTAGATTGTAAGTCTGGAAATGCAAGTTTGCGGCTTGTATAATCTTACAAGATTTCTCCTCGCACCTCGTCGAAATGACAATCGGAGATAAACCAAAAAAGGCCTTCTGAATAAACAGAAGGCCTTTTCTTATAAATTATGCGCTGATTATTTTACAGCATCAATGATAGCTTTGAAAGCATCAGGGTGGTTCATCGCTAAATCAGCTAATACCTTACGGTTTAAACCAATTTCTTTTGCGGCTAACTTACCTATTAATTGAGAGTAAGAAATGCCGTGCTGGCGTGCACCTGCGTTGATACGTTGGATCCATAAAGCCCTAAACTCGCGTTTTTTGGTCTTACGGTCACGGTATGCATACTGTAAACCTTTTTCTACTGTGTTTTTTGCAACGGTGTAAACCTTGCTGCGTGAACCCCAATAACCTTTGGCGAGGTTCATGATCCTTTTCCTGCGTCTTCTCGACGCTACTGCGTTAACTGAACGTGGCATGTTGTGTTGTTTTTGGTAGTGAGTGTCCTTTTCAGGAGCTTGCGTACTCTAATACCTGGTTAAAAAATTTGTTTGATTACTTGCCTATGCAAAGCATACGTTTTACGTTGCCCATGTCTGCAGCTGATACTAAGCTGGTGTGACTAAGGTTACGCTTGCGTTTAGTCGACATCTTGGTTAAGATGTGGCTTTTGAATGCGTTTTTTCTGGCAATTTTACCGGTTCCAGTAAGCTTAAAGCGCTTTTTTGCACTGGAATTGGTTTTCATTTTTGGCATAACTCTATTTATTTATTTAGATATAAGATTTGAGATGTGAGACATGAGAAACTTCTCATAAGGCACACCTCATTTCTTGTGATTGCAATTTTATATTTCAAAGATCTAAGTTGAGTTGATGTCTCATATCTCAAATCTAACGTCTCAAATCTTATTTTTTCTGCGCTTTTGAAGCAACCGTTAAAAACATACGTTTACCTTCCAGCTTTGGTAGTTGCTCTACCTTACCTAAATCTTCTAGTGCCTGTGCAAAACGCAGCAATAATATCTCGCCTTGTTCTTTGTAAACAATTGCACGGCCTTTAAAGTGTACGTAAGCCCTTACCTTTTCGCCGGCTTCTAAAAACTTTTGCGCATGCTTTAATTTAAATTCAAAGTCATGGTCATCAGTATTAGGCCCGAAACGGATCTCTTTAATAACGGTTTGCTTGGCGTTGCTTTTTATCTCTTTAAGCTTCTTCTTTTGCTCGTAAACGAATTTGTTGTAATCGGTTACTTTACAAACGGGAGGTACTGCGTTTGGAGATATTTCAACCAGGTCAAGTTCCTGCTCCTGAGCAATGGCAAGTGCATCCCGTAACGAGAATATACCCTGCTCAACGTTGTCACCTACAAGGCGCACTTCCTGTGCCCTTATAAACTGGTTGATATTATGTTCGGCTTCTTTTTTCTTAAATGGAAGCCTTGGTCCTCTGTTGAAAGGTTTGTTTAAAGCCAAGTTATACTGTTATTTCTTTAATTATTTGTTGTTTAAATTCCTCTATGCTCATGCTGCCCAAGTCGCCGGTACCATGTTTACGTACCGAAACCAACCCTTCGGTTGCCTCTTTTTCGCCTACAATAAGCATATAGGGTATCTTTTTAACTTCAGCGTCGCGTATTTTACGACCGATTTTCTCGTCTCTAAAGTCAATCAGCCCGCAAATATCGGAATCTTTTAACTCATCTGAAAGTTTTTTTGCATATTCTTCATATTTTTCAGATATGGGCAGAATAATAAATTGCTCGGGCGATAACCAAAGCGGGAAGTTACCCGCGCAATGCTCTATCAACACGGCAACAAAGCGCTCTAACGAGCCAAACGGTGCACGGTGGATCATTACCGGGCGGTGTTTCTGGTTGTCGCTGCCTGTGTATTCCAGCTCAAAACGTTCGGGTAAATTGTAATCTACCTGTATGGTTCCTAACTGCCATTTACGGCCAAGGGCGTCCTTCACCATAAAGTCCAGCTTAGGGCCGTAGAATGCCGCTTCGCCATATTCTACCACGGTTGGCAGGTTTTTCTCGGCAGCCGCTTCGATGATAGCGCTTTCGGCCAAAGCCCAGTTTTCATCAGTACCAATGTATTTGGTTTTGTTGTTAGGGTCGCGTAAGGATACCTGCGCGGTGTAGTTATCAAAACCCAAAGCGCCAAATACGTAAAGTACAAGGTCTATAACCTTTTTAAACTCTTCCTTCACCTGGTCTGGCCGACAGAATAAGTGGGCGTCATCCTGTGTAAAGCCACGCACCCGGGTTAAGCCGTGCAACTCGCCGCTTTGCTCGTAACGGTAAACGGTACCAAACTCGGCCAAACGAACCGGAAGGTCCTTGTAAGAGCGTGGTTTAGTTTTATAGATCTCGCAGTGGTGCGGGCAGTTCATCGGTTTTAAAAAGAACTCCTCTCCCTCCTGCGGGGTTTTTATCGGCTGGAAAGAATCGGCACCATATTTTTCATAGTGGCCAGATGTTACATACAGGTTTTTATGGCCAATATGCGGTGTAATTACCTGCTCGTAGCCCGATTTTACCTGTGCTTTTTGCAAAAAATTGGTCAGGCGTTCGCGCAGGGCGGTACCTTTTGGCAACCACAACGGCAAGCCCATGCCTACCTTTTCGCTAAAGGCAAAAAGTTCCAGCTCTTTACCCAATTTACGGTGGTCGCGTTTTTTGGCTTCCTCTATCAGGTGCAGGTAATCGGTAAGTTCGCTCGCTTTAGGGAAAGTTACCCCGTAAATGCGGGTAAGCTGTTTGCGGCTTTCATCGCCACGCCAGTAAGCACCGGCAACACTCATTAGCTTTACAGCTTTAATAGCGCCTGTGTTGGGGATGTGCGGGCCGCGGCACAAATCGGTAAAGTTACCTTGTGTGTAAAAAGTGATGCTGCCATCGGGCAGGTCCTTGATCAGGTCCAGCTTGTACTCGTCCCCTTTCTCGGTAAAATATGCAATGGCATCGGCCTTGCTAACCGGTTTGCGAATGTATTCGCTTTTGGTTTTGGCAAGCTCAATAACCTTGTCTTCAATTTTCTTGAAATCGTCTGATGAGAATGGCTCGTCGCCAAAGTCAACATCGTAATAAAAGCCTGTTTCAATAGCCGGGCCTATACCAAATTTGGTACCCGGGTATAAAGCCTCTAAAGCCTCGGCCAGTAAGTGGGCCGATGAATGCCAATAGGTTGATTTACCTTTGGCATTGTTCCAGGTTAATAACTTAACGCTCGAATCTTCTTCAATTGGGCGACTCGCGTCCCAAACTTCGCCGTTTACTTCGGCAGCCAATACGTTACGTGCTAAACCTTCGGAGATAGACATCGCTATCTGCATGGAAGTGATCCCTTTGTCGTATTCACGAACGGAACCATCGGGGAGTGTAATACTAATCATCTACAACTATGATTTAAATTTTAATAAATAAGTGAATTACAACTAATCGCATACTAACGCGATTTGAACTTAGCGCAAAAATAGGATTTTATTTATACAGCGAAAGTAAATTGTGCTTTTTGATGGAGAGAGTTGTTTTGTTGTGAAATAACCATAAAACAAGAAGCAGCGGCACAGTGCGATTCCTTCCCTTGGGAAGGTGCAGGAAGGGGTTTGTACGCCATGCCCACTTTCACAACTATGATTCCGAACGAGTATGAGGAGGATTTATTAGCCAACCATTGTTGCCGTGGTAACAACTCTTGAAGAACATGGCACATAACCCCTCCCTAACCCTCCCGTGGGGAGGGAATTAAGCAGGCTTTTAATATTACCCTAACCCAAAAAGCAAAATAGTTTCGCCCCACAAAAAATTTAACTATTTTCATTGCCAATAAACTATCACAATAAACATCAACTATGGTTATCTACGGCACGCAATCAAAAGCTGTTAAAACAGAATACATAGCAGAACCCTGCCCTAACTGCAATACCGCTAATAGCATCCAAATGCACATCTTTCAGAAATGGGCGCACATATTTTGGATCCCGTTTTTCCCGGTAGGTAAAACCGGCGTATCGGAATGCACGCATTGCCGGCAGGTGTTGGCCTTTAAAGACATGACGCCCTCTCTTAAGCTGAGTTATGGAAATGTAAAGTCGGGCGCCTCTACCCCTATCTGGACTTTCTCTGCCATACCCGTTATCGCCGTCCTTATCGCCTTCGTAGTTATTCATGGCAATCAAAACGCCGAGCGGATCACTAAGATGATCCCTGCCTTGCAAAAGAATGATGTATTGCACATGAAAATTGCAGAGAATGCTTACAGCCTTTCTAAAGTTACCCGTGTACATGGCGACAGCGTATTCTTTGTAAACAACAAGATGCAAACAGATGCTGTAAATGGCTTAAACGATTTAAAGCGCGAAGCATACGATACGGAAGAACGCTTCTTAACCGTTGCCGAGTTGAAAGACTTGAATAAAAAAGACCTGCTTTTAGATATAGACCGGGATTAACGACTGCTTAAGTAGTAATACTGGGCTAACAGGTTCGGCATGTCTCTACGTCCAACAATCACCACCACGTCATTGCGAGCGAGAGCGTGGCAATCTTCGATAGAACAGTTGGCGACATATCTATCGAAGATTGCCACGTCGCTATCGCTCCTCTCAATGACGCGCTAAGATAAACGAAAGCTTAAGTAGGTGTAGCTACTCGGTCAACTGGATATTTTCTGCGGTAGCCGGTTCTTGTGCTGTAACTTTCTTTTTTCTTATATACTTACGTTTTGCCTTTTTAACGGGCAAAAAGAATGAAAAGATAAATCCTACTATTGCTCCTGTAATTAGTCCGCCAACATGCGCAGCATTATCAATATTACCCGTTAGCCCTATTAATAAGTTCAAACCAATAAAAATTAAACTGCCTATTAGTATAGCCTTTGTTGCCCTTAACTCGGCTTTATTAAGTATATATAAAACTAAATAAACACCGTATAGGCCAAATATTGCGCCGGAAGCACCAACACCAACTGAGTTTGGATGCCATAATATGCTTGCTAAGCTGCCACCTATACCACATATGAGATATATGCCGGCAAACTGCACTTTGGTAAATACGGCTTCTAAAATTATGGCCACCAAAAAAAGTCCGTAAATATTACCTAATAAATGCATCATGCCTCCGTGCAGAAATGTGCAAGTTACTAAGCGCCACCATTCCCCATCGGCAACGGCAGGGCCATAATTTGCTCCCCATCGCAAAAGATCATCGCTATCGAACGAAACAAAACCAAACCCTGCCAAAACCATGGCCATAAATACAATGATGTTTATGGCAACTATAAGTGCGGTTATAAACGCCGGATTTTTAGGCGATAAACTTTTTCGTACAAAATCTAAGTAATTGCGGCCCGCTTTGTCGCCTGAGGTTTCAAAAACCTTTATCCTTTTGTCATCGATCTTGGGTATCATTACCATAATTAAAAGCACTGTCGCGCCAATACCAAAGGAACTGAAGATCCAAAATAACTTGTCACCCGTCCTGGCTTCAAACGGTTCGAACTTTGCCTCTAAAATAACGTTGGACGGGGCGAGGCCAATCGCCTTAATAAAGCTTTTTCGTTTTTTGCTGTTTCCTGTTCTTTCCAGGTAAACAAAATCTGTTAGGTTACCGGTATTAAATTTATTCTCGGTCTCGGCAGCAAATTGTTTATACCTGATTTGTTTTTCCTCGTTGCTTAAGTGGTTACTAACGCCTTCCTGATATTCAATACCCAACCAGGCTTTTGGTGTTAATGTATCGCTAACTACCCGCTTATCGCCTTGCTTAATGTTTTCAGCAATTGGCGACGAAATTATTGGGCAAACTACGTCAATATAAAACTCTAAATGCTCATTATTTTTGCCGGTAGTCTCGAAACGTACGTGTGATTTTGCACGGTCTTTAGCAATAAAAACTTTTTTTAAACCATAATATTTGGTTTCGGGCTTCTTATCAATTAGATTAATGTTATCTAAAACTGTAAGTTTCCCAACAGCCGCTTCAATATATTTTTGCGAAATTATTGTAGGTATTGCTATTGCTGCTGCTGCGATGAAGCCATATAATGATGGTAGATTATCTCTCGACGTTTTAAGCCTCAATAATTTAATACGAGGGTATAAAAACAACAGCACTGACAGGGCGGCAATTGCCATGGGTATCCATAGCTCTACTACTTCATCATTAAGGGTGAGTAACCTAAATTGAATAATGATTAGCCAGTTTAAAAAAGTGTAGCCGGCAATAACACAAAAGGCAATAATTAGAAATGGTAGAAATAAGAGGCGGATTTTTAGTAAGAAGCGGTTCATTTGATAAGGTAATAGCAATAAAAATAATAAATTTTACTAATCCCGCAAAATAGGTAATGTAATTACCTGGCGCAGCTGGTATCCGCTTCAATCCCCACGCTAAGGCAAAAAGAATTCCCCCTCACGCTGGCGCACGCATGCCTTAAACCTCAGTGCCCTCTTCTTTACCCCAACCATCTCCCCAAAGTACTAACAGGCACTTTTAACTCGGCGCTTATCTGGCGGTAGCTTTGGCCGGCAAGGTGCAGGTCGCGGGCTTGTTGTTGCAGTTGTTCGCGGGCCTGGTCGCGGGCGCTTTGCAGGTGTTCGGCTTCTTTGGCGTGGCCGTCAAATGCAAAGTGCAGATCGTTATACTCCTTTTCTATGCGGCAAAGGCAAACGTTATGCTCGTCGTACATGGTTTTGCGGCTGCGTTGTTTTACCTGTTTCAGGTATAGCGTGCCGGGCTGGGTGTGGCTTTTACCTATGGCAAAGGCGCTGTCGCAAAAGTTGATGATCATTTTACTGCCCTGCAGATCGTTTACCGTAATGGGCTTATGGGCGTTGCGCTTTGGCGTGTGTGCCAGCACCAGCATGCTCAGGTTATGCTTTTTCTTTAGGGCTTTCAGCTTTTTCATCAGCGGCATGGCTTCGCGGGCGCTTTCGGTACCCTTAGCCATGTAGGTAAGGTTATCAATGATAAGCACCCGGGCTTTGGTTTTATCAATGGCGCGCTCCAGTGCCTGTTCCAGGTAGGTGTCATAACTATCGTAAAGGGCGGGGTTCTCGGCCTCGGGGTTAAACTCGGCACGGTAAAACGTTCGCCCGAAGGGGAAACTCCCCCACTGCCCGTCGTAGTAACGGCTCTCGAACTGTTTGCTGCCCATCTCAAAATCTACGTACAGCACGGGCGTTTGCTGCTCCAGCTGGTTATTAAAATTACCCGTGCAACAGCCCTGCGCCAGGTTGTGGCCCATTTGCACGGCAAGGATAGATTTGCCCAAATTGGTATCGGCAAACAGGATGCACATTTCGCCCTCCAGCCAAAAATCGCCCATCAGCATGCGGGGCATGGGCTTGCCATACTCCTGCTTCATCCAGTCGGCGGCGGTTTTAACAAACAGCAGGTCGGTTTTTTGCGGGTCGAGGTAAACGGTTTCATCGAGGCCATGCTTTCGTAAACGCTTCTTGCTTTCGTAGGCCTGCGTACGGATAGCCTCTATCACCGCAGGCCGGTACAAGCGGCGTGTGGGTGAGATCTGGTAGTAATCTGGTTCTTCCATGAAATATAATTTCTGTAAATATAAAGAATAATCTTTATTAAACAAAGAAAAAATAAAAAATGGGGGTGTCCCATTCTGTCCCGTTTTTTAACAAGTGGGACACCCTGCTAAAAATGTATGATTATTTAATATATAAATAGTTACGTATAAATTGATGAAGTATTAGTTTAATACAAAATGAATTTTATAAAATCACAAGTTATTAATATACAGGACTTTATGAAACTGTCCCGCTTAGTGTCATAAATAGTGGGACACCCGGTTTTTCTGGCCCATCGTGAAGAAAGTTTTATACTATCAGTGCTTAATACTAAAGTTGATTTACACTAAAAACCGACTTTAATCGCTATTATTGCAATAAGCCCAACACTTGATAAGGGCTTGCGAACTATATAAATGAAATTAACGATACACGGCGCTGCCCGCCAGGTTACGGGCAGCATGCACTTGCTACAGGTAGGGCAATATAAGATACTGATAGACTGCGGGCTGGATTACGAGAAAGACCATAATGTGATGGTGAACGAAGATTTCGGCTTCCGCCCTGAAGAGATAGACGTGGTGATACTAACCCACGCCCATATTGATCACTCGGGCAACCTGCCAACCTTAGTGCGCATGGGTTTTAACGGTCAAATTCTTTGTACGCCCCCTACCGCCGACCTTACAGAACTACTGCTGATAGACTCGGTAAACATATTTTTATCAAAGGCGCAAAAAGGCCGAAGCCGTGGCCGCAAGCATAAACATGGCAGCGGCGGCCCGCAACCGTTATACCTGCAAAAGCATGTGATGGATACGGTAGAGCGGTTTGTAACCATTGCCTACAACAAGCCATTCCGCATAACAGGCGACATTGAATTAACGTTTATCCCTGCCGGACACCTGCTTGGCGCAGCAGCCGCGGTTTTAAAAATTAACGATAACGGTGAAGAGAAATCCATCGCCTTTACCGGTGATATTGGCCGCAAAAACTACCCGGTACTAAACGACCCCGACCCGCTGCCGCCTGTCGATTACATCGTGTCCGAATCTACCTACGGTGGCAGGATGCACACCAAAGGGAAATCAGTGCAGGAAACACTGATAGAAACCATTCAGAAGGTTTGTGTTGATGAACAGGGCCGGTTGATCATCCCCGCGTTTAGCATTGGCCGCACGCAATCGCTGGTTTTTGCTCTAAATAAGATCTTTAATGCCGGCCTGCTGCCCCCTGTTAAGGTTTTTGTGGATAGCCCTATGGCTGCCCGTGCTACGAGCCTTTACCGCAAGCATCATAACCTGGTAAATGCCGAAGCGCAGGAGTTTTACAACAAACAAGGCGATGAATTTGAGTTTGAACACCTCACCTATGTAGAAACCCTGAAGGATAGCCGTCAGGTATCTAATTATTACGAGCCCTGTATCATCATTTCATCAGCAGGGATGCTGGAGGGTGGCCGCATACAGGATCACCTTTTCTATAATATCCAGAACTACTACTGTACCATTCTATTTATAGGTTATTGCGCCAAAGGCACTTTAGGCTACCGCTTGTTGCGCGGCGATCCTATCGTCCACATTAAAGATCGCGATCTGTCCGTTTACGCCACCATCAAACAAACCGACGTATTAAGCGCCCACGGCGATCATGAAGACCTGGTGAATAACATCAAGTCGCAAGACCCAAATAAGCTTAAAGGCGTTTATTTAGTGCACGGCGAAGCAACCAGCATGCAAGCCATGGCCGATGCTTTGGAAGAAGATGGTTATAAGGTTACCATACCGGAGAAGGCGGTTACGTACGAGTTGTAATTAATTATTTCTCCGCTCGTTATCGCTTACACATTCCCCCAACCATGAGCCAGCACATCGGCAATGTGGATGGTTTTGATAGGCAGGTTGTTTTTATCGATATAGCCTTGCAGGTGCAACAGGCAGGATGCATCGGTAGATATGATGTACTCGGCACCGGCGGCGAGGGCGTTATCAACCTTTTGCTGGGCCATTGCAGTGGCAATACCATCAAACTTTACGGCAAAGGTGCCGCCAAAGCCGCAGCAGGTTTCGTTATCTTTCAGGTCTACCAGTTCCAGGCCTAATACTTTGGAGAGCAATTGGCGTGGCTCATCCTTAATTTTACATTCGCGCAAACCGGCACAGCTGTCGTGGTAAACAGCACGGCCTTCCAGCTCGGCGCCAAAGTAATCTACACCTAAAATATTAACCAAAAAGTCGCTCAGCTCATAAATATTACTTTGAATGGCGCGGCATTTATTGTGCGATGCAGTATTGGTAAACAGATCGTTATAATAATTGCGCACCATGCCGGTACACGATGCCGATGGAGAAACAATGACACTGTCATCATGAAAATCATTCAGAAATTTGCTGCCAACCGCCTTGGCATCATCCCAAAAACCGGCGTTAAAAGCGGGTTGGCCGCAACAGGTTTGTTCGGGGTTGTAATTTACCTTACAGCCGGCCTTTTCAAGTACTTTAACGGTGTTAAAAGCGGTGGCCGGGTACAACTGATCTATAAAACACGGGATGAATAACTCAATTGTCATTGGTGCGGGTAAATGTTAACGGGCGCTAAATTCGGCATTTTTATTTGCTTTGTTCTCGGCGGCCAGTAAAGAAAACAGCAAAAGCAAGCCAATAACAAAGAATAAGCCCAATACCAGGGTTGAGTTACGCATGCTACCGGTTAACTGTTCAATAAAGCCAAAGCTAAATAAGCCGCCAACTATGGCCAGTTTTTCGGTAACATCGTAAAAACTAAAGAATGATGCCGTATCCGGGATGTTTTGAGGCAGGTATTTGGAATAGGTAGAACGCGATAACGATTGGATGCCCCCCATTACCAGGCCAACAAATATGGCTACGATGTAGAAATGGGTAGCTGTCCGGGTGAAGTATGCCGCCACACATATGCCTATCCAAAGTAACACCACAAATATCAATACACGCACGTTGCCGTATTTGTCAGACAAGCGCGACATGATGGTAGCGCCCGCAATGGCAACAATTTGTATAATGAGGATTATCTTGATCAGGTCTTCGGTGGGCATACCCAGTTCTTTGGCGGCAAAGCTGGTGGCTACCAGCATAATGGTTTGCACCCCCATAGAGTAAAAAAAGAATGAAGGCAGAAACCTTTTTAGCAAAGGCATCCCTTGTATTTTAGCCCAAACGTTGCCCAACTCAATAAACCCGCCTTTAATTATATTTTTATGGTGCGATTGCGCATTCGGGCTGCCTTTTGGCAATATAGAGAATGGTATTAAAGCGAAACCTATCCACCAGATACCCACCAGCAGGAAAGATAACTGCGAGGCTGAACCTTTTGTTAGCTCAAAAGTACCGGGCATTAAAATAAACACAAAGCAGATAATTTGGAGCAGAACACTGCCGATATAGCCATAAGTAAAGCCTTTGGCACTCACCTTGTCCTGCATATCCAGTGTGGCAATTTCGGGTAGGTACGAATTGTAGAACACAAAACCACCGGCATAACCAATAGCGGCTATTGCAAAAGCTACAATGCCCCACTCCATATTTTGCTCGTTTACAAAAAACAGGCTACAACAGGCCAGCGAGCCAAGAGCGGTAAAAAACTGCATAAACACTTTTTTGTTCCCCCGGTAATCTGCAATGGAACTTAATATGGGCAGCAATATTACCATGATAAGGTACGCAGTAGCAAGGGCATAGTCTTGCAAAGCGGTATTAATAACACTAAACCCGAAAAAATTCACCCTATTGCCGTTAGCCGCGTTTGTGGTAATTGCCACATAATAAGCAGGGAAAACGGTTGTGGTAATTACCAGGTTATAGGCCGAGTTTGCCCAATCGAACATGGCCCATGCCCGTATGGTTCTTTCGTTATTTTTTTCTTGCATTGCACACTAAAAGTATAAAATTTTTAGAGTTTTAGAAATATCGAAAAAAAGCAACGATTAACACTAACCAGATGTGTATACTTTAAGATATTACGCTAGTAAATAACCTTCACCAATACAATTGTTTCGCATTCGTTACCCTATAAACCCCTGCCATTTCGTACCTTAGCAACAAACATCTATAAATGTCGAAAAAGAATAAACATAACGCTACCATAGACCAGGTGCTAACGCAAATGGTACTGGATATATTTGAACAAAACGGCAATACGCCGCTAAACCATAAACAAGTTTCTGCCAAGCTAAACGTACGCGACCCTGATGCCCGCGGCGTTATACTTGATATACTAAAGAACGAGGCCTTTAAAGGCGTATTGAAAGAAGTTTCGCCGGGTAAATTCCAGCTACTCGAGCTTAAAACCTTTATAGAAGGTAAAGTTGACCTCACCAATGATGGCTCGGCCTTTATTGTTACCGACGACCCAAGCGAAACCGATATTTTTGTAGCCCCCCGTAAACTACGTAACGCCCTCAATGGTGACCGTGTAAAAGTTTACGTATACGCAAAAAGCCGCGGTAAACGCCAAGAAGGTGAGGTTATAGAGATCATCCAGCGTAACAAGATGGAGTTTACGGGTGTGGTAAAACTATCGGAACGTTTTGCGTTCTTTATACCGGATGATCGTAAAATGATGCACGATATTTTTATCCCCATCAGCGATTTGAATGGTGCCAAGAATGGCATTAAAGCCGTTGCCGAAATTACCGACTGGCCCGCGGGCGCTAAAAACCCCATTGGCCGAATTAAACACATTTTAGGCGAACAGGGCGAGAATGATACCGAGATGAACGCCATCCTGGCCGAGTACGGGTTTCCCCTATCCTTCCCTGTCGAGGTTGAGCGCGATGCCGAAGAGATCCCAAGTGAGATAAGTGCCGAAGAAATTGCCAAACGCCGCGATTTTAGGGATGTGCTAACTTTTACCATCGACCCGTTTGATGCCAAAGATTTTGATGATGCCTTATCATTTAAAAAACTGGATAACGGTAATTATGAAGTTGGCGTGCACATTGCCGACGTATCGCATTACATCATCCCTGATTCGGCTTTAGACAAAGAGGCTTACGAGCGTGGCACATCTGTTTACCTGGTAGACAGGGTTATACCGATGCTGCCCGAACGGTTGTCTAACGGACTATGCTCTCTCCGCCCGAATGAAGATAAACTTTGCTTTGCCGCTGTTTTTGAGTTGGACGAGAATGCCAACGTCCAAACGGAATGGTACGGTAAAACCGTTATCCATTCCGACAGGCGCTTTACTTACGAAGAGGTACAGGATGTTATTGAGACTAAAACCGGCGATTACGTTGAAGAAATTGAAAAGCTGAACGCCCTTGCCTATAAGCTACGCGAACGCAAGTTTAAAGCGGGTGCCATCAGTTTTGAAACCACCGAAGTTAAATTTAAGCTGGACGAAACCGGCAAACCTACAGGCGTTTATGTTAAAGAGCGCAAGGATGCGCATAAACTGATAGAAGACTTTATGCTTTTAGCCAACCGTAAAGTTGCCGAGCATGTAAGCAAAATGGGCAAAGGCAAACATAAATACACCTTTGTTTACCGTGTGCACGATACACCAAAACCAGATGCATTAGCCAACTTCGCGCAATTTGCGGCAAGGTTTGGTTATAAGATCAATACAAAATCTGACAAGGAAACCGCCAAATCCCTCAATTTTTTAATGGAGGATGTGGAAGGTAAAAAAGAGCAGAACGTACTTACCCAACTGGCCATCCGCTCGATGGCTAAGGCGATATACACTACCAAAAGCAGCAGCCATTACGGTTTGGCCTTTGACCATTATACGCACTTTACCTCGCCTATCCGTAGGTATCCCGATGTGATGGTACACAGGTTATTGCAGCATTACCTAAGCGGCGGCCAAAGCGCCAATGCGGATCATTACGAAGAACTGTGTAAGCACAGCTCGCAAATGGAGAAAAAAGCCGCCGATGCCGAGCGCTCATCTGTTAAATACAAACAGGCCGAGTACCTTAAAGACCAGGTTGGCAATGTATTTACAGGCATCATTTCGGGCGTTACCGAATGGGGTATGTATGTAGAGATAGAAGAGAACAAATGCGAGGGTATGATTCGCCTGCGCGACATAAGCGACGATTTTTATACTTTAGACGAGAAGAATTACGCAATTATTGGCCAGCGTAAAAAGAAAATATACCAGCTTGGCGATGAAGTGCAAATTAGAGTGAAGAACGTAGACCTTACCAAAAAACAAATAGATTTTTCGTTAGTAAATAATTAAATTTTAGTTGATTGAGTTGGATTAGTTGATTAAGTGAATGGTTCTTTAACCACTCACCAACAAACCACTCACTTAATCAACCCATTATATGAGAAAACTTGAAGACCTGCAGTCGCTGATTGCAAGCTCCGTAGCCGAACTGAAATACCCGGAATACCCGGCCGAACTTTACGAGCCCATCAAATATATACTGGCTTTAGGTGGTAAACGCATGCGCCCTGCCCTGTTGTTAATGGCCTGCGATCTGTTTGGCGGCGATGTGGAAGCCGCCCTTCCCCCTGCCCTGGCTATCGAAGTGTTTCATAACTTCACACTGATGCATGATGATATTATGGACAATGCCCCAAAAAGGCGCGGCAAAACTACGGTGCACGAAAAGTGGAACAGCAACGTGGCTATCCTATCGGGAGATGTGATGCTGGTAGAAGGTTATAAATTGATGATGCAGGTGCGTAATGATCTTTTACGCACAGTGCTAGATATTTTTAACGATACCGCCATCGGCGTTTGCGAAGGCCAGCAGCTGGACATGAACTTCGAGACCAGCAACAATATCAGCATCGAAGAATACATTAACATGATTCGCCTTAAAACCGCTGTGGTGCTTGGCGGTGCTTTGAAAATAGGCGCGCTTATTGGCGAGGCTGATGAAAAGGACGCCAACTTACTTTCGGAATTTGGCATTAATCTGGGTATCGCTTTCCAGTTACAGGATGATATCCTTGACGTGTACGGCAACCCCGAAAAATTTGGCAAGCAGGTTGGCGGTGACATCATCTCCAACAAAAAAACTTACCTGCTTATAAAAGCGCTTGAAATGGTTAAAGGCACGGATGCCGAAGAACTTGCCCGTTGGATAAGCTTCACCACTTTTGATGCTACGGAAAAAGTTACAGCGGTAACGGCAATTTATAACAATGTAAACATTCGCCAATTTGCCGAGGCCGAAATGCAGACCTACGCCGAAAAAGCATTTGAAGCCCTAAATCAAATAAATCTGCCGGAAGAAAACAAACAATACCTGCGCGATTTTGCTGACGGGCTGTTGGTTAGGGAATATTAACATCACAATGAAAAAAATATTAATTACCTTTTTATGTGTTGGTGCATTTATAGTTTCTAAAGCACAAACCTCTCCCGCAGCTCCGCCAGTATTTGAGATTGATGAGCCAAAAGCTAAAGTTGACACCTCTGAACGGGCACCATCTTTTGCAGGTGGCGAAAAGCAATTGACAAAGTATTTACGTAGAAACCAACGTACGCTTTCCGAAACGCACGGACGGGTTGTAGTAACGTTTATCGTTGAAAAAGATGGAAGTCTTAGTGAAGCAAAAGTTATAAGAAGCGTTTCTGAAGCAGCTGATGAAGAAGCTTTGAGGATTATTAAAAAAATGCCCAAATGGAATCCAGGGATCCAAAATAATAATCCGGTAAGGGTGCAATATAGTATGCCAATTACATTTGATTAAAGATGAAATACCAAACCTTTCTCATTACTTCCTTTTTACTTTTAATTTTATTTCAAGTAAAAGCCCAAACCTCCGGCGGCGAGCTTAAGCCCGAACAAGCTATAATGGATGTACGCCATTACACCATCGCGCTTAACTGTAATTTTGAAACGAAATCGATAGATGGATCAACAGTTATCGATGTTATTATGGCGCAGCCGACAAAGGTTTTGATCCTCGATCTGTTGGATTCGCTGCATGTAAGCGCGGTATCCGTAAATGGTAAAAATGAAGCATTCGACCATAAAAACGGATTGATCACTGTTAACCTGGCGAAGCAACTTGCCGCGGGTGAAGCCAGCATCAAAGTGGTATATGCCGGCCAGCCACGCATCGCCAAAAACCCACCTTGGGACGATGGCTTTACCTGGACTCAGGATTCTACCGGCCACAAATGGCTGGCAGTAACAGCCGAAGGCACGGGCGGTAAGATCTTCTATCCCTGCAAAGACCACCCAAGCGATGAACCGAACGAAGGCGCAGACATGTTTATCACCGTTCCTAAAGACCTGGTTGTTGCAGGCCCGGGCCTGTTAAAAGGCGTCAGCAAAAAAGGCGAAACGGCTACTTATCACTGGCAAACCAGGTACAGCATTAATAATTACAGCATAGTATTTAACGTCGGCGATTATACGGTAGCAAAAGGCAGCTATAAATCGGTTGCCGGTAATATTGTGCCTGTTCAGTTTTACGTATTGAAATACCATGCAGCGCAGGCGCCACACTTTATTGATATGGTGATTAAAGCCGCGCAGGCAAAAGAAAAATACTTTGGCGAATACCCGTGGGCTAAAGAAAAGCTGGGCATTGCCGAAACTCCTCACCTGGGTATGGAACACCAGAGCATGAACGCTTATGGCAACAAATTCAGGTACACTAAAGTCGGCGGGCAGGATTTTGACTGGCTGATGTTCCACGAGTTTGGACACGAATGGTGGGGCAACAAAGTAACCGCCCGCGACTGGGCCGATTACTGGATCCACGAGGGGATTGACACCTATGCCGATGCCCTGCCGATACTTGATCTGGAAGGCAAGGCAGCTTACATTAAACATTTTAAGCAGTCGGCTTTTAACATTGCCAATAAGCAGCCTATTGTATTGGGTAAAGATATCGACGAGGCATCTGCCTATAATAACGATATTTATGTAAAGGGCGGCTACTTTATGCATACCCTGCACTACGTAATGGGCGACAGCCTGTTCTTTACTACATTAAAAGGTTTTGCTACGGATGCCCGTTTCACCTACGATCATCAGAACGTCACCGACGATGCCGAGCAATACTTTAGCAAAGCTTACGGCAAATCGCTAAAGCCGTTATTTGACCTTTACCTGCGCACAACAAACAAGCTTGAGGTAAGCTTAAAAGCAAGGCCAAGGGATAGTTATGTAATTACCCTGCTCAATATCGATACCGAACTGCCTGTTGATGTTACTACCGATGCAGGCACCAAACGTATGACCCTATCTCCAAAAGGCATTACGGTTGAAAGCAAGACAACGCCGGTTATAGATGCCGATGGCTGGTATTTAAAGAAAGTGATATTGGAGTAGTATGAAAGCAGGAGTCATAGAGCGAGGAGAAATCTTGTTAGTAATGAAGTTCTTTATGAATGTTCAATACTTTTCTTAAATAACGAGTTTTCTCGCCGCTGCGCTTCCCTCGAAATGACACGGCGGGAAAATATCAAACCACAAAAAAGCCCTTATCAAATGATGATAAGGGCTTTTATATATTTGTGAGCTTCTGCTTAATTATTCGGCAGCGGCTTCTTCAGCATCAGGTGCTGCTTCTTTTTTTGCTTTTGGTGCTGCTGCTTTCTTAGCTTTAGGAGCTTCTTCAGCTACTTCTACTGCTGCAACTGGCTCAGCTTTAGTAGCTGGTGCTGCGTCTTCTGCAACAGGTGCAACTTCAAAAGGGATAACAGAAACGTATGAACGGTTGTCTGCTTTCTTTTTGAAAATAACCTGACCTGCAGTTAATGCAAATAATGTATGGTCTTTACCGATACCTACGTTTAGGCCCGGATTGTGTTTGGTACCACGCTGGCGAACGATGATGTTACCTGCGATTGCTGGCTGACCACCGAAAATTTTGATACCTAAACGCTTGCTATGTGATTCGCGGCCGTTTCTTGAACTACCGGCCCCTTTTTTGTGTGCCATTTCTTAATTTCTTTTGTGACCCTGTTTGACCGAGTCGGTTAAAATTTAATTATAATGTTATACCGGTGATCTCGATCTTGGTAAATTGCTGACGGTGACCATTTTTCTTCTGGTAACCTTTTCTGCGTTTCTTTTTGAAGATAATTACTTTATCACCTTTTAAATGAGACACGATCTTAGCTGATACTTTAGCGCCGCTCAAATCAGAACCTAATTTGAATGAACCTTCGTTTTCTGCTAACAACACATTGTCAAATTCAATACTAGCGCCTTCATCTCCCTGTAAACGGTGTACAAAGATCTGCTGGTCTTTCGCAACTTTAAACTGTTGCCCGGCTATACTTACTATTGCGTACATTGTTGATTAATTATTGTTTTAAATTTTGAGGTGCAAATATATGGATTAACAATTTAAGATGCAAACCACTATTTACTATTTCTTTGGCGGGCTTCAGCCTCGTTTATTACTTTTTGTATTTCTTTGATCAGCCTTTCATTCGCATCCTTCAGTTTTTCGTTACCATTAAAAGATGCATCGTACATAACCTTTTTAGTTTTGCGCTGATAGTTAAACTGTATCACAAACCTGGGTACATGGCCCTTAACATCGGGGTTAAGCTCGTTTGCCGGGAAATCCCAAAAACCCAGGTCGGCAGCCTTACGGTGCAGGTATAGAAGCTCGTCCTTACTCAGTTTTAAGTTGATCTTTACCAGCGAATCGCGTCGGTTAACAAACTGGTACTCCCCTGTTTTAGAATCGTAGGTGTTATTTAGCGTATCGCCATAACCATATTCGAAACGCAGCGATTGAAACTCGGAGAACTTATAAGGCGCGTTTTTGATCATCATACCATAATAGTAAAAACAGTAGAGTAAAAACGGCACGATGATACTTGCTATAAGGAATAACTTTTTAGACTTAGTAACCATTATATTTTATTAGTGATTTATGCTTGATTAAACTTTAAAATTCGAAATTCATTATTCAACGTTCGATATTTCATTTCCTCCACTAAGCTCTCCCTCCCATTTACTTACAACCGCAGTAGCCATAGCGTTGCCTAAAACGTTGGTAGCGGAGCGGCCCATATCCAGCAATGGGTCGATACCTATAAGTAGTGCAAGGCCGGCTTCGGGGATGTTGAACATAGATATAGTGCCTGCTATTACCACCAATGAAGCGCGCGGCACCCCGGCAATACCCTTACTGGTAAGCATCAGGATCAGCAGCATGGATAATTGCTGCTCGAATGATAAATGGATATTGTAAGATTGCGCCAGGAATAACGAAGCAAAGGTCATGTACATCATAGAACCATCGAGGTTAAAGGAATAACCTAGCGGTAACACAAAGCTCACTATTTTATTATTACAGCCAAAGCGTTCCAGTTCTAAAAGCACTTTAGGGTACGCTGCCTCGCTTGTAGAGGTACCAAAGGCAATAAGCATGGCATCTTTTATACGTGCTACTAATTTAAACGCCCGGCCTTTTAATACAACAGAACCTGCAAGAATAATTACCAACCATAGTACCAGTAGCGAAAAGTAAAATTCGCCTATGAAAATAGCGTAGGTTGATAATATACCCAACCCTTGTTTTGCTATGATAGCTGTTATTGCGCCGAAAACCGCTAGTGGTGCAAGCTGCATTACGTAGCCGGTTATCTTTAAAATAACATGCGCAATGGCATCCATGGCTTTAATAACCACCTCGCCTTTTTCGCCGATGGCGGCAGTACCCACGCCGAAGAAAAGGGAGAAGATCACGATCTGCAGGATCTCATTATTAGCCATCGCCTCTACAAAGCTCTTGGGGAAAACGTGGCCAATAAAATCGCGTAATGATAAAGCCGTTTTTTGAATACCTGTAGATAAGTGGCTATCGGGCAATGGTAAATGCATAGCCTCGCCGGGTTTAAAAAAGTTAACCAGTAACATACCCAATGCCAGTGAAACCAGCGTGGCGCTTAAAAACCATAGTAATGTTTTACCACCAATACGGCCCACCGCGCTTATATCGCCAACTTTGGCCACACCAACTACAAGGGTAGTGAACACCAGTGGCGCTACTATCATTTTTATTAACCTCAAAAAGATGTCACTCAACACGGTGAAGCCAACAAGCTTATCCTCTCGGCTGGTGTCGGCGGTTTTGCGCAGCGTTACCTGTGCTGCCCGTTCTATTTTAAGGGATTTATAAACGGCGGTTGTAGTATCTTTGCTTGCCTCCAGTTGCCCGTCAATTGTTTTTATATTTACCTCGGCGGCGCTTATCCTGGTATTAATATTGTTTATTACGGTAGAATTGTAAATATATCCGGCTATTACACCTAATATCAATGCTATAAAAATGTAAAGGGTTAGTTTGCTCTTCTGCATAGGTTAATTTAGTGCCGTAAAACTACAAAAATTAAGCTTACATATATCGATGAGTATTACTGCCTACGGGTTACAACAAATAAAGAAAGAAGTTCAGCATTTATCGCAAGAGCAACTTGCCGAATTATGCCTGCGATTGGTACGTTACAAAAAAGAGAATAAAGAACTGCTGGCCTACCTGCTGTTTGACGCCCATCAGGAAAGTGATTTTATTGAAAGCGTTAAAGCCGAGGCCGGATTTATGTTTAGCCAGCTACCAGCGCAAAGTTATTTTACAGCCAAGGGGCTGCGTAAAATATTAAAGATGCTTACTAAGTACACCAAATTCATAGGCTCTAAACCTGCGGAGATTGAATTGTTATTGAACTTTTGCCAAAACTATCTGCAATATGTGGTACGCCAAACATCTTACAAACCCATCAGGTTGATATTAACCAGGCAGATAGAGAAGGTTAAAACGTCTATAGGCAAACTACACGAGGATTTGCAATTTGATTACAGCCAGGACTATAACAAACTTTTAGACGACGCCGAAGGTAAATTACCGTGGTTTAATAAAAAAAGTTATCTGTTGTAACATTTATGGCGTTAATTTGTCAAACTAAAAATTAACTAATCAGGTGGCCGACAGAGAAGACGCTTTCAGGAAAATATACGAAGCCAATTCGAAGAAAATTTACCATTTGTGCTATGGTTATACCGGCGATGATGATGCGGCTAACGATCTGTTGCAGGAAACCTTTTTAAAGGTTTGGCAAAACCTGCACAAGTTTCGTAACCAGGCGCTCATCTCTACCTGGATCTATCGCATAGCGGTTAATACCTGTTTAACCTATTTAAGATCGGAAAAGCGACAAGCTAAAGACGAACTGACCCCGGCAATTGCCGAAAATAAACCAGAAGTATTTTCGGAAAAGAACGAGCAGGTTGCTTTGCTTTATAAGTGTATCTCAAAACTGGAAGAATCGGAAAGAATTATTATAACATTGGTGCTTGATGAAGTGCCTTACCCCGAAATAGCGGAAGTTTCGGGCATATCAGAGGGGAATTTGAGGGTGAAGATCTATCGCATTAAACAAAAATTGACAGAGTTATACAATCAGCATGAAAGACTTTGATCATTTAATGTCGGTTTGGCAAGCGCAGCCAAAAAAACAGCATTTATCGGTTGATGAAGTGCTTAAGCAGGTGAAGAACGGGGTGCGTAGCTTTACCACACGCATGTATTGGGCTATAGTAGCAATGATAGTTACCATAGCTATCGCGTTTTTAATGATGTTTTTCCTGCCATTCAAATCGCCGGCAACTACCATTGGCATGCTGATAATAGTAGTTACTATGGTGCTATACCTCAGCATGATATTAAGGCACTATCACATCCTCAGAAAACACGACCTTACCCAAAACCCTATCGATTATTTAGACAGCCTGAAAGAGTACCAGCGTAACCGTACAAAAGTAGTTGGCTGGTTTTACTATACTTACATACTGTTACTAAGCGCCGGGCTTGGCCTTTATTTTGTAGAGGTATTGGAGCATGCACCGCTTTACTTTAAGCTTACAGTATATGGCTCAACATTTTTATGGTTTATGTTTACCACTTTCTACATTAAGCCAAGGATGTTTAAAAATGAAGAAGAAAAACTAAACCTGATGATAGACAGGCTGGAGCGCCTGCAGGAACAATTTGACTAAACAATGCCCCATAATATCCAAATAAAAGCGGTAAGTATTGATGATGCCGCTACCCTGCTTGAGCTTAGTCGCAAAACTTTTTTTGATGCCTTTTTGCCTACTAATAGCTTGGAGGCTATGGAAGCCTACGCTGCTAAAGCGTTTACACCCGAAAAATTTGAGCAAGAACTTAACAACCCCAATTCCAATTTCTTTTTTGCCTTAGTTGACGGGATAATTGCAGGCTTTATAAAACTTAATTACAACACCGCACAAACCGAATTGCAAGACCCGGAAGCATTAGAAGTTGAGCGTATTTATTTGCTCAATGATTTTCAGGGCCGGGAAGTAGGCAAGCAACTAATGGATTTTGCCATCCAAACCGCTGTTGATAAAAAATTAAAGTTTATTTGGCTGGGTGTGTGGGAGCACAATACCAAGGCTATTAAGTTTTACCAAAACAAAGGTTTTGAGCAATTTGGCAGCCACCCTTTTATGTTGGGAAATGACCAGCAGACGGATATTTTAATGAGGCTTGAACTCTCATCTTAAGTGTCATTACGCGGAGCGATAGAGATAAAGCAATCTCTTAAGCGAATCAGACGAGCAAATTGTACAATTGTCCTAAAGAGATTGCTTCGTACCTCGCAATGACGTGGTTTTTAAATCTCCCCTTTGGGGTGAGATTTAGAGGGGGCTTCTAACCCTTCAAAAACGGATTAAAAGTCCTGGCACCTATCTCCATACCGGCCGCTCTGCAAACCGTTTTGTCTCCAAATTTAAAGTTGATATCATCCATAGCCTGGTAAAGCTTAATGCGCTCTTCGTTATCCTCAAATAAATTGATCTGGTAACTGCCTGCACAAAGGTTGCTTAGCTTAACACCTATAAGGCGGATAGGCCGGTGCTGGTTCCATGCTTTTTTGAGCAGGTTTTTGATGCCCGGTATCAGGATATGCTCTGCAGCGGTAAGCGCTATTTTGGTTTGCTGGGTATGGGTTTCAAAGTTGGCATACCTTATCTTAATAGCCAGGCAGGATGATACCTTGTTTTCGCGTCGAAGTTTGCCCGCCAGTTCCTCAGTCATGCTTACCAGTACGTTTTCCAGCGTACGCTTATCATTTACGTCGTTGTGGAACGTAGTTTCGGTAGAGATAGATTTTCGGTCGCTATGGGGGATGATCTCGCTATCGTCAATCCCATTGGCTTTGCTGTAAATATACACGCCCATTTTCCCAAATACTGCTTCCAGGAACTTTAGGTTTACCCGTTGCAGGTCGCCAATTTTTTCGATGCCGTATTGATAGAGTTTTTGGCAGGCACTCTCGCCCAGTCCGGGGATCTTACCTATGTTCAATGGGGCTAAAAAGGCCTTTTCTTCGCCATGTTTGATCCACAACTGCCCGTTGGGTTTGGCCTGGTTGGTAGCCATTTTAGCGATGGTTTTTCCCGAAGCCATCCCGAAGGAAATAGGCAGCCCCGTTTCGCGGATAACCTTTTGCCTTAGCTCGCAGGCCAGTTTAAACGGATCATGGAAACGTTCCATGCCACTCAAATCAATATAGAACTCATCTACTGATGATTTTTGATACAGTGGCACCATATCATGAATGATCTGCGTAACCTCGCGAGAGGCTTCCGAATATCGCCCATGTGTGCCATGTATCACAATAGCCTGCGGACAAAGCTTTAACGCTTGTCTGGTAGGCATAGCCGAATGAACGCCAAACTTACGGGCCTCGTAACTGCACGAAGCCACCACACCCCTATCTGCCGAGCCACCTATTATTACAGGCTTGCCAATGAGCGAAGGGTTAAATTTTCGCTCAACCGATACGAAGAAAGAATCAAGGTCGATATGTACAATATGCCGCTTAGCATCCATGCACAAATATGAAAATATAATTTGAATTGCTAAAATAATTAGCAAGATTTGTATCGATAATTCACCGATATATGACCAGCTATGCCGACTATCTTTTTCTCCTTTCTCCACCCCAACCTGTTAAGGGCTTATCGGCAAATACAAAAAAGCATCGGTTAAGCACATAGGTAATTTTAACAGTATGGATTCGCCCGCGCATATTTCAATTATGCATATGGAGCGCCAAAAGCCATACTTTGCAGATCATACCATCTTACAAATTGAAAGGGCCATTAATATTATGCCGCCTGTTTTATTACATATTGATGGGTTTAAATATTTTAGCCATTTACATAGCCAGTATACTATCTACGCGCATATCCGCATTACTCCCGCGGTTGATGCGTGGTTTAGCCTCCTTAAGAAAAACATCAGCATCCGCAAAACCCTGGTGCCGCATGTAACCGTAGTAAGAAATGTAAAAGAGGCCGATTTTGATACCCTTTGGCCGCATTTTAAACACAAAAAAGTAGTTGAGCCATTTTGGATAAACGAGCTTAAAATAGTAAAACGCGAAACTTTTGGCAGCTCACCTAAATGGGAACCTTTTAGAACGTTTGGTTTTAGAGGGATGAAGAAAATAGGAGACGTCACTACGAACGAAGAGGTAAAGCAGATCGGTTTGTTTTAAGGACTATTTTTCGTCACTCCCGTAATAATACCTGCTCTCCCGTTTTGACGTTTTAGTCCTTTATAAAAAAAAGTATTCTGAAAATTCATTAATTCTACAAATTCCGGTTCAGACAATACAGATAAGTGTAGGCAATTAGCTACTTCACTACCTTAAATACGATAACTTGTAAATTTACCTTTCTGATTATCAACGCCTCAACTTGTAAATTCCGTTTTTTAATAATTTGTTAACCTAAAATGCATCCTTTTTCTATCTTTGCGGCGGGATAAGTCTTTTACGGCCAGCTCCTCTTGAACTCCCCCAGGGTGGGAACGCAGCAAGGGTAGAGAGTTGAGCGGCGCGATAAAAGTAGCTTATCCCATTTTTTTTGCCTTTGTTTTTCTCCCACTAGGTTTACTTCGAAATTTTACATTCAACATTCATTATCCGGTATTTTCTTACCGCATAACTAACTATCTTCGCCATATGCTGGATATACTTATTATTGGCGGTGGCCCCATTGGTTTAGCATGCGGGCTCGCAGCCCAAAAAGCCGGGCTAAGCTTTATTATTGTTGAGAAAGGTTGCCTGGTAAATTCGCTTTACAATTACCCCTCTACCATGACATTCTTTTCCACTTCAGAAAAGCTGGAGATTGGTGGCGTGCCTTTTGTAACGGTGCATAATAAGCCTACCCGTAACGATGCTTTAGAGTATTACCGCCGTGTAGCATTATCAAACAAACTTCCGCTTAACTTATTTGAAGAGGTAACCAATGTAAAGCCTATCGAAGGCGGCTATGAGATACTTACAAGCAAAGCCACCTACAGGGCCAAAAAAGTGATCCTTTCTACCGGCTTTTACGATATTGCCGTTAATCTGGATATCCCGGGTGAAGACCTGCCAAAAGTAAAACACTATTACCAGGACCCTCATTATTACACCTCGCAAAAAGTAGTAGTGGTGGGCAGCAGCAATTCGGCTATTGATGTAGCTTTAGAAACCTACCGTAAGGGTGCCGAGGTTACGCTTGTGGTACGCGGGGCGGAAATTAGCAATCGTGTTAAGTACTGGGTTAGGCCCGATATTATTAACCGGATAAAAGAAGGCAGTATTAAAGCTTATTTTAATTCGAGCCTGTCAGCTATCCGCCAAACAGAGGTAGACATTGATACACCCGAAGGCAAAGTGACCATCCCTAACGATTTTGTAATGGCCATGACGGGTTACAAACCCAACTTTGATTTCCTGAAAAAGATAGGCATTGAGTTAACCGAAGATAAATTTATCCCTACGTATAACCCCAATACCATGGAGACCAACCAAACGGGACTTTACCTTGCCGGGGTGGTTGTCGGCGGGCTGGATACACACCTTTGGTTTATAGAGAACTCTCGCATCCACGCGGATATGATCATCGCGGATATTGTGGCTAAGCGCTAAAATCAAAAGTTTCAATAAACTTCCACGGCCCTCCCTGGTATTCCCAAAGGCTAAGTCCGGTTGCAAGGAAATCAAACGGTTTAAAATCGACTGAAAGCTCCTGTAATAGTTGCCTGGCCACATCCGGGCTAACTTTATTTTGTATGGTGATATGCGGCCACAGCTTATTTTTATCCTGCGGGATAAGCCATTGTTCCCATTGGGCTTGCAATTGTTTATGTAAACGCTGTAAATCCTCACTTACTATTTTATAAGCTACACCATTGCCAATGCTTGACAAGCCCGTTACATTTAAATTTAGACCTTGATATTCTTTTACAATTGATATGATGCCCTCAATAATGGTTGGCTCATTAGCCGGTAACTGGTGAAACAGCATCAGGTGGGCATCTAAAAAGTTCCGTTCCGCCGGGAAGTGCTGTTTCCTTAATGCATTAAAAAACAACTGTGCATCAGGCGTTAAGGCAAGCGTAAGTAATAGTGGGTTGGTCATATCCATTAATAAATCTTAACCTCAGTATCATATTAAAGTTTTTTCTTGCATAAGTAAATTATTATGCAATAATTTGCACAAAATTTAAAAAGTATAACACTTTATATAAAATGATCAAACAAAACATAAACAGGATGGATACCAAGGCGTTTTTTGCTACGGTTGCCACTGCTTTATTTACTTTTGTTTTATTCTTCTCTCCTACCCGACGACGATTATTTGTCCCACGGGTATTAATTAGGCTATAGTCTATCCTCCCCCGAGATAAAGAAGCTTATAAACTTCTTTAAACAATGTCCTTCTAATTATTATGGCTTAACGCCAATAATTTAACGGTAATTTTTCTATTATAATGACCATACAAGATTTTGACATAACCGTAGCCACTGCACAACATGCAGACTTTGCGGCTATGATATGTGATGAAATGGCAGAATCGGCCAAGGCACGCGGTACAGGTATAGCCCAGCGTTCGCCGGAGTACGTTGCCAATAAGATGCTGGAAGGCAAAGCTGTGATAGCATTGCATAAAGATGGTACCTGGGCAGGCTTTTGCTATATTGAGACCTGGAGCCACGGCGACTTTGTGGCCAACTCGGGCCTTATTGTAAACCCTATTTATCGTAAAGCAGGTTTGGCCAAGGCCATTAAGCATAAAATATTTGAACTATCTCGAACGAAGTACCCCCATGCCAAGCTTTTTGGTTTAACAACCGGGCTGGCGGTAATGAAAATAAACTCGGAAATTGGTTACGAACCCGTTACCTATTCGGAACTTACCCAGGACGAGGAGTTTTGGAAAGGCTGCCGCAGCTGTGTTAACTACGATATTTTGATGAGCAAGGACAGGAAGAACTGCATGTGCACCGCCATGCTGTTTGACCCCGAGGTAGTTCAAAAACAATACGAGGAAAAGATGAAAAAAATAACGCATAAAGCGACGTTGCTTGAGCGTATTGAAGCGGCGATAAAGAAAAGAATGGACAAGATTGTTTTGTTCACATAATTAGAAGGTTACAGGTTAATATTATATAATGGACAAGAAAAAAGTAGTACTGGCTTACAGCGGCGGATTAGATACATCATTTTGCTGCATTTATTTAACACGCGATTTGGGTTACGAGGTTCACTCGGTAATTGTAAACACCGGTGGGTTTAGCGATGAAGAGCTTAAAGGTGTTGAAGAACGCGCTTACCAAATGGGCGTAACATCTCACCACGTGGTTGACGAAACCAAAAACTTCTACAATACCTGTGTACGCTTTTTGATATACGGTAACGTATTAAAAAACAACACCTATCCCCTTTCGGTAAGTGCCGAACGTGTTAGCCAGGCAACCGCTATTGCCAATTATGCCAAAGAAATTGGTGCCGAATTTGTTGCCCATGGAAGTACAGGCGCCGGTAACGATCAGGTGCGTTTTGATATGATCTTCAATATCCTTGTTCCCGAAGTACAGATCATCACCCCTATCCGCGACCTGAAGTTAAGCCGCGAAGCCGAGATAGAATACCTGAAGAAACACGGCGTGGAAATGAACTTCGAAAAAGCGAAGTATTCTATCAACAAAGGCATCTGGGGTACATCTGTTGGTGGTAAAGAAACACTTACATCAAACTTAGGCCTGCCGGAAGAAGCATGGCCTACACAGGTAACCGCATCTGAACCCAGGACTTTAGAACTGGTATTTGAGCAAGGCGAACTGGTTGGCATCGATAATGAAAAATACGACCATCCTACCAAAGCTATACAGGCATTACAAGCCATTGCACAGCCTTACGGCATTGGCCGCGATATTCATGTGGGTGATACCATTATTGGTATTAAAGGCCGGGTTGGTTTTGAGGCTGCCGCACCAATGGTAATCATAAAGGCGCATCACACTTTAGAAAAACATGTACTTACCAAATGGCAGCTATCATGGAAAGACCAGCTATCTGCCTTTTACGGTAATTGGTTGCACGAGGGGCAGTTCCACGACCCAATTATGCGTAACATGGAGGCCTTCCTGACCGATACACAAAAGAACGTGAGCGGTAAAGTATTTGTTGAGTTGCACCCATACCGTTTCCAGGTGGTAGGTATCGAATCGGATCACGACCTGATGAGCAATAAGTTTGGCAGCTACGGCGAAATGAACAACTCTTGGAGGGGCGAAGACGTTAAAGGTTTCTCTAAAATATTTGGCAACCAGGTAATGATATACCATAAAGTAAACGGACAGGATTAATTATGGCAAACCCCATCTTTTCGAGAAGCGAATGCTTAAGCACCTACAAGTGGGGCGATGACTGCTACGGCTGGAACTATGTTGACACCGATGCGTTATCGATAAAACAGGAATTAATGCCACCGGATACTGCCGAGCAATTGCACTTTCATGAAAAAGCATCGCAATTCTTCTTTGTGCTAAAAGGCAGGGCAACTTTTACCATCGACGGGGAGATCAGTGTTTTAAAACCCGAGCAGGGCATAGAAATTAAACCGGGCCAAAAGCATTTTGTAAGTAACAAAGAAAGCAGCGACCTGGAATTTATCCTCTACTCATCACCATCTACAAAAAATGACAGAATCAACCTCTAAAATAAAAGCAGGCATTGTTGGCGGCGCGGGTTATACCGGTGGCGAAATGCTTCGGATACTGATCAATCACCCCAATGTGGAGATCGTATTTGTACACAGCAACAGCAACGCGGGCAACCATGTTTATGATGTTCACCACGATCTGTTTGGTGACACCGATCTCACCTTCGCAGCAGAACTAGCGTTTAATATAGATGTACTATTCTTATGTGTTGGGCATGGTGATGCCAAAAAGTTTTTAGAGGCAAATGCAATTCCCGATCATATTAAAATTATTGACCTTAGCCAGGACTTCCGTTTAATTCAAAATTCAAAAATAAAAAGTAAAAACTTTGTTTACGGCTTACCTGAGTTAAATCGTGAGGCCATAAAATTAGCAGATAATATCGCTAACCCCGGTTGCTTCGCTACCTGTTTACAATTGGGCCTTTTACCGCTTGCAAGCAAAGGTTTGCTGAACAACGAGGTGCATATTACCGCTACTACAGGGTCTACCGGTGCCGGGCAAAGCCTTTCTCCTACTTCTCATTTTACCTGGCGTAACGATAACCTTTCTGTTTACAAGGTATTTAACCATCAGCATTTAAACGAGATTGGTCAGTCGTTAAGGCAATTGCAGGGCGATTTTGATAAGGACATTAACTTTGTGCCCTACCGTGGCGGCTTTACCCGTGGTATTATAGCTTCTATTTATACTGAAAGCAATCTGTCTGAAGCGGAGGCTTTAATCCTTTATAAAGAATATTATGCTTGTCATCCGTTTACCCATGTCACCAGCAAGGACATCGACCTGAAACAAATAGTGAATACCAATAAATGCTTTATACAGGTTAAAAAGCATGAAAATAAGATATTCATTATCAGTATAATGGACAATTTACTTAAAGGCGCGAGCGGCCAGGCCGTGCAAAACATGAACATCATGTTTGGTTTAGACGAGCGCGCAGGATTACGACTTAAGGCGACCGGCTTTTAAGCCGTGCTCGCCACCCAAGCGTTTATCCATTAAGTATTATTAATCCATATCAATTTTAAAATGAAACTGTTTGACGTTTATCCTATCAATCCAATTAATATAGTTAAAGGCATAGGCAGCCTTGTTTACGACGACAAAGGCACCGAATATCTTGACCTTTACGGCGGGCATGCGGTTATTTCTATAGGCCATACCAATCCCCATTATGTAAAGCGCTTAGAAGATCAATTGCACCAGATAGGCTTCTACTCTAATTCTATCGAAATTCCTTTACAAACGCAATTGGCCGAGAAATTGGGCCATGTTTCGGGTAAAGAAGATTACCAATTGTTCCTCTGTAACTCGGGTGCCGAGGCAAACGAGAACGCGTTGAAGCTGGCGTCGTTTTATAATGGTAAAAGGAAGATCATCGCATTTAAAAAAGCGTTTCACGGGCGTACCTCATTAGCAGTTGCCGCTACCGATAATCCTAAAATTGTTGCCCCGGTTAACGAAACCGATAATGTGATCTTCCTTCCCTGGAATGACGAAGCCGCTTTAGAAGAAGCGTTCAAAAATAACGAGGTATCATCGGTAATTATCGAAGGGATCCAGGGCGTTGGCGGCATACAGGTTGCGCCGGTTAGCTTCTTGCAAAAGATCAGGTCGCTATGCGATGAATATAACGCGGTTTTTATTGCCGATTCGGTACAGTGTGGTTATGGCCGTACCGGTAAATTCTTCTCGCATGATTTCGCAGATGTGAACGCGGACATCTACTCTATGGCTAAAGGTATGGGCAATGGCTTCCCTGTTGGGGGTATCATCATATCGCCTAAAATTGCGCCTGCCTATGGTATGTTGGGTACTACTTTCGGCGGTAACCACTTGGCTTGTGCCGCAGGTTTAGCTGTATTGGAAGTTATTGAACGCGACAACCTAATGCAAAATGCTGCCGAGGTTGGCGGTTACCTGATTGAGGAGCTAAATAAATTTGACAAGGTAAAAGAAGTGCGTGGACGTGGCCTGATGATAGGCATTGATCTGCCGGAAGAACTTGGCAATCTTAAAAAAGACCTGCTGTTTAAGCACCACATTTTTACCGGCGAGGCTAAGCCCAACGTGGTTAGGTTATTACCGGCACTGAACCTTACAAAGGCTTATGCAGACAGGTTCCTGGAAGCATTCAGCACAACTTTAAATAACTCTTAGAATTAGATAAATTTTACACAAATAAAATCAGGTCCCTCTCCTTTGGAGAGGGATTTAGGGTGAGGCTAAACAGGTTACAATGAAACTATTCTCTTCGGTAAATGATGTTAAAGATGTTAAGGCGCTGGTAGCCGAAGCATTGCAATTGAAACAAAACCCATACGCGCACCAGCATTTGGGTAAGAATAAAACCCTAAGCCTTGTTTTTTTGAACCCGAGCCTGCGTACCCGCATGAGCACCCAAAAGGCCGCCCTGAACCTTGGGATGAATGTAATTGTGCTGAACATTGATAAAGAAGGCTGGGCGCTCGAGCTGCGCGACAACGTGATCATGAACGGCACCACCGTTGAGCATATCCGCGAAGCTGCCGGTGTTATGGGCGAATACTCAGATATTATCGGCGTGCGTTCCTTCCCCGGTTTGAAAGACCGCGATGAAGATTACAGCGAAACCATTTTTAACAAGTTTGTTGAGTTTTGTAAAGTACCTGTGGTGAGCCTGGAATCTGCCACGCGCCACCCGCTGCAAAGCCTGGCCGATCTGGTAACCATCGAAGAGCTTAAAACCAAAGCCCGACCTAAGGTGGTATTAACCTGGGCACCGCATATAAAGGCCTTGCCGCAAGCTGTACCAAATTCGTTTGCCGAGTGGATGTGCAAGGCCGATGTGGATTTCATATTAGCCCACCCGTCAGGATACGAGCTTTCTTCTGATTTCACCAAAGGCGCAACCATCACCCATAACCAGGATGAAGCTTTAAAGGATGCTGATTTTATCTATGTAAAAAACTGGTCGGCTTATGAACCTTATGGCGCCGTAACCGGTGGTAATGAGGATTGGATGCTGACCAATGTTAAATTGGATGCAGTAGCACCTAATGCCAAAGTAATGCACTGCTTACCTGTACGCCGCGATCTGGAATTATCATCAGAAATACTGGACGGGCCAAAGTCTGTTGTGATACATGAAGCCGGCAACCGTGTTTGGGCGGCACAGGCGGTTTTAAAACAGATGCTTGAAGCATTGTAAATATCAGCCTTCTGAACTTTCTTATTTCTTGATTCTAATATCTTGACTCTAACAAATGTACGTACCTAAACATTTTCAACTATCCGACAATCAGGAAGCTCTCCGCTTTATGCAGAAGTATAGCTTCGCTACGATAGTTACGGTATTGAATGGGTTGCCCGAAGCTACCCACCTGCCCTTTTTGGTTGAGCAGCGGGGCGATCAGTTGGTATTGATATCACATTTTGCTAAAGCAAACCCACAAGTGTCGGTAGTTTTCAATGAAACATCATTGGTGATATTCACCGAGCCGCATGCCTACATTTCGCCATCTAGTTACGAGAAAGAACAAAACGTACCCACGTGGAATTATCTTGCCGTACATGCTTACGGTAAAGCCGTTTTAATTGATAATACCGCGCAGGTAGCTCTACTGCTCGAAAAGATGATTGGTTTCTACGAGGCTGGCTACCGCCAGCAATGGGACAAATTGCCGGACAATTACAAGCAAAAGATGATGAACGGCATCACAGCTTTTGAAATAGTAGTAACCGACCTTCAGGCGAAGAAAAAGCTAAGCCAAAACCGGACAAAACTGGAACAGGAAAATATTATTGCCTCTCTAAGTAAATCTACTGATACCACTCAACGCGACATTGCTAATTACATGAAGAAAGAAGCCTAATCTTTTTTGTAAGTCGCATTAATGAGCCTGTTGAGCGTTAGTCCCTGTACTACAATAGAAAATATCACTATAAAATAGCTTCCGGATAGTATTAAGTGCCTGTATGGCGAATCGGGTAAGGATAGTGCCAGTGCAATAGAGATCCCCCCTCTTAAACCGGCCCAGGTTAATATATTAATGCTGCCATAATTTACGTTTAAAGTTTTTCTTAAAAAAGTTAGCGGCAGCATAATACTTGCCCAGCGCGCGCCGAGTATTATCACAATAGCAACGCCCCCGGTTATCCAATAGTTACTGATGAATGGCACATTTACCATTTGCAGGCCTATCATCACAAACAGCACTGCATTTAATATCTCATCAATCAATAACCAAAAACTTTCGAGAGCCTCGTGCGAGCGCTCTTTTTTATCCGCGTTTATCGAGCGTCCACCTACAAACAAACCTGCTGTTACAACAGCCAACGGGATAGATAAATGCAGGTATGACGCTATTACCGAATCGAACATTACTAAAGCAAGCGACACCAATACTATCGTTTGGAAATCTTTTACAGATTTCATCAGCCGGTACGCCAGCCAGCCGGTTACTGCTCCTAAAATTATCCCGCCAAAAACTTCCTGTATAAATAATAAAATAGCTTTACCTATGTCAAGATTATTTACGCCCGACTGTGTTACCTCCAGTATTAATAAAAATAACACTAAACCTACACCATCGTTAAACAGCGATTCGCCGGAGATGATAGTTTCCAGGTTAGATGGTAATTTAGAGCCCTTTATAACCGCCGCCACTGCAACCGGGTCGGTAGGTGAAACCAGGCCACCAAAAAGTAAACAATAAATAAAGGGTACTTTAATATCTATTAACCCGGTTATCCAATAAAACAATGCACCGAAAATCGTGGTTGAGATAATAACACCTAATGTACTCAATATCAGCACCGGTCGCATTTCGCGTTTAAGTTTGCTGGTATCTAAATTAAACGCCGTTGCAAATAGTAAAAAACCCAGCATTACGTTTAATACCGTAGTTGAAAAGTTAATATGCTTTGCTAAAACGGTAAGGTATTTGGCAATACCGGGATTGAGGTTCTCAATAATAATCGTTAAAATCGACCCTAAAATAGCAAGGGTAACTATACCTATTGTGCCTGGTAGTTTTAAAAAACGGGCGTTAATGTAAGAATAAACCGCGCTTACAATTATTAGCAGCGCTATAATGAGGAACATATCCATGCAATTCTTTTTATGATAATAACCGGTCAATCCGGTTGTTTATCATTCTATCTGATTAATAATAAATAATTAGCCTGTTGTAGCGCTATGTAATATAATATATAACAGGGTAAAGCAGATATCGTTTTAAAGAGAGATTATTAAATAATACCAAATAAAAAAAGTGACAGGTACACCCATCACTTTTTTTAAGCAGGTAGGTAGGCTTATTGTATTTTCTCGTAAAATTTGTAAAAGTAATCGGGGTTTTTAACGCCATAGTTTTTAATATCCGTACTTATTGATACCCAATCATAAACGGTATATTCTTTAGCGCCTGTTTTAGCTTCATGTACAAAACGGAAGGTTACGTTATCGCCTTCTTTAATATTATTAAAGTCTGGTGCGTTGGGTTTAATATTGAATCTTATTTTGTAACCATTCGCCTCTACTATTGCACTTTTCCATTTACCATTCAGATATTTTTTGATATTGGATACTTGTCCGTTAGTAAAACGCACACGATTTACCTCATATAAAAAGGCGCTTTTACGCAGTGTATTTTTCTCTGATTGGAATACTACCTGGTCACCCTTTTTTATCAATGCAGGCTCAATTATTAACGGAAAGTCTTTTGTCCACATTGCACCAGCTGATTGTAGTTGAATCTCATCGCCAACTTTAAACAATCCTTCAATAGATTTTTTAGGCAAATATTTGTATCTAATTACAAATTCATCCCCGCCTTGTGTTAATTTGTACCCGGTAAAACGGTATGGTGTTGCTGTGCTATCAATTATTCCTACAACTTTGTATGTAAGCAATTTCATTTTTACACGTCCTGCCAATTCATTTTTATATTTACTATCTGCGGATTTTGTATATGCTCTAAATTCTGCTGCAGCCCTGTCGTCTGCTAATTTTTGTTCAGGCGTACGTTTAATTTTCTGGCGATATTTTTTTAAGGTGTCCATTAAAACCGTATCCTTTGTAGTAATTGCATTTACGGAAGAGGTTTTAGCTGTAACATTTACTTCTAAATTGGCAAAAGCCAGGCAGCTTATGGCTACTACCGGTATCACAAGCACGTAAATTATCTTTTTCATATTTGAGGTTGGTTTGTTAAACAACATGGCTATGCGGCTCTTAAGCGGTACTTTGCTAAAGCTGTGCATCAGGTAGCTTTGGCCTGATGTTGATAGTTTAAAAAGCAGTTCGGCATATATGCTTTTATTGGCATTACCAGCTATTGTACGGTCTACTTCAAATTCGTGGTTCTCTTCCATCGACCGGATATAGCAGTAAATGAATGGGTTAAACCAAAGCACGATTTGTACCAGGCGGGCAATTATCCTATCGGCAGAATGCATCAGCTTAATATGAAGCATTTCGTGAGCAATGATCTGGGTTACTTCGCCCGGCTCCAGTTTGTCGTCGTTCACAAAAATTACGTTAAGGAACGAGCTATTACCCTGCTTGCTGTTTCCCTTTAAAACTTTAACGTTCCCTATCTGCATCAACCTTTCGGCTTTGCTCCTGCGGTAAAACACCAGTAACATAAATGCTAAGTGCAATACCGAAACTGCCGCCATGGCTACATAAACTGTTTTAATTGCTGTAGCCCAATCAAATGTTTTACTTACCTGTTGCGGGGATGGGTTAATTGTTCTTATAGGTTCTTCTATTGTTTGTATGCGGTTAATGTACATTACGGGCTGTATAATGGTCTGTGGCTGTGCGGTATCTAAAGGAAGAGTAATGGCCGGTATAACAAAGCTTAACAGCAAGGTAGCCAGCAGATACCACCTGTTTATGGTGAAAAAGGTTAACCTGCGAAGCAGCAGGAAATAAAACCCATAAAAGATACCGGTACATGCCGATACCTGTAGCAGATAGATTATTGTCTTCATTTTTTTGAGTTTTTATCAATTATTTCCTTAATTTTTTTAATATCTTCATCACCAATCTTTTGCTCTTTAACCATAAAGGATAAAAGGCTTTCTACAGAATTATCGAAGTAACCGGTAAACATCTTTTTAAATGACGCTTTCCGATATTCGGCTTTGCTAATGGCCGGGTAGTATTCGTAAGTTTTACCGTAGGCTTTATAATCTACATACCCCTTCTTCTCCAGCAGTCTAACTACCGATGATATAGTATTGTAAGGTGGCTTCGGGTCATCAGGCATAGCCTCGATAATATCTTTTACAAATGCTTTTTTCAACGTCCATAAAACCTGCATTACCCGCTCTTCTGTTTTTGTTAACTCATCCATAAACCAAACTTATAACTTATTTTTCAGTTATGCAACTAAGTATTAAGTTATATAACTTATTTATCAGTTTTATTATTATATAACTGATTTTCAGTTATATAATAATAGTTAAATAACTAATAATATAAATACCAAAAATGGGTACAGAAATTTCATTTGTAGCTATATGTTCTCTGTAAGAAAACTTCCGTGCCCTTTGTGGTTTTAAAAACTACACCATCCCTAAAAAATAACTATAATTGCCATCGAACTTATATATAATACCATTATGCAAGCCCTGCACATCATTAAAATTGGCGGTAACGTAATAGACAACTCAGAAAATCTGCACCGTTTTCTTAAGGACTTTACCGCGCTGGAGGGGTATAAGATATTGGTGCATGGTGGTGGTAAGGTTGCAACCCATATCTCCGAAAGTATGGGTATAGAGGCCAAATTGATTGATGGCCGGAGGATAACAGATATTGATACCCTGCGCGTGGTTACAATGGTTTATGGCGGCCTAATCAACAAGAATATTGTATCTCAATTACAGCGCTATGGCAATAACGCTATCGGACTAACCGGTGCTGATGGGGACTTTATCCGCGCAAAAAAACGCCCGGTTAAAACGATCGATTACGGTTTTGCAGGCGATCTGTTTGATGGCTCTATCAATCCGGAAAATATAAGTAAGCTTTTAGATGGTGGCTTTACCCCTGTTTTTTGCGCTTTAACGCACGATGGCGAAGGGCAGCTTTTAAATACAAATGCGGATACTATTGCATCGGCATTGGCGGTGGCACTATCTAAATTATATGAAACCACACTTGTATATTGCTTCGAGAAAAAAGGTGTATTGCAGGATATTAATGATGACGATTCCCTGATAAGGGAGATAAACCCCGAGCGGTATGAGAAGCTAAAAGAAGAGCAGATAATACATAGCGGGATGCTCCCTAAACTGGATAACGCTTTTACCGCCATAACGTGCGGGGTGAGGGCGGTTATCATTGGTAACTCAGATGACCTTGGCCAGCTAAGTAAAAAAGAAAGTTTTGGTACACGTTTAAGCAAATAAAATGGACACACAACAACATATAGCCATATTGGGCAGCGGTAATATAGGGCTAGCGTTAGCCAAAGGATTGGTAAAAGCGGGCATTTTTACCCCGCAGCAAATTACACTTACACGCCGCAATGTAGCGGCGCTATCTGCACTGGCAGATAAGGGGTATAATGTAACCGCTAACAACGCCGAAGCTGTTACTAAGGCTGATATTGTGGTTTTAGCGATCCTTCCTCAGCAACTGAACAAGTTACTAGACGAGATAAAGCCTGCCGCAAATCAAACAAAGCATTTGTTGATCTCGGTAGTATCGGGCGTTAGCTGCCAGGATATTCGCCACCAATTGGGGTTAGAGTTGCAGGTAATACGTGCTATGCCTAACACCGCCATTGCCATAGGCCAAAGCATGACGTGTATTGCTACCGACAATGCATCGGCTGCAAATGTAAGCCTTGTATTATCTTTATTTGATACCGTTGGCGTAAGCATCCAGATAAACGAAGAACTAATGACATCGGCCACGGCGCTTTGTGCCTGTGGAATAGCCTTTTTCCTGCGTTCTATCCGCGCGGCATCACAAGGTGGTACCGAAATTGGTTTTCACGCGCATGATGCCCTAAAAATGGCCGCGCAAACCGCCAAAGGCGCTGCCGACCTGCTTTTACAACTGGCATCGCACCCCGAACAGGAAATTGATAAGGTAACGTCACCTAAGGGCTGCACCATTGCCGGCCTTAACGAGATGGAACACAATGGTTTCAGTTCGGCCATGATAAAAGGTATTAAAACATCTGCCGATAAAGCCGGGGCGCTTTATAAAAGCGAATAATTTATAAAACTTGCATACCAAACCATCCGGTGGTTTTACCGGGAGGATGTTTAATAAAAAACTGTACAGTTATCAGGCTTTGCCTGTAGGCTTAATTTTGCCTGAGCTAACAGAAAGGCGCTGCCCTTTTATAGAATAATGGGCAAGGCCATCTAAAATCACGACTTAGATTATTCGTCGTCGGTTTGTATTTTCTTTTCTGGTGGGGTTGATACGATCTCGCCAAATTCGTTAACGTAAGCTAACATGCCATCTAAGTCGCCGCCGGTTGAGTTTTCCTGGCGCTCTTGTTTACGTTGTGCTTTATCTTCTTTCTTTTTTGCCCTGTTTTTTTCGAGCTGTTTTTTCATGAATGTTGCCTGGGATTTAGCCATACTTTTTATCGGGGTTAAATGAACAAAAAAAGCACCTGCTTATTTCAGCAAATGCCTCGGTTTTCGACAATATAGGCATAATTATCGGATTTTCCTTTAAATAAAATTCTTTAAGCTTTGTTTAAACAGATAGCTGGCTGTATATCAACTAATAACAAATTGCTTTTTAATTACGTTTTAAGCCCCTTTTTATTTAAAATGCAAAACCTGCTGATATTCAATAAATAAAGGTTAGCTTTAAGAAATTCCTTCCTATACATTAATCAATTAAAAAGGCATTGCCGGTATACACTCCGCATTTTTTATGCAAGTATCGGCATTTGTTAAACATCAAACATTAATACCATGAGTAAAGACAGAAAAACGGTAAAGGAAACCAAAAAGCAGCCTACCGTAAACGTTAACAAAAAGCAATCGGCATATCAATCAGGTAAAGGTTCGGCATCGTCCGATCTGGGTAAAAAATAATTAAATGAGTGAACAAAGCATCGAAACACAAACAAAAATGTACCTGTACGAGCTACATAACCTTTCGAAAGAACATGGTTTTAAAGCCGACGATAGTTGGGAATTCAGTATGGCATCCAATGCCGACAGGATCAAAATACAACGCAACTACTTCCCTACAAATGCAGCTAAAATGGGCCCCGAAATATTGTTGCAGGTTTTAAACCTGGTAAAAGCCGGGCTAAAGCAAGCGTACACACGAGATGACAGCCATATAGATAAAAACAGCATCATAGCCGATGAATTGGATTACCTGGTGGCGTTTAATCCCAAAAGGCCAAGGACATAAGCATTAAATCAATTTAATTTGTCATGCTGAACGTATGTGAAGCATCTATTAAACACCTTGCATTCTCGGATTGCTTAGTTTAATAATAGATCCTTCGCTATCGCTCAGGATGACAAAATGGATTTTTCTACAACCTCTCTGTAGCTAAATTTGCCAGTTCGCTCCTCTCCCCTTTTTGCAGGGTGATATGCGCGTAAAGCGGGTGGCCCTTGGCCTTATCTATCAGGTAAGAAAGGCCGTTACTCTCCGCATCCAAATAAGGCGTATCAATCTGGTATATATCACCTGTAAATACAAATTTGCTATTTTCGCCGGCGCGCGATATAATAGTTTTTACCTCGTGCGGGGTAAGGTTTTGAGCCTCATCTACAATAAAAAAGATCTTACTTAGGGTTCGGCCCCGTATAAATGCTAGCGGCGTGATAGAGATCTTATCATTAGCCACTAACTCATCAAGCTTAGCCTGCATCTTTTCATCTTCGGCAAATTGGTCTTTAATAAACTTTAGGTTATCCCATATCGGGGCCATGTAAGGGTCGATCTTTGATTTTACATCGCCGGGTAAAAAGCCAATATCCTTATTGCTTAAGGGCACTATTGGGCGCGTTACAAAAATTTGGCGGTAATGTTTGCGTTGCTCCAGGGCGCTGGCTAATGCCAGCAGGGTTTTACCTGTGCCGGCGTTACCCTGTATGGTTACCAGCTTAATATCCGGATGTAATAAAGCATGTATGGCGTAAGCCTGCTCGGCATTGCGTGGGTAAATATTTAATACCGGCTGCTCGGTCACCTTCTCTAACAACCCGCTTTGCGAGTTATAAAAGCTGGATGCAGAGCTATTCTTACTATTTAAAATATAAAATTGGTTGCCATTTCTATGGTCAATACCAAGGTCGTTAATAGGCAGCGTGTCGTTTTTGTTGAGTTTACCTAACAGCTTTTCGGTTACCTTGTTCAGCGTGGTTTTGCCGCTGTAAAGTTCTTCAAGGTTCTTTACCTTTCCGGTTTCGTAATCTTCGGCGTAAAGGTTAAGAGATTTCGCTTTTAGGCGCAGGCAGATATCTTTAGATACCAGGATAATTTTTTTATCAGGGTTCTCAAATTGTAAACCAAGCGCCGCGTTCAGGATGCGGTGATCTATCTTATCAGATCCAAAAACAATTTCGGCATCTGCACTGCTGTTCTTGGCATCCATTATTACTTTAAAGCAGCCCTTGCTCTTGCCATTCAGCGGGATCCATTGGTTTATGAGGCGGCTTTTAGACATATCATCCATCATCCTTATAAAGCTGCGGGCTTCAAAGTTGCGGGTATCGTTCCCGCTTTTCATGTTATCTAGCTCTTCTAATACCTGTATTGGTATGGCTACATCGTGTTCCTGGAAGTTCTCAAAGGCGTTGTGGTCATAAAGAATGACCGAGGTATCCAGCACAAATATTTTCTTCTTTCCGTCCGTTTTTCCTGTAGATTCCTTCATTAATGCAAAATAGTCATTTTGGTTGGTGACTTGCTGCAGATGTTGAAAATGTTATAATTGTGGGAAAGGTATTCAATAACGATTTGCCTATTAGCAGGATTCCTGCACAACATAAATATTCAAAGATTAGAACAGGCTAGTTTAGCGCTGTTCTATCTCTTTTAAGCTATCCATTTTTTTATAAGCCAGGAAGCCTTTAATGTCCTCAAAGTGCTCTCTAACGCGTTTTTTACCAAACTCAAATACTTTTTGTGCCAATCCATCTAAAAAGTCGCGGTCGTGAGACACCAGAATCAACGTGCCATCAAAATCTTTAAGGGCATCTTTAATAATATCCTTGGTCTTCATATCCAAATGGTTGGTTGGCTCATCCAGTATAAGCACATTTACAGGTTCCAGCAGCAGCTTAATCATGGCTAAGCGGGTTTTCTCACCTCCGGATAGTACCTTAACTTTTTTGGTAGTATCGTCGCCGCTAAACATAAAGGCACCTAAAAGGTCTTTTATTTTTATGGTGTTATCGCTTAACGGGATCTGATCAATGGTTTCAAATACTGTTAAACGCTCATCTAAAAGTGCCGCCTGGTTTTGTGCAAAATAGCCTATTTTAGCATTGTGGCCAACCTTTAAATTTCCCTCAAAATCAATCTCGCCCATAATAGCTTTGATCATGGTTGACTTACCTTCGCCATTTTTACCTACAAAAGCTACCTTTTCGCCACGCTCAATTACCATTGATGCTTTTTCGAACACCACATGGTCGCCGTAGGCCTTGGTCAGTTCTTCTACAATTACGGGGTACTGGCCCGAACGTGGCGACGGTGGAAACTTTAGCCGTAATGCAGAAGTATCCACTTCATCTATCTCTATAATATCCAATTTCTCGAGCATTTTTACCCGCGATTGCACTTGCAGTGTTTTTGAATATGTTCCTCTGAAACGATCTATAAATTCCTGATTATCGGCAATAAAGCGCTGTTGTTCTTCGTAGGCTTTTAGTTGGTGCACACGTCGGTCGGCGCGTAATTGCAGATAATGGCTGTATTTGGCCTTATAATCATATATGCGGCCCATGGTAACCTCAATAGTACGATTGGTGATATTATCAACAAACGTACGGTCGTGCGAAATTACCATAACCGCCTTTGCCGAGTTGATCAAAAAATCCTCTAACCATTGAATACTCTCAATATCCATGTGGTTGGTAGGCTCATCCAGCAAAATAAGGTCGGGCTTTTTCAATAAGATCTTGGCAAGCTCGATGCGCATGCGCCATCCGCCCGAAAATTCTGAAGTTTGGCGGTCAAAGTCCTTACGCTCAAATCCAAGGCCTTTAAGTACCTTTTCTATTTCGGCATCATAATTTATTTCTTCTACCGTGTAAACTTTCTCGCTAAGTTCCGATACTCTTTCAATCAGCTTCATGTACTCGTCACTTTCGTAATCGGTACGGATGTTTAGCTGCTCGTTTACTTCATCCAGTTCCTTTTGCATTTGGTTGGCCTCTGCAAAAGCTTTCATGGTTTCTTCAAAAACCGTAACATTATCATGCGTTAGCAAATGCTGTGGCAAATAAGCAATTACAGCATCTTTTGGACCAGTAACATTGCCGGATGTTGGCTTTATGGCATTGGCAATAATTTTTAAGATGGTAGATTTGCCTGCACCATTTTTACCCATCAGGGCTATTTTATCGTTTTCGTTAATTGAAAAGGTTACATCGCTAAATAGAACAGTTCCTCCAAACGAAACGGAGATATTATTTACATTGATCACGAAATGGGAATATTAAATTGAGCGGCAAAGATAATTGAATTTGGCACAAATGCAGACAACACCAGTGAATGATTGTTCCTATTGAACCTGTAGACAAAGCGCTATTACAGACCGATAAATAGCATCCTTAAAAAAACTGTTAAAATGGAAAACGGAAGCCTCTTCTTGCGAAATGACTTCCGTTTTTCCTGCCGTCATGAATGACCATAGCCATTATGAAGCATCAAGTTTTGTGTAAAATTAACCGACCCGATCTCCTTTTTGTTACTGCGAACGCTGATGTCTCTTTATTCTCTGCGAATTTAGATGTCTCAATTGTTAACACTGATGCTGATCTCGTCTGTCTCCTTGCGGATGGTAACTCCTCCAGATCTGTTCCGTATGTGTCCTTCTTCCTCTTGCGAGTGTGGATGGGTCATCTCGTATACCGATGCTGATCTTGTCACTTCTCCCGAGGGGAAGTCGACTTCTTCGTTATCTGTGCAACACTGTTACTTCTTTATTCGTTTCGAATGCTGATGTTTCATTGTTACGCTAACGCCAATTCCTTCAAGATCATTACTTTGTTTGCTGCTGCCCATAGGCCCCGCAAACCTGTAATACCTTGTTAACCATTTCCGGGGTAAATTACTTTCGTATATTATTCCCTTCACATGGTTCAGGCACTTCCCTTATCTTTAGTTCGCCCTGAGGTTCACCCGATTAAGTTTCTGTATTCCTGTAAGGCTGTCAAAGTACGTCGTTCTTGATGATTACAATATAGGGACTTAAAAGCCCCTTTCGCAAATATTTTTTACTTTTCTTTTTAACACGTTATTAACAATAAATCAAGATTTATCCACACAGGTTTATAGTAATATTTAGTGAGTTGTACCAGCCTAAACAGGTTTATAAACATTGCCCTTTATCCACAAATCGATTTAAAAATCTATTTTGAATCTTAAATAAAACCGATTTAAAAAGCTAAAATCAGATTTTTTCTGTCAAATGCTTCCAGTATCTTTTGGGAATATGGCGTACATGCAGCTTGGTATTTTTGCGCGATGGGATGTTTACGCTGGTAAAATAGTTTTTCCAAAGATGCTGATAAATACCCTCATCCTCGGTAAAAGCGGTTATTACATCATCGGGTTTACCTACGTTGGCAAAGTCCATCGAGATAAATTGCGTATCGTGAAGGTCATAATATAAACCATATTTCCGTCGCAGGTCATATATGATCCATTTTTGATCCGCATAACGGCTCTTAAAATGGCGGATGAGTAAGGGCAATACGTTAAAGTCGGGTTCGATAGCCGCATAAAATATACCGTCCTTTAATTTCTGGAAACGGACGAAAGCCTCCATCCTATGCTTTTCGCGCCTTACCATGCGCACCATTTCTGATACCCGCAGCACATATTTATTACCATAATCTTCTTCAATATTTTGCCCGGCATCAAATGCATACCTTATATAACCAAGCAGGTTGTTATCCTCCCCATCCATTTCGGCCAGGTGCGCGGCATATAGGCGCTGTACCCCCATCGATGAGATCTTTTGTTTCAACCCCTTCAACACCCGGTTAGCGCGAATGTCGTCAGTTAGTACCTCTAACCTATCTTCAAACATAGCATTACTAACCAAACTTGTCTTCTGCAGATTAACTTTGTCGAGCCTTCGGTCGTAAACCTCAAAAACCGAAGTAAGCAAACCCTCAAAGGTGCCATCGTAAACTAAAGTGGTCATCGTTAAAAGAGGTTAAGTTGAACCTGTGTATTCTTCAAAAATTTGCTTTGCGATGTAGCAAGGATAAATTGTTTGATGTTGCTACCCGTCAGGTCGCGTTTCTCAAATTGCGGGCTGTTACAAGTAATAAAGTATTTAGCCCGGTTTAAGGCCACTCCCATCTTTTTAAGCTGATCCCAGTTCAATTTGCCAAAGATGCGTGCCTTTACAATTTTTTGTGCCGATAATAAGCCAATGCCCGGTACGCGCAAGATCATTTGCAGATCGGCCTTATTAATGTTTACCGGGAATGCCTGCATATTGCGGATAGCCCAGCTCAGTTTTGGGTCGATGTCAAGATCAAGATGTGGCTGATTGTCGTTAACTATTTCATTCACTTTAAAACCATAAAAGCGCATCAACCAGTCGGCCTGGTAAAGGCGGTTCTCGCGCATCATAGGTACACTGGTATTTAAAGCAGGCAGGCGGCTATCGGCCAGTACGGGTACATAACCCGAATAATAAACTCTCTTTAAGTTGAAGTTTTTATAAAAGTAATTTGCAGATCGCAGTACCTCGCTATCGTTTTCGGGCGTGGCACCTATAATAACCTGTGTACTTTGCCCGGCAGGTGCAAATATTGGAGCTTTTTTAAATAGCTTCTTTTCTTCGGCACGCTGGATGATGGCATTTTTTAAATACCCCATCGGTTTTATCATATCCGCCTGGTTCTTATCGGGGGCCAATAGCTTCAGGCCGGCTTCGGTTGGCATCTCCAGATTAACGCTTAAGCGGTCGGCATACAGGCCGGCCTCATTCATCAATTCATCGCTTGCGCCGGGGATGGATTTGAGATGGATATAACCGTTAAAGTTTTCTTCGGTGCGGAGTTTTTTAGCGATACGTACAAGGCGTTCCATGGTATAATCAGCATCCTTAAAAATGCCCGAACTAAGGAACAAACCCTCAATGTAGTTTCGGCGATAAAAGTTGATGGTAAGGTCTACAACCTCCTGCACGGTAAAGGCAGCGCGCTGTATATCGTTGCTCTTGCGCGATACACAATAAGCGCAATCAAAAATGCAATGGTTGGTTAGCAATATCTTTAACAATGATACACAGCGCCCATCTTCGGTATACGAATGACAGATACCATTGCTGGCATTACCAAGTCCCTTATTTTCGTTTTTACGTTTACTGCCACTGCTGGCGCACGATACATCGTATTTGGCTGCGTCTGCTAATATGTTCAACTTCTCTGTAATCCTGTCTACATTCATATCAATTCAAAAATACTAATATTATTAGCAAATAAACATTTGACGGGAAATTTATTTCAGAGGTTTTAGGAGTAACACCTTGCAATTAACCTTATTTAATTGCAACTTTGTTGCGATTAAATATTGATCTATGGAAAATACAGACGCTAACCCCGAATTTTGGGAGTTAAGCTTCATTAAAAATAAGGAGATATGGGGCTTTGACCCTGCTAATTCGGCAAAACTAACTAAAGACTTTTTTATCCGGCAGTCGGTAAAAAACATTCTTATTCCGGGTATTGGGTACGGTCGTAACGCGCAAATTTTTAGAGAAAACGGGATAAAGGTAACTGGTATCGAGATCTCGAAAACGGCCATCGCGTTAGCAAAAAAACATTATGGTGATGATATGACCATTTACAACGGCTCGGTTGCCGAAATGCCTTTTGATACAAACCAATACGATGGCATCTTTTGCTATGCCTTAATCCATTTGTTAGATACTGATGAGCGCGCTAAACTCATAAGCGATTGTTATGCCCAGCTGTCAGATGGTGGTTATATGGTTTTCACAGCCATAACAAAGCTAGCGCACACTTATGGTAAAGGCACTTTCATAAGTAAAGACAGATACGAGATATTTGAAGGGGTTAAAATGTTCTTTTACGACAACAACTCGGTTAACGAAGAGTTTGGTGATGCCGGGTTATTTGAGGTTACCGAAATAAGTGAGACCTATCCATTCTTTCTTATCAAGTGCAGAAAAGCGATAAATAAATAATTTCCGTTTAGTATCTTAGCATATCAATACAATTACCTATGCCAGATTTAGACCCAAGTTTTTGCCAGCACCTGCAAGCTGTAAAAGAGGTTAAGCTAAGCCACGACCATGTTTGCGAAGAATGCGTTAAACAAGGTACAGAATGGTTTCACCTGCGTACCTGCCAAACCTGCGGTGTAACGCTATGCTGTGACCAAAGCGACCAGCAGCACATGACGAAACATTACCACGCTCAACATCACCCGGTGGTAGCATCTGCCCAACCCGGCGAACGCTGGCTTTGGTGTTACCCGGATGAGCAATTTGCGGAGTATTGATTTTTGAAAGCTCCCTGCGATGACACCAAAACAAAAAAGCCAATCAGATCATATCTAATTGGCTTTTATAATTTTTTCGCTGAAATCACTATATTCCAAAATCGGTGAAATCAAACACTAATCGGTGTAATCCTAAATATTAAAATACTTCTTAATATACTCCAGCATCTCCCCTGTTATTTTACCGTTGGTTGCCAGCAGTTCACGGGTTTTAAGCACTTCTAAACCGCCTTTAAAGTTCTTTATTTCGCCGCCGGCTTGTTGTACTATAACTATGCCTGCAGCGATGTCCCAGGGGTTAAGGTTATACTCGTAAAATGCTTCGAAACGACCAGCCGCGGTATAGGCCAGGTCTACAGCGGCAGAGCCAATGCGGCGCAGGCCGTGGCAGTTGCGCATCAGTTCGGTAAATAGTTTTATGTACCGTTCCTGGTAACTGAAATCGTAATAAGGGAAACCGGTAGCTATAAGGCTATCGGCAACGGTAGGTTTGTTACTCACCTTTATTTCGGTACCGTTTAAGTACGCAGGCGCGTCTTTATAGGCATAAAAGCATTCGTCCTGGTTTACCTCGTAAACCACGCCTAAAACCAGTTCGTCGCCATCCTGCAGGGCAATACTTACCGAATACGTTGGCAAGCCGTGGATAAAGTTAGTGGTGCCATCCAGCGGGTCGATGATCCAGTTGTAGCGCTCCCCAATTTTGGTGCTCGTTTTTTCTTCGGTTATAAAACCTGCTTCGGGCAGTATCAGTTCAAGGCCGGCGACAATCTTTTGCTCTGCAGTTTTATCAACATACGATACCAGGTCGTTAAGGCCTTTGTACTCTATTTTATCGGCGTTAAAGGTTTTACGCTCCTCACGGATGAACTGGCCTGCTTCTTTAGAAACATCAACCACCTGCCCTATTATCTGGTTTAACTGCATCTGGTATAAGCTTTAAGAAATAGATATTATGCGTTGGTAGCGCCTGTTCTTTTGTAACGCTGGTTGCCAAAGTAAATCAATGCCGCACCGCCTAATACCATTATTACCGAGATCAACTCGGCTTGAGTGAAGGGAATACCTGCAACGTTATATTTAGTGTTCACACGGATCAGCTCAATGCAGAAACGTTCTACACCTGCCATGATCATGTATACGCCAAACAACACACCCGGCGATTTAAACTTATGGCGCAATTGCCATAGCACCAAAAATAACAGTATACATACTATCGACTCGTAGAACGATGTTGGATATACCGGCAGTTTTAATTCGTTACAAAACCTGCCAACGCAGTTTGGGATAATGTTACCAGGGTCGCTCATATCCACGTTATGTGGAAACTTAAAGCTCCACATCCAATCGGGCGCCCAGCTTAAAAAGCCCGGTTTTGGTTTAAGGTTAGGAATGCCCCAATCGCCATCGCCGCTCATTTGGCAGCCAACACGGCCAACGCCATAAGCAAGCATCATACCCGGCCCGCCAATATCCAGCATGGTTAAAGGTTTTATTTTGTGCTGGCCTGCAATGTACAACACTGCCGCGCCGCCGCATATTAAGCCGCCGTAAAAGGTAAGCCCGCTAAAGCCTACAAGCATGCCCACCGGGTCGCGCATAAACTCGCCCCAGTTTTCTAACGCGTTAAATATTTTTGCACCCGCAAAGCCGCATATAGCCGCCCATAGCAGTATGCTGCCCATTAACTCGTGCGTGTGCACGGTAACGCGGCGCTGCTCGGGTTTGGGTAAAACTTGCTTTTTGTTTTCGTAGTAGGCCCAGTAGGCAAAAACAATGGCTCCTAAAATACCGGCGGGCCAGCTGCCTTCTAACGATAAAAGTACCGTTTGGGTGTTATCGGTAAGTTCCTTAAAATGCATGGCCGCGTAAGCCATTTTAAAAAACAGTATAAAGCCAAATATGCCGTTGCTTAATAACTCTACCCAGGTAATTTGCGCGCCAATGGTAATGGTTTTCTCGAACGGGTGAATGTATCCAAGCTTCTCTTTACGTTTAAATTCCTGGCCAAACGCCCAGTAAGCGGCCATAAAAGCTATGGCAACAAAAAAGCCGAACGTTTGAACAATTTTAAAAAATTCAATTTCGGCACCGGTAAGATATTGGATAAGATAATAGAGATTTGGAAACATTGGTAAATGTTAAGTTTGCTGCGAATATAATAGTTAATGCACTAATATCTCTTCGCTTTCTGTTATTTCAACATCACCATCCGGTGAAATTGCTGTTAATTGTACGGTGCGTAATTCGTTAACCAATATAGGGTCGTACTTGGTTTTTACCTTAACGTAATTACGGGTAAAACCGTGCATTATACCATCTTTTAAATCGGCCTCAAATAATACTTCGTAGGTTTTGCCTATCTGGCTTTCGTAAAAGGCACGGCGTTTTTTGTCAGACAAGATGTGCAGCATTTTGCTCCTGTCGGCACGGGTAGAGCCGGGCACTACACCACTCATTTCAGCTGCCGGGGTATTTTCGCGTTCCGAGTAAGTGAACACGTGCAGGTAAGAAACATCCAGGTTATTCAGGAAGTTGTAGGTATCCACAAAATCTTCGCGGGTTTCGCCGGGGAAGCCTACAATAACATCCACACCAATGCAGCAATCGGGCATCAGCTGTTTTATTTTTGCTACACGATTGGCGTATAATTCCCTTTTATACCTGCGGCGCATCAAAGCCAGGATCTTATCTGAGCCTGATTGTAGCGGGATATGGAAATGCGGAACAAACCTTTTAGACGTTGCCACAAAGGCTATTACCTGGTCGTTAAGCAGGTTTGGCTCTATAGATGATATTCTAATGCGTTCTATGCCTTCCACCTCGTCAAGCGCCTGTATCAGGTCAAGGAAGCGGTCTTCGCGTTTACCCTCACGGATGCCGAAATCGCCGAGGTTTACCCCTGTCAATACAATTTCTTTTACACCCGATGCAGCAATGTCTTTAGCTTGGGCAATAACATTCTCAATGGTATCACTCCTGCTGCTGCCACGGGCAAGCGGTATGGTACAAAAGGTACAGGAGTAATCGCAGCCATCCTGCACTTTAAGGAAAGTACGGGTACGGTCGCCAAAAGAATATGAGGGCACAAACTCGTTAGCATGACTAACGGGCTGGTTTAAAACTAAAGCTTTTGGTTTTTTAGTAAGGTCGGTTATATGATCTACCAATTGGAACTTCTCGGCTGCGCCCAAAACCATATCAACGCCGGGAATCTCAGCTATTTCTTTTGGCTTTAGCTGCGCGTAGCAGCCTACAATGGTAACAAATGCAGCAGGGTTGATTCTGAGCGCTTCTTTAACTACCTTTTTACACTTTTTATCGGCGTTGTCAGTTACCGAACACGTGTTAACCACGTAAACATCGGGTGTATCGGTAAAATCAACCGTATCAAAGCCCGCGTTATTAAACATGCGACCAATGGATGAGGTCTCCGAGTAATTAAGCTTACAGCCAAGTGTATAAAAAGCTACTTTCTTATTCATTTGCAAGGCGCAAAGATAAGATTTTTAGAGATTAGTTGATTAGTGGTTAGAGATTGGTTGTTAATGAGAATGTAAAAATGGGTGGGGATGACGTCATGCCAACTTGTTTCGGCAACCTACCTGATAAGTAGCCAGCCGGTCCCGTGAGATACTGAAACAAGTTCAGGATGACGGGAGTAAATTACTCTGCACTTAAAAACGCTCTCCATGATAATAAAATCTCTTTAAAATCATTAAGAGGTATATTGTTTGGATTACTACCATTCGGCCCTGAAAGTATCAAGCTATCTGGTGTTAATTCTCCATATAATCCAAACACCATATCATTCCAATACCTGTCTGTTAACTGCCCATAGTTTCCATTCAGGCAAATATCTATATCAATTAAAAAATCGTCTACATCATCAATCTGTCGCCAGATATATAAATATGAACTAAGTGCTGTTTTTCCATCCGGATGCTTACTTCCATTTAAATTCTTAAAAAAGGAAATATTGTATTTTTTTAAAATTTCTTCATTCATATTAATGGTAGAAAAGTATTATTTCCTCAACGTATAAGCAAACACATCTTTCTTCCACTTGCCATCCTTGCCCTTTTCATCCAGTATGCAATCCATTTTTAGGGGACTGGTGCGTTTATAGGTAATGATCACCGCTTTATCAAGTGATTCAAATACCACCTGATTTTGGGTGATGCTTTTAGCGGGCATCAGGTAGGGTTTATTTTTATCCTCCCATCCGATGCTGCCTTTGTTAAAATGGCGAAGCTTTAGTACCGGGATGCTATCCGTTTGCTCTATCACCATAAACTCGTAAAATACAACCTTACCGTCTTTAACACATCTAAAGGTGCTCACCATATTATCGCCCATTGGCTTACTCCAAAGCTCTTCCATGTCGCCCCATTCGTGTTTAAGCGCCCAGTTGCCGGCCATAAAGGCAAGGTTGTTAATAGTAGTTTTCTTTTGCTGCGCGGATGCGGGCCCAGCAAATGCGCATACTATAAACACCAGCAGGATAATTTTCTTCATTATTTAGCTTTTTTATTGATCTCTTTTAATGCCCGTTGTAAAACACCGTCCTTACCGTTTATTACATCATCTGGGGTGCGTTCTATCTCAATATCGGGGATAACGCCTAAGCCTACAAAATCGCGGCCGTCCGGGTAGGTATCGCGTTTGGTGCAGATGCGGCTTTGGCTAAGTGCGGGTAAAGCAAGCGGCATGGGTTGCCCTGTGCTACCGTATGACCGCTGGCCCATTACGGTGGCGCGGCCTTTAAGCGTGCTTAATATGATCAGGAAATCTTCGGCGGCAGATGCGGTATTGTTACCGGCAAGTACAACAAGCGGCGTTTTTATCTTCTGCTCTTTAATGTCGTTATTAAACGTCATGGTGTCGCCCTGGTACCAATAATCGTTTTTTGCAGAGGCAATTACCTTTTGCTGCCAGGCGTTAAGTTTGCGGTTTTTAGTTGTATCGCGTAATTGGTATATACCCCATGCTTTGTAGGCGGCCACATTATCGCGCGTTTTCCATGCCGACCCTACAAGTACCTTCTCATCGGTAAAGTATTTTAATATCTCGGCGCCTACGCCGGTATCTCCGCCACCATTTTCGCGTATATCCAATATTACACCTTTGGCGGTATAAAGCTGTGGCAAAATCTTTTTAAACTCATCAATTATCTTTTCATCACCAAAGCTGTTCAGCTTTACATGGGCAATGCCATCTATCATGTTAAAATCGAGCATATTCCATGGCGTATTGCCGTTACGCCTTACCCATTTGGTGCCATAGGTATGAAACTGGTAGTCGTGATCAAATAATTTACCCTTTGGCGACCGCAGCTTTAAGTGGAATACCTTGCTTGAATCGGTACCGTAAAACATCATTGCCGCGGCCCTGTTCCACAAAACATGCTCGGTAGATGAGCTGATGTACGGGATGAGTTTCTTTTCAGCATATTCTTTAGCAGGCATACCATCAACGCTAATAACTTCGGACCCAAGCGGTACCTTATCTTTAAACTGAACCGGGATATCGGTCACAATAAACCGCTTGTTAAAATTCTCAATATAGATCCATTTGTAGCGGGACTTGTATGTAAGCAACTTTTCGGGAAAGCCAAGGTCGGTATGGCCGTCTTTTAATAAAGCGCAAAAGCGCTCCATTAATTCATAATATTCCCAGGTACTTTTAGTGGCCAGCATTTGGGGGATAAAAGCCTGGTAAGTACTATCCCAATTAATTTTGGCATGGTCGAAATAAGCGAAGTTCTGGCTCGCCTCCGACCAAAATTTACTTAAACCGTAAAGTTTATCCTTCATGGGGATATTATCTACGGTATCTATTTGCGCGAAAGCGCCGCGGCAACAAAACGTTAGAAATAGAGTGGCTAAAAGGCAGTATTTTTTCATTGTGATGTAATGGTTGTGATAAACCAAATTTAACGTATTACATCAAACTAAAAAAGTAAAATAGCATATCGCTAATTGTTCTACAGGCTCACCATGCCAAAGCAATTAAACAATACAGCAATACACACTATCCCGACAGCTATCGGGACACTAAATCCCGTCCCACCTGTAGCTTTCATCTTCCAAACCTATAAGGTCAATCACGCGGTTTACAACCGTCATTGCCAGTTCTTCAATGGTTTTGGGTTTGCTGTAGTATGATGGTATAGCCGGGCAAATAATACCGCCGGCTTCGGTAACTGTTTGCATATTGCGGATATGGATGAGGTTTAAGGGGGTATCCCTTGCTACCAATATCAGTTTGCGGCGCTCTTTTAATATTACATCGGCGGCACGGGTTATCAGGTCGTCAGACACGCCGGATGCTATCCTGCCCAGGGTACCCATAGAGCACGGCACCACCACCATGGTATCAAACCGGGCCGAGCCGGATGCGAAGGGCGCCATAAAATCGTTTTTGGCGTAATATTTAAAGGGGTAATTGCCGTGCGTTTTATCGTCGAGTTCAAACTCCCAAACCTGTTTGGCGTTGTCGCTCATTACAATGCCAACCTCGGTAATTTGGCTTTGTAGTGCCTGCAATTTATTAAGCAATAGCCTGGCATAAATGGATCCGCTTGCACCGGTAACAGCAACAACAATTTTCTTTTTCATCATGATATGGGTACAAATAAACGGAACAAAAGTTAAAGGCACAAAAAAGGGTCGAATAACTCGTACTCGACCCTACATCTACCTATGAAAAACATGCCCTTTGAGCGGGCATCACAAATATAACAACAGTTTGTTAATTATTAAACAATTTGATAAAATAAATTTAACTTACTGAGGGATAGTTCTTTTCAATTAACGTTTGGATAATTCCATCAACCATACCCACCGTTGGCACATAAATGCTCTTGATATTGGCGCATTTAAGCACCGTTAAATAAATTTCGCAGGCGGGGATAATAACATCTGCCCTATCCTGGTTCAAACCCAATACGTTTATACGGTCTTTTAGCGAGAAACTATCCAGGTAATTATACAGTGCCCTAAGCTTTAAATAGCTCAGTGCCGCGCCATCTTTTTCCTGCGATAATTTGTACAGTTTGTTGATGTTACCACCGGTACCAATGCCGAAGATGTTTTTCAGCCCCTTGGTATGTTCGCGGATAAAATCCTTCATCTCGGTCCAGGTTTCGTCCTTGTCCTGGTTGTCCAAAATACGGATGGTACCTAAATTGAACGATTGAGATGCCAGCAACTCTCCATTGCTGAAAAGCGAAAGCTCGGTGCTACCACCACCAACATCAATATAAAGGTAGTTTTTGCTTTTATCTATATTGATCTCGGCGTGGCTGTTGTAGATGATCTTGGCCTCACTTTCGCCATGTACAATTTGCAGGTCGATGTTGGCTTCGGCTTTTATCCTGGCTACCACATCGGGGCCGTTAAGCGCCTCGCGCATGGCCGATGTTGCGCAGGCCATATAGTCGGTAACCTTGTAAACATCCATCAGGTTACGAAAGGCTTGCATCGATTTTATAAGATCAATGGTTTTCTTTTCAGAGATCTCCTTGTTTAAAAAGGCATCATCCCCAAGCCTTACGGGCACACGTATCAGCGTATTCTTTTTAAAGGATATCGATTCGTTATTCTCAATGATCTCGGCAATCAGCATCCTGACGGCGTTAGACCCAACATCTATGGCGGCGTATCTCAATTTGTGTTCTTATTTTTTAGGTAGTTGTAAATATCTATCTGTGCACGGGTTAATATTTCCGATTTTGTTTTGTGGTACTTGTTAACCGCGCTGCCGGTAATATCACGGGCTTTGGTGTTATCATCCAGCTGTATTTGTATAATTTCCCTTATCTCGCGGCGTAGGTCATCGTTCAGTACCGGGAATCCAACCTCTACCCTGTTATCAATATTGCGGGTCATAAAATCGGCGCTGGTAAGGTAGATCAACTCTTTGCCTCCATTACCGTAAATATGCACACGGGCATGCTCCAGGTATTTGTCTACAATACTTATTACTTCAATATTTTCGCTAAAGCCTTTTACGCCCGGGATAAGGCAGCACATACCACGAACGATAAGCTTTATCTTCACCCCTGCATTGCTGGCCTGGTATAGCTTGTTTATGAGTTGCTCATCGGCAAGGCTGTTCATTTTAAATATCATGTAGGCCTTTTTGCCGGCTTTGGCAAACTTCATTTCATTGTCTACCAACTTGTAAATGGCCGGGCGCGAGTCAATCGGCGATACAATTAAGGTTTTTAACCCTTTAGGCAGCACATTCCTGTTCAATGCCCTAAATATGGCTACAAGGTCGGTAGTTATCTTTTTATCAGCTGTTAGGATGGAATGATCCGCATAGATAGATGCCGTTTTCTCGTTAAAGTTACCGGTAGATAAGCATGCGTAATAAAAAGGCTTGCCTTTCTCCATCCGCGTTACCAGGCAAATTTTAGAGTGTACTTTATAACCATCTATCCCGTAAAGTACGTTCACACCTTCTTCCTCCAGCTTGTTGCTCCAGTAAATATTGTTCTGCTCGTCGAAACGGGCGCGCAGTTCAACCAGACAGTTTACCTTCTTGCCGTTCTTAGCGGCGTTTATCAGCGCGTGGATGATCTTAGAGTTTTCGGCCAAACGATAAACGGTTATGTTTATCTCTTTAACTTTTGGGTCAATTGCGGCCTCGCGTAAAAAGTGAATAATATAATCGAAAGATTGATATGGCGTGCTGATCAGGAAATCCTTCTTCGCTATCAAACCCATTAAACTTTTACCAAATGAAAGATCGGCAACGGGTAAAGCCGCGTTCTTTTTATACTCCAGGTCGGGCCGGCCAACGTTGGGGAACGAGATGAAATTTTTAAAGTTATGGTAGCGGTTACCCGGGATAAGGCTGCCCTTGTCCAGCTTCATTTTTTTAACCAGGTAGCTAACCATATCAAGCGGCATTTCGCTATCGTAAAGCAAGCGCATGGGCTTGCCTTTGCGGCGTTTAAGCAGGCTTTTGCTAAGCGCATCCACAAATTTAACGCTAACTTCCTTATCCAGGTCAAGCTCGGCATCGCGCGTAAGCTGTAATGAGTAAGCTTCTATTGAATCATGCTCGAATATGAAGAAGATATCCTCTAAACTATAGCGGATAATATCATCTAGTAGGATAATAAACTTTAGGTTATTGGTTTCGGGCAGTACCAAAAACCTCGACAGGTTATCCGGAAACTCTATAAGCGCGTAGCGCGATTTTTTATTTTTAGTAAGCCTAACAAAAAAGTAGATGGCACGGTCGCGTAGCTCGGGCAGCGGCAGGCTGTCGTCAAGCATTATAGGTACCAGCGTAGAAAGTAATTTTTCCCTAAAAAAGCTTTTCACAAACTCGCCGCGGGTAACGTTCAACTGTTTGTCGTTCAGGATAAAGATCTTTTCTTCGGCCAGCTGCTTTACAATGATGTTTTCGTACAGGTTGTTAAATTTACGCTCCTGCTTTACAACAATGGTTTTTATTTGGCTCAGTATCTTTTTAGGGTTGTAACCCAGTATCTCTTTTGCCTTTTCGTTCAAGTTGGCCAGGCGGCTAAGCGTGGCTACGCGTACGCGGTAAAACTCATCGAGGTTGGATGAAAATATGGCCAGGAACTTTATCCGCTCAATAAGTGGTACGGTTGGGTCGGCAGCTTCCTGTAAAACCCTGTCGTTAAAGTATAACCAGCTTATTTCTCTGTTTATTAAGGGAATGTTCTTAGTATCCATATTGTGATAGCAACAAAACTGCTCATTTATTTGTTAAGTTAATATTAACTTATCGGTATGTAAACATGTTTTCAATATTAAATATAATATTAGGGGGCAATATATACCTTGGATACAAATCTTACATTAGCTTTGCGTTAATATAAAACCATCATTATGCCTTCATTTGATATAGTAAGCAAGATAGACGGACAAACTTTAGATAACGCCATAAACGTTGCTAAAAAGGAAATACTTAACCGTTACGATTTTAACGGGTCTAAAAGCACTATCGACCTGGACAAGAAAACCAACGAGGTTACCATAGTTACCGAGGATGATATGCGCCTTAAGGCCATTACCGATGCTATTATTAGCCGTATGGTTAAACAAAGCCTGGACCCTAAAGCGCTCGATTTTGGTAAAGACCAATATGCATCGGGCAACATGATCCGCAAGGAGATAAAGATAAAAGAAGGGCTCGATAAAGAAGCCGCTAAAAAAGTGGTTAAGAAAATTAAAGATAGCGGCCTTAAAGTACAGGCGTCTATTATGGACGACCAGGTACGTGTTACCGCTAAAAAGATAGATGACCTGCAGGCCGTGATCAGCCTGTGCCGTACCGAAGACTTTGGCCAGCCGCTACAGTACATCAATATGCGTAACTAACAGCAAGACTGTTATGATAAGAGATACGCTGAAAAGCCTCATCATTCGCGATCTGGATAAGCTGAAGGATGAGATACTGGCTTACCAAAATGAGGAAAAGCTTTGGTATATCGAAAAGGGCATCTCCAATTCGGCAGGTAACCTTTGTCTGCATTTGCTTGGCAACCTAAATACTTATTTTGGTGCAGCATATGGCAATACCGGTTATGTACGGAATCGGCCCGATGAATTCGCGCTAAAAAATATACCACGAGCCGAATTGGTAGCCGAAATAGAAAAAACGATAGCCATGATAGAAAATACCTTCGATATGATCACGGAGGCGCAGCTGGCCGAAACTTCTATGGTGGAGCATACCCTAAAGGGCGCAACTAACGAATATTTTTTTGTGCACCTGGCTATGCACCTCAGCTACCATTTGGGGCAGGTAAATTACCATCGCCGCTTGCTGGATAATTAACTATTATCAAGTTGGACATACAAAACAAAAGGCCGCCCCAATTAAGGAAGCGGCCTTCTTACTAAACCAACTTTATGAAAACACTTATTTATTGTCTTTAGCTTAAAGCTTTCGCCTTTCTGCTTATTTTACAGCTATTTCTCTTGATTGAAATTTAGCTTCTTCTCTTTTTGCTACGGTTAATTTTAAGATACCATCTGCATAATCAGCTTCTATTTTTGAGTGGTCTACACTGTCAGGCAGGGTAAATGACCTTACGAATGAGTTGTAGCTGTACTCGCGTTTGCTGTATTTTTTGGATTCGGCACTTGCTTCTGTTTTCTTTTCGGCCGATACGGTAAGGATATTTTTATCCAGGTTGATCTTAAAATCGTCTTTCTTTAAACCGGGTACGGCTAACTCAATATGGAACTCATTATCGTTTTCGGCAATGTTAACCGCAGGTACACGTGCAACTAATTTATCGCTGATGAAAGAATCGTTCAATAAAGAATCGAAAACATCGTTAAAGAAAGGATGAGCGTTGTTTTTAAGTCCGTTGTTAAATTTTACTAATGTCATGGCTTTATATTTTATTAAGTTTTTGTTTATTAATTTCGTAGATGATTAAACAACTGTTATACCAACAGGTATAAACCTACAATTGCAAGACAAAATGTCTTTCATTTTTATTTATTACCGACAAAATGTCTTACAATGGCTGAAAAACTTACAGATTACAAGTACAAAACCGATATAGCTATCCGCTTTTCGGATATAGACGCGCGCGGCCACGTGAACAATGCCGTGTACCTCACCTATTTTGAAGTAGCCCGTTTTAACTATTGGCGCGATGTTGCGAAATGGGATCTGAAAGAAATTGGGATAGTGATAGGCCGATCTGAAATTCATTACCTAAAGCCGGTAACTATCGACGATATGCTTAACTGCTACGTACGCGTAACCCGCATAGGCAACAGTAGTTTTGATGTAATGCACGTACTCACCAAAACCACCGATAAAGGCGAAGAGATTTGCACCACCTGTAAAACCGTGTGCATTAGCTATGACTACGACACTAATAAATCTATCGCTATTGATAAAGATGGCCGTAAGAATATGATAGATTATGATGAGCCGAGGCTGATCTTGAATACGAATTAACCATCTAAGGGAAATTACTTACCAATTATCTCTTCACGCGTCACTACGAGGTGCGTAGTAATCTCTTTGCTTTACAGAGCGACTCTGCCTACGTAGAGATTGCTTCGTACCTCAATGACGGTTTTGAAAAAATTAATTAAATATCTTCCCCGGGTTTAAAATCCCATTCGGGTCAAACACGCTCTTAATACCTTTCCAGATAGCAAAATGCATGGGTGTATATTTTAATGCCATATAATCCTTTTGCACCAGGCCAATGCCATGCTCGCCGGATAGTGTGCCGCCGAGAGCTACGGTCAGTTCTAAAACTTCGGTGATGCCATCCTTTAATTTACTGTTCCAGTCGGCATCGCTCATGCCTGCCTTTACGATGTTTACGTGGAGGTTGCCATCGCCTGCGTGGCCGTAACAAACCGATTCAAAACCATATTTAGCGCCTATCTCTTTAATGCCTTTTATCAATTGTGGTAATGCGGCGCGTGGCACCACGGTATCTTCCTCTTTGTAGATTGAATTTGACTTTACCGATACCGCCATGGTGCGCCTGATGCGCCAAAGTTCTTCTTTTTGTGCCGAGGTATCTGCAAATAGTACGTCCTGGCAATTATGTAGTTCTAATACTTCGTTTATTTTCTCACAATCGGCAAATATTACGTCCTGGTTTGTTCCGTCGGCTTCTATCAACAGGAAAGCCCCTATCCCGTCTTTCAGGTCGAATGTAATGCCGTCGTGTTCTATCACCCATTCAATGCCCCGGCGTTCCATAAACTCCAGCGCCGATGGCACCACCCCTGCCCTAAATATGGCCGACACTGCAGCGCAGGCATCCTCATTTGTAGCGAACGACGCCAGCATCAGCGCATCCAGCGTAGGTTTAGGTATAAGTTTGGTTACAATTTTGGTAACGATGCCTAAAGTGCCCTCGCTTCCTATTAGTAACTGGGTTAAATTATAGCCCGATGCATATTTTAAAGTGTTAGCGCCTGTCCATATAATATCGCCGTTAGGCAATACTACTTCCAGGTTCAACACATACTCACGGATGGTGCCATATTTTACAACCCTTGGGCCGCCGCTGCAATTGGCAACATTACCGCCAATAAAACAGCTGCCTTTACTTGCCGGGTCTACAGGGTAAAGCAAGCCTTTTTCGGCAACGGCATTTATAAATATCTCGGTAATAACGCCGGGCTCAACCGTAGCCTGCAGGTTTTGCTCGTCAATATCCAGGATTTTATTGAAGCGTTCCATAGAGATCATCAAGCCACCCAGTACAGCCAATGCGCCACCCGCTAAACCAGTACCTGCACCACGCGGGGTAACGGGGATAAGGTTATCATTACAAATCTTCATTAAAAAAGAAACTTGTTCTACCGTTTGCGGTTTGGCAACTACCTCGGGGTAATAAACCAGATCCTCAGTTTCGTCGTGGCTGTAGTTTTCTATTTCTGCCGGAGCAGTAAGTATATTTTGTTCGCCAACAATAGCGGTTAGCTGGTTAAGTATATCGGCGGTAATTTTATGGTAACTCATGTTATTTGGTATAGCTAAGCGTAATAACCGATTGTTTAAGCGGCCCGCGGAATGGCGGCCTTTGCTTGCGGATGGTTACTACGGCAGTTTCTATAAAAGTAAATTCGGTTTTAATGCGGTTAAGTATGCTTTGGGCCACGGTTTCTAAAACCTTACGGGTGTTCCCCATCTCTTCTTCAATAATATTGTAAAGCACCTCGTAGTTTACGGTATTATGCAGGTTATCTTCGTCCACATAAATATCGGCCTCAAAGCCAACCTGTACATCAACCAAAAAATGGGTGCCTATTACCTGTTCCTCGGGGTAATAACCGTGATAAGCAAAAAACTCGGCGCCTTCTAAAGCAACTTTTATCATGTTTCAAAAGTAAGGGAATATTTGATGGTTTAAAATTACCAGTCGCATAGTTTACTCACCCCGACTACGCTTCGCTGGTCGACCCTCTCTGCTGCGCAAAGATGTTGAGAAACAAAATTGGAAAAAAGCTTTTACCCTCTTTTCGCACAGTGAAGAGAGGGTCGCGCACGCAGTGCCGCGGGGTGAGTAAATTATCAAAGCGACTTCCAAACCTTCTACCCCCTCTCCCTGGGAGAGGTCTTTCTCAAAAAAACTTTTTCATCCAAAAAATATGTTTAAACCGTTTAAACCTGCTTTTTGGTATAAAGTGCCTTGCGGTATTCAAAAACAACGATTTTGGCTTTGTTTAACTCAAATTTTATGCCCTATATTTGAGCAACCAATTTATAACGCTATGGCTAAGACCGACCTTTACGAAGCACCGGATTATTACCTTTTAGATGAACTTTTAACCGAAGAACATAAGCTGATCCGTGCCAGCGTACGCGAGTGGGTAAAAAAAGAAGTAAGTCCTGTAATTGAGGATTACGCGCAGCGCTCTGAGTTTCCCAAACACCTGCTTAAGGGTTTGGCAGAGGTTGGCGCCTTTGGCCCCACCGTGCCCGAAGAATATGGTGGTGCCGGGCTGGATTATATGGCCTACGGCATTATTATGCAAGAAATTGAACGTGGCGATTCTGGCATCAGGTCTACCGCCTCCGTACAAGGCTCGTTGGTAATGTATCCTATTTTAGCTTACGGCAGCGAAGAGCAAAAGCATAAATACCTGCCCAAGCTGGCCAGTGGCGAGTTAATGGGTTGTTTCGGGTTAACGGAACCCGACCATGGCTCTAACCCTGGCGGCATGGTTACGAATATTAAAGATGCCGGCGACCACTACATATTAAACGGTGCAAAAATGTGGATCTCAAACTCACCCTTTGCCGATATTGCCATTGTTTGGGCTAAGGATGAAGAAGGAAAAATACGCGGACTAATTGCAGAGCGCGGCATGGAGGGCTTTACCACGCCGGAGACGCATAACAAATGGTCGTTGCGTGCATCGGCTACAGGCGAGTTGGTTTTTGATAATGTAAAGATCCCTAAAGAAAATATATTGCCAAATGTATCGGGCTTAAAGGGGCCTTTAGGCTGCCTTAACCAGGCCCGTTATGGTATTGCCTGGGGCGCCCTGGGTGCAGCGATGGATTGTTACGATACTGCCCTGCGCTATTCTAAAGAGCGCGTACAGTTTGGCCGGCCTATAGGTGGTTTTCAGCTGCAGCAAAAAAAACTTGCCGAAATGATAACCGAGATAACTAAGGGGCAACTGCTGGTTTGGCGATTGGCTACCCTTAAAAATGAGGGCCGTGCTACTGCGGCGCAAATATCAATGGCAAAACGTAACAGTGTGGATGTTGCCATACACATAGCACGCGAGGCACGCCAGATGCTTGGAGGTATGGGTATAACCGGAGAATATCCAATAATGAGACATATGATGAACCTTGAGTCGGTAATTACGTATGAAGGTACACATGACATCCATTTATTAATTACAGGTATGGATGTTACCGGCGAAAACGCATTTAAATAAATCTACTGTTAAATTAATAGTTACAAGGTAGTAAAAGATGCTTCGCAAATATTATATTTGTGTACCCGTTTAATACCATACTACTTTGATGCCTTCTAAAGACAAATATGACCATGTTCTAACAAGGCATGCTTGGCTGTATATAATTTTGTTAGTTTTTTTTTCCTGTGCAAAAAATAAGGCTGACAATGGCGAATACTCTGAGGGGTTTAAAGCTATCATGAAAACCACCGAACAACTTTGGCAGCAGGATAAGGTAAAGCAGGGTTTAGATTTTATGGATTCGGCTTTTAACAAGCTACCTAACCCCACTTTGGAGGATCGTTTCCGTTTTTACGGGTTCCATTTTGTTTATTATCAAAAAACTGTAAATCAGTTTGAGCGCAGCCTGGCGTATACCGATAGCATGATAGCGATTAATAACAAGATCACTAACGCAAAGATACATGCCCGTAACATTGCGGATTATAGTTTTGCCCGCGGCGACGCTTTTTTTGAACTTAAACAGTACACAGAGGCATACGAATCGTATTACGAGGGTTATGCTACAGGTAAGAACCGCGCTTACTTAAATTTTGAAGCCCTTGGCGATTATACCTACCGTATGGGGATGATCATGTATAAAAAAGGCCACTATCCGCTTGCACTCAATTATTTTAAGGATTCATACAAATATTTCAAAAACTCCGGTGATAGCTTTGTGTTCTTCTATCGCCGGCAGGAACTGTTAGATAACTTTGGTATTTGTTTCAGCCGGATGCGGCAGCCCGACAGCGCCCTTGTTTATTTTAAAAAAGCTTTAGCGCTTATTGATGAAAATGGCTCTAAATATCCGGATAGAAAGCTCCACCTGGAATCGGCTAAAGGCGTGATTTACGGCAATATGGCTGATATCTATATCCAGAAAAAAAACTATAACCAAGCCGCTGGCTTGTTAAAGAAAAGCATTGCTATTAATTTAAAGTCCGGATACGACAATCATGATGCTCAATTTAGCGAAATTAAGCTTGGGCAGATCTACCTTAACCTTAACGAACAAGATTCGCTATTAAATTTGCTTAGCAAAATCCGCAACCAGTTAGATAGCGTAAAAAACGAAGAAGCCGAGGCTGATTATAACCGCTTACTTGGAAATTATTACGAGCAAAAAGGCAACTTAAGACAAGCCTTAACCCATATACAGCAGTATAACGTTTTAAAAGATTCTCTTGCACAGCAAGCCAGCAGCCTTATGCAAACAGATGTTAACCAGCAACTGGCTAATTACGAGAAACAACACGAAATAGAAACGCTGAGTAACGATAATAAGTTACAAATAATTTACTTGTATGTAAGTGTGTTTTTAGCGGTAATGGCGGTGATCATTATTTTCCTGGTTTACCGCAACTGGATCCGGTCTAAACGGGATGTAGATACTGTTAACCTCCTTAACCGGCAAATTAACGACCAAAACCATGTTTTAGAAAAGGCCTTTAACGAACTAAACACCAGCAGCCAGGAGAAAGACCGCATACTGCGTACCGTTGCGCACGATCTGCGTAACCCTATTGGTGGTATTGCATCACTTACCACCATGATGGCCCAGGATGAATATACCGACGAACAAAAAGAACTGATAAACCTGCTGAAAGAAACATCATTTAACTCGCTGGAACTGATTAACGAAATATTGGAGGCTACCAATCTAAACTCGGTATCGCTTAATTTAGAACAGATAGAGATCAATTCGCTTGTTAATAACAGTGTGGAGTTACTGCGCTTTAAGGCAGCCGAAAAAGGGCAGAAGATATTGCTTGAAACCCTTAACAGGCAGCAGGAATTATACATCAGCCGCGAGAAAATCTGGCGGGTAATTAGTAACCTTATCAGTAACGCCATTAAATTTAGCCCAACAGGTGGCGAGATCCAGGTAAAGGTTGCCGAGGTTAACGGCAAGATCATCATAGCTGTGCAAGACCACGGTATAGGCATTCCCGATAAGATGAAGGATGAGGTATTTAATATGTTTACCAGCGCCCAAAGGCCGGGCACATCGGGCGAAAAATCCTTTGGATTGGGTTTGTCTATCTGTAAGCAAATTATGGATAAGCATCACGGTAAGATCTGGTTTGAAAGCAATACCAATATAGGCACTACGTTTTTTATCAGCCTGCCCATTATATCGCGCAGTGTACCTACCGATTTACCTAAGCAGGTTAGCGAACCAGTTTCCTGATGCTTTGATGATACGCTCCTGGGTATCAAAATTAACATGTATTAAACCAAACCTTGGGTGATAACCCTCGGCCCATTCAAAGTTATCAGTAAGCGTCCACACAAAATATCCATGTACTTTTACGCCTTCCTGTTTGGCTTTTAAAACCTGCCGGATGTGGTTTTTAAGATAAGTTACCCGCCGCTCATCGTTAACTTGTCCATCAAATACAGTATCCGGGAATGCCGCGCCGTTCTCGGTAACCATAAGCTTTTTTATCTGCGGGTAGGCATCAAACTTTTTAAGCATATGATATATGGCCGGCGGGTACACCTCCCATTTCATATCGGTTAATTCTACGCCTCTTTTCTCCGCCTTAACTAAACTTGCGCCTATGTACGGGGTAAAAAACGAATACTTTACAATTTCGCGGGTGTAGTTTTGTATACCTATAAAATCAAAATCAAAACTCATATCGGCTTCGTCGCCGGGCAGTATGTATTTGTTAATGCCTTTTAAGGCGGTAACCTCGTCGGTTGGGTAGCCTAAACCCAATAATGGCTCAATATACAAACGGTTAATAAGCGCGTCAGCACGTTGGGCAGCCTTCACATGCCGGGGCTTATCTGCAAAAGGCTCGATGTAGGAGCAGGAAAAGGTATTGCCGATGTTAGCGCCGGGTACAAGATTACGCAAGAGCCTCGCTCCTGCCACAATACTTAATACTACATGATGTATGGCCGGTAAAAAATTACGCAGACCCGTGCGCCCCGGTGCATGGATGCCTAAAAAGTAGCCGGCGCCCGTAAACACTGCCGGCTCGTTCATTACCATCCAGTTTTTAACACGGTCGCCAAATACTTTGGCGCAAATGGTAGCAAATTCGCTAAACCAGTTTATAATTTCGCGGTTTGTCCAGCCGCCTTTATCTTCAAGCGCCTGCGGCAGGTCCCAATGGTATAAGGTAACCCACGGTTCTACACCTTGTTGCAGGCAATAATCTATTAATTTATTGTAATGGTCTATCCCGGCCTGGTTTATTTGGCCGGTACCATTTGGTAAAATGCGGCTCCAGGCTATAGAGAAACGGAAATTGGGGATATTGAGCTGTTTGATAAGGTCAATGTCCTCTTCGTAACGGTTATAAAAATCGCAGGCAGTATTGGGTTTATCGCCGTTTAATATCTTGCCTTTGCGGTTGCTAAAGGTATCCCAAATAGACGGGCCTTTACCATCGGCATCGCACGAACCTTCTATCTGAAGCGCGGCGGTAGAAACTCCCCAGGCAAAATCGTCGCCAAAAAGCTGTTTAGAAAGAGATGTATCCAGATCGTTAGTATCCATTGATTTGAGCTGATGCGAAGCCCAAAATGTGCATTATTATTTTATAAATAAAGCGCTAAATTAAAAAACTTAGTGCATGAACGATGAACGCATGCTTTTAAGGAACAACCACTCGCGCAGGTCGCTAACTATAGCCGCTAATTTGGTGATGATCTTCATGGTGCTGTTGTTTATTATTTAATCAAATTTAAATTAGCAGTATGTAGTTATTATCAGCGTATCATTAACAAAACGTTAACATAATTTGTAATAAGAAAAAATATATTTGTGTTAAATATATCATATATGAAAATTTTAAATGGTTGCCTTGCAGCAATACTTTGTTTAGCGATGCTTGTTTTAACAAGCGGTAAACCATACAATGATACCAAAGCGCTTAAGGCATTCAATTTTACAGCAAAGCAGTTGAAGGCTCTAAAGGTTGTTAAATACCATTATAAACGGGAATTTAATTATCCGTCTGAAGATTACGTTAGCAAGGCTGAAGGTGATATGTATGTTGATTTTGGAAGGGAAAACGATCTGGTAGGTTTCAAGTATCAATACTCGGCTGATAGCTCCATATCGGTTTTTAATAATGCCGAAGTTTTTAGTGCCGATGCGAAAGACAAATCCATTGAGGTAAAAAGCAGGTTAAAGCCGGAGAGTTTTGAAGGCAGGTCGGCATTGTATAATTCAATTATCACGCTGCGTAATATTCTTCCACTGGTTATAAACGACAAAAGCATCATAAAAACGGTTACAGATACGGTGCTTAATAATAAGAAATATAACGTGCTGCGGTTTGCATTGCACAATAAGTTACCCAAATACCTGGGTACAGGATTTAGCCCAACTACCGGCGACCTTACTTTTGTTTTTAAAGTAATAACGGATAAAATCACCGGCCTGCCCCTTACCGTTTTGCAAACCCGCTTGGGTAGTACCGATCTTAACCGTACCGATTTTGAAAGGATAAATACACATCCGGCTCCGGTTAACGAAAAATCATGGTACTACTCCAGTTATTTGCCAAAATATACATTGGTTAGTGTGGACAAGCCGCCTGTGCTTATTGAAGCGGGACAAACCGCGCCCGATTGGTTGTTGACCAATTATGCTACAAACGCCGCAGAAAAGCTATCAAACCATAAAGGCAAACTGGTGCTTTTAGAGTTTTGGATAAAAAACTGCGGGCATTGTATTGACGCTGTACCGCGATTAAACGCACTTAATAATTTATATGACAAGCGCGGCCTTGAGGTATTGGCTGTTAATACCGAAGATAGTAAAACGGCTATTGCCTCATTTGTTACCCGGCATGCGGTAAATTACACAGTGGCATACGGTGCCGATGCATCTGTAAATAAAAATTATGGCGTAGCTGGCTTCCCGCAGGTTGTGCTGGTTGGTAAAACCGGGGATGTGATTTATTCCGGAAATTTGGACGCGGAAAAGCTAAAGCCAATAATAGAGCAGCACTTGAATTAATTGCGCTTTGTTGACAATAAATTTCAAGCGCTTATTAAATTTTTATAGCGAATGATGTTTACTTTTACCGCGATGAAAAGCCACTTTATCCGCCTGCTTAACTACGACCTTTTTGCTAACACCAGCATCGTACAGTTGATCGTTGAACGAGGAGTAACCGGTAAACCTGTGGAACTGATGGCCCACCTGCTGGCAGCACAACAAATTTGGCTTAAGCGCCTCCAAAGCTTGCCGGCACCATTAGCCCCGCTTTGGCCCGATGCTAACGCAAACGAACTAATGCCCGTTGTAAATGCTAATTACAACGATTTATTGGTTTTTTTTGAAACATTACAACCGGAGGATTTTGACAGGGTAATTGCCTACAAAAATTCCGTTGGTTATTTTGAAAGCATGGTGAGTGATATAATTACTCACCTTATAAACCACGGTACGCACCACCGCGCGCAAATAGGTACGCTTTTAAAATTAGACGGGGCAACCCTCCCACCCCTCGACTACGTACTTTACCTCAGAAACTTAAATCAAACTGTATAATACAATGAAGAAATTGATTGCCGCCCTGCTGTTAAGCTTTGTTATTTTTAGCTGTACCGATACCAAAAAACAAGAAAAAGACCTGTTTAACGAGGTGATAAAAGTGCATGACCGTGTAATGGGTAAAGAACAACTCATCATGACCAACAAAATGCAGCTGGATACTTTAATAAAGGACAGTATATCTGCCGACGTGACAGCTGCAGCCAAAGTACATTCCGCAGCCCTTGACAGCGCAGATGCCCGTATGGAGAACTGGATGCATAAATTTGACGCGGAAAATAAAGGCAAAAGCCATAACGAGATCATGACTTACCTTACCGACCAAAAGAAGCAGATTGACGCCATTGACAGCAGTTTTAATGTTACTGTAGCCGCTGCAGCAAAATTTATTAAGCAAAATAAACCTACCAAATGAGAAAATTAGCGGCATTAGCCCTTATAGCTTTAGCATTCAGCGCCTGTAAATTTAACAACGCTGATAAGCCTACCCTACCTATAATGGGTAACCGCGAAGCCGTTACAAAAACGGTTAACGGCAAAACGGTGGTTGATACGGTTTACCAAACCATCCCCGATTTTAAGTTTGTGAACCAGTATGGCGATACCATCACCCAAAAAAACTTAAAGGGTGATATTTACGTGGCCGATTTCTTTTTCACCACCTGCCCGTCTATTTGCCCTATTATGCACCGCAACATGCTTAAAGTGTATAATGAGTTTAAAAGCGTACCCGACTTTAAGATCATATCGCACACTATCGACCCCAAACACGATAGCGTAGCCGTAATGAAAAAATATGCGGATAAGCTTGGCATTAGTGGTAACAGCTGGTGGCTGTTACAGGGCGATAAGGAAAAAACCTACGACCTGGGCCAAAAAAATTACTTAGTTGCCGTGAAGCAAGATGATGGCACACCCGGCGGCTACGTGCACCAGGGTTGGTTTGTATTGGTTGACAAACAAAAACGTATCCGTGGGTATTACGATGGCACCGACGAAAAACAGGTTGCTAAGCTGATAGAGGATATCAAGGTTCTGCGTGCCGAGGTTAATACCCAAATTGCCCAATAAATGAAATTGAAGGTAATCGGTTTCGTATGTGTATTAATTTGCATCATAGCATCCTGCCAAAGCGATGCCGAGCTGGAGTATAAACGCTACTACACGGGCGGCGCTATGATGTATATGAGCAAATGCCAAAATTGCCATGGTGCCAACGGCGAGGGCTTGTCCGGCCTTATCCCCCCGCTTACCGATACCGCTTATCTTAACAAGAACCGCCATCAGTTGGCCTGCTTTGTTAAATACGGCATTAAAGAAACCATTATAACAGTAAAGGGCAAAGCCTACGAAGGCGCTATGCCCGCCAACGTAGATATGCCCGCTATTGATGTTGCCAAGGTGCTTACCTATGTGGGCAACTCTTTCGGTAACAAAATGGGGTTGATCCCGGTAGATGAGGTTAATGCCGACCTGGCAAAGTGTAAATAGTTTATAGTGGATGGATCATGGTAGCTGCAATATTTATTGCTATGAACGATGAACCACCAATCATGAACCCAACAAAATCCCTACCTTTGCAGCTGCAAAACGTTCTATCGCTTTAGGCTTGTTCTAAAGAGGAAAGTCCGGGCAACGCAGAGCATCCTGCTTCCTAACGGGAAGGCGCCCGCAGCGGGCGACAGCAAGTGCCACAGAGAATATACCGCCTGCAAGGGTAAGGGTGAAAACGTGAGGTAAGAGCTCACGGCTTTTCCGGGCGACCGGGATCGCGGTAAACCTCAGGAGTTGAAAAACCAAATAGGTTCTGAAAGCGGTGCTGCTCGCATCCACGTCCGGCAACGGAATGTCAGAATGGGTAGGTTGATAGATCCTGCCGGCAACGGCAGGGCCAGATTAATGATAGAAGCCCCCGCAAGGGAGTACAAAACCCGGCTTACAGATTTGCTGCTGTGAAGAGCCCCCTTACGGGGGCTTTTCTGTTTGTGGTGAGTGGTTGGGTTGGTGAGTGGTTACCTTGCGCTCGTTGAATAACGAGTGCTTAATATTGTTTGGCGTCTGAGACGCCGCGTGGCGATATAATCGCAAACACACGTTAAGCACTCGTCACAGACGAGCGCAAGTTGGGCTACCATTAACTATGAACCATCATCCATAAACCAATAAACCACTCTCCCAATCAACCACTCACTTAAAAACTGCACATAATACTATACATTTTTATATATTAGCCGCAAACATTAATACCTGTTTTAAGTTTACATAACACATGGCAAAAATTTTAATAATTGACGACGAACGGTCTATCCGAAGCACCCTTCGTGAGATATTGGAATATGAAGACTACAACGTTGAAGATGTAGATAATGGCGTCGACGGCCTCGAACTCATCCGCAAGAACGATTACGACCTGGTACTGTGCGACATTAAGATGAACCGCATGGATGGTATGGAAGTACTTACCGAAGGCCTTAACATAAAACCCGACCTTCCTTTCATCATGATATCCGGCCACGGCACGGTTGAAACCGCTGTTGAGGCCAGCAAAAAAGGCGCGTTCGATTTTATATCTAAACCACCTGATCTAAACCGCTTACTGATCACCGTACGCAACGCCCTGGATAGGGGGAGTTTGGTGGTTGAGGCTAAGGTTTTAAAACGTAAGGTATCAAAAGTACGCCCTATTTTAGGTGAGTCGCAAGCTATTTTACGTATTAAAGAAACCATTGACCGTGTTGGCCCTACAGATGCCCGAGTACTGGTTACCGGTGCAAACGGTAGCGGTAAGGAGCTTGTAGCACGTTGGCTGCACGAAAAATCTAACCGCAGCAACGGTCCTATCATTGAGGTTAACTGCGCGGCTATCCCGTCTGAATTGATAGAGAGCGAACTGTTTGGCCACGAAAAGGGCTCGTTTACATCAGCTATAAAACAACGTATAGGTAAATTTGAAAGCGCCAATGGTGGTACGCTTTTCCTGGATGAGATCGGCGATATGAGCCAGTCTGCACAGGCAAAAGTGCTGCGTGCCTTGCAGGAAAGTAAAATTACCCGCGTAGGTGGCGAAAAAGAAATTGATGTAGATGTACGCGTGGTAGCGGCAACTAATAAAGATCTGCTCAAAGAGATAGAGGCCGGTAATTTCCGTATGGACTTGTACCACCGCTTAAGCGTTATACTGATCCATGTACCGCCGCTTACCGAGCGCCGGGACGATATTACCCTGCTTACCCAAAGCTTTTTGGAAGAGATTTGCAACGAGTACGGCATGCCTGCCAAAAAGATCTCTGATGCTGCGCTGGAGGCCCTTAAAGCTTTACCATGGACAGGTAACATCCGTGAGTTGCGTAACATGGTAGAACGTTTGATAATTTTAAGCGATAAAACCATTACCGATGGCGACGTAAAGGCTTTTGCAAATCCATCTGCCCCGGTAACTGCCGAAGCTGGTGCTACTGCCGCAGCGGCTGCTCCGCAAACTGACTTTGACCAGTTCACCAACTTCCAGGAGTATAAAGATTACGCCGAGCGCGAGTACATAAAGTTCAAATTAGAAAAAAATAACTGGAACGTTTCCAAAACTGCCGACGATATAGACATTCAACGCAGCCACCTTTATAGTAAGATCGAGAAATTTGGTTTGAAGAGAGGGGAATAAAAATCCTATATAAAGTTAAGCCCGATATGAAAGTGTCGGGCTTTTTTGGTTGATGAAAATTAGTGCTTGATCACTACATCTATCAAAGTCCCCAATAACTGTATCACTGCAAAAAAGCTGATCATCCCCAAAAGATATGCTGACAATGATTTTATGTAGCCTGATATCTTTTTCGTGTTAAAAAATTGAGCGATAGCCCAGCAACAATACGCAATACCTATAGCCCCTGCTATTTGCATCAAACTAACTTTTAACAAACCCTCGGCAATTGTAAAAACGGCGTATATCAACATTCCCATACCCATTACAAAGCATAGCAGGATAAGTATCTCAAAAAAGTTGTACGGCTGTTTTCTAAAAAATACTTTCAGCCACAGTGCTATAAATACGCCCATCACGATGTTGGCGTACCCATAATGGCTTTGTACCCAGGCAAACATTTTAGTTGGGGTAGAATTTTTATCGCCATTATACGCTACGTAGCCTTCTTCGATATGAAAAAAATGAGTGAGGGTAGAGTAAATTAAGGAGGTGATAATAATAAAGATAACCGGTTTTACAAGCCTGCTGCGGTTTTCAGATATGTACTCTCTTACATTTTTTCCGGGGTGCACAAGCAGTTCCTTAATGGTGTATAAGATGCCCTTTTCGAGGTGTAACAGGTGCTGAATTTCGTGCGAAACGTAATGCCCGTCAACCCGTTTCAACGTTTTGGGCTGGCCGCAGTTGGAACAGAACTTATCAGTAATTATGGTATTGCAATTTTTGCAATGGATAGTATTATCAACCATTTAATAATTGTGAGAGGTTAGCTTATAAGTTAAAGTGTATTATGCAAAATTATCAGAAGAAATGGATTATCTCCGCTTAATACTTTACATTAAGTTCATTAGTTTCTATAAAGTCTTTAATAGCGCTAACTGCGGCACCATTACCGGTATTAAGGTCCAGTTCTTTAACAGATCGTAAGTAACCGACCAGCTTTTCGGTTTTAACTTTATCTGTTATTGCAAACCCCATTAGCCATTTTGCAAAACTCTTTTCTGATATGGGTTCATCAATCAGGGTCACAATATCTTTGTGCCGCTGGTCGGCCTTTATCCTGGCGTAAAGGGCGTTAATGATGTTGTCTTTGCCTTCTAACACCTGTATGAACGTCCCTTCCGAATACAGTAAAATGCCGGTTATGCCAAGTGCTTCGTTATGTAACCTCGAATTGTGTAAAATGTCGAACAATTGATTTTCGTGCATCAATGTTACCGCGGTGCTAACGTAAACTATATTTTTCATGGTAGTTGCCGCAATTTACGAGTTTGCGAATGTTCTTACAACTTTTCCTTCAGCATACTGGCTGCCTGGGTGTAGCCACCCTCCGATCCGTCTACAAAATGGATGTGCCCATCCTTTAGATCCCGCACATAGCACGACATGATGGAAGCGCTGCTAATATGCAGGCCATATTTTATCGCCCCTGCCTGTTCTAATTCATCCAACGCCTTTTGCAATGCTTTGCGTTGACTAACGGTGCCGGATATCACGGTGTTTATTTTTCCGTCAATAACCAGCGTATCTGCCATTTCTACCAGGCTTTTTAAATATTTTTTACCCTTTTGCGTCCGGAAATAAATATATCCATAAAGCATAGTGAGCCATGTTTTGACGAGTTCCAGCCATCTGATCTGGCCCAGTCTAAAGCGCATTTCTTCACCCAGGTTGCTGAATGTTGTTTTGAGCTTTAATTGCTTCACTGATATTGGCTGCCGGTTACGCGGCGGGCCGTAAAGCTCATCAATCTTATTCATCACTTTACTAAACGATGCCGACTGCATGTTACAATCGCTGGCAACAACAAGCAAGGTAACAACCTCCTCTTTATTATCAGGCGGTGCTATCCTGTCCCAACGGCATTGCATCCCGGTTAGGTCAAGCTCTTCTGTTTGGGCGGAATGGTTTGATAATAGCGCATCATCGCCCTTAATTAGCTTCTCGGCGTAATTTAGCCCGTTGCCTAACAGAACAGGTATAGTAAATGACCGCGAACTGCTAAACTTAGCAATGAGCATATGGTAACCCTTGGCGTAAATATCTTTAACAGAAACCGTCCCGGCGCGAATCTCGAGGTTGAAATTGTTAAGGGTGTTTGTACGATAAAGTGCCAGGGCTTTCATCAATTTATCTATAAGGCCCGGTGGTACAATAAACGTAGCGCCATCTCCGCCAAAAAAGAATGGAACGCTAATATTATGATCGAACGCGATATTAAGTACCGTAACAATACTACCGGTAGCAATGAGGTTCACATCTTCGTGCCGCCCGCTAAAAACCGCCTTGGTAGAACCTTTTATGTCGGTAATAATTACATGCCAATCTTCCGGCACCTGTTTAAACAGCTTATCGTTCATTAAAAGTTCTCCCAAAAACATCTTGTTGGCGGGTAACTCGGCATAAAAATGATGCGTATTAGTGGGCATAAAAATAAATACATACGTAAAACGCCCTTGCCGGTTTTTAAATGCCTGTAATTTATACCGGGGCAAGCGTTCAAGTCTTGTTAAACATACTATATTGAAGTAATTTCATAACCGGCATTGCCTGAAAGATAACTTAATAAGCTTAATTTGGCCGAATACCGAATAGAATATAACTATGTTTTTAAAGCCAAATAAGATAAACGGTACACGTTTGCAGGTAAACGTATATGCGGCGGTAACGGTATTTTTGGCATACACCATGATATTTGGCTTCCGTAAATCATTCACAGTAGCCACATTTGATGGTATTACCGTAGCCGGTTACAGCTACAAAACCCTGCTGGTTATAAGCCAGGTACTGGGTTATATGCTGGCCAAATTTTACGGCGTAAAATACATTGCCGAGTTAAAGCGCACGGGGCGGGGCGCTATTATCATATTGCTTACGGGTATAGCCTGGTTTAGCTGGCTCGGCTTTGCGCTGGTGCCTGTGCCATATAATATTGTTTTCCTGTTTATAAATGGTTTCCCGCTGGGGATGCTTTGGGGTGTGGTGTTCTCCTACGTTGAGGGTCGCCGTGGTACCGATTTTATTGGCGCCACGCTTGCCGTAAGCTTCATTTTCGCTTCGGGGTTTGTGCGTTCGGCTGGTGGCTGGCTCATGCTTAAGTTTGGCGTTACCGAGTTTTGGGTGCCTTTCTTCACCGGGTTGCTTTTTGCCGCCCCGCTCCTGCTGTTCATCTACCTGATGGAAAAGATACCGCCGCCTGATGATGCCGACGTTACCGACCGGATGGCACGTACACCAATGGTTAAAGCACAACGCCGGGCTTTTGTACGCAGTTTTTTGCCGGGCCTCACCGCCTGTATCCTCATCTACACCTTTGCCACCATTTTTAGGGACATCCGCGATAATTTTGGCGCCGAGATGTGGAAGGAAATGGGTTTCTTCAATCAGCCCGCCATCTTCTCAAAAACCGAAACGCCAATTACACTGGTGATACTGGTGTTAATTGGCAGTATGGTGATGATCCGCAACAGCTATAAAGCGCTGATGGTGGCCCATGTGTTTATCATTATAGGTTTCGTATTAGCCGGGGCATCAAGCCTTATGTTCATCAACCACAACCTGCATCCCGTTTGGTGGATGACTATTGTGGGCCTTGGCCTGTACATGGTTTACATCCCCTTTAACGCCGTGTTTTTCGAGCGGCTTATCGCTACCTTCCGTTACGCCGGTAATGTCGGCTTCCTTATTTACCTGGCCGATTCTTTTGGTTACGTGGGCAGCGTAGGCGTGCTGTTCTCAAAAGAGATCTTTAAAGTAAAACTCAACTGGGTTACCTTTTTTTCCAATAGTGTCATCGGTTTATCTGCGGTTGGGCTGTTGCTTACTGTGTTTTCGGCACTGTACTTTTTATGGAAATATAAAGAGGTTGATGGAGCTTCTCAAGATTAGTAAATTTGTTTGTTAGTGCCTTTTTACCTAAGTTTGACTAAGTAAAGTCATGGATAAAAAAGAAAAAACTTTTGACGAAGCCGAGTTAGAACTTTTAAAAGAAGGTTTAAAACGGACTTATAAAGAACGTTGTGAAATGGCAACCCGCCTATATAAAATACAGCAAACCATGAATAAGGCTGTAATAACTCACAAACCCCTTATCAGCAAATAACCAGTGGACATTTTTGATAAAGACATTCTGAGTTTCTGGAAGGCCTTACAGTTAAATCAAGTCCAATACATTATTGTTGGTGGCTTTGCTGTAAAACTTAATGGCGTTCAACACCCTACCGTTGATTTGGATATTTGGCTGAACGACACTCCCGATAACAGAAAAGCTTTCAGGAATGCCCTTGTAGACTGTGCCATGGGAGATTACCCCATGATAGAACAAATGCAATTTTTGCCAAACTGCACAGAGTTTATTTTACATAACGGGCTTTGGTTAGATGCCATCACCACTGTATCCGGCTTTGATGGCCAAACTTTTAACCACTGTTTATCAAGTGCTTCTATCGCAGATGTTAATGGCGTAAATGTTCCCTTTCTGCATCTCCATCAACTTATTGCAAATAAGAAAGCGATGAACCGCCCCAAAGATCTTGTAACGATTGAAGCGCTGGAAAACTCCATAAAACTGATAGAAGAAAGCTAATACTGCTTTTCCTCATCCTTATTACTTACATTTGGGCCGATGTAAGTTCTTTACTTTCCTTCATCAACCGGTATAGGTTTTACTTAATTGTAGATTAATAGGGAATAGTGTGCAAATCACTAACTGTCGCGCAACTGTAAGTAACACAAAAGGTTTTTGCCAATATACACGCCCACTGACTATCTAAAAATGGTTGGGAAGGGCGGCAAAAATGTTACAAGTCAGGAGACCTGCCATACCGAATTGACAATGCTTTCGCGGTATGAGGCAATGGTCGTGGTTTGATATAGTTTTCGTAACAACCTGTATTTTTATGCAAGGGAATGCTATATCTATACTTTTCCATTTATCCACCCAAACGAACGCATTGCGAAGTTTAGCTAAAGGGCTTTTAACCGATTTATTTATTTAATCAATTAAAGCAATGCTAACGCAAAATTTAGGCTACCCGCGTATTGGTAGCCAACGCGAATTGAAAAAGGTCTGCGAGGGTTACTGGGCAGGCAAAACGGGGCACAAAAACGTGCTTACGGTAGGTAAAACCATCCGCCACGATAACTGGCTGATGCAAAAAGAAGCCGGGATAGACCTCATCCCCTCGAACGATTTTTCGTATTACGACCACGTGCTGGATCATTCCCTGATGTTTGGCGCCATCCCAAAACGTTATAACGAGGTGGTGTTGAAACAAGGCAAGGAAGAGCTTGACCTGTACTTTGCCATGGCCCGCGGCTATCAAAAGGATGGGTTGGATGTTGTAGCCATGGAGATGACCAAATGGTTTGATACCAACTACCATTACATAGTACCCGAGTTTTATAAGGATCAATCATTCAGACTTTTCTCAACTAAGATCACCAATGAGTTTTATGAGGCGAAGCAACTGGGTATCATCACCAAACCTGTATTGATAGGCCCGGTTACCTACTTGCTATTAGGGAAAGAAAAAGAAGCCGGTTTTGAAAAGATAGACCTGCTGAAAAACCTATTGCCGGTGTATGAAGAGATACTAACTAAACTGCAGGATCTCGGCGCCGAATGGATCCAGTTTGATGAGCCATTCCTGTCGCTCGACCTGACGGAGAAAGAACAGCAGGCTTACCGCGATGCTTACAAGCAGCTGCGCAAAACTTTCCCAAGGTTAAAGTTTATCCTGACCACTTATTTTGAACACCTGGGCAGTAATGCCCAACTGGCTGCTTCCCTGCCTGTTGATGCCCTGCATATCGACCTGGTGCGCGCGCCTCAGCAGTTAGATGAAGTACTGGAACTATTACCGGCTAAAACCATCTTATCATTAGGCCTGGTTGATGGCCGCAACGTGTGGAAGAATGATTTTGAAGCATCGCTTGCCCTCATTAAAATGGCAAAAGGAAAGATTGGCGACGAGCGTGTTTGGATAGCGCCCTCCTGCTCGCTCATCCACTCGCCTGTCGACCTGAGAAACGAGCATAATACAAGCACACTTACGCCCGAAATTAAACAGTGGCTTGCTTTTGCCCGCCAAAAGGTAACAGAAGTAGCTTTGCTTAAAAGCCTGGCATCAGATAATCCCGGCGTGCGTGCCCAATACCAACTGGCCGAAAACCAATATGATAACGGCTTGCGTAAAACTTCAGGTTTAATTCACAACCCCGCTGTTAAAGAACGTGTTGCCGGGATAGCCGAAAGTGATTCGCAGCGGTTCAGTAATTTTGCATCGCGTAAGCAAAAGCAACAGGAATTGTTGAGACTGCCTTTGTACACTACTACCACCATTGGCTCGTTCCCGCAAACCGCCGAGGTGCGCAGCTGGCGTGCCCAACTGAAAAAAGGCGCTATCACCCAGGCACAATACGACCTGTATATTGCCCAAGAAACCGAGAAGGCTGTTAAATGGCAGGAAGAGATAGATATTGACGTTTTGGTGCACGGCGAATTTGAACGTAACGATATGGTGGAATACTTTGGCGAGCAGTTACAAGGTTTTACCTTTACCCAAAACGGTTGGGTACAAAGCTATGGCAGCCGCTGCGTTAAGCCCCCTATTATTTATGGCGATGTATCGAGGCCTGATGCCATGACGGTTAAGTGGTCAGCGTATGCGCAATCGCTTACTAATAAATGGATGAAGGGAATGCTTACCGGGCCGGTTACTATTCTGCAATGGTCTTTTGTGCGTAACGATCAGCCACGGTCTGAGACCTGTACACAAATAGCGTTGGCTATCCGTGATGAAGTTGTAGATTTGGAGGCCGCCGGCATAAAAATTATCCAGATTGATGAGCCGGCTATCCGCGAAGGCTTACCTTTGCGCAAGGCCGATTGGGCAGTATATTTGGATTGGGCAGTAAAAGCGTTCCGCATTTCGGCAAGCGGCGTACAGGACGATACACAGATCCATACACACATGTGCTATTCGGAATTTAACGATATTATCCAGAACATTGCCGATATGGATGCCGATGTGATCACCATTGAAACATCGCGTTCGCAAATGGAACTGCTGGATGTATTTGCCGATTTTAAATACCCTAACGAGATTGGCCCGGGTGTTTATGACATCCACTCGCCACGCGTGCCGAACCGGGATGAAATGACCTACCTGCTAAAAAAAGCAAGAGCAGTAATCCCCGACGAACAACTTTGGGTAAACCCCGATTGCGGCCTTAAAACCCGCGGCTGGGACGAAACCAAACAGGCCCTGATAGAAATGGTAGCAGCCGCCAAAGAAATGCGCGCCACCATTACAGAGCCTGCAATAATTTAAGTAAACTACCTTTCTAAGCCCTCTCTCCCGATAATTATCGGGACGGAGAGGGTTTGGGAGAGGTCTTTAAACAGATACACATGACAACAGACGAAAGAATCCAGGCATCAGAAACGCGCATTTTTAAAGCCGTTTTCCCTAACACTACCAACCATTACGATACCCTTTTTGGCGGTACCGCCATGCACATGATGGATGAGGTAGCCTTTATCACCGCTACACGTTTTAGCCGCCAGGTAATGGTAACCGTAAGCAGCGATAAAATAGATTTTAAGAAACCCATCCCGGCGGGCACTATTGTAGAACTGATTGGCAGGGTTAGCCACGTGGGCAATACCAGCTTAAAGGTTGATGTAGAGATCTACGTAGAACAAATGTATGCCGAAGGCCGCGACCTGGCCATACACGGCAGCTTTACCTTTGTGGCAATAGATGAACACAAGAAACCCGTTAGGATAATTAAGTAGCGGGTTTAGCGTATCTTTGCGGCTTATGATACAGCAAGCGCTCACCAACCTTAAGATAAATGCCCTAAACCCCATGCAGGAGGCTGCCATTGCCGCCGCTAAAAAAGGCGACGTAATATTGCTTTCGCCTACCGGGTCGGGTAAAACGTTGGGATTTTTGCTGCCCTTGCTTAGCATATTAGATTCTAATATCAGTACCGTACAGGTGATGATCATGGTGCCGTCGCGCGAGTTGGCTTTGCAGATAGAGCAGGTGTTCCGCAGCATGGGCAGCGGGTTTAAAATAAACTGTTTTTATGGTGGCCACCCGCTTAAAATAGAGTTGAACAGCCTCTCGCAACCACCCGCGGTTATTGTAGGCACGCCGGGCCGTATTGCCCACCATATCCGCCGCGAAACGTTTGCTACCGGCACTATAACTACCTTAATTCTAGATGAATTTGACAAGTCATTAGAGTTTGGTTTCCAGGTAGATATGTCGTTTATCATCAAGGAGCTGCCAAACCTAAAAAAACGCATACTTACCTCGGCTACGCAAATGGATGCGATACCGTCATTCACCGGCATTAACCGCCCGGCAAAGCTGGATTTTCTGACCAATGCAGCCTCTGCTCCCGCGCTTAAACAAAAGGCAGTGATAAGCGAACCTGCCGACCGGTTGGACGCCCTGTTCGCCCTTATCTGTAAAATAAGCGATAAGCCCACGCTGGTGTTTTGTAACCACCGCGAAGCGGTTGACCGCATCAGCGATCTGTTGTATGATATGGGCCTGCCGCACGATATTTTCCACGGCGGTATGGAGCAGGACGACCGCGAACGGGCGCTGCTTAAATTCAGGAATGGCAGCCACTATATATTAATTACTACCGACCTGGCCTCGCGCGGGTTAGATATCCCCGAGATAGAGCATGTGGTGCATTACCAGTTACCACATAACCAGGAGGCGTTTATCCATCGTAACGGCCGCACAGCCAGGATGCATGCCACAGGCACCTCCTACCTGCTTTTATCACCGGGCGAAAAGCCAGACTACTTAGCCGAGATCCCCGAAGAAGAGGTGTTGCCACAGAAAACCGTTATCCCGCCGCTCTCTCCATGGGCTACGGTTTACATCGCCGCAGGCAAAAAAGATAAAATAAACAAGGTGGATATTGTAGGCCTGCTGCTTAAAAAAGGCGAACTGGCTAAAGAAGACCTTGGCTTGATAGAGGTATTAGACCACTCCTCATACGCCGCCGTAAAACGCCATTTAATAGAGCGCACCGTAGCATTGGTAAAGAACGAAAAAATAAAAGGCAGGAAAATCAAGATAGACGTATCGAGATAGATCTTAAAAATTTGTCATCCTGAGCGATAGCGAAGGGTCTATTATTGAACTGTGCCTATTGTTGATGTATGTTGTAGAATATGCTTCACATGGTTTAACCAGGGCAAATGGCTATCTTCATCATTACTTAGTAGTTTTTAACGCAATTTTTAATTGAGTAGCGGCACCAATAATTTCTTTAGATAAGATCTTAGCATTTGTAGCGGCATCCTCATCATCGTAGCGTAGGTATTTCCAGGTATTGTTGGTATAGCTGTCTTTAATGGCCAGCAGGTATTGGGTACCCTTCATCCGCACTTTTTTGTCGCTAATTTTTTCCATTGTAGTCCCCTTCATTTGGGTTTTGGTCATCATATCCACCAGCGCGGGGTTAGCAAACTCCAGCACCATACTTTGATTGTATTTGCCAAGGCAAATGGTTGCATTGTTAAGCTTTTTAACCGGGCTAAGCTTTAGCATCAGCGGTACTTCTTCAAATATTGTTTTAATACCCATGCCGTCCAGCATCCCGCTTGCCATTGCTTTCATCTGCGCTTTGGGCATTACTGTAAAAATGCGCGGATAAGTCATGTCTATCACCTTATCCATATTTTTTTGGTGGGTGTAGGCCACAATGGTCTCAAAGTCTTTTTTAATGATCTGTGCATCCTGCGCAAAGGTGGTGCTTGCAGAGAGCAGGAATAAGCAAAGGAGTAGTTTTTTCATTTAAGGTGTTTCGGCTAAAGGTATGGTATTAACATTTCACCAGTCAACAACCTTTTGGGGCAATGGTTTTAAAAGATAGCTAAGCCTTGTTAGCTAATGCCTAAAAAATTACCTTTATATCGAAAACTAAATTTAACCTTATTATGAAAAAATTATCATTCCTGTTAGCCCTAATGGTACTGGCATGTACATCGGTATTTGCGCAGATAACCAAAGATCAAACCGTTGCCGAATGGACACGAGCCAAAGCCTACACAAAAGCTTATTTAGATGCCATGCCTGCCGATGGGTACGAGTTTAAAGCAACGCCGCAGGTACGCAGCTTTGCCGGCCAGATGCTGCACCTTGCCGATGCCAACTATTTCTTTATCGCGACAGCAACCGGTAAAACACCTCCTATCGCTAAGGATGTATCGGTAGAAAAAACGGTACCCCAAACAAAAGAAGCTACCACCAAAGCCGTTTTAGAAAGCTACGATTATGCTATCGCCAGCATCCAAAGCATGACCGATGCACAGTTTAAAGAAGAAGTAGCAATGGGTAAAATGAAATCGACCCGTGGCTTGTTACTGGCAAAAGCATTTGAACACCAAACACACCACCGTGGCCAAACCACCATGTACATCCGTTTAAAAGGCGCAACCCCTCCTAACGAGATGCTTTTTTAATAAAAGCTAAAGAGTAAAAAATGCCATGCCGTTATATCGGGGTGGCTTTTTTTGTTTATGATAAAATATAGCAACAGGTTGCACATGGAGCACACATTTTTGTTGCATCAATATTTTCTTTTTTTCCTTTGTGTTCACAGCAGTCAAAAATCAGCGCGATGTTTAACTTAGCAAAATGCAATTCCTGTTTTCACATAAAACAATATTTATTGTAATGCTTACTGCACTCGGCTTTTCGCGCTGCCATTTCAGGGGTAACAACAAACCTGTTGTTGCGAAAGACACAGTCGCGATTGTAAAACCCGGCGAACCGAATCCCGCCAACAGCAACCAAACGTCGCTTAAAAATATGTTTGGCGTAAATAGTTACGAATGGAACTTTTTAGAGAACCCGGCAGCTAAGAACGAGCATGGCCGTATTTACGAGGCTAACATGGCGCTTATTAAAAGTTTTAGCGCGGTAAGGCATTACCTTAACTGGAACAAACTGGAAAATACCCAAGGCAGCTATACCTACAACCCCACTAATAACGGCAGCTGGTTTTACGATGTAATGTATGCCCGCTGCAAGCAGGACAGCATTTTGGTTTTGGCCGATATTAAAAACCTGCCCGTTTGGATGATGAACACCTACCCTGCCGATGAACGCGACGATGAAAATGTGCCGGCTATTTATGGGGCTAACCGATTGTTGCCAGCGTCGTACATTGTGCAGGCCCGCACGGCCTTTCAGTTCGCGGCGCGATATGGGGCTAACACGAAGATCAACCCAAACCTTGTTAAAGTTGACGCCCGCCCCCGCTGGACTAACGACCCCGTCAATACCATAAAAATAGGCCTCGGGCTAATCAAATACATAGAGTGCAATAACGAGCCCGACCGCTGGTGGAAGGGCGAAAAAGCCACGCAATCGCCCGAGGAGTATACCGCCAATCTGTCGGCTTTTTATGATGGGCATAAGGGCACGCTTGGCAACAACGCGGGTGTAAAAAACGCCGACCCTGCTATGCTGGTAGTAATGGGGGGGTTAGCTACCGCTGATGTAAAATATGTTGAACGAATGGTGGCCTGGTGCAAAGCCAACCGCGGTTTAAAGGCCGACGGCAGCGTTAACCTTTGTTTTGATGTGATAAATTACCACCTGTACAGCAACGATGGCAGCGTGTTTACACACCAGCGCTCTACTATGGGTGTTGCACCCGAACTTTCGGTATCGGGTAAGGTTGCCGATGGCTTTGTAAAGTTGGGTGACAGGTTAAAACTGCCTGTTTGGGTTACCGAAACAGGGTATGATATAAACCCGAAAAGTTACCAGCATGCGCCTGCTATTGGTAATAAACCGGCATTGATAACACAAGCCGACTGGACATTGCGGTCGTCGCTTTTGTACGCCCGGCATGGGGTGCAGCGAGTTTTCTTTTACCAGTTGTTTGATGCCGCGCCAAATAATCCTGAACAGTACATGACCTCGGGCCTTGCCGAAAGCCCCAAACGCCGCCCCGCTGCCGATTACATTTTACAAACCAATAAGCTGATGGGTAACTATGTCTACAAAGGTACCATCAACGCCGATCCTATTGTAGACAAATACCAATTGGGTAAAAATATAATGTACGTACTTACTGTGCCCGACCAGGTTGGCCGTGAGGTGGAATACATGCTTGACCTTTCGGGAGCGAAAAAGGGTGTTATTTATACTTTAAAGATTGGCGCTGATGTAATGGATAGCCAGCAGGTTAATACCGTAAACGGCAAGCTCAAACTACAGATTGGCGAAACGCCGGTATTTGTAAGTGCGGTAGAAGAATAAAGTGTAAAGCAATATCAGTATTAACAACCAAAAGTGTAAACTAGCAGACCGCAGGGTCCTCTGCAAGACACCTGCGTGGATATGAACTCCTTACCCTCTTTCCGCTTGCGGAAAGAGGGTCGCGCGCGAAGCGCCGCGGGGTGAGTAAACTGGTCTAAAACAGGGTGTCCCATTCTGTCCCGTTTTTTAACAAGTGGGACACCCCTTTAAAACACATAAAAATCTAATTAATAAATATTTATATTAAAATATTGAATAATTACTTTAATGTAAATTTGATTAATTACTTTCGCAAGTACTTAATATACAGATTGTTGCAATTCCGTCTCGTTTAGTGTCATAATTAGTGGGACACCCCGGTAAACCGGGGCTTGTAATGGAGTAATCTCAGTTCCTATCTCCTTTCCACGCTTAATTGATAAGTAGATACGGATTTATCCGCTTAAAAAGTTATTTTTGCGCTTGAATGAAGCACATACGTAATTTTTGTATAATAGCACATATCGACCACGGTAAAAGTACCCTTGCCGATAGGTTATTAGAATATACCAACACCATTACCCAGCGCGAAAGCCAGGCACAATTGCTTGACGATATGGACCTGGAACGCGAGCGTGGCATTACCATAAAAAGCCATGCCATCCAAATGGATTATGAGTTAGACGGGCAGAAATATGTCCTGAACCTGATAGACACCCCCGGCCACGTAGATTTTTCTTACGAAGTATCGCGCTCCATAGCAGCCTGCGAAGGCGCATTGCTTATTGTGGATGCTGCGCAGGGAATACAGGCGCAAACCATATCTAACCTTTATTTAGCGTTAGAGAACGACCTGGAAATTATCCCCGTACTAAACAAAATGGACCTGCCCGGCGCTATGCCCGAGGAGGTTAAAGACCAGATAGTTGAACTGATAGGTTGCAAACGCGAAGAAATTTTGGCCGCATCGGGTAAAACCGGTATGGGCGTGCATGATATCCTTCGTGCTATTGTAGAGCGTGTCCCCGCCCCTGTCGGCGACCCGGAAGCGCCTTTACAGGCATTGATCTTCGATTCGGTTTACAACTCGTTCCGTGGTATTGTGGCTTATTTTAAAGTGGTAAACGGCGAGATCCGCAAAGGCGACAGGGTGAAATTCTTCGCTACCGAAAAGCAATATATAGCTGAGGAAGTGGGTACGCTTAAATTGAAGCAACAACCCAAAGACGTTATCAAGACCGGTGATGTAGGTTACATCATTTCGGGCATAAAAGAATCGCGCGAGGTAAAGGTGGGTGATACCATTACTACCATCAACCGCCCCTGCGAAACCGGTATACAGGGCTTTGAAGAGGTTAAGCCCATGGTATTTGCCGGTATCTATCCGGTTGATACGGACGATTTTGAAGAACTCCGCGAATCGATGGCTAAGCTACAGCTTAATGATGCCTCGCTGGTTTTTGAACCGGAATCATCTGCTGCATTAGGGTTTGGTTTCCGTTGTGGGTTCCTGGGTATGCTGCATATGGAGATCATCCAGGAGCGTTTAGAGCGCGAGTTTAACATGACGGTAATTACCACCGTACCCAATGTATCATACCTGGCCTACTCAACCAGAAATGAAGAAATTACAGTAAATAATCCATCTGACCTACCCGACCCAAGTAAAATTGACCGTGTAGAAGAACCGTATATTAAAGCCACTATCATTACCAAATCTGACTTTGTGGGTCCGGTTATGTCGCTTTGTATCCAAAAACGTGGGTTTATTAAAAATCAGTCGTATTTAACGTCTGATCGTGTAGAACTGGTTTTTGAGATGCCAATGGGCGAGATCGTATTTGACTTTTATGATAAGCTAAAAACCATATCAAAGGGGTACGCATCGTTCGATTATCACCAGATAGGTTACCGCCCAAGCGACCTGGTGCGTTTGGATATTAAGCTAAACTCGGAGCCGGTTGATGCCTTATCGTCATTGATCTTCCGTGGTAACTCGTACGATTTTGGTAAAAAAATCTGCGAAAAGCTGAAAGAGCTTTTGCCACGCCAACAGTTTGAAATTATTATACAGGCATCTATAGGTGCCAAAATTATAGCACGCGAAACCGTTAAAGCCATGCGTAAGGATGTTACCGCCAAGTGTTACGGTGGTGATATATCGCGTAAGCGTAAACTATTAGAGAAACAGAAAGCCGGTAAAAAACGCATGCGCCAGGTAGGTAACGTAGAGATACCACAAAGCGCGTTTATGGCGGTTTTGAAACTGGATTAATTAATTTAGAACCAAGAGTCAAGATATAAGAACACTTTTGTCTTGATTCTTGACTCTCATATCTTGACTCTTACTTATGCAGTTATTAGACGGAAAATACGTATCAGAAAAACTTAAAGGTGAAATTGCCGAAGAAGCGGCTAAAATTTTGGAGCGCACCGGCCGTAAGCCACATTTGGTAGCCGTTTTAGTTGGCCACGATGGTGGCAGCGAAACCTATGTAGCCAGCAAAATGAAGAACTGCGAAAAGGTGGGCTTCAAATCATCGCTGGTGCGTTACGAAGATAACGTTAGCGAGGACGAACTGCTTGCAAAAGTGGCCGAACTAAATGCTGACGAAGACATAGACGGTATCATCGTACAGCTCCCACTCCCAAAACATATCGACCCGGAGAAAGTAACCGAACGCATCGACCCTAAAAAAGATGTGGATGGTTTCCACCCGGTTAACCTTGGCCGTATGCAGCGTAATCTTCCGTCATTCATTCCTGCCACCCCTTATGGTATTACGCTGATGCTAAAAGAGTACGGAATAGATACCGCCGGCAAGCATTGCGTTGTGGTTGGTCGTAGTAACATTGTAGGTTCGCCTATGAGCATCCTGATGGCGCGTAACACTTCTCCCGGTAACTGTACCGTAACTATTTGTCATAGCCGCACGCCCGATATTAAAAAGTTTACGCTCGATGCCGATATCTTGATCGTTGCCATCGGTAAAAAGAATTTTATTACGGCAGATATGGTTAAAGATGGCGTTGTTATTATCGACGTAGGTATGAACCGCGAGACCTCAACCCTAACTAAATCGGGCTTTAAACTTTATGGCGATGTTGATTTTGACGGCGTATCGCAAAAGGCATCATGGATAACCCCTGTACCGGGCGGTGTTGGCTTGATGACCATTATCGGGTTGTTGAAGAATACTTTGGCATCGGCCAATAAAGAGGTTTATTCTTAGTTAATGGCTGATTGAGTTAAGTGCTGAGTGGTTTTACTTGCCGCTGAATGCCTTATCCCAAAAAGTTTCTATCCCTACATACACCTCTCCTGCCCTTGTTTCTACGGGGTAACTGTCGACGTAGTCGTTTTGGCCGGGGCTGCCTTTGCCTGTTTGGAGGTCATAAGTATATCTGTGGAACGGACATACTAATTTGCCATCCTTACACCAGCCACCGCTAAGTTCGGCACCTGCATGCGGGCAGGTTGAGCCGAGGGCATATAACTCATTTTCGTAACCAACAATGAGGATGCTTTTACCACCCGCTTTAATTTTTTTGATAAATGGCAGGCCGTTAAGTTTAATACCAGGGATTGGATACCACTTCATTGAAATTATATCAGAAATCTATCTGCAGGTTCATCAGTGCGGGATTTTTGATCACCTCGTCTATACTGGTAACCAGCGTAACCTGCATCCTGTCGGCAGATATTATAGCCTTTCTATTATCCACTTTTTTAACAGGTTTGGCAAATTTCAACACCATTTTGTAGGGCATATCAATCAGCATAGCCTTAGCCATAGCCAGGCGTGAACCTGCGCCTTTTAAAAAATTGTTAAACTTGGTTTTGTTAATAACACGGGAGAATTTCTTAGGAGTTATATCGTAGGTATAATAATCCTGCCCACCCAATAAAAGTTCGCCTTTGTAATCATTTTTGAGGTCCTTAAACTCTTGGGGTTTTATAACAACCTTTTCGTTAGGGTCATGAAACTCTACGTTCTCTTTTTGCTTGGGGTCTAGAAACTCACCCTGCGGTACTTTTACAGAAAATGCCGAAACATGATCCAGGTAATAAACCAGGTCGGCGGGTGTTTTTGCCAAATAATCCAGGTTTACCTTCATCTTGCTTTTAGTAAGGTCCATATTAATATGAAGCGAACTATTTTTAGCCGTATTGACTTCTTCGGCACTCATTTTTTTTACGATACTATCAGGCAGTGTGTTAAAATAATTTAAGGAAGTATCTTTAACCAGGCTAAATTGAGGGGTCGATTTAACCGAATCTGATATTAAAACATTTAGAACGGAAAGCGCCCTGCTCATATCAAAGCCGTATTGAACCCTGCAGGAGCCATCGGGCCTGAAATTGTAATGCTCCTCAATATCAACACATGAACTGAGGCAAACGAATGCAAAAAATACAAGGAGTATGTATAATTTCTTCATGCGGTTTTTGGCTGAAAGCTAAATGAGAAAAGCAGAAAGCTTTATTATCAGTTAAATATAGACGAAAAATCTATGAACAACAAAAGATTAGCGTAAAAGACATAATACTGTAAATAAAAGTGCTTTAGCTTTGCGATTTCTGCTTTAAGCGTATTTTTGCGACTTATTATGGCACACCAAGTTCCGGAAGACGGCACATTGCTTCCTTTAATGGAAGAATTTTATACAATACAGGGAGAGGGATACAATACCGGCAAAGCTGCATATTTTATCCGCCTTGGCGGGTGCGATGTGGGCTGCCACTGGTGCGATGTTAAAGAAAGCTGGGATGCAGAACTGCACCCCCTTACTGCTGCCGATACTATTGTAGAAAATGCCACAAAATTTCCGTCTAAAGCGGTAGTTGTTACCGGTGGCGAGCCATTGATCTATAACTTGGATTATCTTACCCACAACCTGCAGCAAAAAGGCATCAAAACCTTTATTGAAACCTCGGGTGCCTACCCACTGTCGGGCAACTGGGACTGGATCTGCCTGTCGCCAAAGAAATTTAAAGCCCCTACTCAGGTAGTTGCCGATGCGGCTCACGAGCTAAAAGTGATCATCTTCAACAAATCGGATTTTGTTTTTGCCGAGCACCATGCAAAGCTTGTTGGCCCAAATTGCAAACTGTATTTACAGCCCGAGTGGTCTAAACACGCGGAGATGACACCGCTTATTGTTGATTACGTAATGGCGAACCCGCAATGGGAAATATCACTCCAAACGCATAAATACTTAAATATCCCTTAATAGTGTAACTTAGTGTATTGATTATCGTATCAGTTACTAATGCGCAAAACCTATTTTCTATTAATATTCCTGGTTACATTATCTGCAAGTTTGTTTGCCCAGCAAAGGCAATACTCTACTACCGATAAAGAGGCTATCAAATTGTTCGCGCAGGCCAACCAAAGTATAGATGAGCATTTGTATGACGAAGCCATTACCCTGCTTGAACAAGCTATTAAAGCCGATAATAAATTTATTGAAGCCCACGCGCAATTGGGCGATGTATTAAGGATGCGCCGTATTTACAAACCCGCCATTACCCACTTCCTTAAAGTTATTGAATTAGATCCTGAGTATAACCGGGCTGTATATTTAAAGGTTGGCGAGTTAGAAATAACCAGCGCCATGTATGAGCCTGCGCAACGCCATCTGGAAAAGTATCTTACTTATCCGAACATAACAGCTCAAAACCAGGCTTACGCGCAAAAGCTATTATCCGATTGTAAGTTTAGCGTAACGGCATTAACACATCCGGTTGCTTTTGTGCCGATAAATATGGGTGCGGAGATCAATACAGCTAATGACGAATACCTACCAGTTGCCACCGCTGACGAAGGCACTTTGATATTTACCCGTAAGATAGATAACAACGAAGATTTTTACAGAAGCACCAAGGTAAATAACAATTGGCAAAATGCCGAATACCTAAGCAATGTGATCAATACTCCCATGTTTAACGAGGGGGCGCAATCAGTCTCGCAAGATGGCAAATACCTGTTTTTTACCGGCTGCAACCGCCCTGATGGTTTAGGCCGGTGCGACATATACATCGCTCAGAAAAAAGGCGACGACTGGGCCAAACCGTTCAGCTTAGGTAATCCGGTGAATACTTCCGGTTGGGAAGCGCAGCCATCTATCAGTGCCGATGGCCGCACACTGTACTTTGTGAGCAACCGTAAAGGTGGATATGGCGGATACGATATATGGAAATCGACCCTGAGTGATAAAGGCTGGGGAGTCCCCGAAAATATGGGCCCCGAAATTAATACAGCTTATGATGAGCAATCGCCGTTCATCCACCCCGATGATAGCACCTTTTACTTTTGCAGCAACGGCTGGCCGGGAATGGGAAATAAGGATCTTTTTGTTAGCCGTTTGGGTAAAGATGGTAAATGGGGCAAGCCCGAGAACCTGGGCTACCCTATCAACTCCAGCGGCGACGAGAACGGTTTAACACTTACTGCAAATGGCTCTTACGCGTTCTTTTCATCAAATAACTTAAAAGGCTTTGGCGGGTATGATATATATACCTTTGAATTGCCGCTTAGCCTACGCCCCAACATCGTTACGTACGTAAAGGGAACAGTGGCCGACAAAAATACCAAAGCACCGTTAGAAGCAGCGGTTGAGATCATCGATCTGCAAAAGAACACGCCTGTTTTTCAGGATTATAGTTCGGAAGATGGCGGGGCTTTTTTGGCAACGCTTGCCGCCGGGAAAAACTACGGTTTGAACATTTCGAGAGAAGGCTACCTGTTTTACTCGGATAACTTCTCGCTGATCGGGTTAAAGGATAAAAAGGCGTTTAATATTTCGGTGCTGCTTTCCCCTATTGAGGTTGGCAACAAAGTGATCCTAAAGAACATCTTCTTTGATACAAACAAGTTTGAGCTAAAGACCGAGTCGAAAGCAGAACTGCAAAAGCTGGTAGAGTTTTTACAGCTTAACAAAACAACTAAAATAGAAATTGCAGGTTACACCGATAACGTTGGTAACGAGCAGGCAAACATAACATTATCAGAGAAGCGTGCCAATGCGGTTTATCAATACCTGTCCACGAATGGCATACCTGCTACACGCCTTGTTTATAAAGGCTACGGTGAAGCACAACCTATAGCGCCAAATACAACTGAAGATGACAGGTCGCTTAACCGTAGAACTGAATTTATGATAATTGCTAAGTAGCTTAAAGAGGACTATATATTACAAACTATCCTTTTGATATTCTTCAAGCATTTTCTTCACATCAGGGGTGTTTTCTACTTGATTTTTTAAACCGCTTATTATTTTATCGGATAAGTTTACTTTCAAATCAACACCATTTCCATCTACAATATTAAACGATTTTGGCTGACCATAATTAAATTCCTTTCTTTCAATAATTTTTTGATTGTAAAAACTCTTTAATGCATTTAAATATGCAACAGTATCATTTATAGCAGTGACGGTATCTATCCTATTGTCTGGTTCAAACTTATGTCCGGCAGAATTGATTTTATCTTTATAAATAGTTAGCACGTATTTTTTTCCATCATTCGCCTTTGCAGTTTCGCTTTTGTCAGCATTAGAATTATTGCTTTTATTTAAACAGCTTGGAAAAAGAGTAATAATTAAAAAGACTGCGATTGCGTGCTTTGTTTTTATCATGATAAGTGGTTCAAACTGTGAAGTTAAGAATATTTATAAAATAAATGCCTGAACAGCTGACCTGTCAGGCATTTATTTCTATTATTTCACTTTTCCTAATTTCCTACCTCAGATAGGAACTTAATGCGCATCAACTGCACTTCTTCGCGTGTGTAATCATCAGATCCAAGTTCTGCAAGGGCGTCGTCTATAGAGTCTATCTCGGCTGTTTTAAAGTAATCAAATACCTCTTCCTGCTTATCCTCGTCTATCATTTCATCAATGTAATAGTTCAAGTTAAGCTTGGTGCCCGAGTTTACGATTGTTTCGACCTCTTTTAAGATCTCTTCATATGTAAGGCCTTTTGATGCTGCTATATCATCCAGGTTTAAATGACGATCGATATTCTGAATAATGAATACCTTAAGTGCCGATTTGTTAGCGGCGCTCTTGATCACCATATCAACCGGGCGGTCAATATCATTATCCTCAACATATTTCTTGATCAGGTCGATAAACGGTGCTCCAAATTTTAACGCTTTGCCTGCTCCTACGCCCGAGATCTGCTTTAGCTCTTCGGTGCTGATCGGGTAATGCGTACACATCTCCTCTAACGACGGATCCTGGAAAATAACGAATGGCGGCAGACCTTTTTGTTTGGCCAGCTTTTTACGCAGATCTTTTAACATCTGCAATAATTCGGTATCCAAAGCGCCACCGCCCTGTTTAGGGCCATCTTCTGCTTCATCCTCATCTGTCGGGCCCATTTCCTGGTTTAATAGGAAACGGATGCTGTATGGGTTATCGATGAAAGCGTTCCCGGTTTTAGTTAAATGCAGCAGGCCGTACTGGTCAATATCTTTAGACAGGAAGTTATTTAGCAGAGCCTGGCGCATCAGCGAGTTCCAAAGGTTCTCGCCCTGCTCAATGCCCGATCCAAAATATTCCAGTTTATCGTGCTGGTAGTTCTTCACCTGCGCGTCATCCTTGCCCATCAAAATATTAATGATGTGGCAATCGTCAAATTTCTCGCCAATAAGTTTAATCAGGCTTAAAGCCCTGTGCAGGTGCTCTTCGCCATCGAAATGTACTTTAGGGCCGCAGCAATTGTCGCACATGTTGTTGCAGCCCGCTTCGTTAAAGTTCTCGCCAAAGTAATGCAGCAGCTGCTTACGGCGGCATACCGATGATTCGGCATAATCAATAACTTCTTTTAATATCTGTGTGCCAATTTCGCGTTCGGCCACAGGTTTATCCTTCATAAACTTCTGCAGTTTATCAATATCCTTGCCCGAATAGAAAGCTACACAAACACCTTCGCCACCATCACGACCGGCGCGGCCGGTTTCCTGGTAGTAGCCTTCCATGCTCTTAGGCATATCGTGGTGTATCACGTACCTAACGTCCGGTTTATCTATACCCATCCCAAAGGCGATAGTCGCTACAATAACATCAACATCTTCCATCAGGAATTTGTCCTGAGTATCAGCGCGCACTTTTGGGTCTAAACCCGCGTGGTATGGTAAAGCTTTTACACCGTTAAGGTTAAGCGCTTCGGCAACTTCCTCCACCTTTTTGCGGCTAAGACAATAAATAATACCCGATTTGCCCTGGTTCTGCTTAACAAATTTTACAATTTCTTTTATAGCATTGCGCTTGGCCCTAACCTCGTAAAACAGGTTGTTACGGTTAAACGATGATTTATAAACCGTAGCATTGTTCATTTGCAGGTTTTTTTGAATATCCTGCTGTACTTTTGGTGTTGCTGTTGCAGTAAGCGCTATAATTGGAATATCATCGCCTATGTTACTGATAACCTGGCGGATCTTACGGTATTCGGGGCGGAAATCATGTCCCCACTCCGAAATACAGTGCGCCTCATCAACAGCCACGAATGATACCTGGTTAAGCCTTAAAAAGTCAACGTTCTCTTGTTTGGTTAACGACTCCGGCGCTACATACAGCAGCTTTGTTTTGCCGCTCAGCACATCGTCTTTAACCCTTAAAATATCTGCTTTTGTTAATGATGAATTTAAAAAATGTGCTATGCTGTCCGACCCGCCGAAAGCCCTTAACTGGTCTACCTGGTTTTTCATTAGCGCGATAAGCGGAGAGATTACAATCGCTGTACCCTCGCTCATAAGTGCCGGTAGTTGATAACACATGGATTTGCCACCACCGGTAGGCATTATCACAAAGGTATCGTTACCCGCTAAAATATTAGTGATGATCGCTTCTTGCTCCCCCTTGAAGTTATCAAACCCGAAAAAGTTTTGCAGGTTATCAAAAAGCGACTTCTTAGTCTCTATCATTATTTACTTGTACGTTTGGAAATTATGGTTCAAAATAACAAAAATTTATAAATAAACGGTTGGTTCTGTTAAAAATTTTATATTAAAATGATTATTTGGTTAAAAACAATTTGTTTATTTATCGCTTTTAAAACTGGTAAAATCCGGATAGAAATATATTAGTTTTGCCCCGTATTAAATCTACAAATTAATGCACATATTTAGCTTGGGTTTGCCAAATTAAAATCTACAACTCTAACAATGAATAAAAATTACTACGCCATCATTATGGCAGGCGGAATCGGCAGTCGTTTTTGGCCAATTAGCAGAACATCGCATCCAAAACAGTTTATAGATATTTTAGGTACCGGCAAAACGCTTATTCAAAATACCTACGAACGCTTCCTTAAGGTATGCCCTCCCGAAAATATATATGTTGTAACTAACGAGAATTATACCGGCCTTGTAAAAGAACAATTACCGGATATGGCCGATCAGCAAATACTTACCGAGCCTGTAATGCGTAACACAGCCCCATGTGTGGCATACGGTTGCTTTAAAATAGAAAGCATGAACCCCGATGCCGCCATTGTGGTAGCGCCCTCAGACCACTTGATACTTGATGAGGCGGCGTTTGTGGCAACTATCGAAAAGTCGTTAAAAACAGCTGCAGAGAATAACTGCCTCATTACACTGGGTATTAAGCCATCAAGACCGGATACCGGTTACGGTTATATCCAATATACCGACCAAACACTTAACGACGATTTCCATAAAGTAAAAACCTTTACTGAAAAGCCTACAGTTGAAATTGCCAAAACCTTTATACAAAGCGGCGATTTTCTGTGGAATGCAGGAATCTTTGTATGGTCGGCTAAGGCAATTGTAGCATCATTTGACAGCCACCTGCCCGAGATGCACGAGATCTTCGCAGAAGCCCGTTCGGTTTATAATACCGACGAAGAAAAGGCATTTGTACACAAAGTTTATCAACGTTGTATCAATATTTCTATCGATTACGGCATTATGGAGAAAGCATCAAACGTTTACGTACTGCCGTCAGAATTTGGTTGGAGCGACCTGGGTACCTGGGCATCGATTTACCAACTTGCCGAGAAGGATTACGTAGGCAACGCGGTTATCCCTTCAGATAAAGTTATCATGTACGATTCATCAAATTGTATGGTGAATGTCCCAGAAGGTAAACTGGTTATCATCAAAGGACTACATGATTTTATTGTAGTAGAATCAAACAACATGCTCATGATCAGCCCACGATCAGAAGAGCAGGGTGTTAAACAAGTAGTTGCTGACGTAAAACAGCAGTTTGGAACCAAATACATTTAAATTTTAGCAACCGGTGATTTTGTTATTAGAGATCAGCTGAGAAAAAAAACTGATCTCTAATAACAATCACTAACTAGCTGCAGCAGCGCTGCGTTGTCTTATAGCCTCGTACAATATCACTCCTGTTGATACCGATACGTTAAGCGATTCGATCTCACCAAACATCGGGATCTTGGCCAGGTGGTCGCTGATGCGGATGATCTCGTTACGGATACCATCTTCTTCCGACCCCATGATGATAGCCGTTGGCGCGGTATAATCAGGCGTGTAGATATAATCATTCGTTTTTTCGGTACAGCAAACCAGCTGCAAGCCCGATTCCTGTAAGAATTTTACTGTTTGCATAAAGTTATCGTGCCTGCAAACGGGGATTTTATATAATGCACCTGCCGATGTTTTTATAGCATCCGGGTTTATTTGTGCCGAGCCTTTACCAGGTATAACAATAGCGTGTACACCGGCACACTCTGCGGTACGGGCTATAGCACCCATATTGCGTACATCGGTAATACTATCAAGCACTAAAACCAATGGCACTTCGCCCCTTTCAAAAACCTCGGGAATAATATTCTCTATTTTTTGATAGATGATGGGTGAGATGAATGCGATAGCGCCCTGGTGGTTCTTCATGGTAATGCGGTTCAGCTTTTCTACCGGTACCTGCTGGGCAGATAACTGGTACTCCTGCATTACATCTTTAAGTTCGTTTAGTAAGCCGCCACCCAGGCCACGCTGGATGTATAACGATTCAATTTCCTTACCTGCCAGTATCGCTTCAATCACTGCTCTTATACCAAAAACCATCTGATTGCCTTCGCGTGGCGGAGGTTTAGAATTATATGCCATTTTAGTAAAATTATTTTCTCCAAAAGTAGCTATATTAACTCATTTTACGGTTATATAAGTTGAATGAATGGGAAGAGTGTTAACAATACTTAACAGTAGCCTGCATTTATCAACACGGATGTAAATGAGATACTTGCAGCGATATTAACACGTTATTAACATACGATGTTAATATTGGGCATTAAAATTTATAGCGCTGACAATGTTTTTATTATGTGGAAAACTCTTTTGTTAGCGAATTAAAAAACAGGCAAGAACATATTTTCTATATTTTTGTTCGTAATGAATTTTGAGAACGATACCCCTAATTATAAGCAGAACACCGACCGCAGAAGCAGGATCACCAATCCTCAATCTTTTGCAGGAAACGGCAAGCTACAACCACAGGCCCTAGACCTTGAAGAGGCGGTTCTTGGCGCCCTGATGCTTGAGAAAGATGCCCTGTCATCAGTTATTGATGTACTAAAACCCGAGGTGTTTTATGAAGTAAAACACCAGAAGATATTTAACGCCATTTCTGTACTGTTCGAGAAAACATCACCGGTAGATATTCTTACCGTTACCGCTCAGTTACGCCAGCAAGGCGAGCTGGAAATGATTGGCGGAGCCTACTACATTACTGAGTTAACCAACCGTGTAGCATCTGCTGCCAACATTGAATACCACTCGCGCATCATCATTCAAAAATACATTCAGCGCGAGCTTATCCGCATCTCCACAGATGTAATTAACAGCGCTTATGAAGATACCAGCGACGTTCTGGAGATGCTTGACAAGGCCGAGAAAAACCTTTTCGAGATAGCACAAAACAACTTGCGCCGCGATTCGCGCAAGATGGATGATCTGGTGCATGAAGCGTTAAAAGACATTGAGGCACTGAAAGATAAGAAAGACGGCCTAACGGGTGTTCCATCCGGCTTTACCGATCTTGACCGCATGACCTCTGGCTGGCAAAAATCCGACCTGGTAATTATAGCTGCACGCCCCGCGATGGGTAAAACGGCATTCGTACTAAGCTGCGCCCGTAATGCTGCTGTAGATTTCGACAAACCGGTTGTAGTATTCTCGCTGGAGATGTCGTCGGTGCAGTTGGTTAATCGTTTGATCTCCGGCGAAACCGAAATTGAACAGGAAAAGATCCGTAAGGGCACTTTAGAGGAATGGGAATGGCAACAGATCCACTCTAAAATTGGCCGTTTAGAGGCTGCACCTCTAATTATAGATGATACCCCATCACTAAATATATTTGAGTTCCGCGCCAAATGCCGCCGTTTAAAATCACAACACGATATTCAACTCATCATTATTGACTACTTGCAGCTAATGCAGGGTAAGGCCGAAGGTAAAGGCGGCGGCGGTAACCGCGAGCAGGAAATAGGTAGTATTTCTCGTGCGCTCAAAACCGTGGCAAAAGAGCTGAACGTGCCGGTTATCGCCCTATCACAGTTAAGCCGTGCGGTAGAGAACAGGCCGGGTGGTTCTAAACGTCCGATGCTGTCGGATTTACGTGAGTCGGGCTCTATTGAGCAGGATGCGGATATGGTATTATTCCTTTACCGCCCCGAGTACTACGGACTGGATGTAGATGAGGACAACAACCCTACACAGGGTGTTGGTGAGGTTATTATCGCTAAGCACCGTAACGGTGAAACCGGTCGTGTAAGGTTGAAATTCGTTGGTAAGTATGTGAAATTTACCGATCTTGACCAGGGCATGGATAGTTTCCCGGTACCTGCTAACAATGCTTTTGCCGGCCTAAACCCGTCACAGGATTTTGACAGCAAACCAAGCAACTTCATCATCCGCCCATCCCGTATGGACGATATAGATGATGAACCGCCGTTTTAAAGAGATTTATATTCAAGAAGTAAGAATCAAGACAATTGCATACAATAAAGACCGTTTAACACTAAACGGTCTTTATTTTTTCTAGGTCTTGGCTCTTGACTCTTATATCCTGACTCTCTTAATAGTCATCATCATCGTCTTCCTCAAACCCTTTCGCTGATCGGTAAACGGATTGCAGTTCGCTAAAAGCATGCATATCGCGTTTGGCTTTGGTTATCTCCATGCCTTTTTCGTAGATGGCGATGGCGTCGTCTTTACGGTTAAGGGCTTCGTACAATTTACCCAGGTGGTAATAGGTGCCGGTATAGCCGGGATGGTTGTTCACCAGGTCTTCGTAATAGCTCAAAGCTTTCCCGGTATCGTTAAGTCGCAGGTATTCAGTAGCCAGCGCGTATTTTAAAAATTCATCTTCGGGCTCGTTCTGTATAAACGCCAATAGCTTATCTAATCTGCTTGTATCCATTTTAAACTCTCTCTTTTTTAACTTAAATTTGCAGTGTCCTAATTACAAATACCTGTAAAAATATAAACCAATTATAATGAGTAAAATACTGGTATGTATCAGCAATGTTCCGGATACTACGACAAAAATAACCTTTACTGATAATAACACCCAATTTAATACAAACGGCGTTCAGTTTATACTTAACCCCTACGACGAAATTGCCCTTGCACGCGCTATTGAACTAACCGATGGCGGCAAAGGCAGCGTAACCGTTATTAACGTAGGCGAAGCTAATACCGAGGCTACCATACGCAAAGCATTAGCCATTGGCGCTACCGATGCGGTACGCATTAACGCTAAGCCACACGATGCCTGGTTTGTTGCTTTCCAGATAGCGGAGTACGTTAAAGTAAACCCTTTCGACCTGATCCTAACCGGTCGCGAATCTATCGATTATAACGGCTCTAAAGTTGCCGGCATGTTGGGCGAATTGTTAGACCTTCCGTCGGTATCCATCATCAAAAAACTGGATGCTACCGATAGCGAAGCAACTGTTGAGCGCGAGATTGAAGGTGGTAAAGAAGTTTTAACTATCCCATTCCCTTTCGTAGCCGGTTGTGCCGAGGGCGTTGCCGAACCTAAAATACCCAACATGCGCGGTATTATGAGCGCGCGTACAAAACCATTAACCGTGGTGGAGCCTGTAGCGGTACAAACATTATCAGAGATCATCAGTTATGAAACCCCTGCCCCACGCGGCCAGGTGACTTTGATTCCGGCAGATGATACCGCTAAACTGGTAGATTTATTACACACCGAGGCGAGGGTTATATAATAAAGGGCTTTAACATTAACATTCTACTATGTCAGTTTTAATATACGCGGAAAACGCGGCGGGCAAATTCAAAAAATCAACTTTTGAGGCTGTATCATATGCCAAAGCGATAGCCGATCAAAATAACACTAACCTTATTGCCATATCAATTGGTGATGTGGCTAATGATGAACTTGCTGCTTTAGGGAATTACGGCGCAGAAAAGGTTTTAAATGTAAGTAATGATAAACTAAAGAATTTTTTAAACCAAGCCTATGCATCGGTTATTGCCGAGGCTGCCAGGGCTAATGGTGCCGATATTGTGGTACTGTCAAACTCCTTTAGTGGCCGTGGCCTTGCCCCCCGTTTAGGCGTTAAGCTGCAAGCCGGTGTTGCCGATGGCGCTGTAGCATTGCCGGAAATTAAGGATGGTAAATTCACTGTGAAGAAAACAGCCTTTTCGGGTAAGGCATTTGCCATGGTTGAATTAACATCAGCCAATAAAGTTATTGCGCTTACACCCAACGCTTATAAAGTTGTTGAAGTTGGCACCGCTGCCACGGTAGAAGACTTTACAGTAGAGGCTAAAGCATCCGACTTTAAAGAGATGATCAAAGATATCGTACGTTCAACCGATAAGGTTTCGTTGCCGGATGCGGAGATAGTAGTGTCTGCCGGCCGTGGTATGAAAGGCCCTGAGAATTGGGGGATGATAGAAGAACTTGCCGACCTTTTAGGCGCGGCTACAGCATGTTCAAAGCCGGTATCTGACGCGGGATGGAGGCCACATAGCGAACACGTTGGCCAAACGGGTATAGCTGTTAGCCCAAATTTGTATATTGCGATAGGCATTTCGGGCGCTATTCAGCACCTGGCGGGTATAAGTTCGTCAAAAGTTATTGTTGTTATAAACAAAGATGCCGAAGCGCCGTTTTTTAAGGTAGCAGATTACGGTATAGTTGGCGACGCGTTTGAAGTATTGCCAAAATTAATTGCTGCAGTTAAAGAGTATAAAGTATCAGCTTAAAAAATAAGATAAGATATCGCTGTGATGGGTAACGACATGAAAAAGATTAAGCTGGATATTGTAGGCCTTTCCTACAGTCAAACCCAGTCGGGCGCATACGCACTGGTATTAGGCGAAGTTAGCGGTCGCCGCAGGCTGCCTATTATAATAGGTAGCTTTGAGGCGCAGGCCATTGCCATTGAAATAGAAAAGATGACGCCAAGCCGCCCTCTAACTCATGATTTGTTTAAGAGTTTAGGCCAGGCGTTTAATATTACGGTACAGGAAATTATTATTTATAACCTGGTAGATGGGATCTTTTATTCCAAATTAGTTTGTTTCGACGGTAAAAAAACGGTGGAGATTGATGCACGTACTTCTGATGCTATAGCGGTATCGGTTAGGTTTGAGTGCCCAATTTATACCTACGAGTTTATCCTCTCTACAGCCGGCATCGTTATAGAGGGTAACGACTTTGTTTACCTGGAAAACATTAGTGAAACACCTGAAGAGAAAAAGCATTCATCTGCCGCAGGCTCTTACACCACTTTAAGCGAGGATGAGCTTAAAACAATGCTGCAACAGGCACTATCTGAAGAAGCCTACGAAAAAGCCGCGAAGATAAGAGATGAGCTGACAAAAAGAAAATCATCATAAAAGGAAAAGGATACTAAATAGTATCCTTTTTTATTTTGTTTTAGTGTATCAGTTAGGAAATTCTGTTCATTTTGTTCATTTCAATTAAACGTAAATTTCTTCTGGTTTAATAGTTTTATTTTAATTAACTTGTCGTTAAACTAAAACTTATACTATCATGAAAAAAATCTCTATTATTCTGTTAGCTGTGCTAGCCCTTTCAGGCGTTGCCAATTTTAGCAATGCCAAGTCAACAAAACCTAAAGCTAAATTTTCTAAAGCCGTAATTAAGCCTAAGAAACCAATCTTTCTTTTAAGTTGTAGCACTTGTACATTCCCTAATGATTATTCTGTTCATATCCAGTACAATCCCTCAACTTATGCTATTCTAAATGTTGATGTATACGATAGTTCCAACAATCTTATAGCTAGCGATGCTGACTTTGTATTTTCAACTCCAACTCAAACATCAAATGGTTACACTTTTTCTAACTTCTACGTTAAGGTGGGTGGCGTAATGGTAAATTCTTCCGGCGAGTACAGGCGCTAAGCTATTATATCAGTTTACACTAATTTTCTTTTTAACAGGAACGCCCTTAATCATCATTAAGGGCGTTCCTGTTTTATGATTAAAATATTACCATTAAAAGCCCGGTTTACATCAGTCTCTTTCGAGTTTATTTAGCTTGCCATTCGCACCAAAAGGGCCTTTCTCATATCGCTTTAATTCACTATTTTCAGCCTTTATTTTTTATAACTATTAATTGTTTAAACCAGTGCTGTATGAATATTAAGTTTCGCTTAATACTGATGAATTTTATGCAATTTTTTATCTGGGGGGCGTGGCTGCTAACCATCGGTGCGTACTGGTTTCAAAACAAACAATGGTCGGGGGCGCAGTTTGGTGCCATATTCTCTACCATGGGTATTGCTTCTATTTTTATGCCTGCTATTACCGGCATCATATCAGACAGGTTTATAAACGCCGAAAAACTTTACGGCATTATGCACATCCTTGGTGCGGCAACCTTGTTTTCGCTGCCTCTTGTGCAAGACCCCAATACATTCTTTTGGGTTATATTATTGAACATGATGTTTTATATGCCTACCCTATCACTATCAATAACCGTAGCTTATTCGGCATTAAAAAACAACAATATCGATATTGTAAAAGAATACCCGCCAATACGCATTTGGGGTACCATAGGCTTTATTGTAGCCTTATGGACAGTAAGCTTAACCCACAACGAAACATCGTCTAACCAGTTTTACATAGCTTCGGCGGTATCGTTATGCTTGGGCATATATGCGTTTACTTTGCCAAAATGCCGCCCGTTTGCTGTGCGTACCGGCAATAAATCGTTCGCTAACTTGTTGGGCTTAAATGCTTTCGCTTTATTTAAAACACCAAGGTTTGCCATATTTTTTGCCTTCTCTCTGTTATTAGGTGCCGCCCTACAGTTAACCAATGCATATGGCGATACTTACATACATGATTTTGCCAAGATACCTGCATACAAAGATCTTATCCCGGTAAAATACCCCGCAATTATCATGTCTATCTCGCAAATTTCGGAAACCTTGTTTATCTTGGCTATCCCCTTCTTCCTGCGTAAATTTGGTATTAAGTATGTAATGCTGTTTAGCATGCTGGCATGGGTGCTGCGTTTTGGCTTGTTTGCCTTTGGCGACCCGGCTAACGGCCTTTGGATGATCGTGCTGTCGTGCATAGTTTATGGTATGGCGTTCGATTTCTTTAACATTTCAGGATCCCTGTTTGTGGAAACCCAGACCACGCCCGAGATTCGCGGTAGCGCGCAGGGTTTATTTATGATGATGGTAAATGGCTTTGGTGCATTGTTTGGCAGCTTTGCCAGCGGTTTCCTAATCGACAAGTTTTTTACCCATGCCGATCAATCTAAAGACTGGCATGGCATCTGGTTAACTTTTGCTGCATACGCGCTAGTTATTGCTGTAATTTTTCCGTTCGTTTTCAGGTATAAGCATAACGCTGCATTAAAACACGCCATAGAACACGCCTAAGCCCAATATCTACATGAAAAAACATTACCGTAAAGAGAACGACTGCCTCAATTGCGGAACTATTTTACAAGGTAAATTTTGCCACAACTGCGGGCAGGAAAACCTGGAGATGAAAGAAAGCTTTGGCCACATGCTAAACCATGCCGTAAGCGATTACTTTCATTTCGACTATCAGTTTTTCCATACACTGAAACCCTTGTTCTTTAAACCCGGCCACCTCACTAACGAGTATATGGTCGGCCATCGGGCGCAATACCTGCATCCGGTTAAGATGTATATTTTTATTAGTTTGATCTTCTTTGTACTATTTTTCCAAGGCAATAAAAAGAAGGATATTATAAAGGATAACAGGCAAACAGAGCAAGAAATTTCTGAAAAAGCTAAAACAGCAATTGATAAGGGTATTGCCGATAATGAAAACCTTACAGCCACACAGAAAGACCAGCTTTCTAAAGCTATTAAAACATATGTGCCCGATACACTTGCCAAAGAGATCGACGCCGACCTAGCCAAGGATTCGGTTAAAGTGAATGTGGATAATAACGACGATGAAGGCGGCTTTACTTTTTTTGGCGATGATAAACCAGATAAGTATGCTACTTATGATGATTACTTAACCTACCAGGCCAAGCTCCCGCCAAAAGATAAAGATAACATGCTGGAGCGTTACCTGATTAAAAAGAACTACGACTGGAAAGCCCGGGGTAAAAATGCAAAAGAAGTTTTATGGGAAGGGTTTAAGCACAATGCCCCTAAAATGATGTTCTTACTTCTTCCCCTATTCGCGCTGATCTTGAAGCTGGCATTCTGGAAAAACCATAAGCTTTATGTAGAGCATATTATTTACGCTATACATCTGCATTGTTACTTATTTTCCTTTTTAGCATTTACAATGCTATTGAAATTATTTATCCCTCACAATTGGCAAACTATTATAGGCCTGATAACAACGGCGACAATGCTAACCATTATATGGTATATATATCGTTCGTTAAGGGTTGTATATAACCGCAGTAGGTGGCGTACAATTAGTAAAATGTTTGGTGTATCCTTTATGTATTCGATGGTATTTGGCTTATCGGCATTTATAGTACTTATTATTACAGCTATTACATCAGTATAAAATAAAAAGGGCCTGTGCAATTGCGCAGGCCCCTCTATCAAATATTGCGGACGATTACAAGAATGCGTAACCCAGGCTTAAGTTAAATAAGCTCACACGGGTTTTATAATTTGTAGAACCATCAAAGTAGTTTTGTTTGGTTAAACCAGCTTCGTAACGTAAATCTATTGAGATTTTCCTGATATCTACACCTGCGCCCGCAGTAATGGCGAAGTTTGAGTTTTTATAGTCAAATCTCGAAGCGCTTGCAACTGCTGTACCAAAGTTATTGTCTTTATTAATGGCAAATGATAACAGCGGACCTGCATAAAACCTGCCGCCTAAGCCGAACGCACCAATTTTACCGCCTAATAATAACGGAACGTCGATACTGGTAAACTTAGCCGAAGCTATTTTAGTGTTGCTGTTATTGATATCTACATTTTTGCTGGTGATATAAAGTTCGGGTTGGAAATTGAAACCAAGCGCGCCAAACCTTGCCCATATACCGCCAAGGTAACCTGCGCGGTTGCTACTGCTAAACGTGCCGTTAGAATTTGATAAGCTTGATAAGTTTACCCCGCCTTTAACACCAACCTGCACACTTGGTAAAACTTGTGCTTGTGTTGCGGTTGCTATGGCCACAAATAAGCCTAATGTAAGTACTAATTTTTTCATGGTTTATGATTTTAGTGTTAACATGCTAACATAGCAATTGTTTTATATGCAAATATCCGGCCCGCATAATTGCGAAAGCCGGATATCAGTATAGTGATTAAATAAAGCTATAACGACAAGCGCCCTTGATAATAATCTAATATTTTATTGTAGATAACACAATCGTAACGTGCATTTATAAGGTTAAGATTAGCTCTATCCAGATAGTTCTTGGCAAGTACAAACTCTACAGAGTTAAGCACACCCGCATTAAAACGAATCTCTGCTATTCTGAAGGATTCTTTGTAAGCTGTAACCTGGTCTTGTAATGCTTTGTAACGCTCTAAGGCATTGCTCATGTTTAAATAGGCCTGCTCAACGTTTTGGCGTAACTGTATCTTGGTGTTTTCCTCAACATATTTATAAGATTGCAGATCTATTTTAGCCAATGTTACCTTGTTGCGGTTTTGGAAGTAATTAAGGATCGGGATCCTTAAACTAACACCAAATTGATTGTAAAAATTGTTTTTAAACTGATCCCAATAAGGAATAGCAGAATTGTTTATCTGCGCCGCGCTCGAATAATTAGTGTTTAATCCTCCAAACAATGAGATGGTTGGCGATAAAGCACCTTTAGCAGCTAATACACCTTTCTCTGCACTTTGGCGACGCAATACCGCTGCTTTTACATAAGCCAGTTGGTTTAAAGCAGTTTGATAAACATCTTCAGATGTGCCATTTTGCTGTAATATATCGGCATTGGTAATTTTTTCAAATGCGATATTTGTCCTGTAAGGAATATTTAAGATTTGTAGCAAGTTAAGCTTGGATGTTTGCAGTACAGCCTTTTGATTAACATAGCTTACCTGATTATCGGCGTAAGTACCTTTAAGGTCCGTAAAATCGTTAGGCTGCTTGTTGGCCCCCTGATTTTCCAAAATCTGTAACCTGTCCAGTTGTTTTTTCGAAACCTCTACCTGGTTTTGCACCTGCGATAAAGCTTCAGTATTGTTTAGCACCTGCAAATACGCGGTAATGGTATTTATGGTAACCAGGTCTTTTGCCTGCTGCAGATCCATTTCGCCTGCTTTATAAGCGAGCGCAGTTTGTTTTATCCGGTTAAGGTTTTGTAAACCGTTAAATAAGGTCAGGTCAGCATTGGCACTGTAACTGGCAAATTTTGTAGATGCGTTAACATAAGTATAATCAACTTGGTTAAGGCTACGTCCGTTGCTTATACCGTGGTCTACCTGACCGTTAATTGAGGGCAACAGATTTTCTTTAGCCTGGTTTTTATCAACCTTTGCCGACTGCAATTGCAGTTCGCTTTTACGTACATCTAGGTTATGTTTTAGTGCTATATCAATACATTGCCTTAAGGTAAGTACGCTATCTACTGCCTGGCTGTGCGCCAATGCGGGTGCAAGTGTTATTAAGCTAAAAAGTAAAAATTTAAAGTATCGCATTTTGATTTATAGTTCAGAATTTTCTGGAAGATTCTACCTTACCATCCAATAGGTTAATAATACGCGAACCATATTCCGCGTTTTTTTCGGAGTGTGTTACCTGGATGATGGTAACGCCATCCTCTTTGTTCAGTTTACGAAACAGCTCCATTATCTCTTCACCTTGTTTCGAGTTCAGGTTACCGGTTGGCTCATCGGCCAATAATAATTTTGGTTTGGCAATAAGCGCGCGGGCTATACCAACTAACTGCTGCTGGCCACCAGATAACTGCGCCGGGAAAAGGTCTTTTTTACCTACGATATTAAAACGATCCAACATGTCGGCAACCATTGCTTTACGTTCCGATCCTTTTACATCCTGGTAAATTAATGGGGTTTCGATGTTCTCATAAACCGTAAGCTCATCTATTAAATGATACGCCTGGAAAACAAAGCCAATGTATTGTTTATACAAGGCTGCGCGTTGTTTCTCTTTAAGCTGATGAACGGCCTGATCAACAAAATAGTGGAAGCCATCTGTAGGCTCATCAAGCATACCTATTACATTCAGCAAGGTTGATTTGCCTGAGCCTGATGGCCCCATAATGGATACGAATTCGCCCTGGTCGACATCCAGACTGATATCATTTAAAACGAAATTCTTGTTTCCGCCTACCTGGTAATACTTTGAAATATGCTGAAGTGATAACATGTTTAATTATTGTGTTAAATGAATTACTGTTTAATTATTTGCAATTTCTTAAACTGATTTTGGTATTCAGGTATCAATAATATACCAAAGTTGTAATCAGTTAATAATCAAACTATTATATTGGTTGTTAAAAGCTAAAACTGTACGCTTATGTACAGCGTGCGTTCGTTTATGATACAGTTGTTGGGTAGTGATTAGTGAATGAAGATTAGATATTAGGTTGTAATTATACAGAGATATAAGTTGGCTGGTATAGCTATAAACAAATAGAGGTTAGAATTTTTCAATCCTAACCTCCAATTAACTAATCTCTAACCTTTTATCACTAATCTCTACTCATTCCGACCTCAAACTCTTGACCGGGTTTGATAACGCGGCTTTTACCGATTGATAACTTACCGTTAAAAAGGCTATAAGCGCCGCTGCACCACCTGCAACTACAAATACCCACCAATGGATCTCGGCACGGAAAGCAAAGTCTTGCAGCCAGGCTTTCATAGCGTACCAGGCCAGTGGTGATGATATTAGGATGGCGATAAGTACCAGTTTTATAAAATCGAATGATATTAAAGCTACAATTGATGCTACCCCTGCGCCTAACACTTTGCGGATGCCAATTTCCTTAACACGCTGACGGGTAGAGAATACCGCCAAGCCAAATAATCCAAGGCAGGAGATAAATATGGTAACAATAGTAAACGCTGTAAGGATTGATCCTGTGCGCTGATCTGCTTTGTACAAGGCTTCAAACTCCTGGTCTAGAAAGTGGTACTCAAATGGCGCGTTCGGATAAAATTTCTTCCAGCTGGCTTGTATGGTTGCAATGGTTTTAGCGGTGTTTTTACCTGATGTTTTTACAAGCAATTTGCCAAACCAGTCATATTCCGGGAACATCACAATTGGCGTAATCTCTTCATGTAAAGATGCGAAGTTAAAATCTTTGGCAACCGCTTTAATAGTGCCTATTCGGCCGTTCAAACCTATCTTTTTACCAATGGCCTGCTCGGGTTTCCAGCCCATAGCTGCAACTGCTTTTTCATTAAGGATAAAACTGTAACGCCTTTTGGCTTCGGCGGTATCTAAAACCTGCTGCTCATCGCCAACGTCAAGGTCGCTGCCTGCAATAAGCTTTATGCCTAATGTTTTGGTAAAGCTTTTTTCTACCGGGATGGCGGTTACCGAAAGGTTGAAATCGGCATTTTTGCCTTCGGCAGTATTGATTGAATACCCCCCTCCTATACTTACCGGCGAATCGTAGCTGGCTGTTGAGCCCAGTACACCTGTTTGCTGTCCTATCTCGGTTTTAAATGTTTCTATTTTACTGTATGGCATTCCGCCCATATCTAATACCAAAACCTGGTCGCGGTTAATGCCGGTATCTAAACTTTGCATATAACGCAACTGGTTGCCCGCAATTAAGGTACTAATGATAAAGAATACCGATACCACAAACTGGAACACTACCAGCGATTTGCGCAGCATGTTGCCGCCCGACTGCATAGATGAGCCGCCTTTAAGGGTAATAATGGGCTTAAAAGCCGACAGGTATAACGATGGATAAGTACCCGCCAAAAGCGTAACTAAAATAAATAGCGTTACCAATGCCGCAGCCAACCACGATAAATTCCAGGTATGCAGGCCAAGCTGCTGGCCCGTAAATGTGCTAAAGGAAGGCAAAGAGACATATAGCAAACCAAAGCCTACTATTAACGAGAACAAGGTTATGATGCCGGCCTCTATAATAAACTGACTGAACAGCTGGCCACGCATAGCGCCCATTACTTTGCGTACCCCAATTTCTTTGGCGCGTTCGGCAGAGCGTGCAGTAACCAGGTTTAAAAAGTTAACGCAGGCCAGTACAAGCAAAATCAAGGCAACCAAACCCAAAATGTACATGTATTTGATATTGCCACCCGCCTCTAAACCATAAGTAGCTGCTGAGTATAAATGCACTTTAGTAAGTGGCTCGAGGTTAAACCACATTTTGTCGTTAGAGCGGGGCCTGTCTTTAGTGATATAGTTGGTCATCTGTTTGGCAACAGCGTCCCTATCCGCATCTGCTTTTAAAAGAAAATACGAGTAATCGTTTGATGAATCCCAGGCACGGGTTAACGAGCGCGGCATCATGGCGTAGTTGCCCAACAGATCAAATTTGATCTGCGAATATTCTGGCACATCCTCAACCACACCGGTTACCATAATGTTATTCTTTTGGTCAACCTTTAATATTTTACCGATAGGGTTTTCATCGCCAAAGTATTTTTTCGCGGTAGATGCCGTGATAACAATGGATGAAGGGTTATCTAAAGCTGATTTGGCATCGCCCGATATGAAATTGAATGTAAAGATCTTAAAGAAAGAAGCATCGGCAACCAGCATTTTCTTCTCTTTAAAAACCTTGTCTCCAAATTGCACTACGGCTGCGCGCATGTTAGAATAGTTTACCACACGCACACCATCTTCCACATCAGAAAATTCCTGTTTAAAAACAGGTACCGGTGCTGTAGGTGTTAACGCGGCGGTTTTAACCTCGGCGTCATCGGCAGATTTGTAGCTGAAGGTTAAACGGCTTATCCTGTCTGCCTTGGCATGGAAACGGTCGTAACGTAACTCATTTATCAGGTAAGTAGTTAGCAGTAAAAAGCAGCAAATGCCTACTGCAAGCCCTGCCATGCTAATAAGCGAAGTGGTTTTGTTTTGAACCAGGTTACGCCAGGCTGTTTTTAAATAATTTTTGATCATCGACCACAGATTTAATGATTTAACAGATTTTTTTATTTATAAACTCTTATAGCTTGTATTATTCAGAACGTAAGCTTTTTACCGGATTTGTTAATGCGGCTTTTATCGCCTGGAAGCTAATAGTTACCAGTGCTACTACCATTGCCAAAACGCCCGAAACTGCAAACACCCACCACTGTATCTCGATACGATATGCAAAATCCTGCAGCCATTTGTGCATAAAGTACCAGGCAATGGGCGATGCTATCAGGAATGAGATACCCACGAGTTTCATAAAATCAGACGATAGCATATTTACAATACCGGATGTTGATGCCCCCAACACCTTGCGGATACCAATTTCCCGTGTGCGCTGGTAGGTGCTATACGATGCAAGGCCTAACAAACCAAGGCAAGAAATGGCGATAGCCAGTATGGCAAAGTTGAAAAACAACTTGCCAAAGCGCTGCTCGGCACGATATTGCCTGTCGAAAAACTCGTCTAAAAAATAGTAGCTAAATGGGCGGTTAGGTATGACCTCTTTCCATTTTGCCTCAATGGCCGCAAGTGTAGCCGGTAAATTCTTAGCATCAACTTTTACAGATACCAGGTTGAAACCGCCCAACTCTACACGCATACTTAAAGGCTTAATTTTTTCCTGTAGCGACCGGAAGTGGAAATCTTTCATAACCCCAACAATTTTACCCTCACGGCCCCACTGTTTAAACCGGCGGCCTATGGCTTCCTGTGGCGAATTGTAACCAAATAGTTTCACGGCCTCTTCATTTAATATCATAGCCTGTGAGGTATCGGTACTGATGAAATCACGAGAGAACGGACGGCCCGCAACCATTTTAATTTTAAACTGGTTGAGGTAATCAAAATCCACAAAATACAAGTCGAGGTTGGCAACCTGCAAGTCGCCTTTTTTGTTCTGTATCTCTGAGTAAGCGCCGCTATTGCCACCACCCGGTACACTTGATGATTGCGAAACCATCTTAACACCCGGTAACGATTTAACCGATTGCTGGAATGCATCCTTACCCGTGTCGCCGTTAGTATCCATCACCAGCATTTGGTCTTTAGAGAAACCGAGATCGCGGTTGCGCATAAAATCCATTTGATTATAAACAATAATTGTACCGATGATAAGCGCGATAGAAATACTGAACTGCGCTACCACAAGGCTTTTGCGTAACAAGCTGCCTTTTGCACCAGTAGAAAACCTGCCCTTTAAAACCATAATCGGCTTGAACGACGATAGCACCAGGGCCGGATAAACACCCGCTAGTAAACCTATTACTATAGATGTACCTAACAGTATTATAATATAGTATGGCGATGAAAAAATACCGGGACTAACTGTCTTTCCCGACAATTGGTTAAACATTGGCAGCAATACAACTGATAATATAACAGTAATTACAAAAGCCACTAAACACAGTACAACGCTTTCGCCGATAAACTGGCCGGCTAATTCGCCTTTGGCAGCGCCTACTACCTTGCGGATACCTACTTCTTTAGCGCGCTCAACAGAACGTGCAGTAGTTAGGTTTATGAAGTTGATGCAAGCTATAAGTAAAATAAATACGGCTACTATACTGAAAATGTAAACATTACTCATACTGCCAACAGCAGTACCGCCATGGGTAGAGTGCAGGTAAACTTCCTTTATAGGCTCTAATATTAATGTCGCAAACATTTGGCGCTGGCGGCTTTCATCCCCGTTATGTTTGTTTACAAATGCCGGTAATTTAGATTGCAATACGTTTGCGTTTACCCCCGGTTTTAACAACAAGTAGGTATTTGCCCCGTAGTTTCCCCATTGCTCTTCGATCCCCTTCCGGAACTTTTGTGTTAACGTTGACATGGAAACGATCATATCCGCTTTTATCTGCGAATTTTCCGGCAGGTCTTTCATTACGCCTGTAACCATTGCCGGGGTATTATCCCCTGTTAACAATACCGTTTGGCCAACAGGATCTGTACTTCCAAAATACTTTTTAGCCGCTGTCTCAGTAAATACAACACTCGCGGGTGCGGCCAGGGCGGTGTTTGGGTCGCCTTTAAGGAGTTTAAAATCGAATACCTTAAAAAAAGCAGAATCGGCCAGCAAGGTCTTCTCCTCCTGGAATTTGACGTTGCCTTTTCTAACCAAATAGCTGTCGCCGCTAACACGAACGAAAGATTCTATCTCGGGGAAATCCTGTTTCAAATTTGGCGCGAATGCCCATGAGGTAGCATCAGTATGTATGGTTTCTGACGGGGTTTTAATGTCTGTAACAACACGGTAGATCCTATCAGCCTTAGTGTGGAACTTGTCGTAACTCAGTTCAAACACCACATACATGGAAATGAAGAAGCAAGCGGTAATACCAACCGACAAACCCGTAATATTTATAAACGAGAACACTCTATGTCTCCACAGGTTTCTTAACGCAATTTTGAAGTGATTTTTTAACATAATATGTAAGGTGAAACTCTTATAAGCTAGTAAAATTAATTATCTCTACTCAGACCGTAAGCTTTTTACAGGGTTGGCTATTGCTGCTTTTATGGCCTGAAAGCTAATGGTTAAAAGTGTTATCACAATAGCTGTTATTGCAGATACTATAAATACCCCCGGGCCAATGGTTATGCGGTACGTGTACTTATTTAGCCAGTTTTGTAAAAAGTAGAATGCTATTGGTGATGCAATAACGCAGCTGATAAGCACCAGCAAAACAAAATCTTTTGAAAGAAGCATCCATACCTGCGTTACAGATGCGCCTAAAACTTTACGCACACCAATTTCTTTGGTACGCTGCTCTGCAACATAGGCAGCTAAACCAAACAAGCCAAGGCAGGATATAAATATGGCCAACGCTGCAAAAATTCCCGCCAGTTTACCTACCAACAACTCAAGGTTAAATTTTTGGTTATAGTCGTCATCCACAAAACGATAATTGAAAGGATTTGCCGGGCTATATTTATTAAAAATATCGTTAACTGTTTCAATAGCTTTATGTGTGTTTACATTTGGCGATAAACGGTAAATAATATGGTTGCCCCCACGCGTGAAGAACATACTTGGGTCTGCCTTTTGGAAGGGCGAATCCATCAGCGCGTCTTTTACCACACCAATAATGTGCATTTTCATTCCAAAAGAACTAAGCGTTTGCCCTACAGGGTTGGTTAGCCTAAGGCGTTTTACTGCAGCTTCGTTCAAAACTATATTGGTACTGTCGGTCTTAGCATCGCCTGTAAAATCGTGGCCCGCCTTAAGTTGCATACCTAAAGTTTTAAAGTAATCATCAGATACCGATATCATACCCATTTCAACCGTTTCGCCGGCGTTTTTACCCGGAAAGTCGTCCACATCGCTGTGCCAGTCTACCCCGGTTGCAGGGCTTGATGATGATGTAACAGATAACACTGCCCCACTTTGCAGCAGATCGTGCTTAATGGCGGCATAGTTTGCTTTAATCTCTGTATTATCCATAGTGGTTACCAGCTTAGCGGTGGTATAGCCGGTTGGCCTGTCTTTAGCGTGCTGTATTTGCTGGTAAATAATTACAGTGCTGATGATCAATACAACAGAACAGCTAAACTGTAAAACAACCAGTGCCTTGCGCGATATGGAAGCCGACCGCGCTGTTTGTATAGTTCCTTTCAACACCTGCACGGGGTTAAATGACGACAGGTAAAATGCAGGCCTGCTACCCGCCAACATAGCTGTTAAAAATGTACAGCCAAACGTAACAGCCCAAAATAAAATATTGGTATAAGGTAACGTAATTGCTGTGCCCGTAAGCGTATTAAATGATGATAAAGCTAATTGCACCAATATAATGGCAAGCATGAACGCCACAAAAGTAGTTACTACCGATTCTGTTAAAAATTGCAATATGAGTTGTTTGCGGTGCGAACCGATAGCTTTGCGGATACCCACCTCGCGCGCACGCTTTTCTGACCGGGCTGTAGTAAGGTTGATAAAATTTATACAAGCGATCATCAGCACCAATACACCAATAATGCTAAATATGCGTACATATTCGATAAAGCCACTCAATGCTTTGCCATTCGTATAAGTACTGTACAAATGCCAATCTTGTATGGGTTGCATAATTACATCAGAATTTTTCGCATTAGCGTTATCCTCCACATGTTCCAGATTCTTGATCTTTGGGGCCACCTGACTGTATTTAATGCCGTCTCTTAGTTTTGCATAGATCTCAAAACTATTATTCCCGAAACCCTGTTTGCGCATTTCTTTTACACCAGGGTCTGCAATTTCGAAATAGCTAAACGGGATGATATAACTGAAATGGAAAGACGAGTTACCCGGCAGATCTTTAATAATACCGGTCACTTTTAAATTATCTTTATTATCCACCTTTACCATTTGGTTCATGGCGTTTTTGTTGCCAAACAGCGCTTTAGCAGTAGCTTCGGTTAGTACAATGCTGTATGGGTCTTTTAACGCGTTTGCATCGCCTTGTATAAAAGGAAAACTAAAGATCTTTAAAAAATCGGCGGCTGCCTGTTTTCCGTCTAAAAGCAGCTTGGTATCCCCCACCATTAAGCCATGGCTGCGGCCGCCATCCGTTTCCGCTACGTATTCAATTTCCGGATAGTCGGTGCGGAGCGCATCAGCAAGTTTAAGCGATGTACTGTTAAAGGTTAGTGTATCTCCGTTACTGTTAAAGTTGCGCCTAACCTGGTAAGACTGCCCGTAGTTTGGCAGGAATTTGTCGTAAGAATATTGATATGCAACCCACAAGCCTATTAATAAAGCAACAGACATGCCTGCAGCAAGGCCCATTATATTTATGGTACTATAAACCTTGTTATTGGTAAGGTTACGCCATGCAATTTTGAAATTATTTTTAAGCATAATGTTGGGTTAGATGTAATTATTCGCTTCTTAAACTTTTAACCGGATTAGCAACAGCCGCCCGTATCGATTGAAAACTTATGGTTATTAAAGCTATAAATACGGATAGTATAGCCACAAAAAGGAATGTGCCGATGTTGATATCAATACGGTATGCAAAATCCTGGAGCCAGCGGTTCATGCTGTACCAGGCAAGTGGCCAGGCTATTAAATTAGATATGATAACCAGCTTTACAAAATGCCATGATAGCAGTTGTACAATGCTTTGTACCGATGCGCCTAACACTTTGCGCACACCTATCTCCTTCACGCGCTTCTCTGCCGAGAATGATGCAAGGCCAAATAAGCCCAAACAAGATATCAAGATGGCTAAACCGGCCAGTATGCCTACTATTTGGCTTACCTGGTTATCGGCACGGTATACTTCGGCAAAGTGGTCGTCAAGAAACTCATACTCGAAAGGATGATCTGGATTGATACTTTTCCAAGTTGCTTTAATAAAGTTGATTGCTTCTTTTGATTTGCCTGGTTTTATTTTAATTGATACCGTATTAAAGCCCCAATCACTTTGGTTAACTATAAACAGGTTTTCTACCTTGTAGTGTAGCGAATTGAAGTTGAAATTTTTAGCAATACCTGTGATAACACCAAGTGAATCGAAACCAAAACGCTGGCCAATTAACGATTCCATCCTGGCTTTCGGATAATCTTTCAATAACTCATTTGCCATTGATTCGTTAATGATGTATTCGCGACCATTGGCAGATTTTTCGGGAGAAAAATTTTTACCCATGGCCATTTTAATATTGTAAAGCTTTAGGTAATTATTGTCTACAATTAATTGAGTAGCTGCAAGGTCTCGCTTGGGTTCGTTGTTGTATTTAAAAGAAACCCCGTTCTGATCCAAATGGCTGCCCAGTTGGTCTTGCGACGCGGTTACGCCATCGATGAGCGTATTGCCCGATAACTGCTGTTTAAATAGCTGATATTTTTGTCCTGATATGTTGTCTAACGGCACAGTTACAATTTGTTCGCGGGTAAAGCCGGGGTCTTTTTGCTGCATAAATTTGAGTTGTTTTACAACAAATACGGTAGCAATCATCAAAAACACCGCGCTTGTAAACTGGCCTACAACCAGCACATTACGCAAAGTGCCTTTACTTTTACCCGACTCTACAGAGCCTTTCAAAACTTTAACCGGTTGAAACGAGGATAGAAATAAAGCGGGATAAATGCCCGATATGATTCCTATCAAAACGGTACCTATTACAATGGTTAACAGGAATGATGGCTTGCTAAATACGGGCAGCGAAATATCGCGCAGGCTTAAGTTATTTACATAGGGTAATGCCAGCTCAACTAAAATTATAGCCAACACAAGTGCTAATAAAGAAAGTAAAATAGTTTCGCCCAAAAACTGAAATGCAAGCTGCGGCCGATTTGCCCCTATTGATTTACGGATGCCAACTTCTTTTGCCCTATCTGCCGAGCGGACGGTAGATAAGTTCATAAAGTTAACACAAGCTATTATTAATACGATGAATGCTATAATTGCAAATAGGTTGGTTGACTTTTGATCGAATTTTTGATAGTTAAGGTAATCTAATCCTATATCTGCCGAGTTAGCGTGAACATCTTTCAAAGGCAGGTAAAATATTTCATAATACTTCCACCCGTCGCCGTTCAAGTGTTTTTTAAGAAACGCCGGCATCTTTTTATTAAACGAAGCAACATCGGTACCCGGGGCTAATTTCAAATACGTATTTAACCAGTTGCCACCCCATCTATCCATCCATTTTTGCTGTATACCAGGTAAGGAATAGAGCGCATCGAATTGTAACTGGGAATTTTTTGGCGTGTTTTCCATTACCGCGGCCACAGTAAAACGTACCGTATCACCACCAAAATGATTTATTACTTTACCTATAGGATCTTTGCTACCGAAAAGTTTTTGGGCTGTTTCTTTAGTAATTGCTATGTTATTTGGCTTATTGATAGCCGCCTGAGCATCGCCTCTTATGGTTTTAAAATTAAAGATCTGTAGAAAATCCGGGTCTACAGCAAATACCTGTGGTAAAAACACCCGTTTTTCGCCGTAAGTCATCTGGTATTTTTTATCCCATTTTACGCGCGTAAAGCTTTTCACCTCGGGATACTCACTCTTAAGCGCAGGCCCCATAGGAAACATAGAAAGGCCAACTTTTTGCGAAGCCACCATCCCCGGAAACTTTTGCACCTCGTTAAGTCGCACAATATTATCTCCATGGAAGTTATCAAAGCTACGCTCATACGATACGAACAGCATAATTACAATACATGCCGCCATACCTATAGCAAGGCCAATTATGTTTATGGCCGATGATACCTTGTTTTTCCAAAGGTTACGCCACGCAATTTTAAAATAGTTCTTTATCATATACCGCAGATTTAATGGCTTATGTAATTATCCTGTTTAGACCTTTGACTGTTATTCGCTTTTTAAACTCTTCACCGGGTTAACAAGGGCAGCGTTAATAGCTTTATAGCCAACAGTTAACCAAGCTATGATAATGGATGAACCGATAGATACAGCGAAGATGCCAACGCCCGGCTTAATCTTGTATGTAAAATCCTGCAGCCATTGTTGGGTGAAATACCATGCTATTGGCGCGGCAATAACAAACGACACCACAATGAGAAGTGTAAACTCTTTAGAAAACAGGTAAACAATATTAGCTACCGATGCACCTAAGGTTTTACGTATGCCCACTTCTTTAGTGCGTTGCACAGCCATAAACGATACCATGCCGTAAAGGCCAAGGCAGGAAATGAAGATGGCCATGCCAGCGAAAATTTTATACAATGTTGATAACTGATCTTCCTTTTTGTAGAAGGTCGCTATTTTATCATCCAAAAATTTATACTCATATACCTCTTCAGGAAAGGTAGATGCCCATAGTTTTTCTATTGCGACAAGGGTTGGTTTAATATTGCTTGTTTTAAGCTTGATGTTGGCTGTTTCATATTGGCCGTTCCATGAAGCCATTAACACCGGCGGGATCTGTTCGCGAAGCGACGAAACATTAAAATCTTTTACAACCCCAACAATTTTTTGGGTGAGCGTTTTATCGTCCCAAATGCCTAACGTTTTGCCTATAGCCTCTTTGGGGTTGGTTATACCAAGGTTTTTGAGCAGGGTTTCGTTCACAACGTACTCCCTCACCGTATCGCTTTTAATAAACGGGCGGCCAGCCACAAACTTCATATTATACAAACTGAAGTAATCCACATCGGCCCATTTCATGTTTACCCTAAAATCGGTTTCCTTTTCGGCGTTGTCGTACCTAATTGGGCTGCCCCAGTTCTTACTGTCAGACGGGCTGCCAAAGCTATAGCTCACCCCTTTTACACCTGGCTGCTGTAATATTTCGCTTTTAAGCGCGCTAAGTTTCAAGCGGCTCAGGCTATCGCCCGGCAGGGCTACGGTAATTGTTGCATCCTTATCAAAGCCTAAAGGAGAATTTTTAAAGTGGTTTAACTGACTTATAATTACAATTGTGCCAATTATTAAAACCTGGGCAATACCAAATTGCAGCACAACTAAGGTTCGGCGTAATGTGATACCATTAGATTTACCCCTGCTTATTTTATTCTTCAACGCTGCTATGGGGTTATAACCCGATAATATCAACGCCGGATACATGCCCGATAGTAAAGTAACGCCAATTAGTACCGCTACCAGGAATGTTATGATTACCGGATTAAGTATAAAGCCTGACGTAATATTTATTTCCAGCAACTTATTTAAAGGTGAAAGGCCGACCTCGCTTATCCCTATTGCCAATATGATAGAGAATAGGGTGATAATAAATGTTTCGCTCAAAAATTGCAGGATAAGTTGTTGGCGCTGGCTGCCCAAAACCTTACGTATACCAACCTCTTTTGAACGGTTAACTGCCTGCGCTGTAGCAAGGTTTACAAAATTAACGCAAGCAATAACCAATAAAAATAAGCCGATAAGGCTTAACGCCTTTATCAGATCTTTACTAAATACCTGATTGGTGTAAAGCCCGGCGCGGGTATCGTAATGCATTTCAGATAACGGCTGTAGCAACATGGCATCCCTTTTAGCTTCTTCGGGTTTATGCTTTTTAATAAAACCTACCAGGCTTTGGTTAAAGCTTTGCTCGGTAACGTTATCGGGCAGTAAAACAAAGCACGAGTGCGAGCCAAATGTGCTGCCCCAGTCTTCCTGATTGCCTTTATAATCAGTGTTTTTTAGGGTACTGTAAGATACCGCAATATCTAAAGGCAGATCTGTGTTGGTTGGCGGGTTTTGCAATACGCCGGTTACTTTCAGGTCTAATTTATTATTGTACTTAACAGTTTTGCCTATGGCATTCTCCCATTTGCCAAAATATTTTTCTGCTATTTTTTGGCTGATGATAATAGTATTAGGTTCAACCAAAGCATTTTTCTTATCGCCTGCAAGCCAGGCAAAATCAAATATTTTTAAAAGCTGAGGCTCGGTAAAAAATACATCCGGTTCTTTAAAGCGCTTTACTTCTCCATTATTATCAGTAATGCTCATTTGCATGTTATCGTCATCATATATCGATCCGATAAGCGGGATATTTGGATAATCTAACCGCATGCCGCGGCTGGTTGGGAATGGTACCCCGGCGCGATATTTGATTCCTTCGGATGAGGTGCGTTTGGCAAGGACACGGTAAATATGGTCTTTTTTAGTGTGGTAAGTATCAAAGCTCGTTTCAAAATTGATCACCAAAAAGATGAGTAAACATGCTGCTATCCCAACGGCAAGGCCTGCAATATTTATAATGGTGTAGCTCTTGTTGCGGATCAAACTGCGCCATGCGGTTTTAAAGTAATTTTTTATCATGGTAGTATTTAGATGCTATTTGTAAAAATTAAAAAACAATAGTAAAAGCTTAAGGACAAGTCCCTAAGCTTTACTAACTATACATATTAATCAACCTTTCATTTTACTCGCTTCGCAAGCTTTTAACAGGGTTTACCAACGCCGCCCTAACGGCTTTATAGCCAACTGTTACCCATGCAATGGCCATTGATGACACAATGGCCAGCACAAATACCCCCGCCGTTAATGGTATGCGGTAAGCAAAGTTTTGCAACCAGCCCGACATCATGTACCAGGCCGCAGGCATTGCTATCACAAAGGATATAGCTATCAAGATCATAAATTCTTTAGAGAACAGGAATACGATATTGAATACAGATGCACCTAACACTTTACGTACGCCAACCTCTTTTGTGCGCTGTACTGCCATAAACGATACCAGGCCGTATAACCCCAGGCACGAAATAAAAATGGCAATGATGGCAAATATCTTATAAACCAACGCCAACTGGTTTTCCTGGCGATAAAACCGCGCTATATTTTCATCAAGAAAGAAACCGTTATAGGCGTATTCCGGATACGTGTTCTCCCACATTTTTTGTAGTGCTGCCACTGTAGCAGTTAGGTTTTTGGTTTCTATCTTAAGCGCTACCTGGCTCTCAAATTTTTTATTTGGGGATATTACTATGGGTTTAACTGCATCGCGCAGCGAATTGGTTTTAAAATCTTTTACAACGCCTGTTATGGCAGCCCATGTACCCCTACCCCCTAAACGGACAGTTTTACCGATAACGTCATCAGCCTTTTGAATGCCAAGCTTATGAATAAAAGTCTCGTTAACAACTACCTGCCTTATGGTATCGCTTACATCATAACCTTTGCCGGCTGCAAACTTTAAGCCGTAAGTTTTAAAGTAATCGGCATCGCCGTATTTTAAGAAAGTGTTGAATGTTGGGTCTTTTTCAGAATGATCAAAGTAAAAGTTTGTGCCCCAGTTATTCTCGGAGGATGGCGCGTCTGATGCAAACGTTACCGATTTAACCTGCGGGTTTTGTAACAGCTGTTGTTTAAAAGATTGCATCTTGCTAAGGCTGACACTATCTGAAGACCCCGGTATTACCAGCACCGCGCTTTTATTGAAGCCAAGGTCGGCCTCGTTCACAAAATTCATTTGATTTACGGCTACTATGGTACCTATTATTAATAATTGCGCTATAGCAAATTGCGCAACAACCAAAGCCCTGCGCAACGGTATACCGCCTATTGATGCTGCTGTAATTTTGTTTTTTAGTGCCAGCACCGGTTTAAAGCCTGATACTACCATGGCCGGGTAAACACCAGAGAGTAGTATAACCACTATCATGGTAACTACCAGAAACAATACCGACCCCATACTTAACAAAGCGATATCATCAGGCACGCTTGCTATATTTTTAAGATATGGTAAACCAATTTTAGCAATGGCAACGGCCAGTATTACTGCGCCAACAACAATTAAACTGGTTTCGCCAATAACCTGGGTTATTAGCTGTTTACGGGTACTGCCTAATACCTTACGGATACCAACTTCTTTTGAACGGCCTACCGACTGCGCGGTTGACAGGTTAATGAAGTTGATAGATGCCATAATTATGATAAGGATACCAATAAAGCTTAGCGTGTTTAGTGTAGCGCGGCTGGTTACATGGTCGCCAAGGGTATTACCAATACGCGTATCAAAGTGCATATTGCTAAGAGGCTGCAACAAGTGTATGCGGGCCTGTTTCTTTTTGTTTAGATCGGTATTTTTATTGGTAAAGGCCACCAGTTGTTTGGCAAAATTATTGGCACTTACATTTTCAGGTAATTGTGTAAAAACCTGGTGATTGCTGCTTAATGAGTGCCAATCGCTAACCATGCCATATTCGTTACGATGTTGTTTAGCAGTGATATATGATACTAAAACACGTAACGGAATATCGCTATTTTGGGGTGAATTAGCTATTACGCCTGCAACCTTTAAATCGATCAGGTTATCCATTTTAAGGGTTTTACCCATGGCGGTTTTCCAATCGCCAAAATACTTAGTGGCAGTTTCCTGATCAATTACCACCATATTTGGCTCGGCAAGCGCCTGCTTGCTGCCTTGCAGCCACTCTGAATCGAAAATATCGAAGAACTGCGGTTCAATAAATACCACACCAATACTTTCAGTAAACTTTTTGCTATCGGTACTATTTGCAGAATTAGCGCCCGGAACGGTGATTTGACTGCCATAGCTGGAGTTTAACGCGGCAAATTTATACTGCGGAAAATCGGTACGTAAAGCATCAATAGCAGGGATGGATACGCCGGGATTGTATGTAGTGCCATCCTCTTCATTCTGCTGGGTAACTATATGGTATATATTTTTAAAATTCTTGTGGAAGGTGTTGTAGCTCAACTCAAACTGAAGCACAACAAATATGAGCAGACATGCCGCTATACCCACGCTTAGCCCCGAAATGTTTATAATAGAATATGCCTTATGACGGATGATGTTTCTCCAGGCAATTTTAAAATAGTTTTTTAACATTGTGATGGTAATTTGCTTTAAACAGGTTAAAACATATACCAAACTGTTAAATTACTAATAATCAAGTATTTAAATAGATCAAAAACCGTACGATATGTACGTAAGCGTAACAGTATGTGTTCGGTATTGATACAGTATTTTAAGTCGAAAGTCGTTAGTCCGAGTTATTGTAAGCACTTTGAACTAAAGACTTCCGACCTCGGACTTTTTAAAACCCAAAGTGCTTTATATAAGTATCCAGATCTTTATCTCCCCTTCCCGAAAGGCATATTACTACGTTATCATTCTTCTCGAAGGTCATTTTCTCAAGATAGGCCAACGCGTGCGCGGTTTCAATAGCCGGGATAATGCCTTCCATTTGCGAACAAAGCAGGCCGGCGTTCAAGGCTTCATCATCTGTAATGCTTACATATTTTGCCCGGTTTATTTTGTACAAATGCGCATGCTGCGGGCCTATCCCCGGGTAATCTAATCCGGCTGATATAGAGTATGGTTCAACCACTTGTCCGTCGTCGCTTTGCATTAATATGGTTCGGCTACCGTGCAGCACACCCTCTTTACCCAAAAACGTGGTAGCTGCGGAGTGCCCGGTATCAACACCCTTACCTGCCGCTTCAACAGCAACCAGCTTTACATCCTCATCGTCAAGGAAATGGTAAAACATACCCATAGCATTGCTGCCACCACCTACACAGGCCATTACATACTGTGGTAACTCATTGCCCGTTTGCTCTAAAAGCTGCTTTTTAGTTTCCTGCGATATAACAGATTGAAACCTGGCCACCATATCCGGATAAGGGTACGGCCCTACTACCGACCCAATGATGTAGTGTGTATCTACCGGGTTACCTATCCAGTCGCGCAGTGCTTCATTGGTGGCATCCTTAAGTGTTTTACTGCCTGATGTTGCCGGTACAACCTTTGCACCCAGCATTTTCATACGCGCCACATTTGGTGCCTGGCGTGCCATGTCTATTTCGCCCATGTATACAATACATTCAATGCCTTTAAGCGCGCAAACCGTAGCCGTGGCTACACCATGCTGGCCTGCACCGGTTTCGGCAATAATGCGTTTTTTACCCAGGCGCTGGGCAAGTAATATTTGCCCTATGGCGTTATTTATTTTGTGCGAACCTGTATGGTTCAAGTCTTCGCGTTTAAAGAAGATATTAGCTCCATATTTCTCAGAATACCTATCGGCACGGTAAAGCGGCGAAGGGCGGCCAACGTAGTCCTTTAGCAGCTGATTAAACTCGGCGATAAAGCTCGGGTCGCTCATTACTTTAATGTACTCCTGCCTCAATTCTTCTACATTGGGGTATAACATTTCGGGTATGTATGCACCGCCAAAATCCCCGTAATAGCCTTGTTCGTTTACTCCGTACTTCATTATAATTAGTGATTTAGTGTCCCGATATCTATCGGGATTATGATTTAAAAGCCTTTTGCTTTACCTTATTAAATGCCTCTTTTAATTTATCTATATCCTTTAACGCCGGTTCAATCTCAAATTTACTGTTAAGATCTATCCCGTAAAATGCAGGATGGCTGATATTCTTTATTTTATCCAGATTTTCTAAACTTAACCCGCCCGATAAAAAGAAGGGCACATCCAGTTTATATTTATTTAAAATGCTCCAATCAAAAACCTGTCCTGATCCGCCATGCACGGGTGTTTTAGTATCGAACAGGAAATAATCTACCTTGTTTTGGTATGCTTGCAACCGGTTAAAATCAAAATTCTCATCTACGCCAAACGCTTTGAAAACCTGTACCTCGTGCCTGTACATATCGCAAAACTGCGGACTTTCGCTACCGTGTAGTTGTATAGCATCAAACTTATATTTATAGATCATTTTGCTGATGCTATCGGCATCTTCATCTACAAAAACGCCAACTTTTATAATATCTGTGGGGATGTTCACCAGTTCATCGTCGTCCATACCACCAATATATCGGGGCGATCTATCATAGCAGATAAACCCCATATAGTCAGGTTTTAAAGCCTCAACCGCTTTAATATTATCGGGGTATTTTAAACCGCAAACCTTTATCTTCATGGCTTAATTGGCTATCAAAGTTTTGAAGCTCTTTAATGCTTTTTTGCTAACCAACGCTTCTTCCGCCTCGTAAAAGCAATCCGCAAAGCTTTTTTCGGGATGAATGGTTTTGATGGCCATTGCCGCATTGCTTAGTACTACACTGATCTGCGGTGTCGTTGCTTCATCGTTTAGCACATCCATGAATATCTCTGCCGAATCGCTCACCGTATGCCCCCCGGTTATCTGGTCTTCAGCCAGCCTATCAAAGCCAAGGCTTTCAATACTGTTTATTTTTTCGCCATCGGATGAGAATGTTTTAAAATCGCAGGTGAGCGAGATCTCGTCGTACCCGTCCAAGGCATTCAGAATGGTATATTTTACGTTAGATTTTTGGTAAAGGTATGCGTAGATCCTTGCCAGCTCCAGGTTAAAAACACCTACCATTTGGTTTTGAGGCTTAGCAGGGTTTACCAGCGGACCTAACATATTAAAAAAGGTTTTAACCCCCAACTCGCGGCGGATAGGCGCTACGGTTTTCATGGCCGGATGAAACAAGGGCGCATGCAGGAAACAAATATTCGCTTTATCAACACTGCGTTTAAGCGCATCGGTGTTGTTGGTGAACATGTAACCCAAATGTTCCATTACATTTGATGAACCACAACCCGATGACACGCCGTAATTACCATGCTTAGCCACTTTATACCCTGCCCCCGCAACTACAAATGATGCCAGGGTGGAGATATTAAAAGTGTCTTTACCATCGCCACCTGTGCCGCATAGGTCAATCAGTTCACCTTGTTCAAGATCTATAGGCAGGCAAAGTTCAAGCATCGCATCGCGAAAGCCCTCTAACTCGTTTACTGTAATGCTGCGCATGCAATAAGCCGTCATAAAAGAGGCCATTTGCGAATTGTTGAACTTACCCAGGGCAATATCTTTTAATATATCTTTGGATTGCTCGCGGGTAAAGGTTTTATGTTCAAAAAGATGGTTAAGTATCTGTTTCATTGTTAGGGCATAAAAAAAGGGTTACCATGTGGCAACCCTTCTGTATATTTTATAAAAAAACAAAAAATGAGGCTGCCTTACGAATTCTCGTTAAGCCACCACCAATTGTTGTTTAATATTTGCACTTTCATATTTACTTGAGCAAATATGGAAATTGTTTTCACTAAAAGCAAGCATTATAATATTTTTACAGAAGCAATTATTGATTGAGTGATTTATTGAATTATAGATTACTATTCAAAATCATTAAATCAGTAAATCAATCAATCCTAAATACCGGATGGCCATACATAATCAGCAAATAAACCCCGAAAACGATCTTGGCTTTGGCCCGCAGCCTGTGATCAAGAACCAGCCGCTTATTAATAAAGACGGTACGGTGAATGTAAAGCGCAGGGGCCTCTCCCGCTTTAACACTGCCGATAATTACCATACGCTTATTAAAATGAGTTGGGGCAAATTTTGGGTTGTAGTGTTAAGCGGATACCTTATCGCTAATTTAATTTTCGCGTCTATATATGTGCTGATTGGTATGGATAGTCTCGACGGTGCTTCGGGGAACAGTTGCGGCAGTCATTTTCTGGATGCATTCTTTTTTTCGGCACAAACCATATCTACCGTTGGTTACGGCCACATTAGCCCAAGGGGTGTTTTGGCTAACAGCGTTGCGGCATTTGAATCGATGATTGGTTTGCTGGCTTTTGCACTGGCAACAGGTTTGCTTTACGGGCGTTTTTCTAAGCCATCGGCCAAGATAGTGTACAGCGAAAACTTATTGGTTGCGCCTTATAAAGAAAACGGCCGCGGCTTGATGTTTCGCCTTGCTAACATCCGTAAGAATGTGTTGATAGACCTTGATGTAGAGGTAATATTCTCTTACAACGAATTTGTAGACGGCAAACCTATCCGCCGGTTCTTCCCGCTGGAGTTAGAGCGTAGATATGTAAGCCTGCTTACCCTAAACTGGACGGTGGTACATCCGCTTGATGATAAAAGCCCCTTGATAGATATCCTGTTTGAAGATCTGGAAACCTACCAGGCAACGTTTGCCATATTATTAAAAGCTTTTGATGATACCTTTTCGCAAACAGTACATTCCCGCACATCTTACACTGCCCGCGATATGGTTTGGAACGCCAAATTTGTACCCATGTTTGACCGTGATGAAGAAGGCCGGATAGAATTAGACATGAGTAAAATAAGCGAGTTTGACAGGATAGGATAAACTTACTTCAGCAAAGCGTTCTTTTCTCTGGCAAAAACCTTAAAAACCTGCTTATCTAAAAACGCAGGCAAAAATTTGCTCAGAAATACGGTTAATTTACCTTGCCTGGTCATGATCAGTGTACGGTCGCGGTTTTCAATGCCATTGGCTATCAGGCGGGCCACTTCTTCGGCGCTCATCATTTTATCTTCTTCCAAAGTGCTGTCGCCTTGCTGGTTACCATTTTTATCAAGCGCAGTATTACGGATGTTTGATGTGGTGAAGCCCGGGCAGGCCACCATGATATGAACCCCGGTACGCAGGTTCTCTACCCTTAAGGCGTCCAAAAAGCCATTCATGGCAAATTTAGATGCCGAGTAGCCGGCACGACCAGGCAAACCTTTATAACCTGCTATTGATGATACCCCTACTATACTACCTTGTGTTTTAACTATGCCCGGCAAAGCATGTTTAGTACAATAAACCGTACCCCAAAAGTTTACATCCATCAGGCTTTTCATAACCTTGAGGTCCACATCTTTAAACAGTGCACGCATAGAGATACCCGCGTTATTGATCAGGACGTCGATCTTTCCGAAAGTTAACAGGGTTTGTTTTACGAGGACAGCGCAATCTTCTTCTATAGTAACATCACATTGTACGGCTATCGCTTTAATACTGTATTGGTTTTGCAGATTTTGAGCTATTTCGCAAAGCGTTACATATTGACGGGCAGCTAAAACCAAATTAGCGCCCCTGTGAGCAAACTCTATGGCAAGGGCTTTGCCTATGCCCGAAGAAGCACCGGTAATAATTACAACCTTATCTTTCAATTTCATATTTCGGGGCGAAGATCTGCGGGATGCCGGGTATTTTGATCTCTGGCATGTGCAGTAAATACTTCGCGGCGAATATAATCATAGCGACATAAAAACTTTTAATATACGACCAGCTAAATTTGGGGTTAGACTGGTTCCTGAAGTTTAATATGTATGTTTTGGGAAAGTAATAGTTTTTGTAACCGGCAAGCCTGATACGGAATGACAGGTCAATATCGTGCCCAAAGGCCGCCAAACGCTCATCCAAACCACCTATTTGGCTGATTACCGATTTACGAAGCAGCATAAAAGCACCATTAACCACATCAACTTCTGTAGTGCCAAACTCTTCGTCCTCTATCCAGTTAACATCACTTTTATAAAGGCGAGATTTTGGGAAGTATTTTGCAAGCCCGGTTAGTTTTAGCAATGCGCCCCAAGCACGTGTAAAGCCGGTACGCGACTCAGGCAGGAAGTTGCCACGCGGACTAAGCATGCGTACACCAACAGCACCTGCATTTGGGTGGGCTTCCATAAAATCCAATACATGTTCTACAGTTTTTTTGCCGCTTATTGTATCCGCATTGACCATTAAAACATACTCTCCGTTTGCTTTTGCTATGCCCTGGTTACGGGCTTTAGCCATACCAAGCGGCTGCTCGTTTACGATAAGGGCAACTTCCGGAAATTCGTTTTGAACCATTCCAACCGAATTATCAGTAGATGCATCATCAATCACAAGTATCTCATGATCAATAACTCTGCATGCCCTAATTAAGGTAAAAAGGGATTGTTTTAGGAAGGGGCACAAGTTGTGGTTTACTACAATTACGGAAAGTTTCATACGGCATCAGGATAATGAATTTTCGTACGGTACCCGGGTTACGATAGATCGGCCTAAAGTAATCTCGTCCACGTACTCTAATTCACCTCCAAAAGCTATGCCACGGGCAATAGTTGAGATGTTTATTTCAAACTGTTTCAATCGCTTATTTAAATAGAAGATGGTGGTATCTCCCTCCATAGTAGCGCTAAGGGCAAAAATTATCTCTTTAACGGTTTTATCTTTCAATCTTTCTATAAGCGAATCTACCTGCAGGTCGGCGGGTCCAATACCGTCCATTGGCGATATTAAGCCACCTAATACATGGTAAACGCCGTTGTATTGGTTAGTGTTTTCAATAGCCATTACATCGCGGGTATCTTCTACAACACATATCAGGCTATGGTCGCGTTTGTGCGATGAACATATCTCGCAGATCTTTTGATCTGAAATATTATGGCAGGTTTGGCAAAACTGAATTTCGTTACGTAGCTTGCTAATTGCCGTACTAAATTTATGCACCTCTTCTTTATCCCTGTTCAGCAAATGCAGCACTAAACGCAGCGCGGTTTTTTGGCCCACACCAGGTAGTTTTGCAAATTCGGCAACTGCATCCTCCAACAACTTAGATGAAAAATTCATGGCACGAATTTACATATTTTGAGCGACGATGTATAGTTACAGACAGCTATTTACCGGGGTGTCCCACTATTTATGACACACTGCGAGACAAAACTATAACACGCTAAATATCAACTGATTATTAAATTTTAATTTAAACTTTTACTTAAAGTAAAACTTAATTATTTAAGCATCAATTCGCTTACAATAAGATATTTATATATTTTACAAGGGGTGTCCCACTCGTTAAAAAACGGGACAGAATGGGACACCCTATTTTAAATGTTATATTTACGATCATATAGCTACCGAGATGGGATTTTGAGCTACATTTAATTAGTTCTGTCCTGAATTAGATTTACACTAGGTCTTGTCGGTGTTTTGGTTTACACTTGACCCGTCCTGTAAAAACTTTTAATATTAAATACAGAACTGGGTTTAATACTGAAAAAGCCCTTTTCAATAATGAAAAGGGCTTATAATATTATGAGGTATGTTTAATTATATAACCTCATTAATGCTCATTTCCTTAATTTCTTTTGAAACATTTGGGCGACCGTTCTTAAAAGCTTTACGCGGTGTTAATCCCAATAGCTGGAACATAGCCATATCCTCGTCAAATGAAGGGTTTGGTGTGGTAAGCAGCTTCTCCCCTGCGAAAATAGAGTTGGCACCTGCCATAAAGCACATGGCTTGCTCAACCGTACTCATTTCGGTACGGCCTGCTGAAAGCCTTACAACAGTTTTTGGCATAATGATACGGGTGGTAGCTATCATCCTTACCATATCCCAAACAGATACACGTGGCTGCTCGGCAAGAGGCGTACCCTGTACCGGTACCAACGCGTTAATTGGAACAGACTCGGGGTGCTTTGGCATGTTAGATAACGTTTTCAGCATCGAGATGCGGTCCTGAGCGGTTTCGCCAAGGCCAATGATGCCGCCGCTGCAAACAGAGATCTTTGCTTTGCGCACGTGGTCTAACGTTTGTAAACGTTCGTCATAAGTACGGGTGGTGATGATACGTTTGTAATCATCCTCAGAGGTATCCAGGTTATGGTTATAAGCGTAAAGGCCTGCATCAGCTAAACGTTGTGCCTGGCTTTCGGTAAGCATGCCTAATGTGCAGCAAACTTCCATATCAAGCTCGTTTACGGCTTTTACCATGTCTATCACTTTATCAAAATCGCGGTTGTCGCGTACCTCGCGCCAGGCAGCGCCCATACATAAACGGGAAGCGCCGCCATTTTTAGCGCGTTGCGCTACGGCAATAACCTCTTCTTTAGGCATAATAGCGTGTACATCAACCCCCGTGTTATAACGGGCCGCTTGCGGGCAATAAGCGCAATCCTCGGGGCAACCGCCGGTTTTTATAGATATAAGTGAGCTTATTTGTACTTCTGCATAATCCTTGTTCTCGCGGTGAATAGTAGCCGCGCGAAAGATAAGATCAAGCAGTGGTGAGTGGTATATTTTTGAGATTTCTTCCTGTGTCCAGTCGTATCTAACTTCAGTCATATTAGTAGCGTTTTTGAAAATTCAAAATTATAATAAAAGTTGGCTTGCCAACCAAAGCGGCAGCAAAAATCCTATACAATCGGTAAATGTAGTGATGATGATGGATGATGCAACAGCCGGGTCAATCCCTACCCTTTTTAAAATCAAGGGGATACCGGCACCTGTTAGGCCGGCTATTAATAAATTACCCGTCATGGCCAGGAATAACACCAGGCCCAGCATGGGGTTTTTATCGTAAAATATGGCGAATAATAACACGATCAACCCATTTGCGCCGCCGTTTATCATCCCTACGGATACCTCTTTTACAACTGTAGTATAAGTTTGCCTGTCGGTAAGGTCGCTTAACGAGATACGCCTTACGGTTACGGCAAGGGCCTGCGTGGCAGCGTTGCCACCCATCCCGCTAATGATGCTCATGTAAGCAACAATAATAGGGAGCCGCTCCTCCACATCACTAAAATGCCTGATAACCGATGCCGCCAAAAAAGCAGTACCCAGGTTAACAATTAGCCAGGGCAAACGGCTTTTTACAGCATCCTGCCAGTTACCGCTCAGTTCCTCATCTTCAGATACCCCCGATATTTTCAGGATGTCCTCGGTATTCTCGGCCTCCATAACGTCAATGATGTCATCAACCGTAATGCGGCCCAATAACTTCATATTATCATCTACAACGGGAATGGTTGTAAGGTTGTATTGCGAGATGAGTTTGGCAACCTCTTCCTGGTCAAGATCGGCCTTTACATAAACATAATCTGTTTGTACCAGGTCGCGCACCTTGGCCTCGCCACGGGCTTTTATAATATCTTTTATAGACACAATGCCCTGTAAAATTTTGGCGTCGTTCACCACGTAAATGGTGTAAAACTCCTCCATTTCTTCACTTTGGCGGATGATCTCGTCCAGCGCGTCTTTTTTATCCAGGTTGATGTTTACACAAATAACCTGCGAATTCATCAAACCACCGGCGGTATCCTCATCGTAGTTTAACAGGGCACGGATACTGGTGGCATCTTCATGGTCGATGTCCTCTAAGATTTCCTGCTGGTCTTCCTCGTCAAGCTGAGAGATAATGTCCGTAGCAACGTCATAATCCATCTCCTCAACAATCTCGGTACGCCTTTCGGGGTGCAGGCCTATTAAAAGCTCTTCGGGGTGGGCCTCTTCATCCATTTCAGAGATAACTTCGGTAGCTATCTCGGTAGAAAGAAGATTGATGATGCGTTCTTTGGCTTCTTGAGGCAGTTTCTCAAACAGGATAGCAATCTCCGAAGAGTGGTACTCTTTCAGAACCTCCTGTAATTCAGCATCATCGCCTTCAAGAGCGGTCTTAATGCGGAGCAGGTCGGTTTTATCTATTTCAAAAGATTGCATATGCATGCAAAATAAGCAATTTTACTGAGAAGGTATACCGGGATTGGCAGGATTTGTTCGATTAAAATTTATGCTATCCGCTGTAATTGTAAACCACTTTTACCGCACTTACCTTGTTCAGCTTGCTCATTACCTGTTCTACCTGTGTTTTGCGAATGGAAAGTTTGATCTGGCAGTTGAGTTCAGACACCTGCTCCAATATTTGCAATTGCTCATCTTTTATAATGCGCATCACGTCGTTCATTTGTATATAATCGAAGGCAATGGTGTAGATATCGTTAACGGTTTTCTCTATAACCTCTGCCGCATCCAGCGCCATTTCTGTAGCGGTTTTGTAGGCGTTGATAAGTCCTGGTACCCCCAGTAAGGTACCGCCAAAATAACGTACAACTACAACCAACACATTGGTAATATTGCGCGATAACAATGTGTTTAATATAGGCCTGCCTGCCGTGCCTGATGGCTCACCGTCGTCATTCACGCGGAATACCGAGCGGTCGATACCCAGCCTTATAGCCCAGCAATGGTGGTTTGCTTTAGGGTGTTCTGCCTTTAATTTAGCAACCAGGGGTTTAATATCATTATCTGAAGTAACCGGATAGGCATATGCCAAAAACTTGCTCCCGCGGTCGCGAAAGATGTGTTCGGCCGGCGCGTTAATGGTTTTATAAGTATCGTCGAAAAGCACGTGTTAGTTGTTTGAAATGGTAATTACAACAATGGCAACAACCGCTAAGGCTACCCCTATTTTGTTAAGTATGCTTAGCCGCTCGTTAAACACCACCAGGCCTACGAGGGTACCCAATGCAATTACACCAATATTCATGGCCGAAAATACGGTTGATGGCGTACCTGACAAGGCCTTATGCGCTTTTAGGTAAAACAAGATGTTACCAAAATTGGCAACGCCCAGTAGCCAACCAAAGCCAATATGCGGCCACGAAAATTTAGTTTGTTTAGTGAATATCCGGATGCCGAGAATGACCAATGCGATAACAAACGACAGGATATAAATTACAAAAAGCGAACTGGTATAAGGTACAGCAGTAAATGCCGCTACTTTTTTAAAGAGTGTATCAATAATACCTATCCCTAAAAACACAATGAGTAAATAGATCCACGCGTTTGATACCACCTTGCGGTTAGCCGTTCTCTTTTGCCATGGGATGGAAAGTAATATCGCGGCGAAACCTATAACAAGCCCTACTATTTTTAGCGTATTAAGTTTATCGCCAAACAGCAGGAACGATGCCAGCAAGGGGATAAATAACGACAACCGCTGTGCAACATCGGTACGTACTATGCCTGCCACCCTTACCGATACGGCCATCACCATAAAAACTACCGGCAGTAAAAAGCCAACGGCAACATAGATGCTTACGGGCGCGCTTTGCAGGCTTGGAATAGATGGTTTAAAAAACAACCAGGTAAGCAATATGGCCATGCTATAATTCCATGTAATAGCCTGAAAAACATCTATCTGGTAGCGTTTGGCCAGTTTTAGCATAATAGAAACTATTACGCTGCAACAAATACTTAAAAAAATATATAACATGTTTTTATATTAGGTAGGTGTATTTGTAATGATGGTTAAGTTGTCGGCACCCACAAGCTGCTGCGAGATTATAGTCCCGGTTACCCGGGGCGCTTTAATACCGTTTACCAGCACAGATGCGCCGGTAAAAATACGTGCTTCGTCCCATAAACCGGCATCAATAAACGAGTTTAATGTATGCGCCCCACCTTCTATTATAACCGACTGTATATCTTGCAGATAAAGCTGATATGAAATGTATTCAGGCACGTAACGGTTAAAATCTTCAAGTGCTATGTATTTATTTTTACCATCCACATTAAATTCACCCTCGTTAAATATCAGCGTTTCAACCGATTGGTCAAATACGTTCAACTGTTTATTCAGTTCCAGCCTGCGGTCAATTACTACCCGCTTTGGCGACCGCCCTTCGGCGTAACGCACATTTAGCTGCGGATTATCGGCTAATACGGTATTTTTGCCAACCAATATAGCATCCTCTTGCGCGCGCCATTGGTGTACCAGCTTGCGGCTTTCGGGGCCGGTTATCCAGTGCTGGCTGCCATCTAAAGGGGCAAAAAAGCCATCGGCTGTTTGCGCCCACTTCAGTATAATGTATGGCCTTTGCTTTTGCACTTTTGTAAAAAAGCGCCGATTTAGCCATTGGCACTTCTTTTCTAAAATGCCAAGCGTAACTTGTATACCCGCGGCCTGCAACTTTTCTATCCCTTTACCGTCCACCTGCGCGAAAGGGTCACGGCAGCCTACTACAACGTTTGGTATACGATGTTTTATAATGAGATCTGCACAAGGCGGCGTTTTGCCATAATGGGCGCAGGGTTCTAAAGATACGTATATGGTGCTTTGTTGCAGCAGTTCGGCGTGGTTAACATACTTGTCTGTCACCATTTTTACCGCATTTACCTCAGCATGTGCTTCGCCATACTTTTGGTGATAGCCCTCACCTATAATTTTATCATCACACACTATTACCGCGCCAACCATTGGGTTGGGGCTAACATTGCCGGCGCCCAATGCGGCCAGCTCAAGGCAGCGCTGCATATAAATATCATGTAATGCCATTGTGCAAAAGTAGGTTTTATGTTACTTTGTTGCATGAAAACTATTAAGGATGTATTCCTTTCCTTTCAACAGGGTTTAAATGAGGTATACGATAGCCGTGAAACAGAGTCAATTGCGTTGTTGGTGTTGGAAGAAATCACCGGCATTTCCAGGGCTAAACTCAAGGCTTTTCCGGAAGAAGATATTATGGGCGAAGCTTCTGAAAAGATCCAAAGCATACTTGAAGAACTTAAAACAGGCAAACCCGTGCAATATATACTGGGCAGCACCGAATTTTACGGACTTAACTTTTTAGTGAACCCTGCTACCCTAATACCAAGGCCGGAAACGGAGGAATTGGTAGAATGGGTTCTTGACAGTTTTAAGTCGAAAGCCGAAAGCCAAAAGCCGGTTTTTATATTGGATATCGGTACAGGTAGTGGTTGCATTGCCATTACCCTAAAAAAGAAGCTACCTAACGCGTTGGTTACAGCCATCGATATTTCTGCGGAAGCCTTACATACGGCAAAGCAAAACGCGATTATTAACGAAGTCGAAGTTAATTTTGTTCAGGATGATATACTGAACACCAAATTATCAGCCAAAAAATTTGATATTATTATCTCTAACCCACCCTATGTTACGCTTGATGATAAAATGCTAATGCATCAAAACGTAACCGGTTTTGAACCACACAGTGCACTGTTTGTACCCGAACATGACCCGTTAATATTCTACAAAGCCATTGCTGATTTCGCCGCTGAACGGCTAAACAACAATGGCCTGCTTTTCTTCGAAATAAACGAAAGTTTTGGTAAAGAAACGGTTGAGCTATTAAACAATAAACAATTTAACAGCATTCTGTTACGTAAGGATATGACCGGCAGGGACAGGATGATCAGAGCAAATTATTAATTCAACTATTGCGTTATTGATTTAGTCATCTCGCCTTCATACTTGCCACCTGTAGTTGCAGTCATGTTAACTATGCCATAGTTTGCCCCGGCATAAAAAACGTAGCAATTAATGGCCTTGTTAGCCTGCACTTTAACAGTAATAGTGCTTCCTATTTGTGGGGTAAAGCCATAATTAAAATCACCTCCGTTATCTTGTTTGGCATCTATTACGTTGCTTATACTATTAGTACCCTTTTGGGTTATGGTAACATTAAACGGTGTACCCGCATCAGTTGTAGTATGTACCCTAAAAATCTTATTGGTTATATCATAAGTAGTGGGGTCTGCCCCTGTCGAATCCTTTTTACAACCGGTTGCAGCTACAAATAATATAAAGCAAATTACAGTTGCTACTCCCTTTAAATTTCTCATCATTTTTAATCATTTTCATTTTATAATAGCAACAGCACTCCTATTGTTTTTATTTTATGAAATTAAATTAACACAAACGTAAAACTATTGGTTGTATACAAACCCACACTCTAATTCCTGGGATGAAATTCAATGATGGTACTCTTCAGGTATTCCCTGTCCAAATGGGTATAAATTTCAGTGGTAGTAATGCTCTCGTGGCCCAGCATTTCTTGCACTGCGCGCAGGTCGGCACCACCCTCAACCAAATGTGTAGCGAACGAATGGCGGAAAGTGTGCGGGCTGATACTTTTTTTAATTCCCGTTATTTCTGCCAGCTGCTTTATCAGTAAAAAAACATACACCCTGCTAAGCCTTTTACCACGGCGGTTTAAAAATACCAGGTCTTCCTCTCCTTTTTGTATGGGCGTATGTACGCGTATCTGCTCTATCCAGATCTTTAAAGCTTTTATAGCTTCGCCGCCTATAGGCACCAGGCGCTCCTTGCTTCCCTTACCGGTTACTTTTATAAATTCTATGTCGGGGTCCAGATACAGGTTTGATAACCGCAATTCCGTTAGTTCAGACACACGCAGGCCGCATCCATACAAAACCTCCAGCATGGCTTTGTTGCGCCCGCCTTCGGGTTTAGAAAGGTCTATAGCAGCGATCATCTTATTTATTTCGTGGATGCTGAGCGTATCCGGCAATTTGCGGGTTATTTTGGGCGTTTCTAATAACTCCGACGGGTCGCTGGTTATAAGGTCTTCCATCAACAGGTATTTATAAAAAGCTTTAATACCCGACAGGATGCGCGATTGTGTAGACGGGATCATCCCCAACTCATTCACCCAATTGATGAAGTTACGCAGATCGGTAAGGGTGAATTTAATAGGCGATGGTTTGGCAGGCAAGCTATCGGCATATTGGTATAGCTTCTCCAGGTCGCGGGTGTAAGCCTCTATAGAGTTGGCTGCAAGTGAGCGTTCCAGTTTTAGATAGGTTTTAAACCCTTTTATTGCCCGTGGCCAGTCCAATTGATTTTAGTTTTAATGTTTTATACCTAAGTTTGAACAAATGAATATACAAATTATAAACGGGCCAAATTTAAACCTGCTTGGCGTACGCGAAAAATCTATATACGGCAGCAGCGATTTTGAAAGCTACCTTGCCGAATTGCAAAAACATTTTACAAACATCACCATTAATTATTACCAAAGTAATGTTGAGGGCGAAATTATAAATAAACTGCACGAAGTTGGCTTTACATGCGATGGCATTGTACTTAACGCGGGCGCTTATACCCACACCTCTGTTGCTATAGCCGATGCTATCGCGGCTATTAAATCGCCAACGATAGAAGTACACATATCTAACGTTTATAAGCGTGAGGAGTTTAGGCACCACTCTATGTTAGCCGCAAGCTGTAAGGGCGTTATTGCCGGTTTTGGGATGCATTCGTATAGGTTGGCGATAGAAAGTTTGCTGTTGAAATACTAAAATCTAAAAAAACTAAGATCCTTAAAAAGGTTTTAAATCCTACATACCCCAGCAATGATTAAAGTATTCAAAATAAGTTCCGTTCTGTTACTCCTGTTTACTTTACTGGTGATGGATGTTTCGGCGCAAAGCAGGCGCAAACCACAAAGCGTTCGCGATTCGCTCCGCCGGTCTATTCTTCGCCGCGACTCGTTGATGCGGACCTTCAAAAAGTCTGATACTTCCATTAACAACTTGCTACAAAAAATTGAATATTACACAGCATCTTTCAACCAGATCAAAACAAGCCTTTCGCGCAATATAGATACGGTAGAGATCAGCCAGAAGCTCCCTTCGTTCGAGAAGCGAATAAGCCTCATTAAAAACCTTATAGACGACGACCAGTCAAGCACCCTGCGTTATTTGTACGCTATCCGCGATATCCTTACCCGAAGTGATGACCAACTTGACCTTTGGCAAGATCAGCTTGCTGATATTAACACCAAGCTGGTACAAAACCAAAACGAGCTTGCCTCGATGGATAAGGATTCGGTACTTAAAATTGTACCTGCCGATAGCAGCCTGCTCACCACTTTCCTTGTTCAAAAAATAGCGATGGATAGCAAGCATAAGCGATTGGATACCACCAATAAAAAGCTATTGCTTAAAATTGGCTTGTTGCAAAACCGTATTTCGTCGGTATATATTTCCCTGCTGGATCTTAAGGATCAGATAGACATCAAGATCCGCGAGTTTAGCATCCAGGCCCTTAGCGACGAGAATAACAGCATTTGGGAAATGGACCGCAATACTCAAAGCACTTTTAAAACAGCACTGGCTAAAACCTGGAGCATGAATACCAAGCTGCTCGCATTTTTTATAGCTCGCGACAGGCTTATTCATTTTTCCGGCTTTTTGCTTTTGGTGCTATTTTTTGCCTGGATATACAACAACCGCCGCAAAGTTTTAAAGATAAAAGAGTCGCCTGCAAGTGTTTTTAGTCACGCTAAATACGTAGCTCTTTACCCCATAGCATCAGCCATAATAATAGCATTTGCCATAGTACCCAATTTTTACGACCACCCGCCGGTAGTAGTTTTGGAGTTGTTTTTTGTAGTATTGATAACCGCTATACTTTATATTGTTAAGAAAACATGCCCGCAAGAATTATATAAATACCTGCGCATCATGTACTGCCTGGTAATAGTTTATAGTTTTAGCAACCTGTTCGTAGAGGTATCAAACACCGATAGGATAATTGTGCTGATACTATCGGCCATTACCGCCATAGTAAGCTATTACTTTTTGCAAAAGGTTAACAAATCGCCGGATGATTACCTGCCTTATACCAAACCTATTCTTAAAATCTTTATTGGTTTGCAGGTTATATCATTCTTATTTAATGTATTTGGCCGGGTTACATTAGCTAAAATTGTTGGGGTTACCATTATCTACAACCTTTGGCTGGCGCTGGGGATGTATTATCTGGTGCAAATAATTATGCAAAGCCTTTTCCTGCAACTCGAAGCCAACAAAAACAGTAATGGCTTAAGCTCATTTATCGATTTTAAAATGCTGCAGAATAAGTTCAGGAGCATTTTAACTATAATGGCAGGCGTACTTTGGCTAATTATGCTGTTCCAAAACCTGAGTGTTGAAGACGCGGTATTTGATTGGCTTGGCAAATTCCTGACCGATAGCCGCAGCATTGGCGGCACCAATACCAGCTTTACTTTCCAAAGCATCATCATATTCATAGCGGTGATATGGCTATCATCTGTAGCTGCGCGGATCATTAGCTACCTGTATGAAGTTGCAGGCAAACACGCTAATGATATAGATGTGCTAAAAAAGAAAAACCGCACCTCTACCCTGCTTATTAAACTTGGTGTATTTGCGGTAGGTTTTTTACTGGCAGTAGCTGCATCAGGTTTCCCGCTGGATAAGATCACTATCATCATCAGTGCGTTTGGTATTGGTATTGGTTTTGGTTTGCAAAACATTGTAAACAACCTGGTATCGGGTTTAATATTGGCGTTTGAAAAACCTATCCAGATAGGCGATATTATTGAGGTGGATAGCCGCTCGGGCACCATTATGGAAATTGGCATCCGTTCCAGCAAAATAGCAACCAGCGATGGCGCCGAGGTAATTATTCCCAACGGCGACCTCATATCACATCATGTAATTAACTGGACGCTGAGCAACAACAATCGCCGTATCGAGCTTATTATTGGCGTTGCTTACGGTACAGATATAGAGAAAGTGAAGGGCATATTAACCAACATCCTAAGTAACCGCGAGGAAATAATGGATAATCCCGCTCCCCTAATATTTGTACATAATTTAAATGAAAGTTCGGTCGATTTCAGGCTGCTATTCTGGGCGGCAGATATTGGCACCTGGCTATCTCTTAAAAGTAATGTACTAACAGATATTTACGCTACGTTTGACAAGGAAGGCATCGAGATACCATTCCCGCAACGCGACCTGCACCTGAGATTAACTAACAGCCAGGAAGAGCTATTTAAAAAGAAAAAGAAAAAGCCAGCTGCTGAAGAACCCACTGAACCGCTTACTGACACTACAGATACCGACCTGCCTGATGCAGGCACAGGCCCGATAGCGCCTGATCAGTAATATCGCATTTCTTTCTCCGCTCGTCATTGACAGGAGCGATAGCGACGTGGCTATCTAGAATAGCAAGATTACTAGGCTATATCTTTCTTGTCCAGATCGGTAAACTTGGTTTTCTTGTTCACAAAGAAATCCCAAACCAGGCTGCGCGAGTAAACCCCTGTAACATGGTGATATTTTTCGTTTGAGATTTGCTTGTGGTAATTTTTAATAACCTCGCTTTTAACCTTTGATTGAAACAAACGCCTTACAAAATTTTGATGTGCACGGCTAATTGCCCAGGCGTCTTTACGTTTACCTTCCATCAAGAAACGCACCAGTGCCAGCAGATCCATCCAAAACCTGAGGCTGATGGTACATAAGGCACGCCAGAATGGTAGATTGTTTTTTAACAGCAACAGGTTATTACGGAAATTAAGGTATGTTTTAAAAGGGTTTTCGGCATTTAAGGTGCCGCCGCCAACGTGGTAGATAACCGATTGCGGGCAATACACCACTTTATAGCCCATGTTTTTCAATCGCCAGCACAGGTCTATCTCTTCCATGTGGGCAAAAAAGCTCTCGTCGAAACCACCTGCTTCATCCCAGTTTTTCTTTTTAATGAACATGGCCGCGCCCGATGCCCAAAAGATCTCGCCAGGTTGGTCGTATTGGCCCTTATCCTCCTCTATCTCGTAAAATATCCGCCCACGGCAAAAAGGGTAACCAAATTTATCAATAAAGCCTCCTGCAGCCCCTGCGTGCTCAAAGTGATCTTTCTGCGCGTACGACATTATCTTGGGTGCAGCCGCGGCAATCTTGTCGTCGGTTTGCATTAAAGAGATGACCGGCTCAATCCAGCCTGGTTGTACTTCAACGTCGGAATTCAGGAGGATATAGTACTCCGCCTCTACCTGTGCCAACACACGGTTGTATCCACCGGTAAAACCAAAGTTCTCTTTATTTTCGATGATACGAATACCTGGGTAAGCGGCGCGCAAAAACTCTAATGAACCATCGGTCGAGCCGTTATCGCCCACCACAATATCCAGATCAGGCCAGGTAGAGGCCAGCACAAATGGCAGAAAATCGCGAAGGTATTTGATGCCGTTCCAGTTCAATATTACTACGGCAACTTTTGGTGTTTCTGTCATGTATTTATATCCTCCGGCTTAAATTTCCACCTGCGGTGGCTCCAAAGCCAATATTGGGGCGTTTCCTGTATCATTTTTTCGAGGTAGTGCACATGCGCCTCTGTAATTTCGTGCCCCATGGTTTCTTTGGGCTCCTCAATAAGCGGCACTAAGGTGTAGGTGTAGTATCCGCGTCTAACCCTGTCAATTCTATAAAACAGCACTACAGCATCCATCATCTTGGCCAGTTTTTCAATCCCCAGAAAAACCGCGGTTGGCTGGTTTAAAAAATCTATAAAATAGTTTATTTCATGCTTAACGGGGGTTTGGTCGCTTACCAGTACGCTAAACGTAAGGTCGTTTTTAAAGGCAATCATGGTACGCAGGGTTTGCTTCATGGCAACCAGTATAGCGCCAAAACGTGCCCTTACCTTATTAAATAAACCGTTAAAAATTTCGTTGGTTAAAGGTTTGTATACAATAATGCGTTTCTCCTGGGTTAGCAAACCAAATGCAAGGGCTGCCATTTCCCAGTTACAATAATGCCCGGCGGCGGCAATAATGCTGCGGCCCCGGCTAAAGTAATGTTCTACCAGCTCGGGGTTGGTGGGCTTCATGCGTTTACGTAACGATGTCTCGCTTACGGTTATCATTTTAATGGTTTCTACCATCAAATCGCCAAGGTAGCGGTAATAACGGCGTTCAATTTTATGGCGCTCGGCCTCGCTACGGTCAGGGAAAGAATTGGCGAGATTAGTGCTGACAACATCCCTGCGGTAACGGATAACGTAGTATAAGATCAGGAAGATAACATCAGCTATGACGTATAAAAACCAAAAAGGCAGCAACGATACCAGGTATAAAAAAAATATACCCGTATTTAAAGCCGCTTTTCTTAACATTTTTACCAATTTTGCCACAAACATAAAAAATATATATGATTGAGAACGGTGCTGTTTTGCCGATGTTTTACCTGCCCCCGGTAGATTATTTTACAAATCTTGTGGCATACAAGCCCGATGTAGTATTTGAGCGGGAGGAACACTTCCCCAAACAGACCTACCGTAACCGGGCAAACATCTACTCGCCCGATGGCAGGCAGGTGCTTACCGTTCCTGTTATTAAAGGGTCAAAAAATCACACCATAATTAAAGACGTTAAAATAAGCTACGATTTTAGGTGGCAGCGCGCGCATTGGATGGGCTTGCAAACCTGCTACCGCAGCTCGGCCTATTTTGAATATTACGAGGATGATTTTGCGCCTTTTTACGAAAAGCAAACAAAATACCTGTTTGATTATAACCGCGACCTGCTTGAACTTTTGCTGCGCCTGCTTAAAATAAAGATGGACATACAGGTTACCGATACCTATGAAGCCACCTACCCTAACCTTACTGATCTGCGTACTACCTTAAACGGTAAAAATGCAGACCATGCACAACAAAAGCCATATTTTCAGGTTTTTGAAGAGCGGCAGGGCTTTTTGCACAACTTAAGCATTGTAGACCTGCTGTTTAACCAGGGGCCACAGGCTTTAAACTATTTATAAATGGGCAGTTATAGCAGGCGTGTACACTATAAACATAAAAAGCGCAATCTTAATGTGGGTGCGCGCCCCGGTAGTATTATAATACCTGATGATGCGCTCACGCCGCACATCACCATATATTCTTTTAACGAGAACGACCTGCAAACCAGCAAGGGTAAGGACATTGAAACCATTACCAAGCAAATTGCAAAATGTACCGACCATACCCACTGGATAAAAATTAATGGCATTGGCGATGCCGGGCTTATAGAAGACTTGGGCACTTTTATGGGTATTAATCAATTGGTATTAGAGGATGTGGTAAATACCCACCAGCGCCCTAAGTTTGACGAGTATGATGGCTACGTATTTGGCACCAGCCGCATAATTTATTTTGACAAGCAGGATGAATTGGTAAACTGCCAGTTTAGCGGCATTGTAAAAGATAATATCATAATAAGCTTTGAGGAAAGCCACCTGGATTATTTTGAAGTTGTTACTGCAAGGTTAAAAGCCGGCAAAGGCGTAATACGTACCGCAGGCCCGGGCTATATATTTTATGCCTTAACGGATACCATCCTCGACAATTACTTTGTGTTGCTATCTAAAATTGGCGACATGGTTGATGAAACGGAGGAAAAGCTTTATCAGAGCCCGGATAAAAGCATCATGTTTGATGCACAGCATCTAAAGCGCACGCTAATTATCATTCGTCGTTCATGCTGGCCCGAGCGCGACAAAATAAATGATATGATCCGCAGCGAAAGCCCGGAGATAACTAAAGAAACCAAGCTTTTCTTGCGTGATGCCTACGACCATTGCATCCAGGCGATGGATATGATAGAGAGTTATAAAGAGGTAACCAGCAGCATTATAGATCTTTACCTGAGTATGGTAAGCAACCGTATGAACGAGATCATGAAGGTTCTCACCATTATCTCCGTAATTTTCATCCCGCTCACTTTTATTGCCGGTATCTACGGCATGAACTTTAGCCGCGAGGACAGCCACGGGCATCTTATAAAAGATAACATGCCTGAGTTATATGTACAGCATGGGTATGTATATGCCTTAGCGGGCATGTTTTTGATCGGCGCGTTCCAGGTGCTTATTTTTTGGCGCAAGGGATGGTTCAATAAGCTTTAGTTTTGGTGAACGCGCTATAAACTAAGCCACTTATCCCTGCAATAAATAATATTGTGCCGATGCAACTTTTTGCCTGGATTGACAGTCTTGCATAAAAACATCATAATTTAAATGAGCACCAAAGTTTTACTTGTAGTGGTATTTTTATTGAATACCGCCATTGGATCTGCCCAGAACAACAAAGCCGCATACCTTGCAAAAAACTCAGCTACCTGGGATGATAAAGGGTTTAAAAATATGGACCGGGTATTTACGCCCGAAGTGCTAAAAAACCAGCTCTTTATGATTGGTGAGGGGCACGGCATAGCTTATTCTTACGACATTCAGTATGACCTGGTAAATTATTTGCGGCAAAAAGCCGGTGTAAAGTACCTGTTTATGGAGCTTGGTTACCTTGATGGTATCATTCTGAATGATTACCTGAAAACCGGTAACGACTCCACTTATACCTCCGCTTTTCAAAAATACAACGGCACTTATTATTATAATAAAAGCGTTCATGAGCTATTTAAAAAGCTATACAAGCTTAATAAAACCTTGCCCGATAACCGGAAGATAGTGATTTTGCCGGTTGATATTGAGCATGGCTATCGTAAAGCTATACAATATTTGCAAACCAGGATATTTACCAGCGATAATGCCAAAACTACTGTTGGCCAGGCTTTGAGCAAACTCGACAGCGAAAAAGGCATTGGTAAAGAACTTGCCGCCGAAATAGTAAGGCTCTATCCCATCTACAAAGCAGATATCGCTAATTATCAAAAAACTTTAGGCCCACGGTTTGATGATGCCGATTTCCTGATGCGTAACACCTATGAGATGCTGAATATCGCCCTTAAAAAAGCTGCTGATACCCGCCGCGATAGCGTAATGCTGGAAAATTTTAACATCTATAAAAAACGCTATCACCTGGAAAACGAAAAATTGGTGGGCCTTTTTGGCGGCTTCCACGTAAAACAAACCGACCAGCCGAACGACATCCGCTTTGCATCGCTCCTAAAACGTTCGGGAGCAGTTAAAGGCATCTGCTCGGCATTGATGGTTTACAACGGAGGTTATATCATGATGCCCAAAGGTAAAAGTGATACCACCAATACAGGCAATAAGTACAAACACGTAGCCAATACTTACGATTATTTTACCGGCAGCTTTACTGATGGCGACCTGCTGAATGTATATGCCAACAGTGGTAAAGCTGTGCTATTTAATCTAGCAGCCACAGGCACACCATTTAAGGGCCAAAAAAGCTTTTTAATGGATAAAGACCAATATGCCAATGTAGATGAGATGTTTCAACTAATGATCCTGATAAATAATTCGCCTGCAACTGAACCACTAACTGGTGGAATGGACAAATAGTACTACGCGGATTATAAACAGAAAGGCCTTTTGCGAACAGCAAAAGGCCTTTCTGTTACATAGCTTTTGTAAAGCTCAGGATGATTAAATTACTTATTAAAATGACCAATAATTAAACTGGCAAGTTCAACACCTATACGCTCCTGGGCTTCGTTTGTGGCGGCGCCTATGTGCGGGGTTAATGAAATTTTTGAATGAGAAAGGATCTCCTGGCGAGGGGTTGGTTCGTTATCAAACACGTCTAACGCCGCGTAAGCTACCTGGCCGCTGTTTAAGGCATCAATTAATGCCAGCTCATCTATCAATCCACCACGTGAGATATTGATCAGTTGTACACCTTTTTTCATCTGCGCTAATTCCTCTGCACCAATCAGTGCTTTGTCGATGAACGGCGTATGAAGGGTAATAAAATCTGCGGTTTTAATGATCTCGTCAAGTGTAGCTGCTTTAACGGCAACGTTCACTTTTGTACCGCCGCTACCTAAAACAATTTCAACTTCGGGGTTAAACTCAAACAGATCATAAGCGATCACATCCATGCCAACGCCTATCGCGATTTTTGCAACCTCGCGGCCAATACGACCGAAACCTACAATACCCAAGGTTTTGCCGCGAAGCTCAACGCCTTTGGCATAAGCTTTTTTCAGGTCGTTAAATTTGGTGGCGCCATCAACAGGCATTTTGCGGTTACTATCGTGCAAGAAACGTACACCTGTAAACAGTTGCGCAAATACCAGTTCTGCAACTGATAGTGATGATGAAGCAGGTGTATTGTACACGCCAATGCCTTTGCTTTTGGCATAATCTACATCAATATTATCAACACCTACACCACCGCGGCCAATAAGCTTAAGGTTAGGGCAGGCATCAATTAAGGCAGCACGTACTTTGGTGGCACTACGTACAGTTATGGCGTCAAATTCCTGTAAACGCACAGGCAATTCATCCTGCGGTATATTATTGGTTTCTACAAAGAACCCGGCATCTTCCAGCATTTTTTTGCCTATCGGGTCGATACCGTCGTTAGCTAATATTTTGATCATGATTTTATATGTTCATTAGTTCATTTGCTCATTAGTTCATTGGTGTACTTTGTTACTGATAAACAAATGAACCAGTGAACTAATAACCAACCTATTTATTTTTCTCAGCAAATTCCTGCATAGTTTCAATCAGCACGTTAATGCTGCTTATTGGCAATGCATTGTAAATTGAAGCGCGGAAACCGCCAACACTCCTGTGGCCTTTTAAGCCAACAATGCCTTTTTCGTCGCAAAGTTTAAGGAATGGTTTTTCGTGCTCAGGGTTTTCGGCAACAAAACAAACGTTCATGCGCGAACGGTCTTCTTCTACAGCAACAGCTTTAAATAACGGGTTGCGGTCAATTTCGGCATACAATGCTTTTGCCTTCTCGTTATTCTCTGTCTCAATAGCCGGTACACCACCTTTTGCCTTTAACCATTTAAGGGTAAGCATAGATACGTAGATGGCGAAACAAGGAGGCGTGTTATACATCGAACCACCTTCTATTTGTACCTGGTAGTTAAACATGGCTGGTATCTTGCGGCCTGTTTTACCCAAAAGGTCATCCTTAACAATTACTAATGTAACACCTGCAGGGCCCATGTTTTTTTGAGCGCCTGCGTATATCAAACCAAAATCGGCTACGTTAACCGTACGGCTAAAGATATCTGACGACATATCGCAAACCAACGGGATCGGCGATTTAGGAAACTCCTGCATCTGCGTACCGTAAATGGTATTGTTTGATGTAATATGGAAGTAAGCAGCATCCGCAGAGATGGTGTAATCTTTAGGGATATAAGTAAAGTTGCTTTCTTTTGAAGTAGCAACAACTTCAACATCGCCAAAAAATTTCGCTTCTTTTAAAGCTTTATTTGCCCATACGCCACTCTCCAGGTAAGCAGCTTTGCCACCCTCCGGTAAAAGGTTGTATGGTGCCAGTGCAAACTGGGTACTTGCACCACCTTGTAAAAATAAAACAGAGTAACCCTCCGGCACGCCGAAAAGTTCTTTAACTAAGCTTACGGCCTCATTTAAAACAGCTTCAAATTCCGGCGAACGGTGCGAAATCTCAAGCAGGGATAGACCGGTTCCGTTAAAATCAATTACTGCTTCTGCAGCCTGTTTTAAAACTTCGTGAGGTAATATGCCGGGGCCGGCACCGAAATTGTGTTTCATAATAATGGTTAAACTATATATTTGACTAATAACTAATTATCAACTTTATATTTAGGAAGGCCGAAGATAATAAATTCGACAACTTTAATAGACTATTTTTTATAATTTTATAAAAAAGTAGTATAATATAACGATAAGGTGATATTTGGATGCGATAATTATCAGATTGATAATTATGGATGTTTTAACATGGATATAGCCTTCGAAGGATCCTCTGCCGAAAACACCGAATTACCCGCCACAAAAAAGTTGGCACCAGCCGCTATCAGCTTCGCGATGTTTTGGTTACCTACGCCCCCGTCAACTTCTATATATAAGTTGGGATTGGTGTTTGCGCTCATGGCTTTAACTTCGGCAAGTTTAGTATAGGTATGCTCAATAAACTTTTGCGCGCCAAAGCCGGGATTTACCGACATTACCAAAACCATATCCAGGTCGGCAATAATATCTTTAAGTAGCACAGTCGGCGTGGCCGGGTTAATGGCAACCCCTGCCCTGCAGCCCAATTGTTTTATAGCCTGCACGGTGCGGTGCAAATGCGGGCAGGCCTCGTAATGTACGGTAATGCTATCTGCACCTGCTTCTACAAACTCTTTCAGGTAACGGTCGGGGTCTACTATCATCAGGTGCACATCCAGCGGTTTGGTTGCGTGCTGCTTGGTAGCCTTTACTATAGGAAAACCAAATGAAATATTTGGCACAAACATACCATCCATTATATCCACATGAAACCAGTCGGCTTCGCTGTTATTTATCATTTCAACATCGCGCTGCAGGTTTGCAAAATCGGCAGATAATATAGAAGGTGCTATCAGGTGGTTCATAGCGGTAAATATAAAGGGTTCTTAACTAATATTGAACACCGAATGTCCAATATCAAATAATGAAGTTATAAATTCGATATTGGACATTCGAAATTTCCCTCGCAATTATATCACCATCTCCGGCACATCGCCATCAAAGATTAGTTTACCCGCTGTCGCGGCTTTTATCTCTTCAACGGTAACTCCCGGTGCGCGTTCTAACAGCCTGAAACCACCTTCGGGCAGTACATCAAGCACGGCCAGTTCGGTAACTATTTTTTTAACGCAGTTGATGCCGGTTAACGGCAGGGTGCAATTAGGCAGTAATTTTGATTCGCCGGCCTTGTTTACATGTTGCATGGCTACAATAATATTTTCTGCGGATGCCACCAGATCCATAGCGCCGCCCATGCCCTTTACCATTTTGCCCGGAATTTTCCAGTTGGCTATATCGCCATTCTCTGATACTTCCATAGCGCCAAGGATGGTTAGGTTCACCTTTTTGGCCCTGATCATCCCAAAACTCATGGCCGAATCAAATACCGCCGAGCCGGGCAGCTTGGTAATAGTTTGCTTACCCGCGTTAATAGTATCGGCATCTTCCTCACCTTCGAACGGAAACGGCCCCATACCCAATAAACCGTTCTCTGATTGCAATATCACATCCACGTCATCGGGAATGTAGTTGGCAACCAGCGTTGGGATGCCGATGCCGAGGTTAACATAGTAACCGTCTTTTATTTCTTTAGCTATTCGCTTAGCTATACCAGTTTTGTCAAGCATTTTATATGATTAAAACCGTCATTGCGAGGTACGAAGCAATCTCTACATAGGCAAGTCCGCTCTGTAAAGCAAAGAGATTGCTTCGTACCTCGCAATGACGCGTGGGTTATTAGTTATGTTTTACAACTCGTTGCGCTTCCTCACCGTTCTTTGTTCTATCCGCTTCTCGTAGTTCTCTCCCTGGAAAATGCGGTGCACATAAATGCCGGGGGTGTGGATGTTATCCGGATCAAGTTCGCCAGGCTCTACCAGTTCTTCTACTTCGGCGATTGTTATTTTGCCTGCCATGGCCATAACAGGGTTAAAGTTACGGGCTGTAGAGCGATAAACCAGGTTACCCAGCCTATCCCCCTTCCAGGCTTTTACAATGGCAAAATCGGCATCAAAGGCCATTTCCATCAGGTAATCTTTTCCGTTAAAATTACGCACTTCCTTGCCTTCGGCAACTTCGGTACCGATGCCGGCCGGTGTAAATATAGCGGGCATACCGTAACCTGCCGCCATACAGCGGGTAGCCAGTGTACCCTGCGGAATAAGTTCCACCTCCAGTTCGCCGCTAAGCAGCTGGCGTTCAAACTCGGCGTTCTCGCCTACGTATGATGAGATCATCTTTTTTACCTGGTGCTGGTGTAATAATAGGCCGATGCCAAAATCATCAACCCCGGCATTATTAGAGATACAGGTCAGATCTTTTACGCCCTTTTTAACCAGGGCCAGGATGCACTTTTCGGGAAGGCCGCACATGCCGAAACCGCCCAGCATTAGCGTACTGCCGTCTTCAATATCGCGTATGGCCTCGTCGGCGCCGCTCACAACTTTATTCATGGTATATAATTGGTTGCGGTAAAATTAGGCATTTTGATCGAAGCCTAATACTATGCACGCATAATATTTATCATGCTTTTTGTACCGGGTGTCCCACTTTTTATGACACTGCGTTTTGCTTTTCTTAAACAATTAATAATCAAGTAATTGCGTTTTATTAAAATAGTAACTTATTTCAATTAACACTTGTAGTAAGTTACATTAATATCTGTATATAAAATACTTATGTTTTTAAAGAGGGGTGTCCCACTTGTTAAAAAACGGGACAGAATGGGACACCCTGTTTTTTTACACCTATAATTCCCTGAAATAAGTTTACTCTAGTTAATCATTATCAATTTTTATTAATGTATAGTGTAAACGTTATTGTGTAAGTATGCGTCTTTGTCATCCAAACATACAATTGCTGTCACCCCTATCTCAGGAAAATAAAATCGCAATTTTATTTAAAATGTTTTGCTGAGGTTTGCGTCTACAATGGTATAACACCAAACTAAACGCTATGCAAAACACTTACTTATCATTAAATACATGCCCCGCCATACACCAATCCGCACCCGATGAGGAACGCGAGCTTGCGATACTCTTCCTTGATATCCGCAACTTTACCGGCTTAATGGAATCACAGCCGGAACAAGCAGTTATTACGGTTGTACGCCGCTTGTTCACCGCATTTAACCAAATTGTAAAAAATTTGCAAGGCAAGGTAGTAGAAATAGCCGGCGACAACCTCTACGCCGTATTTGGTTTGCAAACCACCCTTAAAGAGGCTGTGAACAATGCCTACCAGGCTGCTAAAACCATGTTTCAAACGGTTAACCTGTTTAACGAGGCCTATGCAGTGCCTTTCCATGGCGGGCCATTAAAAATTGGCGTTGGCTTGCATGCAGGCCGCGTTTTTGTTGGTGAGTTTGGATTAGAGGGACCCGCACAACTTTCCGTAATGGGGCTGCCGGTTAATATCGCGGCAAGGCTGCAAGCAAAAACGAAAGAATTAAACAACGATATGCTGATATCTGAATATGCCTACAGCATGATAGATGACATTGAAATGGGTACCGATAAACAAACGGTACAATTGCGGGGCATAGCCCAAGATCAGCAGATCCGCCTGGCAGGCAAACCTTACGATAATAACCACCAGCTTGCATCAAACGCCCTTAGCATGGATTATTTATTGGCAATATCCGGATAACGCACCTTATTTTATAAGTCTATCATATATCAACGCGAAAGCCACTTTTAGGAGTGGCTTTTTTTGATTTAGTGGTTTGGGGAATTGTACAACACAGTTATCTGCCAATATTTATTACTTTGGCAAAACCAATTACGTAATTATGAAAACCGGTAAAATAACTTTTTTAAAAAAGTTGGCTCTTTTGATATTATAGCCATCCCGCTGTTGTCGCTTACTACTCAAAATGAAGTTACCTGGGTAGCCATAGGCGATTCTATCACCTACCTGAACGACCATGCCGATGAAACGAAAAACCGGGTTACTAAAGGATATTTAACCGGCGTTACCGAAGCTTTACCAAATATTAAATACATTAACCAGGGCCATAACGGATGGACGGCGCAAGGCATTGGCCGCGAAATTGAGAACCTGGGCCTTATCAAGGCTGATGTTTATACCGTTTTCCTTGGGACTAACGATTGGTGGGCAGGCATCCCGGCAGGTACTCTTAGAGATTATGTAAATGATACGGGCATTGGCACTTCATCAGGCGCTTATCGTAAGATCATCATCAAGATCCGCAGCCTCAACCCTACTGCTAAAATAGTATTGATTACGCCTATGCAGCGAAATGATTTTGTTTACATAAACGACCCAAATAACAATGCTTACGGCAGTTACAAAGATAAAAATGGCCAGTCGTTAGAACTATGCGCAAACGCTATTTTGGCTATTGGCAAATATGAGCATATACCTGTGGTTGACTTGTATCACAACAAAGCTTTAAGCATCAAAAATACTGTGAAGTTTAAAAGGTTAAAGGACACGGCAGGGAATTATAAAAATTACGAATTCCCAAAATCCATTGGCGTTCCCTTTAACCCGGCTGTAGATGATTACCCCTACCCGGTTGCAGCACAAGATATGACCTTTGACGGGCTGCACCTTTCTGATAAAGGCTACGAGGTAATTACTAAAGAAATAGTAAGCTTATTTAAAAAACTGAAGTTACAAGGAAATTAACGGAGCTGTAAACAAAAAAGCTGTTAAAGTAGTTGTATCAATAACCGGATGGTAATTAAATAACATCCATTTAAAAGGAATTTGATATGAAAAACCCATTCAAAAAAAATGACAATAGCGGCTTATTAGTAGCCGGTTTAGCAATAGGCGCAATGTTTGCCGGGGCGATAACTTACCTCTATATCCGCAAGCAAAACGAGATACGTGCCGCAGCTGCCGAACTTAAAGAACATGCCCAGGATTACCTAAAAAAGAAGGCCAAGAAGAAGCTCAAAACAGAGATAAAAGACCTGGTGTAAAGGCTTATTTGCCGGCATGTGCACCAACGGCATGGCCAATAAAATAACCGATAATTAATGCAACAACTATCAGCGCCAATAGTATATATTGGCGCTTTTCTGCGTTTTTGGTAATCTCCCTAAGTTGCGATTGATGCATCAACTTTTCGTTTTGCAGCTTCATATTTTGCTGCTGTAGTTTAGAAAGTGTGCCGTTTACCTCAACAGGCTTTTCCTGCTCTGTCTTGTATCTCTTTACAAACCCGCCGGCCTTAAGAAACTTATCGCCCTTTGGCTTTAACACTAGTTTTTCCGGAAGATCGTAGTCGCCATGTTTACCGGTTACGGCAATAAGGCCCTCGCGGGTTAATATTTGCACCAGGGCAAAAGCCGTTGCCTCATCCTGGTCAAACAATTCAAGCAGCTGGTTCCTGGTTAAACTGTCGGGGATGCCAAAGGCCTCCAAAACAGCGTCCAGCATTTCACATTCATATTCGTTCAGCTCAATCATCGTTACAAAAGTAGTAATATAGCTTTACTATTCGTATTTGTGAATTAAAAGAGATTGCGGGAGTATTACGTATAATGAACCATTATAAACTCGCTGTCGATTTTTCCACATTCATTTCGTGCCGCAAGAGTTTCGTTACCTTTGAGGGTTATATTTCTTTTTTACATGACCGAAGAACTAAACCTGGTAGATATTGCCAAAAAACATGTGCTGCTGCTACAAAGCCGTAAAGCTTTAAAAGGCCGTTGCCCTTTTCATACCGATGAAACTACCTCTTTAATGATCATCCCTCACACCAATATGTTTAAATGTTTTGGCTGTGGTGCAGAAGGTGGGCCGGTAGAATTTTTAATGAGGATAGAAAATAAAACCCGTAACGAGATAATTGGCCGGCTGGCTAAGCAAAACTTCCCGGCTTAATGAAAGTTATCATAGCCGAAAAGCCTTCGGTAGGGCGCGAGATAGCTAAAGTGTTTGGCGCTACCACTAAAAAAGACGGCTATATTGAAGGCAAGGGTTATACCTTTACATGGGCGTTTGGGCACCTGCTGCAACTTGCAGCACCGCAAGAATATGGCTTTTACGGGTGGAATGTACAAAACCTGCCGATGTTGCCGCAAAAATTCAAATTAGCTATTCGTAAGGTTAAAACTAAAGATGGCCTGGTGGATGACCCGGGAGTTAAAAAGCAGCTGGCTATTATAAAAGCCTTGTTTGATGAAGCGACCGAAATTATCGTGGCGACAGATGCCGGGCGCGAGGGTGAACTCATCTTCCGTTACATATACTATTACCTTAAATGTAAAAAACCATTTAAACGCCTCTGGATCTCGTCGCAAACAGATGCCGCCATTAAAGATGGGTTTAGGAATTTAAAGCCCGGCACCGATTACGACTCGCTATTCAACTCGGCCCATTGCAGGTCGCAGTCTGATTGGTTGGTGGGCATGAATGCTACACAGGCTTTAAGTTTATCGGCTGGTACACGGTCGGTGCTGTCGCTCGGCCGCGTGCAAACACCTACGCTAGCCATGATCTGCGCACGGTACATCGAACATAAGAACTTTGTGCCGCAAAACTTTTACCAGGTAGTTATACAGCCCGATAAGGATGGGCAGATATTCAAGGCGGTATCTGAAACCAACTTTAAAACAAAAGAAGAAGCCGAAGCTGTGCTACAACTGGTAGAACAGACCTGCACAATTGAAAGTGTAGAAGCAAAACCACGTAAAGAACCGCCACCATTACTGCACGACCTGAGCAGCTTGCAGCAGGAAGCCAACAAGCGCAAAGGCTTTACTGCCGACCAAACCCTCACTCTACTGCAAAACCTTTACGAGAACAAGCTTGTAACCTACCCGCGTACGGGCAGCCGTTACATTGGCGATGATGTGTTTGCAGGCGTACCCCAACTAATAGCAGGGTTTACAGGGCATGATGAATTTGGCAAGCAAGCCACCGTACTCACCTCGGCAAAGCTTAATAAACGGAGTGTAAACGCCAAAAAAGTTACCGACCACCACGCGATATTACCAACCGGCGAAAAACCCAACCACCTTACTGCCGACCAGCAGGCCATATACGATATGGTTGCCGGGCGCATGCTGGAAGCTTTTCATACCGACTGTATAAAGGAGATCACGAAGATCACCATACTATCGGGTACAAAGTTTCTGGCCAGTGGTACAGTTATACAAACCGCTGGTTGGCGGGCGGTATTTAATGATAAAGACGAAGAAAAAAAGGACGAGGAAAATGCAACTCTCCCCGCCGTTAAACAAGGCGAAATATTACACGTAACGGCTAAAGACATACTGGAGAAGCAAACCAAACCCAAACCACTTTATAACGAAGCCAGCCTGCTAAAGGCGCTGGAAACCGCAGGTAAGGAGATAGACGATGAAGAATTAAGACAGGCTATGAAAGACAGCGGACTTGGCACACCTGCCACACGTGCAGCCATCATAGAAACCCTATTAAAGCGTGATTACATAGCCCGCGAAAAGAAGAACCTGGTGCCTACACCAACCGGCCTGTCTGTTTATAACGTGGTAAAAAATCACCGCATCTCTCAGGCCGAATTAACAGGTGCCTGGGAAAAGCGCCTTGAAGAAATACGTAGCGGTGCATCGGTTAGCGCGTTCCAGGAAGAGATTAAGGTGTACACAAGGGCTATCACCCAGGAACTGCTACAAGCCGGTAAGGGTATGGTTATAAAATAATAACCACACCAAAGTAATTAATAATCATTAATTGCTCCGTTACCGGGAATGCTATAAATAATATTACTCATCCCCCACGAGCTTTGTCATACAACCCTCATTAAATTTTTCTGATAAAATGTTCGGCAATATTGTTCGTCATCATAATTATGGCAAAACGACTTCTTCTTGTACTGTTACTTTGGTTTATAACCAATATCTATTTTTTCCAGGTTGTAGAAACACTTACTGCAAACCCTTTAATCCACCTGGCTTACCGTTCAATAGACATTATCCTGGTAATAGGAATAGTGTCTTTAGTGTTTTTACCACGGGGTGGTAAAATAGACCAACTCATTATCACCGGGTTAATGGCGTTTATGCTGCTAACTTTTGTTCCCCGCTTGTTCTCGTTCCCCATATTAGTTATAGAAGATCTTACGCGCCTTTTCAGGGGCTTTCCGCCACGGGCATTATGGGTTAGTGAACTTACCGCTGCTTTAGCAGGGGTAATATTTTTGGTTGTATTATTTGGTATTACCCGTGGCAGGCATTTTTATCGCGTACGCCGCGAAACCTTGTACCTGCCGGATCTTCCTGAGGCGTTTGATAACTTTACCATAACCCAGTTGTCTGATATCCACGCCGGTAGTTTTAGCAGCGATGAAGGTGTGCAAAAGGGGCTTAGAATGGTAAATGCCCAAGCCAGCGACCTTATTTTGTTTACAGGCGACCTGGTTAACAATAAAGCATCTGAAATGGACAGGTGGATCCCTGCATTTTCAAAGTTAAAGGCACATTACGGGAAATTTTCTGTATTGGGCAACCATGATTATGGCGACTATATAAAATGGGAAAGCGAAACAGCAAAACGGGATAACCTTAGCCGTTTAAAACAAGTGCATGGCGATATTGGCTTTAATTTATTATTGAACCAAGCTATTAGTATTAAGAAGGACGGGCAGGCCATTAATTTAATAGGTGTAGAAAATTGGGGTAAGGGCGGCTTCCACAAATACGGGGACCTTGAAAAGGCAGCAGCCGGATTACCTGAAAATAGTTTTAACATCCTGATGTCGCACGACCCTTCTCATTGGGATGCGGTAACACTTGGCCATCACCAGCATATTCATTTAACACTTGCGGGCCACACCCATGGTATGCAGTTTGGTATTGAGATTTTTGGTTTTAAATGGAGCCCAATTAAATATGTTTATAAGCAATGGGCGGGGCTTTATGAGCAGGCAGGGAAATACCTTTACGTAAACCGTGGCTTTGGCTTCCTGGGGCTTAAAGGGCGTATTGGGATGTGGCCGGAGATTGCAGTGATAACACTTAAACAAAAGCCGGCATAATTTAGGCAGCCATAGTGTCTTATTAATCAAAATCCCACCACACGGTAGTTTTAGGTGCGTTGCCCAAGGTGTAAGGCTCGCCAATGCGCGGAACGTTTACCGGTATCCCCAACTTTTTTGCTGCCGGTAATAGTTGTTTAATAGATTCATTCCAGGTATGGTCAGCTGCTTCAAACTTCGCCCAGTGAACAGGTTGCAGCATGTGTGCCTGCAGATCGATTGCAGCCTGTGCAGTTTGGCCAAACCATAAATGTGCCCAGGGCCAGTTAGGGCTATATTGCCCGCATTCCATCAGCGCGAGATCGAACGGGCCGTATTGTTGGCCTATTTGTTTAAAGTGTGCTCCATAACCGCTATCGCCGCTGTAAAATATGCGGTAATCACCGGCTTGTATCACGTAAGATGCCCAAAGCGTTTTATTTACGCTTTTGTAGGTACGATTACTTCGGTGTTGCGCCGGTGTTGCCGTAATTTTGAGGCCACCGGGTAGCGTTGTAGATTGCTCCCAATTTAGTTCGATGATCTTTTTAGGATCGAAGCCCCAATACACCAGGTCAGACCCCACTCCTTTAGGTACCACGGCCAATTTAATAAGGTCTTTCAGCTTTTTAAGGGTACCATAATCCAGGTGATCATAATGATCGTGAGATATGATCAGCACATCTATTGGCGGCAGATCTTTTACATGATAATTTGTTGTACCGTTAAATGCCTTAACCAGTCCTGGTATTGGACCCGCATGATTGCTAAATATAGGATCTATAAGAATGTTACCCTGCTTACTTTTTATAAGTAACGACGAATGCCCAAACCATACTACCGTGGGCGCAGGTGCAGACAATGTTTGGAGGTTGGTTTTTACCCATGGCAGCGGAGCCTCCGGGCGGGTTACTTTTGAAAGATTGTGTAGTAACAAAAGAAACTTGTTGCGCTTAACCGTAGTATCGGCACCTTCGGCTAAATTTTCGAAAGCGCCGTTTTTAAAATTAGGTAAAGTATCTAAACGTGTAAGCGCTTCACCCTGCGGGTTTTTACCTACCGACTTTATTACGCCACAACTTGTAGTTGCCATGAGCAACAACATCAAAACCCCTAAGCAAATAATCTTCATGTAAGTGCTAATAACGTTTAGCCCCGATTATTATTTCCAAAAAGTGTGTGCGGCACCTTGATTAATTGCCATTTTACCCTAATAATTATTAATCAAATAAATAATATATTTCTTAAAACTATAATTAACTGCCGGCGTTTTATAAGGGTTGCGTATATAATACACTATCAATATCTAATCAATATCTAATCAAAGCAGATCCTCGGCAACAATTTATTAATTAATTATTGATTTATAACCGTTACACATGTATACATTAGGAATCAACGCGGCCTTTCACGACTCGGCTGCATGTATAGTAAAAGACGGCATTTTGCTTGCCGCGACAGAAGAAGAACGTTTTACTCATTTTAAACACGGTAAGCGCCCTGTGCCTTTTTCAACCTGGGAACTGCCGTTTCACGCTATCGATTATTGTTTAAAGATAGCCGGTATACACATTAACGATGTTGATCATATAGCTTATTCGTTTGATCCTTACCTAATTATTGGTGAAAAACATCGCGGCAAAGAAACTATCGAAATTCCGTTTGAAGAGGGGCAGTCGCATTTGAATACCGAGTTTGCCAACCCGTGGGAGCCCTTATTTTTATCATCGATCATCAACGCGCCCGGCCAGTTAAGAGATGGCTGGCCTCATCATTTGCAACAACGCTTTATAGGCTGCAACATCGGGCGCGAAAAATGGCATTTTGTAGAACACCATATAGCCCATGCGGCCAGCGCATTCAACTGTTCGCCGTTTAAAACCGCGGCGGTAATGACGGTGGATGGCCGCGGCGAGCAAGCTACCACTACCTATAATATTGGGCATGGGCAACAACTGGATAGAATAGGCCAGGTGAATATGCCCCATTCATTAGGGCTGCTTTATGAAGATGTAACCACTCATCTTGGTTTCCTTCATTCATCAGACGAATATAAAGTAATGGCGCTTGCATCATATGGCAAGCCCGAGTTTGTAAATGATTTTAGAGATATAGTGCATATTGGCAGTAACGGTCAGTATACCATCAATAATCAAAACCTTACCGGACGCTTTGGCCCTAAACGCCTGCGTCACGAAGAGTTTACTGCCTTTCATTTCAATATAGCGCATTCATTACAGTTGGTGCTTGAAGAAGCCATGCTCGAGCTAACCGGCTGGCTGCAACAGGAAACTGGCGAAGATAACCTATGCCTTGCCGGTGGTGTAGCCCTTAATTGCGTAGCCAACGCCCGCATCCGCGATAAAGGATTCTTCAAAAACATATGGGTACAGCCTGCATCCGGCGATGATGGTACTGCGTTAGGTGCAGCGCTTTGGGTTGATGCACAAGAACGTAAAAGCGACGAAAAAACTTTTGTTATGGACCATTGCTATTGGGGCCCTCAATACACAGATGCTGAAATAGAAAAACAGTTAAAACTGTGGAAAGTACCTTACCGCAAACTGGAAAACATTGCCGAAGAAACAGCCGACATACTGGCCCAGGATAAAATTATTGGATGGTACCAGGGCCGTATGGAGTTTGGCCCACGTGCACTGGGTAGCCGTTCTATCCTGGCCTCCCCCATTAACCCTGCCATGCAGGCAAGGCTTAACGAGGTGAAGGACCGTGAAGACTTCAGGCCGGTAGCTCCTGTAGTTTTGCAGGAAAAGGCCCATGAGTGGTTCAACAATGCAGAATACTCGCCATTTATGCTCTTTATTTACGATGTAAAAGAGGATAAGGCAGATAAGATACCGGCGGTAAGGCACACTGATGGCACCGCCCGTATCCAAACCATTAACGAACAACAGCACAAAGATTATTACGACCTGCTAAAAGCATTTGAGCGCAAAACCGGTGTACCTGTTTTGGTAAATACCTCTTTTAATACACTAGGTAAACCAATTGTATGTACACCGCGCGATGCTGTGGAATGCTTTTGGTCGTCGCCTTTTGATGCATTAATTATAGGATCATTTGTAATAGAAAAAGAAAGTGGAAATGGTAACAGTATCTATAGTGATTCCAACGTATCAGCGGCCGAAGCTCTTAATTAACTGCTTGCAGGCGCTGATGCTGCAAAAGTTTGATAAATGGCTTTATGAAATTATTGTTGTTAGCGATGGGCCCGATGAGCAAACAAAGCACGTGGTTAATAATTGGGCGGAGTATGAATACCCGCAAATACGATACCTGCACCTGCCGGGCAAAAAAGGCCCTGCTGCGGCACGTAACTTTGGCTGGCTTAACGCGCGGGGTAAAATCATTGCCTTTACCGATGACGACTGTACGCCCGACCCATATTGGTTACGCGAACTGGTTAAACACTGCAACCCAAATCAGGATGTAGCATTAACCGGCAAAACTATTGTACCTATTGGCAAACGCCCTACCGATTTTGAACAGAACACCGCCCATTTACAAAATGCCGATTTTATTACGGCTAACTGCGCCTGTACCAAAAACGCATTGATAAAGGCAGGTGGCTTTGATGAACAGTTTAGCATGGCCTGGCGCGAAGACAGCGACCTTGAGTTTAAATTTATTCATAACAATATACCTATTAAAAAGGTTGAGAGTGCTATAGTGGTGCATCCGGTACGAACATCGCCCTGGGGAGTGAGCATTAAGGAGCAAAAGAAAACAATGTTTAACGCGCTGCTTTATAAAAAATTTCCATTGCTATACCGGAAAAAGATCAGTCAAATAAGGCCTGTACTATACTACTGCATTATAGCCGCCTTTATCATGATGTTGGTCGGTTTGTTAAGCAGGCAGTCGGCAGTAACTTTTGTGGGTTGCGCGGGTTGGCTGGGCTTAACGGCTTACTTCGTTTTTAAAAGGCTTTACAAAACCAACCACTCTTTAAGCCACGTTGCCGAGATGGTTGTCACATCCTTTATTATTCCTTTCGTATCCGTGTATTGGCAGTGGTATGGTGCATTTAAATTCCGCGTGTTATTTATTTAAACTGATGAAACTACCCTCCCAAGAGATCAAAAAGATAGCCATTTTCAGGGCCTTACAATTAGGCGATATGCTTTGCTCCATACCGGCAGTTAAAGCCTTGCGCTTTGCCTACCCAAATGCAGAAATAACCTTAATAGGTTTGCCATGGGCCAAATCGCTTACAGAAAGGTTTGGCAATTACTTTGACAGCTTTATACATTTCCCTGGCTATCCCGGCTTGCCCGAACAAAAGTTAGACCCTAAAGCATTTACCACTTTTTTAGCCGAAGTACAAAGCCGTGAATTTGACCTGGCTATACAAATGCAGGGTAATGGCTCTGTTATTAACCCTATGGTTGTACTCTTTGGAGCCGGGTATACAGCCGGCTATTCAATAGAAGGGCATTACGCGCCGGATAACGGTTTATTTATGACCTACCCTGATCATGGTCACGAAATAGACCGGCATTTAGCATTGATGGGATTTTTAGGTGTTGAATCGCAGGGAAGTGATCTGGAATATCCGCTAACTACCCAAGATTATGATGCGCTGGATGATTTGGATCTCGGCATAGAACCCAAAAGGTATGTTTGCATACATCCGGGTTCGAGAGGAGGCTGGCGGCAATGGCCTGTACAATATTTTGCCGCCCTTGCCGATTATTGCGTTGAACAAGGTTATAAAGCCGTGCTTACAGGTACCAAAGATGAGGCAGAAATTATAGATGCCGTAATTGCCCACATGCGTTACCGCCCCATAAACACAGCCGGTAAAACATCAATGGGTGCTGTAGGCGCTTTAATACAAAATGCTGCTATGCTGATATCAAATTGTACAGGCGTATCGCACATTGCATCGGCATTTAAAACCCCAAGTATTGTTATTAGTATGGATGGCGAACCGCAACGTTGGGGCCCTTTAGATAAGCGTGTACACCGAACTATTAACTGGCTACAATCTCCCGATTTTCATTTAGTATTTCGTGAAACGGTTGAACTGGTAAGCCTGGCAAGTTAAGCAGCCCGTTAACAGCGTTAATTACATCATCAGTAGTGGGGATAACAGTGGGCCTATTATAATTTATTTTGTTTACATACGAAATAACTTCGTTTTTGCTTTGCAAATGTTTTGGCACAGCAAATTCAAGTACTTTATTTGGAACACCCCATGGCGTATGCTGTGGATTGGTTTGAGCATATAAAACAACTACCGGAGTACCTACCGCTGCCGCAATATGAATAGTACCGGTATTTACTGAGAGCAATATGGATGCATGTTTAACAAGGCAAACAAATTCGTGAAGGGTAAACAGCCCTCCTGCAGAAAAACTTCCTGTGCCTATTCGCCTTTCCAGTTCATCGGTTAATTGAAGCTCTGCTGCCGAACCTGTTAAAATTACCTGGTAGCCCTGCGCCATTAGCTTTTGCCCAACATCGGCCCATTTCTCCAACGGATATTCTCGCTTAACTTCGCTTACACCGGCATGCAGCAGCAGCCACGGCTTGTTAACATCCACCCCGATATTATGTAATTTACCGGCTACAGTTGGCCACAGTTCTTCATCAACCTCAATTTTAAGAGAATCGTTTTTAGTACCTGCACCAACAGCGGCTACCAGGTCGAGATCACGTTGTACCTGGTGCTTAATAATGTCGTAGGGCTCCTTATCGGGCACCCAGTTATTGATGAGCTGGTATGGATTTTCGCGGCAATATGCCAATATATTAGGGATGCCGGCCAGGTAGGCCAGCATAGCGGTTGGCATTGGATTTTGACTGTAAACGGTAAAAATAACCGCTGCATCAAAATGCCGTTCTTTTAAAATATCTACAATTTGGTTAAAACTTTCCCGGTTAGCAGCATTAGCTGTTTTAACCCATGGCAAATCAAAAATTATTGCCTCGTCAATTTCGGGCATGTGGTTAATAATGCCTTTTGCCATGGATGAAGTAAGAACCGTAATTTTTGCACCAAAGCTTTCTTTTAATGCGCGGATGGCCGGGCCGCTCATGATCAGGTCGCCCATGTTATCCGGGCGGATGCAAAGTATATTTTTACAGCCCTGCCAGTTCATAGTTCGAGGTTTTTAAGATATGTTCTGCCGCTTCATTAATGGTTTTAGCTATGAAAGTTGGTTTGCGAAATACCCCTTCTACCCACTCCGTTTCGTTGCCATTATCTATTAAAACCGTTTTACACCCTGCGCGGTTGCCCGCTCCTACATCGTTTAAAATATCACCTATCATCCACGAATCCTGTAAACTGATTTGATGATGTGTAGCGGCCCTTAGCAGCATACCCGGTAATGGTTTACGGCAGTCACACTCTTTACTATAGCCAACTACTGTACCTTCCGGATGGTGCGGACAATAGTAAAAACCGCTTAATTTAAGACCGTTGTCATTAAAAAGTTCTTCCATTTTGCTTGTGACCGCCTGTAATTTATCTTCAGTAAAATAACCTCTGGCTACGCCGGATTGATTTGAGATAATGATGAGCTTGAACCCATTATCCTCCATTTTTCTCAGGCCTGATATCGCTTCATCCTGAAGCGTTATTTTATCAGGATCAACATTGTAAGGTATGTCGGGTATAAGAGTGCCGTCTTTGTCTAAAAATATCGCTTTGTTCATTATTAAGCGGCTTGCGATTTCCCGGTAACCAACTTGGCTTCTATGGCCGAAGGGATAAGCGTATCGTACAAGTTTATCACCTTTTTGGCCACCTTTGCCCATGTGAAATAAGTGTTTACACGATAGATGGCACTCTCGCCCATGCGGCTTAATAAATCTTGGTGAGGTATAACTTTACTGATCTTGTCTGCCAGCATGTCCGGATCGTGTGGGTTTACCAGCATACCTGTTTCGCCATCGGCAACGCTGTATTTAATGCCGCCAACATTTGCCCCTATTACAGGCGTACCACAGGCCATAGCTTCAAGCGGGGTTATACCAAATGGCTCATACCAAGGGGTGGTGATAAAAAGGTCGGCAGCCGAATAATAAAACTTAAGTAAGTTACGATCTTTACGTCCCGTAAATATTATGGAATCAACCACGTTATGTTCACGGGCAACATTCATTAGCCTGGCAAACTCCGGGCAGCATGCTTCAGTTAAATTTTCTTTTTCGCCGCCTACAATTAATAATTTCACAGGCTTTTCAGTTGTTTTAAGCTTGCTTAAAGCGCGGATAACATTGTCAACGCCTTTACGCGGCACCATACGGCCCAGTTGTAAAATAATATGCTCATCCTGCGGTAAGCCGAGGATGCGGCGGGCTGTTGCTTTACCAACCGGGTAAAACTCTTTCGAACTAAACCCGCATGGTATAATGCTGATCTTGTTCCCGGGCGCATTGTAATATGCTATCAGGTCTTCCATATCCTGCGGGCATTCAGCAATAATATGATCTGCCTGCTGCACGGCTTGTTCTTCTATAATAAGGCGCTCGGCCGGGAACTTATCTTCTTCTGCCTGGTGAATTTTGCGTACATGGCCCAATGCATGAAAGGTTACAATAAAAGGAATATCCAGTTCCTTTTTTATACCCATTGCTACATACGCCGACATAAAAAAGTTAGCATGCACCAAAGCGTAATGCAAGTGTTGGTTTATGATGAACGACACCACGTTATCTTTAAACTCGTCCATATATTGCAGTAACTCTTCCTTTATAATATTAGTTGCCGGGCCGGCTTTAACATTTATAACCCGAACGCCGGGTACCCAATTAATAACATCTTCAAGTTCCTCGTTATCTTTTCGGGTAAATACATCAACCGCGTATCCTTGTGCGGCCAGGTGTTTAGCTAATTGTGCTACATAAACATTTTGCCCGCCCGTATCAACGCCCCCAAGGCTTGCCAATGGCGAAGCATGTTCACTTATAAGCGCAACTCTTTTTACTTTAGATTTCATCTTCATACAATTTGGGTGGCAGGGATATTACTTTTTGCGGTCACTTCATTAAATAGGGCTTCCCAATCGTGGGCAAAACGCTGTATGTTGAAGCGTTTTAAAGCCACTTCCCTACCCCGGGTGCCTATTTCGCGGGCCAGTTGAGGCTCGTTTATTAACAATTTCATTTTGTCTATCAGGTATTCTACATCGGTATGTATAAAACCCGACACGCCATTTTCTATAACTGCCGATAGCTCTGTTGTGGCAAGCCCTACAACGGGGATGCCCATCATCATGGCTTCGCATACGGCAAGGCCAAGGCTGGTGTATCTTATCGGATTAAAAAAGAAACGGTAACGGCTTTGAAATTCAGGCAACTGCGGGTGCAGCACCTCTCCCAGTCCAAGTTCTCCTGTGCCCATACCCACCAAATCCAGCGGAATATGTTTACGGGCGTGCATGAATATATCGTGGCCAAGCAAACGGCCGCGGGCGGGTAAATTATTTATGACTACTATCCCCCGGTCAAGATCGCCTTTGTATTGTATACCGGCATCAGTAACACCGTGCTCGATAACACGGGTTGGGGTGTTATTACTATCCCACATCAACCGGTTAAAATGGGTAACGTGCACCAGTGTTATATCAGGGTCGTTAACAGCATGCTTGGTATCTGTTGGGTGCTGGCGCGGTGGGTCGTGTTCTATATAAATTCGGGGTAACTCCCGTTGCTCGGCAGTTAATATCTCATATTGGTCAACCAGGTAATTATTATTGGTTTGATAAACTATACAATCAAATTCATGGTATTTAACTTCTTCTGCGGGTACTTCTATCACATTATCGCCAAACGGAAATGTTTCGCCCCTACCATAGTAGCCTTCTGTTTTTTCGGGTTTTGTAGGGATATAGATATCGTAGTTTCCCTGGGATAAATAGTATAAATAACTTCCGTGGATATGCCAGGTAAATACTTTAAGCTTGTGTTGCATGATGTATGGTGTGGTTAACACTCTCTGTGTAATCAACAACAACGCCAAACAATAATTAACTTATAAATAATTGAATATCGTTATATGATTTATAATTTCGAACGATGTATTTACGATATTTCAATAAATTTCATAAAAATTTCACAATTGGCATGCAACGAACCGTTCGTTTATTATTACAATGGTGTCCACTTCTACTAACACCTTTTTGTGAAAAAAGGGTCCAATCACTAATATATACCTATCTCAAGCTGTTATAATAACAATTTGTAGAACCAATTCCCTACTGCTTTACAATTTGAAAAAGCCATCATTTAACCTTTGAATAACCCCCGGCTTTAACTTTTATTTAATTACCTAAAGTCAACAAGTACTGAGCGGAGCGAAACTCAACGTCGCAAGGTGAGAATACATATGCGGGTTGTTTTGCGTAACAAGATGCAAAAAAAACAGGCCGCGAATTAACAGATCATTTGTATGCACCGTCAATAGCGGTCAGGAAAAATGTTGTAAAAATAATTCATTTAGCAGTCAATATTAACCCGGTAAAAGATGCATAGTAGTTAGCCGGATTTGTCTGCACAAAAGGGCTTAGATTCTAAAACCAACGCAAAACTTATTTAATAAAAAACCGCCTCATAATTGCTTATGGGGCGGCCTGTTTTACTATCAAGTGTATTCTAAAAATTAGGTTGTATAACCCAGAATTTTCAATACCTGTTTACTGTTTTGTTCTTCGCCAAATACCTCAAAGTTGAATGTTTCATCGCGGTTGCGGCGAATAATAACATGCTTTGGTGAAGGCAACAGGCAATGGTGGATACCGCCATAACCGCTCAACACTTCCTGGTAAGCACCTGTGTTAAAAAAGCCCATATACTGTACCTTACGCGTTTTAGGCATAAATACACTGTTCATGTGAGCTTCCTGGTTATAGTAATCCTGACCGTCGCAGGTTATACCGCCAAGGTTAACACGCTCATATTCGCTATCCCAGTTATTTATAGGCAATAACACATATTTTTGGTTAAGCGCCCAAACATCCGGCAGGTTGGTGATGAACGATCCATCAAGCATCAACCACTTCTCGCGGTCGTTTTGTTGCTTGCGGCCCAATACTTTGTAAAGTATACCCGATGCTTCAGCCACGGTGTATTTACCAAACTCGGTAATAATATCGGGCTCCATGGTATCGTGCTCGGCGCAGATCTCTTTGATACGGCTCACGATCTCGTTGATCATGTACTCGTAATCAAAATCAAATACCAGCGAATCTTTAAACGGCATACCGCCACCAATATCCAGGGTATCTAAAGCCGGGTTTATTTTTTTGAACTTGCAGTAAAGCGTAACGTATTTCTCCAGCTCGTTCCAGTAATATGGGGTATCAGAAATACCAGAGTTAATAAAGAAGTGTAACAGCTTAACGTTAAAGTTAGGGTTGTTCTCTATTTTATTGTGGTAAAAATCGATGATATCCTCCATGCGGATACCAAGGCGCGAGGTATAAAACTGCGAATCGGGTTGCTCCTCTGCCGCTATACGTATACCCAGGTTGCAGGGAGTGTCCATTTCCACCTCGTCGTCGTACAGGTTAAATTCCTCCTTGTTGTCCAGAACCGGGATGATGTTTTGAAACCCATCGTGCAGCATATCAATAATGTACTGCTTGTACTGGAAGGTTTTAAAACCGTTACAAATAACCGTTATATCCTTGCTAACAGCGCCCTTTTTCTCCAACGCGTCAATCATCGGCATATCAAAAGCAGATGATGTTTCCAGGTGGATCTCATTCTTCAGCGCTTCTTCTACAATGTGCTTAAAATGCGAGCTTTTGGTACAATAGCAATACTTATACGTACCGCGGTAATTATTTTTGATGATGGCCTGCTGAAAAAGCAGTTTAGCCTGCTGTATTTTCTTGCTGATGATGGGCAGATAAGTGAAGCGTAGCGGCGTACCGTACGTTTCAATCATTTCCATCAAATTAAGGTCGTGGAAGTATAATTCATCCTCTATTATCTCATAACCATCCTGTGGGAAACCAACACTTAGGTCAAGAAATTCCTGGTAACTCTGCATTCTTTAAAATTTGGTGCAAATGTATATTTTAAACGGATTTATTTTGTATTTGTTGGATGATTTTTTATAGTAGGAATGTAATTTGTTTAAAGGCGGAGATTTGCCGGGCAGGACGCCCAAACCAATTTGTCGTGGTGAGCTTGTCGAAACCTTTAGCAATAAGTTATCGCTCTTAAAATCGTCGACAAGCTCCCGATGACACTACTACTTCATATACACGAATGAAACGCTTTTTTTGACCGTTAACCCGCTAATGCCGGTACTGTTGTAAGTGATGGTATATTTAGCCGGCTTATCAATGGCATAGGCCTTTAAAAGATCGGCAGTTGCAGACAGGCTTTCGTTAGCTTTAAGGGTGATATAGCTATCGGCAGGTGGTGGCATAATACGTTTAGCCATAGCGCCTTTGTAACTTACCTCGGTGCCGTTTTCGTCTGTGATATCCAGGTACTTGCTCATTAAGGGTTCAAACGGGGTATGCCATTTGCAGAAACGGGCGGTATCGGCTTTGTTGTTCTTAACTGTAAATTTCAATAATACCGAGTCGCCGGCTTTAATGGTATCTTTTATGGCCATTTCTGCTGTCAGTGTTTTTTCGATAGCGGCGGTATCGGTTAAGGATTTTGCAGAATCGGTTTGTTCTGAAGATTTTTTACCCGAACGAACGCCGCATGATGATAACGCCAAAACGGCAATTGCTAATATTTGATAGTTTTTCATAATAGATATACGTTGCAACACTAACTATCGCAACAGGGAATTGTTGTTTAATTATTAAGCATCCAATAACCACAGTGTGGATTGAGGAACTAATCTCTAATCTCCTTTCTCTAATCTCTCTCAACCAAATGCACCTCGGCCATCATACACCTTGCACTACCCCCGCCATTCGTTTCAATGGTGTTGATATCGGCATAAACCAATTTGCCATGCTTTTCTAAAGTACCTTTCTGCTCTTCGCTAAGTGAATTATAAGCTGTTTGCGACATCACGATCAAAGTTTCTCCGTTAGCATTTTTCACCTCCAGCATATTGCCGGCAAAGTGGTTCATCTGGTCAAAATTGATATCTATAATCTCTTTTCCGGTTGATTTTAAAGAAGCAACAACCGCTTCTTTTTCAGATGTATCTGTAATGCTATCTAAACAGATCACCGCGAATTTAGTACCAATGGCCATTAGCACATTGGTATGGTAAATGGCTTGCCCGTTTTGGTCGAAGGCATCAAAGGTTACGGCTTGGTAGCCTGTATAATCACAAAAGGCTTTTAGTACTTCCGCATTTGTTCGGGGTGATAAACAGGCATAAGCTATTTTGGCTTCCCTATCCAACACCATGCTACCGGTGCCTTCCAGGAATTGGTCTTTGGCTTCAAAACGACTTAAATCGATAACATGATTAGCCTTGAAGTTGTCTTCCAGTTGGCGAATGATGTCTTCCCTCCTTTCCAGCCTGCGGTTTTCCGCCTGCATTGGGTACAGGAAAATATCGCCGTTATCATGAAATGACACCCAGTTATTCGGAAAGATAGAATCGGGCGTATGAGGTTCTAAAGTATCATTTATTACGGTAACATTCACACCGTTACTACGCAGCACATTTACAAAACCGTCAAACTCCTGCTGTGCTTTTTGCTGCACGGCCTGCTGGTCGGCATCCTGTTTCTGGAAAGCGTTACTTTCGGCAGTTTGCACATTAAAGCCAAACGCCACCGGGCGAATCATTAACAGGTTATTGGTAGATTGTCTCGAGTTCATGGTTAATAGTTCATAGATCATGGTAATTGTGGTTCGTGTAGATGATACTATGAACTATCATCTATGAACCATCAACACTAAATTACGCCATCCCGCTCCAGCGGCATACTCATGCAATGGAAACCACCGCGTGCGCGTGAGAGTTCGGCGCTCGGCATCAGTATCAGCGTATCTTTCATTTTTTGCGGGTCTACCTCGCCGCTTTCAAATTTGGGCAGCAGATCGGTTACGTGGATCACCTCAAAGCCACTTTGTTTAAAGGCCTCTACAGTTTTATCGTTCCGGTCGTAGCCTACCACTACCCCATCTTTAAGGGCCAGCAGGTTGCAGCTATCTGTCCATTGCTCGCGGGCATCAAATGGGAATTCATCGTTACCCGAGTATATGAATTTTGTAGGCTCGGTACTTTCCAGGTCTTTCTGGCTAATGTTATCCAGCAGGTCCTCAAGCGTGTTGAACGTTTTTGGCTTTTTATCCTTCCTGAACTGTACTATCTCGGGTTTATCCTTGTTTTTCTTATCGGCAAACCAGGCAATAGGCTCATGTTGCGACTGCTCGCTTTCCGTTATGGTTAACGACCGCAGCAGCACCCACACATTCCTTTTAACCTGCGTAAAAACGGTATCAATGTGCATATAATCGCGCTTGTGCGGAATTTTCACAATGGTTATCTTATTCACTACATTGGCCTCGAACAATAACTTTATAGCCTCATTTGCGCCGCTGATAGAGGTACGCTCGCTGCAGCCAATGATAAGGTGCTGCGGACTAACCATCATCACATCACCACCTTCTATAGTGGTTTTCTCTTCGTTGGCTTCACCCGGGCGCAGAAAGTGCTGCTTGTTCTCGGGGATCTCGATAACGTTATTGCGATAAGCAGCAAACAAAGGGTGGTTGAAGAAGATATAGCGCATCAGCAAGGTCTCGCGTGAGCGGGCTTTTTTTGCCGGTTTATTTAGCAGGATATGATCGTTTATAGCAATACCCAGATCGCGCGAAAAGATCAGGTTAGGTATAGGCGCGAAGATCATCGTATCATCTGCCAGCGAACCGGAGATAAAGATCTTGGCCAGTTCAATAGGGTCGGTATCTATCAATTGCAACTGCATCCGGTAGTTACAGTTTTCTATAGCGCAAACAGCTGCCACCAGTTTTTTGCGGATGTCGGTTTGCTGCAAAATATCGCTCAGCAGCGTTTGGATCTCGATAACCTTAGCGGAATTATGGAAACCGCTATTATCAGGCTTAAAAAAATCGCGGTTGGCGCCGGCGCTGTCAATATTGGCCAGTTTACCTTTTATTTTAGCCGGATCAAGAAAGTACATCAGCAACTTAATGTAGTAATCGTACTCCTTGCGGCGCATGGTATCCAGGTGCACAATGTCCTCAAAAAGCCAGTCCTGCGCCTTTGAGGGCACAACCTTGCCCAGGCCACTATCGGGGCTGTGCACTAATAACGAACGCAGGTTACCAATCTCAGACGTTACATCTATTTTAAAATCTTGATCATTAAGTGTCATAAATGGTTCTAAAGAAGAAACAAATCTATTGTTTTTTAGCGTGGGTTCATAGTTGATAGTTCGCGCTTGTCCCACTATTTATGACACCAAGCGAGACAAATACACAAGTATTTATTAATCAGTAATTTAGAAAATAAAACAACTTAACTTTATTTAAAGCTATACTTCTTAAACTTACGTTAAGTTATTAACTTATAATTTGTTATGTAATTTTTAGAGGGTGTCCCACTAGTTAAAAAACGGGACAGAATGGGACACCCTATTTTTAACTTCCAATTAATAAATGCAAACAAATACACAACCCAATCCTTTATCATTATACATCAATCTATAAACATCATGACAACATATAATGAAAACGAAGCGGAAAATAAACCAACTGCTTACGAAGTAAAAGACGACGATAATTTAGAGGAAAAAGATTTGCGCCGAGAAGTATTTATGTTTGGCAGCGAAGAGAAGAATGGCGAAGAACAGGGCATGGAAGCCAACGGTGCCGGCGGACAACGCTTCGGCGAGAATGCTAATACACCATCGGGCGATGATGGTAACAATCCCTCGCAAAACGCGGGTTACAGCAACGAATACTTTAAACGTAGCGAACCTTCGGAAGAACACCCCGAGCATAATAATTTTAAAGATCCTAATCAGTTAGGGCAATCTAATTATACAGAAGCTACCGGTGCTGCACCAACAGGCCAGTCCGACGATGAGAATGAAGGACCTGTTAAGGAAAGCGAAGAAGGCGGTGAACGCGTTACCGAAGGTGATAGCAACGATACCGAAGCAAACCGCAACGAATCGCAGCAAAGTTACCAGGAAGGCACTGCCGATAACGACGGTTCCACTACCGGAACCAACACCGAAGGCGATGTAGCCGGATACGGTGAATTACCGGAACAGCAAAAGGTTGGGGAGTAAAGTTAGTGAGTGGTGAATAGGTGAAATCATATAAATTATGTCATTTCGATCGAGGTACGAGGAGAAATCTTGTTAGATAAAACAAGTGTTAGACTTTGCATCTCTAACAAGATTCCTCGTCGCTGCGCTTCCCTCGGAATGACATATTTTTAGACCAGTAAACACTAAATTTCCTCACTCTTGTCGGAAGATAATTTTTCTAACCTACCACTTAAACGTCTTTTCGATATACCCAATTAGCTCCTCGCCCATGGCTTGCTGTTCTTTAACACTGGGATGACCGGGCTTATTCTTGTAGGGAAAAAAGTGGGTGTATACACCCTTATCATTTAAGCCGGCAACGGCTTTTTCTATATATCCCGGCCAGGGCGAACCTTCTTTAGTTGCGTCCATCAATCCAAGGGCGCATAAGATTTTGGCTTGGGGATATTTAGCACGGATGCTTTTGATAAAAACATGGTAATGGCCTATGATAAATTCCGGCGTTGGCGGCGTATCTCTAAAGATCTTTTTAAACTGTTCGTGTTCTTTATTTTTAGATAACCACGAATCGTTTTGAAATAGGTTAACTACAACCAGCTCGGGCGTAAACTTTTCAAAATCCCATTTGGTCTTTTCGTTCGCATATGCGCGGTCGTAAATATAGGGCATCACATAGTCAAACCAGCTTATAAATACACCAATCCCGCTTTTGGCAATAACATGGAAGTCGGCATTGAAATGCCTTGCCGCGACACTGGCGTAACTTGCATAGCCATTTTCGTAGTCGTTATCGCCCCTATCCTTGCCGGTGGTGTCTTCATCTGCCATACCGCAAGTTATCGAGTCGCCATAGTATTCTATTTTGTGCCTGAATGTTGGTGGGGATAGCAATTTGCCGTTGACGGTTAAGCCATAGAACCAGGTGCGGCCCCAGTCGTATTCGGTACGTTTAAACAGTTGCAATTTGTGCGGGCCTTTGGTTAAGCCTGATATCAACTCGTATTCTTTTTTGCCTTTATCCAGCTTCAATACTTTGGCTACTTGGCCATCAACCACCACGTTATAATAGTTTTGGCCATTTTCATCATTCATCGTTGCTTTCACAGCCGTACCGTTAAAGTTTATAATGACCGATGAAGCAGTCCAAGATAGCTCGGCGGTACTATCCTTCATGGCCACGCGGCCCACGTAAAATATCTTAGGATTGTTGAAGTTTACAAGGGTTTGGGCATGGCTTGTAAAAGCTACAAATAGTAAAAATGCAAGTACTTTAAGGTGCTTCATCATATAAACTTATCGGTTCGTTTGGGCGATTCTCCTCTCAAGAGGGGAATTTTTTGCTATTTCAAATAAACATACGTAATGCCATCGCCGCCCCTGTCGGGATGTTCGTCTTCCATACGGTCTACCTGGTCATATTTTTTCAGGTATTGGCGGATCATCTTTCTAAGGATGCCATCACCTTTACCATGTATGATCTTTAGCGTACCAAATCCCATCATCAAAGCGCGATCGAACAGTTTTTCTATCGCGAACAGCGCATCTTCGGTACGCTGGCCACGTACATCAATTTCGGGGCTAAAACTGGCTATGTCGCTGGTCTGACTAACCGTATTGCGCCTGGCTTCTTTCGGTATGGTTGATTTGGCTACTTTCTCTAATCTCTTTCTTTTTACAACCGTGCGCAATTCGCCCATGGCAATCACCACGTTGTCTTTTATCAGTTCCAGGATCTGCCCCGTGGTATCACCGTCAATTAATTTTACCCAATCGCCAACTTTCAGGTCTTCATCTGCGGAAACTTTGGGTTTGGGGGCATCGGTTTTAACCGTGTTTTTCTTAACCTCATTGTTTAAGTTTTCGCGTAGATTGCGGGTTACTTCCTTATCGGCATTACTGCTTTTTATCTCGGCTATGGTATTTTCAACCAGCTTATTCGCGTTAAGGATAATATTTTTCGCCTCCTGTTTGGCTTCCTTTAATAAAGTTTTACGATTCTCGTCCAAAAAGCTTTTCAGCTCTTCGTTTTCGGCAAGCAGGGTATTTACCCGGCGCTGTTGTTTATCAAGCTTAAGTTTGGTATCAAATATTTCTTTCTTCTCGCGTTCCAGGTCAACCAATAAGCTATCCACTTTTTTTTGCCCGCTGCTAATTTTGTTCTTAGCAAGGTTTAGCACGTTTTGCGGCAGGCCTATCTTCTGCGCTATCTCAAAAGCGTACGAACTACCGGGCTTGCCAACCTCCAGCATATACATGGGCAGCATTTCGGTATTGTTAAACAGCATCGATGCGTTCTCGATACCCTCGGTATTGCTGGCGAAAATTTTAAGGTTAGAGTAGTGCGTGGTAACCATCCCCCTCACCTTTTTATGGTTAAGGGCTTCCAGCACGGCCTCGGCAATGGGGCCGCCAAACTGCGGGTCGGTACCGGTACCAAACTCATCTATCAGTATCATGGTTTTGCCGTTGGCATCTTCCACAAACTTTTTCATTTTAGACAGGTGGGCGCTGTAAGTACTAAGGTCGCTTTCTATAGATTGGTCATCCCCAATGTCAACAAAAAGCTGTTTAAACACGCCTACGGTGCTATCGGCACTGGCAGGTATCAGCAAGCCTGCCTGCACCATCATTTGCAGCAAACCAACGGTTTTCATGCAAACGGATTTACCACCCGCGTTGGGCCCCGATACTACGATAACACGGGTAGCTTCGTCAATACCCACGTTTAGCGGCACTACGGTTTTACGTTCTTTTTTAAAGCTGAGATACAATAATGGGTGGCGCGCATTCATTAGCCTAAGCTTGGCTTCGTTAACCACCTTTGGCATTTCGGCCTCAATATCTATGGCAAACAAGGCCTTGGCACGCACAAAATCAAGCTTGGTGAGCAAGCCATGGTACGATAACAAAAGTGGTACATAAGGCCTTAATTCATCTGTTAGGGCGGTCAGGATCTTGATGATCTCGCGGCGGCGGTCAAACTCCAGGTCGCGGATGCGGTTATTGAGAGAGAAAACTTCCTCCGGCTCCATGTAAACGGTTTGGCCCGATGCCGATTCGTCATGAATAAAACCCTTCAGCTTACGTTTATTCTCCGCAAGCAGTGGGATACAAATGCGGCCATCGCGCACGGTTAATGAGCCATCGGCCGTCCACCCGTTGCCTGACGCGGTCTTAAAGATCTGGTCTATTTTTTTGCGGGCTTCCTGCTCAGCTTTGGCAATGCCGGATGTTATATCCATCAGTTCGCGCGAAGCGTTATGGCGGATCTTACCTTTAGGGTCGATAATGGCGTCTATCTTTTTCAGGATGGTTTTCTCTATAGGCAGGTGCTCAAACAAAGCTTCGAGGTTTGGGTAAACCCCGGTACGTTCATTAAAATAGGCTATCACCGCGAAAACCGTAGTAAGCGAGGCCTGCACCTGGAAAAATTCATCTTCGGACAGGAACGAGCCTTCTATCCGGGCTTTATTAGCCAGCGATTTAATATCGTAAAAATTATTGATGGGCAGCGCGGCATCGTTTTGCAGGATGTTCTTAAACTCGTTGGCCTGGTTCAGGAACTTGGCTATCAGGTCGTAATTGCTCATTACCTGTATCTTATCCACCATCTCCTGGCCCATAACACTCAGGCAATGCGCCTTTATCAGTTGTTTTACTTCGGTAAAGCCAAGTTTATCCGCGCTATTTTGTGGGTATAGCATTATTTAGCGGGCTTTATAGGTGTTTTCGACGCCTTATTTACAGAATCTGTTTTGGCCTTTAAAATGGCATCTATCTTAACGTACATATCCTGCACCTGCTCGGGATGAAAAGAATAATATTTAAAGCTCTTTTTAAATTCGGCATCGGTTGTATGGTGCTTTTTAAACACGGCATCGTATTTGGCACGGCCATATTTGTACAAACTATCGGGCGTTTGCTGCACCATGTAAAGTGTACCATCGGTTAAGTGCAGATCGGTAAGCAGGGCTATCATTTGCTGCTCCTGTATAATATCTTTAGGTGCTTCTTTGCTTTCGCAGGCGGTTAAGCAAATCAAACCCAAAAAAAACAAGCTTATATATTTTTGCATTCTGTAATTTAGCGGCGTTTATAAAAAACAAAATTACGTATAAATGAGCATTGCAGATAATATCAAAAGCTTAAAAAAAGAAACCGGGGAAATAAATGTACAGCTGCTGGCTGTTTCTAAAACCAAACCGGTAGAAGACCTTCAGCAAGCATACGATGCAGGCCAGCGCCTGTTTGGCGAAAACACCGTGCAGGAAATGGTAGAGAAGCAGGAGCAGCTGCCTAAAGATATTGAGTGGCACCTCATAGGCCACCTGCAAAGCAACAAGGTTAAATACATAGCGCCCTTTGTAAGCATGATACAATCTGTAGATAGCATTAAGCTGCTGCAGGAAATAAACAAGCATGCCGAAAAGAACAAACGCGTTATTGATTGCCTACTGCAAATTTACATTGCTGATGAAGAAACTAAATTTGGACTGGGCTTTGACGAAGCCATAGAGCTTTTGCGCAGCGAAGAATACGCCGCGTTAAAAAATATCCGCGTTCGCGGATTGATGGGCATTGCTACCAATACCGATAGCGAGAAACAGATAAAAGAAGAGTACTACGAACTAAAGACCTTTTTTGACGGCATAAAAGTTAGCTTTTTACGCAAGGAGGAGTCGTTTGATACGCTATCTATGGGCATGTCGTCGGATTATAAGCTGGCTATTGAACAGGGCAGCAATATGGTGCGCCTGGGCAGTACAATTTTTGGCAGCAGGGTGATTAAGCACTTCAAGAACAATTAGAGATTGGGTGATTAGTGAATAGAGATTAGTTTTTGAATAATAACAACCTTATGCGATAATACTTTAATGACCAATGACTAATAATTTAAATATCCGTGTTGCTGTGAAAGCAGATTGCCCGCGCCTGATGGAGTTGGTGAACGAACTGGCCCTGTTTGAACGCGCGCCCGAAGAGGTTACCGTATCGTTACAGGAATTTGAAGACGCAGGCTTTGGCCCAAAACCTGTTTGGAAAGCTTTTGTAGTAGAAACAGACGGTATGATAGTTGGCTTCGCGGTGTATTACATCCGCTACTCTACCTGGAAAGGCAGCCGTTTATATTTGGAAGACCTGATCGTAACCGAAGCATACCGTGGCAAAGGCATTGGTAAATTATTGTTCGACAGGCTGTTTCAGGAAGTGCGCGACCTGGGCTTTAGCGGCATGGTTTGGCAGGTATTGGACTGGAACGAACCCGCTATTAAATTTTACGAAAAGTATGGCGCGAACATTGAAGCAGGTTGGTTAAACGCATCGCTGTCTAAAGAACAGATAGCAAATTTATAAATTATGAAAATTACATCTATCGTGGTATTAGCCGTATTAGGCTTAAGTTCTTGCAAATGGGGCTCGTCGCCCAATATTGATAAAGACGGCATTTTTAGGGACACGGTTACTTACACCTACCAAACCATACACGAACGCGCCCCGGATTGCGGCAGCAAACCCGATAGTACCTTTACTGTGGTAGATATTAAATACCCCGTATTTAAAGACAAAGCGGTGCTAAACGACACCGTTAAGCATAAATTGTTGAATACGTTTATGCTTGGCGAGAAGCCGGATACCGGCTTAAAATCAATGGCCACCAACTTCATAAAATCTTACATGGATTTTAAAAAGGATGACCCAAAATCTGAAATGTATTACACCTTGGAAAGTTACGCCAAAGTTATTGGCCAGGATTCGGCATTGATAACACTGGAATATGGCGGTTATGAGTTTCAGGGTGGCGCGCACGGCGGCAGCTTTATAGGCTTTATAAACTGGGATGGTAAAAACAACAAGAATGTAACGCTTAATGATATCTTAGTAGAAGGCTATAAAGCTGAACTAAATAAAGTAGCCGAGCGCATCTTCAGGAAAAACGAAAAGCTAACGCCAACTGCCCCGCTGGATAATTACTTTTTTGATAAGAACAAATTCGCTCTTAACGAGAATTATTTGATAACGCCTGTAGGCTTGAGGTTTATGTACAACCAGTACGAAATTAAACCATACGCTGCCGGCCAAACCGAATTGATTATCCCCTATACAGAAATTTCTAAACTTATGCGGCCTAAATCTGTCGCGTCACAATATTTAAATAAAAATGCTGGTATTTAAGTTCGGCGGCGCATCGGTTAAAGATGCGCAGGGTGTTATTAATTTGGGCAACGTTGTTAAAAGTTACGAGGGCAACCAGATACTGGTTGTGGTATCGGCAATGGGTAAAACTACCAACGCGCTGGAACGATTGACCAACGCCTATTTTAATGGTGATGATGATATGCACAAGATCTTTGAGGAGATCAAAGACTATCACTACCACATCGCGCACGAACTGTTCGGCGAAAACCACCCCGTGTTTGATGATATTGCCAACACCTTTGTGGAGATAGACTGGGCTATTGAGGATGACCCGCATGACAGTTTCGACTTTATTTACGACCAGATCGTATCCATTGGCGAACTGGTATCTACCCGCATTGTAAACGCCTGGTTTAACCATACCGGCATCACCAGCAAATGGCTTGATGTACGCGGCTACATCCATACCGACAACACTTACCGCGAAGGTGTGGTAGATTGGGATAAAACCCGCGCCGCCATTCAAAAGGATATTCCCGCCATGTTAAAAAATGGCATAGTGGTTACCCAGGGCTTCTTAGGCGGCACGTCAGAGAATTTCACAACTACACTTGGCCGTGAAGGGTCTGACTACACTGCATCTATTATAGCGGCTTGCCTTGGTGCAGAATCGGTTACCACCTGGAAAGATGTGCCCGGCATACTAAACGCCGACCCGAAGCATTTTGCCGACACCATTAAGTTTGATGAACTAAGCTACCAGGAAGCCATAGAGATGACATACTATGGCGCGAGTGTTATCCACCCAAAAACAATAAAACCATTACAAAACGCCCGTATACCATTACTGGTTAAGCCGTTTACCGACCCTACTGCCGCCGGTACTCAGATAAAAGAAGGCGCGGTGAACAAGTTTGAGAAACCCGTCATCATTGTAAAGCAAAACCAGGTGCTGCTGTCTATCTCGGCTAACGATTATTCGTTTATATCTGAAAGCCATTTGAGCGAGATCTTCGGGTTGTTTGCCAGGCACCATGTAAAGGTTAACATGATGCAGACATCGGCACTAAGCTTTACTGCTTGTATTGATTACGCTGCCGATAAATTTGAGAAGCTGTTACAAACGCTCAAGGAATCCTTTAAAGTTAAATACAATAACGAGCTAACACTGATTACCCTGAGGCATTACACCAATGCCGCAGTTGATGAAGTTACCCTCGGTAGAACTGTTTTAATGAAACAAACCAGCAGGAACACCGCGCAGGTTGTGTTAAAGTAACAGCAACAGGCAGGAAACCGTTACAGCCGTAAACGTATTCAAAAAGTTCACTTCGTTGTTGTTCACATAACCTTTACGCTCTACTGTGGCGCCTAAAACGGAATCTGCTACGTTACCGATAGTGCCCGCTATGAGGATATTTAAAAACATACCATCCCAACCAAATTTTAGCGAATACACGCAGGCAATGGCTGCCGAACCAACTAACCCGATCAGCGTACCCTCCAGGCTGATCACCCCGTCCCTGCCCTTTTTATCGGGTTTTAAGGTGATGATGTTATAAAAGCGTTTGCCGTAAACCATTCCTAACTCGGATGACAAAGTATCCGCCGTTGCAGACGCGAACGCCGCGGCTATAAAAACAGTTGCAAGTAAAGCATTATCGGGAAATATAATTGCCAGCATGCCTAATAGCGCCGGCAAACCGCCATTAGCCAACACTTGCCGTACATCTCGTTTTTCGGGATGCTGATGGTTTTTTCTACCCTTGTTATGGGAAGTAGCGAAAGTTGCCAGTACAAAAAATATGGTCAGCATGGCAATGCCGGTATAACCTGTTCCCCAATAAATTAACAGTGCAACTACACCTCCGATTATAGCACCACCGGGCGTTAGCTTACCCGTTTTATAACTGGCATAACTCGCGGCAATTAATATAATTATAAAGATGTAGTGTGCTAATGGCATTGTATATCAAACATATAAAATTTTTATCACCAGTGGATAGCGAAGTATGTAGAGGTGGATATCGCCACCGTCAATTTACTCACCCTGTCATTGCTCCGCTCGACATCCCTCTCTGCTGCGCAACGAGGGAATTAAAATAAATTCCTTAATCTTTCACTCACTGAGTGCGTTGCAGTAGCATCATGCCATAAAAAACGCCCTTAGCTTTCACTAAGGGCGTTTAAGAATATTAAATCAAAAAATATTAATGCTGATTCCCGTGCTTACGGTTGTTGTCACGGTTTGATGTTTGATCGGAGCGCTGACCACCGCCATTGCTTATACCTTTCTGTTTTTGTGCTTCCTTAGCATCTACATACGCGCGGTCGGCGGTTGATGATCCTTGTCCGGTTACGTTGTTCTTGGTTTCCTGGGTTTTCATAACAGATGTATTTAAGTTAATAAATAAGCTTTACAGCCTTTAGTTATAACCTTGCAACAACTGTACCAGTTGGCGGTTCCTGGTTTGCAATTTGCGCAATAATCATAAAATTAAATGCTAACTGACTACTGCACAGCGGTAACATGCAAACTACCTCCTCCCGCTAACAGCTAACTCGTTATAAACATCCATCAGGTACATTGCCTCCAGCATGCCGGCGTTAAAATCTTCCCATTCGGCTTCGGTAAACACAAAGTTTATATCGCGGTTTGGTGTGCAAAGTACCATTCGCTCACTCCCATCGGGGAACGGGAAACTCCTGTCCTCAAAATCCATATCCTGCGTAAAGCGGTGAAATGAAATGAACTGCTCCGGCGTAAAACAAAGCATCAAATTATGGTGCCAAATATTTAACATTCCGCATTCGGCACAATGGCTAATTACCGACTGGCCCTTTTTGGTTAAGATCCTGGTTTCGCACATAATAACGATATTTAATTGGTGCCTGTATCGCCCGTGGCCAACGCTCTATAAAACCACGGGCAAAAACAGGACTTATTATTTTTGATTATTCATTTATCTATTCTAAAGTTGTGCTGCCATCGGCCTGGTAAGCAAACCTAAAGGTGTAATAACGCGATGCAGGCCTTGTAGCTAAATCGGCAAAAGTTGGCGTTGTAGTATCGGGGTTACCTTTGTAATAGCTCTTCATTTCTAACTTAGCGTATTTGCCATCACTGGTTTTTATCACGATGATCTTGCCCGGGGTAGCCAATATGGCGTGCTGCGGCGCGGTTTCCGCAGTGTAGGTGTACCAGGCGGTTATCGCGTTAGCGCCGGTCGCGTCTGTTTTGTAACCATCTGCAGGTGCTTTTTTAAGGTCGGCAAAGGTGCTGTTAACTACCTGTGCCTGTGTTGTGCCTGTGCCCGATGTACCACCATTTACAAAAATGCTTGTCGCGGTGAATTTTATGTCCCATTTATTGCTGGTGATGTCGGCTCCGGTAACTTCGGCGTTTTGGCTAAGGCTGTAATAAACATCGCGGCCAACGCCATTCAGGTCGGTAACAGTATTTACGCTGATGGTTACAGGTTTTACAGGCTCGGGTGTATTATCGTTGTCTTTTGAACAAGATGTTGCCAATAATGCGGCGCTGCTAAATAATACAAATGCAAGGGTTTTAAATTTATTCATGTTGTTTGTTTAAGTGTGTATATGATTTTTACTGTTTATTAAAATTGTACGTAACGCCCGCGTAAACCAATGTTCCGGGCAGGTTGCTTATAGCACCGGGGTTTTTATAATTGCCGAGGTTATCTCCGGTTACCTGTAAGCGTAATTGATTGTTCAGGAATAGTTTTGATACCGATGCATTAAGCAGCACATAGCCTTTTACATATTCGTCATCGCGGTTTACAATGCCGTTGCCATCCACATCCGAGAAGCCGTAACGACCGCGATAAATGGCCCTGAATGATGTGATAATGCCCGTTCTATCGTCCTGGTAAGCGACACGGGCATTTGCCATGTATTTAGACCGGTTAAGTAAACCACCGTACTGGCTTTTTTTAACTTTAATAGTTTCGCGAGTGGCCTGGTCGGTGCCAAACACCTGCCCTGCTTTAATTTTATCCAGCACGTTCTGGTCATAGGCTTCCAGGTACTGCATACCCCCGGCTACCGTCCAGTGCTTTAAAAAATTGAAGCTTACATCCGTTTCAACACCTTGCGTGTAAACCTTTTGGAGGTTTAGGTATGAAAATACCGATTGCCCGTTTGTTTTAATGGCAATGGGTTCAGAGTCTATCAGGTCGCGGATGTTATTGCGGAACGCGTTAACCGTCCACATCAAACCGTTTAAGGGTCGATAGCGGTAGCCAAAGTTGTAGGCGGTAGAGCTTTCTGCCTTAAGGGTATTTAAACTGGCGGGGTTTATTAAGATGCTTTGAATTTGGTTTTGATCCTGTAGTTTTTGTATTTCAAAGGCAGCTTCCTCGGTACCAAATACACTGTAACCTACTACAGCATTGGTAAAGTTTAAGTATAGTTGCCTAAAATCTGGAGCTTTATAGCCTTTGCCGGTTGATGCCAGTATCACAAACTTTTCGCTCAATTGGTAGCTGGCGGCCAACTTGGGGCTAAACTGCGAACGGTAAACGCTGTGCGTATCAAAACGCCCTCCCGCTAAAATGTTAAGCTTTTTAAACGGTGTCCAGTCGGCCTGGCCATAAACGTAGCCGGATTGGAAAGTCTTTTTATCGTTATAACGGGTAGCTACAACGCTTTCGGTTTGGCCCCCAACGCCACCTGTAAAACGCAGGCTGCTTAATATTTTATAATCGCCCTGTAACTCGGCACGGTTAAAATTCTGGTCAAAAAATGTTTCGTCATAAATGGAGCCATCGGTATTATTGGTAAGCAACGACTTTGTGCTGTAACCCGCATGGTAAATCCTTGCATCGCCTGTAAACTTATCCGAAAATTTGTGTGTTAAGCCGGCAGATATGTTCAGGTCTTTTTCGGTACCATCGCCGGTAATGCGGTCATTATCTACCAAAAAGTTATTATCGGCAGTATTGGTATAATCCCTAACCTGGATCTTAAAACTCGTGGCATCGCTAAATTTATAACCCAACCTGCCATTAAAAGTATAACCCACAAAAGGCGCTACCGTTGGGCTGCCGGATTGCGGTACAAGCGTATACCCCCCGCTGCTGTAACGGTTAACAAAGCCAGATAGCGACAGCTTACTTGTGGCGTAACCGCCGTTTAATGATACATCTGCATTTTTGTTAGTGCCGTACCTTGCGGCAATACTACCCGAGCCACCCAATTGCGGCGTAGCCGATATAATGTTGATCACCCCTGCCATGGCCTCGCTGCCATACAGTGAGGATACCGGGCCTTTCACAATTTCTATTTTATCAATATTGTTGGTGGTAATTCGGGAAAGGTCCAGTATACCTGTAGTACGGCCAATAAGTGGCATCCCATCCAGCATGATCATGGTATAATCGGGACTAAAACCCTGTATCTGGATGCCTTGTCCATGAGCATCCGGCAAAACGCTTAGTCCGGTTTGTTCGTTTAATATCTCGTTCAGGCGTACCATGCCACGGTTCTTAATTTCTTTGTTGCTGATGGTACTCACCGGTAATGGCAACTGCATCAGGTTTCGGGCAGTTCGGGTAGCCGTTACCACCACTTCTTTTAATTTTTTTGATTTTGATGTATCAGCACGTAAGGTATCTGCCTGCTGTGCATGAGCACTTAAAGTAAAACTTGCGAACAGGCAGATGAAGATATATTTCATTTATTTAGACTAATTAAAAATAATGATGCAAATTTGCGCTAACGTTAGCTTTTTGGTTAACGCCAAACGGATTGAAAACAACGCCAAACGGATTTTATGCATCTCACCTTTACATCACCATTATCCGCAGCAAAAACATTACACTTGGCTTATCCCGCAGATTTTGTCGGAGAAGGCTTCTACGAAGAAAGGTATACACCCATAGCCGAAAACTGGGGCGAAGTAAACATCAGCGAACTATGGTTTGAAGGGGTATGTATTTGCCAAATGAGCGCAAAACCCAAAGCGCCTGTAACGGTAGAATTGATGTGCGACAATTTTTGCTGGATAATGAATTTTGCACTGGAAGGGGAAATAAGCGCACGGTTTGAGGGAGGTAAGCAAGTAGTATTTAAAGAAGATCGACATTACACACTTTTTGCCCAGGCACTAAACGCCAGCCTGGTATTCGAAGAGCAAGCTTGTTTGTTAACTATTTGCCTCACCCGTAAGTTTATAAGTAAATTATTAGGTAAAGAGCTTTTAAGAGACACGCTTACTGCCAACACCACTAACACATTTACAATGGTTGCCACCGGGAATTACCGCCACACAAGGCAGCAGGCAATTATTAAAGAAATAATTGATGCAGAACAAACAGGCTACATCCGCAGGATCTTCCTGGAATCGAAAATACTAGAACTGCTTTCGCTCCAATTGCAGCAGGCCGAAAGCAATAAAGCAACGCCCGGCGGCCTCAGCCGCGAAGATATCAACCGCCTGCAGGAAGCCAGGGCATACATTACACATAACCTGCAAACGCCCTGCTCGCTTATTGAGCTTGCCCGTAAAACCGGCCTTAACGATTTTAAACTTAAAAAAGGTTTTAAAGCCCTGTTTGGCAATACGGTTTTTGGCTACCTGTATGATGTACGGATGGATACCGCCTACACCCTGTTGCAAGACGACAAAAGCGTAAGCGAGGTAGCCGAACTGATAGGCTACAAAAACCCGCACCATTTTACCGCGGCATTTAAAAAGAAGTTTGGCTTTTTGCCCAGCCAGGTAAATAAGATGCAGGTTTAAAAAACAAATTTCGCTCTTAATTATTTCTTATAAAGCATGAATAATTCTAAACAGGTTGTACTAAGCGGCCAGCTTAAATGGGTGGAGCGGATCGCATCTGTAATGGATGATAAATTTAAGGTACCGGGTACTAATTTCCGTTTCGGCCTCGATCCTATCCTTAACCTCATCCCATTCGCGGGCGATCTATCGGGTTTCATTGTATCAGCAGCGTTGCTTTATATAATGGCAAAGAATGGTGTAAGCCGCAAACTGCTTATCCTCATGGCCATCAACATCAGTATCGATACCATTGTGGGCGCAATCCCCCTGGTGGGGCAGATCTCCGATTTTTACATCAAAGCAAACACCCGCAACATTAACCTTTTAAAAGAACATTACCAGGAGGGTAAACATACAGGCAGCGGCAATGGCATCATCGCCATATTACTGATCTTATTATTTGTAGTGATGGCAGTGGTATTATACCTGGGTTATGTACTGTTGGAATGGTTATTCAGCTTGGGTAGCTGATGATTTATAAGTATTGGGCATAGCGCTCATTTGCTTTACCTTTGCAGCAATGGACTATTTTAAAAACCTGCTCTCGCTGCTTAAAACCGAACGCGACGAAGACCGGGAATCGTACTTAAAACTCACGCAAACAACATCAGTTACCGACAGGCGCTTGGCGGGCATCACCTGGTACCCTATCGCTATACGTGGTTCGGAACCGAGTCGCGGCGATTATTTGACGGTTGAAGTTGAACGCACCACCAATAAAGATCTAAGTCACCAGTTTAAATTTGGCGCGCCTGCTGTGCTGTTCTCTAATCACGATGCCGGCACCGACCGTGTGGAAGGCACGATAGCCTACACAGGTGGCGACCGCCTTAAGATAACCCTTTTTACCGATGAACTGCCCGACTGGACACGCAACGGCAAGCTGGGCATTGAATTACTTTTTGATAACAACAGCTACGATGAAATGCAGAATGCTCTTAAACAGGCATCGGCATTAATAGATAAACCCGAAGGTAAACTTATCCGCGTTTTAACAGGGCAGGCAGAGCCATCGTTTAACGACATCTACGAAGCCCCTATAGATGGCTTAAACGCTTCGCAATATTCGGCGGCGCAAAAGGTTTTGGCGGCCCAGGATCTAACCATTGTACACGGCCCGCCTGGCACAGGTAAAACCACCACCATAGTGCAGGCCATTAAGCGCCTTATTAAACAGGACGGCAAGCAGATATTGGTTGTTGCGCCCAGTAACACCGCAGTAGACCTGTTAAGCGAAAAACTGGCCAATGAAGGTTTAAATGTACTGCGTGTGGGCAATCCGTCAAAAGTATCAGAAAAGCTGATGTCGCTTACGCTGGATAGCAAGATGGCGGCGCATGCCTATACTAAAGATATTAAACAGTTAAAGAAACAAGCCGCCGGATACAAGGATATGGCGCATAAGTACAAACGTAGTTTTGGCAAAGCCGAACGAGACCAGCGTAAAGCCTTGTTTGATGAAGCCCACCGCATGATAAAAGATGTGGGTAAGATAGAGCAGTTTATTATTGATGACCTGGTATCTAAGGCGCAGGTAATAACCGCCACACTAGTAGGCAGCAACCACTATACGGTGCGCGATGTAAAGTTTAACACCGTAGTAATAGACGAGGCCGGCCAGGCGCTCGAACCTGCCTGCTGGATCCCGATACTAAAAGCGCAGAAATTAGTTATGGCGGGCGATCATTTCCAGTTGCCGCCAACTATTAAATCGGTTAAGGCAGCTAACGAAGGCTTAAGTACTACGCTTTTAGAAAAGTGTGCTATACTGCATCCAAACTCGGTTACCCTGCTGGAAGAGCAGTACCGCATGAATGAAGCCATTATGGGTTTCTCGTCAAAAGAATTTTATGGCAACCGTTTAAAGGCAAATGCATCGGTAGCCAAACGTTTGCTTTTTGAGGGCGATTTACCGATGAGCTTTGTAGATACCGCCGGTTGTGGCTTTGATGAAAAGCCTGACGGCACAAGTAGCGTAAACCCCGAGGAAGCAGTATTCCTGTTAAAGCATTTACAGCAATTGGTTGATACTATCGAAGCTAAAGGTCTGCCTTTCCCGTCGGTTGCTATTATTTCGCCCTATAAAAGCCAGATAAGGGTATTAAAGGAACTGTTCGAAGCCTCTGCCCTGCTGCAATATGCTGATAACATCACTATCAATACTATCGATAGTTTCCAGGGGCAGGAACGGGATGTAGTGTACATCAGCATGACGCGCAGCAACCCGGATGGTATTATAGGCTTCCTGTCGGATATCCGCCGCATGAACGTGGCGATGACACGGGCGCGTAAAAAGCTGGTTATTATCGGCGACAGCGCTACCATTACCCGCCTGCCATTCTATGCGGATATGATGGCTTATGCGGAGCAAACCGGCGGCTATCAAAGCGCCTGGGAGTACCTAAATTAACCCGGCCTGTGTTTATAATTTTAATTAAAGTTTACCCTTTATTCTTAGGATATTTAACGATTCAGGCAGCAGCAATAATCAGGTGAGCAACGTAAAGGACAACCATATAACCGACCATGTTTTTATTTTGAGGGGCGTTGCGTTCCAAAATATTACCGAGGTTATTATTGCCAAAAATTCTGCTACGGGCGCATACCCGGATGGCGACCAATACAAGGATATCGCCCCAAAGCATATTGATGTTAACGAGGGCGTGTTCATTAACCAGGCTAACGGCACATTCCCGCATGTAGGTGTCGTACAAAACGCGGATGGCCTTTTGTTAACCTGCAATTGCGATACCCCTCCGGGTAAGCTCTGCGAACACCAGGCCTTAGTTTTGGGTGCTATAACCCGCCGCGATGAACTGGGCATTTTCTTTAATAATAAACTTCGGCACGAAAAATTAAAACGCTCGGCTTATGATTACGGATTGGAGAATGAACCTGATCTCGACCGTTATTTTAAGCTTAATTATCTGCATAAAGTAGTGAGCGTAAGCCCGGTTAGTGCCTCGTTAATGCCGGTTACAAAAGAAACTTTATCGGGTTTAAGTGATTTGATAATACCAATTGTAAATCAAACTGTTAAGGACGATGAGCGAACTTTTTGTGTAGTTATAAAACAGCATAAATATTACCAGTATTTATTCATTGAATTGTACTCGGCACAAACCACAAAAGACGGTAAAATAAAAAACCCGATGGTGCCGGTAAACCCCTTAGACCTGATCTGGGAAACGGATGATAACAACAGGCTTAAGTTTTACACGGGTATCAATAAATTTCAAAATCACTTAAACTCCAAACGCACCGAGGCGGATATAAAAGCCCTGCGTGCCATCGTAAAAAACACACCCGATTATCCTTTTTACTACCACGATAGCGCCGCTTCAGAAAACATAACCGCTGCATCTGTAATACCCGTTAAGGTAGCCGTGCTGCCGCATGATGTTAAGCTAACGGTAGAAAGTAAGGGCCAGTTTTTTGAGATCTCGGGTTCGGTTAAAATCGGCAAAACAGATCATCCGCTTAAGGACTTCGACCTGCGCTTTAATTATTTTGTACTGCTGGATGATACCCTGTACCTGGTAGACAACCTGCAAGTACTGGCATTGATAGACCTGCTTAAAAAACGACCTGATAATTTGCTAGTACACCAAACCAAATTCGCGGAGTTTAAAGGCGAATTTCTGTCGAAACTGGAAGATACTATTTTGGTAGCCTACAAGCATGTTAAACCCGCCACGCCTGTACAACTGCAACAGCAGGGTTTCGCCAATGAAACAGAGCAGATCATTTACCTGTCGGATTTTGGCAGTCACGTAATGCTATTGCCCGTAATGCGCTACGGCGAGGCAGAAATACCGGTGCGCACCAAGCGAATGATATATGGCAAGGATGCCAAAGGAAAAGAGTTTTTGGTTGAACGGAACGATGAGGCAGAACTGGCATTTATCGCCCTGCTTATTAAGCAACATCCCTGGTTCCCCGAGCAGTTGGAGGGCGACGACCTGCCCTATTTTTACCTGCATAAACGTTACTTTTTGCAGGAAGACTGGTTTATAAATGTATTTGAAGATTGGAAAGCTAACGGCATTACCGTTTTAGGCTTTAACGAACTGGAAGGCAATAAGCTTAACCCCAACAAGGTAAACATAACCATTAGGGTGTTAAGCGGCATTAACTGGTTTAATACCGAGGTAAATGTACGTTTTGGCCGCAAGCGAGCTGCCTTAAAACAAGTAAACAAAGCCGTACGCAACAAAAGCAAATATGTGCAGCTTGATGACGGCACATTGGGCATCCTGCCTGCCGAGTGGATAGAGAAATTTGCCGAATACTTTAACTCGGGCGAGATAGTAGATGATACGCTACAGATCCCCAAAACAAATTTCCAGACCGTAGCGGAGCTTTTTGACGATGCCATGCTGGATGATGAAGCTAAAATAGACATCCAAAACCTGCAATTGAAGGTAATGGATTTTGAAGCGTTAAAGGAAGTTGCCATATCGCCCGATTTTAAAGGAACACTACGCCCTTACCAGCACCAGGGGTTAAACTGGCTTAATTTTTTAGACGACCTTAACTTTGGCGGCTGCCTGGCCGATGATATGGGCCTGGGTAAAACTTTACAGATCATCGCGTTTATCCTTTCGCAACGTGAGAAGGTGAAGCGCAATACCAACCTGCTTGTTGTGCCTACCTCGCTGATATTTAACTGGCAAATGGAGCTGAAAAAGTTTGCACCATCTATTCGCATACATACCATTTATGGTGCCGACCGCATTAAAAACACCGATGAGTTTGATACTTTCGAGGTGATATTAACCTCCTATGGTACATTATTAGCCGACGTTAACTTCCTGAAAAGCTACCGGTTCAATTATATATTCCTGGATGAATCGCAGGCCATCAAAAATCCAGATTCGCAACGTTATAAGGCTGTACGTTTGCTTAAAGCACGCAACTGCATTGCCATTACCGGTACACCCATCGAGAATAACACCTTTGACCTTTACGGGCAATTATCATTCGCTTGCCCGGGCTTGCTGGGTACCAAACAGTACTTCAAAGATATTTACGCGGTGCCTATAGATAAGTTTAAGGTAATGAAACGCGCTACCGAACTTCAGGCTAAAATAAAACCTTTCATTTTAAGGCGCACCAAGCAGCAGGTAGCAGAAGAACTGCCCGAAAAAACCGAAATGGTGCTGTATTGCGAAATGCAGCCACAACAGCGGGGCATTTATGATGCTTACGAAAAAGAGTTTAGGGAGTACATATCTGCCACAACAGATGATGTGCTAAAGCGCAGCCCCATGAACGTATTGAAAGGCCTTACCCGCCTGCGCCAGATCTGCGATTCGCCCATGTTACTTACCGGTGATAAGCCGCCGGGTGATGAGTCGGCTAAGATAGATATGCTAATGGAGCAGATAGAAAGCAAATCGCCACAGCATAAGATCTTGGTGTTCTCGCAGTTTGTTAGCATGCTGGAGCTTATTAAAAAGGAGCTCATCACACGCGGCATTCAATTTAGCTGGTTAACGGGCAGCAGCCGAAACAGGGAAGCTATTGTGAACAATTTTCAAAACAACCCCGAAGTACGGGTATTCCTCATTAGCCTTAAAGCAGGTGGCGTTGGCCTTAACCTAACGGAAGCTGATTACGTGTACCTGGTTGACCCTTGGTGGAACCCCGCGGTAGAAAACCAGGCTATTGACCGTTCGCACCGCATAGGCCAAAATAATAATGTGGTAGCCGTAAGATTGATATGCCCTAACACGGTTGAGGAAAAAATAATGGAGATGCAGCAATCTAAACAGCAGCTTGTTAAGGACCTGATAAAAACAGATACATCTTTCCTGCAATCGCTTTCAAAAACCGATCTGCTTGGTTTGCTGAAACGTTAAATGTTATATTGATTCTGTGGTGATGATTTTACAAATTGCCCTACAGTAACAATTTAGGTTGATGTCAATCTAAACATCAACTATAAAAATTATCGTACTGTTAAAAATTAAATGAGGACGAAAATTTGGTTAGGTGCTATTTTTTTCATCATATTTATAATCAAACAAACCTAAAACATATATGGGCCTTTTTAGCAGACTGCTGAGCGAATTTATTGATGTAATTGAGTGGGTTGATAATACACAGGATACCCTTGTTTGGAAATTCCCGCGGAATGACAACGCCATAAAAATGGGCGCCAAACTTACCGTGCGCGAATCGCAGGTGGCTATATTTATGAACGAAGGCCGAATTGCCGACGTATTTACACCAGGCATGTACGAACTGCAAACAGAAAACATGCCCATCCTAACCACTTTAAATAGCTGGAAGTATGGTTTTAACAGCCCCTTTAAGGCTGATGTATTTTTTGTTAGCACACGCCAGTTTGTAAACCAAAAATGGGGCACCAAAAATCCGGTGATGATTCGCGATGCCGAGTTTGGGCCGGTGAGGTTACGTGCTTTTGGCTCATTCGGTTTCAGGGTACAGGATGCTAAACAATTTTTAACAGAAATAGCGGCTACCAACCCGCAATTCATTGTTCAGGATATTAACGAGCAATTACGCAACCTGATCGTAGCGCGCGGAATGGACGCTGTGGCTCAGTCAAAAATATCTATACTTGACCTTGCTGCCAACTACAACGAAATGGGCCAGCTCATAACCGACAGTATACAGCCCGATTTTGTTGAGTTAGGTTTAAACCTAACGAAGTTACTGGTAGAAAACATATCGTTACCGCCAGAGGTGGAGCAAGTACTTGATAAGCGCAGCGGAATGGGCATTATTGGCAATCTTGGCGCTTATGCCCAGTTCCAGGCAGCTAACGCGATAGAAAAATCGGCAGAGAATACAATTGGCGGCAATTTAGGTGCCGCCGGTATGGGCCTTGGCGTTGGCGCGGCCATGATGGGCCAGGTTGGTAATGTATTTAAACAAAATCAGTTCGATCCTAACGCTGCTGCGGCTGATGCCGCTCCTCCTATTCCATCGGCACAATATCATATTGTAAAAGATGGAAAATCTGACGGTCCGCATAGTTTAAGCGATATAAACGCGATGATAGCCAACAATACCATCACAAAAGCCACCATGGTTTGGAAGAAAGGGATGGCCGAATGGGCTGCCGCAGGCTCCGTTGCCGACCTTTCCGGTTTTTTCGACAACGAGCCGCCACCAATAGCATAATTAATACCGATACCTTATTTAGATGAACGACCTTACCAAGCCGTCTCAAATTAGTAATGCGCTAAAGTGCAAAGGCTGCGGCGCTTTGCTGCACTTTGTTCCCGGCACCCATAATTTACAATGCGAGTATTGCGGTGTAAACAATCCTATTGAACAAAGCGAGGCTTTAACCGAAATTATATCGGTTGATTTTGAGGAGTACATAGCAGGTATCGACTCCGGCAAACAGCTGGATAACCAGAAAATTGTGGATTGCCACAACTGCGGTTCCAGGACGGTGCTTGATGCTTTCGTCACTTCAGATAAATGCCCTTTTTGCGCGTCGCCGTTGGTTTTAAACCTCGAGAGTGGTTTACAATATGTGCCGCCACATTATATTTTACCGTTTGAGGTTACCAAACAACAGGGTGCGGAATTCTTCAAAAAATGGCTTGCCGGGCTTTGGTGGGCACCAAATGACCTCGCCAAAAAAGTAAGCAACAGTTCATCCATATTAAATGGCGTTTACCTGCCCCACTGGACTTATGATATTAACACCATAACCGATTACACAGGCGAGCGCGGCGATTATTACTACACTACTGAGACATATACAGTAAATGAAAATGGCCGGTCTGAAACCCGCACAAGGCAGGTGAGGCACACCAGGTGGTCTTATGCATCAGGCAGGGTGCATTGTAAATTTGAAGATTTGATCGTGCCTGCCAGCAAATCATTACCCGAAGAAACGCTGGTAAAACTGGAGCCATGGAAGTTTAGTAACCTGGTAAAGTTTGATGAACGGTATACCAGCGGTTTCCGGTCAGAAACCTATCAGTTAGACCCTGAAAAAGGATTGGTAAAAGCTATTGAGCAAACCGTTTCGCGTATTAACGATACCATTAGGGATGATATTGGCGGCGACGAACAGCGGATAGATCATACCGACACCGAATACAACGATAAGGCAATTAAGTACATTATGTTGCCGGTTTGGGTTAGCGCGTATAACTACAATAATAAAGTTTACCAGTTTACTGTAAATGCCAGTACAGGCGAGATAATTGGCCAGCGGCCCTTAAGTTATATTAAAATAGCGCTGGCTATTTTATTTGTAATTGCGTTGATTATTGCAGCTGTAATGTATTTTCAAAGCCAAAATGTAAACTCACAATATTAACCGTATCAACATTTAAAACTGCATCGCAAACTGCAAACCAACTACACCACCCTGGTAGGATGGTAACAGGATTGAACTGCTTTTTTGTTCTTTCTTTAACTCGGCAGGCACATCACGGTTTCGCTCTTTATCGCGCCCTCCTTTAAACAGTTTGTTGCGGATATGAGGGTATAATAAGTAAGCTGCCTTGGTCGACAAGATACCAAAGCCGGCACCTGCCACAACATCGCTAAACCAGTGGTTTTGATGATAAATGCGGAATAAACCTGTAGTAGTTGCAAAAGTGTAGCCTATTATGCCATAATAAACCGATTTCTCGTTAAGCTCCTGCGCCATAAATTCGGCACCCAAAAATGAATTTGAGGTATGGCCGGATGGGAACGAATAATGGTCGCTGCCGTTTGGCCTAAGGCGGTGGGTGGCGTTTTTTAAGCCAAACACAGCAAGGTTCATCATGCCCTGCGCCATCACATAAATAAGGGTGCGGTCTACAAAGGTATTTTTACCATGCACGCCAACCAGGTTAACGGCATACACAATTGCCACAGGGGCGTACTGAAAGTAATCTTCGTAATGCTTTGTTGTAGAGAAGTTGTGTTCGTTAGCTTCCTGGTAAACATACCTGTCAAACCTTTGAAGGGGTTTTAGGGCAAGGGAGCTTAAACCATATCCTACTAAAATAGCAGGCGGTATTAAAGCCGCCGTTTTGCTGCGCAGATGTTTGACAGTATCCGGCGCGGTAAAAAGATCTTTCTTAAGTGTGTCTGCAATATTTACCCTTTTGCCGGTATCGGCAGGTACGGTTTGCGCACGGGCATTAAAGGCAATAAACCAAACGCCTAAAAACAGTACTTTTTTCAACAGAAAAATATTAAATTTAAACTATACCAAACAATGGCTTAATACTGAACGATGAAATACTATTTATGTTTTGCTAAGGTAAAAGTATCATTATGCGCCTGGTTATAGCGATGGCCTGCGCGGGCGTTTAGGCCGCTCTGCAGCGCCCGAAGGTGCGACAGGCCTTGTATACGGCCTGGATATCGGCGCTTTTTTTACCGGCTCGTCTTCGGTGATGCTTAGCTTAAGCTCGCGGCCCTGAAACATGGTACCATCTAAAGCAATTACGGCGTTTTCGGCACCGGTGCGGTCTTCCATTTCTATAAAGGCATAACCTTTACATACGCGCGTTTTTTTATCTCGCACAATTTTAATAGTGCTCACAGCACCGTGCCAGCTTACCAGCTGCACCAATTCAAGTTCGGAAATATCAAGCGGAAAGCCGCCGATGAAAATTTTTGTCATAATTCAAATACAACGCAAAACTAGCTATTCTTCTTATTTATAAAAAACATACGTTTAATTAATACATACAGATGGCTTAAAACAATTGTTACACAATATTTATTTAACTGCTATGATAACAGTAGTAGGAATTTTTGAAAATGCCGAGCTTGCCGAAGAAGCAAGCTCTTATTTATTAGCGAACGGGCTTGTAAGCGAAAATGTAGATGTACACACGCCGTCGGGCCAGCCGGAAGGCCACGACCACATAGGCAACTTTTTTAGCCAGCTGATTGATGATACAAATAAGGCTGAGCATTATGCCTCATTAGCGCGCAATGGTTCAATAGTAACCGTTCATGCCCAATCTACCCGCGAAGCACAGGAAGCAGCAGATACCCTTAACAACTACGGCGCGATAGACCTGAACGCGTCTGACGATAGCCCATCGCACAGCCAGATGATAGAACGGATAGTGGCTACCGATGTAAGGCTGAGGTAATTACGGCAGTATTTTGTCCGTAAACGTTTTGTTGTTATTTTGTGATGATATATGCAACCATTAATAACAGATGGACACAACAGATAAACACAACGAGCGTATAGCAAAAATGACCTTTGCATCGGTATACCCCATGTACGTTGCAAAGGTTGAGAAGAAGTGCCGCACCAAAGAAGAACTTAACGAAGTTATTACCTGGTTAACCGGCTATAATGAGCAACAGCTGAATGACTTGATAGTGAAAAAGTAACGTTTGAGGAGTTCTTCCAACAAGCGTCGCTTAACCCCAAAGCATCGTTAATCACCGGAATGATCTGTGGCTACCGCATCGAAGAGATAGAAAACCAGTTAACCCGGCAAGTAAGATACCTGGATAAGCTGGTGGACGAGCTGGCTAAGGGTAAGAAGATGGAGAAGATATTGCGTGGTTAATTAAACCAAAAACGCCCCTCATTTTCATGAGAGGCGTAACGGGTAAATGATGGGGCTCGAACCCACGACCCTCGGTACCACAAACCGATGCTCTAACCAACTGAGCTACATCTACCGTGTTGGAGGCTGCAAAAATAGAAATCTAAACGCAATTTGCAAAGCATTTTTTAAAATTACACTCTGCTTACCTGTTTAACAGCACCTTAATTTAATTTTGTAACTATGGCAGAGCAATTAGTGGAGTTGAATGTTACGGGGATGCATTGCAATAATTGTGCGATGAGCATCCATAAGTTATTGGAAAAGAAAGGCTTAAACGACATATTGGTTAGTTTCGCGTCCGAAGAGGTAAAATTCAGCACGGATGATCAATCTATATTACCTCAAGTTATAAAAGATATAGAGGGCCTGGGCTTTAAAGTTGTTGATGAAGAAAACATCCAACCAACACCTTTTTACGAAAAGGTGGAGAATAAATTCATCTTCTGCGCCATTTTTACTGCCCCGCTCCTGCTGCACATGGTTTTCCCGTGGCATTTTCTGCATAACCCTATAATACAGCTTATACTTTGCCTGCCGGTGTTCGCGGTTGGCTGCCTGCACTTTGGTAAAAGCGCCTACAGTTCGTTAAAGAATGGCACGCCAAATATGGATGTACTGATCTTTGTAGGTTCAACCTCGGCCTTTGTATACAGCCTGGTGGGCACCATTGAAAACCTTGGCGGGCAATACCTGTTTTACGAAACCTGCGCAACCATCATCACCCTTGTTTTATTGGGGAACGTATTTGAGAAGCGCTCGGTTAACCAAACCACATCAGCGGTAAAAGACCTGATGAAGTTTCAGCAGGTAAATGCCAACCGAGTTGTAAATGGCAGCATCGAAGTAATTAGCGCTAAAGAAGTATTATCTGGTGATACCCTGTTGGTTAATGAGGGCGACCTGATACCTGTAGATGGCGAAGTAATATCCGGCGACGCCCTGATAAACGAAGCCATGATAACCGGCGAAAGTATCCCCGTTGCTAAAACCAAGTATGATAAAGTAATTGGCGGTACCATACTACAACAAGGTAACATCCATATTATGGCTACCAAAGTTGGCTCAAACAGTACGCTATCGCAAATTATTGATCTGATGAAGAAGGCCCAGGCTGCTAAACCACCCGTTCAAAAACTGGGTGACGAGGTGGCTTCTATATTTGTGCCGGTAGTGATATTAATAGCCCTTGCAACCTTTGTAATAACCTATTTTGCTACCGATGCAGGCTTGCAGCCTTCTATGATGCATGCTATTGCAGTACTGGTTATATCATGCCCCTGCGCAATGGGTTTGGCAACACCTACTGCTGTAATGGTAGGTTTAGGCCGTGCTGCCAAAAATGGTATCTTAATAAAGGGTGGCGACACCATTGAGGCGGTAGCCAATACCAAATATGTATTGTTTGATAAAACAGGTACGCTTACTACGGGCAAATTCAGCATACACGATATTAAACCTGAAGAAGGTTTCAGTATAGAGGAGATCCGCGGGGTTATTATGGCTATCGAAGAACGATCTAACCACCCCATAGCAAGGTCTATGGTGGCCGAGCTGCAATCGTTACCGCAGCAAAAGGTGATATTGCGTACCGCCAAAGAAGAAAAAGGCCTGGGTATGCGTGCCGAAGATGTGGAAGGCAACAACTATTTCCTGGGTACGGCTAAACACAAAACACTTGATAATTTCAATTTAACCCTATACCGTAACCAGGTGCGCATGGCGCAAATTGCGGTTGACGATACCATTAAACCCGATGCCGCGGGCTTAATAGCCCAACTAAAAAAAGACGGCATTATCCCGGTGCTGGTAAGTGGCGACAAAAAAACACGCTGTGCCACTGTAGCCACAGCTTTGGGTATTGATGAGGTACACCCCGAAATGCTGCCTGATGATAAGCTTAAAGTGGTTGATATGTACCGCAAAAAAGGCAAAACCATTATGATAGGCGACGGCATTAACGACGCCCCTGCCCTAACCCAGGCAGATGTTGGCGTATCTATGAATGATGCCAGCCAGATTGCGATACAATCGGCGAAGGTAATTTTGCTTAATACCGATCTGCAATCGGTTGTGAAATTCCTGCAGATAAGCAGGCACACCCTGCTAACCATTAAACAAAACCTTTTTTGGGCGTTTGCTTATAATATCGTAGCCATACCTATTGCCGCTCTTGGCTTTTTAAACCCCATGGTGGGTGCTTTGGCTATGGCATTCTCTGACGTTATTGTAATTGGTAATTCGCTGAGGTTAAAGGTAAAGAAGGTCGACAGGTAATAGTTCGTAGTTCATCGTAGCTGCATTGCAGTTATGATATCGTAAAGTTTTATACTTTTGAGGCTTTAATTGAATGGCTCATAATATCAACTATGAACCATCAGCCATTAGCTAACAAATGATAGAAATATATACAGACGGTGCATCAAGTGGTAACCCGGGGCCGGGTGGTTTTGGGGTAATTATGCGGTCGGGCCAGCATTACAAAGAGCTGAGTGCCGGGTTTCGTAAAACTACCAATAACCGTATGGAACTGCTTGCCGTTATCACCGGACTGGAAGCTATTAAATCGCCCAACCAATCGGTAACTGTTTTTTCAGATTCTAAATATGTTATAGACGCGATAGAAAAGCGTTGGGTAAACGGCTGGGTTGCCAAAGGCTTCGCAGGCAAAAAAAACAAGGACCTTTGGATGCGCTACCTCAATATAGCCAAGCTGCACAACGTTAAATTTGTATGGGTACGCGGCCACAACGGCCACCCCGAAAACGAGCGCTGCGATCAGCTGGCAGTAGCCGCCGGTAAACAAAAAGACCTATTGATAGATTCTGTTTTTGAAATGGAAGCGGCTAAAGCGGGTGCGTAGTAGCCTATAGATCATGGTTGATGGTTCATAGCAGCTACTTTATCATCCACTTCGATTTAAAACTATCGGCCGTTTAATTCTATAACTTCCAGATCCTGTATTTTGTCACTGTTGATATTGAACCGCATTAACGTGCGCACTTTGTGCCAGCCTTGTTTGCCGGCAGCCCCGGGGTTTAAATGCAGGCAACTTATCTTTTTATCAAATACTACCTTTAAGATGTGCGAATGCCCGGTTATAAATAACTTAGGTGGATTGGTATAAATTTCCGGCTTCACATTGGTGCTGTACCTGTCGGGGTAGCCGCCAATATGGGTCATCCAAACATCAACATCCTCGCACATAAAACGGAGGTGCTCGGGGTATACCTGCCTAATGTCTTTCCCATCAATATTACCATACACGCCCCTTAACGGTTTAAAAGCTGCGAGCTTATCAGCAAACTCGATATTCCCAAAATCACCCGCATGCCAAATCTCGTCGCAATTTTCGAAATGCTTAAAAACGGCATCATCGAGGTAACCGTGGGTATCAGATATGAGGCCTATGCGGGTCATTTGTAATTTAGATTTTAGATGTACGATTTTAGATTTTTAAGATTTAGACCTTAGCGTTTAATATTTTTAGAATATTGTTAAAAAATCCTTTAGCAGCAATTGGTAATCTTTCGCGTAAACCTTTGGCTCATCATAAATAAACAGTTCTTGAATTTGTAGCTGTTTTTCTTCTTTCCCAAAAGTAATGATCTCTCTGTGCGGTTCGCTGTCGGTAAAGGATTTTATGGCGATAATTTTATGCAAATGCAATTTAAATTTAGGCAATAAACCTCTAATTAGTTCGGAGGTGGGCAATGGTAATATTAATTGTGAGGTACCTCTTTCCGTAAGATGTTTAGCTAAATCTTTAAGCAACCGTTCAAAAAAGGCGCTATCGGTGTGTCGGGCCAAATTCTTTTTATTATTTGCTGATGTAAGCGAACTTAAAAAGAACGGCGGGTTAGAAACAATAAGGTCGAATTTAAGCCCTTCATGTACTTCAAAATAATTTTCGAATGAACAATGATGAGCGCTTAATCTGTTGCTGAATTGTGAGTTCTTAAAATTCTCCGCAGACATTCTCGCCGCATCTCCATCCACTTCAACCGCATCTATCGTGGCCGATGGATACCGCTGCGCAAGCATCAGTGCTATTACGCCTGTGCCCGTGCCAATATCAAGAATACTTTTGGGATCATTCACTTCGGCCATTGCACCAAGTAGTACGCCATCTGTATTTACCTTCATGGCGCAGCCAGTTTGGTCTACCTCAAATTGTTTGAATCGGAATATGTCCACCCAAGCTACGATTTAAACAAGCCATATTTTAAGATACAGTAAATGGCGCGCACGCCATCCTTCCACCCTATTTTTTTACCATCATCATAAGTACGGCCATAGTACGAGATCCCTACTTCGTAGATGCGGATTTTAGGGACGCGGGCTATTTTTTGGGTAATCTCAGGCTCAAAACCAAAGCGTTGCTCTTCTAACTTAATAGATTGTAAAAGCTTTGTGTCGAATAACTTATAACAGGTTTCCATATCCGTTAGGTTAAGGTTGCTCATCATATTCGACAAAAACGTTAACCAGCGGTTACCTATGGTATGCCAAAAAAACAGGATGCGGTGAGGGTTGCTGCCCATAAACCGCGAGCCATAAACCACATCGGCAAAACCACTACAAATGGGTTTCAAAAGATCGTTATATTCGGCAGGGTCATACTCTAAGTCAGCATCTTGTATAATGGTATATTCACCAGTAGCCTGCCCGATGCCTGTGTGCAGTGCGGCGCCTTTGCCTTTATTTTTAGGATGCTTGAAATACCTGATATCGATACCAGGGTTTTCGGTTTTATATACGGCAACGGCCTGTTCAGTATTATCTGTAGAATAATCATCCACAATGATGATCTCTTTTTGGATGCCCTCTATCAGCTCCACAGCTTTTATCTTGTTAAGAATGAGGTGAATGGTGCTACCCTCATTATAAGCCGGGATAATTATTGATAATTTACTTATTTTCATTGTAGATTATTAAATGCCAAATTAATGTTACCGCGAATAAAGCAAAGTCTCAAAAAGCCAAAAGTAATGATATTAACTGCTATTTTGCTTGCTTTAGTGTTATGGTTCTCTTTTTGCCTGCCAAAACCACTCTTCAATACACCAACCTCTTTTGTAATTGATGATGATGCCGGGCAGCTTTTAGGTGCATCTATTGCAACCGACGGGCAATGGCGGTTCCCATATAATAACAACGTTCCCGAAAAGTTCAGCAAGTGCATTATTGCCTTTGAAGATAAGCGTTTTAACAGCCATTGGGGGCTAGATCCGCTGGCCTTTAGCCGCGCCATTAAACAAAATATAAAAGCTAAACGGATAACCAGCGGTGGCAGCACCTTAACCATGCAGGTTATACGCCTGAGCACCCGCCACAACCGCACCGTATGGAATAAACTTGGCGAAATATTTATGGCCATGCGGCTGGAGGTAACTTACAGCAAGAAAGAGATAATGGCGCTATACGCCAGTAACGCCCCGTTTGGCAGCAACGTTATTGGATTAGATGCCGCGGCATGGCGCTATTTTGGACGCGGGCCCAATAAACTTTCGTGGGGAGAAATGGCGGCGCTGGCTGTTTTACCCAACTCGCCATCATTGGTACATCCAGGTAAAAACAGGCAGATACTTCTGAAAAAGCGGAACCTCTTGCTGGACAAATTATATAAGCAGGGCATCATTGACAGCACTACAGCATCACTTGCTAAATTTGAGCCAGTGCCCGATAGGCCCCTACCTCTGCCCCAAACTGCACCTCACCTACTGCAACGCTTTAAAGCGGATTTTAAAAACAACAAACAGACCTTAACCCGCCTTCAAACTACCATAAAAAGCAATTTACAAGAACAGGTTACCGATATATTAGAAAAGCACCACCAGGTTTTAAAAGCTAATGATATTAACAACATTGCCGCTGTTGTTTTAGATGTAGAGACCGGCGCTACATTGGCTTATGCAGGTAACATCGCGCACCGCGAAGACCCTGAAATGGAAAGCGATGTAGATGTGGTGAACGCACCACGCAGCCCGGGTAGTACATTAAAGCCTTTGCTTTATGCCAGTATGCTGCACGACGGTTTGATACTACCCACTAGTCTTATTGCGGATGTACCCACCCAAATTGCAGGTTACCATCCCGAAAATTTTGATTTGGGTTATGACGGTGCAGTGCCGGCATCTAACGCCCTTTCGCGATCGCTGAACATACCTGCGGTTAAAATGCTGCAGCAATATAAATACGAACGCTTTTACGATAAGTTAAAAAAAATCGGCATCACCACCTTAAAACAGCCTGCCGACCACTACGGCCTGTCGTTAATATTAGGTGGGGGCGAAAATACACTTTGGGAACTCACAGGTGCTTATGCAGATATGGCAAGGGTACTTAATCATTACAACAAAACTGCTAAATACAACCCGGATGATTACCATGCGCCTGTTTATGCAGCACTCCCTAAAGATAAACCCAAGGCAGAAAAGAACGGCCTGTTAGACGCCGGATCGATATATTATACCCTGCAAGCTATGGAAGAGGTGATGCGCCCCGGCGAAGAAATGCTTTGGCAGCAGTTTAGCTCCACACAGCGCATAGCCTGGAAAACGGGTACCAGCTTTGGTTTTAGGGATGGCTGGGCTATTGGCATCACCCCAAAATATGTTGTAGGTGTATGGGTAGGCAATACCGATGGCGAAGGCCGCCCGGGCTTAACAGGCATACATACCGCCGCCCCTGTGCTATTCGATATTTTTCGCCTGTTACCTGCCGCACGCGAATGGTTTGACGTACCCACCGGCGAAATGGTTAAAATAAACGTATGCAAAGAAAGCGGTTACCGCGCAGGGCAATACTGCGAAAATCCTGTTGAACAGTTGGTGCCTAAAAGCGGGTTAAAAGCCCCGGTTTGCCCTTGGCATAAGCTGGTGCACCTGTCGGCAGATCAGCAATTCCAGGTAACAGGTAATTGTACCTCGCCGGAGCACATGATTAACAAAAGCTGGTTTGTGCTCCCCCCATCCATGGAATATTATTACAAAACTAAAAACTACCAGTACCATACGCTGCCCCCATTCGCGCCCGGCTGTGAACAGGCCGAAGCAAACCCAATGGAACTAATCTACCCAAAGAATGGCGCTAAAATTTATGTCCCCCTGGAGGCCGATGGCAAGCGTGGGCGGTTGATCTGTAACGCGGCGCACCGGCAAAGCGGCATGAAGATCTTTTGGCACCTCGACGATAAGTATATGGGCGAAAGCAGCGCTTACCACCAAATGGCCTTAAACCCTATTGCCGGCAGGCATAAGCTTACTTTGGTGGATGCCAACGGCAATACCCTGCAAATTAATTTTGAGGTGCTGGATAAGAATAAATAACTTAGTACCATGCTTGAACAATACGACCTGAGCAACCTAATGGTACTGGATATTGAAACCGTACCGCAATACAGTAATTACGATGAGGTGCCCGATAACCTGCAGGAACTTTGGGCGCATAAATCTCAATACCAGCGTAAGGACGAAACCCCAAAAGAGTTTTATGAGCGCGCGGGCATCTGGGCAGAGTTTGGTAAGATAGTATGTATCTCGGTAGGGATATTTACCAATAGCGGCGGTAACCACCCCGGCTTGCGGATAAAATCGTTTGCCGACCATGATGAAAAGCAACTGCTGGAAGATTTTAGCAAGATGCTAAGCGGGCAGCCCCTAAGCCTGATCCTCTGCGCGCATAACGGTAAGGAATTCGACCTGCCGTATATTTGCCGGCGCATGCTGATCAACGGTATACAGTTTCCGCCGCATTTACAGATACAAAGCAAAAAGCCCTGGGAGATCCCTCACCTGGATACCATGGAACTCTGGAAATTTGGTGACTATAAAAACTACACGTCGCTAAGCCTGCTTACCGCTATCTTTAATATCCCGACCTCTAAAGACGATATTGACGGTAGCCAGGTTGGCCATGTTTATTGGGTGGAAGACGACCTGCCGCGCATTTGCACTTATTGCCAAAAAGATGTAGTAGCCACCGCGCAGCTTATTCGCCGTTACCGCGGCGAAGCTTTAATTGAAGATGATTATATCACGATAGTTTAAAATATGGAACACAAAGGCATTTCCCTGCGCCCGTTCATTGGCGCTAAAGATTATGAAGTATCGCGCAGCTTTTACCGCGATCTTGGGTTTGAAGAAACTGTATTATTTCATAATATGAGCGTTTTTAGAAGTGGCGCATTAAGTTTCTACCTGCAGGACTACTACGTTGAAGACTGGATAGACAACTCCATGCTTTTTATGGAAGTTGATGATGTGGAGAGGTTTTATAATGAACTTGTCGCATTAAACCTGCCTGATAAATATCAGGACGCACGTGTAATCCCCATCAGAACGGAATCATGGGGCAAGGAATGCTTTGTGCACGACCCAAGCGGCGTACTCTGGCATTTTGGGGAGTTTACCAAATAGGCCTAATCCGCCGTCAGATGCCTTAAGTAAGCTTCGGGATTATCCAGGAACGATTTGGTAAGCGTGAAATGCTCCGTATCCCGGTAGGTAGTTTCGCGTACGCCATCTTCGTCAAAATGGTAGATGGTTGCACCCGGATAGCAAATGAGGATTGGCGAGTGCGTGGCGATAATAAATTGCGCCCTGCCGCTGCGGTCCAGCTGATTGATGACTGATATAAAAGCCAGGATGCGTGCCGGCGAAAGCGCGGCCTCGGGCTCATCCAATATATAGATACCCGATTCGAACTGGTTGTGAAATAATGCCAGGAACGATTCACCGTGCGATTGCTCATGCAGCGACCGTCCGCCATAGGCGCTAAGGATCCGGCTGTCGTCCTCGGCTAATTCATCTATGTAGGAGGCGAAATTGAAAAAGCTTTCGGCCCGCATAAAAAAGCCCTCGCTTACCCGGCGCGGGTTCCACATCAGTTGTAAATAGGCAGCCAATGCAGATTCATAGCCCTGGAACCGGTACCCCACGTTAAAATTATGGTTACGGTTGCCGCCCCTTAGGCTAAAACCGCATTGCTCGGCAATACCCTCCAATAAGGTGGACTTCCCAGACCCGTTCTCGCCAACAAAAAACGTTACGTTACTTTCCAGCTTTAGCTGCAAGCCATTGTTAAGGCTTGGGATGTGCTGCAGGTAACTACCATCCCTAAGCGGCGGTAACGATATGCGGGTTAAAAATGGCATGGATGGTAGTTAAGGTACATAACAAACTTACAATTCTTAAAGCACTGTTAAAAGTGTTTGTTAAACCCACATATCGGCTCTTAATACTCACTTAAAAAGTGCCCCTGTGTTCACGTTCACGTTTGCACAACCAGCCTGCTATTTGCAAGTACCTCATTATCAATAATTCCAGTTTTATTTACTGACGTTATACTGCCACCATCACCATCAAGTTAATTGTTACACTTAGATATTCACCAGTCAAACTTATAGATCAAAAGAACACCCTCAAATTAAACAGCTATGTTCTTTTTTATGAAGGTTTAGCTAATTACTTTTTGCTACGATGTTAATCTGAAATTCAATAGAATCGGACATGGTTTGATTGGCCAAATTCTCATAAAACTTTGCCGACTTATATCTAACATCCCATTTTGTCCGATCGATCACCAGCCTGGCATTGGCTTTTAAAATTTCATCCTTTGATAGTATTTTGGCCGGAAAACTGACCGGATGTGTGATGCCTTTAATAGTCAGGTTCGCTGTAACTTTTTAATTTTCACCATCTATCGGCTTAATACTGGTTATTACAATTGTAGCAAACGGAAATTTCTCAACCTCAAAAAAATCAGCGTTTTTTAAGTGATTAACCAATTTATTATCACGCCCATGTTTTTTATCTTCAATGGTGTTCATATCTATCTCAACCGTACCACTTACAGGTTGGCTGTTATCAATCAATAATTCTCCTTTAGATATGTAGATGTATCCTGTTTGAGTGTTTAAACCGTTTAGTGAAGAGCCTTTCCATCCCACTACACTTTCCCCGGTATCTATCATCATATATTTTTTGTTCCCCACATGTAAGGATAAGGAGCTTAGTGGTGCCTTTTTACTTTTATCTTTTACAGGCCCACCGCAACCGAAAAAGAAAGGAGCGATAATTAAAATTAAGTATGTGGTTGATAATTTATTCATGTTACAGAGTGTTATTGATTATAATAATTGATGATGATTTAAATCTTATTTTTGATGCTCTTTACTTCTAAAGTCGGTGATGGTTTTGCCATCATATCTATACACGCCGTTCATCGACCCAAACCAAATGCTACCGTCGTTAGCTTCCAGAATCCCGCAGAGCATCCTTTTTATCGACATTATTTCGGTTACAGCGGGGGTTTTATCATACAAGGACCTTTGATCATACCGGTAAAGTGTCCAGTCCCCAACCCCATTAGGGTTTAAGCTGCCGGTAGTCCAGATATTTCCTTTTTTATCTTCCATAACAGCAGAAGCACCCCGCTTTGTTACCTTGGTAAAAGTATTGCCATCGTATCGCCAAAGACCATTTGAAACAAATAGCCTGTCACCTTTTCTATCTTCTATTATTGATGCACCGAACCAGATATTACCCTTCCTATCCTCTATAATTGACCAAACATTGTAAAAAGCCTTTCCCTCTTTATTTCTAATAACAGTAAACGTTTTTCCATCATAAACACAGGCGTCGCCGCCTGTACCAAACCAAAGTTTCCCGGTTCTGTCTTCTAAGATCGTATGGATGCTATTATTAGAAAGTCCGTCTTTAGTTGTTAAATTTCTAAATGATTTTCCATCATAACGGCTTGCCCCCTCACCGGTGCCAAACCAGATATTACCGGCCCTATCTTCATAAATAGAAAAAACCCCATTACCGGCAAGCCCCTCTCTCGTGGTAAAGTGCCGAAAAGATTTTCCATTGTATTGATAAACACCCGAATCTGTAGTAGCGAACCAAAGGTACCCGCGCCGGTCTTCCAGGACGTTCCAGTACCTGCGCGGGCCTATTTTACTGGTGAGGTTTGTGAATGATTTTCCATCGTATCTAAAAACACCGGCGAATGATGATGCAATTAAAATGGTACCGTTTCGGCCCTGTTTTACATTCCGAACCATCCTATTAGGGCCGTAGGCAGTAACCGTATCTTTAATTGCGTAATTAATATTATCAAGATGTGGTTCAGTTTTCTTTTGTCCACAGCAGGTAAAAAAGATAGAGGCAAATAGTAAAGAATATAAGTGCAGGTATTTCATCATTTATTTATTTAATATTGGTAAGATTTAACAGTTATAGTATTGGCTTTGAAGCTCCAATATTTTCATTTTTAGGATCAGATAAGCGAAAGTAGATGCTTGTAATTGGGCTGGAGGAATTTGGATTGTAAATAAAATTGTAAACTTTGTAAATAATTATTTGACACTATGCGCTATAGCCAAAATCTCCTGTCATTATCCGGGAAAGGCAAATATTTAGTTGGATCGATATTACTTTTATTTACTGCCGCGGTCTGCACAGCATTTAGTATGACCAGTGGTGACGACTTTGCTATTGCCAGAAGGGAAATTCTGCTCCGAAGAATAGGCCATGAACTGCTCCTGAAATCGGGTGATAGTACATCGAGAGTGCTCCCTGTTAAGAGGGTGGCAGATAATGAATACCAGATCAGTTTTGAAAAAGAACTCACTTTTCAAGCGGAATCCCTGGTAAACATCACCCGGGATTTATTGGCCAAAGATCCGCTCTCAAGTGATTATGTTGTTAAAGTATTGAATGGCAACGGACATGGCGTAGCATATGGATATGCTATTTCTAAAGATAGAAAGGATGATATTATAGCTTGTATAGGAAGAAAGCAACCCAAAGCTAGCTACATAGTCACTATTAAATTTAAGCAAACAAGCATAAGTACCGTAAAAAGTAAACTTATTCTGAGCAGTTTGCCCCTTTTAGCCTTTATTGGCTTGTTATTACTAAAGCCTGCTAAACAGCGCATGGCTTTATCGGATGATGAGCCTGCTCATATATTTACTTTAGGCCCGGTATTGTTTGATGCTTACAATAGGAAACTGGTAGTAAAAGGAGAAACAATAGAACTAACCGGAACTGAAAACCGCGTACTGCGCGTTTTAGCCATGTCGCCTAACGAGACAATAGAGAGAAGCCGGCTGCAAAAGGAGATATGGGAAGACGAAGGTGTTATAGTAGGCCGCAGTCTTGATATGTTTATATCAAAACTTAGAAAAAAGCTGGAATTAGAATCGGGCGTTAACATTGTAGTTATACGTAGCAAAGGATATAAGCTTGAAATTAACTCCTAAAAACATCCCCCTTAAATCGATTTTTAAAACAAACAAAGCCTTATCGATCGAGAAGGTTTTTTGTACCCAGCGCCGGTCCCGATAGCTATCAGGACGAACCGGCACGTATCATACAGGCATTGAAGCTATCGCGTCTCCACCTCGATAACTAATAGGTTTTACGATTTAAAAGTTGTACATTAGTGCGGACCCCAAAGACCGCGACAGGCTTAGCACGTTTCTTACCCTTTTTGGATTTCAGTTTAGAAATCAACCATGGAAACTATTATTGTACAAGAAACCGACAGTGATGTACTGGATGTAATCAGTTATGCACTCGGTGAGGGCGGTTTTAACGTCTATCCGCTTTTAAGCTGCGATGAAAATTTTATTGATATTATTGAAAAAACGAAACCACATGTGGTTATGCTGGATTTCAAGCTCGGGGGTGATGAGTGTCTGCGCGTACTGCGCGAAATTAAAATAAATTACCCGCATTTGCCGGTGATCGCGGCTAGCTGCAACTCAAATATCAACGAAGCATATGACCGGGCAGGGTTTGATGATTATATCCCAAAACCCTTTGACCTCGATGTTTTATATGGTACTTTAAGAAAACATATTCCCAAATCCAGTTTTGATCCGGCCTAAATAAACCATAGAGACTAAAGCAGGAATACTATAGTATTATTCTCAAATAGTCTACACTACATATTCTATCAAACTTCCTTATACCTTCAATCTGCTTCTACATGTCGTCAAAAAAACCAAATATGAGGCTCTTTAACGGGCACCTAAACCTCGAAGAAGCATCTTTAAGAAAAATATTCCTGATGCAGTTAGGTAATATTTTCTCCGTGAAGACTTATCTAATAGCCAATCTTCCGTTAATAGCTGAAAGCGCCTCCTTTCAGGATCTTAAACATGCCATATTGGAAACTATCGGAGATATTAAGGTCCAATTGTTAAGAATGGACGTCATTTATAAATTAATAGGCGAACATTATCAACCCCAGCAAAGTATGGGTATGCGTGCTATTATTACCGAGATCTTCGTGGCAACCAAAACGCCGGATTTGTCTCATCTGGAACGTGACCTGTTGCTATTATACCATTTAAACAACCTGGAGAGTATAGAAATATCTTCTTTTACTTTTCTCCACAAAATTGCTTTGTCAATGCCTCTTAAGGATATGACGATGCTCCTGCATCAAAATCTGGATATGGCCAAAGACAATAAGGAATTATTTGAAATGATCATGCGTGAATATATTAATTGACAACACCATGTCCGTAGGATAGCAGAACGGTATCTTAAGGAGGGTTTAGTTACACCTCGTAAGCACGTAACGATTCGGACACTTGGAGACTGGGAAGAAATACAAATTGGAGCAGTAGCCAACGCGTCTATAAAATTGATGAAAATGTATGTAAACCGTGTCTTGTGAAATAAAAACACCTGTAATTAATTAATTTACGTAATTAATTTTGAAGTGCCCAGCATCGGTGTCGATAACTATCGGGACGAAAAAGCATATATTACATGCTATAATAGTTAAAAAAGCCTTTTAACAAACAAAGCCTGACACTTTCGTATCAGGCTTTGTACCCAGCGCCGGAGTCGAACCGGCACGGTTTCCCACAGGTGTTTGAGACCAGCGCGTCTACCAATTCCGCCAGCTGGGCATTTACTTGTCTAAAGATGTCTTACAATCCTTAGAAGCGGGCTGCAAATGTATCTAAACTCTCTTTAATTCGCAACAGATATTTTTGTCTATAATAAATATTTGCAATGCTATTTAGCCTGTCTTCTTTAGCGGTATCGTTAAGGGTTTCGTAATCTCGCGTTAGCTGGTTTAGCTCCTCGTTCATATCACCCTCAATTGCAGCAACTTCCGCGCCTATCTCGCCAAATTGTTCGGCGTTCTCAATTTCCATCAGGCGTTCGTTAATGTCCATCATCTCCATTAAAAAATCTGCGGGTAACGATGGTTTTGCACCTTCGCTCACCAGGTCGTGCAGCTTTAAAACGTATTCCAGCACCTTATTTGGGTCGCTAAGGGTTTGGTAAGCCTTATTATTTAGGGTTGCTAGTTCTAAAATTTCCTGCTGTTTCTCATCGTCGGCGTTGGCATGAAAATCGGGATGAAACTGTTTGCTTAAAGCGTAAAACTGCTTTTTTATCTGTGCGGCGTCTGGTTTAAAGGATTCCGGGATGTTATAAAATTCAAAATAATTCATCGGTACAAAACTACTAATTTTTGATGGCTGAAATTTACTTTACCTTAGCACAATAACAAAGCCGAATTACCAGATGCCGGTATTTTACGACCAGATGAATAATGCCGTTAACTTGCCTGCTACATCAGTGCGGATTATCTCTATAGTGCCATCGCAAACAGAACTTTTGTTTGACATGGGGCTGGATGAACAGATAGCAGGCATCACCAAATTTTGCATCCACCCTGCTGATAAAGTAAAGCACGTTACTAAAGTTGGCGGTACCAAGCAATTAAACCTGGAGGCCATACACAAGTTGCAACCCGACCTGATCATAGCCAACAAGGAAGAGAACGAACAAAGCCAGGTGCAAGAGCTGATGCGCCACTACCCTGTTTGGGTTAGCGATATAAACGACCTGCACAGCGCGCTGAACATGATCACTATGCTTGGCGAAGTAACCGGCAAACAACCAGAAGCGGTTAGTTTAGCCGATAGCATTTTTAAACAATTCGGGACATTAAAGCCCATTGATAAAGAAACGCGTGTTGCGTACTTAATTTGGCGCAAACCCTATATGGCAGCCGGGCAGGATACTTTTATAAACAGCATGCTTACCTTGTGCGGGTTTAAGAATGTGCTTACAGCCAACCGCTACCCCGAGGTAAGTGCGGATGAATTGGTAGCAGCAAACCCGGAGGTTATTTTATTATCATCAGAACCTTATCCATTCGCCCAAAAACATATTGATGAATTTAAAACCATACTGCCCGATGCCAGGGTGATATTGGTAGATGGAGAGCTGTTTTCGTGGTATGGCAGCCGCTTATTGCATTCGCCAAACTATTTTAAAAAGCTTATCAAAAAATTAACAGCAATGTAATGAGGCAGATAAACAAAAAAGTAAAATTGAATTTTAAAGTTTGGCTTTTTACGCTATCTTTGCACTCTCATAAAAAACCAAACGCGGAAGTGGCGTAATTGGTAGCCGCACCAGACTTAGGATCTGGCGCCGCGAGGCGTGGGGGTTCGAGTCCCTTCTTCCGCACTAAGTTTAAAGCCGTTAACTGAATAAGTTAACGGCTTTTTTTATGCTCTTTTATCTTTTCATGCTAAAACCACTTCTCTACCGTTAGGCCATAAGTAAACAGCAGGTTCTCGCTATTGGTACGGTTAACCCTGTTGTAGTTAAGCGATGTAGTGAGACTGAGCCACTTTTGCAGCTTAAACGACAGATTGGTTGTAGAACGGATAATATAATCGCTTTGGCTTTGTAAAGAATTTTGCAGGAAGTTAGAGCCATCGATAATTACCCGGTCGCGAATATTAAACCTAAATTGCAACCTTAGGGAGTTGCGGTAGGTTTGATATTCATCGCGTATGTCGTTCGCCAGGGTCAGGTCGCTTTTATCATACAAAATACCGTTGCTGATGTTAAGGTAAGTGTTAGGGCTATCGAAGAAGTTGTAGGCTATCCCCGCTCCTGCCAGCAACTGGTTGTTTATTTTAAGCGAGTAGCTGGTGTTATAATTTGCCAGTCCCCAATAAAAAAAGTGCGGGAAGGTTTTGTAGAGGTTAAAATCCAGCGCAGTAGAAAAATCGTTGTTGCTGACATCGCCATTCTGCTTGCCGTAGATCCAATTATTTGTGAAGTTGAGCGATACGTCCTTCTTTTTAACATTAAATTTTAACGCGTTATTGAGCAGGTAGGCCGTGCCATCGTTTGTTTTATTGATAGACCCCGACGAGAGGAACGCCGTATGATAATGCGTACTATCGCTAAACTGGGCTTGCGCCGTCCCGGCCGTGACAAGGATAAACAGAAACAAAAATATTTTAAGGAGGTAAATATATCTCGGCATGTATGCGTGGTTAATGCCTCTCCGTGCAACGGAATATTAATAGGCGCCAATAATTAATCATTAGTTTAACACCCCGCCTCATAAATTGGTTTTGCTTTTAAACAAACTTATAACCATTCAAAAGCAAAGCCCGGCTGCATGTTATTGCGCCGGGCTTTACTTTTTGTAGATTATATTATTTGATTTACTTTTTATTAAGCCATTGCTGCTCCAGCATTTTCATAAAATAGCCGCCCACAACACTACGCGCTTGGAAACCTACCTGTTTACCGTTGGTAGTTTCGTGCCAGTCGCTGATAGGCACGCGCGATGGTGTTTGTATAGCGTATTTGTAAATAGGGTCTGTAAGTGCTTTAAATTCGGCGGGGTTATCGGTCAGGGTTGCTGTCCAGATGATCCAGTCGGATTTTGTATACGTTTTGCGGCTATCCAAGGGTAAGCCATACTCATTTTGCTTTGTCAGGTAATACTTAATTTCTTTGGTGTAAACCTCTTTAGGGAAAATCTTCATTCCTAATAGTTTATCCCAAACCAGGTTATATTTCTGACTCCAGGTGTCGGGCTTTTCAAATACCAACGCGTAATGGTCGCCCGCATCGGCCATTTTCATCCACTTGCCCACAAAATCCTTTGCTGTTGCGTGGTATTTAGCCGCGGTAGCTTTATAGCCAAGCATATCGGCAAGCATGGCGTAAGCTGCAATCCCGTTAATGGCTTTTAACGATAAGTTTGCATTACGCGCCAGGTGGCCTGCAAAGTCATCGGTACATAGCTGGTTTGCCGGGTCGAGGCCTTCTTTGATCAGGTAGTTTGTCCAGGTGGTAAGGCTTGCCCAATGTTTTTTAGCGTACAGCGCGTTACCTTCCGATTTAGCGATAGCAGCGGTAAGCAGCAACATATTGCCCGATTCTTCTACCGGCATACCTTCGCCATAGGTTTGGCCATTAGCAAACGGGTAAGTACCCAGATCGTGCGCTGCAAACGGGTGTTTGAATTTGCCTGTTTCGCTAAATTCAAAAATACCATTCAGCATGCCCTCGGCCAGTTTAGGGTTGTATATCAAGAATAATGGCACCGATGGATAGGTGACATCAACCGTATTTATAAAGCCACCGCTAAAGTTTTCTTTAGATAGCCAAAGCACTTCGTTTTTAGGGCTACGTGCCAGGATATGCGCCGCGATAGCCTGGCGGTAGGCAATAGCACATAGCTTAGCATACGCCAAACCACCCGCTGCCGACGCCTTCACATTCATGGCGTTATCAAATGCTTTACATTTTGCCATGATGGTTTTGTAATCGATAGTGGCTTGTTTAAGTTCGCCGGTGATGGTTTTCCTGCCATCGCGGTTCCACCATGGCCTTAGGTTTTTGCCAAAGTATTGTACCGAATAAATATCATCATAACCCAGTTCTACAAACTTTTCTACCGAAGCACTGCCTACTTTACCAAAAGGGATAACCGTGTTTAAAAACACAGATGTGCCGCCTGTAGTGGTAGATGTTTTTTTGCTGTTAATGAACGATGATATGGCCTCGCTATCGGTTGTGATGTATTGCGATGCATTAGATGCCAAAGGTGCGGCTACATACAAGTATCCCCAGTCTATCCGCATATCGTCGCCTTTCTTTTTCAGGATAGGCTGCTCTTTTGTACCGACTTTTAATAAAGATAAATTACCGGAGGTTAGCTTTTGTGCCGTTACCGGCTGATTGGATTTGTAACGGGCCAAGTCTGCAGATGCACCTAAATACACCTCTACATTGTGGCTTTTACCATCGTTTGCCTTTACACTGTAAGTAACATAGCTTACCGGGCGCGACAACAGGTTAAGGTTATCCATCAACAGCGGCGAGGTGAAAGTAACTTTCAAATCGGCATCGCCGCAGGTAAACGAATAAATGGTTTGCGTGGCGTTAATAAGCACACCTGTTTGGCGCGCGGTTTTAACGCTCTTTACGTCGTCAGGTTTAACTTCGTCTGCAAAGCCGGCATCAAGCCACGCGCCGCCGCCTGTATTTGTACAATGCATAGCCAGCACGTTCTCGCCTTCTTTTAACTTGCCTGCAACACTTTCGTCAATTTCTACCGGCAACAGGTCTCCGTTGGCACCGTGGCTAACGTTTATGCGTTCGCCATTTAAAAATACCTCGGCATCATCGTCATGATGAAGCATCAACTTCAGCTTATTTATTGGTGCCGATTTGGTATAGGTAAAAGTACGGCGCACAAATATATCGCGGCTTTTCCAAAGCGTTTTGGCTTGTAACGCGTCATCGCTAAATGGCGCGGTGCCCGTTTTCCATGCTTTATCGTCAAAACCGGTCTTCTCCCAACCATCGGCGGGTGTTACTTCGGTGTATTTAACGCTGTAGGGTTTTGTCTCACCATCAGCCAAAACGGTACGGTATTGTACCGGCTGCTGGCCCATAAACCTGTAGGCTTGCCCATCAACCTTTATTATACCGAGTAACGATTGGTTTTTACCGGTCCAGTGGTGGGTTGTAGATTCGTTAAGGTTATCGGTGTTTGACCATATACTGAAATAGGTATTATGCGTAATCAGCGGGTACGCGGGGGCTTTTGTAGCCTGCCCGTAAGCGCGCTGCCCTACAATGCCGGCCACAAACAGGCATGCAATTTTAAATGTACTTTTCATAGATAGAATATTGGTTACCACAACAAATATTGCGATAATATACAACTAAAACAATTTAGCTTAATAGTTGCGGCTTGGTGGTATATGTTTCCCAAAGCAATTCACCAAACAAGGTATTAGCCCACGCAAACCATTTACGGGTAAACTTGGTTGGGTCATTCTTGTGGAACGACTCGTGCATAAAGCCAGTACCGCCATGCGTTTTGCGCAGCGTTTCAATACATTCCCTTATCTCGTTGTCATCGTTGCTGGTAATAGCACGTATAATGATACTTATAGGCCATATCATATCCTTGCCTATGTGCGGGCCGCCTATACCCTCGCCTGCCGTACCTTTAAAAAAGAACGGGTTGTTAAGCGATAACAGCATTTTACGTGTATTGATGTAAACCGGATCGGTATTTTTAACAGCATCCAGGTATGGCATACCTAAAAGGCTTGGCACATTGGCATCATCCATTAAATTGTAGCTGCCAAAACCATTTACCTCGTAAGCGTAGATCTTTCCGTAATCCGGGTGATCTATTACGGCATGTTTTTGCAGGGCGGCATCTACCTCATTTGCCAAGGCAAGTAATTCGGCAGATAAAGCATCATCTTTAGAAATAGCCTTTACCATTTCTGAAGCTTGTTTTAAACTGGTAACTGCAAAAAAGTTTGATGGCACCAGGTATGAGTAGATGGTAGCATCATCGCTCGGGCGAAAGGCCGAACAAATTAAGCCAACAGGCTTAACCGGGTAACCATAACCATTCATGGCCACACCATCGGTAGCCCATGACGTTTTACGTTGAAACGAGTAAGGCCCGTCGTTGTCCTTGCGTTGCTGCTCTTTAAATGTTTTGAGAATGCTTTGAATGGCTGTTTTCCATTTGGCATCAAATGGTGAGGTATCGCCGGTAAGTTTCCAGTACTTATAAGCCAAACGCACGGGGTAACAAAGCGAATCTATCTCCCATTTACGCTCATGCAAGCCTGGTTTCATATCGGTAACATCATCTTTCCATTCGCCTACCTTGTTGGCGTCATCATAAAAGGCGTTGGCATAAGGGTCGCGCAGGACACAGGTAACCTGGCGGTTAATCACACCTGCAACCAGCTTTTTAAGTTCGGCATCTTTATTTATAAAGGCAATGTACGGCCAAACCTGCGCACTGCTATCGCGCAGCCACATGGCATCAATATCGCCGGTAATTACGTAGGTATCGGGTTTGTTGTTTACTACTTTATAAGTAACAGTGGTATCAAGCGTATTTGGGAAACAGTTCTCGAAAAGCCAGCCCAGTTCCGGGTTTTTAACTTTCGATTTAAATTCGGTTATCGCCTTTTCTATCGATGCGTTTTTAAATTTACGTGCCGATACCGGTACCCTTACAACAGGGAATGCAGGTTTTACATCTGCAAACGAAAATTTACTCATTAATACACCTGCACCTAATACGCCGGTACTGCCAATAAATTGCCTTCTCTTCATGTTTAAAAATAGATAAATAAAAAAAAATCTTCCGGGCCAAATATAACCCGGAAGATCCAATTCTCAGTGCTTAAAATTTGCCGGCTGCTTTTAACGTGGCTGCGGCCTCCATCGTCGTAACCCCGCTTATTTGCGTGGTTAAGTCTGTTGTACCCGAGGGTTTGGATTTCCAATCCGGACTAACCATAAAATCGGGCCTGCTGATTCCTTTTGCAAACAAGGTTTCGGCATTGTATTTTAAAAATTTGGCGTATGCGGCACGGTCGGTGGCCGATACATCTTCTTTAAGTGTCAATAAGGTTAAGTACCTAACCAATATACCTTTAAACAATCCACCATCGCCCTGGCCTTCGCTTTTAAGTAAGCCACCCGGAGAAATATCAAGGTCCTTAATAGTGGCGTTGGCTGTGCGTACTGCATCGCTTAAGTAAGTACCATCACCTGTAATGTTATAAAGCTCCAGCGCGGCGCCAATAAATGTACCCTGGTTATAAGTGAATTTATTTTTGCTGATCTGGCCGTCGCGATCGCCGTTAATGCCATCCCAAATAATACCGCTGGCGGGGTCAACTAAGGTGCCTTTAAGCCAGGTATATAATTGTTTAGCCAGGTCCAGGTCGGCAGTGTTTTTTTGCAGGCGATAAAGGCGTGCGGCAAAAATAATGGCCGGCGCGTTTGCAGGGGTGTTCTTATAGTCCAGCTGCGATTTGCGCCAGGCTATACCACCACCCTGATTGCTGTTAACACCAGTTTTAATATCGGTCCACAAAGTAGTAGCGGCAGCCAGGTAATCGGCATCGTTTGTTGCTTCATAAGCGCGCAGGGTTGATAGCGCCAACCACTCCATGTCATCGTAATACTCGTTTTGTAGTTTATTACCGTTGCTTATTTTGGTACCGTTAAGTAGCGATTTAATGCGCTGTTTATATACGTCGTTTTTGGTACGCAGATAGGCGTCAATAAACACATCCATAGTATGGGCTTGCGGCCAATAATTGTAATTGGTATTGCCGCCGTTGTTCTGGATAAAGTAGTTTCCGTTTGATGACAGGAAGGTGGTGTATGTTTTATCCTGCAGGGTATCTGACGTTGCCACGAAAGTATAATTGATAACCGCGGATGGTTTATTGCCATACAGCGGGAAAGGTTTATCCTTCATGCAGGAAGTGAGCATAACAGGGATAAGCCCCGCCAGTGCTACTTTTTTTATATGTTGAGTTATGCTGTTCATAAACTAAGTTTAATGATGTAAGTATTGCAGGGCTATGCACCCTGCAATACAAATATTTGGTGATTAGTTAGCTGTTACCGTGTGTGTGTAGGCAGGTACCGTAGCGTTAAACATTACTCTGATGTTTGCCGTTTTGTTATCAAAATCGTGGTTAAACTTAAAGGTATAATCGTACTGAGAGTTGTTTACCGGTACTACGTAAAAGTACGGAGCCTGGGTAGAAGAGTTGGCCGCGCTGTTATCAGAATTTGTGCTTCCATGGTATTGCGTAGTAGATGTACCATCCGCATTTTTAAAAGTGAACCTGAATTTGTAACGCTCATCGCGTCCCCATGATTCCTGGTGAAACACAATTGGCTTCACGCCAGATTCCCATGTACCGTTGCTGGTATAGTTAAGATCGAACCAGATCTTATTATCAGCAGAGAACCATAACCCTACATTGGTAACTTCGGTTGTTTTGTAAGCAGCAACGTTAAAGTCAACCTCAATTCTTACTACTTTATCTGCACCTGCAAATTCGGTATTGCCGGCTTCTGTTAACTTGGTACCATCGTATGAGTAAGTTGCAGGTGTACCGGTTGCACGGTCTGCAAAGTGGAAACTACCCGCTTTTAGCTTAGTGAAGATCTCAAATTTACCCGGCGCTGTTTGTTTGAATTTTGGCGCTTTGCTTAAATCATCGCCGCCTTCGGTAGCAGTACCTGTCAGGAATAATTCGGTTGGGATATCGGTGAAACCTGCAGGGCGCTCAATTTCGATAATGCGCTTAATACCCGATTGCTTTACATTGATACCTTTTGACGACATAACCGTCCAGATAACTTTGCCAGATTCTTGTGGTTTAACACCGGCAAGGGTAGCAATTTTATTTAGGTCGCTAAAGGTTACGGTTAACTTGTTGTATAAACCGTTACCATCAGAAGGAACCGAATAAAGGGGCTTCGAAAAATCTCCGCCCTCTTTATCAAATGCAACCTCATATAAAACCAAACCATTATCTTCTGCACGGGCTTGCTCCCACTCAAATGCTACCGAGCCTGATGCACCCGATGCAATTTTTACATACTTGCCATCCTCGGGCAAAAATAGGTTGCTTACCGCCGATACATTTGTGTTGCCAATTGTTTTATCCTTTTTGCAGCCGGTTATAACAACCAGGGCTACCATACCTGCAAGCAGGCTATAAAAAATATTTTTCATGATCTTAATCGATTATAATTTTTTCCGTTAATAATTTTAGTTCCAACCCGGGTTTTGTGTAAGATTCGGATCAACCGCTCTTTCATCCCTTGGTACGGGCCACAGATAGTTTTTGCTTGCGTCAAAGGTGCGCAGGTTAGCACGGATATATCCGTTATCTACACCCGGGGCGCCAAATTTGGCACCATGTGCCCAGCCGTTCAATACGTTCTCAGCAATCTTCCAGCGGCGGATGTCAAATATGCGCAGGCCTTCCATAGCAAATTCCACACGGCGCTCATCGCGGATGGTGCTGCGTAACGATGCCTGGTCAGTCGCGGGGAAGTTCAGTGCTTCGGCAGCGGTAAAGCCCGCACGTGAGCGGATAGACTTAACTGTTTTGTCCCATACACTTGCATCCATCTGGTTCAATTCGTTCTTTGCCTCGGCGTACATCATCAGTACATCGGCGTAACGAATAAGGATCAGGTTTAAGCCCGAGCCAAAATCAGCGGTATTAGATGTAGGGTCGAAATATTTACGGGTATAGTAACCTGTTGGCGAAGAAGTGCTGCCCGGCGCATACTCATCAAAACGTTTGGTAGGATCGGGATTAGGATCGCTGCCCGGTTTGGTGTAAATGGTGCTGGTTGCGCCTGCCTGGTTTTTCCACTGGTAAAGGTGGTAAACAATGGTATTGGTAAAGCGCGGATCGCGGCCAACGTACGGGTTGTTCTCATCGTAACCGGAGCCTGTTGTATTTATTTTTTTACCGTTCGCCATCAGGTAGCTGTCAACCAGTTCCTGTGTTGGTGCAATAGCGTTTAACCTGCCACCAACAGATATTGGCGCCATGTCCCTAAAGTCAGTGTAAAACCTGTTACCTGCTGCTACCGGTGCATATTGCAAATCGAATATCACTTCGCTGTTATACTCATTTTGCGGAAGGAACAAACCTTCGTAAGAATTAAACAAAGCGTAAGTGCCATTTGCGGTATTGCCAATTAGTTTTTCGCACTCGGTTACCACTTCGGCCCAACGGCTCTCGTAAAGTAGCACACGTGCTTTTAATGCTACGGCAGCACCTTTGGTTACACGGCCTTTATCGGCCGCGGCCAACGCTGTGTTTACAGGTAAGTCTGTTGCAGCCGCATCCAATTCTTTCAGGATAAATGCAACCACATCTGCTTTTGGCGTACGAGCAATGGTTTTAGATTCGTCGATAGTAAGATCCTTTTCAATCAAAGGCACATCGCCCCACCACGTTTCAAGCATAAAGTAATGCCATGCGCGGATGAAACGTGCTTCGGCTTTCATACGTGCTTTTAACGTTGCATCCATTGAAGTAACCTTATCAACGTTTTCTAAAAAGATGTTACAGGTTTTAATGCCCCGGTAGTGATCGCCCCATTCGCCTTTTAAACGGCCTAATGATGCATCGTAAGTACCGGCTGCCAATGATGCAACGCCATTATTATCGCCACGGCCATTGTAAGCATTATCAGACATGGCTTCTTGCGAAAAGAAGTAGCCACTGTTTGATATTTGCGTGTAAGCTGTATTTAAAACGTTGTTTGCCTTGTCGGTTGTTGTCCAGTAGTTAGCATCTGTAAACCTGTTCTCAGGAGCAAGATCCAGCTTTTTACAGGCAGATAAAGCTGCTATGAGCATTACTGCCAAGCCTATTTTATTGATATTAAATTTTTTCATGTTAGTGTAGAATTAAAGAGAGATATCAATACCAAAACCATAGTAAACCGGCAAAGGATAGATCCTGCCGCTGTTTGCACCACCTGCGGTAACGTTACCACCTAATTCGGTCGACTCCGGATCGATGAACTTCATTGGTGAGAAAGTGAGCAGGTTTTGGCTGGTTATATAGGTCCTAACCTTTTTCATCCCTATTGATTTAGCAACGCCCATTGGCAGGGTGTATCCTATTTGTACGTTTTTAACCCTAAGGTATTTTCCATCAAAAATGTACATGTCAGACCCGCGACGGAAGTTATTCTCGTTAGACTGGCTTCCGCTTGCAGCAAGGCGAGGGAAACGGGCATCGGTATTTTGCGGTGTCCAGTAATCTAACTGGTGCTGGTACATAACCTGTGAATAGTTTACGTGGAACGGCTCAACCTGCTCGCCCCTAACAAACATATCGCGTTTGCCTACGCCCTGTAAGAACAGGCTAAGGTCGAAGTTTTTCACAGCAACGTTATAGGTAAACCCAAAGGTTAAACGAGGGAAACCACTACCGAACACAAATTTGTCGTTGTCATCAATAACGCCGTCGCCATTTACGTCAACATAGCGGTTATCGCCTGGTTGCACGTTAAGGCCGGCCGGTTTAGGGCCGTTGTTGATATCATCCAGATTTTGGAAATAACCATCGCGTTTTAAGGCTACATACGAACCAATTGGTAAGCCAACTTTATTTAACAGCTGCATCTCATCGTAGCTTCTCAGCTGATCGCCACCCTCTAGTTTCAGGATCTTATTTTTGGTATCACCTACGTTAAAGCTAAAGCTGTGGTTAAACGCACCCGTTCTTAAACGATAGTTGATATTTAACTCCCAACCGCGGTTTTGTACCTCGCCGGCATTATAGTCGGGCAGGCCGGAACCAAATGTACCGGGTACTACAGGAGGCAATAGTATATCGCGGGTTATCTTGTTAAAGTAATCGGCAGATACGGTAAGCGCGTTTTTAAAGAATGTTGCATCAAAACCTATGTTAAGAGTTGATGCGCGTTCCCAGCGGATATCCGGATTAGCAAAGTTTATAGTTGCTGTGCTTTGCGCAAGGTTATTAAACGCGTAGTAGCTATCGGTAGATACCCCAAAGGTATTCAGGTACTGGTAGTCGCCAACGTTTTGGTTACCCAAAATACCATATGATGCACGCAGCTTCAGATCACCAAATTTATCGCGGTAATTCTGCATAAAATTCTCCTCCGTTAGGCGGTAACCAACGGTACCCGAAGGAAAGAATGCATTGCGATAGTTTTTAGCGAATTTAGATGAAGCATCTACCCTAAAATCAAATTCGGCGTAGTACTTATTTTTAAAGTTATAAGATGCACGGCCAAAAACCGAATTAAGGCTGCTTTCGCTTTTATTATTGTTGGTACCGGTAGAGGAAGTTTCTATGATGGTGCCGGTGATAGGTGTACCCAGTTCAGGGTCGGTAAACTTAAGGCGAAGATAATTGCTCTCGTTATTTGTCGACTCGTTTGCAACACCTACCAATACGTCAACGTTATGGTTTTTGGCGAAAGTTTTAGTGTACTGCGCTAAAAACTGCGTGTTAATGAACAAGTTTTTGTTATTCTCGTCGTTTGTGTTACGATCAGATCCGTAGCTGCCTTTAGGTAAGTAATTTACCTGTATAACACGGCCAAACATGTGGTTTGATAGTAGCGTACCACCAAATACACCTTTCAGTTTCAAATCTTTGGTGATGCCTAACTCAGCGGTTAAGTTTCCAAAAATATTATCGTTATCGCGTTTGCGGTAACCACCTTTTTCAAGGATGCCAAGGGGGTTAAACTCGGCCAAAACATCGTTTGTTAAATAGTTGCCCTGGTCGTCTTTTATTTTGTAATAGGTTGGTGTCCTGCTGGCATCAACTATTAGTGTACCGGTATTGTAAGAGTGTTCTTTGATCTCGGTACGGGTGTATGCTAAAATGCTGGTTAGTTTTAAGCGCCCAAAGTCGCTGCTTAAATTCATACGGTAGTTGTAGCGCCTTAAACCATAATTAGGGCCAACCAGGTTGCTGCGTTGATCCATAACCCCGGCAGATACCAGGTAGGTTGAAGTTGCACTACCGCCGCTTAAACTTAAGTTGTGGTTTTGCTGTACCGAATTTTTAAGAATGGCATCCAAAAACCATTGCTCATCGCCATTTTGCTGAAAATTGCGAATTTGCTGCGGGCTATAAATTGGGGTTAAACCTGCATTGACTACAGCCTCGTTACGTAAAATGGCGTTTTCGTAAGCATGTACAGGTTTAAACCCTAAATTAGGCACTTGTACACCACCCTGCCCGTTGTAGGTGAGTATAGCACCGGCATTCTTTTTACCCTTTTTAGTGGTGACTACAATTACGCCGTTTGCCGCACGTGAACCGTAAATAGCCGCGCTACCCGCATCCTTCAATATAGAAACACTTTCTATATCCTGCGGGTTAAGCAAATTAAGGTCGCCGCCGGTAATACCGTCAATAACGGTAAGCGGGTTGTTATTACCAAATGTACTTACACCCCGTATGTTTACGGTTTGGTAAGCGCCCGGCTCATTACTGGTTTGCTGGATAATTAAGTTTGGAGAAGCACCTTGTAAAGCCTGGGTTAAGTTAACCGATGGCTTACCCTCAATTGCTTTTGAACTGATCTGGTCAACCGCGCCAATCACGTTTACACGTTTTTGCGTGCCGTAACCTACAACCACAACCTCGTTCAACGAGCTTTGCGACGCAGCCAACTGCACGTTACCAACTGCAATTTGGCCGTTAAGCGGCACTTCTTTGGTAGTAAAACCAATAAAAGTGAATACCAGCGTACCATCGGCATTTGGCAGGTCTAATACAAAGTTACCGTTAACATCAGTAACGGTGCCCAGGTTGGTACCTTTAAGCTTTACGCTTACACCCGGTAAGGGCTGGTTAGTATCATCTAGTACCTTACCGGTAACTTTTACCGCTTTTGCGGCTTCTTTACTATTACCTGTAATAGTAATAGCATTTTCTACCCTGTCGCTTATTACAACAACGTCATCAATTATTTTGTAACCAAGGTTGTATGGAGTTAAAACCTCGGTAAGTACCTCTCTGATACTTTTATTGGTTACATTAATATCTACCTTGAACGACGGCTTCAGCAAATTATCTGCATAGGCAAATTTTACTTGTTTATCGGCAGCTATTTTATCAAGCGCATCGGTAAGCTTTAAGTTTTTAAGCTTAAGCGTTACCTGTTGCTCTAAAAATTTCTGTCCGTAAGAGTTGTTTGCAACGGCAGTAAAGCACATCAAACAAACAACGAAGCAGGCAAGCGAGGTAAATTTCATTAATATTAATACATAACGAACTACTCCATTTGAAAATAGAGATATATTCATAGATTTGAATAAATTAAAGTGTTTGAAATTCAAGTGCATCGTTCTCTGAATTCGACCTCTGGAACGTACACTTAGTATTAACCCGGCATTTTTAATAACCCTGTTTCAATTCCCATTGACCAGGGTTTTTTTATGTACTTATGTTATCATTTAGTTTAAATTTAGGTGAATTGATAATTGGTTTATCTATCTATTATAATTGGTTTTTCTTCTTAGCACCCTTTACCTTTTAACTGATATCCCTGGCCATTGGCAACTGCCTTACCCTTCACCAATTTTGAAATGATCTTGATGATGTTTTGTAAAGACACATTGGTAAAATTGGCCGATATAGAGCATTTAACCAGGTTAGCATCGGCCTTAACTGATACGTTGTAACGGTGATAAATGGCATTAAGCACTTCGGGCAAAGGCATATTTTTCACTATAAAATCGCCGCTTTTCCACCCGGATAAGTTTGCAACATCCACCCCCTGTGTGGTAATAGCACTGTGATCTTTTTTATTCATCACCACTTCCTGTGCGGGGGTAAGAAACACGGTTTTAACCGAAGGAGTCACTACACCAACTTTACCCGTAGCTACATCAACTTTTACAAATGCATCCTCGGGATAGGCCTTTACGTTAAAGCTGGTCCCTAGTACCTGTGTTTTAATGTTGCCGGTGTGTACAATAAAGGCTTTTTTGGCATCGTGCTCTACCTCAAGAAAAGCCTCACCTGTTAAAGTGATCTCCCGGGTATGGCCGCGAAAAATTGCCGGATAGGTTAACTTACTACCGCCATTCAACCAAACCCTTGTGCCGTCAGCCAGGGTTAAGCTGGCTACCTGGCCATTCGCCGCGGTAAACTGCTTTTGCGGAATGGGCGATACTACATCCAGTATCTGCAGGCGGTATTCAAAAAACAATGCCGAGAGCGAAGCCACCGCAAATAACGACGCGGCAACCATCCATTTTTTACCATTACCTGCGCGTTTAACCGGCATAGCATCAATGTTGCTGATAATGCGGTTGTACACTTCATCGCTGTTAAAACCTGTGTCTTTGCCGGCTGCGGGCTCGTTGCCAAGCTGCATATCGTCAAAATATTTGGTCACAAGTTTTTCCTGCAAAGCGCGGTCTTTGGCCTGGATTTTTTTTCTCAGAAAAGTAAACTTTCTCATGGTTTATATATGTAAGATGCAATTGCAGTGGCTACCCCCTAACGGAAATGAAAATAATTTGCGGGGGGAGCTTAAAGCGAAAAGCTAAAAGATCTCTACTGCCAAAATCGCCTTTAGTCTACTGCTCGGCAATTAATATCAAGGCGGCAATTAATAGCGGCAGGTAATCGCTAAGGCCGGTACGCAGGTAGCGCAGGGCAATGGTCATTTGGTTTTCCACGGTTTTTACCGAGATATTTAAACGGGAAGCAATTTCTTTATTAGAAAGGTATTCTTTACGGCTGAGGGTGAAGATCTGGCGACATTTCTCGGGCAGGCGCTCTACTCCTTCTTCCAGCAAATGGCTAATGTCGTTTTGCATCAGTTTGCTATCGGTGCTATACTTTTCGGTAAGGGTGGCAATGGCCGAAAGATCAAGCGTGGCCTTTTGTGTGCGGATATACATCAGCACACGGTTTTTTATAGCGACTTTTAAATACCACTCCAGCGATGTTATGCGCAGGGTGTTGCGTTTCGCCCAAAGGTCAATAAACAGTTCCTGCACAAGGTCCTGGCAAACGTCGCTATCCCTAAAAAGATTATAGGCCACCTGGTATGCCTTGCCCGAATATTTATGGTACAGCGTCTCAAACGCCTTACGGTCGTCATGCCTTAACAGTTCTAAAAGTTCTGCATCGGGCCACATTTGATATTGCTTATCTGGAAGCATAAAATGAGACGGTAAATGGTTTGCTGTAATTGGTAGGGCATAATTACAAAGTATTTTTCAAATAAAAAATAGCCAGGTAAATTTCGATACACTAAGTAAGCGCAATTAGGTCCGCTGCAAAGTTATTCATTAGAGATTGCGCTGTAAAAAAGGGCATGACGGAGTTAACATCATCAATAATTATAAATTGAGTAAATTATTTACCATAAAAAATGTGATATTACGGCCCTATATCATCCACCATTTGTAAACGTATTACCATGAACAGGAGCAGTTTTTTAAAGAATAGCGCATTAGCAGCAGTAAGCATACTAGCCGGGAACGCGGTTTTAGCCAGCACTACCACCGGCAGTAATACCGACACAGCAATTGCACCGGGCAAGCCTTTCAATATGGATTATGCCCCTCACGACGGCATGTTCAAAAACTCGGCAGGCGCTAATTTTTTAGACCAGATCCAATTTATGTATGATCAGGGTTTCCGCAGCATTGAGGATAATGGCATGAGTAGCCGCTCCCCTGCCGAACAGGAAAAAATTGGTAATCTTTTAGCAAAGCTGGGGATGAAAATGGGTGTTTTTGTAGTTGATAAAGGCGGAAACGGGGCAAATACCTTGGCAGATGGAAAACAAGAACACATTGATATATTTTTGAAAGGCTGCCGCCAGGCTGTAGAAGTCTCCAAACGTTGCGGCGGTAAGCTGGCTACCGTAGTGCCGGGCGATTTTGCCCGTAACCTGCCGCTTGATATCCAGAACGCAAATGTGATAACTGCCATGCGTAAGGGCGCCGAGATATTAGAGCCGCACGGCGTTGTTATGGTGCTTGAGCCCCTAAGCGATACGCCCGACCTATACCTGCGCACATCGGCACAAACTTATATGATATGTAAAGGCGTGAACAGCCCAAGTTGCAAAATATTGTATGATATGTACCACATGGCCAAAAACGAGGGCAACATCATCAACAATATTAAATTAACGTGGGATGAAATTGCCTACTTCCAAATTGGGGATAACCCCGGCCGTAACGAACCAACAACGGGCGAGGTAAACTACAAGAACATCTTTAAGTTTTTGCATGAGAAAGGTTACAAGGGTATTTTAGGAATGGAACACGGCAATTCCCGCCCCGGTAAAGAAGGCGAACAGCGGGTGATAGAAGCTTACAGGGAGAGCGATAAGTTTTTGTAGGGTTTATTTACCCAACGGCTCATAAGCATACACCACGTGGTATGGCGTGCTCTTTAGTTTGGCCGATAGCTGTCCGATACTCAAATTCTCTAATTGCGGTGTTGGTTCGCATACCGAATATGTTTTCCCTTTGTAAACAATGGGATCCCCTACTGGCTGGCTAAACTCTACAGCCATGGTAATGTGCGTGGGGTATAACAGCGCTATCATAGGCAGGTTGTAAATTTCTTTCACCAGGTAAAAGAACAAAGCTGCACGGTCATCACAATCGCTATAGGTTGATGCAAGGGTTTCACCGGGCGAGAGGCGTTTTTCGCGTCCAAAATTCTCATTGTCATTCTCGTACAGGAAAGCGTATCGGGTAAAGCGCATCAGGTAATCAACCCCTTTGTGCTCATCCATCCCCTTCATATTTTTCTTTAACAACGGGATAAGCGAACCGTAGGTTTCCTTACTCAGCGGGATGTTAAAATAGGTTTCAAAACTTACGCCGGGGTAGTTGTTAAAAGCCTTTTGCTGATCGGTATTTAGCTTTACCTTGAAGTGGTATTGCTTACGGTCGTATTCAAACGACATTTGTTTCTCCACATCATGCTCGGGTTTAAAATCGGGCATCATGGTGACTTTATATGAAAACGCTTTTGTTGCTTCGGCTATGGGGATATTTACAGGTACGGGCGGGTCATCATTCAAATCCGCCCTGGCATAATCATGATAATTGAGGCAAACAAACTGCTTACCATCAACCATAAAGTATGGTATATCGCTGATATCTTCGTTGTTATATACATAGAAGATCACTTTTTGGTGGGCCAGCGCAAGCCTCGCATCAAACCCCGATTTATTGAGCATAAACCATTTGTAAAAGGTATAACTGCCGTAATTAATTTCTTTTGGGCTAATTTGCTGGGCTACCCTGCGGATAAGTTGATAATATAACCAATCGTTAAGTTGATGTTCCTGCTTATAGGCTAAAAGGGAATCAATTATGGGTTGATATTTAGCTTCATTAACCCTACTATAGTTATTTTTTAAAATATTGGCGTTAAGCTGTATGGGCAGGTCAACTACAACAGACTGATCAACCTTAACTGTAAAAGGATCTTTATAGAAATCAACGCGCACTTCCCGCCCCTGCCCTTTTGCATATGCAAATGGCAATATAATAAACAGGGTAAAAAGTAAACGTGACAGCCCGCGCATGGCCTATAATTTGGTTACATTAAATATACATTCTATTAACGTTAAATTAACGCAAAATGTATATTTATTTTTCACGCCCGTGAATGCGCCACGCCGTGTTTATTTAAAAATGAATATGTAGTTGAATCGGTATAGCTTCGCACAGATTGAAGGCCATAAGTTACCCCCTCCCGTACTTATACTTTATTTGCCTAAGCAGTTGGTCTACCCCGTTGCTTTTTATCTCGAAGACGGTGCTTAGCAGCATACCTAATTTACCCTGCGGAAAGCCTTTGCTGTGCATCCATTCCAGGTAGCTTATGGGCATATCGCAAATAAGGGTGTCTTTGTATTTGCCAAAGGGCATGCGTGTGTTAACGCAATCAATTAAAACCTGCGGGTCGGGTACAATATTTTCCACGGTGTAAATGTAGCAGATTATTGCTTAGCAAACACGCGCATCAACTGCCTGTTATGCCACTTTTAACAGCGGCTGAATAACCGGCTTTAAAAAATCGTGGATATCAACTTCAAACACGTCGCAAATTTCAATCAGCTTTATCAGGGTAATTTTGGTTTGCCCTAACTCTACCTTGCAGTAAGCGTTTTGGGTTTGTTTAAGTTTGTATGCCATATACTCTTGCGAGTAATGCAGTTGGGTCCTTTTTTGGCGGATAGCCATTGCAAGTATCTTTCCTACTGGTTTCATATCAGTGATGGTTTGTAGAGGTTTATATTGACAACTAACGGAAAAATATACGGGACGGTTTTTGACTCGAAGAATACCATACAACATATCTTACTCAAACATCCATTCCACGTTAATAACAGCAAAATTCAAACACAAAGCAGATCCCAGTGTTAGAAAATATAAACAACTAAGAATATGGAACAGCAATTTGAAGCAGTACTTACCGGCACAGATACACCCGTTAGCGGTATAGTTACAGAAACCAACGGCACCTACCAGTTTAACGCCCTCGACGAAACTATAATACTCACCATTGCGAAAGACGAAAATGGTAATTGGGAACGAATAAGCGGCTCGGAGCCTTATCTATCCGGCTGGGTTGACGAACTTGCAGAACAAATACAAACAGGAATAAATTATTCTGAATAATGGAAAAACGTGAATTAGGTAAATCGGGCATATGGGTACAACCGTTTTGCTTTGGCGGTAATGTTTTTGGTTGGACGGCCGACGAAAAAACGTCGTTTGGCTTATTAGATACCTTTGTGGATTCGGGATTCGATTTTGTAGATACTGCCGATGTATACAGTAAATGGGCTCCCGGCAATACCGGCGGCGAATCTGAAACTATTATTGGCAACTGGCTAAAGCAAAGCGGCAAGCGCGATAAAGTGATACTTGCTACCAAAGTAGGCAAACCAATGGGCGATGATAAAAAGGGTTTATCAAAAGCTTATATCACCCGGGCTGTGGAGGCATCGCTGCGCAGGTTACAAACCGATCATATCGACCTATACCAATCGCACGATGATGACAAGGATACGCCCTTAGCCGAAACATTGGAAACGTTTGACAGCCTTATTAAACAAGGTAAAGTAAGAGCTATTGGCGCATCAAATTACGGTGCTGCCAGGTTTCGCGAGGCTTTAAAGGTTAGTGAAGAGAACGGCTTTGCCCGCTACGAAACCCTGCAACCCGAATATAACTTATACGACCGTGAGGGATATGAAACGCAATATGAATCGCTTTGCCACGAAAGTAGCATTGGGGTGATAACTTACTATTCCTTAGCCAGCGGTTTCCTCACGGGTAAATACCGGTCGGAAGAAGACCTGAACAAAAGTAAACGCGGCGGTGGCATTACCAAATACCTGAATGGCCGTGGTTACAAGATATTGGCCGCCTTAGATAAAGTGGCCGAAGAATATAATACTACGCCAGCCAGCGTTGCACTGGCATGGGTTATGGCAAGGCCGGGCATTATCGCCCCTATTGCCAGTGCTACAAGCGTACAGCAACTTAACGAGCTTGCAAAAGCCGCTCAGCTTAATTTAAGTAGCGAAGCCGTTGAAATGTTAACTACAGCCAGCAATTACTAAAGAAAAGCTAAAAACAAAAAGCCAACCGTAACTGCGGTTGGCTTTATTGATATATATTGAGGAGGTTATTTTAAAACCTGGTAGGGCGCGAAGATCCACCTCCAAAGCCACCCCTGTTTTGTGCTAACTGTGCACGGTCGTTACCGCCACGGTTGCCACCACCATTGTTGTCATTTCTGCCGGGTTGTGATGGCTGGTTATGACGGCTACGGTCCCCGCCCCTGTTATCATCGTTACGGTTTGGTTGTTGCGGCTGCTGGCCACCATTGCCACCCCAGTTGCCACGGTCGCGGTTTGGCTGTTGGGGTTGTGCCCAGCCGCCCTGGTTGCCACGGTCGCGGCCCGGTTGGTTGTAACCACCTTGCGGCCTGTCGTTACGGCTGTTGCCACGGTTCCAATCATTACGATTGTTGTCCCTGTTCCAATCCGGGCGGTTGTTTCTGCCGGCGTAGTTATTATCGCGGCGGTTCCAGTTCCAGTTGTTGCGGTTGTAGTTACCACCCCATTGGTTACGGTATTGGTCGTGGTGCATATATGGCCTGCGGCCCCTTATCTCATAACGTTGAACTGTACGCCAGTCGTAATTACGGTATGCGCCCGGTAAATACGCGGCAGAGATCCATCGGCCACCATCCTGGTAATAATAGCAATGGCGTGGTACGCTGTAGTAAGCCTCTACTTCGGGAAGGTAATAGTATTCGTCGCTATCATCAAACTCATCGTTATCATAAACCATAACGGGCTGTGGCGGAGGGGCTGGTACATACACCCTGCGGGCAGGAATGTTGAAACCTATATGTACCGAAATTTGTGCCTGGGCACTATTATAAACCAGGCTTCCGAATAATATTGCTGATAGTATAAATGACTTTTTCATATCCTTAAAATTTATACATCTATGACGGGAGCCACTAACAAAAGTTTAACCTATGTATTAAAAATATCACCAGGCGGGTATAAACAAGAATTATATATTATATATTATACATAACCTAATTGGTAGAATATAATTTTAAAACACGCCTTGTTCCATACAATTACCTTATCAACCAATCGATGTCCACAGCAATTACAAAAAACAGATTTCGGAATTTGCTGTATATTAAGTTAATTAGCTTACCTATTTATGGCTCATACCCGCCATCATTATCAATATTAACACTTACATAAAATGAAAAACAAGTTAACCTTTGTATTGGCCGCTACTGCATTAGCCGGATCGGTATTATTTACTGCCTGCAATAGCAACGGCAAAAAAAGCAGCGCGGATAGTTCTGCCGTAACCGGAGATTCCACGGCATCCACCAATTCCGGTTTAACGCTGCCTTCAGGATTTACCGCTAATGTAATTGCCGAAAACCTTGGTGGAACGCGCCATATCGCAGTTTCGCCACAGGGAGATATTTTTCTAAAGCTGGGTAAGTCAAAAGATGGTAAAGGTGTTTTGGTTTTACACGAGGTTAATGGCAAAGCTGAGGTTAAAAACGGTTTTGCCGATTACGACGGTACAGGCATTTACATTAAAAACGGTTACTTATATACCTCATCAAACGAGGATGTTTATCGTTACAAATTGAATGATAAAAACGAAGTGATTGATGGCGCAAAGCCCGAAACTATTGTTAAAGGCTTAATAAGCCGTAACCAGCACGAGGCAAAAGCAATTGTGTTGGATGATGCCGGCAACCTGTATGTTAATATAGGCGCGTATTCAAACTCATGCCAGGTGAAGGACCGCGAAAAAGGCTCGTTAGGCCAGCCGGGCTGCCCCATCCTAGATTCGGCAGGTGGTATATGGCAGTTTAAGGCCGATAAGCTTAACCAAACCTATAAAGATGGCGTACGTTATGCCACAGGGCTGCGTAACGTTGTTGGGTTAGACTGGAATAAACAGAATAACCAGCTTTTTGTAATGCAACATGGCCGCGACGGACTGCATGACCTTTTCCCCGAAATGTATGATACCAAACAACAGGCAGAATTGCCAGCCGAATGTATGTATGCCATAAAAAAAGGTGATAACGCGGGCTGGCCATACATTTACTACGACCAGCAAAAGAATAAAAAAATGTTAGCACCTGAATATGGCGGAGATGGCAAAAAAGATGGCGACCCAACAGGTAAATTTATTAGCCCGGCTGCAGCTTACCCCGGCCACCTTGCACCTAATGGTTTACTGTTTTACACCGGCGACCAGTTCCCCGAAAAATATAAAAATGGCGCTTTTATAGCTTTCCATGGTTCGTGGAACCGTGCGCCTGAGCCACAGGCCGGTTATTTTGTAGTTTTTCAACCGTTTAAAAATGGCAAGCCCGATGGTAAATGGGAAGTATTTGCCGATGGCTTCTCCGGCTCGCCGGAGAATACCGCCAAAGGCAGCGCCGTACGCCGCCCATGTGGTTTAGCCCAAGGCCCGGATGGTTCACTTTATGTAACCGATGATTCTAAAGGGACGATCTACAAGATCAGCTACAAAAATAAGTAAATAGTACGCAAAAAGTAAGGGTCTCCAAATTGGAGATCCTTTTTATATTTAATATTTGTTATGCCGAACGTAGTGAAGCATCTGATGACCACCACGCATTTGCGATTGCAAAGCTCAATATTAGATTCTTCGCTATCGCTTAGGATGCCAATTGGTAATAAAGGATAAGTTGTTACGCAGCAATGGCCTGGTTGGCTCTGCCTTTTTCTATTTGGTAATTATTCATTAGTTCGTTTTCGGAGATAATAACACTAAAGTCTGCGAAACGTACGCCTTCTTCAAATGCGTATAGCACATAACCACGTTTGGTGCCGTCGTATTCGCCAAGTTCGTAAACTTCTTCGTAGTTTTTAGCTTTTATTTTTGCGCCGCTCACAAGCTGGTAAGCGTCGAATATGTTTTCAAAGGATGTATTCTTCATGGTACAAATAGCAATACAATTTCTTTGCCATTTATTTATCCAAACCAGTCGTACAGCTCGTTCTGCTTCAAATTTTGTTTTTCGGCACCTGCAACATCTTTCAAAATAATGCCCTCACCCATTTGTATAATGCGCGAACCATAGTTACCTGCGTCCTTTAAATTATGCGTTACCAGTATGGCGGTAAGCTGATATTCTTTAATAAGGCCATCAGCGATGCGCAAAACATTTTCTGCCGAGCGTGGATCGAGTGCGGCGGTAGGTTCATCAAGCAGCAAAATTTTGCAGGTATCCATTACGCTCATGAGCAAAGTAAGCGCTTGCCGTTGCCCGCCGGATAGCGTGCCAATGGGTTGCTCTATCTTATCCTCCAGCCCCATGTTAAGGGTGGCAATCCTATCGCGTAAAAGGGCTTTAAACTGCTCGTTCTTTCCTATGATAAGTCCCTTGCTTTGAGTACGCAAGGCCGCCAAACGGAAATTATCAATAATACTCAAATCGGCAGCTGTGCCCAGCAACGGATTTTGAAAGATACGTGCTATCCATTTGCTGCGCTTGTACTCCGGAAAACGGGTTACATCATTACCGCCAATAGTTATAGAACCGGCATCCGGCAAAATATTTCCAGCTACCAAATTAAGCAGCGTGGTTTTACCGGACCCGTTAGAGCCCACTATCACCACAAACTCACCCTGTGTAATTTGCAGGTTTAACTTATTTATGGCAATAACCTCGTTTGGTTTACCTGTATTAAAGGTCTTATGTATATTATTTAAAGCTATCATGCCTGCCTCCCCGTTAATCTCGGCAAGCCGACTATGATCAATACAAACACAGCAGTAACCAGTTTTAGCAGGTTAGCATCCACCCCAATATTTAAGGTAAAAGCAAGCACAAACTGAAAGATCACCGCCCCGGCCATCACCAATACTAAACTTAGCCAAACGGATGTAATGCGCAGCCAGTTAATAATGGTTTCGGCAATAATAACCGAACCTAAACCCAAAATTACAATTCCTATCCCCATGCTAATATCGGCGAAGCCTTGTAGCTGCACAATAAGATATCCGCTTAAGGCTGTTAAGGCATTGGCAATCGCCAGCCCGGTAATTTTCATGCGGTCGGTATTTACACCCAACGCCCTAATCATCGGTTCGCTGCTACCGGTGGCGCGCATGGCTATACCAAAATCGGTTTTAAGTAAGTAACCTATTAAGGTTGTAACTATTAACACAAAACCAATTAATACCAATAAAGAGTTTTGGTTGATATCAGTAATTAAATTCACAACCGAAAACAGCGTCGGCTGGTTTAACAACGGTAGGTTTGAACGGCCAAGTATGGTAAGGTTTACCGAGTAAAGCGCTGTCATTACCAAAATACCGGCGAGCAGGGCGTTGATTTTTAGTTTGGTGTGAATGATACCTGTTAAAGCGCCGGCCAATGCGCCGGCTAAAAGCACGGCAGGTAAAATGATATACCCCGGCTGGTTTTGGGTAAGCATAGCGCCGGTTACAACACCGCCAAGTGTGTAGCTGCCATCGGTAGTAATATCCGGAATGTTGAAGATCTTCATGGATATATAGATCCCAAAGGCAATCCCGGTGAAGCATAATCCCTGCAATAAGGCGGTTAAGTAAAAATCCATTATTTTACGGCTTCAAATTCGGCAGGGATGGTGATGTTATATTTCTTAGCAACAGCCGGATTATAAACACGTTTACGAATTTTTACCATTTCCAGCTGCAAACCATCTGTTTTATGTGTTTTAAGATACTGTGCCGCCTGCAAACCCGATTGGTAACCCCACTGGTAAATATCGGCACCAAAGGCAGCTACGGCACCACGTTGTACAAGGCCGGCCTCGCTGGTGAAGATGGGCACATTCTTTTGGTCGCAGCTTTTTTTAATAGTTTCAAACGCGGCAAATACGGTATTATCCGGGTTGGCAAAAAACGCGTCGATACCTTTATTTAACAAAGCCTGGGTTACCAGTTGCGCATCTGCCGATGAATTTAAGGGCAGGGCAATTATCTTCATATTCAATTTAGCAGCCAGGCCCTGTATACGCTGCAAAGCATCAGCCGATTGCGGTTCGGATTGGTTATAGATCATCCCGACAGTTAACTGCGCGCCTCTGGGCTTTAATAACTTGGGGATAATAGCAAAAGAGGTATCTATATAATTCAACTCCTCCATGGTGCCAAATAAATTAGCCGGGCCTTTGCCTTTTGCGTCGGCCAACTTCATCCGCTCGGGTGTTGGCGATACCATTTGAAAGATAGGGATGGTCTTAGTTTTTTGAATGGCCGCGACTGTTGATAGCGTTGTTACCGTTGCCAGCAGATCTACCTTTTCGGACACGAAATAGTTTACGATTTGTGTAAGTGTAGGGATACTGCCCTGCGCATTTCGGTATTCTATTTTAACGGTCTTTTTTTCCTCGCTAAATCCATTCTTTTTTAAAGCATCTGTAAAACCGTCTTTGGCTTGCGATATGGTGGCATCTTCAAAAGCATCAACAAAGCCAACCACCGGCACATTGTTTTTAGTTGATGTTGAGCATGATATAACAATTATGGCTACTGCAAATAAAGGTAAGATCCGAAGAAATTTCATGATACTAAGGTATATAATCGACCCAAAAAAGAAAAACATAATATCGTAACCTTTTGATGCTCAAATCTGATTTAATAGAGCGTTACAGCACAAATAATGCGGATGCATTTTGGAGGGTCGGCAACTAAACAAAGCCCGTTCATTTTTAAACATTTTAAGGATAGTGACGTTAATTGGTTAATTTAGCCCCTGAATGATACCTGTTATTTCAAAATTACCCCAAACCGGAACCAACATATTTACCACTATGTCGGCATTGGCTGCCGAGCACGGTGCGATAAATTTGTCGCAAGGTTTCCCGGATTATGATTGTTCGCCAAAATTGGTAGAACTTGTACACCAGGCTATGCAAAATGGCCATAACCAGTACGCGCCAATGGCGGGCGTAATGGCCCTGCGCGAGCAAATTGCCATAAAAACCGAAAAGCTTTACGGTGCGCAATACAATCCCGAAAGCGAGATAACCATCACCGCAGGCGGCACACAAGCGGTGTTTACAGCCATTAGCGCGGTTATACACCCAAACGATGAGGTGATTATGTTTGAGCCGGCTTATGATTGCTATGCCCCTGCCATTAAACTGATGGGTGGTGTGGTAAAATCGTTAGAGCTGGAACCGCCAGATTATCGCATAGCCTGGGATATGGTGAAGAGGCTGATCAATAATAAAACAAAAATGATTATCCTGAACTCACCACATAACCCCACTGCTACAATTTTAAGCCGCGAGGATATTGACGAGTTAAGCGCGCTGGTTAAAAACCAAGATATACTGATATTAAGCGACGAGGTATACGAGCATCTTGTTTTTGACGGACAGGAACACCACAGCATGGCCCGCTACCCTGAGTTACAGCAACGCAGTATGATCGTGGCATCGTTTGGTAAAACATTCCATGCTACCGGTTGGAAAATGGGTTATTGCCTTGCACCTGCTTATTTAATGGCCGAGTTTAGGAAAATACATCAGTTTTTGGTGTTCAGCGTAAATACCCCGTTACAATACGCTATAGCCGAATATTTAAAGGATGAAAATACCTACCTTAACCTGCCGGAGTTTTTCCAGGAAAAGCGCGATCACTTCCGTAAGGGTTTGGAACAAAGCAGGTTTCAGCTATTACCATGTTCGGGGTCATACTTTCAGTCGGTTACGTATGATGCCATAACGGACGAGAAAGATACCGACTTTGCCATCCGTTTAACTAAAGAGATTGGGGTTGCGGCAATCCCTGTTTCGGCGTTTTACAGGAAGGGTACAGACAGGCATGTACTAAGATTTTGTTTTGCCAAAAGGCAAGAAACATTAGATAAAGCCGTTGATAGATTGATTAAGGTTTAACCTTACATTAATATTTACGTATAACATTTGGCGCTACCTATAAAGCACTGCATATATGGATAATCTGAAAATTACGGTATACCAGGGATATTTATTTTGGGAAAATACTGATAAGAACCTGCAAAATATTTCGTTGCGATTATCCGGCATACGCGAAAAAACAAACCTTATTATTCTACCCGAGATGTTCAATACCGGCTTCACTATGAATGCCGAAGCATTGGGCGAAACGATGGATGGCAAAACCATACAGTGGATGCAGAAAACCGCGCAAAAATACGACGCGGTAGTCACAGGCAGCATCATTATTAAAGAAGACGGCAAATTTTATAACCGCCTGCTTTGGGTGCGCCCCGATGGCACCCACGAACATTACGATAAACGCCATCTTTTTGCTTTAGGAAAAGAGCATAACACATACACTGCCGGCACCAAGAAACTCATAGTTGAACTTAACGGCTGGAAGATATGCCCCGCCATTTGCTACGACCTCCGTTTCCCGGTATGGCTGCGTAATGTAGATGAAGATTACGACCTGCTGATGATAGTAGCCAACTGGCCCGAGAAGCGCGCCCTGCACTGGCGTACACTTATCCCCGCCCGCGCAGTGGAGAACCAGGCCTATGTAATTGGCGTAAACCGGGTTGGCCACGATGGCAACGAGGTTTACCACTCGGGCGATTCTACCTGTATAGATCCTAATGGTAACGTGGTATACTATAAACGCGATGAAGAAGATGTTTATACCTTCTCTATCATAGGCGACGAAGTAAAAAAAGCTCGTCGTGCCATGCCGTTTTTAAAGGATGCGGATAGGTTTACCATAGAGGATTAACAGGGCCAAGCCAATTCTTACCTCTTTTCTTTAACAATAGTTAAGTATCTGATATCGGCAGGCATGACCAACACTAGGTCTTTTGTACTTGAGCATTGCAAAATCCACCCTTTCATATCCCCGGTAATCTTACTATTTTGCGATAATATAAAAACTGCATTAAATGAGATTGATCGTTCGTTGTGTTGTATTTGCATTTGTAATGTTTGGCGCGTTTAATGCATCTGCCCAAAAGAAAAAGAAAGACCTTACACAGTTTGTTGATCCGTTTATAGGTACCGGGGGGCACGGCCATACCTACCCCGGCGCGGTTGCCCCTTTCGGTATGGTGCAGCTAAGTCCGGATACCCGCTTAGAGGGTTGGGATGGTGTTTCGGGTTATCATTATACAGATACGGTTGTTTACGGGTTTTCGCATACCCACCTAAGCGGTACCGGCATTGCCGACCTTTGCGACGTGCTTTTTATGCCCACCACCGGCGAACCACAATTAAAAAACACCGAATACCGCTCGGGCTTCCAAAAGAAAAACGAAACTGCCTCACCCGGCTTATACAGCACCCTGCTTGATAAGTATAACATAGGCGTTGAGCTAGCTGCCACCACACGTGTTGGCATGCATAAATATGATTACAAAGACGCCAAACAGGGTAATATTATTATTGACCTGCAACACCGCGACGAGGTGCTTGATAGTTGGATAGAGGTGGTTAACGACCATGAGATCCAAGGGTTTCGCCGTTCAAAGTCCTGGGCTACCGATCAGCATTTATACTTTTACGCTAAATTCTCCAAGCCATTTAAAAGTTACGGAGTAGCGCTTAATGACCAGCTACAGCAAGGGCAAAAGAAGGTACAAGGCAAAAATGTAAAAATGTACATCCGGTTTGATGACCCGGGCGCGGTTATTTCCAAAGTAGGCATCTCTTCAGTTAGTGCCGATGGTGCCTTGAAAAACCTCGACACCGAAGTATCCGATTTCGACTTTAAAAAGGTTGTTAAGAACACCAAACTGGCCTGGAATGATGAACTTTCGAAGATCCAGGTAGAAGGCGGCGCCCCTGCCCGGGCGCAGCAACAGGAGGCTAACGCTGTTTATAACCCTTATGGATACAGCCCTGCCACATCACGTGGTAAAGGCGGCAAAAAAGTTGAAGCGTTCGACTATGCCAAACAAAAGCAGGTCATGTTTTACTCAGCCCTGTACCATTGCTTTTCCGCACCAAGTATTTATAGTGATGTGGACGGCCAATACCGCGGCCTCGATCAAAAGATCCATACAGCTAGCGGCTTTAACTATTATACGGCGTTTTCGCTTTGGGATACTTACCGTGCCGAAAACCCGCTGTTAAACATTATAGACCGCAAACGCACGCTCGATTTCATAAAAACATTTCTGGCAATTTATGAGCAGGGCGGCTTATTACCTATTTGGCCGCTGGCAACTACCGAAACCTATTGTATGGTTGGCAATCACTCCATCCCGGTTATTGTAGACGCATACGCTAAAGGCATCCGGGGCTTTGATGCCGAGGAAGCTTTTACAGCTATGAAAGCCGCCGTTAATCGCAACCAGTTTGGGCTTGATAATTATCGCGCTACGGGTGCCGTGAACGCCGATGTGGAGCATGAATCGGTAGCTAAAACATTAGATTATGCTATTGATGATTGGTGCATCGCCCAAATGGCAAAAATGCTGAATAAACCGCAGGATTATGCCGAGTACATCAAACGCGCCCAATACTGGAAAAACGTACACAACAACCAAAACGGTTTTATGCAGGCCCGCGATAACGGCGGCTGGTATACCCCCTTTGAACCCACCGAAATCAATAACAATTATACTGAGGGCAATGCATGGCAATACAGCTTCCTTGTTCCACAGGATGTTGAAGGGCTGGCAAAAAGCCTTGGCGGGAAACAAGCGTTGGAAACCAAGCTTGATGAGTTGTTTAGCACAAACGCTAAACTCAGTGGCCGCCAGCAGGACGATGTGACCGGGCTTATTGGGCAGTACGCGCATGGTAACGAACCAAGCCACCACATTGCCTACCTTTATAACTTCACCAATACGCCCGATAAAACCCAGTATTATGTAGATAAGATCTTACGCGAGCAATATAGCGCTAATCCCGATGGATTATCGGGTAATGAAGATTGCGGGCAGATGTCGGCGTGGTATATCATGAGTTCGCTTGGGTTGTACAATGTTGCGCCGGGCCAGCAGCAGTATCAAATAACAGCACCGCAGTTCGCCAAAATAGTGATCAATCTGGAGAATGGTAAAAAGTTCACCATTAGCAATCCCGGCGCTACTGTAGGCCGTGGTAATTTTTATATACAGGGCATGAGCCTTGATAAGAAACCCTATAATAAGCTTTTCCTGAACTATGAGGACTTAGCCAAAGGCGGCGATTTCGAGGTATTTACTGGCTCTTTAGCCAATAAGTTATTTATGCAGGAGTTGGAGAAACCAACATCAAAGATCACCGATGAATTGATAGTGCCTAATCCTTACATTACATCGGGCACTAAAACATTTAAAAATGCCATTAGTGTAGAGATAGGTTGTGCCGATAATGCTGCTAAAATATATTATACGCTTGACGGAAGTACCCCTACTGCATCATCTACCCAATATAACAAACCCATAAACATCGTAGTAAATACAACTGTAAAAGCGATAGCTGTACGTGATGGTAAAAGCAGTTTTGTTGATGTAGCTAACTTTACCAAAATACGCGGCGATATTAAGCTTACGCTAATTAATAAATACCTGCCAAATTACTCGGCACAGGGTGATGAAACCCTTGTAAACGGGATTCATGGTACAGCTAACTGGCGCCTTGGCAACTGGCAGGGTTACCAGGGCAAAGATTTGGAAGCTGTAATTGACCTGGGACATTTAAAGCCTGTTAAACAGGTGAGCATTGGCGCTTTACAGGATACCCGCTCCTGGATAGTTTTCCCGGCAAAAGTGGAGTATTGGTTATCTGACGATGGTAAAAATTATAAACTGGCGGCCACAGTAAGCACTAAAGTGGATATTAAAGAGCTTGAACCGCAAACACAGGAATACACAGCGCCGATCAACAAAAAGACAAGATATATTAAGATTATAGCAAAGCAATTTGGCGCTTTACCCGAATGGCACGAAAGCAAAGGTAGTCCATCTTATATCTTCGCCGACGAGATAACCGTGGAGTAACTACATTACTTCTCCCAGCCTGTTTCTTTCAATGCCGGGTCGTTTTCTTTAGCGAGGAAATCGTTGTTTGATAAAGAGCCCGCGTCCCATTCTAAAATTGCCTCGTTAGGTACAATATTAACGGGCGTTTTCCACGAGGTTGAGGTTTCATTATAAGCCAAATTACTTTGCAGCGAATAACACGATATGATACTCCAACGCGGCTCATCAGATAAATTAGCCTCCGAGCGATGCAATAAGTTACTATGGAAGAATAGTGCGTCGCCGGGTTCTAATTCGCAATAAACAAGCTCCATGGTTTGTAAAGCATTGTTAACCATGGTCATATCAGCCCCTACCTGCTCACCCGAGAAACCGTGATTTACCCTGCCCAGTTTGTGCGAGCCTTTAATAACCTGCAAGCACCCATTCTCTTTGTTGGCTTTAGTAAGCGCTACCATTACGCTCATCAGTTGATCGGGAAACATGAACTGATTTTTATACCAATAGCCGTAGTCCTGGTGCCACTCCCACGCGCCTCCAACTTTTGGTTCCTTTTGCATTAGTTTAGAATGGAAATGGCACACCGGCGCTTCGCCATCAAGCAATTGGCTTACAGGAGTTATCATCTTTTCGCTGCGCGTTAGGTATCCAAACACATCGTTACCCGGTGTAAACCATAATGAAAGGCGGGTCTTTTTGCCGGCTTGATCGTTAAGGTCGAGGGCGTTTTTACGCATAGCATTATCGTTAAGCGCTGTACTGTAAAGCCGTTCAATTTCCTCAGCCGAACAAAAATTTTTCACTACAATATAACCATCGCGATGATAATCGCTTTGTTGTTGTTGTGCGGATAACTTGTTGCCTTGCATGATTTATTTAATTGGTTTAGTAAAGTTAAGTAAGTATGTTAATTTTTTGTAACAAATCAACGCCTAAATAGTCAAACACCATGCACAGCTAAATAAAACCTCACCGATATGAATTGGAAATTTTTATCACGTAAAAAGAACGACCAAAACAAACCTAAAAAGAGCGTTGCACGCGAATGGCTTGATGCTATTTTGTTCGCGCTCGTAGCGTCTACCATCATTCGTGGTTTGCTGTTTTCGGCTTATGCTATCCCTTCAGCATCAATGGAGGGCAGCCTGCTCACCGGGGATTATTTATTTGTGAGTAAAATGGCGTATGGCGCAAGGATGCCCATTACTCCTATCTCTATACCTTTCCTGGAATCTACCGTTACAGGCGCTAAGATCAAAACCTACTGGGATGGGCTGCAATTGCCGTATTACCGCCTACCCGGATTGGGCGAAGTAAAAAAAGGCGACCCTGTTGTATTTAATTACCCTGCCGAAGGCCCCGACCGCCCTGTAGATATGCGTACCCACTTCATTAAACGTTGTGTTGGTACACCGGGCGATATCATAGAAATTAAAGACGCGCAGGTTTACGCAAACGGCAAGGTGGTTGCAAACGCGCCAAAAGCCCAGTCGTCATATATGGTAACCACTACCGGTACTGACCTAAACCCTGAAATGATCCAAAACCTTAAAATTGATGTAAGGTACCAATACGCGCCTAACAGTTATGAGATGATCATTCCGCCGGCAAGCTTAAATGAGTTTAAAGGGTATTCAAACATCGTATCGGTAAAAGAAGTAATTGAACCAAAAGGTGAATATAGTCCGCAAATATTCCCCCACAACGATAAATTTAAATGGAACGAAGATAATTTTGGGCCCTTGCTGATCCCTAAACGCGGAACCGTTATCCCTGTAAACGATTCTACAATGGCGTTATATGGCCGTGCTATTGAGGTTTACGAGCACAATAAAGTTAACCGCAATGGTGCTGCTGTTATTATTAATGGCAAAAAAGCCGATACCTATACCTTTAAAATGAATTACTACTGGATGATGGGCGATAACCGCCACAATTCGGAAGATTCGCGTTATTGGGGGTTCGTGCCCGAGGATCATATAGTAGGCAAGGCCATGATAACCTGGATGAGTATTGACAGTACCCAAACCGCGCTGAACCAAATACGCTGGAACAGAGTTTTAAGAGCAATACATTAAGTACCAACTGCACGTTCACGAACACTATCTGTAATATAACCGACCGATATATTATTACAGAATTGTTTATTTATCAGTAAATCAGGAACTTATAATAATGGCATTTGCTTTGAGGCAACATAAGCCTATAGCAATTGTTATGAGCAAAGACAATAAGTTTATCATCAGGCGCACACTTTCTCAGGAGCGCTTTGAAGTACTTTGGAAAAAGCGCAGGAACGGCCGCGCAACGCTGCGCGACCTGACAGAGATGGACGAAATCATTAACCGAGACGCCGGCGTACGCCAGTTTGTACTCGAAGAAATGGAAAGCGAAAATGACCCAAAGAATGATGATATGGGAATGCTGGATATGATGAAGCAACCTGTACAAACTAAACAAAGCTTTACTGATAAGGTAAGGTCATTTTTTAGTAAGTTATTCCGCACATTTACAGTTACACGTTTACAGCCTACAGGTACCTGTTAACCATATTGCAGTTGTAACTTTTTCATTTCATTCCCTACAACGTATTTAAATTTAAGATATTAGGGCTGGTTACCTTTACCGCCCTTTTATGAAGAAATTTTTACTGCCAATTTTACTATTATTAAGTTTGTATGCGAGCGCCCAAAAGGCCTCAAAAAAACCGCTCGACCATAACGTTTACGATGGATGGCAAAGCATCACTAATGAACGTATAAGCAATGATGGCAAGTGGGTGGTTTATGTTGTAAAACCACAGGAGGGCGATGCCAATCTCATAATTTCAGATGCATCGGGCAAAAATAAAATAACCGTTCCGCGTGCCGATACAGTAAGGTTTACGCCTGACTCCAGGTATGCGCTATTTCTGATCAGGCCGTTTTATAAAGACATCCGCCAGGCGAAGATCAAAAAGAAAAAGCAGTCAGAATTCCCAAAAGACACCCTGGGTATTATCACCCTGGGAAAAAACGCAGTCAAAAAAATCCCGGCTATCCGCTCATTTAAAATAGCGGACAAAGCGACTGTTGTAGCCTACCTCTCTCCTGCCGATACATTAAAGAAACCCGAAGCGTCCGACACTTCAAAAAAAGCTATTGCCACAACTATTGCACCGCCAACCAAAGAGGGTGCCGAACTTACCATCCATCAATTATTGAATGGAAAAACACGCAGCTTCAGTTACGTAAGCGATTACCAGCTAGCTAAAAACGGTAAGTGGCTGGCATTCGCTGTAACCGCGCCCAAGAAAAACAAAACCATCAAATCGGGTTTGTTTGTTTATGATTTGGAGAAAGATTTTCTTAAAGCAATAAGCACAGGGCGCGGAAATTACAAGAATATAACTTTTGATGATGCGGGTAAACAACTGGCCTTTACTGCCGAAAAGAACCCCGAGAAAGCTTTGGTGAAGCCTTTTAAATTATATTATTATATATCGTCTAAAGATAGCGCTACGGTTATTGCCGGCCCGGGTTCGGAAGGCATGCCCGCCAAATGGGCGGTTAGCGGTGACGGTAAGGTATCATTCAGTAAAAGCGGTAATAACCTGTTCTTTGGTACAGCGCCTATCCCAAAACCCGCCGATACTACTTTGGTTGATTTTGAGAACGCCCGTGTTGACATCTGGAATTACAAGGATGATTACCTGCAACCACAACAATTAAAAAACCTTCAGCGTGAGTTAAAGCGCAGTTACCAGGCGGTTATTCGCCCGGCAGATGGCACAGAGAAATTAGTACAGTTAGGCGATCCGGCCCTTCGTGATATAGCTATTGCTGATAATAGCGATGCACCTTATGTGTTAGGTTTAACAGATACCGGCGCGCGCGTGCAGTCGCAATGGGAAGGCGGTACTATGCAGGCGGCTTATTTAATTAACACCCGATCCGGCGAACGCCTACGCATAAACGATCGTTTAAAGGCGCGTTACAGTATTTCTCCCGGTGGCAATTATGTGGTTTGGTTTGATTCAAAAGATCAAAACTGGCATAGCTATAGCATCGCCACAGGCAAAAAACTAAATATAACCGCCGGTACACATGTTAAAATGGGTGCCGAAGACAACGACGTGCCCGATGATCCATCGCCATACGGCATTGCGGGCTGGGAAGAAAATGACAAGAGGGTACTCATTTACGACCGTTACGACATTTGGGCTGTTAACCCCGCAACCGGCAAATCCACCAATTTCACAAACGGTATGGGGCGCAGGTATAAACTGGAATTCCGTTATAACGCTACCGATCCGGATGAGAAATTTATCCCCTCTAAAAAGACGCTGTGGATGATTGTACAAAATGACCAGAACAAGCAATGGGGATACTATAAAAAGGAACTGGCAAGTGACTACGCTCCCAAAAAAATGGTAATGGCGCCAATGGGTTACAGCCCTTTGCAAAAAGCTAAGGATGATAATAAGTTTATATATACCAAATACAGTTACACGCGATCTCCGGATCTGTATGTATCGGCAGATCTGGTAAAGGAAACCAAACTTAGCGCAATTAATCCGCAGCAAGCCCAATACAACTGGGGTACTGCCGAACTGGTAGAATGGACAACTCCCAAAGGGTATAAATCTAAAGGTATTTTATATAAACCCGAAGATTTTGACCCGGCCAAAAAGTACCCGATGATAGCATACTTTTATGAGAAGCTATCTGATGGTTTATACAATTATTTGCCACCCGCTCCTACACCATCGCGTTTGCCAATTTCGTGGTTTGTAAGTAATGGTTATTTGGTATTTGCACCGGATATCAGTTATGAAACCGGCCACCCGGGTGCATCTGCCGTTGAGTTTATAAACTCGGGCGTAGAGGCCTTAATGAAAAACCCTTGGGTAGACGCGCAGCACATAGGTATACAAGGCCAAAGCTGGGGCGGCTACCAGGTGGCTTATTTGATAACTCAATCCAATATATATGCTGCTGCGTGGGCAGGCGCACCTGTAGCCAACATGACCTCAGCTTATGGCGGCATCCGTTGGGAAAGCGGTATTAATCGCCAGTCGCAGTACGAAAAAACCCAGAGTCGTATTGGCGCTACGCTTTGGGATAAGCCCAATTTATATATTGAGAACTCTCCCCTGTTTCAATTCCCTAAAGTAAAAACCCCGGTGGTTATTATGAGTAATGATGCCGACGGCGCTGTGCCATGGTACCAGGGTATTGAAATGTTTACCGCCCTGCGCAGGTTAAGCAAACCCGTTTGGCTGTTACAATATAATGATGAGGCACACAACCTTGTAAAGCGCCAAAACCGTAAAGATATCAGCATCCGCGAAGCACAATTCTTTGAACATTTCCTGAAAGGTGCGCCAATGCCCGTGTGGTTAGATAAGGGCGTGCCTGCCGTAGATAAGGGCAAAGATTGGGGGCTGGGTTTTGGTGAATAGTAAGTGGTTGAGTAGTGAGTGGTTAAATGTGTATTTAGACAACCATTCACCACTCTCTATTCTCTACTCACCATCATTCCAAATAATAATGCTTTATACAATTCAACCTGTCATCCAGCTCATAAACCCATGGGGTGGCGGTTGGTATGTCAAGCTTTGTAACTTCCTCATCGCTTAGGTTTTCGATGTATTGGATCAGGGCACGCAGGCTGTTGCCATGCGCGCAAATGATCACCTTCTTATTCTCGCGAATGGCGGGCACTATACTTTCATGCCAGAATGGTAATGCCCTGTCCATGGTTTCGCTTAAGTTTTCGGTTAAGGGAAGTTCCCGATAGGTTAAATCGTTATATCTTAAATAATGCCCGGGGAAGCGCTCGTCCTGTTCGGTTATGGCCGGTGGTTTTTCGTGGGGGTCGCGGCGCCATTTTTGTACCTGTTCTTCACCATATTTCTCAATCGTTTCAGTTTTGTTTAACCCTTGTAAAGCACCATAGAAACGTTCGTTTAATCGCCACGATTTATGAACGGGGATCCAAAGGGCATCCATCTGTTCCAGTACAAAATGCATGGTTTTAATGCTGCGCTTTAACACCGATGTAAACCCTATATCAAATGTATAACCATATTTGGCAAGCAGCTTACCGGCATCAATAGCTTGTTGCAGCCCTACTTCCGAAAGATCAACATCCGTCCACCCGGTAAAACGGTTTTCCTGGTTCCAAACACTTTCGCCGTGGCGTATCAGTACTAATTTTTGCATAAGTTAAAGTTTAACACACCAACGGTGTTTGGGTTTAAAAAACTATTGCTAATTCGATTTATTTGAATTAGATTGCATTCTATAAACCAAATTTAAACTTTATTATGATACCTACCACACCTACGCCTGTGGTTGTAAAGGATGGCATTGCCAACCCTGCACCCCTCGGCCTTTGCGCTTTCGGCATGACAACCGTTCTCCTAAACATACATAACGCCGGCTTTTTTGAGCTTAACGCTATGATTTTAGCTATGGGTATATTTTACGGCGGCCTGGCACAAGTTATTGCAGGTATTATAGAGGCGAAAAAGAATAATACTTTCGGGCTAACCGCTTTTACATCATACGGTTTCTTTTGGCTATCGTTAGTTGGCCTTATAGTAATGCCTAAATTAGGATGGGCACCAAAAGCAAGCGAAGGTGCTATGTGTGCTTATTTGGGCATATGGGGATTCTTTACGTTCTGCCTTTTCTTTGGCACCTTGAAACTAAACCGCGCGCTGCAATTTGTATTCGGTTCGCTTACCATACTTTTTGGTTTGTTGGTTTGGGGCGATGCTACAGGCAACGAAAGCATTAAACACCTTGCGGGGTACGAAGGTATTATCTGCGGTCTTTCAGCCATATATACAGGTATTGCAGGTGTACTTAACGAGGTTTACGGTAAAGAAGTACTGCCTATCGGGACGGTTTAGTCTGCTCTAAACCTTCTGAGAAATCAATACTTACTCGCTTATAACAAACGTTTTTCCTTCTACAGCAAGTTCTGTGTTGGGGAAAACGCTTTGTGCTTCTTCAAGCAGCTCGTTAAGCGTTTTGTAACGGGCCGAGAAATGACCTATTATAAGTTTTTCGGCGTTAACCCTTACGGCCACCTCTCCCGCCTGTAATGCGGTGGTGTGATGCGTTTGGTTAGCCCTGTCCAGCATATCATGTAAAAACGTAGCTTCGTGGTAAAGCAGGGTTGCCGAGTTTATTTGCTGCAGGTACTTTTCAGTATATAGCGTATCTGATACGTAAGCGTATGATTTTGGCTCCTGTGGTGAAATAGTAAGTGTTTCGTTTTTATAGATGGTACCATCAGGCGCAGTATAATCCGCGCCTTTTTTTAATGCGCTGTATTCCGATATAGGTATATCAAGCCCCTCAATTTTCTCCTTGATCAATTTACGCAAGCGCCTTTTTTGGCGGAATAAAAAGCCGGTGCAGGGTATGCGGTGATCCAAAGGGATGGTTTCTACAAAAACGTCCTGGTTCTCTAATATGATACCTTTTTGGGTGGCATCGGTAAACACATACTCTATTGGGTAGTGTAGCGTAGTTTCCGAATACTTTAGCTGTAGATCAATAATTTCCTTGAGCGGCGCCGGGCAAAATAACTTAATGGCTTTTTTGCGGCCGTTTAGGTGCATAGATGAAAGGAGACCAACCAACCCAAGATAATGGTCGCCATGTAGGTGGCTGATAAAAATATAGTCTATACGGCTGGCTTTAACATCAAAACGCAGCATTTGCTGCTGGGTACCCTCAGCGCAGTCAACCAAATAAAGCTTTTCGTTTATGTTGAGTACTTGCGCTGTAGGGTTCCGGTTAAAAATGGGGGTTGCAGAGCTGCTGCCCAGTATTGTAACTTCAAACTTCATACCGGGGGTAGAACGGGTTATTATCTAATTTCTCTCTTCAGTTCTTTCTCAATCTCTTCCATGAAGATCAGGTCGATACCTTCTTCGCAGGTTGGCACAATAGAAAGAACATTATCTAATTGTGAAATGGTTATTAAACGCGAAACAGCATCATTAAGCCCGCAAAGGATAAATGTACCGCCTGCATTTTTACATAAGCGATGCCCTACCAGTAAACTGCTTAATCCCGACGAATCGGCAAACTTAACCTGCGAAAGATCAAGTATGATATTCCTCTGGCCTTCGGTATTGATCAGTATCAACTCAGATTTTAGCTGAGGGGTAACCAAAGAATTTAGTTTTGATTCGTTAAGCTTAATAAGAATATACTTCTCGTGCTTGTCAACCGTATATTTCATTTTGTTATAATTAAAAAGCTAAGATATAATTATTTTATATCTAATTAAAGAATTTACATAGAAGCTAATGCGCTATTTATTGCCGCTTCTACGCGTTTTACAACATCGGTAAGCTCCGGCTTAATAAACTTTTCGCCTGTAATTTGCTCATAAAGCTCAATATACCTTTCAGATATCGAATTTACGATCTCAGGCGTCATTACAGGCACGGTTTGCCCGTCCTTACCCTGAAACCCATTCTCGATAAGCCATTTTCTAACAAACTCTTTTGAGAGTTGTTTTTGCGGCTCGCCGCTTTCCTGCCTTTCGGCATAACCTTCGCTGTAAAAGTACCTGGAAGAATCGGGTGTGTGGATTTCATCTATCAGGTAAATGGTATCTCCCACCTTGCCAAATTCGTATTTGGTATCAACTAGTATCAGGCCTTGTTTGGCCGCTATCTCGGTACCTCGCTGAAACAACTGACGGGTGTAGTTCTCCAGCTGTACATAATCCGCCTCGCTTACGATGCCTTTTGCAAGAATATCCTCGCGGGATATATCTTCATCGTGCCCTACAGATGCTTTAGTTGTTGGGGTGATAATAGGCTCGGGTAGTTTATCGTTCTCTTTTAAACCATCTGCAAGTGCAACGCCGCAAACCTGTTTACGCCCTGCAGCATACTCGCGGGCGGCATGCCCTGCAAGATAACCACGTATTACCATTTCTACCTTAAAAGGCTCACAAATGCGGCCAATGGTAACAGACGGATCGGGCACGTTAATAACCCAGTTAGGCACAATATCGGCAGTTGCCTCTAAAAACTTAGCGGCTATTTGGTTTAGCACCTGCCCTTTATACGGGATAGCTTCGGGTAGTACCACGTCGAACGCCGAAATGCGGTCGGTAACTACCATAGCCAGGTATTTATCTTTTATCGTATAAACATCACGGACCTTACCTTTGTAATAGTTGGTTTGCCCCTCAAAATTAAAATGTGTTTCTTTTATCGCGTTCATGTTTGTAAGTGAATGGAGAGTAGTGAGTGGAGAATGGTTAGAACTACTCACCAATCTCTATTCACTACTCACTAACTACTGTATATCCCCGTAAGCTTCCAAAATGCGTTTCACCAATTTGTGGCGCACAACGTCTTCTCCGCTCAGGTAAACAATATCAATTCCTTTTATATCGGTTAATATGCGTAAGGCTGTGTATAAGCCCGATTGCTGTTTCTTTGGAAGATCTATTTGGGTAACGTCGCCTGTTACAATAAATTTGGCTGATGGCCCCATACGTGTCAGGAACATCTTTAGCTGCATATCTGTAGCGTTTTGTGCCTCATCAAGTATCACAAAGCAATTATCCAGCGTGCGGCCACGCATAAATGCCAGCGGAGCGATCTCAATGGTACGGTTCTCCAGGTAAAGCTTTAACTTTTCTGCAGGGATCATATCATCCAGCGCATCATATAAAGGTCGTAGGTATGGGTCTATCTTTTCCTTTAAGTCGCCCGGTAAAAAGCCCAGGTTCTCCCCTGCCTCAACAGCCGGGCGGGTAAGGATGATGCGTTTTATCTCTTTGTTTTTTAAAGCCCTTACTGCCAATGCAACCGCGGTATAAGTTTTACCCGTACCTGCCGGGCCAATAGCAAAAAGGATGTCGTTTTTAGCAAGGCTATCCACCATACGGTGCTGGTTTGGCGTACGCGCCCTAACCATAATTCCATTGGGGCCAAAAACCAATACTTCGCCGCTTGCAAACTTATCAGGTGTGCTTTCGCCGGCTGCCGCAGGTTTGGTTGTAGGCTTACTGCCTAATATGCGTTCAACGTCGATTATGTTGAGGCTTTCAAATTTTTCTACATGCTGCACCAGGTGGTCAAATTTCTCCCGGAAAATATTTAGCTCCTGTTCGTCACCCAAAACCTTAACATCGCTGCCACGCGCAACTATTTTAAGCTTAGGGAATTGCTTTTTTATGATCTCGAAATGGTCGTTGTTCGGGCCCCACAATACGGCGGGGTTTATTTGCTCAATTGTTAACTTTAGCTCGTTCAATAGGAATTGATTTTTGACAGTTTGCGAATTTTTATGAATTAAAAATTGAATATTTGCACCTTTAATACTCTACAAGATTAGCAATAAATATTTACAAAATTAATGGCAATTATAACTTTAACTACTGACCTGGGCGATAAAGATATTTATCAGGCTGCCCTTAAAGGTAGTATTTATAAATTGCTCCCAACAGTAAATATTGTAGATATTACCAACAATGTTGCCGCCTTTAATGTGCAGCAAGCCGCCTTTATTTTAAAAAACAGTTTTTACTATTTCCCTGAGGATACGGTACACCTTATAGGTATTGATACTGTGTACAATACGCAAACCCGCTACCTTGCCATTCGCTACAAAAACCACTACTTTGTTGGCGCCGATAACGGCATATTTTCGTTAATGTTTAACGATGAGCCGGATGAGATTGTGGAAATAAATATAATGCAGGACCTGAAGTTTCTGCACTTCCCGCTGGCAGATATTTTTGTGAAAGCCGCCTGCCATTTAGCCAACGGAGGTACCCTTGCCGAAATTGGCTTGCCGGTTACCAGTGTAGAGAATAAAATGACCCTGCAGCCGGTCATCGAAAAAAACCTGATCAAGGGCGCAGTGATCTATATCGACTCGTTTCAGAACGTGATAACCAACGTTACCAAAGAGTTTTTTAACCGCGTGCAGCAGGGCCGCAAGTTTGTGCTTTATTTTAAGCGTAACGAAACCATCAACCACCTTAGCTGGCATTACAACGAAGTACCCGAAGGCGAAAAACTTTGCCTGTTCGGTATTAGCGACCACCTGGAGATTGCCATCAACAAAGGCAATGCCAGCGGGCTTCTAGGCCTAAACCTCGGCGACAGCGTAATTATTGATTTTCAATAAATTTCTAAGATTACCGGAGCTTGTTCTCATGCTTGCGTCAATTTTAAAATTGCTGCCTGCAAAACGTAAACAAAGGTGTAATTTAGCGGCTTTGTACATACAATAACATAGCATATATAAATGGCACGAGGCAGACTGAACAGTGGCAGCAAATCGGAAGCAGAATTACCTAAAGCAAAATTAAACCTGGATAGTGTTAGGCGCATAAGTAAACTTATCTCCTATTTAAAACCATATCGTGGAAAGTTCATTGCCGGGCTAATTTTCTTGTTTCTATCAAGTTTAACCGGGCTGGCATTTCCATCGTTATTAGGTGCATTGATAGATGCCGCACAGGGCAAACAGAAGTACGCTTTTTTACCGCCAACCATAAATGCAATAGGCTTGCTTGCCTTCGGCATTTTATTTATACAGGCTATTGTATCTTTTTTCAGGGTGGTTTGGTTTGTGCAGGTGGCCGAGAAGGCACTGGCCGACATCCGCCGCGATACATACTTTAAGCTGATCACCCTCCCCATGAACTTTTTTGCTAACCGCAGGGTTGGCGAACTGAATAGCCGTATCTCAGCCGATCTATCGCAAATACAGGATACCATGACCACCACCTTTGCTGAAATGATAAGGCAGTTGGTTTTGCTTGTTGGTGGTATTACCTTCCTAACCATTGTATCCTTTAAACTTACTCTGGCTTTGTTGGTGATGCTGCCGGTATTGGTTGTAGTAGCCGTATTCTTTGGTAAGTTTATTCGCACCCTTTCAAGGCAGGCACAAGATAAGTTGGCCGAATCTAACACTATAATTGAAGAAACCTTACAAGGCATAGCCAATGTTAAGGCCTTTGTTAATGAGGCCTTTGAAGCGGGCAGGTATAATAAAAACTTGCGTGAGGTGGTAAAAATAGCCGTAAAGGGTGCTGTATTCCGTGGGATATTCGCGTCATTTATCGTGTTTTGTTTATTCGGGGCTATTGTGGGTGTAATTTGGTATGGGTCGATATTGGTTCACCAGCACGAACTTTCTGTTGGTAGCTTAACCACATTTATTTTATATTCCATTTTTGTTGGTGCTGCTATGGGAAGCTTCCCTGAGCTTTATGCCAACTTACAAAAGGCCGTTGGTGCCAGCGAACGCGTTTTAGAGATATTGGACGAAAAGGGCGAAGACGTTTCCATCAACGCGGAAGATAACGCCATCAAACAAAAAATTACCGGTAACCTTGCATTTAACAATGTGGTGTTTGCCTATCCAAGCCGTTCGGAATTAACGGTTTTAAAGGATATTTCATTTACAGCGAATGCCGGGCAAAAAGTGGCTATAGTTGGCCCAAGCGGTTCAGGTAAATCTACCATGGCGGCGCTGATACTGCAATTTTACCACCCCCAAAGCGGCAGCATTTATTTTGACGGCTTAGATGCCGACGAATATGCTTTAACCGACATCCGTAATCAGGTAGCTATTGTACCGCAGGATGTATTGCTGTTTGGCGGTACTATTTCAGAGAACATCGCATACGGTAAACTTGGCGCGAGTAAAGAAGAAATTATAGCGGCGGCTAAGAAAGCCAATGCCGACCAGTTCATTACTTCATTCCCGGAAGGGTATGATACACTTGTTGGCGAACGTGGTGTAAAACTATCGGGCGGGCAACGCCAGCGTATTGCCATCGCCCGTGCATTGCTTAAGAACCCGGCTATACTGATACTGGACGAAGCTACCTCATCCCTCGATTCGGAATCTGAACGTTTGGTGCAGGAAGCTTTGGAAGTGCTTATGAAAGGCCGAACCTCTATCATTATTGCCCACCGTTTATCAACCATTCGCGAAGCTGATAAGATCATTGTACTGGAGAAAGGCAACATTGTAGAAACCGGCAACCACCAGGAACTGATAGCTAACGAACAAGGCTTATACCGTTACTTAAGTCAGCTGCAATTCGAGACCGCGCACAGCTAATTTACCGGGTGTCCCACTATTTATGACACTACGCGGGACAGTTAATTAAGTTATTGATAATGAGTATATTATCGATATTCAACTTAGAAAGTTATATAAATTAATATTATATATAAACTGCACAAATACTTGTAAATAAGGATTATGTAGGATTTATCAAGGTGTCCCACTCGTTAAAAAACGAGACAGAATGGGACACCCTGTTTTTCTGGATCTATAGCGCTTTAATTTAATGGCATCCTTCATAGACTTATTTTTTGGTTGTTAATACTATGGTTGGTTTACACTATCTGGAAACTAGTAAATCAAACTATTCGCTCCTTAAACTCTTCACCGGATTAACCATTGCCGCTTTTATAGCGTGCGAGCTAACGGTAAGCAAAGCGAATGTAATAGCTGTAATACCTGCTATCACAAAAGCCCATATGTTCATGTTTATACGGTAACTAAAGCCCATCAGCCATTTATTCATCAAATACCAGGCTATTGGCGATGCAATAAAAATGGATATGATTACCAGTTTCAGGAAATCGCTGGTTAATAATTTGGTAATGCCGGTTACACTCGACCCAAGTACCTTACGGATTCCTATCTCCTTTGTGCGTTGTTCGGCAATAAATGCCGCTAAGCCAAATAACCCAAGGCAAGCTACAAAAATGGCCAACAGCGAGAAAACCGTGGCTGTACTGGCCATATGCCGCTCTGATGCGTATAAATTTTGCACATGGCTGTCCAAAAACTCATAATCAAAACTTGAGTTAGGCATGTTGGCCTTAAAGGCAGTTTGCATTTGATCCATAAAACGTGACAGATCTTTAACATTATAGCGGACCAATAACGTACGCAGCCCTTCAGGTGCTTTATTCATGCTGTAATATACGTAACCCCCTATTTCGCTTTTTAGCGACTGGTAATTGAAATCTTTAACAACACCGCTAACCACAGACCTGTCTGACATTTCGCTTTCAATATATTTCCCAACAGCATCCTGCGGCGTTTTAAAACCAAGGTATTTCATAGATGCTTCGTTCAGCAGCACATAACATGTGGTATCACCTTCGGCAATAGTTGTTGGTAACGAGCTGCCTGCAAGCAACTTTAAGCCCATAGTTTTAACAATAGAACCATCTGTATGGCAGGTTTTTACCGGCATGCCTGCCTTATCAGTTGATGATTTCCTGATACTCCTGCCGCTCTCCACGTCACCGGGTATAGATTGTACTGCGGAAAAGCTTTCTACACCTGCTATACCGCGTATGTCGTTCATAAAGGCTGCTACCTGCTGCTTACTTTGGGCCGACTTAATATTTACGGTAACTATACCGTTGGGGTTATACCCCAGATCCTTATTCCGGATGTAATTGATCTGTTGCAGGATAACCGTAACAGCAATGATGAGAATAATGGAAGATGCAAACTGAAACACGACCAATAACCTGCGAATGAAATCGGCCGCCGAATGTTTTAATTTCAGTTTGTTCATTAACACCAGCGGCGAAATACGCGACATGGTAAACGCCGGGTAACTACCTGCTATAACGGTTACAAAAAACCAGGTCGAAAGTAAACTCAATAAAATAGGAGCTGCAAAAAACGCCTCCGGTTTTAACTCGATACCGGTAATATTTTGAAACAATGGCTGCAAAGTAAAGGCAAGTGCATAGCCAATTACAATAGCAATAAATGACAGCAATGCTGTTTCCGCATAAAAAAGCGCCAGCAGGGTACGGTTATTTGCCCCAAGCACCTTGTTTACCCCTACACCTTTAGCACGTTTTTGTGAACGGGCGGTAGCCAGGTTCATGTAATTGATACATGCAATGAGTAACACCAGTAAGGATAAAAACGCCAATGCTTTTACAGTGCTGATGCTCCCCATTTTTGATGAGTAGCCTTCGCGGATATCAGCAGAATAAAGGTGGATATCGGCCAGTGGCTGCAATATGAAACTGTTAAAGAATTTGTTATCTCCCTTAACATTTTTATCAATAAGCGCCGTGGCTTGTGCCTGCACCTGTGCAATATTTGCATCCGGCTGCAGCTGGCAGTAGGTTTCGTAACTCGCGTTACTCCAGTAAACATTTTGGCCTGCCCAGCTATCCATAATGTTATAGATCATATCGCAGTCTATAGTACTGTTAGCGGGCAGGTTGTTATAAACCCCTGCAACATGCAGTGTATCGCGGTTATTTACATATATGATCTTTCCAATGGCAGGCCCGTTACCGTACAGGCGTTCCTTTGCCCCACGCGAAATTACAATAGACTTGGGTTGTGTAAAGGCTGTACGCGCGTTGCCCTCAATAAACGTAATATCGAACATGTTAAAAACGGTCGAATCGGCCATGTATAAACCTTTTTCGGTAAAATTTTTCTCATCGGTTTTTATGGATACCTTGGCACCGAAATCGTGTTTTATAAGCCTTGTGGCCGCTTTTACCTGCGGGATGCTTTGTATAATTGCGGGCCCAACGGAGTTAGGTAACTGTGCCCATACCTTGTAATTATACTGCTCGCCTGTTTGCATGTTTACCCGGTATATATTTTTCGAGTTTTTGTACATACGGTCAAAACTTAACTCGTACGAAATTGAGGCGAACAGCGTGATACAAACGCACATACCTATAGCCAACCCGGCAATATTAAGCGTAGCAAAAAGTTTGTTGCCCGTAATATTGCGCCATGCAATTTTAAAGTAGTTTTTTATCATGAGGGTAAATTGATATCAATTGGTGCGTGCCAACTTGCATGCCAAGCACCTAGTTTATTGATAATCAATAGATTGAAATACACTTCCTTTTCGTAAGTGTTCGCATGCGTAACACTGCCTGTTCGGGTATGATACAAGAAAGTATATAAGCCATGTTAGATGTTTAAGGTTTTATTCGCTCCTTAAGCTTTTAACCGGGTTGGCTATTGCCGCTTTTATAGCTTGCCAACTTACGGCTATTAAGCACAAAGCTATGCTTAAAAATAACGTCGCCACAAAAACCCAAAGGTTAAACGCTGTGTGGTACGTGTATGTGTTTAACCACTGATGAATATAATACCAGCTTACGGCTGCCCCTATTACAAATGATATTAGCACCAGTTTAACAAACTCCTGCGATAGTTTTAACCACAACCCCGCTGTGCCAGCCCCGAGTATTTTACGAATGCTGATCTCTTTACCGCGGCGCTCGGCAGAGAATGAGGCTAATCCAAAAAGGCCAAGGCAGGATATAATTATGGCCAAACAGGTAAAAATTACTGCCATAGTACCTAATCGTTGTTCGCTTTTAAATTTTTGAGCGAAGCTTTCATCCGTAAATTTATAATCGAAAGGATAAAAAGGATTATACTTACGATAAATATCCTGCAACAGACCAAGATTTTTTGATGCGGAATTTGCAGGGTTAAGCCGTAAGCCAATATTCCCGATCCAATCTTTGGAGAATCCTATTATGGTAGGCTTAACGGCTTCATACGGTGAGCCCCAAACAAAGTTTTTAACCACGCCTATAACATTGCGCTCCGCACCCAGCCACGATATTTTTTGTCCTATGGGCTCTTTTAAGCGCATCAATTTTACCGCTGCTTCGTTTAAAATAACTGCGGTTGAATCTGAGGGCCGGTCTTTGGCAAAATCACGGCCCTGTATTATTTTTATCTCATAGGTGTTTAGCATATAATAAGTAGCCGCTATACAATCTATAGTTATATTCTCTTCACCCGGTAGCTGGCCCGGCCACTTATTTTTCCGGGTAGCACCCGTTATGGTTGTAATGGGCTCGGATATAATTGCGCCATCTGTAATTGCCCCCAAACTAATAGCATCCTGTCTAAAGCTTTCAAACTTATCGTACATAGCTCCGTCAATGGGCAATTCAATAAGTCCGCTTCGGTTGTAACCTATTGGCAAGCCCTTAATGTAATTGATCTGCCTGTAAACAAAAATGCTGGATACAACAAGGCATATGGCAAAACTGAATTGCACGACTACCAAAGCCTGGCGTGGCTTTACAGTGGTTTTAGTATTGGCAAATTGTCCCTTTAATACTTTTACCGGGTTAAATGATGATAAAAACAACGCCGGATAGCTGCCCGCAAACACCCCTGTTACAGCTGTTATGCCAAGTACTGTTAACCAAGCCCATAAATTGCTATAAGGTATATTTAGGCTAATGCCAATGAGGTTCCTGAAAACAGGCATCAACAAGATGATCAAAACCATCGATATAGCGAGCGCTATAAATGCCATCAATAACGACTCGCCCATAAATTGCGCTATAAGCGAGTTACGGCGTGCACCAATTGCTTTACGTATACCTACTTCCCTTGCCCGCCGCTCCGACCGTGCGGTAGACAAGTTCATAAAATTGATACAGGCTATCAGCAAAATTCCGATAGCGAGGAAAAGGAAAAGTCGTATATAATCTACGCTACCGCCCACGTTTACACCGTTTTTAAAATTGCCACGCAAGTGCAGATCTGTAAACGGGTAAATAAATAACTTAACCTGTTTATCTGCCGGGAAGCGTTCGCCTATCAGGTTTTTTATCTTTGCATTAACGGTAGCAGCTGATGCGCCGGGTTTTAACAACACATATGTGGCGTAGGAATAGTTGTCCCAATTTTCGCCTTTTAACCAAGGCTGTTGCGAAAGAAACGCTTCCCAGGGAATAATAACTTTAAAAGTAAAACTGGAGTTTGGATTATCTTTAATAACCGCGCTAACTTTCATTGGGAACTGGTTGCCAAACTTTACCACCTGCCCTACCGGATCTGCGTTACCAAATATCGCTTTCGCACTCGATTCCATCAGAACAATAGAAGTTGGATCCGATAGGGCATTGCCTTTATTTCCGTGTACGAAGTCAAAAGTAAATAAGTTAAGTATATCGGCATCAACTGCTACGGTGTTAAACTTAAGTCCTTTGTCTTTATAAAAAATCGTAACATCTTTCGCTTCGTTTATGCGGGCAGCATTGGCTATTTCGGGATAATCTTTTCTAAGCACACCTGCAAGCAACTGAGGTGTATACCATTTTGTCTGTATTTCGGCATCACCAGGCTGGTTTTTGAACACCTGGTACAGTCTATCACCATTTTCGTTAAATTTATCAAAGCTATATTCGTTATAAACATAAATCAGCAGCATAAAACTCACAGCCATACCAATTGCAAGCCCGCCGATATTTATAAACGAGGATACTTTGTTTCTTGCAAGGTTCCGAAACGCGATCTTTAAGTAGTTTTTTAGCATATGGCCAAGGTTTTTAAAGCTACAATATCAGCACTCTAAATGTAAAATACTAAAATTTAACAATTGTTAACTAAACAAAAAAGCGACGGGTTATGGCCCGTCGCTTTCGCTTGTATATTTACTCACCCCGCGGCGCTTCGCGCGCGACCCTCTCTCGCCTGCGGCGGAAAGAGGGTGAAGAAATTTTATTTACTATTTAACTTATTCGCTTCTCAAACTCCTTACCGGATTGGCCACTGCTGCTTTTATGGTTTGGAAGCTTAGCGTAAACAATGCCGCGGTTAGCATGCCGGCACCGCTTAGCGCAAAGATCCACCAGCTAATGCTGGTACGGTCGGCAAAGTTCTCCATCCACTTGTGCATGGCCCAGTAGGCTATTGGTGTTACCAGCACAAAGGCTAATACTATGAGCCATATCAATTCTGTAGATAGCAGGGTAACAATTTGCGCAACAGATGCACCTAATACTTTGCGTACGCCAATTTCTTTGGTGCGCAGTGTTGTGGTGTATATGGCCAGCCCCAACAAGCCCAGGCAGCTAATAAATATAGATAAGCCAGTAGCCCAGGTTAATAGTTTGGATGTATTTTGCTCGGCGGTATAAAATTTGGCTATGTTTTCGTCGTAAAAGGTGTATTCAAAATCATCTTCGGGGTAAACTTCCTTCCAGGCCTTTTCAACACTCGCTATAGCCTTTTTCCATTCCTTACCGCCGGCAGTCTCTGGTTTTAACGCGAGGTGGAAAGTACGGTTGTTCCATTTGTTTTGCTTAGGGGGTATCAAAAGTGTAAGCGGCTTTATAGGCGAACGTAACGAGCGTTGATAAAAATCGGCAGTTACACCTATTATCTCAGCTTTCTTACCATTAAAATCAATCAGCTTGCCTATGGCATCTGCCGGGTTACGGAAACCCAATACTTTAGCGTAAGTATTATTAATAACAAAAGCACCACCACCGGCGGTATCAGCAGCCCTTAAGTTTCGCCCTGCCAATACCTTTATTTGATAAACTTTAAGATAATTCTCATCTGCAAATTTTAATTGCAGGTCTGTTTTTATTTCTTTTTTTCCATCCTTATAAGTTACCTCGGTAGAGTTTGTGTTGCCTGATGATGGCGGCGCACCACCGGTGCTTATCATTTCTATTTGCGGTATAGCGCTTATTTTATCCCTAAACACTTCTTGCTTATTAGTATTTAATTGCTTGTAAGGGGTAGATATATTAACAATAGCGTCCTTTTTAAAGCCAAGGTCCTTATGCAAAGCGTAATAGATCTGCTTGCTTACCAGGATAGTTGCCATGATAAAGAATTGCGCTATAACAAATTGCGTTACCGTTAACGATTTACGTAGCCACGCCGTGCGCGATTTGCTGCTGCCGCCCTGTACCTGGTTCTTCAACACATCAACAGGTTTGTAGCCCGATAGCATCAGTGCAGGGTAAAAGCCGGATAGCAAGCTTACCAGCAATATCAGTATCAGCAAAAACACAAAAATATCGGGCTGATGTAGATAATCTACTGTGATACCTTTGGGTATAAAATCGGTAAACAGTTTAAGTATCACCGGGGCAAGCCCTACGGCTACAATAACAGCGAAAAGGGTTATTAAAAAGGTTTCGCTTAAAAATTGCGCTATTAGTTGGCCGCGGTTGCTGCCCATGGTTTTACGGATGCCAATTTCTTTGGCGCGTTGCGATGCCTGCGCGGTGGTAAGGTTTATAAAGTTGATACAGCCTAATAACAGCAGGAACGCGGCGATAGCCAACAGGCCATATAAAGTAGTTTTGCTTGCCGTGCGTTCACCATCCAGCCCGCCGTATACCTGGTCAAAATGGAGGTCGGTAAGCGGCTGCAGATGAAAGTCCTGGGTGTTTCCCTTGTTTTCGGGCGTTGGCGGGTTATGCTTTTTCAACATCGCGTTCAGTTGTTTTTCTACCTGCGTTGCATTAGCCGTTGGCGATAGCTTTATAAAAACCTGTGACGATGAACTGGTATTACCCCATTGCGTAACCTGGAAATAGTCTTTAAGGAAATGGTTGGTAGTACCGGTTACGTACGATATAAAATCGTGGTAGTTAAAATCCGTACGTTGTTTTAAGGGTTCAACAATTCCGCTTACGGTAGTTTTTATAGAGTCGTCATAGATCACCTCCCGGCCTATCATGTCCCCGTAATTTAACTTAGGGAAATAAATTTTAGCCTGCTCGGTGGTCAGTACAACCTGGTTTGGCGCTTTAAGCGATGTTTTTGCCGAGCCGCTAACCCATTTATAATCAATAAGGTTAAAGTAGTTTTCTTCGGCAAATATAACGCCGCCCTGCTTCCTGATTTTATTGCCAGCGACAGATCCATTGGGTATAACAACAGTCATCTCGCCATATAAAAACAAAGGCGCTACCTGGTCTATACCCGTAGCTTCGGTTGTTAAGGCCGCAGGCAGGGCCATGGTTACACCACCATTGTGGCCAACTTCGCCCGAGAAAGCGTAATCGGTAGTTACACGGTAGATGCGGTCGCGGTCTTTATGAAACTGATCGAACGTGAAATCAAAATGGACAATCAGGTAAATAACCAGCGCCGCGCTGATACCTATTGATAAGCCTACAATATTGATCAGCGTAAACAGCTTATGTTTCCTGAACCCCCTAAACGCGATTTTAAAATAGTTTTTGATCATCGACCGCAGATTTAATGATTAATATGATTTACCGGATTTTATTTTCTTATTTCCTGATTCTTGACCTCTTGCCCCACTTATTCGCTTTTTAAACTCCTTACCGGGTTTACCAGCGCCGCTTTTATGGATTGAAAGCTGATGGTAATAAAGGCTATAAGCATTGCCCCTGCCCCTGCCGATGCGATGATCCACCACTTAATGCCATCGCGGTAAGCAAACCCCGATAACCAATACCTGCCCGCAAGCCATGCCAGCGGTGACGCGATAACAATAGAGATAATAACAAGCTTTATAAAGTCTTTAGACAGCATACCTACAATAATAGATACACTTGCGCCTAGTACTTTGCGGATGCCGATCTCTTTGGTGCGCTGCTCGGCAGCGTAGGCGGCAAGTCCAAACAGCCCAAGGCAGGCTATGATAATAGCCATTGTTGTGAACGATACGAATATCTTACCTATGCGCTGCTCGGTGCGGTAGGTGGCGTCAAACTCCTCGTCCATAAACGAATACTGGAACGGCATATTTGGCGATACGGATTGCCATTTGCTTTTTATCTGGCCGATAAGGCCCGCAATATCGGCAGTGTTTACCTGTACCGATAAGGCATCTGTATTATTAGAAAGCTCAAACACCAGCGAGGTTACGTTTTCGCGTAACGAACTAAAGTTAAAATCCCTAACTACGCCAACAATGTGCACCTGTTTAAGTATGGTGGCTTTCGTGTCCATTGGCAGGTAAAGTTCATGGCCAATAGGGTTGGCAAAACCCAGTTGCCTGGCGGCAGTTTCATTGATGATAACCGATGCGGAGTCGGTAGACATTTCTTTCGCGAAGTTGCGTCCATTGACTATTTTCATCCCCATGGTTGGGATATATTCTCCGTCAACGCCCCAAAATTGGGTGGATAATGCCGTTTTGCTATCGCGCGCCTGGCTGGTAAAAAAGGTTGTGCTGTTGCGATAGTCGGCGGTTGGTGTAAAGCCGCTTAGTGTGGCATTTTTTACACCGGGTAAGCGTTTTATTTCTTCTTTTAGTACTTTGGCCTGCTCGTTTAAGGTGCTTGTGCCTTTTATAACTAGTACGTGGTCGCGTTCGTAACCCAGATTTTTATTTTGTATATATTTAAGCTGATGGTAAATAACCATGGTACCGATGATCAAGAATATGGAGATCGAAAACTGGAACACCACCAAAAAGCTGCGTAAAAAGCCGCCCTTAAAACCGGAGGCCAGTTTGCCCTTCAATACATCAATAGGTTGAAAAGCCGACAGGAAAAACGCGGGATAAGAACCCGCGAGGCCGCCTATTACTAACACGCCAACCAACAATATCGGCACCAGCCAAACAAAAGTTTGCGCTGTAAAGGCCAGTTCTTTACCCGATGTATCGTTAAAGTAAGGCAGCAGCGCCCATGCGGCAAATAAGGCTATTACCGTTGCAATAAAAGTCACAATAATAGATTCGGACAAAAATTGAGCGATCAGCATTTTACGTGGTGAACCAAGCACCTTGCGTACCCCCACCTCTTTAGCGCGGTTTGATGACCGGGCAGTGCTCAGGTTCATGAAGTTTACGCAGGCTATCAGCAATATAAAGATGGCTACCGCCAAAAATATGTACACATATTGAATGTTGCTGTTGTTGCCTAATTCGGCAATACGGTTAGATTTGAGGTGGATATCTTTTAACGCGGTTAAGTTCAGTTTAAAATAACTACCCGTTTTTTCAAACTGATCGTAACTCATACGGATGGCAGGCTCTAACTGGCCGCCAACATATTTGCGCACCATTGCCGGGAACTTTGCCTCAAGCGCCTGCGGGTTTGCCCCGGGTTTAAGCAATAGATAGGTATTGTAATTATTACTCAACCAATTATCCTCTTTGCTATCTGGCAACGATACCATTGACATAAAAATGCTAAACCTGAAATGCGACTGCTTAGGGATATCTTTTATTACCCCAGTCACTTTATAATTAAGCGAATCGTTGAGCAGCAGGGTTTTGCCCACTGCGTTGGTGGTGTTAAAATATTTTTTGGCGATGGTTTCATTTATTACCACGCTGTTTGGGGCAGTTAAGGCGGTATTAGGGTCGCCCTGTAACATGGGGAGGGTAAATACATTAAACAGGTCGGCATCGGCATAGATCATACCGGGTTCCTGTACATTTTGGTCACCCTTACGTATCTTAAATACCCCGTTAACGCGAAAGCGCACGGTCTTCTCCACTTCGGGAAAATCCGATTTGAAAGCTGCCGCCAATGGTGCCGGACTTTGCGCGAAGGTGCGGTCGCTGCCGCCAAATTTGATGTCGTTATTTACACGGTAAATGCGGTCTATTTTGGTATTGAACTTATCGTATCCCAGTTCATCAATCACATAAAAAACAATAAGCATGCAAACGCATAAACCCAGTGCGAGACCCAAAACGTTAATAGCGGTAAACCCTTTATTCTTTTTTAAACTCCTGAACGCTGTTTTAAAATAATTTCTAAACATGATATATGGATTAAGTTCATAAACCATAGTTGATAGTTCATGGCATAATGCAATTAACAACCAACTATGGCCTAATCTCTAATTAACTGATTTCTATTCTCTACTCCGAACGCAAACTCTTTACGGGGTTAGCCAACGCCGCTTTAACCGATTGAAAACTTACGGTTATAAATGCTACTGCTAAAGCCAGCGCGCCTGCTATTAAAAACACCCACCAGTGTATCTCTACCCGGTAAGCAAACTCTTGCAGCCATTTGTGCATGGCATACCAGGTTATTGGTACCGATATAATGATAGATACACCCACCAATTTTAAAAACTGTGCCGATAGCATCCCGGTTATACTGCCCGATGATGCGCCCAATACCTTGCGAATGCCTATCTCTTTCACCCTTTGGCGGATGCTGAATGCCGATAAGCCAAATAATCCCAAACTTGCTATAATTACTGCCAGCACCGCAAACGAAGTAAATATTTTACCGGTGCGCGCTTCGGCTATGTAAAGCTGTGCAAACTGGTCGTCGAGGAAGGTGTAACTGAAAGGAGCATCGGCGTGGAAATCGGCCCATTGTTGCTTAATGTCTGATAGCAAACCTGCCACATTAGCGGTTTTTACCTTCACCATCATAGCACCGTTGCTGTGGCCGTAAAGCATCATTAAAGGCGCTATTTTTTCCTTAGCCGATGAGTAATGAAAATCCCTAACCACCCCTACTATGTTAAACTCGTGCTGGCCCGACCGCACAATGGTTTTGCCAATCGGGTCTGTGGCGATGCCTAATTCTTTAACAGCAGTTTCGTTTACAATTACTGCCGATGAATCGCCGGGAGAAGCGGGCGAAAAGTTGCGCCCCGCGGCCATTTGCATACCCATGGTTGGCAGGTAACTTTCATCGACATGGTATATCGCGGCGTGGATCTCGCTGTGAGAAGCATCCGCAGTGGTAGATTTTAGGTAGATCTGAGTGCCATCGCTTGTTCTTACGGGCACATCGCTGGATATGGTTGCATTTACTACCTGGTTGTTTTGCAATAACTGGTTTCTGAATGGCTCCAGGTTGTTTTTTAAAGTGTATGTATCGTTAATTACCAGTATTTGTTCTTTATCGTAACCCAGTTTTTGATTTTGCATAAAATGCAGCTGCTGGTACACGATCATGGTACCGATGATGAACATGGTTGAAATAGCAAACTGGAAAACGATTAGGCCACTACGCAATAAGCTTTTACTATTTTGCGAATTGGTATTACCCTTTAAAACACTCAGGATCTTGAACGAAGAGATAAAGAACGCCGGGTAAATGCCAGCTGCAACACCAACTACCAGCGCGATGATCAATTCGACAATAATGGCTTTGTAGTTTAGGTAAAACTGCATGGTGGTATTTTTGCCTGCCACCTCGTTAAAGTACGGCAGCAGCAGGTAAACCAATGCTAAAGCAAAAGCCATGGCCAACGTGGTTAGCATGATAGATTCGGCTAAAAACTGCCCCACCAGGCTACTTTTTAGTGAGCCCAACACCTTACGGATGCCAACTTCCTTAGAGCGTTTTGCCGATGCCGCGGTAGATAGGTTGGTAAAGTTGATACCGGCCAATACCAGGATAAACAGCGCTAATGCGCCAAATATGTATATGTAATTGATATCGCCGTTTGCTTCGCGTTCGTATTTGGTATGCGAGTGAAGGTGGATATCTGTAAGTGGTTGTAAACTGAATTTGAATGTATTGACAGATTTTTGCGCTTCGGCAAGGCTTACGCCCATGTCCCGCTGTATTTCGGGTACAACATATTTGGCAACCAGTTGGGGGAACTGTGCTTCCAGCTTTTTAGGGTCGGCATTTTTGTCGAGCAGTAAATAGGTATAAAAGCCAACGTTGCTCCAGGTTTGCGGCCTGTTTTTAGTATCAAGGCTTATAAATGCATCGGCATGGAAGTGCGAATTGTCTGGCACTTTATCAATTACACCGGTAACTTTTACAGGTTGCTTGGCAACCAGTATCATTTTACCTACAGCCGGCGCATTACCAAAGTATTTTTTGGCCATCTCTTTTGTAAGCACTACGCTATTAGGCTCAACCAATGCGGTTTTATTATCGCCTTCAATTAACGGAAGCGAAAAAATCTGCAAAAAGTTTGCATCCACGCGTACCAGTTGGCTTTCTTTAAACTGGCGGTTGCCGTATTCTACAAATGATGGCAGGGTATTATTTAAACGTGTAGACGCCAATATCTCCGGGTAGGCATTTTTCATTCCATCACCAACTGCAACGTCAACTATAGGGTAAGTATCCGTACCAACTGCACCTACAGTACTCAAATTTACGCGGTAAAGTTGTTTGGCATTTGGCGAATAAGTATCGTAGGTAAGCTCCTGGTACAGGTAGCCGGTAATAAGCATACAGCAGGCAAGGCCTATGGCCAAACCAAACATATTAATGAACGAGAACACCCTGTTCTTAGTAAGGCTTCTCCATGCAATTATTATATAATTTTTGATCATAATACAATGATGTAGTAAAAGCAATACCAAACTATTAAATTACTGATTATCAAACAATTAATAACTTTAATTCACAATCTACTGTACGCATGCGTAACAGCCATTGTTCGGTTATGATACAGTTGGTGTTAAAGATCAGAGGTTGGAGATTATAGATTAGTTTGGAATCGTTAAATCCCTTATAAACAATTAGAGGTTAAACTTTTAAGTTTAACCTCTAATCACTAATTAACTAATCTCTAAATCATTCGCTCCTCAAACTCTTAACCGGGTTGGCAAGCGCCGCTTTTATGGCCTGGTAACTTACGGTTACAATGGCAATAAACACAGTAATTAAACCGGCTAAAGCCAGCATCCACCAGCTTAGGCTGATGCGGTATTCGAACTTTTGCAGCCATTTATTCATAGCCCAGATAGATACCGGGATGGCTATAACTATCGCGATAGCAACTAATTTCAAAAAGTCTTTAGATAACAGTGTTACCAGGTTCATAACTGTTGCGCCAAGTACTTTACGCACGCCTATTTCTTTCACACGTTGTTCTGCCGCATATGCCGCAAGGCCAAATAAGCCAAGGCACGATATTATAATTGCCAGGCCGCCAAAAATGTTGGAAAGCGTTGCCAGTAGCTTTTCGTTTTGAAACTTCTTCTCAAAATCGCTATCTACAAATTTTACAGTTGGCGGGTACGCCGGGTTATAGGTCTTAAGGGCCTTATTTATGGCGTCGATATTGGCACTGATGCTCCTGTTAGGATTTAAGCGCAGATCAATAACCGACCTGTTACCGTTGGAATATTGGGTGAACATAGGGCGGGTTTTCTCATATGGCGATCCCCATACAAAATCTTTATAAACACCTACAACCGTAAGTTCCGTATCGCCGTATTTTATTATGGAACCAACAGGGGTTTTCAATTTCATTATGTTAGCTGCCGATTCATTTATCATTACGGTTTTATGAGCAGTATCTGCGGGGTAAGCAGAAGAAAACTCTCGCCCTGCAATAAGTTTTACGCCGGCGGTTTTGGTAAAATCGTTACCGGCCATAAATCTATCAAATAGTATTACCTCATCGTCGCGTTTGCCGGGCCAGCTTACGCCCCAGGTGTTATTCCCATCTTCGGTAATACTTTGCGAAAAGGTAGTACCGGCGGTAATAACGTTATCAGTTTTAAGCTGATTGATAAATACATCGGTATTTTTTTCAAGGTCGCCCTCAATGGGCACTTCTACCAGGTTATTTTTATCAAATCCGGCCGATTTTTCCTGCACAAACTTTATTTGGCGGTAAATGCAAATGGTAGCCGTTATAAGGAATACCGCGAAGCAAAACTGCACCACAACTAATACTTTGCGCAGTGGCACCGCAGAACTACCGCCCTTAAACACCCCTTTCAAAACCTTTATCGGCTCGAACGCGGATAGGTAAAAGGCAGGGTAGCTACCGGCCAGTACACCTGTAAATAAGCCTATACAAATTATTGTTACCCAAGCCAGCACATTGTTATACGGCAGCGTTAGTTGAATACCTAACAGGGTATTAAAATATGGCAGCGACAGTATCACGATAAACATCGCGATAGCTGTGGAAAGCAGGGAAAGAATAACCGATTCTGTAATGAACTGGCCAATAAGCGAAGCCCTGTTTGAGCCAATTGCTTTACGGATGCCCACCTCTTTGGCGCGTTCTTCTGACCGGGCAGTGCTTAGGTTCATGAAATTGACACAGGCAACCAGCAAAATACATATGGCCAGGGTGATGAACAGTTTCATCTGGTCTATCATCCCTCCCGCAGGTTTGCCTTCTACAAATTCCGAATACAAGTGCAGTTTTTTGAACGGATAAAGGAACAGTTCATTTTTATTACCATCGTTGTGCCTTCCAACCATGTTTTTTATGATATTATTGGCCTTAGCCAAGGCCGATGGATCTTTTAACTGTACAATGGTTCTTGCGAAATTACTGCCCCAGGGTGCATTTTTTGCCCAGGCGTTCGAATCCTCGAACATTGCCCACGGTATAACAAACTCAAACTGGAAGGTTGCGCTCGTCGGTACATCCTCAATAACTCCGGTAACTGTTAGCGGTAACTGGTTATTACGCTTTACAATTTTGTTCATCGGGTCTTCATCACCAAAAAGGGTTTTAGCCAGTTTTTGGGTGATGATGATAGAATTTGGTGCTTTTAAAGCGTTTGCCGCCGTACCCTTAATAAAATGATAGGAGAAGATCTCGAAGAAGCCATCATCAGCAAACATCCCTGATTTTTTAAAGCTATTGTTTTTATAAGTAAGCAAACCCTCTGCAGTGTAGTCTGAAGTCCTTACCGCGCGTACCGCATCGGATATTTCTGTTTTAATGGTTGCTGCCGCCAGCCTGGGTGTAGCCTCAAAGGTGTATATTTTACCATCGCCGGGCTGGTTATTTTCAACAATATATATGTTATCAATATTATCAAACTGCTTGTCGTAATTAAAATGATAGGCTACGTATAAAAGCAATAGCAGGCAACTTGCCATACCCAATGCCAAACCACCCGCATTAATTAACGAAAAGCCTTTATGCTTGGCTATGTTGCGCCAGGCTATTTTGAAATAATTTTTAAACATATGCCTTGTTATTTAATTGTGCTTATTATTTGCTCGAAACGTTTACCGTACCATCGCCCCGCACTTCAACTAATGCGCCGCCGCCGTTAAGTTTACCATTTACACGTTCTTTTTCTTTATTGCCCTCAAACTTGCCGTTTAAGCTAAAGTTTACCCTGTCGCCACGCAAGTCTACATCTACACCCTGGTTGGCAGGCAATTGCAGGTCTACATGGCCCGAATTAGCATCAATTTTAACGTATTTACCTACACGCAGCATTTGCACGTGCATGCTACCCGCGCTGGTAGAGGCATCAACGCTGCCGCTCATGGCCAGCAAGTTTACACTACCGCCGCTGGTGCCGGTAATGATCTCGCCGTCAATATTATTACCATGTACGCTACCGCCGCTTGTTTTTGCATCAATGGTGCCTTTAAGATCAGTGAGGTTTAAAGAGCCGCCACTGGTTTCCAAATGGATCTTGCCGCTGCAATTATCAGCTGTAATGCTGCCGCCGCTGGTTTCCAGATCAATAAGCGGTTTTGTGTACGACACATTGATGCTGCCGCCACTTGTTTCGCCTTTAACAGCACCGGTTACTTTATCTACACTAATGCTGCCACCGCTGGTTTCAAACGTTTGCGGCCCGGCAAGGTTATCGAGGTGGATGCTGCCACCACTTGTGTTAAGGGTAGTAGCTGTTTGGCTGTTGACATAAACTTTAAAGCCAATGCTTAACGATTTATTACCCCAGTTAAAATTACGGCGGTTTTTGGCCGTAGCATGCAATTCGCCGTCATGAATGTCGATATCAAGGATATAGTTTTCTTCAAGGCGTTTTTTGATCTCTTCTTTAGTTAGCTGCCCTATCCTGTTACCGGTAACGTACACATCAATATGCGGTTGCTGGTTGCCGGCACCGCTTACAGTGATGCTGCCACCACTGGTGTTAACAAATACACGTTTAATGCCATCGTTAGCTAAAGAACGGGTATAGTATGGCGTTTTGTTATCCTGCGCTGATGCAAAGTAAACCGGCGAAGCCATAAGTAATAAAAGGAAATACTTTTTCATAATATGTTTAAGTTTAATATCTACAAGACTACTTTATTACCATATAGGTTGCATGGGTTAGCGGAAAAAGTTCATGGTTCATTAACTAAAAGTTGTTAGACTTTTCTCCTACTATTAACCATGAACTATCTACTCCGAACGCAAACTCTTTACCGGGTTATTAATAGCCGCTTTTATGGCCTGGGTACCTACTGTAGCTAATGCTACCAATGCGGCACCACCGCCTGCTAAAAGGAATACCCACCAGCTGATGTTTATTTTATATGCAAAATCCTGTAGCCATTTATCCATGGCAAACCACGCTATCGGGCAGGCAATCAGGGTGGCTATTACGACCAGCTTCATCAAGTCTGTAGATAGCAAGTTTACAATGCTTGCCACACTTGCGCCAAGCACCTTGCGGATGCCTATTTCTTTCACCCTTTGCTCGGCAGTAAAGGTTACCAGACCAAATAAGCCCAAGCAGGCGATACTGATAACCAATATGGTAAATATTAACAGGATGGTACCTTGCTTTTTTTCGGTTTGATACTGCGCTGCAAAATTTTGATCGAGAAAATGGAACTCGGCTTTGTTCTCAATATCAAATGCGCTGTATACTTTGGCAATATAATCCAGCGATGCCTGTACATTGGCCCTGCTGATTCGGACGTAAAGATTGTCCTTATCCTTTGCTTCGGCAGGCAATTGCATGGTCATTGGTGCAATTTTGTGTTGGAGCGAATAGGTATTAAAATCTTTCACTACCCCTACTATCGTTTGCTCAATAACCTTACCCTTTTCATCTACACCCGTGCGTACACGTTTGCCAACGGCATCTTTCCAGCCCAGCTCCTTTGCCAGGGTTTCGTTGATCAAAATGGCATCGGTAACATCGCCGGTAATGTTTTTGGAGAAATTACGGCCGGCGGCCATTTTTATTTGCAGGGCAGGTATAAAATCCTCATCAATTTGCAGTGTCTGCACAATTTTAGATTCGGCATTGGCTTTACCATCAGGCCCAAGGTTAAAATCGCCTCCGCCTATATTGTTATTGCCTATAGGGTTGCCGGCTACACCAACTGCCTCTATAGCCGGGTTTGATAATAGCTGTTGTTTTAAAGCGTCTACTTTGCCGCGTACCTCGCGGTTGTTAATATGGAAAGTTAGCGTTTGTGCCTTGTTAAAGCCCAGGTCGCGTTTTTGGAAGTAATTTAATTGCTGGTAAATAACGCATGATCCGGCTATCATCACAATGGTAATTACAAACTGAAATACTACCAACGATTTCCTGAACAATACAGTTGAGAACTGGTTGCCCAACTGCCCCTTCATAGCTGAGATTGTTTTAAAACCCGACAGGAATAGAGCCGGATAAATACCACTCAATATACCGGCCACCAAACTAAAGCCTGCAAAAGCCGCAATGGTTTTTACAGCACCAAACTGAAGAAGTATCAGATTTTTACCCGACAGCTGGTTAAAGTATGGCAAAGCGAATTGAATGATAGCAGCCGCGATTAAGGTAGCAATAAACGTTAGCAGGATACATTCCGCGAAGAACATCACCATCAACTGTTTCCTGTCGGAGCCTATTACTTTGCGTACACCAATTTCCCTCACACGGATAGACGACCTCGCAGTGGTTAGGTTTACATAATTAATAATGGCTATAACCAGTATCAGCAACGCGGTTATGCTAAATACATACACATAAGTGATATTACCATTAGCCCCTAACTCGTAGCTGAGGTTAGAGCGCAGGTGGATATCGGTCAACGGCTGTAGCTGAATAGAAAATTTCATGGCGCCCCATACGGCTTTAAGGTGCTTATTAAAAAACGCTTCAGATGCGGCCTCTAACCGCTTGTAATCATCGTGCTGTTTTAAAAGTAAGTATGTGTATATGCCGGAGTTACCCCAATTTGCTTCGCCGCCTGTATAATCGGCAGGCAGGGCACGCAGTGCCTTAAACGTAAAGTGAGCATTTACGGGCACATCTGCAATAACGCCGGTAACGTTAGTTGGCTGCCCATCAATGGCAATAGTTTTATTAAGCGCTGCAGATGCATCGCCAAACAGGTTTTGGGCCAAGGTTTGTGTAAGTACAATGGTTTGAGGTTTAGCCAAGGCATCCTTTGTATCACCATAAAGAAACTGGTGGGTGAATATATTGAAAAAACTGTTATCGGTAAACAGCATTCCGCCCTCGTTTATGGTTTTATCACCATAGGTTATTTTGCCACCACCCTCGGCGTCTATCCTCACCGCATCTTCAACTTGCGGGTACTCGGCTTTTAATGCCGGTGCAAATGGTGGCGAAGTAACGGCTATATCAAATTTGCCGCCGTTCCACTGCCCGTGCTGCGCAACACGGAAAACACGGTCGGCCTTGGTATTGTAGCGGTCATAACTCCACTCATCGGTAACGTATAGGGTTATCAGCCAAAAAGCAGCTATACTCATTGCCAGTCCAAATATATTTATGAAAGAGAAAGCCTTATGTTTTTGCAGGTTCCTCCACGCAATTTTAAAGTAGTTTCTGATCATGGCAATGTTGTTTGACCATTATAAACTTAAAAAAAATGCCACATATATAACAATCTAATTATCAGTTAATTAATCTTATTATATATATGGCATTACGTACGTATGCGTAACAGTTGGTGTTCGGTTATGATACAGGTATATATCAGAGATTAATTAATTGGTGATCAGAGATCAGGTACTTCGTATCGTTATCTAATCTCCAATCTCTCTCCTCTAATCTTTACTCCGACCTTAAACTCTTCACCGGGTTTGCTACCGCTGCCTTTATAGCCTGGAAGCTGATGGTTGCAAAAGCTATTATTACCGCTATAATGCCTGCCAGCAGGAAAACCCACCATTGCATCTCTATACGGTAAACAAAGTTTTGCAGCCAAATATTCATCAGCCACCATGCCAGCGGCGATGCTATCACCAAGGCTATGATCACCAGTATAATAAAGTCTACAGAGATAAGCGATACGATGCCGGTTACAGTAGCGCCCAATACGTTGCGAATGCCGATCTCTTTGCCGCGCTGCTCGGCAGTGAATGCCGCTAAACCAAACAGACCAAGGCAGGATATCACCACCGCAACCAATGCAAACACCGACATAAGCCCTGATGAACGCGCATCGTTACGGTAGATCTTATCAAACTCCTGATCGAGGAAGCTATAGGTGAACGGCTGGCCAGGGAAGTTTTGTTTCCAGATGGTTTCGACTGCTTTAACCGCGGCGGCCTGTTTGTTTGGGCCAACCTTTAGCAGGTAACTATAACTGTAGTCGCTATTGCATTTAAAAACAACCGGACCTATCTTATCATGCATGGTACGGTAATTAAAATCTTTAACCATACCTATTACCACGCCGGTGTCGCCCTGCGAAACAAAACGCTGGCCAATGTACGGTTTATGCAGGTTAAGTTCTTTAGCTGCGGTTTCGTTAAGTATTGCATTGTGAATATCGCTCTTACCTTCCATGAACCACCTGCCGGCAATAAAGTTAAGTTTCACTATTTTATTATAGTCACGGTCTACGGTAAAGTAAGAGATAGCCGGGTCAAAATCTTTTGCGCGCCCGTCCCAGTCAGCACTGCCCGATGAGTAGTTCTGGTTATTTTGAATAGATTGCAAGCGTGTCATGGAGACTGCCTCGATGGACGATTGCTGTAATAAATTTTGTTTGATAGTTGATTTCACGGCAACCTGTTGAGCATCGGTCAACTTACTCATTTCCTCCCACGGCACGCTAAACGACATGGTTTGCGAACGGTTATAGCCGGGGTTTTGCGACCGTATAAATGCCAGTTGGCGGTAAATGGTTATCACCCCTACAATTAAAAAGATGGAGAAGGTGAACTGCAATACAACCAGGCCCTTGCGCAGCATGGCATCGTTCATTTTTAGTACACCTGCTCCCCTAAAGGTATTTAAAGGTTTAAATGACGATAACAGTAATGCCGGGTAAATGCTGTTTAAAATGATCGTGATCAATAACGTGCCTAACATGATAAGCCATAAGTATCCCGAGCCTTCTGAAATTGAGAAGTTACGCTCGGTAAAGCTGTTGAACGCGGGCAAAAAGGTTGCAACTATTAGTATGGTTAGTATAAGCGCCATTACACTTATCATAGCAGACTCCGCTATAAACTGCGCAAATAAGCTGCCACGGCCCGCCCCTACTATTTTTTTTATGCTTACCTCTTTGGCGCGCAGGCTGGCCCTTGCTGTGGTAAGGTTTACGTAGTTGATACAGGCAATAACGAGCAATAATATACCAAGTATCACAAAAATAAACACCACCTTTTTATCGCCATGTTGGATGCTGGAGTTTTGCAGATCGCTCTCGAAATGCATATCGCTTAGCTTGAGTAAGCCAATTTTAAGGTTCTTTTGGTCGCGGTGTTTTTCTAATATCCCCTGCAATTTGGCCGATGTTTTTTTAAGATCCGTGCCGGGCTTAAGCTTTAAAAATGTAAGATAGTAGAAATTGCCCCACTGCAATTCGTTTTCCTTTTGCTTTATATCTGCCTGCCTTGCTGCAATTGGGATATAAACATCAAATTTAAAGCTCGAATTTGCAGGCGCGTCTTTAACAACTGCCTGTACCTGGTAATCGTTACTATCTATGCGGATGGTTTTACCAATTGCATCCTGGTTGGCAAAATACTTTTTGGCCTTACTTGCCGATAGTATGATACTATAAGGGTTTTGTTTAAACGCGATGGCATTACCGCTCACAAAATCGCTTTTAAACATATCAAACCAATCGTTATCTACATAAGCAGCGGTTGTTTCAGGGAAAAATTCGCCACGAATGTTCAATTGTAGCGGCGCATAGCTTGCCGGCTGCACACGGGTTAGGCCTTCCACCTCGGGCATTTGCTTTTTGGCTTCCTCGCCAAGGCTGTACGGCGAGCTTTCCCAGATCCAGGTGCTGGTTTTATCTATGGCTAAATAATCTTTAATGCGATAGATGCGCGAGGCATCTGCCACATCCTTATCAAAGTTGTACTCGTTTTGTACCCATATAAAAATAAATACAGCTGCCGCCATACCAACAGCTAAACCGGCAATATTAATAAAGCCGGTTGCCTTGTGTTTCCAGAAATTTCTCCAGGCGGTTTTGAAGTGATTTTTCAACATATAGTTTTATTAGTTAGTTGTTTTGTCCATAGACCATAGTCGATAGTCCATAGCTCATCGTCAACAATTCTCTATCGACCATGGTCTATGGACTATTGACTACTCATTCGCTCCTCAAGCTTTTTACGGGGTTAGCAAGCGCGGCTTTTACGGATTGTATGCTGATGGTTAACAGCGCTATTACAGATGCACCGCCACCCGCGAACAGGAACACTATCCAGCCGATGTTTATCTTGTAGGCAAAATCCTGTAGCCAGCTATTCATGGCAAACCAGGCTATTGGCATGGCTATTACTATGGCAACTGTAATAAGCACCATAAACTCAGTAGCCAGCAGGCCAATGATCTTTGCTACGCTTGCGCCCAGCACTTTGCGGATGCCTATTTCCCTTGTTTTTACCTGTGCCGAATAAGTGGCCAGGCCAAATAAACCCAGGCACGATATCATAATGGCGATGGTTGCAAACAGGTTAAATAACGCACCCTGCTTTTGCTCCATAGTGTACATTTTGGTATAGGTATCATCTAAAAATGCATAGTTAAAAGGCACATCGTTATTGTATTGTTTCCATAAGGATAAGGCTGCGGCAATAGCTTGTTGCGCATCGCGGCCGGTGGTTTTTACGTATACCTTCCAACAGTAATTTGGCTGGTATTGAAATACCGCGGGCTCTATTTTTTTATGAATAGTGGTAAAATGGAAGTCCTTTACCACGCCTATAATGGTGCCGTTACGGGCTTGAATGCGCAGGCGCTTGCCTATGGGGTTTGTTAGCCCCATTTCTTTTACGGCAGTTTCGTTAATGATGAAGTGTGCAGAATCGGCCACTGTCCCGGTAAAATTATCGCCCGAGAGGAGTTTAATTTTAAAGAACGGGATCAGATCCTTATCGGCATAAACCTGGTTGAACCACATGTTGGAGTTTGCCGGTTTGCCGTCCCAATCGTTATCTCCCGTAGAGCTGCCATCGGTAATAATATCGCGCCCGGCACGTGTTACAGAAAGTACAGCGGGGTTTTTAAGCAGGTCGGTTTTAACCACGTCAAAGTGCTTTTGCATACCGTTGCGCATGGTGAACGAGAACACATTCTCTTTATCGTACCCAAGGTTTTTGTTGCGGATAAACCTTAACTGGTTGCCAATAACTAAGGTACCTATGATGAGAATAATAGATGCGGAAAATTGCAGCACAACCAAAATCCTGCGGAACGCTACGTTACCGATACTTACCGAGATCTTACCCTTTAAGGCCTTCAATGGTTCGAAAGATGAAAGCAACAAAGCCGGGTAAATGCTTGATGCGGCAAGCGTACCAATCAACGTCAAAATAATGCAAAGCCAGATGTTGTAATTAGATAAGCTTAATACGATCTGTTTGCCCGAAAACTGGTTAAACTCAGGCAACAACAATACCATTAGCACAAAGGCAAAAACAGATGCTATTAAAAACAGCAAGGCGGTTTCTACCATAAACTGCATAAACAGCTGGAACTTTCCTGCCCCTAATATTTTACGCATGCTTACCTCCTTTGCACGCAGCATAGAGCGTGCGGTAGAAAGGTTTACATAGTTAATACAAGCTATTACCAGTAACATTAAAGCCACTATAGCGAATGTACTTACGGTTGACATGCCGCCATCCGTACCATCTGCCTTATACAGGTGCATTTTTAGCAGCGGCTGGGTAAGGTACGGCACGGGCGCATCAACTGGGTTCTGGCGCTCGTGAATAGCTTGCAGCTTTTTCTCTAAAGCAACGGTATTCACATTATCATTCTTCAACAACAAATACGTTTGAAAACCAAAATGGCTCCAATCTGCATCCATAGATGATATGATGGTTTTGTTATCGTAAGTTTTTTTGTTTTTGATGTAAGCCAGATCGTTAAAACGTGATATTGGCATCAATACATGATATTGGAAGCTTGAGTTAGCGGGATAATCGGCAATTACGCCGGTCACTTTGTTTTGCTCGTCCTGGCCGGTGATAACTATTTTGCCAATCGGGTCTTCGTTACCGAAATACTTTTTAGCTGTACTTTCGGTAATTACAATCGAGCTATTATCCGGGAAAGGGTTGCGCTTATCGCCTTTTATCAGGTTAAAATCAAATACACTAAAATAAGATGGATCGGTAAAGGCAAAGCTACTTTCGTAAAACACTTTGTCTTTATATTTAAAAGGAGCGTCGCCAAGCGGCATAATGCGCACGGCATCTTTAACCTCCGGGATCTCGCTTTTGGCAAAGGTTGCAACTGGTGCAATAATATTATTAAAGATCTGTTTGCTGATACCTGTACCGCCTACAATACCTACTTTATAGATATTTTTGGCTTTAGAGTTGTTCTTGTCAAAGCTTAATTCATCCTGCACCCAAAGAAGCATAAACAGGCCCACAACCAGGCCTACGGTTAAACCTGTTACGTTTATGGTAGCGTAAAACTTATTTTGTAAGATGTTACGCCACGCGGTTTTAATGTAGTTCTTGATCATGATATTGAAAATTTTAAAGTCTAATTTCTAAAGGTGAAACACTATCCCGATAGCTATCGGGACACTGTAAATTGCTTATTCACTGCGTAAACTATCAACCGGGTTAGCTAAAGCTGCTTTTATGGCATGGTAACTTATAGTGACCACTGCAGTTAGTAAAGCCAACGCGCCGGCAAACACAAACACCCACCACGGCACGGCTATGCGGTATGCAAAGTTTTGTAACCAGCTATGCATGGCATACCAGGCAATAGGCGATGCGATTAGCACAGAGAGCCCGATAAGCTTTACAAACCCTGTAGATAACAAAGTTGTGATGGTAGCCATGCTTGCACCCAAGATCTTACGGATACCTATTTCTTTGTTGCGCTGTTCGATAGTGAAGGCAGCCAGACCAAACAGACCAAGGGTGGCCAGTAAAATGGTGATATAAGTAAACGTGCTGAAAATTGATGCCAGCCTGTCCTCGGCTTTATATTGTTTATCAAAGGCATCGTCCATAAACGTATAGCTAAACGGTGTTTCCTGATCGTATTTTTTGTAGATGGATTGTATAGCACTGATCATGGATGGGATATTGGTGTGCGGTTTTATCCGGGCGAAAAGATTGCAGCCCATTTGTCCCCAAAACTGTGTGGTATCGGCAGCGATTGATAAACTCAACGGACCAATGGTACTTTCCATAGAGCTGAAATTGAAATTTTTGACAACACCCGCCACTTCCAGTTTCTGATTGCCGGCATCTACTAAACTACCTACCGGGTTAGCAGGTAGCTTCAGTTCTTTAATGGCAGTTTCGTTTATCACAATTTTATTGCGACCTGCGAACTGCGTATTAGGCTCAGGTGCAAATTTCCACTCCAGCCCAAGTGTGGTAATAAATTTATCATCAACAGATAATGACGCCAGCGCGGTACTTTCGCCTTTGGTTTTACCCTGAACGAAATACATATCATAACCACCATACATGGCATAATGAGAGGTGGCAACATTACTGATACCCGCCAATGCCTTTACATCTTTATTAAATGCCGGATAATTTTTGCCAATGCTATTGCCAACGGGTATCATCACTACATTTTCGCGGTTAAGGCCGGTATCGGCATGCCTTAAGTAGTACAGTTGCCTGTCTATAACCACACCGCAAATGATAAGGCCTACAGCGATGCTAAATTGCAGCGTTGTAAATACCTTACGCACAGTTGTACCGCCGGCCTGCCTGCTCATTTTTCCTTTTAGGGTAATAACAGGTTTAAATGACGACAAAACTATAGAGGGATAAATGCCTGCTATAAAAGCTGTTAACAGCAGCAATCCAAATAAAAGCAACAGCACCTGTGGGTTGTATAGGAATGAATTATCTATCTTAAGTTGCAGCACATTAAGGAACCATGGTTTAAACGCGTAACAAAGCACATACCCCAACCCAAACGACAGGATAGTAAACAACCCGGTTTCTACATAAAACTGCGCGGCTATAGTTTTACGGCTTGCGCCGGATACTTTGCGTACCCCTACTTCTTTTGCCCTAAGCGTTGCACGGGCCGTGGTTAGGCTCATATAATTTACCAGGGCAAGCAATAATATCAATACCGCCACTAAAGGGAAGATCTTAAGATATTTAAGGTTAGAAAAATCGCCGAAATTATTTGCCAGGTGCAGGGCTGTAAGCGACGATAACGTGTAATGTGTTTCAAAATCCCCTTTGTCTTTGTTAGCCATTACCTGCAAGCTTTTGCGGGTACTAGCCGTGTCGGCAGCATTTTTTAGCAGTAAGAACAGGTTAAAGGACCCTGATGAAATTCTTTGCTCACCGGTATAGTTTTTAGCCTCTTTCATGGCTAACAAACTACTATTGGAGGCAACAAAATTATAATCGATGCTTGAATTTGAAGGGGCATTTTCGGCAACACCGGTAACCTGGTAAGTGTACGCACTGTCGGTTTTCAGGCGGATAGTTTTGCCAACAGGATCGGTATCGCCAAAATATTTTTTAGCCATATCCTGCGATATTACTACTGAAAATGGCTTATCTAATACGCTTGAGGTAGTACCTGATAATAGCTTGAAGGTAAAAAAGTTAAAGAAGGCAGGGTCGGCGAAAACCAGTTTCTCCTCGGTAAATTTATAATCGGGATTAATAGGGTTGCTAACTACAACCGGCTTAAAATAATCTAATGTGCGCATGTAGCCTGCAACACCGGGCTGGCTGTGTTTTACCAGGGGGCCGGATGCATAGCTCATGTAATTCATGTTCATGGTGTTACCACCAATTTTAACGCTGGCCTGTAGTTTATAGATCCGTTTAGCATCTTTATGAAAACGGTCGTACGTCATCTCGTGTGTAACGTACAGCATTATCATCATGCAAACGGCCAAACCTACTGCCAGCCCGCTAATATTTATAAAACTGTAAAGCTTTTGCTTTTGCAGGTTACGCAGGGCAATTTTCAGGTAATTTTTAAACATGATATTGAAAATTCTAAATGCTAAACTCCATCCCGATAGCTATCGGGACATTAATTCATTATTCACTCCTCAAACTCTTAACCGGGTTGGCCAACGCCGCCTTAACCGCCTGGAAGCTTACCGTTATAATTGATATAAGCGTGGTTACAAATGCAGCAATGGCAAACACCCAAACGCTTATATTTATGCGATACGAGTAACCTTGCAGCCACTGATGCATAAAATACCAGGCTAACGGCGTGGCAACTAAGAACGCGATGCCTACCAGCGTGAGGAAATCTTTTGAGAGCATGGTAGTTACCCCTACTACCGAAGCTCCTAATACTTTACGCACGCCAATTTCTTTAATGCGGTTTTGCGCCATATAAGTTGCAAGGCCAAACAAGCCAAGGCAAGAGATAAATATGGTTAAGCCTGCAAATAGCGTAGCAAGTGTGCCTATACGTTGTTCATCGGCAAACTTTTTGGCATATTCTTCATCAATAAAATGATACTCGAAAGGGAAATCGGTATTGTATTTTTTAAATATACCTTCAATAACTTTCAAGTTTTCGGCGGTGGAGTTTTTTTCGTTTAACCGGTAATGCATAACGTTAAACCATGCCGATGGACCTTGAATGATCATTTGCTTAACCGGTTCATATGGTGATTGCAGGATGAAATCTTTCACCACGCCCACAATGGTAAGCTTATGGTTGTCGCGTATGACAATTTTGCCAATAGGGTTTTTAAATTTCATGACCTTAAGCGCGGCTTCGTTGATCATTATCGCCGATGAATCTGATGGGTAAGCTTTAATATCAATGTCGCGCCCTTCAACTATTTTTAAGCCCATGGTGTTACTAAAGTTGCCGTCGACATTAAACATGTTAAAATCAATTTTGGCGTTGGGGTCCTTTCCATCCCAGTTGAAGTCCCATGAGTCACTCCAACCCTGTGTCATGGGGGCGCTGGTTTTGGTTACTGCAACCACTGCTCCACTCGCTAACAGTTCATTACGGATAGCATTATAATTTTTCCCAACGTTACCATCAAGACTTGAGTAGGCCAGGTTACCCTTGCTGTATCCTATACTGCGGTTTTGAGCATAGTCGAGCTGTTGCCTTACAATTATGGTTGAAATGATAAGAACTATAGCAAACGTGAATTGCGTTACCACTAAAATCTTACGCGGTGACAACGCTGCCCTCGCTGCTTTAAATGTACCCTTTAAAACCTTTACCGGCGCGAACGATGAGAGGTATAATGCCGGGTAACTACCCGATACAATACCTGTAAATAATATAAATCCTAACACCAATAGCCAAAATACCGGGCTTGCAAACGGAACGTATAATTGCTTTTCGGTAAGTAGGTTAAACGATGGTAAGGACAGTTCAACGATAATTAATGCAACTGCGCCTGATATTAAAGCGATCATGATAGATTCGCCGAGAAACTGTGTGATCAGGCTGGTTTTAGATGCACCAACCACTTTCCTAATCCCTACCTCCTTAGCCCTTTTTTCACTGCGGGCAGTACTAAGGTTCATGAAGTTGATGCAGGCTATAAGCAGAATAAACGCCGCAATAATGCTAAATAACCTTATTGTTTCAATACGGCCGCCAACTATTTTACCATTCTCAAATTTTGAATATAAGCGCCATTTAGTAACCGGGTGTACAAACACATCAATATCTTTTATGTCGGAATGTGTACGGGTAACGTTTTTAATCTGCTTATCAAACGCTTCTTCCGTTACACCTGGTTTTAAAGTTATATACGTAGAAGTTGAGTTGTTTCCCCAGTTTTTATCAGCGCCATATACTTTATCATAATAGGCGAATGGCAGCAGGTATTCAAAATCAAATTCGGTATTGTTAGGCAGATCTTTTAAAACACCGGTAACTGTAAAGTAATCAACACTGTCTAACTTTACCGTTTTTCCAAAAGCGTCTTCGTTACCAAATAGCTTTTTCGCCATTTTCTCGGTAACAACAATATTGTTTATATCCTTAAGCGCAGTTTTCGAATCTCCTTTTATCAAAGGATAGCTAAACATCGTTAGGAAATCGGCATCAGTAAACAAGCCTCTTACGTTTAAATGTTTTTCTCCTTGAGTGAATAAGAATTGACAGTCATTTTTACGTGCTGCTTCGTCTACCTGTGGGTAGTCTTGCTTAAGCGTTGCACGCAATACTTTGGGGGTAGTACCCCAGCACCAAAGCTTACCATCAAATACTGATCGGTTATACATTTGGAACAACCTGGCTTTCTTAGTATGAAACTGGTCGTAGCTCACCTCGTTTTGTACCCAAAACAAAATTAACGCTGCACTGGCCATACCAACCGCAAGGCCCGCAATGTTTATCCCGGTAAAAGTTTTGTTTTTTAACAGGTTACGCCAGGTAACTTTTAAATAATTTTTAAACATGATGGTTATTTAAAATTCTAAACTCTAAATCCTAAAATCTAAACACTAAAAGAAAAACCCGCTAAGAAGCCTAATCTCTAATCAACAAATCTCCAATCGCTATCACTCATTCTTTAAGCTGTTCACCGGGTTTGCCAACGCGGCTTTAACCGATTGAAAGCTGATGGTTACAAATGCTATTGCCAATGCCCCTGCTGCTGCCGCCGCAATTACCCACCAATGGATATTTATGCGGTAAGCAAAATCCTGCAACCACAGGTTCATTACATACCAGGCCAATGGCGAGGCGGTTATAATGGCGATACATACCAGCTTGATGAAATCTTTTGAGAGCATGGCAACTATCACGCTTACATCTGCACCCAGTACTTTACGGATGCCTATCTCTTTGGTACGTTGTTCTGCCGCGTAAGCAGCCAGGCCGAATAAGCCCAGGCAGGCAATAATGATAGCCAGCGATGTGAAGATCATGAAGATGGTACCTATACGCTGCTCGGAGCGGTACGATGCGTCAAAATCCTGATCCATGAATGAGTAATCGATCTGCACGCCCGGCGACAGGCTGTTCCACTTGTCTTTTATTTGTGCCATCAGGCTTGTAATGTTTGCGGTACTTACCCGGATAGCCAGCGCACCGGCATTTTGGCCGTAGGTAAGCACAATAGGCTCTATCTTTTGGCGCAGCGAATTGAAGTGAAAATCTTTAACCACGCCCACAATGTGGCATTCCTTAACATTGGGGCTGTTGCCCTTGCGGTCGCCACCTAAAGATTGGTATATGGTTTTGTTGATGGGGTCGGCAAAACCAAGGAATTTGGCAGCTGCTTCATTAATGATAACAGCCGATGAATCGGTTTGCATAGCCTTTGAAAAATTGCGGCCCTGTGCCATTTTCATATCCATGGTGGGAATATAGTCGGCATCAACCTCCCAGCTTTGGGGGAATAAGGATTTCTTTTGGTCGTAAGTAGCATCTTTAAAATAGATGCGGGTATTACGCCAGCCGTTGGTAGGCAAAAAGCCCGTCATGGTGGCTTCTTTAACGCCCGGTAGTTCGGCAAGTTCCTGCTTAAATACGCCGGCCTGCTGGTTAAGCTCGCCCGAGTTTTTTACCACAAGCACCTGGTTACGGTTATAACCCAGGTTTTTGGTTTGGATAAAATTTAACTGGTTATAAATTACCAATGTGCCGATAATCAGCAGTATTGACACAAAAAACTGAAATACCACCAAAAAGCTGCGTAAGCCACCGCCTTTAAAGCCGGCAGAAAGCTTGCCTTTCAACACATCTATCGGCTGGAATGCCGATAAGAAAAATGCGGGGTATGAACCAGCTAATGAGCCTATCACCAATACAATTGCCAGTAACGAAGGCACCAACCATTTAAGTGAATCTATGGTGAGTACGATCTCTTTACCCGATAACTGGTTAAAGAATGGCAATAATATAGCCGCTGCTGTAATAGCAATTATGGTAGCAATAAATGTGATCAGGATAGATTCGGCCAGGAACTGGAATATCAGGTGCTTGCGCGATGAACCCATTACCTTACGCACCCCTACTTCCTTAGCCCTGTTTGATGAACGGGCGGTGCTTAGGTTCATGAAGTTTACGCAGGCTATAAGCAAGATAAACAGCGCAATGGCCGAAAATATATAAACGTATTGCTTAGTGCTGTTAGGGCCTAGCTCGCCGCTTAGGTTAGAGTTTAGGTGTATGTCGGTCAGGGCTGTTAGGTTCAATCTAAAGTGGCTACCGCCTTTCTCGAACTGCGCGATGCTCATGCCCAGTTCCGATTGCATTTGCGCACCGCTAAACTTTTGCAAAAATGCCGGGAAACTTGCAGCAAGTTTCTCGTGGTCTTTGGCGTCCTTTAACAACACGTAAGTATTATAATCGCTGCGTAACCATTCGTTAGAGCGGCTATCGGGAACTGTTGCCATTGAAATAAAGAAATCGTAGTTGAAATGCGACTGCTTTGGAACGTCGTGTATAACTCCGGTTACTTTTAAATTCCAATTATCATTAAATGTCATTATCTTGCCAATAGCATTAGCCTTGTCAAAATATTTTTTGGCTGTTGATTCGGTAATTACAACAGAGTTTGGTTCAGCTAAAGCTGTCTCGCTGTTACCGCTTATTATCGGTAACGTAAATACATTGAATAATGATGGGTCAGCATAAACCATCTTGTTTTCCACAATAATGGCATCACCTTTTTTTACATGAAAAGAGCCCGCATTCTTTAGCCTAACGGCATCTTCTACATATGGATATTCGGCTTTTAATGTTTTGGCCAAAGGCGGCATGGCAACGGCGTATTGCACGTTATTTTCGCCAAATTTAAGATCTTCGTTTACACGGTAAATGCGGTTGGCTTTGGTATTGTAGCGGTCGTAGCTAAGCTCATCTACCACATAAAATACAATTAATAAGCAAGTGGCAAGCCCCAATGCCAAACCCAATATATTTATAGCGGTAAAGCCTTTATTTTTATAAAGGCTCCTGTATGCGGTTTTTATGTAGTTTTTAAACATAATTGGTATTATTAAATACTGAAGTAACTTATTATCACGTAACCATAAGTTTAATAATTTTCACCGTTTACAAGGGCTGTTTTGGGCAGTTCTCAAGCAACCCCTCCGCGTTTCGGTCGCGGAGAGGCAGGCAGGAGGCACACTTAACTATATTAAATTAAACTAAGATCGGGCGTTGTTATACCATGATGTTTTCCATCACAGTTTGTCCATCCAACAGGCGGATGATACGGTGGCTGTAACGGGCATCATGTTCGGAGTGGGTAACCATTATAATGGTAGTACCCTGTTCATTCAAATCGGTTAGCAATTCCATCACATCGTTACCGTTGCTGCTATCCAGGTTACCTGTGGGCTCATCGGCAAGTATTAGTTTTGGTTTGTTTACAACCGCACGGGCAATAGCCACACGCTGCTGCTGACCACCCGATAACTGCTGCGGGTAGTGGTTGCGTCGGTGCATGATCTGCATCTTGTCAAGCACCTCTTCTACCCTTTTAACACGTTCTGCAGCGCTTACGCCGGTATAAATCAAAGGCAATTCAACGTTTTCAAATACCGTTAGCTCATCAATAAGGTTAAAGCTCTGGAAAACGAAGCCAATGTTGTGTTTGCGCAGGTCGGCACGTTTACGCTCATTAAAATGCGCTACCTCAATATCGTTAAACACATAGCTGCCTTCATCAGGGTCATCAAGCATACCCAAAATGTTTAGCAAGGTTGATTTACCACAACCAGACGGGCCCATAATGGCCACAAACTCGCCGGTATCAACATGCATCGATAGCTTGTTAAGTGCAATGGTTTCTACCTCTTCGGTACGGTAGAATTTTTCAAGATTGGTAATTTTAATCATTTGGCCTCCCCAGCAGCTGCGCTTAAGCGCAACTGCATTTTGTTTAATTGTGATTTATGTTTTTTATATTTTAATTTCTCTTATCTACCTATTTACAAGACGCATCCCGCGGCATAAGGTTACAACGTTTCGCTACTTTTTAAGCACGAGTTCCTGAATGTCGCCATAGTTCTCGTAGCTTGATGTAATAACCTTGTCGCCCGGTTTTAAACCTTGCAATACTTCATAGTAATCGGGGTTTTGGCGGCCTATCTGGATATCGGTTTTGTAGGCTGTTTTACCATCCTCGCTCACTTTAAAGATCCAGTTACCACCAGTTTGCTGGTAAAAACCTCCTTTAGGTACCAGTGTAGCTGTTGTTTCATCGCTCAATGCCAGGCGAATCTGTAAGGTTTGGCCCTTACGGATACCTTTTGGCACTTCGCCAACAAACTGCATATCTACCTTAAAACGGCCGCTCGTAACCTGCGTAAATACCTTTTTTATGGTCAATTTATACGTTTTACCGGCAAAACTAAAATCGCCCATCAGCCCGTTGTAAATCCTTGACAGGTAATGCTCTTCCACATCAACCTGTACTTTAAAGCCGCCCTGTGCATCAATCTGGCCCAGGTGTTCGCCTTTATTCTTGTTTTGGCCAACCTCGGCGTCCATTGATGTTAATTGACCGTCTATAGGTGAGCGCACGGTTAAGTCGGCTACTTTTTTACGCATTAGTTGAAGCGTGCTGGCCATGTGCGCATATTGTTCTCTGGCTTGCTGGTCTTCCTGGCGTATTAAGGTGGTATCTTGTTTCAGGATCTGCGTAGTTAACCTTTTGCGGCGCAGCTGATAGTTATAAGCATTCTCTGCAGCTTTAAATTCCTGTAAACCAATTGCTTTTTGATCGAGCAGTTTTTTATCCAGGGTGTAAACACGCTCTGCTTCCTTGTAAGCGTTATCCACATCGGCCATTTGGTTTAATTTGGCAATGGTGTTTTGCTGCGCGTTATTATGCGAGATCTGCATTTGCGTTTGTGCCGCGTATACTGCTGTTTCCTGGTTTGCAAGGTTCAGTTCCAGGTCGGTGTTTGATAAGCGGATGATAGGGTCGCCTTTTTTTAGAGAAGCGCCGTCCTCAACATACTTCTCTTCCACACGGCCACCTTCAACCGCGTCGAGGTATATGGTGGTAAGCGGTAACACCACGCCGTTAACAGGGATAAATTCCTGGAATGCGCCTTTTTTAATTTCGCTTACGGTGATACGCTCGGTATCAACATTTAATTTACTTTTACCCGATGTAAAAAATATACTGCCGGCAACTAATACTACTACACCCGTAATACCGGCTATGGTCATCAGGCGCTTAGTGCTCCATTTCTGTTTTTGTATAACTCTATCCACTGTGTTTTATAAATATTTGATGATTAGATACAAAAACACATGCCACAAATTAAACAGCTGTTTTTCAATTACTTGTGCTAAAAATGCAATATTACACCGTACGCTTCTGTTACAGCAAGTGTTCGGTTATGATACAGTGCTTTTTTACACGCTGTAATTTAAGGTTTACCAATCATAGTGTAATATCAAAATTATACTTAATATAGCCCAATTGGTACGATATTTCGTATCAAACCACTAAATTGCAGGGGTAAATTGTACAGGTATAAACGCGTACTTTAAACTATTAACCCGGAACTAAATCACTACCAATAAATGATACTTAAAAAAGCAACCGTTTTAATTGTTGACGACGACCCCGATGTGCTTACGGCTGTTAAGTTATTGCTTAAAACAGAAACCAAGGAAATAATAACCGAAAAGAACCCCGAGAACATCAACTGGCTTTTACAGCGCAACGAGGTTGATTTGGTACTGCTGGATATGAACTATAACAGTGCCATTAACACCGGTAACGAGGGGATATACTGGCTACGCAAAATAAAGGAATGGAAACCCAATGTTTGCGTGATAATGATAACCGCTTACGGCGATATTGACCTGGCCGTACGTTCCCTTAAAGAAGGCGCTAACGATTTTGTGGTGAAGCCATGGCATAACGAGAAACTGATAGATACCATTAAAGACCTGCTTGATAAAAAAGAAGGCGGCGGCGGTAAATCAACCAAAGCATCTGTTAAGGGCGAGGGCGGCGAAAAAACCATACTGGGCGATAGCGAGGTAATGGAAGATATATTCCATAAGGTAAATAAAATCGCCCCTACCGATGCCAATATTTTAATACTGGGCGAGAATGGTACCGGTAAAGACCTGATGGCGAAAGCCATTCACGAGCGTTCGTTACGTGCGGATAAACCTTTTATAAAGGTGGATGTGGGCGCATTGACCGATTCGTTATTTGAGAGCGAACTGTTCGGCCATAAAAAGGGCGCTTATACCGATGCCCGCGAAGACCGCATGGGCCGATTTGAAGAAGCCGAAGGTGGTACGTTATTTTTAGATGAGATAGGTAACATTAGCCTGCAGCAGCAAGCCAAGCTGTTAACCGTATTGCAAAACCGCCAGGTTACACGTTTAGGTACTAACAAGGCTGTTGACATAAACATCCGCCTGATATGCGCTACCAACGTACCACTTCAGGAATTGGCTAATGAGAACAAATTTCGTAAGGATCTAATTTACCGTATAAACACGGTAGAGATAAACATGCCGCCCTTACGTAAACGGGCCGAGGATATTGTGGTGCTCGCTAAACACTTTGCCAAAATGTACGCCACCAAGTATCTTAAGCCCGCAATTGATTTTGATGCCGCTGCACTTAATAAATTGCGCAGCTACAGCTACCCGGGTAACGTGCGCGAGTTGCAATACACTATAGAGCGTGCTGTAATTATGGCAGACGATCAGCACCTAAAAGCCGATGACCTGCTTTTCTCGGTGTTGGAATCTCCCGGAGAAAATATTATTGATGATGACAATATCCAGCTAAGTACGCTGGAGAAGAATGCCATTCTACGCGTGATTGAAAAGCACAACGGCAACATTACTCGCGCCGCTAAAGAACTGGGACTTACCCGCACCGCCTTATACCGCAGATTAAGCAAATATGATATTTAACCGTTACGAATGGCGGCTGGTGCTGCGTGTGCTTTTATTGTTTGTTGCCGTGGTGGCTACTACCATAGTGGCAACCAGCGGGCAAATACTTTACGGCGTAATTACCGTGCCGATGGTGGTGTATTCGGTGCTTGATCTGATCCGTTTTAATAAGAAGGCGCAGGATGAAGTGAACCAGTTCGTAGAATCTATCCACTACCGCGATTTTTCGCGCCATTTTGATGTACGCAAAGCGCCAAACGAATTAAAACCGTTGCGAAAAGGGTTCAACGACATTAACACAACGTTTAAACTTATCAGCCGCGAACGCGAAACACAGTACCATTACCTGCAAAAGATACTCGAACTGGTTGATACCGGCATTTTATCTTACGAGGAAGAAACCGGTGAGATCTCCTGGATAAACGAGGCTTTTAAATCGCTCATCAGCATTCCTTATTTAAAAACTATCCATTCGCTCGAAAAGCGCGAGCCTGTTTTGTATAAAGATGTGATCAAAATGAAGCCCGGCGAAGCACAGGTACTTAGCATCACCCGCGACCAGCAGCAGGTAAAAATGCTGGTTACCGCCAGTATTATGCGCAGCGATGATAAATTATACAAGCTTATAGCATTCCAGAACGTAAGTGAGGCTTTAGATGAAACGGAATCGAAAGCCTGGTCGAAGCTACTGAACGTAATGACCCACGAGATCATGAACTCGGTGGCCCCTATTTCGTCACTGGCCGATACGTTAAAGAACCGCCTGCAAAGCCCCGAGATTGCCGACAGTATCGAAAGCGGCGACCTGGAAGATATTTCCCTCGGTATAGAAACCATTAAACGCCGCAGCGAAGGCCTGCTTAAATTTACCGAAAGTTACCGGAGCCTGAATAAGATAACCAAGCTTGACCTGAACAAGATATTGGTACGCAACATGTTCGAGAACCTGGCCAGCCTGATGCGCCCAACGCTGGAAAAAAAGAATATTGAACTGGAGATCATCCTGCGCGACCCGGCATTGGCCATTGAAGCGGATATAAATCTTTTAGACCAGGTGATGATTAACCTGCTGGTGAACGCTATTGAGGCCGTTAAAGATAAGGATGAGCCACGCATCACCCTATCTGCCGAAACGCAAAGCAGCAACCGCATATTGGTAAAAGTAACCGATAATGGCTTAGGCATGCCGCCTGAATTATTGGATAAGATCTTTATCCCCTTCTTTAGTACCCGCAAAACCGGCAGCGGTATAGGCCTAAGCCTTTGTAAGCAAATAATGCTGTTGCATAAAGGTAATATACAGGCACAATCCGCCGAAGGCAAAGGCGCTTCGTTTATATTGCAGTTTGCTAATAATTAAGATTTAACGGCTGTTTTATTAGCAAGTATTTTATATAAATAATTGTAAATTGCTTTTAAAATCAATCGCCATGAAAAAATCACTTTTAGTACTATTTGTTTTGTTCGCCGTTAAGCCGGGGTTTGCGCAAACTGCCGCTTTGCCCGCAAGCGATATTGTTTTGAAGGAGTCCTATGCCAGAGCCGCTAAAGAAAACAAAAAAGTAATGCTGATATTCCATGCCTCGTGGTGTGGCTGGTGTAAAAAGATGGAAGCTTCACTTGCCGATGCCGCCATTAAACCATTAATAGATAAGAACTATGTTGTAGCCACACTGGATGTAATGGAGCAGCCTGCCAAGAAAAACCTTGAGAACCCCGGCTCGTTAGAGGTAATGACTAAACTAAAAGGCGAAAAATCGGGCTTGCCGTTTTGGGTGATACTGGATGCTAAGGGTAAAGTTTTAGGAGATAGCCAGGTACGACCTGAGGGAGCATCATTAGATACCTATGGCGACAACGTTGGGTGCCCCGCCAGCCCAAGCGAAGTCGCTTACTTCACCAAATTGCTTAAAGCTACCTCGAAGCTTAATGATGAGCAATTGGCTATTATTGCTAAACGTTTCGCGCAAAATGCGCCTGCACCAGCAACACAACCTGCTACTCCTGCAACGCCGGCTTCACCTGCAACCGTAGGGTCGAAATAAAAAAAAACGCGTCATTGCGAGCGTAGCGTGGCAATCTTCGATAGAAAAGTATGCGACATACCTATCGAAGATTGCCACGTCGCTATCGCTCCTCGCAATGACGTTTTGGTACTTATCGCATCTGCACATCCGCATATTTGCATATCTTACCCCTCTGCCAATTTGGCAAATTCCAGGCTTTGGAACGGGCATTGATTAGCTCTATCCGTAAATCATTTAAGCTTTATAAATTTAAATACTATGCAAGAAAAAGGAACAATTTCGATCCACACCGAAAACATTTTCCCGATAATTAAAAAGTTCTTATACTCTGATACAGAGATATTTTTGCGCGAGCTGGTATCCAACTCGGTTGATGCCACCCAAAAAATAAAACGACTTGCATCATTAGGCCAGTACAATGGCGAACTGGGCGACCTGCGCGTTGAGGTTGCTTTTGATGCAGACAAAAAGACCATCACCATATCTGATAACGGTATTGGTATGACGGCTGAAGAAATAAAAAAATACATCAACCAGATAGCGTTTAGCGGCGCTACCGAGTTTATGGAAAAATTTAAAGAAGCGAAAGATGCAAACGAGATCATCGGTCGCTTTGGTTTAGGTTTCTACTCGGCATTTATGGTTGCCGATAAGGTTGAAATTGAAACCCTTTCTTACCAGGATGGCGCCACCCCTGCCCACTGGGTTTGCGATGGCAGCACCGAGTTTGAAATAAGCGAAGGCAGCCTGGAAGAGCGCGGTACCGAAATTACCCTGCATATCAATGCCGAATCTGAAGAGTTCTTAAGCCAGCACCGTTTGCAGGAGATATTAGATAAATACGCTAAATTTTTACCTGTACCTATTAAATTTGGCACTAACACCCAGCAGGAAGAAGATGGTGTTGATGAAGAAGGTAAACCAAAATACAAATCTGTTGAGGTTGACAACATCATTAACGATACCAACCCCATCTGGACTAAGGCTCCAAACGAGCTGAGCGACGAAGATTACCTAAAGTTTTATAAAGAGCTTTATCCATACAGCGAAGATCCGTTGTTCTGGATCCACCTGAATGTTGATTATCCTTTTAACCTTACCGGTGTTTTATACTTCCCTAAACTGAAGAACGACTTTGAGATCACCCGCAACAAAATAAAACTATACTCGCGCCAGGTATTTATCACCGATGAGGTGAAAGATATTGTGCCTGAGTTTTTGATGTTGCTGCACGGCGTTATCGATTCACCGGATATCCCGTTGAACGTATCGCGTAGCTTCTTACAAGCAGATAGCAACGTTAAAAAGATAAATAGCTACATCACCAAAAAAGTAGCCGACAAGCTAGCCGAACTGTTTAAAGCAGACCGTAAAGGTTTTGAAGAGAAATGGGGCGATATTGGCTTGTTCGTTAAATACGGTATGGTGAGCGAAGAGAAATTTTACGACAAAGCAAAAGATTTTGTTTTGGTAACCAACACCGCTAAAGAAAACTTTACCCTTAACGAATACAAAGAAAAAGTCGAAGGTGTACAAACGGACAAAGACGGCCAGCTGATCTACATCTACACCAATGATGCCGAGAAACAGGACGCTTTTATACAATCGGCAGGTAAAAAGGGTTACGATGTTTTGGTCATGAACTCCCCTATCGATAACCACTTTATTAGCCAGCTGGAGCAGAAGCTGGAAAAAACTTCGCTTAAACGGGTTGATGCTGATGTTGCCGATAAACTGATCAAGAAAGACGATGCGCCTGAGCATGTATTGACAGAAGAGCAATCGACCAAGATAAAAGCCATATTCGATAAAGCCATTAACAAACCGGCTTACCGTGTAGAATTAGAAAGCTTAAACCCGGAAGAATTACCTGTAACCGTTACCATGGACGAGTTTATGCGCCGTATGAAAGATATGGCTGCAATGGGCGGCGGTATGGGCTTTTACGGTAACATGCCCGATAACTACAAGGTAATTGTTAACGGTAACCACAAATTAATAAGCCGCATTTTAGAAGGCGAAGACGAAGGTGTACAGGCACAGCTTGCTAAACAAGCTTTTGACCTGGCCTTGTTATCGCAAGGTCTATTAACCGGTTCAGAGTTAACCGAGTTTGTTAACCGCAGTGTTAGCCTGATATAATGCCCACTACCCCTTAAAGGGGAATAAAATTTAAAGAGCCGCTCAGTATTTGAGTGGCTCTTTTTTTTGTAACTACATTATGTCATGGTGAGCCTGTCGAACCATTATCAAAGTGCAGAAGTCTTCGATAAGCACAGGCTGACACAAACTATTTTGTTCGACTTTATGGAAACCTGTCGGCATTTGCATCTTATAATAAAAACGCAAAATGAAGCACTATAAATCAAACAGTAAGTCGCCACCGAATGTAATATTTATATTAAACCAGCGAGAAGATATTAAGTCAAATAAAAACTACGTTATACCTTTATAATCATTTAAAAATGAAAACTTTAATTAAAATATTATTCACGCTAATTATTGCCATAACTGCTATTGACCCGGCAGGCGCGCAAAGCAAAAAAGCTATTCAACAAGCTAAAAAAACCGCCGAAGTAAAGCAACTAATAAATGCAAAAGATTATGTCTTCCAGGCAAATTACATGTATCCGCTTGGCGGTGGGTCGCGTTATTTAACTACACCGTATGATCTTACGGTTAGCCCCGATACTGTAGAAGCTTTTTTGCCTTATTTTGGTGTGGCGTATTCGAGCGCGGGTTATAATAACAATGAAGATAATGGCATCAAATTTAAATCAACCAAGTTTGACTATAAAACGTCTGATGCTAAAAAGGACGGCAGTTATATTATTCGTATAAAAACCAACGATACGCGCAACGGCACACAATTAATATTACAGGTTTTTACCAATGGCAATGCCGACTTAAGCGTGATTAGCCAAAACAGACAACAGATCCGTTTTAGCGGTTTTGTAAAAGAGCGGGCCAAAACTAAAGTATAATGCCTGCGTTTGTTATATATACTATAAACTTACAACCATGCTAAAGATCAGCGTACCATCCAATACCCTTGCTGCCAATGTTTTTGAGCAGACAGACTTACCTACCCCACCAAACGGTACGGAAACGGAAATAAACGGTGAATTAATATTACTGTTTGAAGATGAGGAAGAAGCTGTTGCCTACTTGGATGAACTGGAAGACTACGCCACCGAACTTGACGCAGAAGCACCCGAAAAACCTGCTATAAACGCCCTGGTTAGCGCTATAAACAATGATGAGTTTGTACAGGCCTATTTACAATAGCCTGTACAAACCCTATCTGCTAATTACACATTAAAATTTTTATTGATGTATTTGATACTACTGTTGATGCTTGCAAAAGGGTCTTGAGGCATATCATGCTCTACAAAAAAGCTTTGCATGCCGGCAATTTTAGCCGCCGCGAATATTGGTTTAAAATCAATAGTGCCGCTACCTACCGGTAAAATATTTTCGCGGCTTGCATCAAGGTCCTTAACATGCCATAATGGGAAACGCCCCGGGTTTTGTTTAAACAAATCTACCGGATTTTTACCGGCTTTAACGGCCCATGCCAGGTCTAGTTCCATTTTAACGTGTTTAGCATCCGTTTCTGAAAGTAGCAGGTCGTATGGAATCGTACCATCGCTCAGGATCTTAAACTCCATATCGTGGTTATGGTAGGCAAAGGTTAGCCCCGCCTTAGTGGCAGCTTCGCCTGTTTTGTTTAATACGGCTATAGATGCTTTTAAGTCCTCTGGCGTGCTGGTTGGCGTATTGGCACATACCAGGAATTTCACGCCACCTTCGGCGACTTCATCAACCAATTGTTGCATGTTATCCTGCAGGTTCATCATTGGTGGTATCACCATAGGTTTACCATCGGGCGTGGTGGGCATTTTTGCTCCCGGAGGCATCTTAAACGGCGCGCCCAATACGTGGTGCGATCTCCAGGTTAAGCCCAACCCATTAGCCAAAGCCTTAAACTCTTTTGGTTTTAAGCCATAATAGCCGCCTTTTTTACTAAATGCCGACTCTATTTCGGTATATCCTGCTGCGGCTACTTTGCTTAAAGTACCCTTCACATCAGCGTCCATCACGTTAAAAAACGTAAACAACTGTACACCTATAGGGTGCTTAAGGTTTAAAAAAGATGCGGCTTTACCCGATAATACCGCACCACTGAGCACCAAAGTGCCCGTGCTTTGCAAAAACTTGCGCCTGTTAAAATTCATTAATTTATAATTTAGTTTACTTGGTAAGTAAATCTAAATCAAATAAATCGAATAAAAAAAATATTGTGTCGATATAACACATTAGCTTTTAATGATAAAGGCAATTTGCTATCAAACCCGTCCACCCTGTTTGGTGAGCAGCGCCTAAGCCACGCCCGGTGTCGCCGTCAAAGTATTCGTAGTAAAGGATATGATCTTTAAAATAGGGATCGGTTTGTACCTTATCATCAGTTCCGTTGCTTGGCCTGCGGCCATTTTCATCAGTCAAAAATAATTTGGAGATACGACGGTATATCTCATTAGCGACTTCCTTTAAGTTCATCATATTGCCCGATCCTGTAGGGCACTCTACGGTAAGTTCGTCGCCGTAATATTGGTAAAAATCGTTAAGGCTTTCTATGATGAGGTAATTTATGGGGATCCATACCGGGCCACGCCAGTTACTGTTACCGCCAAACATATTGCTATCGCTCTCGGCAGGTACATATTTTATGCTGAACTGCGTACCATTGATATTTGCGCTGAACGGATGATCGAGATGGTATTTGGATAATGAGCGGATGCCATAATCACTCAAAAATTCGTTCTCATCAAGCATATATTTCAATATGCCTTTCATACGGTGGCCACGCAGTAAACTTATCAGGTGTTTGTTACCGGCACCACGTTCATCCCAACGGGATACCAAACCGGCAAGATCGGGCCGGTTAGCGGCAAACCAATCCATCCTGTCGCGAAATATTGGGTTACTTGCAATGGTTTCTTCGTCCAGTACTTCGGTTGCAAACAAAGGTACTATGCCAACTATACTGCGGATCCGCATTTTTTCGGCGCTGCCATCGGGCATACGTAACTGGTCGTAAAAAAAATCGTCCGCCTCATCCCACAAACCACTGGTACCACCCTCGCCCAGGCTCGACATGGCTGCGGAGATATAAATAAAATGCTCAAAAAACTTTGAGGCGATATCGGCGTAAGCTTTATTTGTTTCAGCCAGTTCGGCAGCTATGCGCAGCAGGTTTAACGAGTACATGGCCATCCAACTGGTGCCATCGGCCTGTTCCAGATGGGCGCCATTGGCAAACTTGGTGTTACGGTCAAACACGCCTATATTATCCATCCCTAAAAAGCCGCCTTCAAAAACATTGTTACCCGCCTCGTCCTTGCGGTTTACCCACCAGGTAAAGTTGAGCATCAATTTGTGAAAAATGCGCTCTAAAAAAAAGGTATCGCCTTCGCCGTTATTGGCTTTTTTATCCATTTGGTAAATCTTCCACGTAGCCATGGCGTGTACAGGTGGGTTAGCGTCGCTAAAATCCCATTCGTAGGCAGGTAACTGGCCGTTGGGGTGCATGTACCAGTCCTTAATCAAAAGGTTTAGCTGCCTTTTGGCAAAAGCCATATCTACAGCAGCCAATGGTACGCAATGAAAGGCAAGGTCCCAGGCGGCAAACCAAGGGTATTCCCATTTATCGGGCATCGATATAATATCCTGGCTGTTAAAATGCTGCCACTTGCTATTACGCTGGTGCTGGCGTTGTAACGGCGGCTCAGATTCGGCAGGGTCGCCGTTTAGCCATTGGTGGATATTATAGTAATAGAATTGTTTATTCCACAGCATCCCGGCGTAGGCCTGCCGCTGAATGTTTGCCTTGTCGCTGTTATTATCGTTAGGGCGTATTGCAGCGTAAAATTCATCGGCCTCCTGCAATCGTAAAGCAAAAAAATCATCAAAATCTGCAAAGCTATTTTCCGTGCTTTCAGCTAATCGTAATTTTACAGTATGGCTTCCTCCTGCCGGGATGGTTACATCATAATTAAAAGCGGCCTTGGTGCCCGTATTGGCGGGGTTGGTGGTCTTGCTACCGTTTACAATATAATCGTTAATGCCATCTTTATAAAACGACTTGCCGTCGTCAACGTTGTTAAAACGCTTTGTATTGGTTTGGTTATCGCAAAAAAGTAATTCGGGTGAACCATCGGCTACTAAATTTAGTACCCCTAATTCTTTATGCTCTATTTTAACAGCGTTACCATTCGCCGATAACTTTGGTTTATAGTCATCATAACCCCACTCCCATGTATTTCGAAACCAGATGGTTGGCAGCAGGTTTAAACTTGCTTCTGCCTTACTGCGGTTATGTATAGTGATCTTTATCAGTATATCATCGGTATCCTGCTTGGCATATTCTACAAATACATCAAAGTACTCGTTGTTATTAAAGATGCCGGTATCCATCAACTCATACTCGGGCTGGGTGCGGTCGCGCTTCTTACTCTCGTCTACTAAATGAACGTACGGAAATTGCTGCTGCGGATACTTGTACAGCATTTTCATATACGAATGCGTGGGCGTATTATCCAGGTAGTAATACAACTCCTTTACATCCTCGCCATGGTTACCCTCAGCATTGCTAAGTCCAAAAAAGCGTTCTTTCAGGATAGTGTCTTTCTTATTCCAAAGCGCTATGGAAAAACAAAGCAATTGCTCGTGGTCGCAAATGCCGGCTATGCCTTCTTCGCCCCAGCGATAGGCTTTACTGCGGGCTATATCATGAGTAATGTAATCCCAGGCATTACCATCGGCGCTGTAATCTTCACGAACGGTTCCCCATTGCCTGTCGCTTACGTAAGGCCCCCATTTTTTCCATCCCGTATCCTTTAACCTGTCTTTTTCTGCACCCATTTTTTGTTATTTCCAAGCATTCTGTAAAAAGCGTAACCAATTACCATGCATCATATTCATAATGTCGGCATAGTTATAACCGCGTTTTTGTAATAATGCGGGCACTTTCTGCATATCGGCAATAGTTTCCAGATCGTAAGGGCATTGCTCGCGGCCAAATGCCCCATCCAGGTCGGTACCCATACCCACATGCAGCGCGTTACCGGCTATCTGGCAAATATGGTCAATATGATTAACCATTACCTCAAGGTTGCAATTCATTTGACGCGGGGTTGACTGTCCCCTCACCCAACCGGGCACCATCATCCACGCATCCAGGGCGGCCCCTATTACCGCGCCGCGGTCAATCAAGGCATTTATCATTTCATCGCTGTATTGGCGGTTGTGGTTTACCAACGCACGGCAATTGTTGTGGCTTGCCCAAACATGGCCGTTAAAATTATCCAGCGCCTGCCAAAAGGCATCATCGCACAAGTGCGTAGCATCAAGTATAATATTAAGGCGCTCCATTTCTTTTAATAATGCCAACCCTTGTTGGCCCATCTTGCCTGTAGCATCGGTACCATTTGCATACCTGCCCGGGCCGTAATGTGCAGGGCCAAGCGCACGCAAGCCGTTTTGATAAGCGCCTTCTAAAAAACTCACATCTACAATCGAGTCGGCACCTTCGAGACTTAAGATGTAACCTATAGGTTTGTGAGAAGTATCTGTGCCGTCATTCCAAAGGGCGAGGTGTTTGTCTAATGTTACTAAGTCATTGATCTGGGTCATTTCCCCGGTCATCTCCATAGCCTTATACCAGGCAAGCTGCCCCTGCGTTTGTGCCCAGGCCTGCTGGGGCGAGTGCCAGCCGGGCAGCTGATTATCAGGCGCAACATATCGGCCTATCTGCGTAGCCACTACCAAACCAATATTTCCCTTGCGCAGTTCGGGCAATGATACCACCGCTTTACCTCGGTCGGGTTTGTCGGTCATCCCCTCTTCGCGTTGGTTGATCTCGGCGACTGGACGCATGAGGTCCCGGTTCCATTCCAGCGCGTTCATGCTAAGATCTAAGTGGACATCTATAGTAAACATATTGTGGGAATTACACTGGTTGCTTTTGATTTCACCGATTAGTTTAAATGGTTATTTGTCTATCCCTCGCAATGGTTTTCCACTCGCCGGTAATTAAATGATTATCAATAGTTATAGCGCGTTCGTATAAAGCTACAGACGGGCAAACGTGATACGGCAAACCATATAAAATATCACCTATTTTATATGGATGATTGTGGCCTGCATCGGCTACTAAGTGTTCCTCGCTTTGGCTAATAAATTTTAATTCGGGGGCATTAAGGAAATAAATCCGTTTGTTTAATTCGTTTTCTGCCGATACTGATTTATGCCCAAGGTCGATACAGATCTTGCCATCATCGGGTAAGGATATCACCCTCGCAATAAGCAAAGCCGCAGTTAAGAATGGCTGCTCGGGGTAGGCTGCTTGGTAACCCATATCCCAGTAAACAAACGTGCCCGGGCTTACCTCAAAACCTTTTATTTTTGATACGATGGGCAATGTTGGCGAACTGCCTGCAATAACTATGGGTTTAGGATAAGAATTTTCCGCGATATCGGCTATCAGCTTAAAAACAGGTTTAATGCTTTCGGCAGATCTTTGTTGACGCACCGCGTAATCGCCATCATGGATATGTCCATCATAGGCATGCAGTCCTAACAAGATAAGACCCGGCAATGCTAAACAGGTGGCATACAAATTTAATGCAGCGGCACCGGCCACAATCCCGGTACGGTTCATGCCTACGTTCAAATCAATATAAACCGAAATCCTGGTATTGTTTTTAACCGCTTCTACCGAGATCAAATTCGCCGTAACTTCATTATCTACCAAACACGAATAGGCTGTTTGCGGATAAGCCGTTATTAACCGCACAAAGCGTTTAAGTTTTGGCCCGTTGGGTTGGTAAGCCAATAGCACATCAGGTGCTGTAGCCATACCCAGCATTTCTGCTTCTGCTATGGTAGCGCATTTAAACTTGTTGATACCGTTTTGTATCATCAGCCTTGCAGCATCTATGCTTTTATGGCTTTTTGCATGCGGGCGTAAACGGGAGGCGTCATCAACCATGGTTTTAACCAGGTCAATATTAGACTTTACCCTGTCGGGATATACTACCAACGCAGGCGTATCCAGTTCATCAACGTTATTTATAATGTACCAGTCGGTTGCTGCCATTGGGTTATACTAATTCAAACAACGCTTCTATCTCCACCGGAATATTATCGGGTAACGAGCCCATACCAACAGCGCTACGTACGCCAATACCATTCTCTTCGCCCCAAACTTTGGCAAATAACTCGCTTGCGCCGTTTATAATGTAGGGGTGTTTTTCAAAATCGGGCGTGCAGTTTACCATACCCAATACTTTTATCACACGTTTAACCCTATCCAGGCTGCCTAAATTGGCTTTTATGGTAGCCAGCATAGCCAGCCCCACCTGCCTTGCAGCAAGCTTGCCATCTTCCTGATTGATGGTGTCGCCAATGCGGCCAATAATAAGGCTGCCATCATCCTGCACGGTACCGTGACCGGATAGGTACAGGTATTTACCATCAATTAAACAAGGTTTATAAACACCAAGCGGTTTTGGCGCAGGCGGCAGGTTTAAGCCTAAATCTTTAAAGTTTTGTTCAGCTGAGTTCATTTTGTAAATCTATTATTTTAAAATAAAAAGCAACTTAATTAAACAAAAAAGGCCGGGAACCACCCCGACCTTTAACATATATAACCATTATTTATTATTTATAATTTAAATGATACACCAAAGTTTATGGAGTAATCTGCAAAGGCGGCATCGCCATTAACATATTTGCCAGTAGTTATAGTATTTTGCTTATCTGTAACACTTTGGGTACGATCGCGCTTTAACGCTATTGGCACATTGGCAAAAATGTTAAACCTTTTAAAGCTGTAGTTAACAGATGGTTCTACCGATAATACATAACCCGGCCTGCGAAAATCATCGCTTTTACCTATAAGGTCATAAACAGGTATACCCTCTATACGGCCACCGGCAGAAAGCGTAAGCGCTTTAAACGCTCCATCAAAAGTGTAATTAAAACCCAATCTCGCTAAAAACTGATCTGGTACGCTCATAATAGTTTCATTTGCCAATGTAGGGCTGATGGTTTCGCGGTAAGTTCTGGTACCATTATTATTACGAGGATTGGCCATGTAATACAAGTTGGTGTAACCACCGAATTGACGGGAGAAATTCAGGAAGCCATTAATTTCGGCGATAATACCAACACCACCATCCCCTAACTGAATAGACTGATCTACAGGACGCTCTGATGGTGTTACGTTATAAAAATGGCTCATATAATTATAATTACCGGTAGGTAATTTAACACCAAGACCAACCTGAATATTGCCTTTTTTAGCGGTGTGGCTGTCAAATAACCACCTGTTACCCACAATACGCATATCGCCAAATCCATGCGAATAAGAGTTATGTCTTTCTGTTAAACCATGCTCATATAACGATGACCGCGTGTTGATCAAATACGGGATACCAACGGTTAGCGACCAATATTTATTAAAAGCACGTGTAAGGCTCAAGTCTATGGTATTTTGATAATTTATAACCTCATTATGTAACGTTTGCCTTTGTGGCTGTTCTTCGGTACCCTTAAAGTGGCGGAAGGACCTAAAGTAACGGTACGATGTGGTAAAGTACCACCCCTTATCAGAACCTGGTGCTAACGTGCTATCAAGCATTGGGTGCTCCATATTTGAGAATGAGCCGTTGCCGCGGATAGCCACACAACCCTGGGCGTTAACATTAGTATTGTTGAACATTAAGTATATAGCTATCCCGATAAGGAATTTGTAAGTGAATTTCATCTTGATAAATTGTTATAAGTAAGTATTTTAATACAGCTAACCACAAGGTTAGCCGCAACCTGTAATACAGGGTTTATTTAGGTTTAAAGCCCTATTTATGATTTTTTGTCTGTAAAGAATTTATTGTGAGATTTGAGGAAACATGTTTAGTTGCAAACCATAAAGCTATTAAAGTGCCGTAGCTGCCGCCACGTTCTATCCACTCAAATACTTCATAGTGCGGGTATAATAATTCGCTTGAGATCTTCCAGATAATAAACACCAAAAGCACCGTACGGATGGGTTTGATCAATACGATCAATGCTGCTGTTATTTCAAAAACGCCAACAAACTGAGCCACTTTAGCAGGGCTTGTAAACCCAAGCGACGCGTATTGGCTAAGCAGGCCTTTCTTTTGTAATAAGTTTAACCAGCCGTGGCCCATCAGTAAAAGGAAGCCAATAATTTTTAAACAGTTAAATACATTGTTTATGGTTTTATCATCTACCGCGGCATCGGCATCAATCCGCCTAAATAAATGGCGCAGGTTTTTGATACCACCCGAGAGGATCAATAAAGCGAGCGGGGCACCAAAGTTACCCGCACGCTCAATAAACTCTGCAAATGGCTCGCCCGATGCCGGGCGTAAAAATGCTGTAAGGGCACCCCATACCACCAACCATAATGCAATGGCACGCATGGGGTAAAACAGCATTACAACGCCCATCAATATATCAACCCCGCCTACCCATGGCATTAAAGCATAGGCAGCATCGGTACTAATACCAAACACGGCAAAATAATTACACCAAATTTGTTTGGTAATGATGCCAAAAGCCCCATGCCCAATAAAGCACATAGCTATAGCTACACGTAAAACATAATGTATCTTTTGTTCGGTCCTAAGCATTTCTTTAATCTTCACTATTAGTTAGCTCCGTCTGCTTTGCCACGGGCAACAGCATATTCGCCAACTTTTATACCTGTTTGTAAACCAACCTCGCAATCGCTGCGGTAGTGGATGGCACCATATAACCTTGACATAGCCGCTTCATGGGCCATATCCATAAAAGCACTCGCTTTTTCGGGCACTAAATAACCCAATACTGTTGCAGCAGCGCCGCTAAAGTTTGAGTGACCGGATGTGTACGACGGAAAGTTTGGTATACCGGTTAAGGTTTTGATATTCATTACCATTTGGGTAGGGCGCGGGTTAAAGTAAGCGTACTTGGCATCCCAGCAAACAATAGCGGCATCCATTTCGGCCATGTTTAACAGCGCAAAATTGCGAGCCCAGCGCACTTCGCTGTAATTGTGTTTAACAAACTCATCGGCGGCGATGGTATTCCAGTGGCCGGGAGGCGTTACCGTACCAACACCATCAGCCCAGAAAGCGGTGATGCGCTCGTGCTCGCGGCTGTGGTCTTTACTCATGGCTAAAACCTCGTCGCTCTCTTTCTGAAACTCGGGGCTGCCCGGCTTGTATGGCGGCGCAGGGCGCAAAGCAACAACGGTACTTGTTGGAAACAAGAATGGGGTAACTTTTGTAAACAAAGGCAGCATTGGCGGGCGCAAAGGCAGTTCTAAACTTAGCCAGGGAGTGTTACCTGCTGCCGAAGTGGTAGTTGCAAGTGCAACCCAATCGGCTTTTGTGCCAATAGCTGCACCGGCTTTGTCGGTACGTGCACGGGCTAAAAACACAGCGGCAACTTGTTTGCCAAGGTTTTCGCCTGCATCCATATCAGAGCGGGTGTTGGCACCTGCCATTATACGATACAGTTTTTCTTCAGCAACTTTCTTTTGGATGTAATCCAGATCGCCGGGGAAAAGCAATTCCATCATTTTTGCAGTAGCACCCGCTACAACAGCATCCTCACTTGGGTACGATGGCAGTGTAGATTTAGGCACTAAGGCCTGAATATTAGCATCATTAATGTAGGGTGCCGCACGGTTAAACTGTTTTTTAAATTTCCAGGCCTGTACCAATGCATCGTACTGTGCTGCACTTACATAAGCATAAGCACGTGCGGCATACGGCGGGTTAGAGAACGGGAATAACGGGTAAGCCAACGGGTTAGCCGCGCTTGGAGCAGGGTAAGTGCCGTCATCTTTTTGGTATGGCGGCAGGTTATGCTTGGCAACCAGTTCGCGCAAGATCTCGTTCCACCGTAGTACCGAGCCTGCGCTCCAATATTTAATAATATCTCTTTGCTCCTGGGTCAGGTTGCGCTGGTAACTTTTTATCTCGTTCAAATCAGCCAGATAGTTTGGCGTGGTTATAGCATCCGGCGTAGCAACAGTAAACGTGCTTGATGCGGTAAGTATAGGGGTCCAGGTATCGGCATTCAGGTCTAAATTAGCCGGGGCTAAAGCCGGATAATCCTGACTGCGGTCCTTTTCCTGTATATCTTTTTTACATGATGAGCTTAAAACCACAAGGGCTATCATCATCACAGGTATAAATTTATATATATGTTTTTTCATCACTATTCTTATTTATCAGTTTTATCCTTTTTAACAGAAAACACATAATACACCCCGGCAAAAAACGATTTGTTTTGGCCAACGTTACGGCCATCTACCACGTAATTACCACCGGCAGTAAGCTCTAAACCAGAAATGCTTTGAAAGCTATATTTAAAAATAGTTCCTACAGAAGTAGCATCCATATTGTTGCTCGGGAAAGGCATATTGTTTTTGGTGATATCAAAACCACCAATGGTGTTCATGCGGGTAACAACGGCCTCGGCATTGAACTTTAAACTGCGGTAACCTGTGCTGAATAAAAAGTTGGTCATATTTGGTAACGCCAACTGGTTGGTGTAGTGCATTTCGGTGGTATAGTAAGAGTCGCGGTCAAGCGTAATGTTGCTCCTGCGTAAATACTGACCTGAACCGGCCACGAAGAAACGGCCTGTTTGGTAATTGACCAGGGCTTTTAAACCAATGCTTTTGCTTCTCGAGCCGAGTGACAGCGGCAAATAATCGGCCTGGTAGTTACCAACCGGCAATGCGCCATTTAAAATGGCATGTAAGCTAAGTAAGCCACTGCCTACCTCCTGCTTTACGGCCATCCATTTTATGGCCAGGTTAATATCCTGTATGCCGCTTTGGCCTCTAAGTGTGCCTGCAGATGCATTTGATTTGATATAAGGGATCATAAACAACAAGTTAACCCTATTGCTTAACCCGTAGTTACCGCCTATAGCATAAACATTGCTGCTGATGGTGCCTAAATTTAAGTTTTCGCGTTTGAAAGTACCTTCCCAATACTTATCCCAGCTATTGTGGGTATATAAGCCGGCGGCGCAGAAATAGTTCTTGGGTATCATTAAAGCATCATTTTCGGTTTGGGCACTTACCTGTTGGGAGAAAGCTGCGCAGGCCAAAAAAGCAATAACGTACCTGTTTATCTTAAGTAAACAGTGTTTCATATAATAATTTAAAGTAAAGGGCTTAAACAAGTCTATGAGGCATCAGCTGCTAAAAATCTCACAAATTAGTAGCTGATGCTCAATTTCTTTATCTTAATTGCTGCACACAAAACATGATGCATCACGACAAATGCAAAGCATTTTGTTGCGTAATTAAGAAATATAAATCTTTTGGAATATATTAATCAGCCGATGTGGTTGGGGGGTTTGCCCGGCGATTCGATATATGGACTTGTTAATTTGGAAGATATAGGGTTTGCTATTCTTTCTAATTTATCATCAAAGCTAAGGAAGCTGTATGTAACTACCGGGTAGTTATAGTCCGAAACTGATGAGGAGGCTTTTTTTGCAGGCGCTTCACCTTTTTTACTCAACGGCGCGTCGCTTACGTTTTTGGCAATAATTGTATTGGCTTTAAATAACTGGTTTTTTACGCTATTTGCCACGCAAACCAGGTACATGGTATCGCGGGTCATTTTAACACCTACAAAATTGTAGAAGCCATCTTTAAGCTGAATCTGGCCTTGTATCTTTTCATAATCGGGCCAATCGGTTACACCTTTATTATTTACCGGTACTTTAATTTGAACAAGCTGGGTAGCATCCACCTTACTTTCGTATATGTTTTTAACGATGGTTAACTCGGATTGATGGATGAAATATTGGAAGACAAAGGTGTAACCACCTGTATTAAACAGATGTATGCTTAGTAAGAATAAAGCAAAAAACCTTTTCACGTTCTTTAGATGTGCACTTGCACTAATTAGGATTACTTGGTAAATATATATAAATATTCAATTCCAACAAAAAAATTACATTTATTAAAACATTTCTAAAAGCCATAAATACACGTTCATTATTACTAAAACAGGGTGTCCCATTATTTATGACACTATGCAAGACAAATTCGCATTGTATTAATTATCAAATAGTTATAAAAATTGAATTTTCAATTTAAATTAAAGTAATACTTCTTTATATTAATATAACTAATTTAATATCAATTTATTATGATTTTTAATGGGGTGTCCCATTCTTTAAAAAACGGGACAGAATGGGACACCCTGTTTTTGACCTTAACCGTCCTGAAAAAAGTTTACACTATTGTTGTTAATACTGGGGTTGATTTACACTTTTGATGGCGCTACGCCGTATTTATTTTTAAATGCGAATGAAAAGTGCGAAAGATCTTCGAAACCTAACTCTATGTAAATATCTGAGGCCGTTTTACCCTTCTCTTTTATAAGATAATACGCCTCCTGTAAACGCCGCTGCTGTAGCCAGCGGCTTGGCGTGGTGTGGTAGATCTTCTCAAAATCGCGCTTAAAGGTAGCAAGGCTACGCCCCGTGAGATAGGCGAAGCGTTTAAGTTGCACATTAAAGTGGAAGTTTTCCTCCATGAAACCTTCCAGGTCTATTTTGCCCGGTTCATTAAAATCAAAAAGGATATCCTTCATTTCGGGCTTACTTTGCAGCAATATCAGTATAGCTTCGCGAAGCTTAAGGTCCTGTAATTTATCATCAATGGTAATATCAGCCGACTGATAAGGGATGATGGATTCCATAAAGCTTTTGTGTAAGGGCTGTGGCGGTAAGATCATTGCGGTATCGCCTTTATAATGGCCCGTTGCCTTAAAACCATACTCCATACTAAAATTGCGCAGCGTATGCTGATCGAGATATACCGAAACAGATTTAAAGTCTCCCTTTGGCGGCGGCACTTTTATAAACTTAACCAGGTTGTTACGCCTGATAAACCTAAAATCGCCGGGCTTAAAAACTATTTGCTTTTGCCCGTCGTTCAACGTCATAGATCCGCTTATCTGGTAACTAAATACATGCTCGGCCACAAACTGTTCTCCCTCGCGGTTACGTGTATAATAACACGAATACGCCATTTTAGGGCGTTCGCTATGCTCTTGCTTATTCGCCATAATCAAATTAAAAAGGTTGACTGGATGATGGTGCAAAGTTATACATAGGCAACTATTTCACCATTCAGCCAATCAACCATTCAAAAATTATTTTTTAAGCGTCAGGTATCGCTTTCCGTACTCCGTATCCAGAAAGTTCTCGGCATCATCCGCATCGGTACTTATGCTGGTACGCTCCCATTTCTCCAATTCCCTCAATTTAGCCGCCTCAGAGTGTTTTACGATGGCCACAGCCTCGCTGCCAAGCAAAAGATGCAACGGCGGCTCGGGGTTATTAACCATTTCTATTATTACTTTTGCTGCTTTATCCGGGTCGCCTATGGGTTTGAAGCTACCGTTTCTAAAGGCCGATACGCGGTTATCAACGGTGGTTTCGTAACCGTCTACATGCGGGGCATACGTCATAGAGTCTCCTCCCCAATCGGTACGGAAACCACCCGGTTCAACACAAATTATCTTGATGCCTAACGGGGCTACTTCCACAGCCAATCCCTCGCTAAAACCACTAAGACCAAATTTAGCTGCCTGGTAAATGCTTACACCACCGCTGCCTACCCTGCCACCTATCGAACTTATTTGCAAGATATAACCACTTTGTTGTTTGCGCATATAAGGCAAAACGGCCCTGGTGATTTCTATAGGCGCATATAAATTTGTTTCCAGCTGGCTGCGCACCTGTTCATCGGTATAAGCTTCTACGGCACCTGTTATACCAAAGCCCGCGTTGTTTACCAGTACATCAATTTTACCAAAATGCGAAACTGTATCTGCAATAGCCCTATGTACTTGCGGGTAATTAGTAACATCCAGTTGTATAGTGTAAACCTGGCCCGGATACTTATCCTCAAGTTCTTTTAAACTATCGGTATTGCGTGCGGTTGCGGCAACTTTATCGCCCGTTGCCAACACGGCTTCTGTAAGGCTGCGCCCTAATCCCCGGGAACTGCCTGTTATAAACCAAACTTTTGTCATCGTTTTAATTATTAATTGTTTAAGACAAAAGTAGGCCATAACAAAACTACCGGCTTTGCTAAAAAGCTCAAATAGCTTTGTTAAAAAGTGCAAAGCCGGCAGCGTTTAACAAACAGCGGTTAGCTATTTTTTAATTTAAGATCATTTACATCATCCAGTAAAAAACAATGCGTAAAGTTGGTCATGCCTGTTTTAGGGTAATAATTAACAGCAGCAGGTGCTGCAAGCAATATCAGCTTTGCCTTTGGCGAATGCTTTTTAGTTTCGGCAATTAAGCGTACGCCGATACCCTTTTTTTGATAAGCGGCATCTACCGCCAGATCGGACAAGTAAGTACAAAATGCAAAATCTGTTAATGCGCGCGATACACCTACCAGTTTGCCATCTATACGTGCGGTTACAATAAGATTGGCGTTTTGCAGCATATCCTGTATACGATCGGCATCATCAATAGGGCGGCGCTCGGCAAGGGTACTTCGTTTTAACACATCAATAAATTCATCGGCACCAAGCGTTAATTCGCGCTGAAATACAATATCAGAAGTTGGCATCTTACTAGGGTTTGGGGTTAATATTATCCAAATATCTAAATAATACCCTAACGGCTTAGCTTGAATACGGTATATATACAATTAATTATGTACTAAATTCCGTTACTAAGCTTTTGCAGGTTCTCTTTAAATTTTTGATAGTTAGCTATACCCAGTTTACTTTCCCATTGGCGTTCCAAATTATGGTTAACCTGACGGGTGGTTTGTTGGATATTTATACCCGCGCTTGTCAAATAAAACAGCACCCCTCTTTTGTCGCGGGCATCTGCCTTGCGCTTTACGTAGCCCCACTCCTCTAATTGATATACCAATGCACTCATGCTTTGCTTTGTTATTTTAGCATGGGCAGCCAACTCCGTAATTCGTGAACCATCCTGACTGATGTGCTGAAAGATGTACCCGTGCGATGGCTTTATCTCGGGGAACCCGGCAACCTCCAGCTGCTTATGCAGGTGGCCAACCATTTCATCAAGCAAAGCCTTTAAATGCAGGCCTATATGTTTTTGCTCATACATCCCACAAATATAGTAAGGATGGCTGACTTAATGATTAAGCAACAGATACTTCGCCGTTATTAATCTTACGTTTCAAAATAAGGGCGGTTATCAGCGCTACTATAATACCCACCGGTAATATTTCCATATAGGTATAAAATATTACGCCGAAAATGGATGAATATACATTTTTCATGGAGTTTACCTGCTCTATTTTCCCGGCTATTTCCGCGGCGCTTTTACCGCTTTGCTGGGCCTTATTGATCATTTGTGCGGAGAGCTTTTCCATAAAATCGGGCATAAAAAAGTAATAGTCTACAACCCATGTAACCACATACATGCTGGAGCCTATTAATGCTATCAGGAACGCTATTTGAAATGCCTTGCCAAAGCTTATTACACCGCCGTTGTACTTGTCGCGATAGCTTTTTACCGCCGGGAACATTAACGAGAAGGCGATGATCATGGACGAAAAGCCCAATAACATATTGCCTTCGTAAGAGCCGCTATTATGACACAGGCCCATGGTTACAGCCATCCATACAGAAGCAATAAGGCCGGATATCAATCCATATTTAATTACGATGTTTTTCATTATGATATGTATTAAAGTTTATGGCTCAAAGGTGGCGTAAGGCTTTTTATTTTAGCTCATACTTTTGGGTGATTTTGATATAAATAGTGGTTTTAGTGCTAAAGTGTGAGCGTAATTTACGGAATAAGGTTCAGCTTTTTTGCCCTGTCAACAGCCTGTGTACGGCGTTGCACCTCCAGCTTTTCAAACACTTTTGAGGAATGTGTTTTAATGGTGTTAAGCGATACAAACAACCGTTCGGCAATATCCTGGTTGCTCAGGCCCTCGGCCATAAGTTGCAATACTTCAAGTTCGCGTTTGCTTAGGCCAAGGCGGGTTAGCTGGCTTTCGTCAAAAACAAAATCGTTGGTTTTAATAAGCACCTGCTTTTCTACCACAATGGTTTTGGGCCGGGCAATCTTTATAGCAAGCCATACCCCTAACAGTGTAAAAATAAAGGCTAATGCACCGGCATATAGTTCAAACGAATAATCTATAATAATAAAACGCCACTCCAGCCACTTCATTAAAAATAATAAAGCTGCCAGCGATGCGCTGTAAAGTAGAACAGAACGGTTCTTCGCCCAAAAACTGAATGTCATTTATCCCCTATTTGCAATCTAAAATAAGGCATTTTGTGTTGGAATAAGAAATGGTTTTAAAAACAGATTTTATCAAATCGATTTCTTTTTAGAGAGGGCACTCAAAAAAAAGTACACGCCGGTAAATACAATAATAAGCGCTATTAGGTCCATTAGCGTTATGCCATCATTAGCGTTAAAATGGTAAATGGTAAACATTTCAAAATATGGCGGCGCCGGCATGATGATCATAGCCATACCAAGCGTTATCATAACCGCCCCTATCACTACAAGCAGGTACTTTTTTACATTTTCAAAATCAAAGCTGTGTTTTAAAGCAGGTTTTTGTAACTCATGGGCCGAGACAAGTAATTCAAGATCGTTTTGCATACCGGGCCTTAAACCATTGTGTTTTTTAAATGCCCGATTAATCTTTTGATGAATTATTTTCGCATGGTCGGCATCAATTACCCCGGTTTTAAGTAATGCCTCCAACTCATTTGCTTTAGCCTCTAATAATTCGGCATCTGTAATAGCTTGTTTATCCTTCAAAGTTTTAAATACTTATATAATGCTTTACTTTTATTAATATTATGGCATAAAATTATCCATACATTACTACATGAAAAGAGTATCTGTTGTTACCATAAATTTTAACCAGGATAAAATTACCGAAGAGCTTTTAGTATCTATTGCCGAAACAAACACCTACGAAAACCTGGAGGTGATTGTTGTTGATAACGGCAGCACCGTAAACCCTATCCCACTATGGACAACCAAATACCCCAACGTTAAGTTTATACGCAGCGAAGCCAACCTTGGTTTCTCGGGCGGTAATAATATTGGCATTGCGCATGCTACCGGCGATTATTATTTCCTGGTAAATAACGATACCGAGTTTAGCCCCGGCCTGGTTCAAAAACTGGTAGATATTTTAGATAGCCACCCCGAAGTTGGTATTATATCGCCAAAATTGGTTTATGATTTTGACAGGAGCCTGATACAATATGTAGGTTTTACACAGGTAGATTATTACACCTGCCGCAACAAGGCCGTTGGCAAAAACGAGAAGGACGTGGGCCAGTATGATAACCTGCTTGGCCAAACCGGCTACTGCCATGGCGGTGCCATGATGGTTAAAAAAGAAACATGTGAAAAGGCCGGTTTAATGGCCGACAACTTCTTTATTTATTACGAAGAAGTTGACTGGGGCGAACGTATCAATAAATCGGGCTACCAGGCATGGGTACGAGGCGATGCAGTTATTTACCATAAAGAGTCGATGACTGTTGGCAAAAACAGCCCGTTTAAGGAATACTTTATGAACCGTAACCGCATCCTGTTTATACGCAAAAACGCGCCTGCGTTTAAGGCCCTGGTATTTTATATTTATTTTGTACTGATGGTTGTTCCGCGTAACATCATGAGGTATATTAAAGAAAAACGATACAACTTTATAGGCCTACTTTTCCGCGCGGTTTGGTGGAACATGACACATAGTAAAAACAGCACCGAACTGGGTTACACCATTAACAAAGTTTCATGATCATAGCCCTTTGGATAAGTCTTTTTATAGTTGCCTACACCTTTGTGGGCTACGGTTTTCTGCTGTATTTCATCATCAAGATAAAACGCATCTTTAAAGGAAAACCTGTGCTGCCCATTGTTAGCGACGACGAACTACCAACCTGTACTTTGGTTGTTGCCGCCTACAACGAAGAGCATTTTATCGCTCAAAAAATAGCCAACAGCCTGCAATTAAATTATCCCGAAGGCAAGCTAAAATTTGTTTTTGTCACGGACGGCTCATCAGACAAAACAGCTGATATCATTAGCAAGCACCCGCAAATTCAACTGTTGCACCGCCCAGAGCGCGCCGGTAAAATTGCCGCCGTGCACCGCGCTATGGAGTATGTAGATACCGAAATTGTGGTATTTACTGATGCCAATACCTTTTTAAATGCCGAGGCTATAACCCGCATTTGCCGCCACTACAGCGATAAAACCGTTGGCGCTGTAGCCGGCGAAAAACGTGTACAGATCGATGAAAGCGCCGATGCCAGCGCGGCAGGTGAAGGTTTTTACTGGAAGTACGAGTCGGCACTTAAGAAATGGGATTCAGAATTGTATTCTGTTGTTGGTGCCGCGGGAGAACTGTTTAGTGTGCGCCGCGACCTGTACCAGGATGTGCCGGCTGATACCGTACTGGACGACTTTATGATATCTATGCTGATAGCCAACCAGGGTTACCGCATTAATTACGAACCTGAAGCTTACGCACTGGAAACCGCGTCAGAGAACGTATCAGAAGAATTAAAACGTAAGATCCGTATTGCAGCGGGTGGCATTCAATCCATATTGAGGCTAAAAAGCTTGTTGCTGCCTTTCAAATTCCCAATACTATCATTTCAGTATGTTAGTCACCGTGTGCTGAGGTGGACCGTTACACCATTCTTTTTGATCCTGGCATTCATTACCAATTTTGCCACCGCCTTTGCCGGCGACGGCTTTATTTACACCCTGCTTTTTGCCGGTCAGGTAGTTTTCTACCTGCTTGCGCTATTGGGTTATGTAATGGAGAAACGCCATATCCGTATCAAAGCGCTGTTTATTCCCTATTATTTTTGTGTGATGAATTATGCGGTATTGGCAGGCATCATCCGCTATTTTACAAAAAAACAAAGTTCGGTTTGGGAAAAAGCGCAAAGGAAAATGTGACGCTCCAAGGTGTGGCGATAGCGTGGCAATGACATTCTTTTATCACTCCACTCCTCGTACATTCATTTTCATCACATAAACAGCCTTAGAAGCTGTTACGAATAGCACATCTCTGTTCTTCCCGCCAAAGCATACATTAGCGCTCCAGGGTTCGGGAATGTCGATGTGTGCTATTTGTACGCCTTGCGGATCAACAATGGTAATGCCTTTGCCGGCTAAGTATAGGTTGCCCTGTTCATCAAGTGTGATACCATCGGCACCCTGCGGGTAAAATAGTCGGCGGTTAATAAGTAAACCATCACGGCTTATAGTGTATTTATAAATTTTGCCATCGCCAATATCCGATACATACAATTGCTTGCCATCTGGCGTGCCTACAATGCCATTAGGGCGCACCATGCTATCTAATACAACAGGTTCGCTTTTGCCTTTCATCAGCACAAAAACCATTCGTGAAGGGAGATCGGGTTTGGTACGTGTCCAGTAATCGCGTTGGTAATACGGGTCGGTAAAGTAAATATTATCTTTTCGGTCTATCCACAGGTCATTAGGCCCGTTAAATAATTTGCCTTTATATTCTTTTAAAAGCACTTTTACTTTCTTGTCCCTACCTATCTGCCATAGTTGGTTGTGTTCATCTGCACAAGCTATCAGGTTGCCTTTATTGTCAAAATAGGTTCCGTTAGCCCGGCCTGCATCATCCATAAAAACAGAAAGCTTGCCGTTGGTGTCATACTTCCAGATCTTGTTATTAGGTTGATCGGTAAAGAAAACGTTCCCCGCCTTATCCACCGCAGGGCCTTCGGTAAAAGCAAATTGATTGGAGACCAGTTTAGGCTTCGCTGTAGTGTCATACAATGGCTTTGTTTGGCCAAAAACCAACCCTGAAACGCCCGTAAATAGCAAACAAACAAGTGATGTAATGTAATATTTCATTTGAATTTTCTTATCATTTGTGTAGTAGATGAAAGAAACTATATTGTTAGTTTTTGGCGATCTACAGAACTCAAAATCGCTTAATAACTATAGTGACAATTACGCTAATGTAAATGTTTAAGCAGAAATATTTCAGCAGTGGCTAATTTCTTTTTATGTTTAAAGCATCTTATACCGCATACGAAAATTTTCGCCTGCATGGCAAAAAACCGCAGGATGAGAAACTGAGTTTGCCATTTACTGTTAAATTTATTAATGTACTCAAAAGATCAGGCATCACAGTTAAAGCAGGCATTTTGGACAGCGTTTGGGCAATACATGGGCCCGGTACTATCTGCCGAAGGCTTGCGCACCAACTGGATCAATTATAAAACCGGTGTTAAGCATATCTTCTTCAGGATGCAGGCCGATAATAAATTGGCAAGCATAGCCATTGAAATTGCCCACCCCGACCCGGAATTGCAGCAATTATTCTTCGAGCAGTTTGAAACCTACAAAACCATGTTGCATAGCACCCTTGGCGAAGAATGGCAATGGCAACTACACACAACCGATGATTTTGGCAAAACTATTAGTCGCATTGTTATAGAACTATCGCCAGTGAGTATCTTTCAAAAAGACAATTGGCCCAAACTAATCTCTTTTTTTAAACCCCGTATTATAGCGCTTGATGAATTTTGGAGCGATGTAAAAGTGGCGTTTGAGGCGTAATTTTGCGAATTCAAATTTTCTTTTGCTAACTTTGTTAGCATGAAGCGTTCCGGAAGTGCCGATCTGCCTTTACATTATGGCTATGTACCTGCCTGGCTTGCCGAGCGCATGGCTAAGCTTGGCCTTGCGGTTATGGAAACCATTGTGATGGATTATGGCAAGGACGAAGTGCTTCGCCGCCTGAGCGACCCTTTTTGGTTCCAGAGCCTTGGTGCTGTTATGGGTATGGACTGGCATTCATCTGGCATTACCACATCGGTAATGGGCGCGCTTAAACGGGCCATTAATCCGCATAGCAGGGAAATGGGCATATACATTTGTGGCGGTAAGGGTAAGCACTCCACCAAAACCCCGCAGGAGCTAATGGCGGTTTGTAACAGCACAGGCCTAAACGGCGATTATCTTGTAAAATGCAGCAAGCTAAGCGCAAAGGTTGATAATACCGCTATCCAAGACGGCTTCCAGCTTTATACGCACAATTTTATTTTAAACGATACCGGCAAATGGGCTGTAGTACAACAAGGCATGAGCGATGCCAGCAGCACCGCCCGCCGCTACCACTGGCATTCGGAACAGCTTACCTCCTTTGTGGAGGACCCGCATACGGCTATTCATGGCAAAAACAATGGGTTTATTTTAAATATGGCAGATAAACTTGCAAATCCGTCGCGTAGTGGTGTGATGCAAATTGCCGCCGAACACCCCGACCGCATGCTGAAAGAAATAAGCCACCTGGTAATGCCCAATCACCACGATGTTAAGGCAAAGGATGTTGACCTTAAACGCCTTGGCGCGGTGCTTTGGCTGGCACACGAAAAGCAACCGAAAGATTTTGAAGACCTGTTATTATTGCAAGGCCTTGGCCCCCGTACGTTACAATCGCTTGCTTTGGTGAGCGAGGTTATTCATGGCACGCCATCGAGGTTTAAAGACCCGGCAAGGTTTTCATTCGCGCATGGCGGTAAAGACGGGCACCCCTTTCCTGTGCCCACAAAAGTTTATGATGAAACCATCGGCGTTTTGCAAACTGCCATACATAAGGCAAAATTGGGTAACGGCGAAAAAAATGAAGCCATAAAACGCCTCACAAATATTGCGCAAACCGCCGAAAAGAATTTTACGCCTAACGCAAACTTTGACGCGGTTATCGAGAAGGAAAGGAACGAATCATGGAAGTATGGTGGCCGCACCGTATTCGGCGAAGTTAAACCACCCATCGCGCCTCAACTGAAACTATTTTAACTTCGCGCAGATCTCGTTTGCGTTAGCTAAATGTTGCGCCAGTTTTGGAGTGCTTTTAACAGCAAACTCTTTTAGCTTTTTGTCACTATTATTTTCACCCTCTTTAAAAACTTTGATGTCGTTCTCATGATCAATAACCATGGCCTGGATGTAAAGCTTATCGAAAGCAGCGCCTGTTTTTTTGGTAAGGCTATCTAATTGTGTTTGATGGACTGCATTCAATGAATCGATGTTATTCTTACTTCCGGAGATCTTTTTTAGTTCGGCGTCCATATCTGTATGGTCGGCTATAACTTGCTTGGCATATTCCAGCATCTGCGGGTTTTGCGAATTGGTTAGCGCCAACTGCGAAAGTTTAATTTCGGCCGCGCCCGATTCCAAAGCATTTTTCACGAAGGAGATCCCTTCCTCATTCGCCTGGTTTATTTTATTATAATTTTTGGCTTTGCGGTTATTACAAGCTTGGGTAAAAACTAGGGTGGCCAGTGCCAATATTATACAGAATGTTCTTTTCATCATATGTTAAGCTTATAATACTAACCTAACAAGTTTTATTACATTCTGTTTACAAAAGTTTAATTAGAAGTGAAGCTTTGTACGCCCCTTCCTTTTGGAAGGGGCGATTTATTGTTTGTTATGCTAAATTCCTGCCCGCATTTACAATGCCGTATACCGTACGTATAACTAACTTATTGTAGATGCCTGTTAATTCCTCGTCATCAGTATTATTGAGGCATTGCAGGGCGTAATGCTGTACAATTACCAATGGCAATACAATTTTTTCGCGGATGGCTATAGAACGTCTGTCAACCGGGAATTCTTCCATCAATACCGTAGTACCGGTAAGTTGCAGAAGCATATCGCGGGTTAGTTCATACTCGGCTTTAAGGCCTTTCCAAAACGCGCTAAATTTCTTGTCTTTCTCCATGTAAGCGGTAACCCTAAAGTCCGATTTACTCATCGACATCATACAGTTGTCTATCATGGTTTTGAAGAACCCCGATTTTTGGTAAAGCTCCTGCACTTCTTTCCAGCTACCGTTATCCTTCATTTTTTTTAACGCGGTACCCACACCGTAAAAGCCCGGGATGTTTTGTTTAAGCTGGCTCCACGAGGTAACGAAGCTTATTGCACGCAGGTCTTCCAGTTTAAGTTTAGCGCCGGCGTTACGTTTAGTCGGGCGGCTGCTGATATTAATATGCGAGAGCAATTTTAACGGACTGTAGGTTTGCAAATAATCCATAAACAACGGGTGCTCGCGCAAAGCCAGGAACATACCATGGCTTTCTTCGGCCATTTCGGCGATCAGGGCCTTATGGCTTTCATCCAGCAGATCATGACGGTTTGGATGAAGTGCGCTGGTTATACCTGCATTTATCAACTGCTCGGTATTAAACCTTGCCGTTTCTACCGAGCCATATTGTGAACTTACGGTTTGGCCTTGTATGGTAAGCTGTATATGCTCATTGGCTATCTCCTTACCCATCGACGCATAAAAACGGTGTGTTTTACCACCGCCGCGCGCCGGTGGGCCACCCCTGCCGTCGAAAAATGCTAGGGTAATATTGTATTTGCGGGCCATAGCGGTCAATTCCACTTTGGCTTTATAAATGCTCCAGTTTGCCATTAGGTAGCCACCATCCTTGGTGCTGTCGCTAAAACCAAGCATAATGGTTTGTTTATTGCCGCGTTTCTTAAGATGCGATTTGTAGAACGGATGAGTATACAACCGCTCCATTACTTCGCCGGCGTGTTTTAAATCGTTAACGGTTTCAAACAGCGGCATAAAATCAACACTCAGCTTTTCTTTGTCCCAACCACTCCACAAGAACAAGGCTATCAGCTGTAGAATATCTGAGGCTTGCTGGCAATTGCTGATGATGAAACGCTGGCAGCCCTTTTCGCCATTGCTGTGTTGTATCTGCTTCATTAGCCTTATGGTATCCAGCGTATCGCTTATAAGCGGCTCGGCATCGGCAGGGCATTTAAAGTCGGCCTGGTTAAACGGAAGGCTTTTTATTTTAGCTTCCTCGTTCATTTCGCCGTAGTTTTTAGGTACGCCGGTATAAACCTTTTCAGTTGTATATTTAAATACATCGCGCAGCACGCGGCTATCCTGCCGAATATCAAGGGTGGCAAAGTACGACCCAAACAGCTGAACTTTTTGCAGCAGGTTATCTACAATACCTACAAATAAGCTATCATGCTCGGTAACCAAAGTTTCGCGCATGGTTCTTAGCAGTTTCAATAACTCGGGCTGCAGGTCTTTAGGGTTATCCTGCGGATTGAACGCGTTATCGTAAAGCAGTTTTTCCAGCTTGCTCAGCGGCTCGGCAAAGCCACGGAAAGTAATACGCCGTTTCAGGTTCCTAAAATCGCGGTAGTAGCAACGGTAAATAACCTGCCTTAATAATGACGATACCGAACGCGTGGTTTCCATATGCACGTTAGGGTTACCATCGCGGTCGCCGCCCGGCCAAAAACCAAGCTCTAAAACCTGCTGGTTGCCTTCAATATCAAACTCTTCCTCAAGCTTTGCCTGTATGCCCGACAACGCATGGTAAAAAATATTCTCCAGGAACCATACTAAACTTACCGCCTCATCTACCGGTGTTGGCGAGGTTTTGTTAAAGAATGGCGTTTTACCCAATTGCTGTAAAAGCCCGTCTATTGATGGTATATCATTTGTTTTTAGGGCTTCTATCAAATCCGTCATGATGCCTAAAACCGTACCCGGATAAAATTGCGTAGGGTGCGCGGTTAGCACTAACCGTAACGAAAAATCTTTTAATTGCTTGCTGATATCTGCCCGGGCCTGCTCGCTTTGCGATGCCTGCTGTAACATACTTTGCAAAGTACCGGTATCATCTACACGGCCAACTTTAGCGAATGATGAATCCTCGATAGCATCAAACAAAACCACCTGCCGCTCTATATATTGTATAAACCTGAATAAACGGTTTATCTGCTCACGATGGTCAATATTAGGAACGTACTTCTTAAAGAACGATTCGATGATCTCGGTAGGCGAATCCTGATTAGCAGCGCCTTTATCGCAATGCGAACTAAAGAACGGAAGTAAAATACCGGTATCCTTAACCTGGTAAAAAGGCAATGTTTGAAAAAGGCTGTTGTATAACTCAAAGCGTTTTACAACTTCGTGATTAAAGATAGATTCTTTTTGACTGAGCCTTAAGGTTGATGGCATGGTAGAACAGGTTATAAGATTTATAAGAGCAATATCGCTGTGAATTTAAGTATCTAAAATTAAAATACGCTAAAAACTAAAAATTAATAATATTAGATACATTTTAATGCAATAATTGTTATTACAAAAGCTTACAAGTTTTATTTGTTTAATTTTGTATAACAAATATCAAGCCCAACAAATAGTAAATGCAAAGCCATAAAAGAGAAATAAAAAGCTTTTTTTACAGTCAGTATTTTTCTGACGGTTTGCGCATGACCATTGGTATCATTACCCCTGCACTGGTAATGATGCAGTTAGGGCATTTCGACTTAGGCCTAAACCTTTCGCTTGGTGCGTTATGTATTTGTACTATTGACGGGCCTGGGCCTATATCGCACAAACGTAACGCTATGGCAGCCGGTGCCGGCATTATGCTTGCCGTGGCTTTAACAACAGGCTATGCCCGCTTAAATGTAGTCACATTAGGCATCGAGGTCACCGTGTTTGCATTCCTGTTCTCGATGCTTATCGTTTATGGCAACAGGGCGGCATCGGTAGGCACAGCGGCCATATTGGTGATGATCTTTATGATGGATAAGGCCGTTCCTCCGGCCGAAGTACCCTTTCTTAGCCTGCTTATTTTAGGTGGCGGGCTTTGGTATATGATATTTAGCCTGGTATTCTTTGGCATCAGGCCTTACCGTGCCGCACAGCAGATATTGGGTGAGAACGTTGCCGATATAGCAGCTTTTTTGCGAATTAAAGCTGATTTCTACATAGTAAAAACAGATGTTGACGAGAATTATAAAAAGCTGGTAATGCAGCAAATACAGGTAAGTAACCACCAGGATGCGGTAAGGGAGATCTTATTTAAAAGCCGGATACTGGTTAAAGAATCTACCGCGGCCAGCAGGATCCTGCTACTTACTTTTATTGACCTGGTAGATATGTTTGAACAGATCATGGCTACCCACTATGATTATAATTACATACGCGAGAAATTTGAAAGTACGGGGATATTAGCTGAAATAGCCGACTTTTTACACCATGTTGCCGATGACCTGGATAATATTGGCTACGCCATTTTAGCCAATAACAGGCCCGAAAAATTAAGTCAACTTGAACCCAGGCTTGAGCATTTAAAAAACCGGATTGATAACATTGGTGCCGATGATAAGGAAACAAGCAACCTGGTATTAAAAAAGATATTGATAAACCTGCGCGACCTGAGCAAAAGCATAGCCAACATTTACAAATACTATCATTCAAAGGCGTCAGATAGTTTGGTGCAAAGCCCTACCAATATCGAGTATTCTAAATTTGCTACCTCGCAAGATTATGCCCCACATATCTTTTGGGATAATTTAAGTTTTAAATCGGGCGCGTTTAAGCACGCTTTAAGAGTTGCGTTGGTATGCCTGGTTGGTTTTATTATGGCCAAAAACTTCTCTCTGGGGGGGCATAGTTACTGGGTGCTGCTTACCATTATTGTGATATTGAAGCCGGGTTTCAGCCTGTCTAAACAGCGCAACTACCAAAGGCTTATAGGCACTATAGCGGGTGGCGCAATTGGTATACTGATATTAACGTTCATTCCCGATAAAACGGCGCAGTTTATTATTTTGGTTGTGCTGATGATAGGTACATACAGCTTTTTAAGGGTAAACTATATTGTAGCGGTAATATTTATGACGCCTTATGTACTTATACTGTTTAAGTTTTTTGGGCTGGGTACCATCAACGTGTTACAAGAACGTATAATTGATACGGCTATAGGTTCGGGTATTGCATTTATGGCCAGTTATTTAATATTCCCCACCTGGGAGTTTCAACAAATAAACGAAACGCTTAAATCGGTTATCACGGCAAACATCAACTACCTGCAAAAAATATCAGAAAGTATCTCGGGCAAAGCAGTAGAACTTACAGAGTATAAGCTGGCACGTAAAGATATCTATGTAAACTCGGCCAACTTATCTGCCATGTTCGACAGGATGACATCCGAACCAAAAAGCAAACAAAAAAGCATTAAAGACTTGCATAAGTTTGTTGTGCTTAACCACATATTCGCGTCTTACGCGGCTAATATAGCTTCGGCCTTTATCCGTTCGGGGCAAGTAACGCCGCATAAAGACATGCTGAAATTGGTTAAGAAAAGTATAGCAGTATTAAAAGACACCAACAGAAAGCTAAGCGGCGAAAGCATTGCGCCGGTTGAGGCAGTGCCTAAAATTGATACTGCACCTTTGCCCGATGTACAACCTATCCCGCTAAATGCGGATGACCTGCTCATGAAAGACCAATTAGGCTTTATCAATAAAATAACACTGGATATAGCTAAGATAACAGATGATATTTTGCGGTAAATCTTAAAGGTTTACACGTCCGCATTATCATCGCCAGCAATAAAGCCTTCCTTGCGTTTTTCGAAAAACCTGGTTTTACCAACGTTTAACGATCCCGGCGGGATCGGCGCGCCTGCTTCTGCTTTGTCTAAAGCGCGGACTATCTCCGCATCGGTTTCCCTGTTAATAACGCGACCTTTCTCGTAAAGCGGTAAGGCAAGCAAATTTGTTACGCTTACACCCGGCATTTTCACCTCGTCGTTCTCCAGGTCAAACTCTACATTTTCTATAGGGATCAGCACGCGGCCTTCTTCCAGGTCAACATCGTTGTTTTCCATGTCTATCACGATGTAACGTACCTTAAGCGCTTCCTCGTCAAACAATAATTCGTATACCTCTCCAACTTTGTTTTTATGGGTGTCCCTTACGTCCCAGCCAAAAACTTCCGGCTGGCCGTCAATAATTTCAAAATCACTTTCACTTAGTTCATACAGGTTATAATCTGCATTATTATCAGTTGTCATTCTTTTTAGCTTTTAATTGTTAATTACTTTTCGCCTTCGGCATATGCCACAATTTCAACACTTCTGTTTTGCGCACGGCCTTTAGCTGTCGCATTAGTTGTTAAAGGCTTTTGTTCTCCTAAAGAATGGATAGAGATCTTATCCGGAATGATCCCGCCCTTAGTAGACAACCAACCTTTTACAGCATTAGCCCTATCCTCGCCAAGTTGTTTATTAGCGCCTGCAGTACCGGTAGAATCGGTGTGACCGTAAACCGCAATTTCGGCAGTTTTATAACGCCTTGCCAGCGACGCTGCAATTTGTTTCAATTTATTTTCGGCGGCGTGTTGCAGGCTACTTTTGCCCGCGGCAAACAGGATGTTCTCGCCAAGGCTGTAAATGGTATACTTATCGTTACCTTTTACTATAATAGCGGTATCGGTTATTTCCTTGTACGATGATCTGGGGATATTAAAATCAATAGCGTTCCAGTTAGGTTGTGTGGTTACAATAATGTTACTGTCGCTTTTTATAGAATCGGTTTTAACGGTGTCTGTGGTATCTACCTTTAAAGGCATTGACTTGTTGCACCCCCTAAAGAGTAAAACTGCCACCGCAATGGCTATTATTGCGAATATGATCCATATTAATACCGAGCTTTTACGCTTCGGCTGAACGTCTAACTGTGCCATTATATTATGTAAGTTTTTAATTTGATTAACAAGCATTAATCAGGCCAACACATAGCGCTTTTACTTATTCATTTGATTTACTTTAACAAACTTGTTACACCGTACATCAAAGTATGATTTAAGCCCTGTATTTTATACATTCGTTGCATATAACTAAGCCCTATATCAAACGATATGAAAAACTTAACTAAACTATTTGTTGCCACCGCGCTTCTTGCGGCCGGCACAGCCTCCGCGCAAACAAAAAATGCGGTGGTTGATAACATTGTAAAAGAAGGAACCGATAACTCGCAACTGGAGAAACTTGCCCATGAACTTTTTGACGGAGTTGGCCCGCGTTTAGTAGGCACCCCGCAATACGACAAAGCCGGTAAATGGGCGCTTGACAAGTACAAAGGCTGGGGCATAACCGCAAGGCAGGAGAAATGGGGCGACTGGCGCGGCTGGGAACGCGGCATTACACACATAGACATGGTATCGCCAAGGGTAAAATCATTAGAGGGTACGCAGCTTGCATGGAGCCCCGGTATGAAAAAGGCCGTTACTGCCGAAGTTATTATTTTGCCTGAATTGGCCGATTCGGTAGCGTTTCAGAAATGGTTGCCTGCTGTAAAGGGAAAATTTGTAATGATATCCATGAACCAGCCAACCGGCCGCCCGGATGATAACTGGAAGGAATTTGCCCTAAGCGGATCATTCGATAAAATGAAAGCCGCCCGTACCCAGCAAACTGCCGCCTGGCGCAAACGCATCAGCAACACAGGTTTAAATACTCGCACTTTACCTGTGGCTCTAGAAAAAGCGGGTGCTGCCGGTATCATCACCTCAAACTGGTCTGCCGGTTTTGGGGTTGATAAGATATTTGGCGCTTACACTAAAACTGTGCCTACAGTTGATATAGCCCTTGAGGATTATGGTTTGCTTTACCGCTTAACCGAAGGTGGCGACAAACCAAAGATCACTATACAGGCCGAATCAAAAGAACTTGGCGTAGTACCAACCTTTAACGTTATTGGTGAAATTAAAGGCACAGAAAAGCCAAACGAATATGTAATGCTTTCGGCCCACTTCGATTCATGGGATGGCGGTACAGGCGCTACCGATAACGGTACAGGCACCATCACCATGATGGAGGCGATGCGCATCCTTAAAAAAGCATATCCAAAACCGAAACGTACCATTTTAGTTGGCCACTGGGCAAGCGAAGAGCAGGGCCTTAATGGTTCGCGCGCGTTTGTTGAAGACCACCCCGAAATTGTTGCCAACCTGCAAGCCTTATTTAACCAGGACAATGGTACAGGCCGCGTTGTTAATATTGGCGGACAAGGTTATGAAAAAGCCGGAGAGTTTATTAGCCGCTGGTTAGAAGCCGTGCCGGATACTATCCGCCATCAAATAAAAACCAATTTCCCCGGCTCACCGGGTGGTGGCGGGTCAGATTTTGCATCTTTTGTTGCAGCAGGCGCTCCGGGCTTTTCGTTAAGCTCAAACAGTTGGTCGTACGGTAACTATACCTGGCATACTAACCGCGATACCTACGATAAACTTGTTTTTGACGATGTACGCAGCAATGCCATTTTAACAGCGATACTTATTTACATGGCCAGCGAAGATCCTGCAAAATTCCCACGGGATAAAGCAGCGCTTCCTGTAAGCAGTAACGGTCAACCATCAAAATGGCCGGAGCCTGTTAAAGCTAACCGCCACGGTGGTTTAGATTAACCTGTAAACTATTCTAACAGAGAGGCCGCTTCAAAATATGAAGCGGCCTCTCTGTTTAATTATAAATAATAGGTTGGTACAAACAATACCCCCTACCGTGCAGTTGTTTGGGTAAATGTCTGTAAATTGTAATACTTCAATATAATAATAGATGTTTAAACATCTATTATTATATTTGCTTCATATTTAACAACAAGAAACAAAACAAAAACAAAAATATCATGGCAACAACTAAATGGGTTTTAGACCCAATGCACTCAGAAGTTCAGTTTAAGGTTAAACACCTTGTAATATCAACAGTAGGCGGTTTCTTCAAAAGTTTTGAAGGTGAATTAATTACAGAGAATGAAGATTTTACAGGTGCCGAGATCGATTTTTCACTTGATGTGAACAGCATTGATACCACGCAAACACAAAGAGACGAGCACTTAAAATCTGCTGAGTTTTTTGATGCGGCAACTTATCCAAAGATCACTTTTAAATCAACATCATTTACTGCTGATGGCGACGATTATAAGTTAGAAGGTAACCTTACTATTAAGGATGTTACCAAACCGGTTACACTTGCTGTTGAATACGGCGGCTCGGCCGGCGATTTTTATGGCAACACAAAAGCCGGTTTTGAAGTTACCGGTAAAATTAACCGTAAAGAATTTGGCTTAACCTGGGATGGTGTAACCGAAGCAGGTTCTATCGTAGTAGGCGAAGACATAAAACTTATTATGAACATACAGTTTGCTAAGCAAGCGTAATTAGTTGATTAGTTTATTTGAGTCCCGATAGTTATCGGGAAGTCGCTAATCACAACTAAATAAAGAAAAGCCATCTGATTAAACGGATGGCTTTTCTTTTTAAAACCATTTGGCTGCTATATTTGCTTTATAACTATGCTAATACGAATTTACCCCGAAAACCCGAACGAAAAAGCCATCGAGCAGGCGGCTGATGTGCTACGCAAAGGTGGCATCATCGTATACCCTACCGATACGGTATACGGGCTGGGTTGCGATATTACCAACCAAAAAGCTATAGAGCGCATCTGCAAGATCAGGAATATTAAACCCGAGAAGGCTAACTTCTCATTCATCTGTTACGATCTTAGCCATATATCAGATTATATAAAGCCTATTGATAATGCTACTTTCCGGGTGCTCAAAAAAGCTTTACCGGGGCCGTTCACCTTTATATTTAATGCCAGCCACGCTGTGCCAAAGCTACTAAGCAGCAATAAAAAAACGGTGGGTATCCGTGTGCCCGATAATAACATCGCCCGCGAAATTGTTAAAGCGCTGGGCAACCCTATCCTATCCACCTCTATCCACGACGAGGATGATATTGTCGAATACTCTACCGACCCTGAATTGATCCACGAAAAATATGAAGACCTGGTTGATCTGGTCATTGATGGCGGCTACGGCGAAAACGTCCCTTCAACTGTCGTAGATTGCACATCCGGCGGTTTCGAAATAATCCGTGAAGGTAAAGGTAACCTCGAAGATTATTTATAATCTTATCTTTACAGCTTACCTACAAGCTTTAACGTTGACTAAAAACATTAAACAGTTTCAGGAATTTATTCGCTCTAATGCTACAGGGGGTAATTTGCTGGTAGTGTGTATTATTATTGCGTTGCTTGTTGCAAATAGTAGTATTAATACATCTTACAATGCCGCCTTGAAATTTCATTTAGGCCCATACGCAACTATAGAATGGATTAACGATGGGCTGATGGCCATATTCTTTTTGCTTGTTGGCCTGGAGATAAAAGACGAAGCTTTAAATGGCGAGCTGTCTAACATGCGGTCGGCAACCTTGCCAATATTTGCTGCTGTGGGTGGCATGTTAATACCGGCCCTGCTTTATTATCTTGTAAACCGCAATACGTCCACAGCCAGCGGGTGGGGTATACCGATGGCTACAGATATAGCCTTTGTGGTAGCCATAATTAATGTTATTAAAAATAAAGTGCCCCTATCTCTCCAGGTATTTATAAAAGCACTTGCTATTGTTGATGATTTGGGCGCCATTGTGGTTATCGCTTTGTTTTACTCGGCCGGTTTACATTCCATTTATTTGTTACTGGCGGGTATAACCTTTGGTTTACAGCTATTGTTAAACCGTTTTGGTGTGCGGCAGCTTTGGGCCTACCTGGTGCCGGGTGTGTTTTTGTGGTACTTTGTACACCACAGCGGCATCCATGCTACGGTTGCAGGGGTTTTAACAGCTATGACCATACCTTATCAAATAAAAGCAGACTATAGTCCGTTAAAAAAACTGATCCATCTTTTAGAAAACCCTGTAAATTATTTAATTATACCCATTTTTGCCCTGGCTAATAGCAATATAAACGTAAGCGAAGGGCTTAGCAACGGCAATCACATTAATGCCTTATCGGCAGGTATATTATTGGGCCTGTTGGTAGGCAAGCCGGTTGGCATTACTTTGTTTAGCTGGCTTGCTGTAAAAATGCGGTTATCGCAGTTAGGGCACAAAGTTAAGTGGATACAGGTTTGGGGTATAGGGCAACTGGCCGGCATAGGCTTTACCATGTCTATATTTGTTACGCTGCTTTCCTTTAACAACACAATTATTCAAAACCAAGCTAAGTTCACTATCCTCATTGCGTCATCTATTGCGGCATTTACGGGCTATATCTTCTTAAAAAGCATACAGCCTAAGACTTGATACTTTTAATAAACGCCGGGATCTTCTCCATATAATTATCCTTCCCCAATAACTTCACAAATGCGCTGCCAACAATAGCGCCATTAGCATACTGGCAGGCTTTGCCGAATGACTGACTATCTGAGATACCAAAGCCTATGATAGTTGGATTTTTCAAATCCATAGCTTTAATGCGGTTGTAGTACCCCTCGATACTATCGGTTAATTGTAAGTTACCACCGGTGATCGATGATGACGAAAGCAAATAAATAAAGCTATTGCTCAGGGTATCTATCTTGCGGATGCGCTCCTCTGAAGTTTGTGGTGTAACCAGGAAAATGTTGCTGAGTCCGTTTTCTTCAAAATGGTTGCTGTACATCATTTCGTACTCGTACATCGGCAGGTCGGGCACAATGATACCATCTACCCCTGCGGCGGCAGCGGCTTTACAAAAGCGCTCTACCCCGTACTGAACTATTGGGTTTACATAGCCCATCAACAAAACAGGGATGCTTACACGGCTGCGCAGGTCTTTCAATTGCTCAAACAACAAGTTAAGATTCATGCCATTATCCAGCGCAGTTTGCGAACTATGCTGGATGGTTGGCCCGTCAGCAACTGGATCCGAATATGGGAAACCTATTTCCAGAAAATCTGCTCCCGCTTTTTCCAATGCCTCGGCAATATCAACGGTGCTATTAAGTTCCGGGTAACCGGCAGTAAAATATATAGAAAGCAGGTTGTTGTTTTTAGAAGCGAAAAGTTGATTGAGACGGTTCATGGAAGCGGTTGAAGTATTCATGTAATTGCAAATATATCAAATCGATTTTAACCACAGCTAACAGAGTTTTATCATAGCGCTTACAAAGCTTTTTAACAATCTGTTCTCTGTGTACATTGTGACGTATCTAATAACATCCCGCACAAATTTTTTTGCTTTGCCACCTTAAACTACTACTTTAGGGCAATCTGCTTTTGGCAGCCAAGCATTTAAACCAACATAATATGTCGCCCGGAATACTACTCTCATTCATAATTGGTTACTTTTTGGTGCTGCTGGTAATATCTTACCTCACATCAAAAAAATCATCAGATAACGATACCTTTTTTGTGGCCAATCGTAACTCAAAATGGTATTTGGTAGCCTTTGGGATGATAGGTACAGCGCTAAGCGGTGTAACCTTTATATCTGTACCGGGCAAAGTTGGGGCGCCAAGCGGCGATCAGTTCGCCTACTTCCAGTTTGTACTGGGTAACGCCGCCGGTTTCCTTATCATTGCTACGGTGCTGCTGCCGCTATACTATCGTTTAAAGCTCACCTCTATATACAGCTACATCGAGCAGGCCCTGGGTACCTGGAGTTACAAAACCGCCGCGGGTATATTCCTGTTAAGCCGTACCATAGGGTCGTCGTTCAGGCTATACCTGGTGGTTATCGTTTTGCAAAAATTTATCTTTGATAGTTACGGCGTACCATTCGCGGTTACGGTGCTGATATGTTTGGTGCTGATATGGTCGTACACCTTTAAAGGTGGCTTAAAAACAATTATTATTACCGATAGCCTGCAAACCCTCTTCCTGGTATCATCGGTATTTTTATCCATCTATTTCATTTGCGACAGCCTCAACTACAATATATTCCAGGCCGCCGAGGCTATCAAAAACAGCAGTTATTCTAAGATCTTCTTCTTCGACGATTTCCTGGGTAGTCACTTCCACTTAAGCAAACAATTTCTTGGCGGTATGTTTATCACCATTGGTATGACAGGCCTCGACCAGGACCTGATGCAAAAAAACCTGAGCCTTAAAAACATTAAGGAAGCACAAAAGAACATGTTTAGCTTTACAGGCGTTTTCGTGATTATCAATATCTTTTTCTTAAGCGTGGGCGCGTTGCTTTATATGTATGCGCAACGTAATGGTATCAGCGTAGCAAAAACCGATTACCTGTACCCTACCATCGCGTTACAATACCTGGGCATTATCCCCGCTATGGTGTTTATGCTTGGTTTAACAGCCGCTACATTCGCCACTACCGATTCGGCACTTACCGCATTAACCACATCTTTCTGTGTCGATTTCCTCAATTTTAATAAACGTGGCGATGTAAACAGCAAAAAAATGGTAAACGTGCGCCACTATGTACATATCGCTTTTTCGGGCTTAATGTTCCTTACCATCATCGCGTTTAACGCCTTAAATAATGATGCGGTGGTAACAGCCATATTTAAAGTAGCATCTTACACTTACGGCCCGCTTCTTGGCTTGTACAGCTTTGGTTTATTTGTGAGCAAAAGGCAAGTGTTTGATAAGGCGGTACCGTTTATATGTTTGATCTCTCCTGCGGTTTGCTACTTCCTCAGTACAGAGTCAAAAAAGCTATTGGGAGGCTATGTTTTCGATAACGAGCTTATCATTGTAAACGGTTTAATTACTTTTGTTGGCCTGTGGATCTGCTCGAGTCCGAAAGTTAAAGACCGTAAGTCCGCAAGTGGCTTAACAATCGGATAATAAAACCTAAAACACAATTTATTGTAGTATAACTGAATAATAACTTCCGGACTAGCTGACTTATCGCACTTTCCGGACTATACATCTAACATGACTGGTGAAGAAAAAATAAGACAAGCATTTGAGAATAAAAACTGGCAGGAAATAAAAGTAACCGACTCCTGGCAGATCTTTAAAATAATGGCCGAATTTGTTGACGGCTTTGAGAAATTGGCTAAAATTGGCCCCTGCGTATCCATCTTTGGCTCGGCACGTACCCATAATGATAACCCGTACTACAAACTGGCCGAAGATACCGCCCGCCTGCTTACAGAGCGTGGTTATGGTGTAATATCCGGCGGTGGCCCGGGTATTATGGAAGCCGCCAACAAAGGCGCTTACGAAGCCGGTGGTAAATCTGTAGGGTTAAACATCGAACTTCCTTTTGAGCAGTTTCATAATAAGTATATCGACAGGGATAAGATCCTGGAGTTTGATTACTTTTTTATCCGTAAGGTAATGTTCATGAAATACTCGCAGGGCTTTATTGTTCTGCCGGGAGGTTTTGGCACTATGGACGAATCGTTCGAGGCTATTACACTCATACAAACAGGTAAAATTGCCCGCTTCCCTATCGTTTTTGTGGGGGTTGATTATTGGGGCGGATTATTTAAATGGGTAGAAGAAAAAATGCTGGCCCATGAGCACAACATTAGCCCGGACGACCTTAATCTTTACCGCGTGGTTGATACCGCCGAAGAAGCTGCCGAGCACATCTTCCGTTTCTACGATAAGTATGTTTTGAAACCGAACTTTTAACTGATATAAATGATCATGAAAAAGGCGTCGCGGATAACCGGGACGCCTTTTTAACATATATAGTTTTGGTGTTATTTGAGCATAGATACTTTTGGAGCACCGGCAACTGCTGCATCCGGGTTGGTAGTAAGTTCAACCATGTTGGTTACCTCATCAAGCACAGCTTCTGACGAGCCGGAATAACCCACATATTTAAACCTGATATTTCCATCTTTATCAATTACAAACTTGGTTGGTATACCTGTTACCTTAAAGTCTGATACCACTTTACCCTGCTTGCCGCCGGCATCCTTTTCATCCAACAATACATGGAAAGTATATTTATTATCAGCTATAAATTTCTTAACCCCCGGCAGGTAGTTGTCCCCATTTTCCCACGTGTCAATAAACAGGAATTTCACGTTAGGATTGTCCTTAAATTTATTAACGGCCATTTGCATACCAGGAAAAGATGCTTTACAGGGGCCGCACCATGTAGCCCAAAAATCTACAATAACCACTTTGCCCTTAAGGCTGGCCAACGATACTTCTTTACCATCAAAATCTTTCAATGCGAACGCGGGCGCAGGTGTGTTTATCATTTCTTTAGCAAGTTTTGCTTTGCCGATATCGCTTTTCTGTTTGTAAAGGCCGCCAACATATTCATCATAACCGGCGTTGCTGCCCTTAACTTTGGGGTAAGCTATAGCCAGCTGGGCTTTTAACACTTCCGAGCCTTTGCCTGCAAGGATAGATTTTTCTATCACCTCTTTTGTTTTAGCATATTTCCCGTTAGCATTCAATATCATTGCATAATGCTCATTAATTTCAGCATCCTGGTATTTCATACCATCGTAAACACCACTTTGTACCTTCAATGCCTCGGGGTATTTGCCTTGTTTAAATAAAATAAAAGCGTAGGTATCGGCATTGTTTCTGTACGATGTCCGGTTGCTTTCGCTTATTTGCTTAGCGGTCATATAAGAACCGGCTTCGGCGTTTTTGAGATCGTTGTCTAAAATATCTAACGATTGTTTAGATAGCGCAGCTGCCTCGTCAAGATTCTCACCTTTTTCGGCCATGGCCCATGCGACACTATTTAGCGCCATAGCCAGTTGCGATCTGTTTTTTACCTGTGCGGCCCATTCATTATATTTAGCTGTGTTTTTGGCATTAAGGTAAGCTGATGCAATTTGCGACCTAAAATTATCCTGAATGGTATTCTTCTCATTCTTTTCGGGGTATTTTGCGACGTAAGCTGCATATAAAGCTGCTTTTTTATCTGCATCCCGTTCCATATTGATGGCCATCCCTGCGGCATTCTGCGCAGCTTCGCCATTGGGGAACTTTGCTATGATTACCGTATTTAATGAGTCGAAAGCAGCTTTGTTTCTTAGCCTGCTATAAAAGGCCGTGGCCATCATCATTTCTTTCTCGTTTCCGCTTTTAGACCACGCGGCAATTTTATCTTTAACCATTTTTTGGCTGGCATCGTCTTTTAAAGCAGATACCATAGTTAAATAGTTTACACCAAAATCTTTTTCGCTCTGTGGATATAGCTCAAATTCCTTTTTATACAAAGCAAGGGCCTCTGGTGCATCTGTTTTTAATTTGGTAAAGTAATTACCCATACCGCTGCCTATAAGATAGGCTTTCATAGCATAAGCGCCGGGGACCGGCTTATCGCTATTATCGTTAACCAGGTATACATAACCTTTTTCTGCATTATCATCTATTGCTTCTCCGCCGCTCATTTTAACAAATAAGGTTTTAGTATCTGTAGGTACTGTAAACTCCCCTTTTAAATCGGCACCGCTTTTTGTTAAAACGGCTTCGGTAGCGGGGTTACGCTTATTATCTAAAAAGTAAACGGTTGCCATTACATCCTGCTTGCCATCAAGCGGGGTGCCGGCAGGGTTGTAAGTAAAACTTATCTTTTGCCCAACAGATGGGGTTTCGTCTGACAGTTTTAGGTGAGTTGTTTGCGCGAAAGCACTGTGCATCAGCAACGCACAGGGTAATGTGAGGATAAGGTTAAGTGTTTTCATATGATAACTAATTTTTTAGTCAATTTAAGCATTTAGATTTATCACTTCCAAATATTATCTAATAATTAATACAATACTTTAAATTATTAGTTGTTATTTTACGGCAATGGACGCGCTTACCCAACCCAAAAAGAAGGCTGCCCTAAGCTTTATATTTGTTACCCTCCTTATTGATGTTATAGGTTTAGCCATCATCATACCTGTTTTCCCAAAGCTTATAGAAAAACTTATTCACGGCGACCTGAGCCAGGCATCGCGTTACTCGGGTTTATTATTGGTGGCATATGCGGTTATGCAATTCCTGTTCTCGCCGCTTGTGGGTAACCTGAGCGATAAGTATGGCCGCAGGCCCGTATTGCTATTTTCGCTTTTGGGTTTCGGTATCGATTATCTTTTCCTGGCATTTGCCCCTACCATTGGCTGGCTGTTTGTAGGGCGAGTTATAGCGGGCATCACCGGCGCGAGTTTCACAACGGCATCGGCTTATATTGCTGATGTGAGCGAACCTGAAAAACGCGCGCAAAACTTTGGGATGATAGGCGTTGCCTTTGGCCTTGGCTTTATCATAGGCCCGGTTATAGGCGGCGTTTTAGGTAAAATGGATACGCATTACCCGTTTTATGCTGCCGCCGCGTTAGCCTTGTTAAACGCTGCTTACGGCTATTTCATCCTCCCCGAATCGTTAGACAAAGAACATCGCCGCGATTTTAACTGGAAACGCGCCAACCCAATGGGTTCGCTCATCCAGCTAAAAAAATATCCGGCAGTAATCGGCCTGGCCGTTTGCCTGTTCATCGTTTATTTTGCCGGCCACGCCGTACAAAGCGTTTGGACTTTTTACACCATGGAAAAATTTAAATGGACGGAAGATGTAGTAGGCTATTCGCTTGGGTTTATTGGTTTAACCATTGCCATTGTACAGGGTGGCTTAATAAGAGTTGCCATTCCAAAACTTGGGCAGCAACGCAGCATCTGGATAGGATTGGTTTTATATGCAGTTGGGATGCTGTTATTCGGCCTTGCAAACCAAAGCTGGATGATGTTTGCGTTCATGATCCCTTATGCACTTGGCGGTATTTGCGGCCCGGCATTACAGGGCGTTATGACCAATGAGGTTCCTAAAAACGAGCAGGGCGAATTACAGGGAGGCCTGACAAGCCTCATGAGTTTAAGTTCGGTATTTGGCCCGTGGTTTATGACGTATGTGTTCTACTACTTCACCAAACCCGGCGCTCCAATACATCTACCTGGCGCGCCTTATTTTATAGCTTCGGCATTGATGCTTATAGGCGCCCTGCTTGCTGTACGAAGTTTTAAAAAAGATAAACAATCTGCCGTTAATTCAACTTATAACAATAGTTTACATTAATTGCCGACAAATTTATGGATCAACCCGTACAACACGGCAAGGCTGCATTAGGATTTATATTTATCACCATATTTATTGATGTGCTGGGTTTGGGTATCATTATCCCTATCCTGCCTAAACTGTTAGAAGAACTTGCAAATGTTGACATCAGTATGGCCAGCCAGTATAGCGGTTGGCTTACGTTCACTTATGCATCTATGCAGTTCCTGTTCGCCCCTGTCTTGGGTAACCTAAGCGATTTGATAGGCCGCAGGCCGGTGTTACTGTTCTCGCTTTTTGGCTTTGGTATCGATTACCTTTTTATGGCCTTTGCCCCTACCATAGCCTGGCTTTTTGTAGGGCGATTGATAGCCGGTATTGCAGGCGCAAGCACCACCACCGCAACCGCATATATTGCCGACATTAGCACCGGTGAAAAACGCGCCACCAATTTTGGTTTAATAGGTGCTGCAACAGGCCTCGGCTTTATTCTAGGAATTGGTTTAGGCGGCTTTTTAGGTAATTACTGGATAAAGCTACCTTTTATTGTTGCGGCGGGTTTGGCGCTCTTAAATGCCTTGTACGGCTATTTTGTGCTGCCCGAATCGCTCACCTTAAGAAACCGCCGCCGCTTTGAGTGGAAACGTGCCAACCCGGTGGGATCGTTATTAAGACTAAGAAAATACTCGATGGCGATAAGCACGCTAATTACAGCTTATACCATTGTTTACATAGGCCAAAAAGCTATTGAAAGTGTGCTCCCATTTTATTTGATAGAAAAATTTCAGTGGACCTTACCCAGTATCAGCGCCCTTGGGATATTTATAGGCTTGCTGATAGCCGCCATACAAGGCGGTTTTGTACGATGGACGATCCCCAAATTTGGGCTGCGCAAGAATATACTTGCCGGTATCACTTTTTACGGCATAGGCTTAATCTTTATAGCGTTTAACAACGTGGGCTGGCTGATGTATATTTACATGATACCATATTGCCTGGGTGGCATAGGCGGCACGGCGCTGCAAGGATTTATATCTGATAATGTGCCGGCCAACCAACAAGGCGAATTGCAGGGTGCCTTAGCCAGTCTGGTAAGCCTTACAACCATTATAGGCCCGCTAATGATGACCACGCTATTCCATCACTTCACTATTAAAGGCGCGTCGGTTTATTTCCCGGGGGCACCGTTCCTGTTGGGGGCTGTATTAATGTTTATTGCTATAATTCTTACGATACGGAGTTTTAAAAAGAAAGACCCGAAATTGTTGCCGCAAAACGCGTCTACTCCAAGCCACTAACCCCGCCCGATATAACGAACTTCATGACGTCGGCAGCGCTGCGATTGATTGGCTTTACTTTATCGGCGGATACAATTACCACCTGCCCCGCAAATGAATACGACATTGGAAAATATACGGCAACCTCGCCCGGCAGATTAAGGGCTTTCATATCCTTTTGTACCAAAAACCCTATCTTTTTTAAGCCAAATTCATTTACCTCTACCAAAACAGGCTCGTTAAATTTCTTTTCCTCGCCTACAAACGCCTCGGTAAGGTCTTTAATGGATGAATACAGGAACTTAAATAGTGGCAAACGGTTTAACCAGCGGGCAAACCATCGTTTAATAGGATCGGTAATTACATTGGTAACCAGTATCCCGGCAATCATAATGATAACTACCACATTAAGGATACCCAAACCGGGGATATACAGAGGTTTCCCCTGGCTGTCCACCAGGATCTCGCTGCTGAGGTTAAGGGCGGTATCTATGCGCGATATGATCCAGAAGATGAGAAAAAAGGCAGCGCCAAGCGGCACTACAATCAGTATCCCCTTTACAAAATAATTAAGCAACGCACGGAATAGTCTCGTCATCTCTGTCTATCAAAATCTTCCTGCAAAAGTACTTCCTTTTAAAATGGTAAAAAAAATAAAACGCTGTTTATATTTATAACTTTTGATTAGCTTACAACTAAATCTGTTACCAACTGCATTGTGAATAAACATTTTACAATAACCTTCTTTTTATTTACCGCCGCTTTTATCCAGATAACGATTGCGCAATCCAATGTATCGGCTATCGAAACAAAACAGGTCATAAAAGATACCAGAATACTTAATATTGAATCGTTAGATGGTATGACTAACAAGGTGAAAGTAATAGCTGACTACCAGAATCACGTGCTTCTTATAAAAAGTTCGAAGGACTCAATTAAAATCACCGATTTTTGGGGCGTCCCACCTCAAATTCGTATGTTAAGTAGAAAGTTTTTAGAGATAAAATATGCCGTTCGCGGCGGGTCAAATTTAGGTTTAGGAAACATATTAATAATATGTACAAAAAATAATAGACTATTTGAGGCTATGCATGTTTTACAACGGGCTGATTGGGAAACAGGCATCGAAAAAAAGAATTATTATATTAAATCAGATTTGTTAGCACGAGATAAAAATAACTACTTGCTGGCTGTTACTGTTCATGACGATTCAAAATCAAAAAGAAACCCCGAAACAAATTACACGTACTATAACAAGGTCGATTTAAGCTTTGATACAATTTATAATGTTTTTTACAGCTTTAAAGATGATTTATATAACCAGCATATCGTACAAAAAACAGGAAAACTATCTAACCAAAAAATAACAGGTAATTTCCCAATGTTAATCTTAGGAAAAGAAACCTTTTATTTCATAAATAGTAAATGGTACGCTTTGGGTAAGGATAATAAGATGAGTGAAATTTGATAAGCCTACTCGTAAAAATACACCCTTTTTACCCGTTGCGAAACGTTTGTTAGTATTTCGTACGGGATGGTGCCAATTTGCTGGGCAAGGTCCTCTATCCTTTGCTGCTGGTTGAATATAATGACCTCATCACCCTCTTTCACCTCCACGTTGCTTACATCAAGCATGCACATATCCATTGTAATATTACCTACTGTTGGTACCAATGTACCATTTATGAGCATTTTGCCTACACCATTGCCAAAAGCACGCAGGTAGCCATCGGCATAGCCTATGCGTACAGTTGCTATTTTACCATCGGCTTTTAAACTCCCGTTGCGGCTGTAACCAATAGTTTCGGCGGCAGACACTTTCTTCACCTGCGATACCGTGGTTTTTAGTGTAGCCACAGGCTGCAATCCGGTTTCTTCACGAGGGACGGCGGCATCCACACCATACAAACCAATACCAAGCCTCACCATATCATAACGCGCGTTTGGCCAGCGGCTAATGCCGGATGTATTGCTGATGTGCTTAATAACCGTATAGCCCAAAGCATCTTCAATTTGCTTAAATGCCGTCTCGAAGATATTGATCTGCTGCATAGTAAACATATCGTGCAGTTCATTATCGCTCGCCACAAAATGCGAGTAAACAGATTGCACCCGGATATATGGGTTTATCTCTAAAAGGTCGCAAAGCGGTTCAACTTCAAATGCCTCAAAGCCTACACGGTGCATGCCGCTATCAATCTTGATGTGCACGGGGTAACTTAATACCTCCTCTTCTTGTGCAAATTTTACAAACTCATCAAGCAGGGTAAAGCTATAAAGGGCTGGCTCTAACTTATAGGCTACCAGTTTATCATAAGCCAAAGGTTCGGGGTTGAGCACCATTATAGGCAGGGTTACCCCGGTTTCGCGCAGGGCGATGCCTTCGTCGGTATAGGCTACTGCAAGGTAATCGACCTTGTTATATTGCAGCATATTAGCCACTTCGAAAGTGCCGCTGCCGTACGAGAAGGCTTTAACCATAGCCATGATCTTTATACCAGGTTCCAGTTTGGCTTTGTAAAAATTGAGGTTGCTAAGCAGCGTATTCAGGTTTATTTCTAAAATGGTTTCATGCGCCTTTTGTACCAGCGCCCGGCTTATTTTCTCGAACCCAAAACTACGAGAACCTTTTATAAGGATGGTTTCTTCGTGCAGGTGCAGCTTGCTCAGGTCTTTAAGTAAAGATGCCGTATCCGCATAAAAATGCGTTTGAGGCACATTAAACTGCTGTTTATGCTCCTGTAAAAACGCCCCCACGCCAATAAACCTGTCTACCTGTTTGGCACTTACTAACTCTGCCACCTGCTTATATAAAGCATCCTGCTGCAAACCCGACTGGTAAATATCCGACAGGATGAGCGTCTTTTTTTGATGCTGGTTTTGTTGGTTTAAAAAGTTAAGCGCTATCTCCAGCGATTGTATATCCGAGTTGTACGAGTCATCAATAATAGAGCAATCGTTTATGCCATGTTTTAATTCCAGGCGCATACTTACGGTTGATAAACGCTCTATACGTTCATCAGCATCGGCAGGGCTATAACCCATCGCCAGCATGGTTGCCCAGCAAACAATAGCGTTCTCTACCGATGCTTCGTCCCTAAAGGGTACCAGGCATTCTATCTCTTTTTCTTTATAAATGGCGCGCATGTAATACTTGCCCTGTATGGTAGTTTCGCTAAAAACGTAAAGATCGGCAAGGTTAAAAGTGCGGCTCCATACAAAGCATTCGCGGCTTTTTAATTCTTCGTGATGATCCAGCAGGGTTTCATAGTTATAAACGATCTGCCTGCAGTTCTTAAACAGCTTAAGTTTTTCTATCAGCTTATCCTGCGGCGTTTCAAAGCCTTCGTCGTGCGCAGTACCCATGTGGGTAAGTATCCCTATAGTAGGCTGAATAATAGCTTCCAGCTTATCCATTTCGCCCTGCATAGAAATACCCGCCTCGAATATGCCGAGGTTATGCGTCTCGTTTATTTGCCAAACCGAAAGCGGCACCCCTATTTGCGAATTGTAGCTTTTAGGGTTGCGTACAATATTCTTTTCGGCGTTCATTAACTGGTAAAGCCATTCTTTAACAATGGTTTTACCGTTGCTGCCCGTAATGCCTATTACATCTAAATCAAACTGTTTACGATGGTGCGCCGCGAGGGTCTGCAAGGCATCTAAAACATTTGCTACCACCATAAAGTTGGCATCGGGCATAATGGTATCCGGCTGATGGTTCACTACAAAGCTGCGTACCCCCGCGGTATAAGCATCAGCAATAAAATCGTGCCCGTTACGCCGGCCATCTAATGCAAAAAACAACGAGCATGCAGGGTTATTTATACGGCGGGTATCCGTGAGCAAAATGCTGATGGCAGCATCGTTTACCACCTCGCCTGTGGCATTTATAATTTGTTTAATATCGTTTATGGCGTACGAATTTTGCATGATACGAATTTGCTTATATTTATACGAATAGAAGAATTTTTAACGATTTTTGGTTTTGATGGATGCCCCTAAAAAAACAAAAATTACCGATGTAAACGTTGCCATGGCAAAGGCCGAGCATTATTGCGCCTACCAGGAGCGGTCGCAGCAGGAAGTGCGCAATAAACTTTACGATTGGGGCTTGTGGACAGATGCCGTAGAAAATATTATTACCCGGCTTATTGAAGAGAACTATTTAAACGAAGAACGCTTTGCCAAAGCCTATGCCAAGGGTAAGTTTAACCAAAAAGCCTGGGGTAAAATAAAGATAAAGCAGGGCCTTAAATTAAAAAATGTATCGCCGGTGCTGATAAAAAAGGCGCTTTTGCAGATAGATGCAAGCGATTATATGGATACCCTCACCCGTTTGATCGAAAAAAAAGCAGCCACTGTAGCCGAGAAAGACCCATACAAACGCCGTTATAAACTACAGCAGTACGCTTTAAGCCGCGGTTTTGAAACCGACCTTACCGCTGAGGTTTTGAAAAACAGTGAGTTATAAAAAACTTTTAAAAAAGTTGAAATTTTACTTGCAGAACGGTCATTTCTGTCTATATTTGCACTCCCGCAAACGCAGTAATGCTAAGCAGGAAAATACCAATGCGAAAGTAGCTCAGTTGGTAGAGCACGACCTTGCCAAGGTCGGGGTCGCGAGTTCGAATCTCGTCTTTCGCTCAAATCCCTTTCTAAACAGAAGGGATTTATTTTTAAAAGGTTAATGACCTGCTCAGATGGTGGAACTGGTAGACACGCAGGACTTAAAATCCTGTTCCCGTTAAAGGAGTGCGGGTTCGATTCCCGCTCTGAGTACTTGGAAATGAAGCGATTAGGTGAAAGACACTAATCGCTTTTTTCTTTTGGGTGCAACATTTGTTTTCTGTTTCACAAACTGCATTTTGATGGATCAAGCAGAATAATTGTGGGGTAATAAAAAAAGTATTTGCTTTGCGGATAGG
>JAZKAL010000005.1:0-37044 GCA_040389205.1 Bacteroidota bacterium
GCGGTGAGGGAGGGATTCGAACCCTCGGTACAGTTTCCCGTACGTCAGTTTAGCAAACTGATCCTTTCGGCCTCTCAGGCACCTCACCGGTTGTTTTTCAGAAATACTTTCCCTTTTTTCAGGGATTGCAAATATAGTAATTAGGTTAAGCTGACAAAAAAATAAATCAGATTTTTAATAATCTATTCTCACGTGGTAAATACTCATTAGCATTCGTTTAAAAATCTGCTTAATTGTTTCCAAATCTTTTAAAGTTATGTTACTGTCATTCAATTGGTTTTGATCGAGTTTGTATTTTACGATACGGTCAACCAGTATACTGATAGATTCTTCGTCGGGCTCTTTTAAAGAGCGCGACGCAGCCTCAACCGAGTCTGCAAGCATCAAAACACCGGCTTCTTTTGAGAACGGAATAGGCCCGGGATAGCGAAAAATGTTCTCGTTGATGAATTTTTCGGGGAAATTTTTTAAAAACGATTGGTAAAAATAATCTACCCGGGTGTTGCCGTGGTGGGTGCGGATAAAATCAATAACAATTTCGGGCAGGTTGGCTTTTCGGGCCATTTCTATCCCCTTGCTTACGTGACGAATGATGATCTGCGCGCTCTCCTCATATGGCAGCTTATCATGCGGGTTAAAGCCTGAGCTTTGGTTCTCGATAAAAAACAGCGGGTTTTGGATCTTACCAATATCATGGTACAGCGCCCCTGCCCTAACCAACAGCGCGTTGCCGCCAATTGCAAAAATAGCGTTCTCGGCAAGGTTGGCTACCTGTAACGAATGTTGGAAAGTACCCGGTGCGCTAAAAGCCATTTCGCGCAATAACGGCGCATTGGTATTAGTAAGCTCTATTAAAGTAATGTCTGATGTTATGGCAAAAACCTTTTCGAAAAGGTATATTAACGGGTAAGCAAGCAAAGTAAGCAGTACGCTCACGGCAAACGGAATAAAATCTATCCAATCGATAGTAGTGAATGTTCCTTCGCGTACCAATGATATCCCCAGGAAGGAAACAAAGTAGGTGAATGTAATAATGAGTGCCGAAATAAGGAACTGCTCGCGGCGGATCAGGTTTTTGATGCTATAAATGGAAACCATCCCCGCTGTTATCTCGTAAAACGCGAACTCAAAACTATTGGGTACAAAAAAACCGGCTATCATTACTACCAGCAGGTGAATGTTTAAAGCCAAACGGGTATCAAACAGTATCCTGATGATAATTGGCACTATACAATAAGGTATGTAATAAAAGTTTGGCAACTGTAGCTTTATAGCTAACGATAGTGTTGCCAGCATAGCGGTAATAACCAGCAGTATTAAACTCACCAAGCGGTTATCGTCATATATATCCCTGCGGAACAGGTACAGGAACACCATTAATAAGGTGATAGTAATACCTACCAGCAAAAATTGCCCCAGCAGCACCAGGCTATGGTTACCATTGGTACGGGCATTATCTTCAAACGCTTTTTTGTATGATGCCAGCTTTTGATATGCCTCATCATTTATAACCGATCCTTTAGCGATGATCACATCGCCCTTTTGCACCATGCCACGGGTAATGGATAGGTTCTCTGTAACCTCTTTCTCTAACCGGGCGGTTAATTTGGCATCAAAAGTAAGGTTGGTTTGCAGTCGGTCTTGTACCAGGTTCAATAAAAACGCTTTATCAAGCGAGGGAATTTTACTTATTTCAAAATCGCAGTAGGCGATGGCCCGTTCGCGGGTAAACAGTTCTGATGTATTTTTATCTATAGCTACGTTAGCGCTTAATATGGTAACCGGGTAGTTTTTACCGGCTGTTTGATACTTAGGGTTAAGTTTTAAAATACCCTTATCGTATGCGGCTTTAAGCAGATTATAGCCTGTTTGCAAGTAGGTGTTTTTTAGTCTATCGTTCAAGCCTGCGTTATGCCATTTAACTTCAAGATCGCTTTTAAACCCCTCCTGCTGCTGCAGGCTCATCTCGTCATCTTTTTGGTAAATGGGGGTTACCGATGCAAGCGCGGCTTTTTGGTCTGCCTCTATCTCCGCATCTGTTTTCAGGATAGCAAAGTTATAGGGGGATATCAGGTCCTTTTGGTTCCATATCCGGCTTTTTTCAAATTCGTAACCAAATTTGGCTTGTTTTGGCAAAGCGTATACAATGATGGTTACACAAACCAGCATCATAAAAAACTTAACATTCAATGCGTATTTGCGCAGTAATGCCTTTTGCCGGGACGATGAAAGTTTTGCCATAGCGCGTGTTAATCCAATCAAAAATAATATAAGTTTCGGTTATCTGTTATTTTTCTTGCTTTTATCAAAACAAAGTTGATATCTTTATGATATCATTTTAAAATCTAACAATATCATGCAAAACGAAAAAATCACTACAGCACCTTCAGGCTATTTAGCCTTCTTTTTAGTACTTCTGCTAATCGCCGCAGCAGCAATATCCTTCTTTTGGGAGCAACCAGCTATAGGCGCTGTTATATGTGTAGTAAATTTTGTGTTTATTTTACCTGGGCTTACCATAGTAAACCCTAACGAATCTAAAGTGCTTACCTTATTTGGTAAATACCAGGGCACAGTTAAACAGGATGGCTTTTTTTGGGTGAACCCTTTCACGGTAAAAAAGAAGGTTTCGTTAAAAGCATACAACTTAAACGGGCAACAGTTAAAAGTGAACGATAGCGTTGGTAACCCAATTGAAATTGCCGCCGTTATTGTTTGGCAAATAAAAGATACAGCCAAGGCTGTTTTCGCGGTTGAGAACTACCTGCAATATGTAAACATCCAAAGCGAAGCCGCCGTTCGCCATTTGGCAAATTCTTTCCCTTACGACCATATAGAGGATGAGAACGCAAGCATCACCCTTCGCGGTGGGTCCGAGCAGGTTGGTATTTTATTGGTACAGGAACTTAACGAACGGCTTGAACGTGCCGGTATAGAGGTATTGGAAGCACGTATCTCGCACCTGGCTTACGCCCCCGAAATAGCACACGCGATGTTGCAGCGCCAGCAGGCATCGGCCATTATATCTGCCCGCCGCTTAATTGTTGAGGGTGCTGTGGGCATGGTTGAAATGGCCCTGCAAAAAATGGAGGAGAAAAATATTATTGAACTTGACGAAGAGCGCAAGGCTGCAATGGTAAGCAACCTGCTGGTTGTGCTTTGTGGCGACAAATCTGTAAGCCCAATAGTAAATACAGGTACTTTATATCACTAAGATGGACGATTACAGAAATATCGATCAACTACGCACTAATGAACTGGCAATCATCAAAAAAGGGTTTTGGAAGCCTGAGTATGAATTGACCGATGGTCAGTTTGTATACGCTAAATTAAGGTTCCGCTCAAATTTTAAGCGAGATGCCATTATAGAGACGCCAAACATTACCTATACTATTAAACGCAAAGGTTGGTTTAACCGCACTATTTTAGTGAACCGGGGCGAAGACGAAACCATTGGTGTATTGGTGCCCGAAACCTGGAAACGTGATTTCAACTTGAAAATGGATGATGGTTTTGAAGCGACTTACCTGTATAAGAAGATGTTCTCTAAATCGCTTAGTTTAATAACTAATGCACAGGCCGACATTTTAAGCATCACCCCAAAGGCGCTTAATTTTAAGCAGCCATATACTGTCACTATCGATCAAATCACACAACAACCTAACACTCCGCCCCTGCCACTTCTGGCATTTATGGGTTTAGTTATAATTATGCTGAGGCAACAGCAGGCTGCAACTCAATAATATAAGCATGGCAGAGAAAAAAGCTTTTATATTAAGGATAAACCCCGATGTACTTAAGGAAATTGAGACATGGGGCGCAGATGAGTTTCGCAGCACGAACGGGCAGATAGAGTACCTGCTGCAGGAAGCGCTTAAAGCCCGCAAGAAAGCATCGCGTAAAAAGAAGAACGACGAATAGAAAATACTATGCATGCATAATATTTTCTATTTCTGTCGTTACTATTCAAAGTAAAATCTAAATTTGCTGCACCATTATAACAAAACGCATTTTTCTTATGAAAGAAGTATATATTGTATCGGCCACACGTACTCCTATTGGTAGTTTTGGCGGCAGCCTGGCATCTTTATCAGCAACGCAATTAGGGGCTGTAGTTATTAAATCGGCAATTGAAAAAGCAGGTTTACAACCGGCAGATGTGCAGGAAGTATACATGGGTAACGTATTATCGGCAAACCTTGGTCAGGCCCCTGCAACACAAGCTGCGATATTTGCCGGTCTACCTTATTTGCCTGCTACTACTGTAAATAAAGTGTGCGCATCTGGCATGAAGGCCATTATGCTGGCAGCCCAGAGTATTGCCAACGGCGATAACGATATTGTACTTGCCGGTGGAATGGAAAGCATGAGCAATGTACCTTATTACCTTGATAAGGCACGCAATGGCTATCGTTTAGGTAACGGACAGATCATAGACGGACTTGTTAAAGATGGCCTTTGGGATGTTTATAACGATTATCATATGGGTTCGGCAGCCGAACTTTGCGCGGTAGATTGCAACGTTACGCGCGAGGAGCAGGATGCGTTTGCGATAGAATCGTACAAACGCGCGCAGGCATCTCAGGCAGCAGGTAAATTTAACGATGAGATAACCCCTGTTGAACTGAAAGATAAAAAAGGTGAGGTTAGCTTGTTCAGTAATGATGAAGAGCCGGCTACCGTGAAATTTGATAAGATACCTACCCTTAAACCGGTATTTAAAAAAGACGGAACAGTTACTGCCGCCAATGCCTCTACCCTAAATGACGGCGCAGCGGCATTGATATTAATGAGCAAGGAAAAAGCCGAAGAAATGGGTATTAAACCTTTAGCCAAAATTGTTTCTTTTGCTGATGCACAACAAGCGCCAGAGTATTTTACAACGGCACCAGCGAAGGCAATACCTTTAGCGCTCCATAAAGCAGGCGTATCTGCCGAACAAATTGATTTTTTTGAGATCAACGAGGCATTCTCTGTTGTGTCTCTCGCTAACAATAAAATTCTAAAGCTCGATCCGGCCAAGGTTAACGTTAATGGTGGCGCGGTTGCAATTGGCCACCCGCTAGGTGCGTCGGGCGCGCGTATTATTGTAACCCTTATACATGTATTACAGCAAAATGGTGGTAAGTTAGGTGCTGCGGGTATATGTAACGGTGGCGGCGGGGCAAGTTCAATGGTTATTCAAAACTTGTCGTAACACGCGTATCTATTTTTTAATAATTTAGCGGCTTGTTTCACGTTTTATATTTATCATACAAATATTTGATGAAAGGTTTCTTTATTGCCCTTTTCCTGATAATTACATTCAACGCCTCCTTCGCCCAACACTCCGACGAAGTTAAAAACCTGAAGGACCTTAGGATTTACCAGGATAGCCTGAAAGCACTCGGGAAAAAATTCATCAATGACCCTGACGACCTGGAGCGCAAAAACGCCAACTACCGGTTTATTCGGATGCTGGTTGCGGCGTTAAAAGTACCACACTCGTTCAACTACCCTTTCGATTCTGTTAAGGCTGTAAGCATTATTAATTCACCCGATAACCGTTTCCGCATTTTTAGCTGGCATGTAATGAACCAGGATGGCAGCTATAGGTTTTACGGTACTGTGCAAATGAATACCGGCAATAACTTGTTGATGCACCCGCTGGAAGACTATTCTCCATTCTTAAAAAACCCCGAAGACTCTGTTGTTACCACAAGCAAATGGTACGGCGCGCAGTACTACAAAATCATTCGTGTAGCAGCGGCTAAACCTTATTATGTCTTATTAGGATGGAAGGGCAATACCGTAAAATCAACCAAAAAGGTTATAGAAGTGTTATCTTTTGATAAAGAGGATAAACCGACATTGGGTGCCGCGGTATTTGACGGCAATGGCAAAAACCGTAAGCGTATAGTGTTTGAATATACCCGGCAGGCATCTATGCTGTTGCGCTACGTGCCAGACCAAAATCTGATCGTATTTGACCATCTTTCGCCCCCGGATCAAAAGATGAAAGACCACCCCGAAACATATGGCCCCGACCTGAGTTACGACGGTTACAAATTAAAAAATGGCCGTTGGGTATATGTAGAAAATTTAGATATGCGCAACATACCTCAGCAAGCCGACGAAGGTTTTGTTGACCCAAAGATCCAGGCCACGACAGACCGGCGGAGCCTGCCGGTTCGTCGTAAAAATTAAAGCTTGTAGCATAGCCTATATCATTACAACACCAAACCTTTTGTAATAATTTCAGTATAAAATTTCGATTTAATTTAATAATAGTACTTTTAGAAAAACAAGTTTATACGTAATGTCAGAAACCTTACAAGATGCCATACCGGCGAAACCGAAGTCAAGATTTCCAAAAAGTGTTCCTTTCATAATTGGGAACGAAGCAGCAGAGCGATTTAGTTTTTACGGGATGCGGTCTGTTCTCACACTGTTTTTAGTAAAGCAATTTTTCAATCCTGCAGATAATCCGGCGTTAACAGATCAGGCTAATGCCCACGCTAATAAACTGCACCACCTATTTGTAATGGTGGCCTATGCCCTGCCATTTGTAGGCGGCATGATAGCCGATTGGTTTACCGGCAAATACAAGCTTATTTTATACGTATCAATAATTTACTGCATAGGCCACTTAATGTTAGCCTTTTTTGATGGCGGCCTTAGTGGTTTTGAGTTAGGCCTATTGGTGGTTGCCATTGGCGCAGGTGGTATTAAATCATGTGTATCGGCCAACGTTGGCGATCAGTTTGATGCTACCAATCAAGATCTGCTTTCAAAAGTTTATGGCTGGTTCTATTTTAGTATCAATGCCGGCTCTATGATTTCTACTATTGCTATCCCGTGGACTTACGAGCATTTTGGAGCTAAGTGGGCGTTTGGTATCCCGGGCTTGTTAATGGCACTGGCTACCATTATATTTTATTCGGGCCGAAAAAAATATGTAAAGGTTCCGCCACAAGGTGTTAACCGTAACAATTTGGTGTTTATAACCTGGTACGCACTTACACATTTAAGCCAACGCAAACCGGGGCAACAAATACTTGATATTGCTAAAGGCCCATATGACCCTGAACGGGTTGAAGGTGTAAAGGCTGTTTACCGCGTTATGACGGTATTCTTTTTCGCACTGGCATTTTGGGCTGTTTGGGACCAGTGCTTATCTGAGTGGACGCTTTATGCCGAAAAAATGGACCGCGTTATTAACCTTGGTTTTACCAAATTTACGATTTATCCCGGTCAATTATCCACGTTTAACACAGTATTTTTGTTATTATTTATCCCGTTGTTTAATTATGTGATATACCCACGTCTTGATAAAATGGGGTTAAAAACTACGCCGCTTCGCAGGCTTGGTACCGGGCTGGTTCTTACCGTTGTATCCTTTGTGGTCATCGGTGTTATACACACCAGCCTTGATAATGGCGGTTCCCCATCTATTTGGTGGCAGGTGCTTGCATTCATGATACTGTCCGCAGCGGAAGTGCTGGTATCTATTACCGGATTAGAATACGCTTACACCCATTCGCCAAAATCAATGAAGAGTACCATGACTGGTATCTGGTTCCTGGTTGTTTCGTTTGGCAACCTTATTACCGCAGTGGTTAACGGCCTTATCGAAGGCGGTGGCTGGTGGGCTACAAACCTTAAAGGCGCCAATTACGAATGGTTTTTTGTGGCATTTATATGCGTATTTATAGTTGCATTTATAATTATTTCTCCACGTTTAAAAGAACGTAATTATATAACCGATCCTGTTATTCTTAACGAGGTTGCATCAGAAACCGAACGCCTGTAATTAAATATTACTTTAACTAAACAGGAAAGCACACCACTTTCCTGTTTTTTATTTTAATGCCGTATAAATTTAAATTATTTTAGCGGCATTCATTATCAAATCAAAACCTGCAGCTGCTGTGCCCGATAGTATCGTCATCATTCCTACTTACAACGAAAAGGAAAATATCGAGCGGATGATCCGCAAGGTGTTCACCCTTCCTCATGATTTTCATGTGCTGATCATAGATGATGGCTCGCCAGATGGTACTGCAAACATTGTAAAGCAACTACAACAGGAATATAGCGACAAACTATTTATTGAAGAACGTACGGGTAAGCAAGGCTTAGGCACGGCATATATACACGGTTTTAAGTGGGCCATCAGTAATCATTATGATTTCATTTTTGAGATGGATGCCGATTTTTCGCATAACCCTGATGACCTTTTACGCCTGCGCCAGGCTTGTATAGATGGCGCCGACGCAGCTATTGGGTCGCGCTATATAAAAGGTGTAAATGTAGTTAACTGGCCCATGAGCCGTGTGCTGATGAGTTTCTTCGCGTCGGTTTACGTGCGTTTTATCACGGGAATAGACATCCAGGACTCTACTGCAGGCTTTATGTGCTACAAACGCAAGGTGCTGGAGACGCTAAACCTTAATAAAATAAAATTTGTGGGTTACGCCTTCCAGATAGAGATGAAATACACATCTATAAAACATGGCTTTAAAGTAACCGAAGTACCCATTATATTTACAGACCGCACAGCCGGTACCTCTAAAATGTCGAAAGGCATTTTCAAAGAAGCCTTTTTTGGTGTTATCCAAATGAAGATCAACAGTATTTTCAGGAAGTATCCGGAAGGGTGATTAAAGATTGGAGAACAGAGATTAGACTTCTTTAATGCCAACTTTACACTTTATCACTAATCTCTAACCTCCAATTAACTAATCTCTGAGCAAAATTCCTAATTTTACCTCAATGAACGAGAACCTCGATCCGGATGGCGAACGCCTCTCTCCTACCGAGCGTGATATAGAAAAGGTATTGCGCCCACAGGTATTTGAAGACTTTACCGGTCAGCATAAAATACTGGCAAACCTGCGCATATTTGTACAGGCTGCCCGCCAGCGCGGCGAAGCGCTGGACCACGTGCTGCTGCACGGCCCCCCCGGCTTGGGTAAAACAACCCTGTCGCACATCATAGCTAACGAAATGGGCGTGGGTATCAAAATAACTTCGGGTCCAGTGCTTGACAAACCCGGCGATTTGGCCGGCCTCCTTACCGGCCTCGAAACCGGTGATATTCTTTTTATCGATGAGATCCACCGTTTAAGTCCGCTTGTAGAGGAGTACCTGTACTCGGCAATGGAGGATTTTAAGATTGATATTATGCTGGAGAGCGGGCCTAATGCACGCTCGGTACAAATTTCGCTTAACCCGTTCACGCTGGTTGGCGCAACCACACGTTCGGGTTTATTAACCGCTCCGCTACGTGCAAGGTTTGGTATAAACAGCCGGCTGGAGTATTATGATGCCAAATTACTTACCACTATTGTATTACGCTCGGCTACCATTCTACGCACACCTATTAGTGATGAAGGCGCTTACGAAATTGCACGCCGCAGCCGTGGCACGCCACGTATAGCCAACGCCCTGTTACGCCGTACCCGCGATTTTGCCCAAATAAAAGGCGACGGCAATATTGATACCGCCATTGCCCAGTATGCCCTTAACGCCCTTAATGTAGATGAACACGGCTTAGACGAGATGGATAATAAGATCCTGTCTACCATTATTGATAAATTTAAAGGCGGCCCTGTTGGGTTAAAAACCATTGCTACAGCAGTAGGTGAAGAAGAAGGAACTATTGAAGAAGTTTACGAACCGTTTTTGATACAGGAAGGCTTTTTAATGCGTACTTCACGTGGCAGGGAGGCTACGGAAAGTGCATACAAACACCTGGGTAAGATAAAACTGGGTGGAAATCCGTCATTATTTTAGTAGATTAAATTTGCTTACTACTTTTTGCTATGGTTAATTAATTGCCATTCAATCAATTATTAATGCGTCATGTTAACACAAGAATGCATTTATTTAACTTTTAAACATTATCAGGTTGCAGTTATAGTATATTTTGCATTATTTGGCGGTACCAATTACTGCCTATGTCTGACTTAATTTTACCTTGTGAAAAAGAGTTGCTTTTGAAGGTGGCCGATGGCGACGAACATGCTTTTAGCGAACTGTTTAACGCCCATCACCAACTTTTAGGCACACACATTTACCGCATTACCGATAGTGCCGAACTTGCCGAGGAAGTAGTACAGGATGTGTTTTTAAAGATCTGGATGAGCCGCGAAACACTTGTTAATATCCAAAATTTTAGGGCATACTTGTTTGCCATGTCTAAGAATCATGCTTTAAATTGTCTCCGCAAACTTGCTAAAGAACGGGTACACCAAAAAAGCATCGAAGAAAATGCCGCGGAGCTTATGCCTGATGAGAACCCGCGTTTAAAGGGTTACTATAGTTTGTTAGACGAAGCTATTGACCATCTTCCTCCGCAGCAGCAAAAGGTTTATTTATTAAGCCGACACAACCGGTTAAAATATGATGAGATAGCCAACCAGATGGGCCTCTCGCGCGAAACGGTTAAAAAATATTTACAGGGCGCTACGCACTCCATTACCAGTTTTGTACAGTCTAACATCGATATTTCTGTTGTAATTATACTGGCCGCAATATTTTTTTAAAAAAATATTGCAAAGCAATACCCCCTTTTTCATCCCTCCTGGTGTCTTATAACAAAAGCCTCCCCTGCTTTTAACAGACTACCAATTATAGTACACATTTAATGAAAACATCCAGGTTAAGGTTGAGATACCTTTTTGATCGCTATTATAGCAAAACGGCCACTCAGCAGGAGCGCGACGAGCTATTTGCTATAATTGATGCCGGCGCCAGTGATGAAGAACTATCATTGCTTATCCGCCAGGCTTGGGATGATCTAAAACCTGCTGAAACGCCCTTGTTTAGTAACGACAAAACAAACCTGATGCTCAGCAATATTTTGGGTGCGCAAGAATCGGGGAATAAATCAAAAAGTCAAAATAACATATTCCTGTGGGGCAAAATAGCCGTTGCAGCCATGACGCTGGTAGTTTTAACCTTTGGCGCTTATAGTTATCTGCACAACAAAAAAGCGGCGCAACAAAAACAAATTGTTAAAATAAAACGCCCGCACCACGATGCCTTGCCGGGCGGCAACAAAGCTGTGCTTACCCTTGCCAATGGTAAAACCATAATTTTAGATAATGCCCAAAATGGCACACTTGCTAAAGATGGCAGCACCCTCATTAAAAAAACTGCCGACGGGCGGGTTATCTACAATACATCTGCCCTGTCAAATGTTAACGCCGCGCCAACAATTAATACCATCACAACGCCACGTGGCGGCCAGTACCAGGTAGTTTTGCCCGATGGCACACAGGTTTGGTTAAACTCGGCCTCGTCATTAAGCTTTCCTACACGTTTCACCGGCAAACTTAGGCAGGTAGAAATAACCGGCGAAGCATATTTTGAAGTTGCCAAGAACCCCTTAATGCCGTTTAATGTTAAAACCAATCGCGCCAATATTGAGGTTTTAGGTACACACTTTAACGTGATGGCCTATGATGATGAAGCTACCATGAAAACTACCTTGCTTGAGGGCTCTGTAAATATAACCAGCGGAACCTTTACCGCCCGGCTAAAACCCGGCCAGCAGGCGCAGATAAAAAAATCGGGACAAAACGCAGTTGTAGACAATATTGATGTGACCGATGAGACCGCATGGAAAGACGGGATTTTTCAGTTCAGTGAAGTGGGTATAGATGTTATACTTCGCCAGGCTGCAAGGTGGTACGATGTGCAGGTTACCTACAGCGGCAAAATACCCGACAGGAAATTTACAGGCCGCATATCGCGTAATGTAAAAGCATCTGTATTACTAGAGATGTTGAAATATACAGGTGTAGACCTAAAAATTGAAGGGAACAAGATAATTGTACTATAATACAACACTTTAACAAGCCAAAAAACAATACCAATATACTTAATAATTCACCTCACAAAAAACCACTTATGATGAAAGAAATACACCACACCAACTAACGGCATAAAGCGGCTCTGTTTATCAACATACAGTATAAATTCAGCATAAAAAACCGGGAAGTGTTTCGACCCACTTTCCCGGCTAAATGCCTGGGCCCCATAATCATGCAATCGACGAATTGAAAGTTAATGTTTAACCCAAACACAACAAACTTATGAATTTTAATTCTAAGGCTGTGCCTTTGGCATGGTCTAAACTATCCAAAATTATATTGGTTATGAAACTCACTGCTATTTTAATAATTGCAGCCCTTACCAATGTGAGCGCAAAAACTTTTAGCCAAACAGTTTCCCTGCGCCAAAAGAACGCTTCTGTAGAAAAAGTTTTACGCCTGATAGAGAAACAAACGGGCTATCATTTCATGTATGATAAAAACGATGTATCTAAGGCAGGCGGCATCAACATAGATGTTGATAAGGTAAGTGTTGACCAGGCACTGATCATTGCGTTTAAAGACCAACCCCTCACCTACAAAATCTTCGATGAAACCATTGTGGTTAAAAAGAAGGATGCCGGTAACAACGCAGTTGAAATTAAGGCTGTAGACATTACAGGTACCGTAAGCGATGCCAAAGGCCCCCTCCCGGGTGTAAACGTAAAGCTTAAAGGCACTACAACAGGTATTACAACTGATGTTAATGGTAAGTACAAACTAACCGTACCAGATGGTAACGGTACGCTGGTATTCAGCTTTATTGGCTACACTAGCCAGGAGCAGCCAATTAATAACCGTACAGCTATTGATGTAATTTTGGTTGAAGCACCAAAAGCTTTAAGTGAAGTGGTGGTTGTAGGTTACGGTACCTCAAAGCGTGTAGACCTTACAGGCTCGGTAGGTAGCGTAAGCAGCAAAGCATTACAGGAAAGGCCGCAAACCAACCTTGAACAAGAGCTTGCAGGTAAAATTGCAGGTGTAAACGTATCAAGCAACTCGGGTGCACCGGGCGGCGCAACAAAAGTACGCATACGTGGTTATACTTCCCTTAACGCAAGCACAAACCCGCTTTATGTTGTAGATGGCGTAGTTTGGACAGAAGGCGGTAACGCCATCAACCCTAACGACGTTGAATCCATAGACGTACTGAAAGACGCGTCGTCAACCGCTATCTATGGTACACGTGGTGCAAACGGTGTTATACTAGTTACCACTAAACGCGGTGCAAGAGGCGGCGCGGGTACAGTAAGTTACGATAGTTATGTAAGCGTTAGCAAAATGGCTAAAAAACTGGATGTGCTTAACGCTAAAGAATTTTTGGCTATTGAAGACCTGGGCTATGCAAACATCCAAAAGTACGACCCTACGGGTTGGGCAGCAGGTAATTATGCCAGTAAAGATCCCAAACTTATCCGCACGGCGCTAATAGGTAAACTGTTTGATGCCAATTTGCAACCTCTTTACGATGTAGACTGGCAAGATGCAACTACCCGTAACGCGGTTAGCCAAAATCATAACCTTGGTTTTACCGGCAGCAGCGAAAAAATGAACTACGGTTTCTTTTTAAACTATGCTGATGACCAGGGTATTATTCTTAATAGCTATTTAAAACGTTATAACGCGCGTTTAACGTTTGATAACCAAATAAAACCATGGTTAAAAGTAGGTGCAACGTTAAATTATAACGCGCAGGAAGGCCGTTTACAGGATAATGGCACAGGAGGCAATAATATACCACGTATGTTAATAGAGATGCCTTCTATAATCCCTATCCGGTACCCTGATGGCAGCTACGGTAAACGTACCGATTACCCTAATCTGGAAGGTGGCGATAACCCGGTTGCACAGGCAAACGAAATTGTTAACTTAAATAAGATCAGAGTTTTTAGCGGCAATACGTATGCTAACATCAACATTTTGCCGAGCTTACAATTCCGTAGCGTGCTGGGTGTTACTACGTCTGCAAATTATACGCCTAACTCGCAAACAGGGTTAGTTGGTGGCGCGTCTGCAAGCCAGGATTACAGCTCTGCATCAATAAGTGAGGCTAATAATGTATTCTGGCAATGGTCAAACTACTTTACGTATGATAAAACCTTCGCCGATATCCACAAGATAAACCTGGTAGCAGGTTTCGAACGCCAAAACTTTAAACAAACCGGTTTTGGTGCATCAACCAGCACCTTGTCTGATAACTTTTATAGTTTTTACAACCTTGCCGCAGGTCAAATCCCGGGTATACCAACCTCAAACTATGATGCATGGCAAATGCAATCATTCTTTGCCCGTTTAAACTATAATTTAAAAGAGAAGTACTTGTTAACCGTAACAGGCCGCCAGGATGGTTCATCGCGTTTAGGTAAAAACAACAAAACCGGTTTCTTCCCTTCGGCAGCATTGGCATGGAGAGCGTCACAAGAAGCATTCCTTAAGGATAACAAAACCATATCAGACCTTAAATTCCGTTTAAGTTATGGTTTAACCGGTAATACCGAAATTGGTGAATACCGTTCAACAGCTAATATCGAAACCACCCCTTACGTATTTGGCGGCGCACAGGCTATTGGCACGCATCAGACATCTATCGGCAACGAGGAACTTGGTTGGGAGAAAAACTCTGAGATAGACTTTGGTGTATCGTTAGGTTTATTTAATAACCGCGTTAATATAGAGGCTGACGCTTTCGTGAAAAAAACGCAGGCATTATTGCTTAACTCGCCAATACCACAAACAAGCGGTTTTAGTAATGTATTTAAAAACATTGGTAAACTACAAAACAAGGGTATCGAGCTTGCCATTAACACTACAAACATTAAAACCGCCAATTTTAGCTGGACATCCAACTTTAACATCACATTCTTAAACACCAAGATCTTAGCGCTTGGCCAAAACAATGACGACATTTTCCTTGACCCGAGCTTTTTGTCGAACTTTAACTTAATGAGGGTTGGCTTATCGCCGGGTAGCTTTTATGGTTACACCGTGTTAGGCACATGGAGCACATCTGAAGCCGCGCAAGCCGCCTCATACAATGGCCTTAAACCTGGTGACCTTAAAATTAAAGACGTTAACGGCGACGGCAAAATAACAGCAGACGACCGCGAAGTATTGGGTAAATCTACACCTGATGGTTTTGGTACATTCACCAATAATTTCCGTTACAAAAACGTTGAGTTGGGCATCGAGTTACAGTTTAACTACGGTAACCAAATCATGAATTTAACCAAACACTCGGGGCAGGACCGTACAGGCCAGGCTAACAGTTATGCAACCGTGTTAGACGCCTGGACGCCGGAGCACCAAAATACTTCAATTGCCGAAACCCGCCCCGCGTATGTAGGTTATCAAACCGAAATCTATTCAACCAAGGTTGAGAATGGCAACTTCATTCGTGGCCGGTCGGTTACGTTAGGATATAATTTTTCTGACAACATCTTAAAAAGATTAAAATTAAGCAGATTAAGAGTTTATGCCCAGGCGCAAAACCTGTTCGTGATCACCAAGTATTCGGGTTATGATCCGGAGGTTTCTACTTATAACGGTAGCAGCAACTTTACCCAGGGTATCCAGTTTTACGATTATCCAAAACCAAGAACATTCTTGCTTGGTGTAAATGTTAGTTTCTAATTAAACCATTTAATATATACTATTATGAAGTTTAACTTAAAAAAATACAGGGCCGGTATCTTGTTACTGATCCTTACCGCTTCTGCAAGCAGTTGCAAAAAATACCTCGACGAAGAAAGAAGAGACAATTTTAATACCGGCAATTACTTCACTTCCGCCTCACAGGCGCGAACATTTGTAAATGGCATTTATGCTAATTTATACATGTTTCAAAATGGTGACGCCTACGGAGAAAGCCCGTTCATCACTTTAGAGCTTTTTGCCGGCCACACCACAACACTTGGCCAGAGTGTTAACAATAAACAGGTAATAAACCAAACCACAAGCCCATCAAACCCGGGTTTCGAAACCGTATGGTCAAACAGTTATGCCGCTATCGCGAATGCTAACTTGGCCTTAAAACGCATACCCGGAATTACGATGCCGGATGCAGATAAGAAAAAGCTATTGGGCGAGGTTTACTTCATGAGGGCTTTCTTTTACTTTCACTTAGTAAGATTGTACGGGGAAGTGCCATTAATTACTGAACCGGTAACCATCACCAGCGAAACGCTTTATCCTGAACGTGCGCCAATAGCATCTGTTTATGACCTTATTGTTAGCGACCTTAAAGCCGCTAAAGACTCGGAGTTACCGGCAACCGATCAAACAGGCCGTGTATCATTAGGCGCTGTGCGTACTTTGTTAGGTAGCGTTTATTTAACCATGGCAGGCTATCCGTTGCAAAAAACAGAGAACTATGCGTTAGCCGCTGCTGAGGTATTACCTGTTCTAACCCAATACACGTTGTTTGACAACTATGCTTATTTGCATGATAATGCTCACAAAAACCAGGGAGAATTGATCTTCCAGATCAATTACCTGGTGGGTGTAAAAGAAAACGCTATACCACAATTAACTATTCCTTTTAACTTACAGGTAGGTGCATATGGCGATCACTTAGGCGCCATGCTGCCTACAACGCAATTTATTGCCAGCTATCCTGCCGGTGATAAACGCGCCAAAGAAAGAGAGTTTTTCTACAGCAGCTATCCAAAAGATAAAGATCCTTCAACGATAATTACTTTTGAGAAACCAGCCCTTTACAAATTCTTCCATGTGGAGAGCGCCCTGGGTAACGGTAAAAGCGATGAGAACTGGACGTTATTCCGCTTACCTGAAGCTCAGTTGATCTATGCTGAAGCACAGAACGAGGCAGATGGCGCACCTAATGCAACAGCGGTTGCAGCGCTCGAAGCTATCCGCGGCCGCGCACAGCTTACACCACTTGGTGCATTATCTCAAACTGCATTCCGTGAGGAAGTTTGGAGACAACGGTACCACGAACTTTGTTATGAGGATAAGGCATACTTCGATATACAGCGTACACACAAAATATTTGTTGTACCGGGCGGCACATTTGCTGAGGCTACAACCACTCCAAATGAGCAGGGTATTACCATGAAGGCCCAATACTACCTGTGGCCTATACCACAGCGCGAGATAAATACCAGCCCTAAGCTTACACAAAACCCCGGGTGGCAATAATTTTACAATATAAAAGACTGGCAATACCCGCCAGTCTTTTATATTTACGGCGGTTTACATCTATTATATTTAACTCACGCATGAAAAAAAGTTTCCTCTTTTTAAGTACCCTCCTGTTTGCGGCTTCGTCTTTTGCACAACAAGTTGGCAAAGTAACTGATCCTGTTGAGTGGATCAACCCGCTTATGGGTACACAATCTAAATACGACCTAAGCAACGGGAATACCTACCCTGCCATTGCTGTGCCATGGGGTATGAACTTTTGGACACCTACTACAGGCAAAATGGGCGACGGATGGCAGTATACTTACGATGCCTATAAAATAAATGGCTTTAAACAAACGCATCAGCCATCGCCCTGGATGAATGATTACGGGCAGTTTGCGATTATGCCGGTAACCGGCGATCTGAAAGTTTCGCAGAAAGGCCGCGAAAGCTGGTTTTCGCACAAGGCCGAGATTGCAAAGCCTTATTATTACAGCGTTTACCTTGCCGACCATGATGTTACTACGGAGATAACACCTACCGAACGCAGCGCGCAGTTTAGGTTCACCTACCCGCAATCAAACAACTCGTATATTATTGTTGACGCGTTCGATAAAGGATCATACGTAAAAGTTATCCCGGGCGAGAAAAAGATAGTTGGATACTCTACCAAATACGCCCGTGGCCCGCTTAAAAACTTTAAAAACTACTTTGTTATTTATGTAGATAAGCCAATCACTACCGCACAGGTTTATAGTGATACTACCTTAAAAGATGGTTTAGAACTTGACGCCAAACATGCCATGGCGGTTATCGGTTTTAAAACTGTCAAAGGCGAAAAAGTAAATATGAGGGTAGCCTCATCTTTCATCAGCATTGAGCAAGCTGAGATTAGCCTTAACAGGGAAATTGGTAAAGATAACTTTGATCAAACCCAACAAAAGGCAAAAGCCGTTTGGAACAAAACCTTAAGCAAACTGGCTGTAGAAGGTGGTTCGGTAGAGCAGGTAAAAACATTTTACTCTTGCCTTTACCGTATGCTTTTCTTCCCTAACAAAATGTACGAGTTAGATGGCAAAAACCAACCTGTACACTGGAGCGCTCAAAATGGGCAGATCCTTCCGGGTTACAAATTTGCAGGTACAGGCTTTTGGGATACCTTCCGTGCCTTATACCCATTCCTGAATTTGGTTTACCCAACTATCAATAAAGAAATGCAAGCCGGTTTAGTTAACGACTACAAAGAAGGCGGCTGGTTGCCCGAGTGGAGCAGCCCCGGTTATTCTGATGTAATGGTGGGTAACAACTCTGCCGCTGTTGTATCTGACGCGTACCTTAAAGGTGGCCGCGGTTACGATATTCAAACCTTGTATCAAGCATTATTACATGGCGCCAATAACGATGGCCCTAATGCCACCGGCCGAGATGGTGTTGATTACTATAACTCGTTAGGATATGTACCATACGACGTTAAAATAAACGAGAATGCGGCGCGAACTTTAGAATATGCTTTTGACGATTTCACCATTTACAAATTAGGGAAGGCACTAGGCCGCCCTGCTTCCGAAACTGAGATCTACCGCAAACGCAGCATGAACTATAAAAACCTGTTTGATAAAGAAACCGGTTTAATGCGCGGCAAAAACAAAGATGGTAAATTCCAGTCGCCGTTTAACCCTTTTAAATGGGGCGATGCCTTTACCGAGGGTAACAGCTGGCACTATACCTGGAGTGTTTTCCATGATATACAGGGATTGGTTGACCTGATGGGCGGCAAGCAAAAATTCACCGCTAAGTTAGATTCGGTATTTAGCCTTCCTCCTATTTTTGATGACAGCTACTACGGCGAGGTTATCCACGAGATCCGCGAGATGCAAATTGCAGGCATGGGCCAGTACGCGCATGGTAACCAACCCATTCAGCACATGACCTACCTGTATAATTACTCGGGTGAGCCATGGAAAACCCAGCTGCATGTACGCGATGTATTGAACAAAATGTACCACTCTGCGCCCGACGGTTACTGTGGTGATGAAGATAACGGTCAAACATCTGCCTGGTATGTATTTTCGGCAATGGGCTTTTACCCGGTTACACCATCTACAGACCAATATGTTTTAGGTGCGCCATTATTTAAAAAAGTTATTCTTACGCTAGAGAATGGCAAAACCGTTACCATTAATGCTCCAAAAAACAGCGCTGCAAACAGGTTTGTAACCAGCTTAACTGTTAACGGCAAGCCGTACACCAATAACTGGCTAAGCCACAAAGCGCTTGAGCAAGGCCAGGTTTTAACCTTCGATATGTCGGCTGTGCCTAACAAAGCCAGGGGTACAAAAGCTGCAGATGTGCCTTATTCATTATCAAATGAGAAGTAATTTTAAAACAAAACTCATCAAACTAACCATGTGCCTGGTACTTGTATCGGGCACATGGTTATCGTTTGGGCAGGTTACACCCGCCGTTAAACCGGTGCCGCCAACCATTCCTGTAGTGCCTGTTTTATTAAGCACACAAAAAATTGGTATAGCAGGCCTATCGCACGATCATGTGCACAACATCCTTGGCGATTACCGCGACGGCAAAGTACTTATAGTAGGTATTTCCGAGGGCGATAAACAACTTCGTGCCCGTTATCAAAAACAATATAACCTTCCCGATTCGTTATTTTTTGATGATCTTAAAAAGCTAGTTACTACCAAAAAGCCTGATGTGGTTTTAGGTTATAACCCGGTTGCCAAGCATATTGATATTGTTGAAGTTTGCGCGCCGCTGGGTATCTCTGTAATGGTTGAAAAACCATTAGCAGCCACACTTGCACAGGCAAGCCGCATGGAGTTTTTAGCCTTAAAGTACTACATTAAGCTGATGACCAATTACGAAACCACCTGGTACCCATCATACCAAAAGGTGTATGATGTGGCAACTAAAGATAGCCTGGGCCAGATTCGTAAAATAGTGGTACACGACGGGCATCAGGGCCCAAAAGAAATTGGCTGTAGTAAAGATTTCACCAACTGGCTTACCGACCCCGAACTGAATGGCGCGGGTGCACTTAACGACTTTGGCTGTTATGGCGCCGACCTGATGACGTGGTTAATGAACGGCCAAAAACCTATTGCCGTTACAGCTATTGCCCGCCACTTTAAGTTGCAAACCTACCCAAAGGTAGAGGATGATGCCACTATTATTGTTGAATACCCAACTGCAACAGGTATTATTGAAGCATCGTGGAACTGGCCCTTTTCTATCAAAGACCTGGAAGTATTTGGAGATGAAGGGTATATGCATGCATTAGATAAAGACAACGTAATTACCCGTATCGATAAGAAACCGGTAACTACCACTATCGCGATGCCTTTAGCTGCGCCTTACGATCACCCTATATCCTACCTGCAACTGGTTGTAAACAACCGGCAAAGGGGCATTACCGATAGATCATCACTTAAATACAATATGATAGTGATGCAGATACTCGACGCCGCAAAACGCTCGATAGCCGAGAATAAGCGGATAGTGCTCTAGCGCTTTCTTAACAAACACCAAAGCCCGCAAAAATTGTGGGCTTTGGTGTTTTAAATGGATTATAGGCATATTTGCATCTTTGATCCCCACTAAATTAAAAGCGCATTAAATTTACCAACAGTTAATACTACGCTGTATAATTATATTATTTTAGCATCTTATAAATCATCATCCGTATTATGTTAAAGCAATTCTCGGCAGTGTTGCCGCTCCTACTTTTGGGCATGGTATCGTGCCAGTCAAAACCAACTTCAACAGATAAAGCAGCAGCTGATAGCGCTAAAACCTCAACAGAAGAAACGTCTTCTCCGGCGGTAAAACTGACTACCAGCCCTATTGACAAAGCTGCTGTACTGGCACGTAAGCAGGTGCCAATTGTTTGCTACCACCAAATACGCGACTGGAAAGCAACCGACTCTAAAAACGCTAAAGATTACATAGTTCAGATCGCTGCATTTAAAGAGCACATGAAAATGCTGGCGGACAGTGGTTACCATACCATCCTACCCGACCAATTGTATAATTACCTGGTAACAGGCGCGCCGCTGCCCAAAAAACCAATTATGTTAACCTATGATGATACTGATATTGACCAGTATACCATTGCGGCACCAGAGATGAAAAAATATGGCTTTAAAGGTGTGTTCTTTGTGATGACGGTATCAATAGGACGCCCGCATTACATGACTGCCGAAATGATCAAAAAACTATCAGACGACGGGCATGTAATATCAAGCCACACCTGGGACCACCACCGTGTAGACAAATACTCGCACAACTCTAACCTGGTTATAAAAGGCCTTAACGGCAAGATCACCAACCGCCCGGTTGACGATTGGGTTACCCAGATAGACAAGCCAACCAAAAAATTAGAAGAAATTACCGGTAAAAAGATCCAGTACTTTGCTTATCCGTTCGGCATCTGGAAAAAACCTGTATTGCCTGAGCTTGATAAAAAAGGCTTTAAAATAGCTTTCCAGTTAGCTGATAAACGCGACCCCGATTACCCTTTACTAACCGTTCGCCGTATATTAGATAGCGGTTACTGGAGCACAAAAACATTTAGCAACAGTATTAGAAATAGCTTCTAGTATTAAACACACGATATTCGAAACCCTCTTTTGTTGTACAAAAGAGGGTTTTGTTTTTAAAGGACAATCCTTACTTTTAAACCATGACAATCGCCCTACGCCCTATCCTGTTTATAGTATTGGCTACAGCTTTCTCAGCCTGCCAAAACAAGCCCGAAACACCCGTAGTAAACCAAACCGAGCTATCAAAACAGATCATCGACGAGCATTTCCGCTATTTGAATGATAAAGACCTTAAGAGCCTGGTTGCACAATATGATGATAAGGCCAAAATAACCACTACCGATTGGGATGGCGAAACTACCGGCCAAAAAGGTGCTGATGAAATTTTTCACCAGGCGTTTTATGTATCGCCGGATGCAAAGTATTTGGTAGACAATATGATCAATACAGATTCGACCGTGGTGGTAGAATATGATGTAGTTGGCCTAAAGGAAAAAGCTGGAAGCCACGTACGTTATGACTTGCGGAATGCCAGCATTTTCAAAATAAAAAAAGGTAAAATAATTGGCGAGGCTACGTACTCAAACCCGAGGTTATATCATAACCGGTGATAACTAAAAAGATGTTAAACAGAGAGGCCCCATCAGTGATGAGGCCTTACTTATTTATAAATTTTCGCCCGACGGGCCTTGCCCTTTATTGGATGCATCAGCTGCATCTTCGCCGGCGCTTTCTGCCTGCTCATTATCATTATCGGGCGTTACGGTTGGCACCTCTTTGGCCAAATCAGGGTTATCGGTTTGCTGTTTTAGGGTATCGTTACCAACATTTGCAACGTTTCCTTCGGTATCGTGGTTTTGTCCCTGGCCATTCGCCCTGTCAAAACCTTCTGGTTTATTCTCCATAATATATATGTTAATTAGATTCTACTGTTTCTTCTTCTTTTGCGGTTACCCAATTAATTGCTTCATCAAGCTGGTTAAGGCTATATCCCTTTGATTTACCTGGAACCATGTAGCTAAACGCATCGGTAAACCATTGTACGCCTTTCTGGTCGCTTACTACGGCAATTTTGTTCCATTTGGTAAAGTTCTTTAATCCCAATTTGATATCACCCCACCAGGCACCGGCTGTCCAGTTCTCTACATCGGTTTCCAACACCAGTAAGTAGTTAATCTCGCCCTGCCGCGCTGCCAATTCATCAATACGGGGCAGCAACACTTTTTCAACATCTTGTTTGGTCACCTCACCCACTGCATGTATACCAACAACGTGAGGCTCCAGATCGTTTATCAATTGTAGCATGATTAGTTTTCGTTTACATATCTATACCAAAAGCCATACCATTATTTAAAAGAAATTTATTTAATAATTATTTAAATAACTGAGATATCCTATCACACTCAAAAACATTGCTTTGTAGTATCTTTGCAGCATGCAGCAAAACCTGTCGGCATATTCTCAACTCATAAAAACCGAGGCCAAGAAACTGGGCTTTTTGTTTTGTGGAATAGCCAGGGCAGAGTTTTTGGAAGAGGAGGCCCCACGGCTGGAAGCATGGCTAAACAAGGGCATGCACGGCGAGATGCGCTACATGGAAAATTACTTTGATAAACGCCTCGACCCGCGTTTACTGGTAGACGGCGCAAAATCGGTTATATCGCTCGGATTAAATTATTATACCGATACCAGGCAACAAGACCCACTTGCGCCAAAGATCTCCAAATATGCTTACGGGGCTGACTACCACTCGGTTATTAAAGATAAGTTAAAGCAGTTAATGGAGGTCATCGACCAAAAAATTGGCGAGGTTGGCGGGCGTGCATTTGTAGATTCCGCACCGGTACTGGACAAGGCCTGGGCTAAAAAGGCCGGTATGGGCTGGGTTGGAAAAAACAGTAACCTGATTAGTAAACAGGCGGGTTCCTTCTTCTTTTTGGCCGAGCTGATCGTGGACATTGAACTGGAATATGATATTGAGCCTACCGCCGACCATTGCGGCACCTGTACCCGTTGCATAGACGCCTGCCCTACCGATGCCATTGTTGGCCCTTACGTAGTTGATGGCAGCCGTTGTATCTCCTACCTCACTATTGAACTGAAGAACGAGATACCGCAGGAGTTTAAAGGTAAAATGGATAACTGGATGTTTGGCTGCGATATATGCCAGGATGTTTGCCCCTGGAACCGCTTCTCTGTTATCCATAACGAACCATCATTTGCCCCTCACCCCGAATTACACGGCTTAAAAAAAGAAGATTGGGAAGATATTACGACTGATGTATTTCAAAAGGTTTTTAAAAACTCGCCGGTTAAACGTACGAAGTTTGAGGGCTTGACGAGGAATATACAGTTTTTGAAAAAAAGTGACTAGAAATAAGAAAAAAACGTCATTGCGAGGTACGAAGCAATCTCTTTGAGCAAATCCCTTATGCAAGGTGTATAATTGTCCTAAAGAGATTTCTTCGTACCTCGCAATGACGCGCGTGTTTGAGGCGTGGAGAATAAAGACGCTAAAAACTAATCTCTACTTCCCTTTACCGAATTTCATGGCCAGCTGTGCCAGCATATCATCATCAACAGGTTTAGCAGGTTCTTCCTTCTTTTTAAAAGGCTGCGTATTTAATTGCGGGCTGCTTTTAGGGCTGTTGTTCTGGAAAGATGGTTTTGTCGCCTGTTGTTGCTGGGCGGGTGTCTGGGCTTGTTGCGCAGGCCTAGCTTGCTGGCGTTCAGCCGCCTTTTTTGCATTCCAGCGTTTGTATATCTCTTCCAGTTTGCGTTTGGTGTAAAGCGGGAAATCGCCCTGCATCATCCACGAGTAGTAGCTTGGCTCAACATTAAGCACATCTTCTACCCGTTTGCCTTTATGCTTACCAAAGTTTATCAGTTCTTCACCCTGTTCGTTATAAACCATACGGCCCGCAAAATCAACCGGGCGGCTCAGGTTGGTAAACTTGTGTAAAGCCTCTACATCGCCCACAACAGGGATGCTCTTGTTACCTTTTTTATCTTCCCATTCCTGGTTTTCGTAACGCTCTATTTGTGCCAGCAAAACTTCCATCGTGGCGCGGGTATCAGCCTCGGCAGAGTGGGCATTAATGATCTGCTTATCGCAATAAAACTGGTAAGCGGCTTTTAGGGTGCGCTGCTCCATCTGGTGAAAAATGTTTTGCACATCCACAAAATGGCGGTTATCCAGGTCAAACTGTACACCTGCGCGTAAAAACTCTTCCATCAGCATCGGGATGTCAAACTTGTTAGAGTTATAGCCCGCCAGGTCGCTGTCGTGTATAAAGTCGGCAATATCCTGCCCAAGATCATGAAAACGTTTTTCGTCCTTTATATGCTCGTCGTAAATGCCATGTACCAATGACGACTCCAGCGGAATAGGGATCCCGGGGTGTACGCGCCAGGTCTTAACATCCTCACTTCCATCGGGGTTAAGCTTAATAACAGATATCTCTACTATTCGGTCGGCGCCAATATTGGTACCGGTAGTTTCCAGGTCGAAAAAGGCCAAAGGGCGTTTTAATTGTAATTTCATTTTTGCTTATCAGTACTACAAAGGTGGTAAAACTCTTAAAATTATCGGCACACTATTTTTGGTGAGAAATATCGGAGAATTATTCATATTTTCAGGTCAATTGAAAACACCTAAACTACATGAATAAATTTCTACTTAACCTACTGGTATTCATTTCTTTCACCACAATTGCATCCGCTCAGGATTTCCCATACGGTAAGTTTACTGTAGAGGAAATGCAGCTCAAAAACTATAAAAACGATACATCTGCACACGCCGTAGTCCTAAACGAATTCGGTTCATCGCGTATAGATATAGCCGGCGACGATCATATAAAAACATTTTTTAAGTATCACACCAAAATAAAAATACTGGATACAAAAGGCTTTAATAAAGGCACCGTAACCGTTTCATATTATGATAGTGATGATACGCACGATGAAGTTACCGATATAAAAGGCATAACTACTTATACCGATGAAAACGGCGCTATACAAACCGCCGAACTAGAGCGATCTAAAATATACACCACCACCGAAAACAAATACTGGAAAACGGTAAAGTTTGCAATGCCCAACCTGCGCCCGGGTTGTATAGTTGAGTATACTTACACTAAATTACTGCAAGGTTTTGGCAGGATGCCCGCATGGGAGTTTCAGGATGATATACCAAAGATGAACTCACAATACGAAGTTCATATCCCCGCTTTTTGGACATTTAAAGCCCTGATCCGCGGCCCGCTTAAACTTACAAACAGTAAAGCCAGTATAGAAAAGCAATGTTTTAGCAGCCACGGCTCGATATGCGATTGCTCTTATCTTATTTATGGCATGACTGATATACCGGCTTTTATTGAGGAGGATTACATGACATCTTCCAAAAACTTTTTATCAGCCGTATATTTTACCCTGGAGGAATGGACAAACCCTTACACAGGTACTAAAAATAAAGAAACGAAGGAATGGAAGGACATCGACTACAATTTTAAACACGGCGAATACTTTGGTTCGCAAATAAAAAAGAACTTACTTAACCCTTATATAGCCCCGATAATTGCAGGTAAAACTACCGAAATGGATAAGGCTGTAGCTATATACAGGTACATACAAAAAAACATTAAATGGAACGAGATAAACGCCCGCGGCAGCGATGGTGTAAAAAAAGCGCTTGATAAACATACTGGCGATGTAGCGGACATAAATTTAGCTTTAACGGCTGCCTTAAATTCGGCAGGAATTAAAACCGATGCGGTACTTTTATCTACACGTGGTAACGGTTTGGTTAACAGGCTTTACCCGGTAGAAAACGAATTTAATTACGTGATAGCCAAAGCAACCATCGGCAACGAAACTTACCTGCTTGATGCTACCGACCCTATGCTTCCGTTTGGCATGCTGCCGGTAAAATGCCTTAACGACCAGGGCCGGGTAATGAGCCTCGATAAGCCATCTTACTGGACAGATCTTGTTGCAAAACAGAACCAAAACACCACCAGTAACCTTGACTTTACGCTGGAAGCAAATGGTAAACTTAAGGGTACCATTACCACCTATTCAATGGGGTATGCCGCCTTTAATAAACGTAAAGAGATTAAAAAATTCAATACGGTGGATGAGTACGTGGAAAACCTTGACGAGAAACTAGTTAGGACAAAGATCCTGAAATCTAACATCACCAATGTAGACAGCCTTGATAAGCCGCTTGGCGAACAATATGAAGTTGAGATTGATGTGTTTGACAATCTAAACCATAACCGTTTAGCTTTTAACCCGGTTTTATTTAACAGATATACCACTAACCCTTTTAAATTACAGGAACGTACCTACCCGGTGGATTGGGGTGTATCATCAAACGACAGGTATACCTTAACCATGCGCCTGCCCGCAGGGTATGCCATTGAGAGTTCGCCGCAAGCAGGTGGTGTAGCTTTGCCAAACAACGGAGGCAAGTTTATAACGGAGTTTAGCGGCGCGGATAATGTATTCACTTATTCAAATGTAATCCAATTCGCAAAGTCTGTTTACGCGCCCGAGGAATACCCTTATTTAAAGGAACTTTACAATAAAATCATTTCGTCGGAAAAAGCGGAGATAGTGATCAGGAAAAAGTGATGAGGAAGATTTTTATATTATTGTATCTATTGGGTGCAACAACGTTGGTTAATGCGCAGGTAAACTATGAGGTAAGCAAAATACCTAAAGACCTATTGCCATATGCAAGCGCCGTAATACGCGACCAAAACGTTTATACACAGGTTGACGGCGGCAATACGCTATATCATATTAAAACCGCTATTACCGTACTAAATAAAAACGGCGACGACCTTGCGCACATTGCGGTTTGGTACGATAGAAGCAACGTTATTAAAGGTATAAAGGGGACCGTTTATGATGAATTTGGCAAACTAACCAGCAAGTTTTCTGAAAAGAATTTTGAAGACCAGGATGCCTCTAACGATTTTTCGCTGTTTGAAGATTCGCGGGTTAAGCATTATATCCCGTCGATAGGCTCTTACCCCTATACCATCGAGTATGAGTACGACCTGAAATCGAAGCAAACCCTAAACTTTCGCGATTGGAAACCCAACCCATACCCCGGCCTGGCTGTAGAAAAAAGCTCGTATACGTTTGCCTGTAAACCAGATTTTGAAATAAGGTATAAAGAGATAAACATGCCTGCCAGAATGGTGACCGGCACCACAAAAGATGGGCTTAAAACCTACACATGGCAGCTTAACAACCTCAAAGCGGTTCGTTACGAACCTTACAGCCCTATTAAGGACACTTACTTAAGCACTGTAAAAATTGCACCCCAAAAATTTGTTTACGCGGGCATCAGCGGCAGCTTTACCAACTGGAACGAACTTGGCCGCTGGAACTATGAGAAACTGCTTGCCAACAGGCAAACGCTACCCCCTGCTACCATTGCCACGGTAAAAGAGCTTACCAAAGGAATCACTGATATTAAGCAAAAAGCCAAAAAGATTTACGAATATATGCAGGCTAAAACCCGGTACATAAGCGTACAGGTAGGCATAGGCGGCTATCAGCCGTTTTTAGCCAGCGATGTGGACCGGCTTAGCTATGGCGATTGTAAAGCGCTGGTTAATTATACCCAAGCCTTACTTAAGGCTGCGGATATAGAATCGTGGTACTGTGTGGTGGAGGGCGACAATGCCAAAATTAGCATGATTGACGATTTTGCCAGCATGGGACAGGGCAACCATGTTATACTTTGCCTCCCCCTAAAAAACGATACTACATTTTTAGAATGCACCAATCAAAAGATCCCATTCGGATTTTTAGGCGACTTTACCGATGACCGCACTGTACTGGCCTGTACCCCACAAGGCGGTAAACTGCTGCATACGCCAAAATATACCGCTGCCGATAATTTGCAAACCCGCAAAGCTAATTTAACGATTGCAGCCGACGGTGAGCTTAGCGGCACTATAACTACTATTTATAAAGGAACACAATATGACAACCCCGAAAGCCTGGTTGATGAACCATTAAAAGAGCAGATAAAAGCCATTCAAAAGATGTACGGGCATATCAATAACCTTAATGTAGAGAAGCTGGAAATTAAACAGGATAAAAAACAAATGCCTGTAGCAACCGAAAGCCTGGTATTTAATGCTTATGAATTTGCGTCGCGTGACAACGGGAAGCTTTACTTTTCAATTAACCCGTTAAACCGCAGCAGCAGCGTGCGCGATATTCGTAACCGTACCAACCCTGTTTATATTAACCGTGGTTATATAGATGAAGATGAAATAGTTTACACCCTACCCGCCGGCTACAAACCGGATATGGAGCCGCTTAATGTTAGCATGACCAAACCCTTTGGTAAATTTAAGATAACCAGTGTTTTTGCAGATGGTAAACTAACCTTTAAACGCAGGGTGGAACTTACAGACGGAACTTACAGCAAGGACACCTACCCCGACCTGGTAGCTTTTTACCAGCAAATTGCCGATGCCGACAACTATACTATGGCTTTAGTGAAAAATTAATTAGCTAAAAATAATGATACCGAGGATGATCCCAACGATCATGATGACATACAGTAATATTTCGTTACCTGCATAACGCTTATATTTAGTCCAGAAAGAGTAGTCGTTTTTTTGATCAGACATAAGGGCAAAATTATAAATAATATTTAAGCGAAAGGTATTATTCTACCTGTGCCGAAGCAGTATCGGTTATTGCCCCCCCGCGAGAGAAGAACTTGTAGATGCCGTTATCGTGCAGGCGGGCTACCATAACGCCCTTGCGGGTGCTGGCATGCACAAAATACCCGTTCTGCAAGTACACGCCTACATGGCTAAACTGCTTGCCATCAAAGTCAAAAAACACCAGGTCGCCCTCTTTTAATTCTTCCTCGTATTTGCGTTTAATTACCAGTACTTGTTTACTTGTCATCCGTGGCAGGGTAATGCCGTAAACCTGCTGCTCTAATAAAAAAGCCAGGCCCGAGCAATCTATACCACTTTTATCAAGCCCTCCAAAACGGTATGTAGTACCGTACCATTCGTCAATAAAATTGTAAAGGCGCCCGTTTTGAATATTGCTGCGGTCGATACCCATTAAGGTCGCATATTTATCAGCCACATCCTTGTCAGGTTTTTCCATTTTGAGTGGGTCGCCGTTCCTTACTGTAAGTTTTTTAGAATGACAAGCCGATAACACTATTGCGGCAGCAAAAAATAACAGTAAACGTAAATGGCGAGGTATTAGCATATGCTAAGTTATTTGTTAACAGCTGAACGTCACAAGAGGAATTATAAACATATCAACAGCCCTCCTTACCATTACAATAGCAACCGAATTTAAAGCCCTCTCATTCGGGGAGGGTTTGGGTGGGGCTACTTACCCCTTTATCACCCTTTGTATCTCATCCAGCTTCATCAAAGCTTCTACAGGGGTTAGGGTATTTACATCGAGGTTATTCAGCGTATCGCGGATCTTTACCAAAACCGGGTCATCTATCGAAAACATTTGCATCTGCACGGCCTGCTTTTGCACCTTTCGGATGCTCTCTTTAATATGCTCACCACCGGTGCGTTCGTTTTCCAGTTTCTTTAGTATCTCATTGGCGCGGCTTAATACTTTTTGGGGCATGCCGGCCAGTTTAGCTACGTGGATCCCGAAGCTGTGCTCGCTGCCACCGGGTACCAGCTTACGCAGGAAGATGATCTGCTGCCCAACTTCTTTTACCGATACGTTGTAGTTTTTAATACGATTAAAACTATTACTCAATTCGTTCAACTCGTGGTAGTGTGTCGCAAATAGCGTTTTAGCCCTTGCGGTTGGGTGGTTATGCAGGTACTCACCTATCGACCAGGCTATCGAGATCCCATCATACGTGGAGGTACCACGGCCTATCTCATCAAGCAATATCAAACTGCGATCGCTAAGGTTATTGAGGATGCTGGCCGTTTCGTTCATCTCCACCATAAAGGTAGATTCGCCGGACGATACGTTATCTGACGCGCCAACGCGGGTAAAGATCTTATCCACCAAACCAACCGAAGCCGCTTTAGTGGGCACAAAACAACCCATTTGCGCCATCAGCACAATAAGCCCGGTTTGCCTCAATAAAGCCGATTTACCCGCCATGTTAGGCCCGGTAATGATTATAATTTGCTGCGAATCAGAATCCAGGTATACATCATTTGTAATGTACTCCTCACCCAGCGGCAGGTTCTTTTCTATCACGGGGTGGCGACCACCTTTTATATCCAGCACCTTACTATCGTTTACATCGGGTTTAACGTAGTAGTTTTTGATGGATATGGTGGCAAAGTTAAGCAGCACATCCAAACGGGCTATCAGTATTGCGTTTAGCTGGATGGGTTTAATATACTCGGCGAGGGCATACAGCAGGTCGTTGTAAAGCTTGGTTTCCAGAACCAGGATCTTTTCTTCGGCACCTAATATCTGCTCCTCGTATTCTTTCAGTTCGGGGGTGATATAACGTTCGGCGTTTACGAGCGTTTGCTTACGGATCCAGTCGGTTGGCACCTTATCGCGGTGACTATGCGTTACCTCCAGGTAATATCCAAACACGTTATTGAACGATACTTTTAGCGATGGGATGCCGGTTGCTTCCGCCTCGCGTTTTTGGATCTCTAATAAGTAGCCTTTACCACCAAACGCTATTTTACGCAGGCGGTCGAGCTCCTCATTAATACCCTCGTTCATTACCGATCCTTTTACCATCATTACAGGCGGCTCGGGGTGCAATTCGCGGGCAATTTTTTCGGATATGGAAGTACAGGGGTTTAGTTGCTCGCCAATAGCCTTCATCGGCTCGCTGGCCGACTCCATAGTGAGTTTCTTGATGCTCTCGATAGCTACCAAAGCCTTCTTAAGCTGGCAAACCTCGCGCGGGTTAGCTTTTTGCAGGCCTATTTTAGAGATCAGCCTTTCCAGGTCACCTATCTGGCGGATCTGGTTTTGCAGGGTTTCGCGCAATTCCTCCTGTTCTATCAGGTATTCTACAACACCCAGGCGGTCTTGTATGGGCTTAATTTCTTTTAGCGGCATCACAATCCACCGGCGCAGCATACGTGCTCCCATGGGCGAGCAGGTATGGTCTAGTACATCAACCAATGTAAGCGCGTTCTCGTTCGATGAACCCACCAGCTCCAGGTTACGGATGCTGAACCTATCCAGCCACAGGTACCTGTCTTCCTCTATCCGGCCAATGGCCGAGATATGCTGCAGGTTGCGGTGTTCGGTCTCGTTCAGGTAGTGCAGCGCTACCCCGGCAGCTACAATGCCTAAACTCAGTTTCTCGATCCCAAAGCCTTTAAGCGATTTTACGCCAAAATGCTTAAGCAGTGTTTCCTGCGCGTAATCGCCACTGTAGGGCCATTCATCAAGGGTATAGGTATAAAAGCGGTCGCCGTAGGTATCTTTAAAATCGTGCTGGCGGCTTTTGGGGAAGATCACTTCACTTGGTGCATAGCTTTGCAACAGCTTATCTATATACCCCGTATTGCCCTGCGCGGTCAGGAACTCGCCGGTAGAAATATCCAGCAGCGCTATGCCGATGCTGTTCTTTTCAAAATATAGCGAGGCCAGGTAATTATTGCTCTTTTGCTGCAATATGTTATCGCTGGTGGCCACACCGGGGGTAACCAGTTCGGTAACGCCGCGTTTAACAATGGTTTTGGTTGTCTTGGGGTCTTCCAGCTGGTCGCAGATGGCAACACGCTGACCTGCACGAACCAGTTTAGACAGATAAGTATCCAGCGAATGGTGCGGGAAACCGGCCAGCTCGATATGCGACGCGGCGCCATTGGCACGGCGGGTAAGCGTGATGCCCAGAATGCCCGAGGCTTTAATGGCATCGGCACCAAAGGTTTCGTAAAAATCGCCCACGCGGAACAGCAGCAAAGCACCGGGGTACTTAGCCTTTATGGCATTATATTGCTGCATTAAGGGGGTTTCTTTGGTTTCGCTCTTAGCCAAGGTGGTGTCCAGTTTTAATAATCTGCTAATTTAAATGATTGCCCTCGTAATACAGGGATTGTGGAAAAGTTAAGGGATGTTGGCAAGGTGGTGAGTGGTGAATGGTTAAATAGAGAGTGGTTGTATGACGGTGACAATTGATGTGATTTATACCTTGCAAACTACTCACCACTCACCCAATCAACCACTCACAACCCGGGTGTCCCACTATTTATGACGCACCGCGAGACAAAACTATAAAGTATTAACAAACAACACTTTACAAAATATAAATTTTCACCTTTAGTTAAAGTGTTACTATGCAAAATTGAACGTATTATATTTATATACAACAACTTATGCGAATTTTAAGGGGTGTCCCATTATTGAAAAAATGGGACAGAATGGGACACCCTATTTCGGATTTTAGAATTACGATTTTGGATTTAAGCCTTTTTGATCCCTATAGTCCTTAATGAGGTTTACACTTGCGCTTTTAGGGCTTTAGTTTAGGCTTTGCCGTTACTTGTTAGCTGTTCTCTAACCCTGCTTTTTCTTCATAAGTGAGGCTTAGTTCTTCGGCTATGGTATCTACTTTAGGCCTTAAAGTAATAAAGTAGATGATGATCGCGCCGGAAATAAGCAGGAATATCAAATTGGCTGTAAGGAAATAGCATACGATACAGAACAAAGATGGCCCTTCTAAAAGCGCATACCTGATGATGAGCGCCGATTGATAAGTCATGATCTTTTCCTGATATGTCACTTTTTTTGCAGCAACGCCGGATACCTGTTTGTAAAGTAAATTACCCGCAAAAAAACCTCCTACAGTTAATATTATCGCGATTAAAAGAAATTCTTTGTCCTTTGAGGTATCAAAACCAGTTTTGGTACTATTAAGAAATAAGGTTACACCGGCAAACAGGCATTGCCCCGCAAGCAAGGCCAGATGAATGATCTTAATTGCTTTAAAGCTTGGTTTATTAGCTGGTGATGGCTGATTAAAGTTCATGATTGGTATTTGATGCAGTTTAAGCAATTGAAATCACAGTTACAAATACGCCAGCTTTTCAGACCATTGCAATCCTACCTGTAATTCAACACTACTAAATTCAATATGCATTACTTACCGGATTTATTGTTGTTTGTACGGCAGGTATGAAAAGTTTTTGCTTAATTACCGTCAGTCTGCTCATTGCCGCAGGGGCTACTTCTTTTGTCTTGATACAAAAGGAAGCAAAAGATCAAGACAAAAAAATCCTTGCTCGCACCGGCCTTTACGCATCGGCCTAGGGGTTTTGTCGGCCCACCGCACTTCAATAGATGTGTTTCCGAAGAAATTATTTGCAACAGACAAGCCCAAGAAAACGCTAAAATCCTTAAAACGCAAAGGCCACAGAGAAAACTCCGTGGCCTTAAAATATTCTGCTCCCCCATCATGAGGTTGGGGCTCTTAAACTGTCTTCACCTCTTTATTCCTTCTCAAGATCGACATAAAGAAACCGATGATCATGATGATGGTACCGGCCCATAGGAAGTTGATGTACGGGAACTCGATGGCTTTCATCACAATAAATTTCTTTTTGCTCTCGGGCTGCTGGTAAACGGTAATTTCTACCTTACCATCGGCCAACGTAGCACCCGGGATAATTTTGGTGAAGCGCAGTTTTAAACCTGCATCTTCAATTTTTTTACCAAAATCGAACACTGCGCGGCCCTTTATCATATAAACAGGCTCGCTTTGGTAGGTTTTACCGTGGCTGATAACCTCCAGTTGCGCGCCAACAGCAACATCCTTATCGGTAATTGGGATGTTTTGCAATTTAACATTCTTGTTTAAGCCTTTTAAAACGATAATACCATCGCGGTAGGTCATGGTATCACCAATTGCAATTTCGTGCGCTACAGGGGCATCATATTCCTTATCGTCGCTTTCGCTGCCATGCTCACCCTCTTCCTCTTTTGGCCCGGTGGTGATCACATTGGTCATGGTGATATGGGTGTAAAGGTCATGGAAAAGGTAGTGCTTGGTATCGGGCGTTGACGACATACCGCCTTGCGCCTGTATCACGTTTGGCCTCAATGTAAAAGCTTCGGTTTGCTTACCATCTTTAATACGTTTATAATATATATTAAAGAAATGGCTTGCGCCTTCAACAGTATCGCCGGTAAAGGTTACCATGTACTCGCCCATTTTTAGCGGCTCGTTCTTATAAAGCAGGATGTTTTCTTTTGGGTTCTCGTCTTTCGCAAACTCGGCGCTATATTGTTCGCCTGTTAGGTTTTCTGACACTACTTTTTTAGTACCTGCAGATATTAAAGCACCAACCAACAGCAGGCCGAAACCGATATGCGCCACTGCCGAACCGGCCAGCTTAAACTTACCTTTTATAGCATCGGCCAATATTTTACCGTTACCTACAATGGTGTAAATAGAGCAAAGCATTACAATGATGAATACAAAGTGCAGCTTGTAAAAGCCTGTTGCATAAACCACCAAAGCGGTTACCAGCGCGGCGAAACCAAAATACACCAGCGTAGTAATGAAAAAACGGGTGGTATCGGTCTTTTTATATTTAAGAAACTGCGAAAAACCGCTTAACAGCGCGATGATGACCGCGAACGATGCCTGTATAACGTTATAATGCTTAACAGGATCTGTTGGTGGCGCCATTTTAGTGCCAAAAGCCAAATTCCAAACCGGGATAGACGTTACCAATACCAGGTGGAAACAAGAAAGGCCAAGGAAGATAGCGCCTACAAACATCCAAAACTCGCGCGAGTAGGTCTCTTCGTCTTTTTTGGTGATAGGCATTTCTTTGAAACGGCTTATAAGCAGGTAAACCGTAATACCCAGGAAAACCAGGATACCAATAACTAATTGCCAGAACAGGCCAAGATCGGTAAAGGCGTGTACGGATGATTCGCCCAGTACCCCGCTCCTGGCCAGGAACGATGAATACCAAACCAGCACGAATGCTACCAACGTTAAAAATGTAGCGGTAAAATAAGAATGACCTGTATTTTTATAAACAATAAGTACGTGCACAGCGGCAACCAATACAAGCCACGGGAAGATAGAAGCGTTCTCTACCGGGTCCCAGGCCCAAAAGCCACCAAAGTTTAACGATTCGTAAGCCCAAAACGAGCCCATAATAACACCTGTACCCAATACCATACAAGCGAAAAGCGCGTACGGTATAGCGGGTTGCACCCACTCCTGATAGCGCCTTTTCCATAAGCCGGCCACCGCGTAGGCAAATGGCACAACTAACGATGCTGAACCTAAGAACAGCGTTGGCGGGTGGATGATCATCCAGTAATTTTGCAACGAGGGGTTCATGCCCTTACCGTCTTTTATAAACGAAAGGTAGTTGGGGTTTTGGAAGATAGGCCCTTCGATACCCGAATTACGCAGCAGCATAAACGGCGAACTGCCAATATGCGCGCTGCCAATTTGCAAGCCCAGTATCATGGTACCCAATACCACCTGCGATAGTGCAAGCGTTGTCATTACCGGTTTTTCCCATGATTTTGCCCTCCAGATGAGGATATTACCTAATACGGCTTCCCAAAACATCCACAGCAAAAAGCCACCCTCCTGCCCGTTCCAGAAACCCGAGATAAGGTAGTAAACCGGCAGGTCTTTAGAGGTGTAAGACCACGCGTAATGATATTCGAAATAGTGATGATAAAGGATATAAAAAAGGCAAATACCCATGCCTATAATAGCAACGGTGTTTAACCAGTAACCTATACGGCCAAGGCGCAACCACGAATTATCGCTTTTGGCTACAGTCTCTTGCGTGGCAAAAAAATAACAGATAAATGAAAAAAGGGCTGCACCAAATGCAAGTACGACAAAAAACTGGCCCAGCTGCCCGGGTAACAGGTGCTCGCCTTTAAAAACTGTATCCATTAAATTTAATTATATGCTGGCGCTCTTTTTGGCGCTCACTTCGGTAACATTAAGTTTGTTGTCTTGGTATTTAGACGGGCATTTCATTAAAATTTTTGAAGCGTGGAACTCGCCGCCGGTCATTTTACCGGTAAGTACAATTTGCTCCGAACGTTCAAAATCCTGCGGCTTAGTGCCATTGTAAACTACCTTGCACTCCTCGCCCTTGTTATCCTTCATGTAAAAAGAGAAGTAGTTGGCGTCTTTAGTGGCATCGTAAAACAATTCTTTTGTTTTGTTTAAACGCCCCACAACGTGCAATTCACTTTTAGTGGATTTTGCATCGTTAAAAGAACCGTAAGTACTTGTATTTGAATAGGTGCTGATAATAACCGCGATGGCGATAGCAATAACAACGATACCTATAATTGAGCTTTTCTTCATTAATTGATATTTACACTGTATTACAGGTTACAAAAATACAAAACGCAAAGCTAAATAAGTTTATTACAAGGGATATATGTTATTTAGAATTATTATTGATAGTAGATTTTAGATTTTAGATTTTAGATTTTAGATTTTAGATTTTAGATTTTAGATT